>CAWCKL010000001.1:0-214358 GCA_963796095.1 uncultured Acidobacteriota bacterium
TTACGAATCGGCTGCTCTACCAACTGAGCTACGTCGGCTTGGCCGCTATTTACGCTGGGATGAGCGCTTCTTGCGGGCTTGGGTGTCAAACTTTTGTCTAACAATTCTCCCCAGCCTTTTCATCGCGACCCTTCCCTCTTTCTGGGATTTTAGCAGAATGTAATGCTCCTGGGTGATGCTCACATCTGCTTGGCGGAGGATGGTGCGGGCGATCTCAGCAGGCGTGCCCAGGGTGAACAACACAGTTGCCAGACCTCGACGGAACGCGTGCCATCCATGCCAGCGGTCGCCGACAGCAGGTCGAATCACACGACGGCTCAGGTTATCAAGGTGCGGTGGTCGCCCCATCTTCTCGCCGGCGAAAATCCATTCGCTGTTCCCAGGCATTCGCCGATGTGCGCCGAGAATTTTCCGTAGCGGTTCGATCACAGGAACCGCGTTCTTGCTCTCCCTAGTTTTCGTATCGCCAACGTGGGTGCGCCACACCGCCCTCCGAATGTGAAGGAAGTCTCCATCGTAGTCCTCCCACTTCAGTCCGCGAATCTCCGACTCCCGCAAACCAGCGAATGCTGCGACGGCGATCACCGTGTGAGCCGGTTCAGGCACGCGCTCCAGCATCAGCAAGACTTCGTCGAGACTGTAGGCGTAGGTTTCCGTGTCCGTTCGTTGACCCTCGGCTTTCGCTTCACGGGCAACGTTTATTCCCTCGACGAACCCCAGCCTGATGGCGTAGGAAAGGAGTGCGCTCGCTCCGGTCTTAATTCGGAGAACACTCGCCTGGGAGAGCGAGGACCGGGCGTCGAGGAGACGCTGAACGTCCAGCGTGGTGACATCGCTCAGTCGAATCTTGCCCAGGAGTGGGTCGAGGTGATTGTCCACGAGGTCTTTGTAGAATTTCGCCGTGCTGGGCTTTCTTTTGGCGACGACCTGGGGGAGGAAGTAATTCTGGGCGAAGTCGCCCAGGCAGACCTGTACAAGATGCTTATCAGGGATCTATCAACAGGCGGGGTGATCAGACAAACCAGGGAGTCGGATGGCATGGGAAGATTCGTGAAACAAAGGAGAGCGCCGCGGCGCGGGGGCATCGGGAATACCATGGAATCGGCCTTCGAGGACAGCAAGACGTACGTGCTGACTGAACTGGGTTCCCAGTTTGTGCATTACACGATGACGGAGCTCGTCAAGCAGATCGGCGCCGGAGGCGAAAATCAGAAAAAGTGAAAGTGGGCGAAAAAATGCCTGCGCGAACATGAATTTCCGACTCCAATTATCTTGAGCTTGTCGCAAAGTGACCGCTTAGCGAGCCACGATCTTGAAGATCTGATTTCCGTCGCGGGGTTGCGGAATTGTCGAGCACAGCCCTGGCACACTCTTCCCCAAAAAGAGCTGTATTGGAGCGAGTCTGCCAAGCTAACTGGCTCATGGAATGTCGGTCGGAATCGCTTCCCATAAGCCGACTTCTGGCCAGTGAGGTCGAGAGTCGGTCCTTGGACGCAACTTTTGGCTTGCCGTCACTTGGCAGGAAGAGCAACTGCGTAAGAACTTGGCGATGGGAACGAAACCGTATGTGGGCCCATTTTTATTATTGTTATTATCGCCTCACCTCGGTTGTCGCTTCTGCGTAAAACTGAAGGTGCTTGCGAGAGTCGTTTACTTCGCCTTTTTCTTGAAAACCCTTCCAATCTCAGGGGCAAACTCGCCGATCCAGTTGATGCCTGACCCAATAAAAATCTGCGTGATTGCTGCCTGGTACCCTCGTACCTGCCATTTGGGATTGTTGGGTTGCCAGGCGGTCGCGATTGAGGCCGCACCGAAGGCGCCGACATACGGCATGATCTGTGGCCGTAGAGATATCTCTGTTCGATCGTAGGTCACAAAGTTTCTGACAATCGCATGACGAGTGCGCGGCCAAAAACCGTTGCATTGACAACGGTTGTAGCGGGGTTCCCAGCCAAGAACGCCGTTGCCCAAAGAAGTAATCGAATTCTGGATGATGAACTGGACCTGACGATTCGCGAGACGTTTCGCAAAGCCCTGGAAGTCGTCTCCCCACTCTGGGTTGCTGTCCGAGATTTGGTCGTGGATTGCGAATAACGCGGTTTTAATGTAAATACCCGGCGTCGTGTATGTTTGGCGCAGGTACAGCTTGAAGCGCTGACGGCCGTCAAGCGGCATGAGCGCAACTTCCTTAGGAACATATGAGCCATAAAACCAGTTGACGTTCAGTTGCCCGGCCGGTTTCGCGCCGCTGTGCGTTGGACTACCCTGAACCTGATCTTGGGCTGAACAAGCCATGACGAGGAATCCCGCTGCGAGGATAAGCGAAAGCCCTCTCAAGTAACTGCAGGCCGGAGGAATGTACTTCAGATCTGCATTACCGCGATAAAGTGCGAGACTCGTCTGCTCTCCGATCTCGTCTGCACGCATTTGCTTGCCTTCCTAACGGATAACCTTCTGGTTGTGGCGCCAGAAGCCAAGATGAGCCCATACGGCGTACAGGGTCTGGCCATTTCTAATCTTGAAAATCAAGAAACTGACTTCCGGGGTTGGTCGCTTCTTGAAGAGAAATGCATTGTTGAATTGATCGGTTTTGAATCCACCAAATGCAGCATCTATGGGCCGCAGTTCATCTTCGAACTGCGTTCCGACATGATCTTCGGGAAGGACCCGGCGGACAGCCATGCCGATGAGAGCTGCGGCAAAGATGGATACAAACGTTATCGAGCTGGCCACGGTTGAATTCATACTGTTTGCTGCTCCCTTTCTGTCGCAGAGCTTTTGATACTGTAAACAGGCCCGATTGTCTCTTGGAAAGCAAGCATCCGCACTCTGCGGACGCCTTTTTCCCCCAGCCTGGAGCGCTTCGCCGGCTCTCCGGCGAACGATGGCTATTCCTCTGCGACGGTCCAAGTGGAGTCGGGATCGAACTCGTTCATTGCAGTTGCTGTTTGTGTGGTGTCCTTCCCCAGATCCTTTTGCAGCAGTATGCCATCCTGGTCGATCATGAAGGTCATCACTCCCAGGTTGCCGTATTCCGCCGGATAGGCGACAAAGGCGAATCCATTGACCATTTTCCCGTCGACTACATAACTCTTCGCGCCGCCCGGTGCTTTGCTGCTTTGGCCAGTCAGCAAGTGGAAGTAGTAGCCATGGAAGGGCAAGTGCGCATCCGGCTTCACGCTATATCCTTCAGCGGTTGCGAAGGCCGCCATCGGCCCAAGGGGGCTCGCGGGCTGACCATCCGGCGACTTCCAGTACAAGCCGTTCTGCTTGCCGGGGTCGCTGATGAACTTCATGGCGTAATGTCTCGTAGCGTCTCCATCATGAAGCTGGGAGAAGTACTGGGCCTGGGCATCGGCTACTGCTCTGCAAACGTCGATGATCGCCAATTCATTCCTGCCGATACGGCGGTTCAGAACCTCTTCCTTGCCCGCAGCCGTATCGAAGAACCACTGCCCGTCGGTATTCTTTTTCAGCGGGATTGGGAAGGGAAAATTGTCAGCCCCAACCAACAGGATCTGGGAACCATCTACCAAGCTGCGCCAGCGGTGCATCACCCCGTATCCTGTCGCGAATGCCAGGGTGACGTTCTTGTCCTGCACCGGATCGCCGGAGAAGATAAGTTCTTTCGAATCCGGACCGAAAATTGTCAGCAGTTCGTTTTGATCACCTGACTTTGCGGCTGCCAACAGCGCGTCACCCGCCTCGTCGGGGGAAGAAAATACTCTCGTCGAAGGCTTTTCGGACTTGTGGCAAGCTGCGAAAGGCATGATCAGCACGATAAGCAGTAACTGAGCCGCAAACGTAAACCTGCCGGGTTTGAGCGACATCACATCCTCCCAACAAACTTGGGTTATAAGACTCTTTGCGAATACTGCCTAATAAAGACGTCTTCGCTTGCAATCTTTACCTGCGCGCGGCACCACCACCGCGGCTTGCAGAGCCACGGGCGCTCGCCTCCCTGGATTGCCAACCATTTCCGCCTCCGCCAAAGGCCGCTGACCCACCGCTCTTTTCCTGCCCTCCATAGCCGCGAGCAGCAGCGGAGTTCGCGCCCGAGTAGCTCGAGCTGGATTTCTGGTTAGGAGTTCCCTGGGTTTGGCTCCAACCACTCCCGGTGTTCTTGTAGACATTGCCGTTGGCCGTCGCATACTTGTTGCCGGTTGCAGTCTGTCCTACGGCGCCGTAATTGCCATTTGCGCCCGTCGCGGCAGCGCCTCTGGCACCGGTCGTAGTTTGCACAGTCCCCACAGAGCCTTGCGCGGTGGTTTGATGCTGGGTGTACGCGGCTTGACCATTCTTCGAGACAGCTGAGCTTCCGTAGTTTCCATAGGCGTTGGAGGCTTGACGGGTGGCGCCATAAGTTCCCGTGGATGGGTTGTACGCCTGGCCAGCCGCTGCACTCCCATTGGGCCCTGACGCCGATGCGCCACGAGCGTACGTGCCGGTAGACGGATTGTACGCTTGACCGGCACTTCGAGTGCCGTACGGGGTTGAGACGGTTCCGCCTCTCGCGTACGTCCCCGTTGACGAATTGTAGCCACGGCTAACCGTCGTAGAACCGTACGGACCATAAGCAGTAGCACTGGAGCCATAGTAACCGCCGCGCCACGCGTTGTTTCCGTAGTAGACGTTGCGGTTGTAAACGACGGTGCCGCCATGCCAATTGCAGTTCCAGTAGCTGTAGCCCCATCCGCAACAGGAGTTGTTTATCGCGGCTCCTACGGCAATACCAACTCCGAATGCGAGCATGCTGGCTGCCACCACATCTGCTGAACTGTATCCCGGGGTGACATACGTAGTGCCATAGACAACCGTGGGGTTGTATTGCGGGACGTACACCACCTGCGGATTGGTAGGTTGGATCACAATCGTTTGCGGCGATTGCTGCACCACCGTGATCTGTGAGCCCGATTCCAGATTGCCGGCAGCCTTTGCCTGGGCACGCAACACCTGGATCGCCGACATGACATCAGCAGGCTGCGCGCTATACGCCTCTCCCAACGCGGAAGTCCAAGTGAGGTTCTTCGCCAGATTGTCCAGGACCGACGGAAACTGTGTGAGTGCCTTCACACTGGGATCCCACGGCTGCTTATCAACGGCCTGCATCAGGGCTGTGCCGGTGAGATTCTTGTTCTGGTGAATCCAGCTATCTGCGGCAGCAACCTGGTCTGGAAAAGTCGCCGCTCCAAGAACCTGTGCGACCAGGGCGTCCGGGTACAGCGCGATAGGTGCGGCGAGTTGTTGCAACTGATTCGCAGACAGGGGTGCGGTTTGTTCCGAATATCCGGCCGCCGCTTGCTGACCTTCAGCCTCGAATGGGACAGCGTTCATCACCAGAAGGCAAAACAATGCCGTTGATAGAAGCTGTTTCATGAAAGTTCTGATCATTTCCTTCTCCCTCTCCCTTCAAGGGCGTTTCAGCTTACGCAGTAAATGAAAACGCGCTGACGGCCGTCCAGTGGCATGAGCCCAACTTCCTTAGGGACATATGATCCATAAAACCAGTTGACATTCAGTTGTCCGGCCGGTTCCGCGCTGTGCGTTGGACTACCCTGAACCTGATCTTGGGCTGAACAAGCCATGACGAGGAATCCCGCTGCGAGGATAAGCGAAAGCCGTCTCAAGTAACTGCAGGCCGGAGGCACGTACTTCAGATCTGCATTACCGCGACAAAGTGCGAGACTCGTCTGCTCTCCAATCTCGTCTGCACGCACTTGCTTGCCTTCCTAGCGGATAAACCTTCTGGTTGTGGCTCCAGAAGCTAAGATGAGCCCATATGGCGTTCAGGGTCTGGCCATTTCTGGCGTTGAAAATCAAGAAACTATTTGTTACTCGCTCTTTTTGGGGGGGCGCGCTAGCCGAAGTGGGCTAAGCTTAAGCAAAATCGTAGGCCTATCCTACGAAGAAGACCTGTCTCGGGGAACTACCAGTTTTACTAGGTATTCTCTGAAACGTCGCGGGGGTATAGCTGTGCGTCCCAAGCGGCGGACAGGTTTCACACAATCGCGGCATTTTCGAGAGGCCTGCACTGTGTCAATTAAGCTTGAGCAGGCAGCTCTAGTTGCGAGCGTCGACGCCGTCCGCGCAACAGCGGCTGGTCTCCGGCCTCTTTATTTCGTACACGTGACCATGGCCGAGCACCAGATCGAGATTGCTTTCCCATCGTATAGCGTGCATCAACTCACCGGCAATCTCGAAAATCATGGTCGTGGCCAGAGACACTTATGGGTCAAGAACCCATCCCGAGAGCTTGCTATTTATTGCCAAAGGTCCAGCTAAGGCCCGAGCTGCTGCCATAGTCGCTCCCGGCGAGACCATGCGGCGGCTGATTGTCCCAGTTGCCGTAAAAAGACAAATTCCAAGACAAGTTGCCGAAGAGCTTGAGGTAATAGGTGGCATTGGTATTGAAACGGACGCGGCCAGGATCAGAGATGGCGGGAAGGAGAGATCCTGTTAGATCCAGATTGGTTTTCTTGAACTTGAAGAGCTTTACTTCCGCCGCTATCAGAGCAGCTGCAATGTTTTGTGTGCCTTGCGTGTTGCTGGATGGGTTGTAATTGGTGCTTTGCCAGCCCAACCCTCCGAGCACTGCGATGTTAATACGGTTCGTATCTTTGAAAAAGTATCCAACTCCGCCGCCCAGAGTGGTTTGAAGCGTGATTCCCTGCACCGAGCTTTGCAGGAAATTACCCAGACCCCCGTAAAAATAGTTGCGCCAAGGCAATAAATGGTAACTCTGAAGCTGCAACTGGTTTCGGGTAGAGATCGCGGAGTTACTGTTGGCAGACAAGCTGGAAGTGTAGTCGACCTCGGCTGCCCATCGCTCTCGAAGGTACTGTACATCGACGCCAAGGTTGTATTGGGTTGACTGATTACCCTTAGAGTAAAGGATCCCAGAATTAATGGCGCCGTTGAATCGCTGGTGGAACTCTTCGGATGTTTGGGTCATTCTGACGATCTGGGACCTGTCGATCTCCATTTTGTTTCCCGACGTTTCGGTGAGCTCGATCTTAACGGGCTGGCCGGAAGGTGTTTCGGCTGTGACAAGGGTGCCTTCGTACGCAGATCCGCCCTGGGTGAGAACGACAAATAGCTGACTGCTTTCCAGGTGGGCCACCTCCGACCAATCCACGGAAATTGTGCCGTTGACGTAATCGAGTGACACAGAGAGAATTCCTGCATTGAGAGATTTAACCTGACCGGTCATGCGGTCCCCATTTTTCATAACAATCACATCGATGCTTTTTCGCGCGAAAGCAGGCGTAGCGGCCAGAAGCACGCAGGAAAAAAGAAAGGCCCGGCTTTTTATGAAGACTCCTCTGCTCATGTTTTTTCCTCCAGCAATTAATGACGACACCATGAATCGATGAGAAGTGAAAACTCATGGGCGAGTCTCGCCCGGGATGTCACCTCGATGCAAGCTTCTTCAATTTCGGAGTTTCAACACTACTTCTATAAGTGGGCGCTTCGTGAAGGTGAACGCCGTACAGGTATAGGCTTGGTTAGACCGAACAGGCGCGCTTTCAGGATGGAGTCTCGGCCGTTCGAGAGAGCAATCGCGAAGCAGAGCTGCTGCTCATCATCGGAGCCGGCCAGTCCGTCTTCTCCCCAGCGATAGGCGCGCGAGCGGGCTTGGTCATGGCTGAAGTAGTCCCACGCATTTCCGTCGCGACTGTAGTCTTCCCGCACGGTGCTCCACTGGCTTCGCTGAGACAAGGTCCCCACTTTTTCCATGGCGTTCTTCATTTTGCGGACGCTGTTCAGCCGGCGTTGCTCACTGATTTCAATATAAGTAACTGAAAATTTCTCGCTCGATTTCATTGATTTATCCTTGCATGCGTTCTCAATGATGGAGCGTTTGATTTCCGGCTGGCCTTGAAGACTCACCGGCGGCCACCTGACCATTCGAGATAGCCCAAAGCCCGAAGCAGTTTCCCATGCTATCACCAACGACCGTAAGTTCGTCCTATCTTGGAGGATGGCTAAGTCTTGGCTCTGATGGCCTCGCCGATGAGTCCCCTGACAGCGTCGTCGAACAAGTCTCATTGTGACGTCACGACCTAGCGGGACTAGCAGTTATGCTAGTTCCCACAGCTAATGCGATTCGAATAATATTCGCGACGCTTAGACTCGCGGGTGCGGAATTGTGCACGTGGTCAAACACCTTCCAGAATGCTTGCCAACCGGAGAAGGAAAAATGAAGCGACGGGTAAGCGTTACCAGGATTGTCCCTTTACTTGTGGTTGTGACTTTCGGATTGACCTCGCTTTTCGCGCAAGAGAAAAACCCAGATCGAAACGCGTACTTTGGTGAAACCCACATCCACACCAGCTGGTCATTCGATGCCTACGTTTTCGGCAACACGAAGGCCGGGCCGGAAGATGCCTACAAGTTTGCCATGGGCCAGCCCATTGACCATCCTGCCGGCTACAAGATCAAAATCACCCGTCCGCTCGACTTCATGGCGGTGACCGACCATGCCGAGTATGTCGGCACCGTTTCGCTTGCAAACGATCCCAATTCGCCTATCAGCAAATTGCCTGTCGCAGAAAAACTGAAAGTCCAAAGCAAAGAAGACATTAATCGCGTCTACATGTTTCTAGGTGCTTCTCTTCTCAAGAACGAGCCCATCCCGGAACTGGTGAGCCCTGAGGTGGCGGGTAACGTCTGGAAGCAGTTCGTCACAATTGCGGACAAGTATTATCAGCCAGGGAAGTTCACGACCTTCGTGGCCTACGAATGGACGTCCACTCCAGACAATCGCAACATGCACCGCAACATCATCTTCAAAGATTCCAAGAAAGTGCCAGCAGTTCCGTTTACTGCCTTGGACTCCTATCATCCTGAGGATCTCTGGAACTGGATGGATACCCAGCGCCAGGCCGGCAATGAGTTGCTCGCCATCTCGCATAACGCCAACCTGAGTGATGGCATTATGTTCCCTCTTGAGGTGGATAACAAAGGACGACCGATTGACGCCGCCTGGGCACAGGAGCGCGTGAACAATGAGCCGTTAACCGAAATCCATCAGCTCAAGGGCACATCCGAGACCCATCCGCTGCTTTCACCCAACGACGAGTTCGCCGACTACGAACTACTGACCTACATTTTCGGCGGGGCGGAACGCACTCCAAAGATCCACGGCAGCTACATCCGCGAAGCCTGGCAGAACGGCATGGCAATGCAGGACAGTCGCGGGTACAACCCCTACAAGATGGGAGTTGTGGGCGCCAGCGACTCGCACAACACGGCTGCCGGCTACAGCCAAAGTGATTATTTTGGTGGCCATGGGCTCTTGGATGCCACACCAGACTTGCGTTTGAGCGGGAAGAAAGAAACTGGCCTGAATATGGGTCTGCTCAGCACTGCCGGGCTTGGTGGAGTGTGGGCGGAAGAGAACACGCGCGAATCCATCTTCGCCGCCATGCAGCGCAAGGAGACCTTCGGCACCAGCGGCGTGCGCATCAAGGTCCGACTCTTCGGCGGATGGGATTTCCGCCCTGACGTCCTCAACCAAAAAGATTGGGTGACGACCGGGTATGAAAAGGGCGTGCCTATGGGCGGCGACCTTCCTCAAAAAGTGGGAAAGGAACCAACCTTCATCGTTTGGGCAGTCAAAGACCCTGATGATGGCAACCTCGACCGCATTCAAATTATTAAAGGCTGGACCAAGAGCGGCCAGATCTTCGAAAAAATCTATGACGTGGCATGGTCCGGCAATCGCAAGCCTGATCCGGTTACCGGCAAAGTCCCTGCCGTCGGCAACACGGTTGATGTGAAAAACGCGACTTACACCAACAGCATCGGTGCGGTCGAGCTCAAGAGAGTGTGGCGGGATCCGGAGTTTGATCCGAGCTTGCATGCCTTCTATTACGCCCGGGTTTTACAGATTCCGACTCCACGCTGGAGCACTTACGATGCGAACAAGCTGGGCGTGCCGCCACCGAACTGGGTTGCGGCAACGGTGCAGGAGCGGGCCTGGACCTCGCCCATCTGGTACTCACCATCCGAGGGGGCGCGGAAGAGTGAGAAGGGCGTGACGATCGCTGAACTCCAGACCAAGGGCGCGGTGGTTCTGGATGACGCGCAGTTGAAGGCGCTGGTCGTGGGTAAAGCTTTTAGGGTGCGTAACCGGGTCACCGGCGACCGGTTCGAAATCCTGTACGGAAACGACGGTCGCCGATTGATTACCAGCTTCAACGGAAAACAGCCCGCAGCAGGAGAGGTCTGGGATGTAGAGCACGGCGGCGCATTGGGCTCGCCGACGGAGTACGAGATCAGCGGCGGCCGCATCATCACGACCCTTGAGATGACGCCTTTTGCGGTAACCGTCTACAAGCTGGGTGACAAATATATGGCCGCGCGCAGCAACGAATTCGGCTACGCGAATTACGAAATCGAGGAAATCAAGCAATGAAATGCGCGGCCTTGAGAGAGGGCGAAGCAATCATCGTGCCTGTATTGGCGGATTCATCCCCCGGGATAGCCAGCGACAGTGGCGCAAGGGTTCACAGTGCGGTGAGACGGATGCGATGGTTGCGCGAACCGCTCGTACAGTTCCTCATGATCGGGGTCGCGCTGTTCCTTATCAACGGAGCATTGAATCATGGCACGAGCCAAGCGGGGAGCTCCTACGAGATCGCGCTCACGATTGACGACCTTCGCCAGCTGCAAAGCACATTCGCTGCGCAATGGCAGCGTGCTCCTTCGCCTGAGGAGATGCGGGGTCTCGTAGAGAATAGAGTCCGGCAAGAAGTTTTATACCGTGAGGCGTTAATGCTCGGTCTGGATAAAGACGACATCATTATTAAGCGCCGCCTGGCACAGAAGATGCAGTTTCTGGCCGAGGACGTTGCCGGCACTCACGAGCCTACAACCGCGGAACTCAAGGGCTGGTATGGAAAGAACAGCGACAGATTCGCCTTACCGAGCCGGTTCAGCTTCCGGCATCTCTACTTTTCTCCTGACGGCCGCCGCCAGCGCGCGCATGACGACGCGATGAACGCACTGGCCAAGATCGGAGAAGAGGCGGAAAGCTCGAAGACAGCAGCGGCCATGGCTGATCGCTTCATGTTCCAAGATTACTATGCAGACCGGACACCGGAAGAGTTGGAAAAGGAATTTGGGACACAATTTGCTTTGGCGATCCCAAAGCTTAGGCCCCGATCGTGGCAGGGGCCTGTCGAGTCTGGCTACGGCTGGCACCTGGTATTTGTTGATTCGGTAGTCCCTGGCCGCGTTCCAGTTTTTGAAGAAGTCGAGCCAGACGTAAAGACCGCTTGGCTGGCTGATCAGAAGCAACATGCTTGGCAAAAAGCTTATGAACTGATGCGCGCGAAGTACACTGCTCATTTGCCCAGTACCGCAGAACTGCAGTCCGCAAGCACCACTGTGAAACCGATAGAGATTCCAGCTACATCGGGGGAGGGCCCACAGTGAGCTGTCTGCCCACCCGTTGGATCGCGTTGTTGGCCTGGGTGCTGCTTGCGGCTTCGATGGCGTCGGCGCATGAGGCGCGCCCAGCCTATCTGGAGATTGAAGAGACTACGCCCGGACAATTTACTGTGCTATGGCGCACACCAATCATGTCGGGCATGCACCTTCCGGTGACGCTGAACCTTCCCGACGATTTGCGAAATTTGCGAGAACCGAGTGTAGAAGAATTATCTGATTCGCTTGTGGAACGCCGCTGGGTTGAGGCTGGACGAAACGGCCTGGCGGGCAAGCGCATCGAGTTCCGCGGTCTGCAGATGACCATCACCGACGTGCTCGTGCGCGTGGAGTTGCTTGACGGCAGAAGGTGGACGACCATTGCACGTCCGTCGCAGCCCTGGGTAGAAATAGCAGCCTCTCAGACCTGGGCGGAAGTTGCGGCTACGTACATCGTGCAGGGCATCAGGCACATTTTATTCGGTGCAGATCATATGCTCTTCGTTCTGGGCCTGTTGCTGATCGTGAGAAACCGCTGGATGCTGCTGAAGACTGTGACCGCATTCACCGTGGCGCACAGCATCACGCTCGCGGTTGCGACACTTGGATACGCGGAAGTCCCAGTGCTGCCGCTGAACGCCGCAATTGCGTTGAGTATTCTGTTTCTCGGCCCTGAGATCGTTCGCTCGTGGCGTGGCGAAACCAGTGTTGCTCTCCGGCACCCCTGGGCCGTAGCGTTTGCCTTCGGCCTGCTGCACGGGTTTGGTTTCGCCAGCGCATTGACCAGCGCCGGGCTTCCGCGGCATGACCTGCCACTGGCGCTGGTTACTTTCAATGTTGGAGTAGAACTCGGGCAGATCGGCTTCATCGCCCTGATGCTCGCTCTCGATCGTTCTTTCCAAATCCTGGAAATACGCTGGCCACGATGGGCACAGGTGCTTCCCGGCTACACCGTCGGTTCTCTCGGGGCATTCTGGACGGTTCAGCGGGTAACGCTGCTGTTCGGAGGCGCGCGATGAGGAGCAGGCCAAAACAACTTGGGGTGCGAGCTCTGGGTGTGATTGTGCTCATCTTTCTCTCGACCCAGCTAGCATTCGCTCATCCACAAAAAGGCGAGGCGGTTGGGTTCCTGACCGGCTTCCGTCACCCGATCTCGGGGCTGGACCATGTGCTGGCGATGATAGCCGTCGGTCTTTGGGGAGCTCAGCTCGGAGCTCCAGCGATTTGGCTCCTGCCTGTAGCCTTTCCGATGGTGATGGCGATGGGCGGAACGCTAGGTCTTGTGGGAGTGCCGCTTCCAGGAATCGAGTATGGGATCGCGTTATCTGCCATCCTGCTTGGGGCAGCGGTGATGTTCGAGATTCGCCCGCCGCTTGGAATCGCGGCGGCACTGGTTGCGGTTTTCGCTATATTCCACGGATATGCTCACGGAACCGAACTGCCACCCGGACAGAGCGCGTTGCTCTACAGCATGGGCTTCGTCATCGCGACTGGTTGTCTTCACGCACTAGGGATCGGTATTGGCACGGTCCATCGCTGGTGCTGGGGACAGAAGGTGCTGCGTGCTGCCGGAGGAGTGGTTGCCGTCGGAGGCGCGTTCTTCATGTGGAAGGCGATCGCATGAATCAGGTGGACAAATCGCGCGTGCCGATGTACGCCTTCGTCTTCTTCGCATTCCTCATGTCAGCAATTCCGGGGGAGGCGCACCTCAACTCGACTGGCATGGGGCCGTTCTACGACGGTTTGATGCACTTTCTGATGAGCCCAGAAGATATCATTCCGGTCCTTGCCCTGGCCTTGCTGGCTGGACTGCGCGGAGCGGATTTTGGACGTCGTGCGCTCTTGGTGTTGCCGAGTGCATGGCTGTTAGGCAGTTTATTCGGTCTCGCGGCCGCGGCGGTAAAGGGAAATGCCCTGGTCTCCGCGATTTGGTTTGTCCTCTTAGGCGGATTGCTGGCTGCCAATGCCAAGCTTTCGCTACGGCTAACCACCGTCCTCGCTGCTCTGCTCGGACTGTACCACGGGTATTTGAACGGAACCGGAATGGCGCAGTCTGCGTCTGCTGTAGCTGTTCTTTTGGGACTGGTGTCTGCGATCTTTGTTTTGGTCGCGCTCGCTGCCGCATTCGTGGTGCGGTTACGTGCGCAATGGGCACGAATTGCGGTGCGCGTTGCGGGAAGCTGGATTGCGGCTAGCGGTTTTCTGATGCTCGGCTGGGCAGTTCGGACGCGATAGTGCGCCCACTCGTCCAACTGGCGATATAGAAAATGATTCGATGGCTTTTTTTCATTCGTTGAATAGACCTCTGGTCCAAAGTCGGGGTGCCTTACAACGGAGATCATGGACGCTTCGCGATCCTAAGCCGCAACCGCCTAAGCAATCATCAGAAATCTTAGTAACCGCGACATGCTGGAAGGCGTTTTATGGATGCTACGCAGCGAAAACCCCTGTCAAGCTATTCGGGCCTTGCTGGCCGATCGCCAGCCACAATCGCCCGAATCTTCGCTGTCATTTTCTTCGTAGCCTCAGCTGCGCATACGGGGGCGCAGCTTGCGACATCGGCCACCTCTACCTCCCCTAAACCCGAGCCCGCGCCAGAAATTGATCCGCTTCGACGTGAAACCCCCCGTAGTGCAGTCATAGGTCTCCTGAAGTGCATAGAAAACAACGACTCTGCGACCGTCGCTCGTTACCTGCAAGCGCCTCCCGGGGAACAGACGAACATGGAACAGCGAGCTAAAGAATTTCTAGCCTTGAGCTCCAGGTTCAAAAGCAATATCGGCTGGTTGACCGATGATCCCAAAGGCTCGATTGAAGCTGGACTCCCTCCGGGCAAGATACGTGCCGGTGTAATAGAAGTAGGTGGCACGACCACAGACATAATTCTGGTGCGGGTGGATGATCTGGAATTCGGGAAAATTTGGCTCGTCTCACAAGAGACAATTGCGAAACTTCCTTACCTCTATGCACGGATCGGAAACGAGGGGCCGACTTTGTCTGATCGAATTCTGCCCGCCTCTCTGACCAAACGATACTTCCTCGGGATGTCAGTCGCACAATGGCTCGGCTGGCTGATCTCGATCCCACTTTCGTGGTCGCTGGCCTGGTTTTTAGCACTTCTGGTGAGTGCGCCCCGGCGACTGCTGTACAAAATCCGAAAGCAGCCTCTGCGAACCGTCTGGGACACGCCGATTGGCACACCCCTCAAGTGCACCATTGCGATTTTGATCCACGCCGTTTTCGTCTATCTGTTGGATCTGCCGCTCTTATATCGCGCCTACTACGTTCGTTTCCTGGCAGCGCTTCTGGTGGGATGCCTCGCGTGGCTGGTTAGCAAAATCACAGACCGGGGCTTCGAGCGGGTTGTCAACCGCACGCGAATACAGCGCCAGGGTGGTGAGTCGATCTTGATCCTTATGCAACGACTCAATCGGGTTGTGCTGGTGATCATTGCTTTGGTCGCCACCATGGCTCTGTTCGGGTTGAACGTGAAGGCGACGCTTGCCGGCCTTGGCGTGGGGGGGCTGGCAATAGCACTGGCCGCTCAGAAATCTCTGGAGAATCTCATAGGCGGAGTTTCATTGCTTATGGACAAAGCTATACATGTCGGTGACTTCTGCAAGATAGGCGGCCAGGTTGGAACTGTGGAAGATATCGGGCTTCGTTCCATAAAAATGCGAACCCTCGATCAGAATCTGCTAGTAGTCCCTAACGGATCGCTCGCTCAAATGCAATTCGAAAACATGGCTCGTCGCAACAAGTTGCTTGTTAACCAGACGTTCTCTCTGCGAATTGAAACTCAAGCCGAACAACTACGTTTCGTGCTGGACCGCGTGCAGACGATGCTGGACCAGCATCCAGCGATCGAATCGGGTAGCTGCAGAGTTCGGGTAACGAGTTTTGTCGGCGCTGCTTATCAAATGGAACTGTTCGCCTATTGCAAGACGGGCGATTGGGCGCAATTCACCTCAATTCGCCAGGATGCAATCTTGAAGGTTGCTGAAATCGTTGAAGCTTCCGGCACTAAGTTTGCGGCGCCGGCGCAGTTGGCGTACCTGTCGAGAGACAATGGCGTCGATGTAAAGAAAGCCAGCGATATTATGCGTCTTGAATCCGAGTCTCGGGCCAGGGACGTGGTCAGGTTCCCAGGCGATTCTCGAACCGGCACCGAGTAACGCGTTGCAGTCCGACCTGGAGTGGGCACGGTAGGGGAGCGAGTCTCAAGAGAATTTTCTCGCCGAAGTTGATGGGCATCACACCAAATGATAGGGTTTGTGACGCCTCAGGCCGTTACGCTTTTCTTGAGGAACCATTCAGAAGGCTTCGCACCAGGAGTGCAAATCGCCATGTACAGCAAACAATTGAGTCATCACCGGCGTTGCCGACCCGCAGAGGATGAAACGGAGTTCGATTCTGTAGTCTGTAGTAGAGTTTCTTGGCGTCAGCAGGCACAGAGGTCGTTCATCTCTTGGTGCGAGTGAGCCCGTAATTGAGTCGGACCCGGAACCTTTGAGCACCCCGGATTATGCCACGGGCTGGCAACAGCCCCGGAGCACGCTTGTCAGATTTCCTTGGATAGAGGTTCCAAGCCTGCGGCGCGTGAGGAGGAGCGATGGAAGTTTTGCACCCGCATTGTGCCGGTCTGGATATTCATAAGGACTCCGTGGTGGCTTGTGTTCGTCACATGGTGGAAGGCAAGGTGACGAGCCCAGTCAAGACCTTCAAGACGACGACCCAGGAACTGATGGCGCTGTCGGATTGGTTGTCGGCGGAAAGTGTGACCCATGTGGGATGGAAGCGACAGGTGTCTACTGGAAGCCGGTGTGGCACATTCTATCGGACGGCGAGTTCGAGCTGGTGCTGGCTAATGCCGCCCACGTCAAGAATGTGCCGGGACGCAAGACCGATGTGAACGACGCCACTTGGCTGGCCGATCTAATGGCGCATGGGCTGATCCGGCCCAGTTTTGTGCCCGATGAACCGACCCAGCAGATGCGAGACCTGCTGCGCACCCGCAAGCAGTTCGTGCGCGAACGCACCGGCCATACGCAGCGCATCCAGAAGACGCTGGAGGATGCCAACATCAAGCTCGATTCGGTGATCAGCGATATCGTTGGCATCTCCGGCCGTCGCATGATCGAGGCCCTGATCGCCGGCCGAACCGCTCCCCAGGCCTTGGCGGCACTGGCGGACGGGCGCCTCAAGGCCACCCCGGCGGAACTGGAGGCGTCGCTGCGTGGCCGGGTGACGGCCCATCACCGCTTTATGCTACGTCTTCATCTGGACCAGTTGGATGCTCTGGATGGGGCCATTGGCCGCATTGATAAGGAGGTCGACAGCAACGTCGAGCCCTTTCGCGTAGCCATCGAAATGCTGAAAACCATTCCCGGCGTCAGCCGCCTCTCGGCCGAGGTGATCGTGTCGGAGATCGGTATCGATAGGAGCCGGTTCCCCAGGCGATCTGATTTCCTGGGCCGGACTCTGCCCCAAGAACGACGAAAGCGCTGGAAAACGCCGCTCCACGCGCATGAAAAAGGGTGCCCCCTGGCTCAAGACTACTCTGGTCCAATGCGCATGGGCGGCCACGCGCACCAAGCAAACTTACCTCCACGCTCAATACCTGCGCATTCGATCCCGCCGCGGCGCCAAGAAGGCCATCGGTGCTGTCGCCGCTTCCATCCTCACGGCCGCTTACCCCATGCTCAAAAATGGCACCCTCTACGAGGACCTCGGCGCAAACCACTTCGACAAACGCGCCCAAGGCAAGCACGTCTTGCAACTCGTGAACCGCTTAAAGAACCTCGGTTTCGCCGTCCAGATCACGCCCATGGCGGCTTAATCAATGCATTGTTTCTTGTCAGTGCCACTGAAGATACGGTCGTCATGATTCCGGGTGCGGTGCAACGCCAACCGACCGTAAGCTTGATGGAGGATAGCCACAATTTCGTAAATGGACCGACTCCGTATTGCCAGAAATCCATCTAGACGCTCACGGGCTCCCTCCTGTCTTCGGATGTCAGGGAGCCTCCCTCCATTTGTCGGCGAACCGGAAGCTATCCAGAAACGCTAGTGCTGTATCGGATGCGCCCCATCAGAAGAGCGCAGGTAGGTTCGTGACGTGGTGGGGGGCGCATCCGATACAGCTGTTTGAAGGAAGCCGCCCGTGGGTAGGCAGTTATGCAAATTGAATGGTGTTGGGGTTAAGAGAAAGGCTTCGAGAAGAGGTAGTGGAGCGAAGAATGAGGACAAGGAGGATGGGTTTGGTTGTATTTTGCGTGGGGTCGGGGCGAGAGTTTGAGGCGAGGTTGGAAGCGGGTAGCTGATTTGGGGGCAAGAAGGGCGCACCACGCCGGTAGGTGGTGAGAGGCACCGAGTGAGCGAGATCGGAATTGTCGTATCATGCGGCGACTCCGGCGATAGCGGGTCATAGGTTAGCTCCTTATGACCCAACTTTATTCCTTCACACACACTGCCGCCACCTGACACGCGAAAGCGTCTGCCGCGAAGCGGCTTCGTTCAAACGCTCTTCGAGGAACTTGCTCCGACGGTTTCCGGTTGCCCCGCCCCCGCTAATCCCTCGCAAAGCATCGTAGTAGTCTCGCCTTGTTGCTTCAAAGAACGCCGACAAATAGACCCTTCTAGGGTCGAAAATAGCGTTCCGCGCTATTTTCACAATCTGTGACGATCGAAAATAGCGAGATTAGCAATTTGTATGGGCGAATGCAGCGCGAGTGGTTTCGTAACACTTAGCAGCGGCGAGGAAAGATCTGCTGACGGGTGCACTGCGTCAAATTGCGAATGCGAATTGACACGAATAGGCGGGCGGGAAAAGGCAGCTCTTTACGCTGCTGGGAGCGGTCATACCAAAAAACGCTGGCTGGAACCTCGACTCTGGTCTAGAGATCAAGCATGATCCATGTTGGCGCGTGGTCGCTCGCGTTTTCCTGCCCACGCGCCCATCGGTCAACACCGCCGTCCACGAGCCGGACCGATAAATTCGGCGAGAGCAGAAAGTGATCGAGTCGCATGCCTTTGTCCTTCTGCCACCGTTCAAATTTGTAGTCCCAGAATGTCCAGAGCGGCCCATCCGGATGTAGCTTCCGCATAGCGTCAGTCCAGCCTTGAGCCAGCAAACGAGCAAAGGCTTGTCGGCTCTCGGGTTGGATTAACGCGTTGTTATCCAACGACCGAGTCGGATAGATGTCCTGCGGTGTCGGCACGACATTGTAGTCACCGGCCAGCACCACGGGTGCGCCGCTCGCCATGAGCTCGGCGGCGTGGGCAATGAGGCGCTCAAACCAGGCCAACTTGTAGTTGAATTTCGGTCCAGGCTGCGGATTTCCATTGGGGAGGTAGAGGGAAGTGATCAGGACTCCCTGAACCGCTGCTTCAATGTAGCGAGCTTGATGATCTGCAGGATTTCCAGGCAAGCTTGTGCAGGTCAGCACGGGAACGTGGTGTCGCGCGAGAATGGCCACGCCGTTCCAGGAACGCTCCCCCTGCCAGACCGCTTCGTAACCGAGAGTCCGAAGGGCATTCACGGGAAAGGCTTCCTGCTCTGCCTTGAGCTCTTGGAGACTTACCACGTCCGGCTCACCTTTAGCTAGCCAAGCCAAGAGGTTGTCGAGCCGCTTATTGATGTTGTTAATGTTGAACGTGGCGACTCTCACCAAGCCCCTTTCTGTCCCTGCAGTTGCTGGTTTTGCTGCGACGAATCCTTCACATCACCCGGCGAGTCGTCGAGCCAAAGTTCCAGCAAAACCTACGAATAGATCCCAGGCGCCTCATGTCCAAGCTTCTGCACGTACTCAACGTATGACCCAGGATAAACAGTGGGATGGCGGTCCGTACCGCTTTCGCCTCCCAGTTCCAGCACACGTGAGCCGAGACCGCGAAGGAACATGCGGTCATGCGATACGAAGATCATGGTGCCTTCAAAGTCCTTCAGGGCGTCCACCAGCATTTCCTTGGTCGCAAGATCCAGGTGATTGGTAGGTTCGTCGAGCACCAGGAAATTCGGCGGGTTGTAGAGCATGCGTGCTATTGCCAGCCGCGATTTTTCTCCGCCGGAGAGTGCACGGATCTTCTTATCCACGTCTTCGCCGGAGAACTGGAATGCCCCTGCCAGATTCCGCAACGCCCCGAGACCGTCCTGGGGGAAATCTTGTTGCAACTGTTCGATGACGGTGAGATCGGAATTGAGCACGTCCAGGGATTGTTGCGCGAAGTAGCCCATATACAAGCTGGCGCCGAGCCGCACGCTTCCGGCATCTGGAGTACTGGCCCCGGCAATCATCTTGAGCAGCGTGGTCTTGCCCGCGCCGTTTCTCCCCATGACGGCCCAGCGTTCTCCGCGGCGGATGGTGAGATTGAACCCTTCGTAAATCACACGCGGGCCGTAACTCTTGTGCAGATTCTCAAGGACGGCCACCTGTTCGCCGGATCGTGGGGGGGACACGAAACTCAAACTTCACCACTTGGCGTTTCTTCGGCAACTCGATCTTTTCGATCTTATCCAAGGCCTTGATCCGGCTCTGCACCTGGGCCGCTTTGGCGGCGTGGGTCCTGAAACGATCGATGAAGCGCTGCTCCTTGGCAAGCATGGACTGCTGCCGGGCAAATGCTGCCTGCTGATTGCTCTCACGCACGGCCCTTTCCCGCTCGTAGAAGTCGTAGTCACCCGAGTAGGTGATGATTTCGCCACCATCGATCTCTGCGATCTTTGAGACTAGACGATTCATGAACTCGCGGTCGTGTGAAGTCATGAGCAGCGCGCCGGGAAATGACTTGAGAAACTGCTCCAGCCAGATGATGGATTCGATGTCGAGATGGTTCGTCGGTTCGTCCATCAGCAATACGTCCGGCATTCCGAGCAGGACTCGCGCCAGCGCAACCCGCATTTTCCATCCGCCCGAGAGAGCGCCCACGTCGCCGTCAATCTGATCGTCTTTGAATCCCAGACCGTGGAGCACTTCACGGGCTTGCGATTCGAGCGCGTAACCGCCTAAATGCTCGTACTCCTCCTGCACATGACCGAAGCGATCAAGGATGCGGTCCATGTCATCAGCCTTGTCAGGGTCGGACATTTCCCGCTGCAAGACTTCGAGTTCGTGGTGTAGATCGCCGACGCGTCCGCTACCTGCGATCGCTTCATCCAAGACCGAACGGCCCTTCATTTCCTCGACGTCCTGGCGAAAGTAGCCGATCGTCAACTTTTTGGGGACTGAGACCGCGCCCTCGTCGGGAGTTTCCTCGCCGACCACCATCCGGAATAGCGTTGTCTTGCCCGCCCCATTGGGACCGACCAGTCCGACTTTTTCGCCGGGATTCAACTGAAACGAAGCATCCACGAAGAGCAACTGCTTGCCATACTGCTTATTGATGTTTGCGAAAGAGATCATTTTGAGGAGCAACTCGCGGCACGGGGCCTCTTCCAGTGTAGCCCGGCCAGAAACTTGCCGGCCAACGCTGGCACTTTGGATTATTGAAGGTTTGCCCGTGATTCGGGCAAGGCCTGTCAAGCGTTGATCTTGCCCTGCAAGCAGTAGGACCTACCCCACCATGGGTGCGATAATTTCGGTAACGAATCCTCCTGCAACTTATGAAGCGCCACGTCCTCATGTACGGGTTGATCGGTGGAATCTTGATTGCTCTGCTCCGGTGGACCGAGTATCAGTTCCTGGTCGTCGAACATTCCATCGAAATCTACGGCGGACTGATCGCCGCGACCTTTGCCGTTCTTGGCATCTGGCTTGGCCTCAAGCTGACAGCAAAACGCCAGACAATTGTTGTGAGGGAGGTCCCCGTCCCTGCCGAGGGACCGTTCATCCCTGACGAAAGAAAACGTGAGGACCTCCATATCACTCGCCGTGAGCTTGAGATCCTTGAACTGATCGCCCAGGGCCTGAGCAACCGCGAAATCGCCGAGAAGCTTTTTGTGAGCGAGAGCACGGTGAAGACCCATTCCAGCCGTGTTTTCGACAAACTCGGGGCGAGACGAAGAACGCAAGCGGTGCAACTCGGCAAGGAATTCGGACTTCTCCCCTGATTTACTCGTGCACAAGCACGGTTCGCGCCAATAACCATTCCCCCAAACGAATGATTTTTCTCTCCGCCGCCAAAATCAGCCAAAAGGATGACGACACCGACCCCGCCTCATGCGGTATGTTGAGCCGCTCAATACGAGCGAACATGAAGTTTATGAAGACATGAACTTTTTGAAAAAAGGAGCGAACATGAAGTCTCTGAATTCGATGAAGGTCTTTGTCGTGGGTACTCTGTTGATCGGCTTGTTTTCAAGCACTGCGCTCATTCCCGCAACCGCCCAGGAACTTCCCCGGGTCTACGACGCCTCCATGCCACGTGACCAGCAGATCACACTCGCTGAAAGCGCCGCCCCGGCCGAGGTATCCAGTAAAGCCACAGTTTATGTTCTCGGCCCCAAAGGCTACGAGAAAGCGCGCGAAGGCACCAACGGCTTCAGCTGTTTTGTTAGCCGGCATTTCGTAAAGCCCGCAGAAACAACCATTGAGCCGCAGTGCTTCGACGCCGAAGGCAGCCGGACTCTCTTGCCTGTCTACCTGCACGGTGAAGAGCTGCGCACAAACGGCAAGTCCGAGGCCGAAATCAAGGCAGACGTCGCCAGCGGATATAAGGAAGGCCGTTACCAGTATCCTAGCAAACCGGGATTCCTCTACATGATGTCCAGCCAGAACCGCTTGAGCGCCATCCCTGAGCACGGCACTGGCATTTTCCCTCCGCACTTGATGTTTTATGCGCCCAACATGACAACGAAAGACATCGGGTTCGACGCCCAACCGAAGCTCGATTATCTTGGGATGACTCACCCCGGAGCAGGCGATAACCTTATCGTAGTTATCCCAGTGGCATCCAAGTCGCCAGCTGACATGGTTGGTCGCTGAGTCCGTATGAGCATGGGGCCGGCATCATACGTGGAAAGGTCAAGATCGGATAAAAGACATTACGAGAATATGAGAAAGATCATCGTCACCTTCGGGCTGATTTCCGGCGCTATCTCCTCACTGATGATGATAGCGCTGGTGACCTTCGGCGGCAGGATTGGCTTCGACCGCGGCGCGATCATCGGCAACACCTCCATCGTGCTCTCGTTCTTGATGGTGTTTTTCGGCATCCGAACCTACCGGGACAACATCGGCAATGGTCAGATTACCTTTTTAAAAGCTTTTGTCGTCGGCCTCTCCATTACTCTCATATCCTGCATCTTCTATGTCGTAACCTGGGAAGTGATCTACTACAAATTCCTGCCTGGTTTCTGGGACGCATATGGCGCTCATTTGGTTCAGAAGCTCACCGCCTCGGGCGCGAGCCCGGCAGCCGTCCAGGCAAAACTTCAGCAGGTCAGAAAATACAAAGAGCTGTACAAAAACCCATTTTTCAACGCAGTGCTCACGTTCATTGATCCCTTCCCGATTGGGCTCGTCATCACGCTGATCTCCGCGTTGGTCCTGAGGCGAAAGCCGCAACCGCAACCCGAGCAATCACCCTTGCCGGAATCCTGAAGCTGTTCCGGCGGCTTCGCCCTACGGTCGTCGTTGGCACTCGTGAGTAAACCGCCGATAACCGATCTGCCCGTCTTTGTAGGGCCGGTTTTGTTAACGTTCGCATCGTGACGTTTGCGCTATGGCAGCGATTCGAATTCACCACAAACGGACAACTTCCCTGTAGTCGGCAATCCGGAAGTAATCCTCAAACAGGCTCCCGGAAATCGCTCCGATGGTTTCCGCTCATGCCTGACACGTTCTGCCTCTTCCAGTGTAGCCCGGCCAGAAAATTGCTGGCCAACGCTGGCACGTTGGATTATTGAAGGTTTGCCCTTTCAGAACATGTGCGCACTCCAAGAAAGTTCGCGGTAAGTCACCGAGAGATATAATTCCCGCGTGCGACAACCTATGCGGCATGTAATGGCGCTTCGCGTTTCCAAAGCGGTTCTCGTTTTTGCAATCGCACTTTTCTACACGATTCTGGTCCTAAACAACATCACGGATTACGGCTCCAACTATGAGTTTGTCCGCCACGTCCTGATGATGGACTCAACCTCTCCGAGGAACCACCTCATGTGGCGCGCCGTCAATTCGCCGCTAGTACATACGGTCTTCTACATCGGCATCATCGCCTGGGAATCAGTCACTATGCTTCTATGCTGGTGGGCTGGTGTTCGGTTGCTGAAATCGTTTCGTGCGGACAGGGCGCAATTCGCCGCTTCGCTGAACGTCGCCGTGATTGCGCTGACGACAAGCCTGCTGATGTGGTTGGTGGCATTCCTCGATGTCGGGGGCGAATGGTTTCTGATGTGGCAGTCGCAAATATGGAATGGGCAAGAAGAGGCATTCCGAATGTTTACCATTGTCGGTGTGGTGTTTTTGGTTGTGGTGCAACGCGAGCCAACTCCCGATTAGTCGGGAAACCTTCTTTTGGGGGGTTACTTCCCGCTTGCCCGTGATCCAGGAGTTTCTGGAATCGATTCACACAAGCCGGCTTCAGTACTGATTCTCCCAAGCATGCCTTCGCCGGCACTTGTCCGAGATGATGGATAGGATCGCTAAGGGACAGGAAAACGTGAAAAAATCAGTTAGGGCCCGCAGATGAACTCCCATGAACGCGGATAACCTACGGTGTTTTCTATCGGCGTTCATTGGGGCACCCGCTGGATTCGCCCTGGAAAGACTGCGAGATGCGAAAAGGGTGTACGAGAAAACCACAAGGGGACGAGCCCGCGACGCGAGGCAAGAACTATATAACGCGGAGCGGGCTGCAGCGCCTCAAAGACGAGCACCGGTTTCTGCTCACCAGGGAACGCCCGGCCCTGACGGAGGTGGTGGCGTGGGCTGCCAGCAACGGCGATCGCAGTGAAAACGCCGACTATCAGTACGGCAAGCGGCGGCTGCGGCAGATCGATGGGCGGATTCGCTTTCTCACGAAGCGAATCGAAGCCGCGGAAGTGGTGGACCCGGAAGCTCCGAGAGCGGGGCAGGCGGCGACGAGGACATTCTTCGGAGCGACCGTGCGCTATGCCAATGCCTCGGGAGCGGAGCGAGTGGTGAGCATCGTGGGCACCGACGAGGTCGATCTCAACCGCAACCACATCAGTTGGGTGTCACCTCTGGGGCGCGCGTTGATGAAGTCGGCAGCGGGTGACAGCGTAGTCCTTCAATTGCCGGGCGGTACAGAATACTTGACCGTGCTGGAAGTGTGTTACGAGCGCATTTCTGTGGAACCGTTCCGTGAACCACCTGGATCCGAGGCCTCGGCAAAGGGACTCACTCGCCGACGCGAATCCACCTGACGAAGAAGAGACGAAACGGCACAGGTGGTGAAAGAGCGACGACCGTAATAGCGCGCTATCGGCTTTTGCAAGCGACAGGAGATGAGTTGAGTCCTCATAAACGCGCTTGTGGCTACCGAAACTATCAACGTCTATTGATTGGCCAGAAACGCTAGTGCTGTATCGGACGCGCCCCATTCCAAGAAGGCAGGTAGGTTCGGGAGGTTGTGCGGGGCGCGTCCGATACAGCTGTTTGAAGGAAGCCGCCCGTGGGGAGGCACTTATGCAAATTGAATGATTTTGGGGTGATGAGAAAGGCTTGGGGAACAGGGAATGGAATTAACAAGAGGGCAGACGGGATTGGTTTGGTGGTAGTTTGCCTGGGGTTGGGGCGGGAGTTTGGGGCGCGGTTGGAAGTGGGGAGCTAGTTTGAGGGCGAGAAGGGCGCACCAGGGCGGCAGGTGGTCGGAGGCACCCGGTGAAGGAGATCGGAATGGTCGTGTCATGCGGCGACTCCGGTGGGAAAGGGTGGAGAACGGAGTTGGATCTGGGCAGCGGTAAGTCTCTCGATGACCACCATGCGGCCGCCACATTTGGGACAGAGCCAAAGTGGGCTCGGTTCCTGGGCAGGAGAGGCTTCTGGTTCGGTCTGCGATGGCTGTAGTGCTCCGAGCAGTTGAAAGCAAAGCGGCAGGAGGGTGGCGCGCCGGCGGTTGGCAAGGAAACCAAAGTGGCGAATGCGGACGAAGCCCTTGGGAAGCAGATGCAGCAGGAAGCGACGCAGGAACTCATCGAGGGATAGGGGCATGAGTTTCTGTTGATTGTTATGAGCGGAGTCGCGCCAGCGAAAGGTGACCTGGTCATCGACCAGGGAAACGAGTCGATGGTTGGAGATGGCAACGCGATGGGTGTAGTGGCCTAAATAGCGCACTGCCTGCTCCGCGTCTCCGAAGGGGCGTTTGGAGTAGACGTGCCAGTGGTGTCGGTATAGGGTTCGCAACCAAGCGGAGAAGGCTTTGGGGTGAGCGAGCGGCTTCAGAGTTCCATGGAAGCCAAGCTTGCCCTGGCGGAAGTTGTGTTTCAAAGCGCTGAGAAACTTGCGGCGAAAAACCTTTCGGAGCACCGGGATGGGAAGAAAGAAGCGAGAGTGCGATGAAACCCAACGAGAGTGATCGAGCGACAATCCGCCAGCGGGCACCACACAATGGGCATGCGGGTGATGTTCGAGTTTTTGATTCCAGGTGTGCAACACGCTAAAGAAGCCGATTTCGGCGCCGAGATGTTGGGGATCGCGAGCGACTTCGAGGAGGGTTTCGGCACTGGTTTGCAGCAGGAGATGGTAGAGGATTTTCTTGTTTTGCAAAGCGAGCGGCGCCAGCTCATGGGGTAGGGTGAAGACAACATGGACGTAGCGCGTGGGGAGAAGTTCCTGACGACGCGCTTCAAGCCAACGGTCGCGAGCGTTGGCCTGACACTTGGGGCAGTGCCGGTCCCGGCAGCTGTTGTAGGAGATGGGCGGACGGTACGCGCAGTCGGTGCACTCATCCAGATGTCCGCCCAAGGCGGCGGTGCGACAGCGCGCGATGGCCCGCAACACCTTGAGGTGTTGCCAGGTGATCCATTTACGGCTGCGTTCAATGAAGGTGCGTCCCGCAGCGCGAACCAGATCGGCCACCTCGAGGGGTGGCCGGTTCATCATTCGCTCTGCGGTACCTTACCTTTCGGCTGGAGCGAGTCCAGAGGACTCGCGGTTGCGTTGAGGTGGCGCTGTGAAAGATGGAGGCGGATGTGCTCAGGAGCGAGCTGATCCGGTGGGCGCCGGAAATAACGCGCGAAATCCTCGACCGTATGGAGGTAGCAGTTTATGGTAGTCTGAGCGTAATTACGACGCTCGAGTTCTTCGAGCATCATTTTGCGAAGGTGGGTCATAGGTTGGCTCCTTATGACCCAACCTTACCCTTTCACATACACCGTTGACACCCAGCACGCGAATGCGTCTGCCGCGAAGCGGCTTCGTTCAAACGGGCTTGTGTTGACCAATCCGATCGACTCCCGGCTTGTCGGCCAACCGGAAGTTATCCAGAAACGCTAGTGCTGTATCGGATGCGCCCCATCAGAAGAGGGCAGGTAGGTTCGTGAGGTGGTGCGGGGCGCATCCGATACAGCTGTTTGAAGGAAGCCGCCCGTGGGTAGGCAGTTATGCAAATTGAATGGTGTTGGGGTTAAGAGAAAGGCTTGGAGAAGAGGTAGTGGAGCGAAGAATGAGGACAAGGAGGATGGGTTTGGTTGTATTTTGCGTGGGGTCGGGGCGAGAGTTTGAGGCGAGGTTGGAAGCGGGTAGCTGATTTGGGGGCAAGAAGGGCGCAGCACGCCGGTAGGTGGTGAGAGGCACCGAGTGAGCGAGATCGGAATTGTCGTATCATGCGGCGACTCCGTGGAGAGAGGGTGGAGAGCGGAGTTGGATTTGGGCAGCAGTAAGTCTCTCGATGATCACCATCTTTCCGCCACATTTGGGACAGAGCCAAAGTGGGCTCGGTTCCTGGGCAGGGGAGGCTTCTGGTTCGGTCTGCGATGGCTGCACTGCTCCGAGTAGTTGAAAGCAGAGCGGGAGGAGAGTGGCGCGCCGGCGGTTGGCGAGGAAGCCAAAGTGGCGAATGCGGACAAAGCCTTTGGGAAGCAGGTGCAACAGGAAACGGCGCAGGAACTCATCGAGGGATAGGGGCAGCAGTTTCTCTTGATTGTTATGAGCGCGGTCGCGCCAACGGAAGGTGACCTGGTCATCGATCAAGGAAACGAGTCGATGGTTGGAGATGGCGACGCGATGGGTGTAGTGGCCTAAGTAACGCACCGCCTGCTCCGCATCTCCGAAGGGGGGTTTGGAGTAGACGTGCCAGTGGTGTCGGTATAGGGTTCGCAACCATGCGGAGAAGGCTTTGGGGTGAGCGAGGGGCTTCAAAGTGCCATGGAAGCCGAGCTTGCCCTGACGGAAGTTGCGTTTCAAAGCGCTGACAAACTTGCGGCGAAAAACCTTTCGGAGCACCGGGATGGGAAGAAAAAAGCGAGCGTGCGAGGAGACCCAAACCGAGTGATCGGGCGACAATCCGCCGGCGGGCACCACGCAATGGGCATGGGGGTGATGTTCGAGTTTTTGATTCCAGGTGTGGAGCACGCTGAAGAAGCCGATTTCGGCGCCGAAATGTTGGGGATCGCGGGCGACTTCGAGGAGGGTTTCGGCACTGGTCTGCAGCAACAGATGGTACAGGATTTTTTTGTTCTGCAAGGCGAGCGGGGCCAGCTCATGGGGTAGGGTGAAGACAACATGGACGTAGCGCGTGGGGAGAAGTTCCTGACGGCGCGCTTGGAGCCAACGGTCGCGAGCGTTGGCTTGACACTTCGGGCAGTGCCGGTCGCGGCAGCTGTTGTAGGAGATGGGCGGACGGTACGCGCAGTCGGTGCACTCATCGAGATGCCCGCCCAAGGCGGCGGTGCGACAGCGCGCGATGGCCCGCAACACCTTGAGGTGTTGCCAGGTGATCCATTTACGGCTGCGTTCGATGAAGGTGCGTCCCGCGGCGCGAACCAGATCGGCCACCTCGAGGGGTGGCCGGTTCATCATTCGCTCTGCGGTACCTTGCCTTTCAGCTGGAGCGAGTCCAGAGGACTCGCGGTGGCGTTGAGGTGCCGTTGGGAAAGATGGAGATAGATCGTCGTCTCTTCCAAATCACGATGGCCTAGCAGCAGCTGAATAGTGCGCAGATCCTCGAGCATCATTTTGCGAAGGTGGGTCATAGGTCATCTCCTTATGACCTAACCTTATCCCTTCACCCAAACCGCTGACACCCAGCACGCGAAAGCGTCTGCCGCGAAGCGGCTTCGTTCAAACGAGCTTCGGGGACACTGATGGATGATCTCCGCGAAGCCGACTTCTGGCCCACGTCGTCGACAGATTGTTTCGGAGCATAACTTCCGAGTAGCCCGTCATTTGTCCGACGGGAATGCAGGACTTCTCCAGTCGGGAGGCTTTACACTTTGGCAACGGTTACATTAGTTGCGGCCGCAAGCACCCACGGACAATGTATGTAGTCCACAATGCGTCCGATGCGCTGGCCAATCACTTCGAACCGGACAGCTGAGTGAGGCGCCCATGTGTCAGCGCCACGTTGCAGAATAATCACCACGGGTTCACCGTCCAGTTCACCCAGCGCCAATTTCCAGGGCCATGGCCAGCGTTCATAGTTGTAGAAATAGGGCGCATCCGCAAACTTCCCCGCAAACCTTTCGGCGACGTTAAGCCGGGCGTCGGCGCTAGTCAATTCACGTACCCCGTCCCAATCGCGCCGGTTGAAGCGTTCGACGTACAGTTGCATGATGCGTTTCAACTCGGGACTTGCGATTCGAGCCGACTTCGTCGTAGGAGAAGACTCGGTCAGTTTTGTTCGAGCGCGGTTGAGGGCTGCCTTGACGCCGCCAACACTTGAATCGACCAGTTCTGCGATCTCCTCAAGCGAGTAATCGAATACATCCCTCAAAAGCACGCATGCTCGTTCTTTCGGAGGCAGTGTCAGCACAAGGTGTTCGACAGCCTTTCCGGTTCCTAAAACTGGCTCGGCTGGCTCAGTGGCTTCTGGGACGGCGGAGGCCATCTCGGCTTCGTCCTGCACTCCCCTGTGTCGCAGTAGATCAATGCAGCGATTGTGCGCGATCCGAAACAACCACGGCTTTAGTGGGCGGCTCTGGTCATACTTGTCCAGCTTCCGGTAAGCCTCGAACAAAGCTTCCTGCACAACGTCTTCGCCATCCATCACCGAACCTGTCATGCGCGTGCAGTAACGATGCAACGCCGGCCGAAGCGTCGAGATGGTCTCGAGAAAGGCCAAGTAACGGGCGTCGAACGGGCCCGAGGCTGCGACGAACTGATCCGAATCCACCGTCATCGAGATGCCTTTTTCCCTTCCCCTTTCTCTTTCTGGTTAGGGCGTCCCTTATCTGTCTCAATTAAGCTTCGCAGGTTTCCATTTATATAGGAGCCCCATGCATTTGAGCAGACATCGAAACGTTCTTCCGCGCGGTGGTGAGATCACAATCCGCCACCAAGAACTCCTCATGGCCATTGCTCCGCGCATCCTGAGGAAGCACTCGCGCAGCTCCTGTGCGACAAGAACCGGCTGCTCGAAGGCGGCGAAGTGGTCACCCTTCTTTAGCTCGCCTTAGCCTCTTCGTCGCGCCTACGGATGGCGGCTCCTTGAGGGTCGGTTAGGATATCGACCCACTTCGGGTGAGGCGTGGGCTCGGCGTCGTAGTTGTCGTGCCAGTTCCACCACTTGTACGGCGGGGTCTGGGGGTAACCCTCTGGCGAGTCCTCCCAGGTCTCCTGACGCCCGAGCGCCGTGATGTCGAGGTAGCTCCAGGTGCTCCCCATCGCCTCGTCGCCGCGGCTGTTGATGAAGTATGTGCGGAACACCTTGTCACCGTCGCGGAAGAACACGTTGTGGCCGTGCCACTCATCGACGCCGAAGTCCTTGTCGAAGCTATCGGTCATGGTGTACCACGGCATCTCCCAGCCCATTCGCGCCTTCACACACGCGATGTCCGGCTGCGGCGCGCGTGAGGCCCAGGCTAGGGTAGTGTCACGAGCGTTCAAATGGGCGAGGTGGGAGACCTGATCGGCACCCAGCGAGCAGCCGCGGCAGGCGTGATCGGGCCAGCCGAAGACCCCGGGCTCGAAGAAGGCGCGATAGACGATCAATTGCCTGCGGCCCTCGAACAGGTGGAGCAGGCTAACCTTACCCTTAGGACCGTCGAACTCGTATTTCTTCTCTACCGCCATCCACGGCATTCGTCGACGCTCAGCGGCCAGCGCGTCACGGGAGCGGGTCAAGGCCTTCTCCTTCACGAGGAGCTGCTGCCGCGCAGCTTCCCACTCCTGCTGCGACACGATCGGGGTTGTCTTCATCGCCACATGCTCTTTCGGTTGCACCTTGTCTCTTTCTTTGCTGGTTGCCATATCATTTCTCCTCGGAGTTAGGGTTCTCAATACATTTCTGGGCTCAACTGGTTTCTTTTCCACGAGCTAGTCGTGCATCGTATCGCGATACATAGTTGGGGAGACCAACGCCTGCGTGCAACCGGACATCTGGTATGGCCGATTGCGATCGAAGCGCTAGCGGTAACACACCCGCCCACACTGAAAATGCATAGTCGCTTTCATCCTCTAGTGGAGGTCCACTTCGCAGCTTCGATGAAGCCTCCTCGATTAAGAATTCAAGCACCGTTGTGGCCTTCAGTTCGCTCGCATTCGGAGACCGAACCTCAGCCCAGCGGCCAGGGATGAGGTGCTCGGAAATGACTTGCAGGGACTGAGCCTTGTAGATCGGATCCTCCACCTTCTTTGCCCTTCCAAATGCGACCACGGATCGATCGTTCATGGAGTGGTGGAAAGCCGATCGTGCCAGTACCACGCCGTCCACAAGCGTTACTGTTACGCAGGCCTGGATTCCGGTTTCAAGTTCCCTCAGCATGCGACTGGCGGCCGAACCGTGTAGGTAAAGCGTTTCGCCGCGGCGCCCATACAGAGTGGGGATGACAAACGGTTGATTGTTGACAGAGAATCCGACGTGCGCGAGGAAACCCGCATCCAGGATTTGGCTGATCGTATTCCAGTCGTGGGATCCACGGGCGGGTATACGTCGAAGTTCACTCCGCTTCGGTGCGCTCCGCGCTGCGAGCCATTCCTCTCGTGTCGCCGTCCTGTGTGTCATTGCTTTCGGGTTATCCGCCGTGCGTGTTGCCATCTTCATCGCTCCGTTCATTACCGTTTGGAATGCTCTCTGCATGGTTCTTCTTGCGGAACACTTTGATCGCGAGCGTCGCCAGCCCGCCCGTCGAGACGGTTCCGGCCACGACTAGTCCCACGTTTGCTATACAGAATGGACACATAGTTGACCTCTCACGTGAATGATGTTGGATGCAAAGCGCCTCTACAGCGATGGCGTGTCGCGAGGTCAGTTCGCATCCTCTTCGTTTTGCTTGCGCAGGTTGGTCGCAACCACATTACGCAGCACTCGCCGCCACCTCCGGCAGGAAGGCTGCAAACTGCCTCTCAAGCGCCTTGGCTGTCCCGGCGCGCCAGCCCTCCGCGACAGACTCCGACATAGGGTCGGGGAAGATCTCTTCCTCGCCCTTTTCCACTCCGTCGAAAATGCCCCGTGCGACACCCTCCGGAGAAGTCTTTGGGATGTCCAGGTCTCGCGTCATATCGGTGTCCACTGGACCTGCAAGAACGGCATGAACCTTGACGCCACGTCCAGCCCACAGAGCGCGCAACGATTGCGTCAGCGAGAACGTGGCTGCCTTCGAGATCGAGTAGGCTGGACTGAATGGCACACTTGCCAAGCCCGACAACGACAGGACATTGACGATGGCTCCCTGAGAGCGAGCCACAAGCGGCAGGAAGGCCATGGATACGCCGTGCGTACCGAAGAGGTTGACGGCGAGGTTCCGGTCGAGTCCGGCGCGATCGCTTAGGTCATCTTGCAGGAACACGCCGGCGTTGTTGATGAGGATGTCGAGAGACTCGACCTTCTCGGCAGCTTGCTGAATCTGCGCAGGGTTGGTCACGTCCATGGTCAGGAGCGTCACGCGCCCATTGGAATGTGTAAAGGGCTGGCGCGTAGCCGCATATACCCGTCTCGCACCTCTCCTCAAGGCTTCCTCAACGAGCGCCCGTCCGATGCCTCGGTTCGCGCCAGTGATCAAGAGCGTCTTGTTTTCGATATTCATATCGTTCTCCTTATCGATCATTGTTCCTTTCTATTGCCTATTACGCATCGCTTGCCGGGGAGGATACGTCCCACAAAAAAGATTTTCGATGTTCATAGTGTCCTCCCTGTTTCTAAACCTCCGTCTTTGAGGTCTTGGCCGTGGATCAAGAGATATAGTGCCACTAACGTGAGCGCCGTACCGTTTACCAGCAACATCACGGGCGCTGAGCCTACTCGTGTGACGAACCATCCGCTCGCAAGTCCGCCGAGCGGTGAGCCGCCTAGAAACGCGACCAAATAAATGGACAGCACCCGTCCGCGGAACTCCGGCGGCGCGAGAAGCTGCGCCAGGGAAGTTGTGAGAGAAGAACACATCACGAAGAACGCACCACCGGTGAACAGGATCAATGCAGATAGGTAAGTGTTGCGCGACAGCCCGAAGCCGGCGATGATCGTGCCGAACAGCGTGAGCAGGATCAGCAGTATGCGTCCCATGTGCTTGTTCTTACCCAGACACGCAACGACGAATGCGCCCATGACTGCACCCGCGCCCGAGAACGTCATGAGTTGTGTATAGAAGCCGACGTCCCGGTGAAACACATCTCTGGTAATGACGGGAAGAAACGTGAGCAGCGGCCCTCCGAGAAAGGCGGCACAGAAGCTAAGTGCCATCACGGTGACCAAATTGGGCGAGCCCTGGACGAATCGCAGGCCACCTCTGAACTGAGCGACCATGCTCTCGGTGGCCATCGGAGGCACGTGCACGTCCCGCAGCGCCAAAATCGCTGCGATCACAAAGAAGAAAGAAATACCGTTTAAACCAAAGCACCCGACCATGCCAAACGACGCGAGGGACGCACCGGCGACGAAGGGACCAATAACCTGCGCGAGGTTGAACTGAATGGAATTGAGTGCAATTGCATTGGGGAGATGTTCTTTACCCACGAGCGTGGAGATGAGCGACTGATACGCGGGGCCGCCAAACGCCCGCACGCAGCCGGCGATCAAGGAAAGTGCGAGCACGTGCGCGATGTGGATCCGTCTCATGTAAATAAGCATTGCCAGCACCAGCGCCACCAGCATCTGGACGATTTGCGACATCAGGATCATGTGACGCCGGTCCCGTCGGTCCGCGAAGACCCCGCCAACCATCGTCAAAAGCAGAAGCGGCAACTCGCCGAGAAAGCTATCCAACCCCAGAAAAAATGCCGATCTGGATCCCGTCATCGTAAGGATCAGCCACGCCTGCGCCACCTTTTGCGTCCATGTGCCGATGCTGGACATAAGAGCCCCCATCCAGAGGAGGCGGAAGTTGCGGTGCGTAAGTGCTATCGCAATCCGACTGGGTCCGGATCGAATAAAGTCGAGCAGGGATTTGTAGACGCATTCTGGATCTGCCATGTTTTCCCCGCTTTCGCCATTCTTGCCAAATCCCCTATATTTCGTCCAATGAATTAAACTGTATTGTGTGATAACGCAGAATTATGGATCTTGAATTCTCAGAGCTGCACGCATTTGTGGTGGTGGCCGGCGAACTCCACTTTCGCAAAGCATCCGAGCGTTTGTTCCTGTCCCAACCGGCACTAAGCAAGAAGATTCAAAGACTGGAGGAGAAGCTAAAGGGGGCCCTCTTCGTGCGCTCGAGTAGGAGAGTGGCCCTGACGGATGCCGGTAAGAGTTTCCTTCCGAAAGCCGCAAAACTGTTGCAGGACGCCGAGGATGCTTTGCGTGAAACACAGGCGGCCCTTGAAGGTCGAGTCGGCACCCTGCGGATCGGCTTCGGGATTGCTTCACTGCCTGAAATCCTTCCGCGAACCATTCTGCGGTTCCGCAAGCTTTACCCCGAAGTTGAACTGCAAATGCGGGAAATGCCCTCTCCTTCACAAGTCTCATCTCTCATTGAGAGTAGGCTGGATGCGGGAATCCTGCGGATGCCGGTCACAGACGGGAAACTGATGTGCGTCCCGCTATTTTCCGAGCATCTCGTTTTGGCGACCCCAGCGGATGTGCGATATCGGCCCAAAGAGGGCATCAGCGGATTCCGTGACAGCGGTTTTATCTGCGTATCGCCCTCGGTCTCCAAGACTTTTCACGATCGCGTGCTAAGCCTTTGTCTTCGCGCGGGATTCACTCCCCGGGTCGTTCAGGAAGCAAACGAAATCTTGACCATGCTTCACCTCGTTCGAGCTGGCATGGGGGTCTCTTTGGTCCCGAGGTCAGCCCAGCGCCTCAAAGTGCCGGGAGTGCGATTTCATGAACTGGGCTGGAAGGAGCCGTTGTGGCGCATCGGCATCACATGGAATCGGAACTCGGAGAAACTCCCGCTGATCTGGTGTTTTGTCAAAGTCGTGCAGGCCGTCATCGGCGACCAAAAGGTCTAGCGCTGGAGTTCCCTCCATCGTCGGCTAACCGGAAGCTATCCAGAAACGCTAGTGCTGTATCGGATGCGCCCCATCAGAAGAGCACAGGTAGGTTGGGGACGTCGCGTGGGGCGCATCCGATACAGCTGTTTGAAGGAAGCCGCCCGTGGGTAGGCAGTTATGCAAATTGAATGGTGTTGGGTTAAGAGAAAGGCTTGGAGAAGAGGTAGTGGAGCGAAGAATGAGGACAAGGAGGATGGGTTTGGTTGTATTTTGCGTGGGGTCGGGGCGAGAGTTTGAGGCGAGGTTGGAAGCGGGTAGCTGATTGGGGGGCAAGAAGGGCGCACCACGCCGGTAGGTGGTGAGAGGCAGCGAGTGAGCGAGATCGGAATTGTCGTATCATGCGGCGACTCCGGCGAGAGCGGGCGGAGAACGGAGCAGGATCTGAGCGGCGGTGAGGGTCTGGATGATGACCATGGTGCCGCCGCATTTGGGACAGCGATAAAGAGGGCTGGGTTGCTCGGCGGCGGATGCTAGTGGTTCTATCTGGGGTTGTGGTATGGGGCCGAGTAATTGAAAGCAGAGGGGTAGGAGAGTGGCACGGCGCCGGTTGGCGAGGAAGCCGAAGTGGCGAATGCGGACGAAGCCTTTAGGCAGCAGGTGCAAAAGGAAACGGCGCAGGAACTCATCGAGGGATAGGGGCATCAACTTGTGTTCATTGTGGTGAGCGGAGTCGCGCCAACGAAAGGTGACCTGGTCATCGACCAAGGAAACGAGTCGATGGTTGGAGATGGCGAGGCGATGGGTGTAGTGGCCTAAATAGCGGAGTGCTTGTTGGGCTCCTCCGAAGGGGCGTTTGGAGTAGACGTGCCAGGGGTGTCGGTATAGGGTTCGCAACCAAGCGGAGAAGGCTTTGGGGTGTGCCAGGGGTTTCAGGGTGCCATGGAAGCCGATGTTGCCCTGACGGAAGTTGTGTTTCAGAGCGCTGACAAACTTGCGGCGAAAAACCTTTCGGAGTACCGGGATGGGAAGAAAGAAGCGAGCGGGCGATGGAACCCAACGAGAGTGATCGAGCGACAATCCGCCGGCGGGCACCACACAATGGGCATGGGGATGATGTTCGAGTTTTTGATTCCAGGTGTGAAGCACGCTAAAGAAGCCGATCTCGGCACCGAGATGTTGGGGATCGCGAGCGACTTCGAGGAGGGTTTCGGCACTGGTTTGCAGCAACAGATGGTACAGGATTTTCTTGTTCTGCAAGGCGAGCGGCGCCAGCTCGTGGGGTAGGGTGAAGACAACATGGACGTAGCGCGTGGGGAGAAGTTCCTTACGACGCGCTTGGAGCCAACGGTCGCGAGCGTTGGCCTGACCCTTCGGGCAGTGCCGGTCCCGGCAGCTGTTGTAGGAGATGGCCGGACGGTACCCGCAGTCGGTGCACTCATCGAGATGCCCGCCCAAGGCGGCGGTGCGACAGCGCGCGATGGCCCGCAACACTTTGAGGTGTTGCCAGGTGATCCACCTGCGGCTGCGTTCGAGGAAGGCGCGTCCCGCGGCGCGAACCAGATCGGCCACCTCGAGGGGTGGCCGATTCATTTATTCGCTCTGCGGTACCTTCTCTTTCAGCTTGAGCACGTCCAGAGGACTCGCGGTGGCGTTGAGATGCCGTCGCGAGAGATGGAGATAGATCATGGTTTCTTTCAGATCGTGATGTCCCAGGAGCAGTTGAATGGTGCGTAGGTCAGCGCCGTTTTCCAGTAAGTGAGTAGCAAAACAGTGCCTCAGGGTGTGGGGATGAACCCGGTTCTGAAGGCCCGCCCGCTGGGCAGCACGTTGGCAGGCATACCACACGGCTCGGGGGGTGATGGGACGATTGGAGGTGTGCCGGGATCCGCCCGGGAATAACCATTCTGTGGGTTTACGCTTCAGCCCACGCCAGTAGTCGCGCAAGGCTTCCAGCAGCCTGGGGCTGAGCATGACATCTCGGTCCTGACGACCCTTCCCGCCGCGGATGTGGATCACCATGCGTCGGCTGTCGATATCGGGAATTTGCAAGTGAGCCAACTCGGCACGCCGTAGCCCCGTGGCATAGAGCGTCATCAATACCATGCGATGAAACCGAGTCTGGGAGCAGTCGATGAGGTGGGTAACTTCTTCCGGGCTCAAGATGCTGGGCAGGTGTCGCGTCTTCTTCGGATAAGGTGTATCGGCCACGCTCCAGGCTTTCTTGATCGTCTGCGTGTAGAAGAACCGCAGAGCGGCCAACCGTTGTGTCACGGTGGACGCGGCCAGCTTTCTCTCACGGAACAGATACGCTTGGTACTCGCGGATGTGCTCCGGAGTAAGCTGATCAGGGGGGCGCCGGAAATAACGTGCGAAAATCCGCGATCGTTTGGATGTAGCAGTCTATGGTAGTCTGAGCGTAATTACGACGCTCGAGTTCTTCGAGCATCATTTTGCGAAGGTGGGTCATAGGTTAGCTCCTTATGACCCAACTTTATTCCTTCACACACACTGCCGCCACCTGACACGCGAAAGCGTCTGCCGCGAAGCGGCTTCGTTCAAACGGGCTTTCGGGAGATCTCCTGCAAGCCGACTTCGGGGGCGTGTCGCGAAGATTCTCTCCAGCTTCTGGTTAGCCCGTCACTCCTAAAAGACCTGAATCATGCTCTTGATTTGAGGCCTGGGCCTCGCCTCAGCCACGCGGGCAGGCGCGAACGCTCACACCATCGAACGAGATTACGTAACACGAATCTGAGGCAGCAAGAGGATGGATGGTGCGGCATGATACTTTCACCTCAAACGGCGGCCACAACTGATGACGGAAGCGAAGCACGAAGTACCGTCGGGATATTCCGGTCTCAATACCGCCGCGGTCCTGGGCGGCACCCGCGCCGAGAAGTATGTGGAGTTCCTCTGGACCACCGACCCGCTAGCTGAGGCCGTGATGGATGAATTTGCCCGCATGCCGAAAAGCGAATGGCGTGCGCTGCTAGATCTGGCGCTGGCGAAGGGGCTGGACGCAGCTCCTCACGCACCAGAGCCGCTGCGAGCGCTGTTCCACCAACTGGAGAGCGTTCCGTTCTGGGTGGATCGCGACCGATGCAATCTGGGTGGAGCAACATTTCTTCGCTGCCGGATGGGCTTCGCTGTGCTTGCGATGCTTGCGTTGCCGATCATCTACAGTTGGCCGGCAGGTAACAAGCCGCTCGCGCTCTCGGGTCAACTGGTGCATCGCGCATCGCAGCGCCTGAAAGACACGACGCGATACGTAGTTGCTGTTTGTCAGCCCGACGGCCGGGGCCGGTTTTCCGAAGGGTTCGCGATGACGGTGCGCGTGCGCCTCATCCACGCACAAGTGCGGCGGTTGCTTCTCGACTCGGGCGAATGGCGCTCGGAAGTCTGGGGTGCACCCATCAACCAGTGCCACATGGCTGGCACCAACGTCATGTTTTCCGTGGGGGTACTCGACGGTCTAACGCGGTTCGGCTACCACTTCGAACGAGTGGAACGGGAAGCGCTCATCCATCTGTGGCGTTACGCCGGATACTTGCTCGGCGTCGATCATGAACTGTTGATTGCCGACGAATTTGAGGGTCATCGACTGCTTGATCTGATGTTTGCCTTCGAGCCGCAACCGGATGACGATTCACGAGCATTGGTGGATGCCCTGATGCAGACGTCGTTCACGTATGTCCGCAACTTCAAAGCAGGGCGCTTATGCAGCGTAAACCTTTGTTACAGCCTCTCGCGCGCTTTGATTGGGGATGAGCAGGCCGCCGCTCTCGGGTTTCCGAGGACCCGCTGGAATGGCTGTTGCCAGCGGTTCGTCCGGCGACTTGGATGATAGAGACCGCCCGCAGGTTCAGTACCCGCGTGCAAGCGTTGGCAAGAGTCGCGGGGCCGAAAGCGTTCCGACATCTGTTGAGCGAGCGAGGTCTAAGGGGGCGCACAGGAGAGTTCGTGATCCCTCGCCGGCTCGCAGTGCGCGCTGATCAATCCGACTCTCAAAGTGCGCTGACGCTTCTTACTTCTCTCTCGTACTCGAGGTCGGACTCGGCTGGTAGGAGCACCCAGAGCGTGTAGATGCCGAGTGCGGTACCGAAGGGGACGTTGAAGAAGAGCGAAACAAATCCGAGTACGACGGCGAGGGTGCGCGCCCAAGGTTCTCGTTGTAGCAGACCCCATCCCACGGCAAATCCTGCGAAAGCTTTTACGATCACAATCGTGGCAATGAGGCTCAGGAATGGATGGAGGAACGCGGGTCGATCTGGATGGGTTCCCAGGTTGAAAACGGTGTTGGCTACGATATAAGAGGCGACCGCCATCAGGCCATCGAGCGCGGAAAGCGCCAGCCAGAGAATTCCGAGCAGCCGAACGTGCTCCCGGACCCGGTTACGTTGCGGAAATCCGAGCAGCGGTCCCGCGACTTCTTTTCCGCACCGGCTGCAAAAACGCTGATCTGCTTGTAACGTGGCGCCGCATTTGTCGCAGAACATGATTTCCTCCTTACCGAACCAAACCACTACTCGTGTCCCACACGAGATACGAACTATAGCGCACGAGTGCTCCAACGAAAGACCTAATCCGAGAAAGAAGGCACGTGGTGAGCAAGCGAGGATGCCGCGACAAAATGAAAAGGCCACCCGGCAACTTGGGCAGCCTTTTCTTTCAAGGGAGAATAGTTCTAACGGAGATCAAACCGTCAAAACTTTCTGGCGAAATCTTATGAGCCTAAAAAGGGGGGTGTCAAGAAATATCTCGGAAATAAACACCTTCATTTTCAATGACTTAGAAAATAGGTTAATAGTCCCGATGGGATACTCATTGTGAGACAATCCTGTCCTCAGATCACCTTAACCCGCTTTTATTGATGGACTTACCGTCTCACTAAGGGGGTCGGGAGGGGTTTCCGAGAGGTGCAACGAGATGAACTCGCGAGACTCTGTCCGGTCAAATCCGCGACCCGGGAACAGCCGCGGGGCGAGGATGCGAATGCCGCCAAAGGCCACACCGGCGACCAGAGCGAGACCAATAATAATGAAACTGAGAATGATGCCGTTCATCACAATCTTCGCCATGGTCGCGCCCTTACCGGAAGATGTGTTCTCGTTCCAGGTGACGTTGGCATCGTAGTTCACGGAAGCCAGCAGTGCCTTGGCCTCGGCTTGCGAGACCGGACCAGCTACGATCACCACCATGGGTCCGGTGCGCTTATCGAAGATCGGTCCTTGGAGAATAGGGATCGCGGTCGCGGCGTGCGCGTCGTTGGCTGGTTGCGAATTTCCCGGGCGCGCAGCCTCAATGCGCCGCAGATGATCGGCTGCAATCTGCGGAGTTGGATAGGAGATCAACATCAATGTGGCTTCGCCGCCTGAGCTGTTGTAATTTCCAACAACCACCTCTGCACCAAGGTTGAAGTCCACCAGTTCGGCTGGAACGGGAGCGTCGACCTTTTGCAGAGCTGCGGGACCAACCACGTACTTAGCCGTGTTTTTCACATAGGATTGACTTGGCAGATACGTGGGCAAGTCCGGCAAATTGCGGGTGTTGCCGGTCGGGAGCGGAAAGCCCTCTGCAAGTTCGCGCAACTCGGCCGCGGACATGGCGGACAGCTGCTGAAACACAGCGTCCACCACGATGTTGCCCCGGTAAAACAGGACGCGTTCGTTCATCGAGGCAGCCCCGTCGCCGATCTGCTCGCTCAACATCTCCCGCGTTTTGTAAAAGGTGTACGCGCCATAGGCTCCGCTGGCATCAGCGAAGCGGGCTGCCTTGAGGGCCAGTTTGCGGCTGTCGTCGCGAGTGTACGTGGCGGATTCGAATTCGGTGAATCCGTATTCTTTGAGAACCGCTGCATTCACGGGGTCTGCAATCGAGGGGTCGTTGCTGGCTCTCGACGAACTTGAAATCTGCCAACCGCCAAATTGCTGGGGGAGGATCGAAGGAGTCGTCTCATTGGCGAAGCTAAGCCCAGTCAAGGACATCGCAAGCGCAAGAACAGGAATGAGCTTAGAAAGCTTCACGAAGGCGGAATAGGCAGGGGACGACACAATCTATACTAATTAGACTACCGGGGAGCCAGGAAAGTTTCCAGAGCAGAGTTCCGCGATTAAGTCACACCGCCAGGTACCCTCCGTCGACCGGGAATACCGAACCAGTTACCCACGAGGACTCATCGCTGGCAAGGTAGGCGGCGAGTCCGGCGACATCATCCGGCCGCCCCAAGCGCCCGATTGGATGCACGGCGATTCGCTCCGCCCGAACCGACGCCGGGTCGGGCGCTTTGCTTATGACGGCGGCGGTGAGATCGGTCTCGACGAAGGAAGGGCAGATCGCATTGACCCGGATATGTTCGTGTCCGAAGTCGATGGCCATGCACTTGGTGAGCAGAACCACAGCGCCCTTAGAGGGCGCGTACGAGGCGCGGTTGCGGGCTCCGTTGATTCCGAGGACCGAAGCCATGTTGATTATGGAACCGCCTCCAGCTTTTCGCATCGCGGGGAGCACGGCGCGGGAGAGCAGCCAAAGTCCGCGAACGTTGACATTGAAGGTCTCATCCCACTGTTCTTCCGTGATCTGCTCGGCAGTTCCAATGTGAAGGACCCCTGCGTTGTTCAACAAAACATTGAGGCTGCCGAAGTGTGCCACCGTCTGCTCGACGACGCGGGCAATTTCGTCTTGGACCGACACATCCGCCGGCAGAATGAGAGTAGAATCGCCGATTTCGCGGGCCGTTTCTTCCAGCCGTTCTTTCCGACGACCGACCAAGGCAACTTTGGCGCCTTCACGTGCTAATGTGATCGCACAGGCACGACCGATGCCGCTGCCCGCACCGGTGACGATGGCGATTTTGTTGTTGAGTCGGAAGCCCACGAGTGTGAACAGTGTAGCCGATCACAACGGAGCATGCGCGAGCCGATGCAACGATACAGGACAATCTCGGACTAGCGCGGACTGGCTCGGCGTTCGAGATGCTCCCGGCGCATTCGACGACGCTTGTCGGCATCGTCATACCGGCGGCGCTGATCCTCTGTTTCAGGAATGACCGCAGGAACCTGGATACGGCGTCCGCCGGCGTCGACGGCCACGAATGTCAAGTAGGCCGAACTCACGTGCTTGCAATCGTCGAGGATGTAGTTTTCCACCCAGGCCTTTACTCCCACCTCCATCGAGCTACGGAATACACGATTTACCGAGGAGCGGAGGATGACCAGATCCCCGACGTGTACCGGAACCCAGAAATCCATGTGATCGATCGCCGCGGTGACTACGTAGTTCCGGGAATGGCGATGCGCGGCCATAGCTCCGGCGAGGTCGATCCAATGCATAAGGCGTCCGCCGAGCAGGGCGCCGAGCGGGTTGGCATCGTTGGGTAGAACAATCTCGGCCATCTCGGATTGTGAGTCCCGGACGGGCCGCGGTAATGCAAGGTCATTGTTCTGGTTCATGGAGTTGTGCTCAAGGTGAAACCCGCTGCAGCGGGCTGGATTCTACGCAGCAAGTACGATTGCAAATAACATTCCGCCATTTTCTGAATGCGCGCGTCGGTGTGAGAAGAGATCCACTGGCCCGACGACAAATCATATTCCAGCGTTCCATGGCCGGCGGGGCAATGACCGGACTCGTAAACGAACCAAAGGCTCAGCCGTGCTCCATGGTCGCGAGCAACCGAAAACCGTACCGCATCGGAAGTACGATCCTCGGGCAGCCGAGGACAGGCCGCAGCGTAACCCAGATTGCAAAGTTGCCGCAGCTCCTCATTCGTTGGTTCCGCGCCTTCGTGCCCCGGTGCGGAACAGTGTCCAATCCATCCGCCGCCCAAAGGGAGCCGCGAAGGATGAAGCCAGCCGCCATCTTCGAGTCTGCTCGTCGGCATAAAGAATGGACAGGCCATTCGCGAAGGCTCCTCTTGAGGGATGAAGGCATTGTACTCAGCAAAGAAATAGATCGTCTAGTGTTGAAGGCAATTCGCGCCGTCGACATCCTTGTAGCACCGGCATCCTGCCAGCTGTCGCGAGACCATCCTGCCCTCGCAGGTGGGGGCGAGACGCCCCCACGACAGCCGCCGGGACGGCGGCGTTACAAAGCTGAAAGAATTCACTCGACGCTTATAGTAATCTCGTACTTGAGTGGTTAGGCTAAGCGCTGAAAGCTGAGAGCTTCCTTTATGGACCGACTTGCAATGCTCAACGAAGTTCTTTCGCAGAGCCCTGACGATGCCTTCGCGCGTTACGGCCTGGCTATGGAGTACTCAAAAGTCGGCGAAGTTGAATCGGCTCTGGAAGAATTCGGAAAGTTGCTTTCCGCCCACCCGGACTACACGGCAGGTTACTTCATGGCAGCGCAGACGCTGGTCACCGCGAATCGAGTGGACGAAGCCAAGAGAATGTTAGTCGACGGAATCTCTTCGGCGAGGCGCACGGGCAATTCCCATGCGCAGTCGGAGATGACCGCCATGCTAGATGAGCTGAAATAACCTACTCACGCGTTCGCACCATTTGCACCATCGACCATTCCACTAATCCCGGGAACAGTTGATAGAGTTTGATCATCGGAATCATCGTCCAGGGGACAACCACTTCCCGCTTTTCCTTCAAATACCCTCGCAGCACCGCCCTGGCGACGCGTTCGACGGTGATCCCTCGAACTCGGCCGGGCCGCACTTGTTTCGGTTCCTTGCCTTTGACTGCATTGGCGCCGAAGCTTGTGCGCACGTAGCCGGGACATACGGTCAGCACATTGATTCCAGAGCTCCTGAGTTCGATTCGCGCACCCTTGCCGATCGCGTTCATGGCAAACTTGGTGGCACTGTAGACCGCATGAAACGGGATTGTAATATGCCCGGCCACGCTCGATATATTTATGATCGACCCCGAGCCTTGCTGCTTCATCACCGGAATCACAGCCTGCATGGCTTCGACCGAGCCGAAAAAATTGGTTTCAAAAGTCTCGCGACAGGCGGCCATATCCACGTTAGCGACGGAATCCAATATTCCGTGGCCGGCGTTATTAATCCATACGTCGATGCGCTGGAGGTGGTGGAGGGTGAGGCCGACGACGCGATCAATCTCCTCGCGATTACGTACGTCGCAGCCGAGCCCCAGGGTTCGTTCGCTGTGGCCGATACGCCCGCGGGCCGCCTCAGCTCGCTCGCCGTCGCGTGAGAGCAGCACGACGCTTGCGCCATGATCGGCGAAGATCGTGGCAATCGCTTCACCGATGCCCATGGATGCGCCGGTCACCACAACGACCTTTCCAGCGAGTTGCATTTGGCTTGGTCCCATTTCGTGCTTCTATTCTTCTGCTGCTCTCAAGTCAAGCCGGGTGAGGTCGAGCTCTGGCGTACAATCCTAGAAATTCGCGCCGCGAAGGATCTCGGAGGCTGTTCTTGAGCATACTGCTGCCGCTGTTTCCCCTCGACCTGGTTCTGCTTCCGGGCACACCCTTACCGCTACACATTTTCGAGCCTCGCTACCGCGAAATGATTTCCGAATGCCTCGACCGCAACCAGCATTTCGGCGTGGTGCGAGGCAAGGACCAAGAACTCGCCGAGGTCGGTTGCACCGCGGAAATCCTTACGGTTACCAAGAAATATCCTGACGGGCGCATGGACATCGTCACCGAGGGCCGCGCACGCTTCGAGGTCCTACAGCTGAACCAGGAACGATCGTTTTTACAGGGCGAGGTTCTCTACCTGCACGATGAACCTGGCGTCGCGTCGCAAGAGCAAATAGCGCAAGCGATGAAGCTACACGGCGAAATCATGATCCTGGCCGGAGCGGAGCCAGAAAAATCCTCTGAAATCGACGAACGGCAACTCTCGTTTCATCTCGCCGGATCGCTACCTCTGGATCTTGATTTCAAACAAACGTTGCTGGGGATGAAATCGGAGTCCGAGCGCCTGCAAGCCATGATTTCGTTCTTCGAAACCATCTTGCCTACGATGCGCCGCACCGTGCACGTCCGCCGCAAAGCCGGCGGTAACGGGCACGCGGGATAACATTGTAGGCAAGCGTATAATCGGGCCAGAAGCAGTTCTCCTGGGGGTTTTTTTATCATGAGTCTTCCACGGACGCTCGGCGAGTTACGCCACAGTCCATTTTCCGAAGAACAACTGCGAAGCCGGCGCGTGAAGGATGAATTGCGCGACAACCTGATGGCGAAACTTCGCCAGGGGGTACCGATATTTTCCGGAATCGTTGGTTATGACGATACCGTGGTGCCGCAAATCATCAATGCCATTCTTTCGCGTCATAACTTTATTCTGCTGGGACTTCGCGGCCAGGCCAAGAGCCGCATCTTGCGTGCTCTGACCACCTTGCTCGATGCACAAACGCCTTACATCGCGGGCTGCGAGATTCACGACAATCCCTACTCGCCTATCTGCCGCCGCTGCCGCGACGAGGTCGCGAAGCTCGGCGACGACACGCCCGTCGCGTATCTCACGCAGGAAGTGCGTTATGTCGAAAAGCTGGCCACGCCCGATGTAACCATCGCAGACCTGATCGGGGATATCGATCCCATCAAAGCCGCGCGGGGCGGCCACGAACTTGGCAGCGAGATGACCGTCCATTACGGGTTACTGCCACGGGCCAATCGCGGCATCTTCGCGATTAATGAATTGCCGGACCTTGCCGGAAAGATTCAGGTCGGTTTGTTCAACATCATGCAGGAAGGCGATGTGCAGATTAAGGGGTATCCGATCCGCCTGCCGCTCGACGTCGCGCTCGTATTCAGTGCCAACCCGGAGGACTACACGGCTCGCGGCAAAATCATTACGCCGCTGAAGGACCGCATTGGCTCGGAGATTCGTACTCATTACCCGGCTTCGATTGAAGAGGGCATTGCCATCACCACGCAAGAAGCGTGGACGCAGCGTGATGGATACAAGCTGCACATTCCAAAATACGTGCAGGAGGTCATCGAGCGGATTGCCTTCGCCGCCCGCGAGGACAAGAAGGTTGACAAGCGCTCAGGAGTAAGCCAGCGTCTGCCTATTTCGTGCATGGAGAATGTGATCTCAAACGCCGAGCGCCGCGCCATCCGACATAGCGAGAAGCTGGTGGTGCCGCGCATAGGAGACGTTTATGCGGCCATGCCCGCGATCACGGGCAAGCTCGAACTGGAGTACGAAGGCGAGATGAAAGGCGCCGATCATGTAGGTCGAGAACTGATCCGAACTGCCATCGCCAAGACTTACGATGGATATTTCAAAGGCACGGACATGAACCAGATCGTGCAGTGGTTCGACCTCGGCGGCGAGATTCAATTAGCGGATACGGCCGGTGCGGGCGAGGCCCTGCAGGCGCTCCGTGGCATTCAAGGCTTGATGGAAAAGTTGGTCAAGCTGAACGTGGGACCGAAGGAGAACCCGGAGTCACAAGTGTCGGCGGCAGAATTTGTGCTCGAAGGCCTGCACGCGCACAAACGTATCGGGCGGAACGAAGAGCGTCTATTCACCGCCGGGGAAAAGCCGCAAAAAGTCGCGGAAAAGCCATTCGAGCGAGAAGATCCGCCCTTTCGCGGCAGAAGGCCGTTTAATTAGTCGTTGGCCGGTGATCGCGGCCTAGACCTGGTTTCCTTTGTGTACCTTTGTGTCCTCTGTGGTTAAAGCTTTTGAAGACGTCAACCACAAAGGACACAAAGGTACACGAACAAACGCCAACCACTATCGACGAACGGCCGCTTTTATGAAACGCATTCGCTATTCCAAATACGTTCCCGACCCCGCCGGCGAAATGAGCATGGAAGACCTGCTCAGCGCGCTCTCCGATTACCTGCTGCAGAGTGGATTCCAGAATTATCTGTATGACGATTTCGGTGATGGCGAGCAGACGCTCGACGATCTGCGCCGCGCGATCGAGCAAGCGTTGCTCGACAGTGACTTGCTGGATGAACAGATGCGCCAGCAGCTCCAGCAAATGCAGATGGAAGGCACACTGGATGAACTCATCGAGCAATTGATTCAGCGCATGCAGCAGGAGGATTACATCAATATCGACCAGGCCCACGATCCTTCGCGCCAATCGAACGTGGGCGGGCAGGTGGGCGAGGCGCAGCAGCAAGTGAAGTTCGAAATCACCGACAAGAGCCTGGATTTTCTTGGCTTCAAGACGCTGCGCGATCTGATGGGATCACTGGGAAAATCAAGCTTCGGACGCCACGATACCCGCGACTTGGCCACCGGCATCGAGGCCAGCGGCGCATCGAGACAGTATGAATTCGGCGATACGTTGAATCTCGACATTACCGCAACACTCTCCAGCGCGATCCAGCGCGAGGGCCTGAAGCTGCCGCTGAACATCGAATACTCCGACTTGCAAGTTCACCAGTGCGAATACCAGTCGTCGTGCGCGACTGTTCTTATGCTCGACTGCTCACATTCCATGATTCTTTACGGAGAAGATCGCTTCACCCCGGCAAAGAAAGTGGCTATGGCGCTGTCGCACCTGATCCGCACGCAGTATCCGGGCGATTCTTTGTCTTTGATTCTGTTCCACGACTCGGCTGAAGAGGTGCCGCTCTCGCAGCTGGCGCGCGTGAAAGTCGGCCCGTATTACACCAACACGCGTGAGGGCCTGCGGCTAGCACAGCGCATTCTGCAGCGTCAACGCAAAGACATGAAGCAGATTGTGATGATTACTGACGGCAAGCCGTCCGCTCTGACGCTCGAAGACGGGCGCATTTACAAGAATGCCTTCGGCCTCGATCCGTTAGTCGTGAGCCAGACGCTGGAAGAGGTTTCGAAGTGCAAGCGCGCCGGCGTCATGATTAATACGTTCATGCTGGCATCCGATTACGGTCTGGTGCAGTTCGTCCAGAAGGTGACGGAAATGTGCCGCGGCAAAGCCTACTTCACTACGCCGTATACGTTGGGCCAGTATCTGCTGATGGATTACATGTCGCGTAAGACCAAAACTATCCACTGAGCGAGTCGGATTAATCACGCACTAACGCGGGTCGGACGGCGCGCTCGCGACGCCGTCGGCATTGAACGCGGTCACTCTATAGTGCGCCCCGAACAGGGTTGCGTGCGGGTCCGTCCACGGATCGTCAGCATCCGTCGCGCAGCGATCGCAGATTGTTTTCCATTCTTTCGCGCCCGGGTCCATGCGCTCGACCGAGTAGCGGACCGCGCCCGCCGAGCCGCGCCATGCGATGAGACCTCCGATCACAATCGAGGTGACTACCGGCGCCGGCGTCGTCGCGTGTTTTGGTAGGGGCGTACCCGACATCGCGTAAGCGTGAGCGCGGAGTTGCTGAGTCCGCGCGGCCATGTCGTCAGCCGAATTCACCAGCGTCTTGATGCCCGGATAATAGAGCGCCCACCACTGGCCGCTTTCACCGCTCTCAGCGTAGGCCGGGTTGTTGGTGTCGGCTGGTATTGGCTGGAAGCCGAAATTGTCGAGGTGCGCCTGGAGCGCCCAGAAGCCGTCGCCTGAAACACTGGGGTCTTTGGCTAAGGCGTCGAGAATATTTTGCAGGTCGTGTTGCGTCTTCCAGTCGGTTCGGTCCCATCCGAATTCGTTGACGATGTAAGCTTTCCCGTGGCTCGTCACTGCAGCGGCGTCGCGGCCGAAGGTTGCGGCCGTCGTGTGCTCAGCCGTTCCGAGAAGCGCATCCCAATGGGGGTAATATTCGAACGTGACCAGGTCCGTGGTTTTGTTGTCGAGAACTTTCGGATACGCACGAAAAATTCCGGACGTGTCCAGATAGAGGTGGTGCGAATCCTGCTGCTTGATGTGCTGGCCGATTGCTTCGACCCAATCCGAAATTTTGCCCAAAGCGCTCGGATTGCCGCCCATGAGGACAGCGATAATGCCGCACATATTGCAGTTTTCCCAAGCGAGAATGGCCGGATCGTCCTTGTAACGCACGCCCGTCAGCGCATTCACGTGATTCAGCACCGCGCCAATATGCGTTTCATAGGCGGCAAAGAGCGCAGGATCGGTAAAGAAATCTTGCGGATTCTGCTTCCCGCCCCACGCCAGATACTGACCGATGCCACCAAGTGAGCAGGTCGCGCAATCACCCACCAGGGTGATTATGATTCGAATGCCATTCCGCTTCGCCGCGACCAGCGCGTAATCGGACGCCTGGAACGCTGCATCATTGAACTTGCCTTGCTCGGGTTCAACGCAGAGAGCACAACCCACCGTATCGCCCATGGTCTGGGCACGCACCACCCTTGCGCCCATTTCCGCGGCGGTTGCAAACGCGTCATCGATTTCGAAATGGCTAGGGTATCGAGGCCCCATGGGATCATGTGGGCCGTAGCCTTCGAGACCCAGCCACTCGATGTTTGGCCCGCTGTATCGAAAAGGCGCACTGCGTAGCGTCAGTTTTGTTCCAGCGCGCTCGACGAAGTCTTCAGTGTGAACCGTTTGCGCTTCAGCCCGGAAAGATGGCAGAGCTGACAGCAGCAAAACAACCGTAAGAATCAGTTTCGACGCAACGCGTGCTTCCTGAGCCCCTCTCAATTCACACCTGGCCATCTGCTTTCTTCACTGCCACCTCTGCGCCCTGAAATCCGATCTTGCTGTGGGTGCCGTCGCAAAAGGGTTTGTTAGTTGATCCGCCGCAACGGCAGAGCGAAAAGGCTGGTTTGCCGGTCAGGTCGTACGGGGTGCCGTTGATGTCGACCAGTTCGATCGAACCTTCCGGAGCCTCAACGCGATAGGGACCGTTGGGTCGGACGGTAATTTTGACTGTAGCCATGAGGCCTCCACTTGAAATGAGTCTGCGATATGAAGATAACAGCTTTGATCAAGTGGCTTCCAGCGCTCAACGGAAAGAGCAGATTCCTCTGGGATAAAGCTCCCTCGAAATGACAAACGCATGGAGGGGTTAGCCGCTGGCAGGAACCAAACACCAACACTGAAGCCCGCAGCCCGAAGCCTGAGGCCCGAACTCACGCCACTGCCAACCTCGCTTCGATCAAGCTGTGATAAAGACGCACATACTCGTCGATCATGCGTTTGGCGGTAAAGCATTCGCGGGCACGTTGATAAGCGCGGGTGGCGTAGCCGCGGCATAGGTCACGATGCTCATGCAATCGTCGAATTACATCGGCGAGGCTCTCCGCATCATTGGCTTGAAAGTAGATCGCGGCATCACCCCAAATCTCGCGGAAGGAGGGAATGTCGTTTGCGACGATAGCGCAGCGGGAGAACGCGGCTTCGAGTGGCGCCATTCCAAACGCCTCGTATCGCGAGGTGGCCGCGTAAATGGAGGCGCGGCTATACAGGGTGCGGAGTTGGGCTTGCGTCTGCGGTCCTTTTATGGCCACGCAGACCTGATCGATTGCCAGTTTGACGTCGGTGCGGATCGAAATCTCGGGATCGGCGACCGGCGCCTCTGAGCCCACGATGCAGACCGGCAGCGGGTGCGAGTGTTGAGTCAACAGGCTTACTTGCTTGCTCGCATCGCTTAATCGTCCCACCGCCAGCACCGAATCGTCCTTGCTCACGTATGGATTAAAAGAGACTGGATTGCGGCCGTTGTAGATGACCGAATCGTGCCTGGGGCGCGTGTAGCAGGCGCGAATCGCATCCAGCATCCATACCGATGGAGCGACTACAGCACTGGCGTGCCACAGGCCGCTCGTTACCGCCTCACGGTACCAGCGCATCCAACGACCTTCTCTGGGCTCGTGCCCGTGTACTTCTTTCCACCAACTGATCAAATCGCCGTGCGCCACGACCACGCGTGGAGTCTCGACGGCAAGACCTCCGTAACATAACTGGTTCAGGTGCAGCAGGTCGGGCTTGAGCTCTTTGACGAGCGCCGCGAGATATGCGGAAGAGTCTTTGAGATCGTGTTCGGCTTCCTGCATCCAGTCCAAGCGAAATGCGGTTGGACGATATTCCAGACCCTCCAGATCATCCATCCAGGAAATTTGGTGCGGCAGCGGGATATCGCCGAGACTGACCAGCGTGACTCGTACGCCACGACTCACCAGGCCCGAAACTAGTTCTTGCGTGTAAGTCCACACCCCGCTCAACGTATCGGTGGTTACAAGAACGTGCACTGGGCCTCCAATGTAGGCACGGCGTCCGCGCCTGCTCGCGACCCATTCTATTTCGGAATGGTCGCGGATTGAAGCCTTTCTTTTGAGACCGGGATTCGTCGAGAGTGCAAGATTTTGCAACTCGCCTGCAACCGACTGGCACGCAATGCTCAAGTTACAATGAATCCATGTTCCGCCTTATGTGCATCACCGCCCATCCCGACGACGAGGCTGGGGGATTTGGTGGCTCAATCCGTCTTTACCGTGATCGTGGCATGGAGACCTGCGTAGTCTGCCTTACTCCCGGGCAGGCCGCGAGCCATCGGGGTGGGGCTGCAAGCGATCAGGAATTAGCTGCTATGAGGCGGAAGGAGTTTGCGGCAGCTTGTGAAATCCTGAAAGTTTCCCATGGGATCGTGCTGGACTATCCCGACGGTCAACTCCACCGCCAGGATCTCTATAAAGTGGTCTACGAATTAACCCTCCACGTTCGCCGCTTCCGGCCGCACGTGTTGATCACCTTTGGTCCCGACGGCTCCGTTACCGGGCATACCGATCACTCCATGGCCTCGGTTTTCGCGACGCTGGCGTTTCACTGGGCCGGACGCAGCAACCGGTATCCCGACCAGATCAGCGGCGAAATCACTCCGCACCGAGCTCAGAAGCTCTATTACAGCACCACGAACTTCACCCTGCCCGACCGGCAACCGATCACGCTGCCGCCAGCCACCGCGATCATTGAAATTGGTGATAACCTCGAGGCTAAGATTGCCGCATTCAAAGCTCACACCAGTCAGGCGCCCTTGTGGCCGCTGTTTGAATCACACGTCCGCCAGCGCGGACGTCAGGAGATGTTCCATCTCGTCGCGAGAGTGACTCCTGGATTGATTGAACAGGAGACCGATTTGTTCGCGGGAATTACTGAACACTTGTAGCGCCGGCATCCTGCCCTCGCAGGCGGAGGCAGGCGCTCCGCAGGTCCTACCGCCCCCGCAGCTCGTGCAGGACTTGCAGTAACGAACTGTGTGCGAAAGGCGCAGGCGCCAAAGTAAGAATCAGCATGACGAGACCAAAGGCCGCAATCCATCGCCGCGCGCCCGTTACTCCCGGCCATTCCGCCACCATGGGATGGCGCATGCCGCTGATCCTCAGGAGAATTGCCCAGATCAGCCAACCCGCCCAGAAATAAAGTGCCATGGGAAGGAGCGCAAGAATCGTTAATCGTGAAACTGTTTTGTGCGCGCGCGGAGCGAGCGAGAAGACAATGTGTCCGCCATCGAGCTGGCCGCCCGGCAAAAGGTTAAGCGCCGTCGCGAACATTCCGATCCAAGCTGCAATTGCAACGGGATGAAGGTTCACCGCTTGCCATGCATGCGCGTCATGGACCGGAGATAGCGGAAGTGCAAGCCAAGCCAGACGAAAAACCAGAGGGTAACCAAATTGGATTTCGGAACTTGTGCCGGGCGGCAACAGCTTTGAAAATGGTAAGGCAAGAAACAGCATGATCGTTGCCACCGCAAATCCCGCAATCGGCCCTGCGATACCGATATCAAAAAGGGCAGCGCGTGACCGGATCGGAGAGCGAATGAAGATGACCGCCCCCATGGTGCCGAAGAAGGTGGGAAAGGGAATAAAGAACGGGAGAGTCGCACGCACGCCGTAGTAGTGGCAACACAGATAGTGCCCCATCTCGTGTGCCAGAAAAAAAAGGATGAGCGTGCAAGAAAAAGGAACCCCCAAGAGAATATGCGATGACTGCAGAGCCCACGTCAGAGGAAAAATGGCGGAGAGGTCATCGTCGCCGCTATAAAAAGCGGGCTGGTTGTGCTGGAAGTTGAATTCCATGCGCGCGCCCACAACGAGGGTAGTGAAGATCGTGGCCAGTAGCAGGACGATGTGCAGCCAGTAACGCTGCTTCGGAGGCTGGACGACAAACACTTCGACGGGACGGTAATAATCGGTGGTCGACGAAGAAGAAACTGGGGGAAGGTATTCAGGCATCAAGATTCCGCAGCTGTCAGGGCTAAAGCAAATGCGGGCGGGAACGCCCGTATCTCCATCGTACGCGAGAAAGCGAACTCAGTCGATGGACTGCAGTTCCTTGCCCGGCTTGAAGCGAACGGCTTTTCCCGGCGGAATGGAGACTTCGGCGCCAGTACGTGGATTGCGCCCGATGCCGGTTTTGCGTGGCCTCACGTTGAACACGCCAAACCCGCGCAGCTCAATGCGATCGCCCTTGGCGAGCGACCGCTTCATGCTTCCAAAAACGGTTTCCACGGCCAGCTCGGCTTTGGTTTTGGTGATTCCGGTCTTATTGACCACTTCGTTGATGATGTCAAGCTTGATCACGGGTGGCTCCCCCAAGCAATGGAGTCAGTACGATTGCACCAAGTGATTGATGCTAAGGAAGATATAAGAGATTGTCAACCGGAGGTTACCTTATCAGTCAAATGAAGAGAGCCGACTTCAGGGGTACATGGCCTCAAGGGGATGATGCTCGTCAGCAAACAAAAGCAGGATCTCAACGCCGGAAGTAGGAAGCCTACTTCCGAGCGTTCTCGCCTTCCTTATACATGTACTTGATCGAGGGCTTGTAGATCATCAGGTTGGGCGAGCCGTTACAGTTCACCTTGAGGCAGCTCTTGTCGTACCACTCGATGACGCCATGAATTTCTTCGCCATCGCGGAGCACGATGACCATCGGAGTTCTCGCCTGCATCTGCTTCTGATAATAGAAAGTTTCCGCGTTGGTTTGCTCCGGTGGAGGCGTCTTGCGACCGCCGCCATTCCGGTCATTGCGATCGTTGCGCTCAAAAGGCCGCTCCGGTCGATCGCGACGTTCCGCCACAGGCGCGGACGTATGGTTGTGGTCGGTGCGGTTTAGCGAAGGGCGAATCAGCTTTCGGTTGGCGAAGCTTTCGGGTTCGATTGTCCGTTCGTCCGGCATGGAATCAACCGCATCTTTTGTAGCCATAGCACCACCTGTTTGACACGTTTTTTTACGCGGGCCACAACCCGGCGCGACTGTGACTGTGGATTGTGAAGGCGTGAACTTTCCACTACCGTAGCACAGGACCGGCAGAAATGACAATCCTCAACTTGTCGGCGAAATGCGGATCTGGGCCTTCGATAAAAACTGGGTAGGGTAGTAGTTCACATAGTGGTGTATGTTGTTGGCGCAAGTTTTGCTTCACGGGGGACGGGTTCGAGAGTGCAGCCGCGACCCGATTTGGTGGTATTGTTTTCCACACTTCCGCAAACTTTTTCATCCTTGGTTGCCGCTCGGAGTGGAAGGACTCATTTGTTATTGAACTGCGGGATGACTCGTGGTTGTCTTATTGGGCGACATTTTTGCTTGCAGGTTTAGAGAAGTCTATGACGATATCCTTTAGGTCTTGGTTATCCCGTCTGACCGCGGTGCTGGTCGGGGTTTGGGTTTCAAACGGGGTGGCGGCAGGTGCCAGCAAACCCCACTACCTGGTGACCAATGACGACGTGCCCCCGGCCCTCACTTCTAGTGTCACTTTCCACGCAGTAGGGGCGGACGGCCAACTGACCACGAAGGCGAAAGTGTCAATCGGCCAAGGCGGCATCGCGGGGGGGGACTTTGCGGCCAACCGGGTGAGCGTTCTTGACAGTGGGAATGGGGAGTGCGTTTACGCTTCCCAGGCTCTGAACGGCGAGATCGTGGGAGTCCCTGTTAAGACTCTAAGAGTGGCTGGCCATGCGAACGGCTCCAAGAAGGACACCGGCGCCTCCAACGGCGTCGGCTTGGCAATGAACGCCAAATACCGATATGCCAGCTTCACCGACTCAAGCAACGTCGGAAGTTTTCGAGTGCAGCCGGGCTGCGGCATAAAGTTTGTTGGCGACATTTCTGTTAAGGGCCTGCAAGGTGGCGTGATCTTCGGAATGGTGATCCACGGAAATATCATGGTCGTCACCTATGGAGACAACTCCATCGAATCCTTCAATATTTCAGGCGGGAAGCCGGTTTCGAACGGCGATGAACAGAATTCCACCGGTTCGCGCATTGGCAATACCTATCCCAGCGACGTCGACATCACGCAAAATGGGCACTTCGCCATCTTTGGCGATACATCCCCATTCACGATCGTGGAAGTCTCGGATATTTCCTCTGGCAAGTTGACACCGACGGTTGTCTACCACTTGGGGAATGAGCTTAATTCCAGTAACGTTCTGCTCAGCCCGGACGAGAGCCTCCTCTACATAAGCAACAATCAATCGGGCACGGTCACCGCTGCTTTTTTTGACCAGAGCACCGGTAAACTTTCAAAAGGGTGCGTCTCCCGACCCCTCAAAGGCTTCGACGCCGACTGGTCCTATGTCGCGTCGTTGGCCCTGGATCAAACGACCGGAACTGGCGGAGTGGTGTATGTGGCTGAGTATGGCGCTCCATCCTCCATCGGAATGATCAACGTAAAATCGGCAGGCGGGAAGCGCACACTGACGGAACCCTCCCACTCGCCGGTCTCTGACCCAAAAAGTCCGGGGTTATTGTCGATTGGAGCTTTTCCGCCTCGGCCGTTCTAACACCAGATAGGAGCGTATGCGCTCTGTGTCCACATTTGCTCGAGATTGTGCGGTATGGGGATTCTCCATCTTGAAATCAGGCGCGCAGGGGAAGCGCCAGTCGGGTGGCCATCCTTGAGGATCGGGAGAAAATCATGAGGAGATGCGCAAGATTATCGTGTTTGGCCGCGGTGCTGGTTGCGCTTTGTATCGTAAGCGGGGTTGCAGTTGGCGCGAACAAACCCCATTATTTGATTACCAATGATGATGTGCCGCCGCCTTTTGCCACGAATGTCACTATTTACACGGTAGATGCCAACGGCATAGTTAAGCTCAAAACAAAAGTACCAACTGGCGGCATCGGAATCGGTGGCGGCTATTTTGCGGCAAACCGGGTGAACGTGCTTAACAGCGGCAATGCAGAGTGCATCTACACATCCCAGGCCACGAGCGGAGACATTGTTGGAGTTGTCGTGCGGACCCTAACAATCGGCGACAGCGCGAGAGGCTCGAAGAACGATGAAGGCAAGTCCAACGGCATAGGCTTAGCTATGAACGCCCACTATCTCTATGCCAGTTTCACGGACTCCAACACCATTGGAACTTTTCAAGTGCTGCCAGGCTGCAAAATTAAGTTTCTCGCTGACATCACGGTTGGCGGCCTTCAAGGCGGAGTGATCGACGGCATGGCCGTCCATGGAAACATCATGGTCGCAACCTATGGGGATGGCTCGATCGAATCCTTCAACATTTCAGCAGGCGTGCCGCTGCCGAATGGTGATGAACAGAATTCTACCGGTTCGCGCGGCGGCAACACTTATCCCAGCGGCGTCGATATTACGCAGGATGGACATTACGTGATCTTCGGCGACACAGCCTCCTCCACCGTGGTCGAAGTCTCTGACATCTCTTCGGGGAAGTTGACCCCAACGGTTGTCTATCACCTGGGAAACGGGATTAGTTCCAGCAACATCCTGTTAAGTCCAGACGAGACTCTGCTCTACATCAGCAATACGCAAGGGGACAAGATCACTGCCGCTTTTTTTGATAAGAGTACGGGTAAGCTTTCAAAAGGTTGCGTTTCGGGCAGCCTCAGGGGCTATGTGACGGACTGGTCCTATCTGGGATCTTTGGCTTTGGACGAAACCGCCGGGACCGGGGGAACGGTGTACGTTGCCGAGTTCGGCCAGCCGTCCTCGATCGCGGAGATTAAAGTGACATCGGCGGGCGGGAAGTGCACGCTCAAGGAAGCTTCGAACTCGCCAGTATCTGATCCAAACAGTCCGGGGTTGCTGTCGATTGGAGTTTTTCCGCCCCGGCCGTTCTAAAACAAGGTAAGGTCTCTTTACCTCGAAGAGTTTTAGGGATATGAGGGGTTGAATATGCGATCCATGTTGAGATACGTGCTTGCGATTCTGGTGTTTGGATTTTCATTTTTGAGGCTGGAGGCGCAGTGTCCCAAGCGCCCCGACTCCGGTACCGTGGTTCAGGATGCCCTGAGCGTCAGTAGCGTCAATGGCGCTCTTAACGCCGAATTGACCATGAAGCACTCGGTCGATGACGCCGGCTATACGCACTATTGCTACAACTACGCGACCAGCAAAGGGGACGTTGAATCTCCGACGTTGCGTCTCAACCCGGGTGATCGTCTGCTGCTGAATGTGAAGGACCGCATCGAGACCGATGACTCCGCAGGGATGATGGAAATGCCTGCTACGCCCGGCAAGGTTTGCGGCGACGGCGGAATGATGATGCTGTCTTCGACCAACGTTCACTTCCATGGTCTGAACGTTCCGCCGATCTGCCATCAGGACGACGTGCTCACGACTCTGCTTCAACCGGGCAAACCGGCGTTCCACTTTAACATTCAGATCCCGGAGAACGAACCCCCTGGCCTCTATTGGTACCACCCCCACGTGCACGGCTTCACCGAGTTCCAGGTGAATGGCGGCGCAGCGGGTGCGCTGATTGTCGAGGGGATGGAAAAGTTTCACCCTGAGGTAGCTGGACTGAAGCAGCGCGTGTTCGTCATCCGGCAGCAGTACCTGGTTCCATGGGTGCCCGGGCCCTACCAACTCACCATCAACTATCAGGTCGCGGCTTCCCCGAGTTTTCCTTCCCCCATCATCGACATGAAGCCCAACGAAAAGCAGTTCTGGCGAGTGGCCAACGCTACCATCCAGGATTTCATGCCGTTGCAGGTGTGGTTCAATGGCAAGCCGCAGAAGCTGCAGTTGATCGCTCTCGACGGATATCCTCTCCCCAAGTCTCGATTCGAAGAAACCATTCTGATCCCTCCGGCGGGCCGCGCGGAGTTCATCGTGCAGGCTCCTCCGCAAAACAACGAGGCGATTTTCATCGCACTAGGGTATTCAACTGGACCGACTGGCAACCCGGATCTCGAGCAACAGTTGGGCCGGATTCAAGTCAGTGGCGGTGAAGAAGAAGCGGCAGAGACAAAGCAGGAAACAAACGCCGCCGAACCCGCGCCCCAGGCTTCGATGAAGAGCATCAAGTTCGCGGAGTTGGAAAAGCAGAAGCCAACCACGGAGCGAAAACTTTATTTCTCGGAGGAATTTGGCGGAACCAACGGTCCCATCCAGTTCTACATAACGGTCGACGGACAAAAGCAGAAGGTCTTCGAAGCTAACGAAAAGCCCGCGATCACGACTCACGTAGGAGCCGTGGAAGACTGGACCATTGAAAACCATGCCCTTGAGACCCATGCCTTCCACATCCACCAGATCCATTTCAAAGTATTGGAAGTGGATGGAAAGCCCGTCTCCGATCAGGACCTGCGCGACACGATGGAGGTCCCGTTTTGGGAGGGCCCGGGTCATCCCTACCACAGCTTCAAGGCTCGTTTCGATTTCCGTGATCCAACGATCGCAGGCACTTTTGTGTTTCACTGCCATATTCTGCTTCACGAGGATCTTGGCATGATGCACAAGATTCTAGTCCTGCCAAAATGACGCGCGGCACCGACCAAGGAGGGTTCATGCGAAATAGAATTCTGTTCGTTTTAGCCACCGCGCTGTTGTTTGTCGCCGGATATCTCGTTGGAAACAGGAGCGCGACTATCGCTTACGCCGAAACTCCAGCCCGCGGTACCGTGCCGAAATCATACGGTCGTCTGGTTACGGCGATCGCGGACCAGATAGGTACGGGCTTGGTTTTCGAAGGCAGCGACGGCGTAATCCGCTTTGTCAGCATAACCGGCATGAAAGAGGGGGAGTTGGCGCGCTATGACCAAACCCCGACGCAGGGGGGGATCCCCAAGTCCTATGGTCGGCTGGTCACGGCAGTCGTGAACTCTGAAGGAACCGGGTTGATTTTCGAGGATAGCGACGGCGTGATTCGATTCGTCACCATTGCCGGTAAGAAAGAAGGCGAACTAACCCGCAACTGACTGTGTTTGCGTCAGGCATTCTGAGCGAAGCTACTTTTGGCGTTCCTTATCAGCCGACGCCGGCGTTGACCTATGCTCGCAAGCGGACGTGTTGATGCAGGAGTCTCGCATCATCAACCGCTCGACCGGTTTTCCGCCCACGATGTGCGAGTCCACGATTTCGTCGACGTCTGCCAGAGTCACTCCGCCGTACCAAACGCCTTCGGGATAGACCACCAGGTTGGGACCGTGCTCGCACTGATCCAGACACCCGGCTTGATTCGCCCGCACACTTCCCTTTAGCCCGCGTTCCGCCAGTTTTTGCTTGAACAGCTTCTGTAACTCTGCCTTCGCCTCTGGATCGCAACAGCGTCGTGGATGCCCCGGCGGTCGCTGGTTCCCACAGATAAAAATGTGATTCCTGAACTTGGCCATCAGAACAATGTACAGGACGCCGAGAATTCGCGTGGCGGTCGGCAGTACTCCTGACGGATAGCAGGAAATGTTTGGAACTCGGCGCAAAGGCCGGCTCAGTCCTTCAAAGGGACTAGTGCCTGATTGCCGCGGCAGAAGGTCGCCACATGCTGCAAGTCGCCGTTTGGCTGTTTCACCAGCATGACTGGACCGTAGCAGAAAACCGCATGACCGGTCTCCGCCATGTACCACATACCGCCCGCGCGCGCATGGTGAGCCGCGGGCAGATCAATCGACGGGGGCGGAGGCGTCGCGAACTTGGAACCGGGTACGGATAGAGCTAATAGTAGCATTGCCAGGGATTTCATATACTCGCCTGGCCCTGAAATTCAGATCGTTTCCGCGATCCTGCGTCCGTCCACAATGTCGGAAATGCCTAACGGCGGCTTCGGGGGCACCGTCTTTCGCGCTTTGCCTGCATTGCGGCTGCTCTGGGCGTTGCCTCCCGGTTTGTCCTGAGTCATTGGAGCCTGGGTCATTGGAGCCTGGGTAGACGGGACTTGGGTCAACGGAGTTTGCGCCTGGGAGCGACTTCCTGCCTTAGCCTGGGCCTGGGCTTCGGCATACTGCTTTTGAATCAACTTACCTTTAAGATTGCTCAATTCCGAGCTGTCGCCGAGCAGAGATCGGATCAAGTAACGCTGCGCGGCAATCGTCCGATCCTGTTCCACCGCCAGCAGGCACATCAATCCGTAGGAAACCAGAAATAGTATGATCAGAATGGGGAGCAGCGAATGTTTGCGCTTGGGTTTCGGCGCAGGCAACGCCTGCGGGATTGCGACCACGGTGTCTTGCGTCCAGCTTAACAATTGAGACCCCGATCTGCGCCCCAAGGCAGCGGGCATCAGGGGAAATGCAGCTTGAACACCATCGCGGCACACTTTCCCAAACCGTTAGAAAAACGGCACTTAGACCTTATTCCCAGGCCCCTGGCGGGTTTGGCAGGTGCAACACGATGCACATTTAGGTAACAGAAGTGGAGCAAGGTGCGGAGGGTACTGCCTGGTCAGGCCTGTCCGGTAATGTCGCATTGGACGCCCCAGGTCAATACCAGCTTGCCGTCAACCACGACGCCCGTCATGCTGTTCAGGAACACCTTGGGCTTCCCCTGCGAGTCTACTTCATGCGATTCCCTCCGCGTTACCCTATAGCCGGAGCGAATGAACGCTCGCGTGAGTTCGATGTTATCGGGATCATCGGGCAGTACCATATCGGTCATCCGCTTGCCGATCAGATCTTGTGCCGAATTCAGGCCGTACATCTTGGCCTGTGAATCGTTGCAGTCGGCTATGTAAGAGTCGCGGATAATGTGCCAAATCTGCTCGTCCTCGGGCAAATCCACGGGCATAGGAGAATCCATCTCTACGCAAAAAAGGCCGTCACGGCTTGCGTCCACCGATAAGCGGTAGCCTTCCAGTCTTGCACGCGGCTCCGCTGTCGCTTCGGCGAACTCTTGGGCTGCCAATCCCTTACTGACAAACTGCTTGCCTTGCAGAACCGTTTCGACGGCGGCTAGTAGTTCGCTTCCGGCCTGGATCTTAACCACGTATCCTCGCGCCCCCAGGCTGAAGGCTTCATGCACCACATCGTCAGAAGATTCTTGACTTAGGAAGAGTATCTTGGATTTGGGAACAAGCTTGCGGATTCGTCTGGCAGCTTCAATTCCATTCAGATTCGGAAGGCCGATGTCGAGGACAATCAAGTCCGGTTGCAGTTCTTCGGCCTTCTGGACCGCTTCTAACCCGTCAGAGACGCCGGAGATGACCTCCAAATCCGGCTGCCCCTGGAGCGTCGAGGAGACAAAACGACGCCAAGGTTCCAAGTCATCCACCACAAGAATCCGGACTACTGCCATGCTACCCCCGGCGCCATCGATGTGGTCCAGACTAGGCTCCTTTGCTGCTATACGGAATGGCTCCCATGTGCTATCAGGCGGCACCATTAGGCAACTGGTGAACCGCAACGCGGTGTAGAGTCCAACGCTCTCAACTATCGTCCTTCGTAAAAGAGGATTCAACAACAAAAACTACTAGTCCTGCGCTGTAGAAGCACTCAAGGCACCCATACTCGGATTCAATCTGAGGCGGTCTCGACGCTTGACGTTCGAGGTTTGATATTGGGGGTAAAATGTCAGTAGAGGTCCCTGATCGTGGCTAGCCTTCGCGATATCGTCTACCAGCACGTGCGCGAAGGCGAACTTTACGAGAAACTCGACCGCAACCGGATACGCTGTTATGCCTGTGGTCATTGTTGCCCAATCCCCGAAGGCCAGCCCGGAGTCTGCAAGGTACGTTACAACCGCGGCGGAACCCTCTACGTACCCTGGGGATACGTCGGCGGCGTTCAGTGCGATCCGATCGAGAAGAAGCCGTTTTTTCACGCCTACCCCGGTGCGCTGGCTTATAGCTTCGGAATGCTCGGATGCGATTTGCACTGTGGTTACTGCCAGAATTGGGTCACCTCGCAGGCGTTGCGAGATCCGAATGCCGTCTCGCCGCCTCTCGAAGCATCGCCGGAGGCCCTGGCGCGAGATGCGCTTCGGCAGGGCGCAAAGGTTCTGGTCAGCACATACAACGAGCCCTTGATCACCAGCGAGTGGGCGGTCGCGGTGTTCAAAGAGGCTAAGGCTGCCGGTTTGATCACCGGATTTGTTTCGAACGGCAACGGCACGCCGCAGGTGCTCGAATATCTGCGCCCGTGGATCGATCTGTACAAGGTTGATCTGAAGAGTTTCGATGACCGCCATTATCACGAACTGGGCGGACGCATTGGGCCGATCCTCGATAGCATTCGCAGCCTGCATCAGATGGGCGTTTGGCTGGAGATTGTGACGCTGCTGATCCCCGGCTTCAACGATTCTGAACACGAATTGCGCGGACTGACGGAGTTTCTGGCCAGCGTCTCACCCGAAATTCCCTGGCACGTTACAGCATTCCACAAAGACTACAAGATGGAAGATCCCGACGACACGCGGCCGAAGGATTTGCTGCGCGCAGTCGAAATCGGGGAGCAAGCCGGCCTGCGCTACGTCTACGCCGGAAACTTACCCGCCATGGTAGGCGATCACGAAAACACGAAGTGCCACCACTGCGGCGATACGTTGATCAAACGGCGCAGCTACTTCGTCGAAGAGTATCGCCTGACTCCCGATGGCCGTTGTCCATCCTGCAGCGCCTCAATTCCGGGCCGTTGGGCGCCTCAATTCGAGGGACAGATTACCGATCGTCCTTTCTTGCCGCGCCGCAGCTCGCGTTTGGTTACAATCCTCAACTAGGTTAATAACTGGGCTCAACAATCAACTTCATGCGGAACCTGCGAATCGCACTCGCCTTGGGACTCGTGTTTATCACCGTCGGCTGCTCGCCTCGCGATTTTCTCACCCGGCGTCTGGCCTCCGATTTGATCGCTACTTCCGATACTTTCAAGAGCACGCAACAATTCTTTCTCCGGACCGGGGTCATTTCGAACAAAGACTACGTCTCGCCGGAATATCTGGTGTTGCAGCGTCGCGGCTGGATCACCGGGGCCGGCGGTCCCTGCCCACCAGACGTAGCTCCCCCGCCATGTTGGAGGGTTGCGCTGACTCCGATCGGAGTTGAGACGTTTCACGACCTGATTCCCACCGGCGCGGCCGACGCAAAATTCTTCGGCGTCCCCGTGGCCCGCAGACAACTGACCGGGATCACGGGGATCAGCAAAAGCGGCAACGCTGCCGATGTGGACTTCCTGTGGAAATGGATTCCGCTGAATGAAGTAGGAGCCGCGCTTTACGCCGGCGATGTGCAGTACAAAGCCACAGTGGGCTTTCGCCTGTATGATGATGGCTGGCGAGTCATCGAAGGCAACGCTCCCAAAAGCAATCAGGGTATCGACGATGCTCTGAAGGACTCAGAACCCGCACCCTGAGGTTGACACAGACGGTTGGCGCTAGTATTTTTTCCCCCCGGTGAACTTTATGAATTCAATTCGAAGCTTTCGGTTTCTTGGCTTTTTGACTCTGACGTGTGCGCTTGTTCTGGGTACCGCCCTCGCTCAATCAGCGCCGGACGTAACCAGCAAACGCGTCATCTACTATTATCAGACGCAATATTATCAGGGAAAATACGTGTTCTTGGCCAAGATCTGGAAGCAGATCGATCCTCAGACTCACAAGCCCATCACTACGGACGTAATGGTTGCGGCGTTTCACCTTGGGTACGACTCCAATAACAAGCCGTACATTCACCTCAACGACAACGTGCCCAGCGATGCCATGTTCAAAATCATGTAGGGAAGTGATGCGGACCTGTTCAGCCACTGGAGCACGTTCTATCTCATCCTTAAGCAAACTCTCAAGCACTACAGCTGGACGGGATCGATATGGACATCGAAGAGCAGGTTACGCTTTCGAACGCATAAAAACTGGTTGCTCGATTGAATAAGGATTTCCCAAGCAGTTCATCATAACCATGTCTCCGGTTGCCCCGGATCTCTCAGGTTATGTGGGTTTCTCCGGGTTTAACTACAAGGACCTCTACCACAGTTCCGAAGGTAAAAGGATCAACTGGTTCAATGGCCAGTTCTATTGCGGTTAGGCGACGCTTGCCACCCTGCGGACAAGATCGTGGGCGGGATGATCGGCAATCCGGCGAACCGCAGCGGCTTTGTGCCGATCAATACGGTGGCAAAACAGTCGAAGAACTGGTCTCCAAGTACCCAACCTTCGGAGGCGTGACCGATTGGGAGTTTCAACACGCTCCCGGCGGTCTAACAACCCGGTGAAGTGGGGCGCGATTATGGCAAAGGCGATGGGAAACTAGCGTCTGACCCCGTCGCACGACTTCGGCGCCGCGTATTTTCTTGTCGTGTCAACGTGACTCGTGGTTCAGTCTGTCCGATTCGGGTTTACAAGCGCTGCGTCCTCGGGTATATCTCTGTTTCGGCCCATGACAAATAGAAGGCTTCTGCTCATCTCTTTCATTTCTCTATTCGCTCTCAACTTCGCTTGCGCCGCCGATAAGCCCAAGCTCACGCTCGACGAGTTCTTCAACTACGTCGATGTGCTGGCGGTTGCGATTTCTCCCGACGGAAATTCGGTTGTGATCGGTACCGAACGCGCTGATTGGGACCAGGGCATCTATCGTCGCGATCTCTGGCTTTACCGCGACGACGGTCGCGGCGGGGGCGCGCTCACACAACTCACGCAAGTGGGTGATAACACTTCGCCGAAGTGGTCGCCGGACGGGCGCTGGATCGCATTCTTCTCCGAACGCGAGAACACGAAGGCCAAAGACGATGCCGACTCGAAAAATGAAGCAGTCGCACAGCTCTACCTGATCTCGACGGCGGGCGGGGAAGCGTTCCCCGTGACCCAAGGGCAAGAGGACGTGCACTCGTTCGATTGGTCTCCCGATTCGCGCACTCTGTATTTTGCTACGCGCGCTCCCTGGACCAAGGCTCAGAAGGATGCCTACAAGAAAGAGTGGAAGGATGTGGTGCAGTATCGAGCGGCCGAACGTGGCGACATGATCTTCAGTATCGGCGTTGCAGATGTACTCGCCCAGCGTGCATCGGAGGGAACCAAGCCGTCCGACGATTCTGAAGATGACTCGGACGCAACTCCTGGCTCGCACCCGCTGGCAAAAACGCCGTGGCATGCGGCGGAGCTAGAAGCTTCGCCGGACGGGCACAGGCTGGCCTTCGTCACGGAGTCGGTGTCCGGACGTGAGGAGAAAGTCGAGGACTACGAGATTTATTCCGTAGAGCTGGCAAACGCTACTCCCGATCGGCCACCGCGGCAGTTGACTCATAACCAAGCTGAAGAGCAACACATTCGCTGGACTAAAGACAGCAAACATATCTTCTTCCAGGTGCAATACGGCTCGGTCGAAGGCAAGTACAAAGACACGCAGATCCGGCTGGACTGGGTCAATGCGGACACCAGTGAAGTGAACCGGTGGGCGGCTGATTTCGACGGGGCGGTGCAGCAATATGCAGTCACCCCCGATGGTGGAGTGCTTGCGGTCGGGCGAATTGGCACTGAGGTCCAGGTTTATTTCCAGCCCAAGGTGTCTGCGCCTTTCTCGCAACTGCCAGGGAGGGCTGGGACTTATGCAAGTCCCATGATCGGTGCAGACTCGCGGCGAGTCGCGTTCATATACTCGGCGATCCAAGAGCCGCTCGAAGTATATTTGGCAGACAGCCCAGAGGCGCTGAAGTCGGCCCGTCCCATCACTTCTTTCAACAAATTGTTTGCGGAACGCGATCTGCCCAAAGCCAAGCCTTACCGCTGGACGGCAGACGACGGGACTTCAATCGAAGGAATGCTGATGTATCCACCGGGAAAGTTCGAAGCCAAACATCTGCCCATGTTCGTCTTCATCCATGGCGGCCCGGACGATGCCGACGGGAATCACTTCGAAGCCGACTGGTACGTGTGGGACCGTCTGGCCGCGACTCAGGGCTGGTTGGTGTTTGAGCCCAACTATCGTGGCTCGGAGGGATACGGCGACGGGTTTCTGATGGGAATCGTCCCTGAAATTGTTTCCCGTCCGGGTAAAGACATTCTTGAGGGCGTCGACGCGCTAGTGAAAGAAGGAATCGCCGATCCCGATCACCTTACCGTGGGCGGCTACAGCTATGGCGGCTACATGACCAACTGGCTGATCACGCAGACAACTCGCTTCAAGGCCGCAGTGACCGGTGCGGGCGCGGTCGAGAACGTCGCCAACTGGGGCAACGATGACACGACTTTCGATGACGCTTACTTTCTGGGCGGACGGCCATGGGAAGCGCCGCAGCGCTATCACGATGAAGCTGCTATTTTCCAGATTGATAAAGTACGCACTCCGACGCACATCGTCGCCGGGGCCGCCGATGTACGGGTCGCAGTGGCGGAAGCCTACCTTCTTGATCGCGCGTTGTATTCCCTCGGTGTCCCCAGCACGCTGCTGATTTTCCCGGGAGCAGGTTCCGGGGAAGGGCACGAGCTCGACAAGAATCCGTGGCACGGGAAAATCAAAGTACGAGAAGAGTTGAAGTGGCTGGAGAAGTATGGCGGGGTCGCGTCGGTCCGCTAGAAGCTATCAGTTATCTCGTGAATGGCCCCGTTAAGAACAGCTATGTTGAGGATACTTTTGGCGTTCGCATGGCCCACGAAAGGGCCATTGTCAGCAGCCTTCGCTCGCAGAATACTTTGAGAAGCTATGGACGAGAGTGAGATACGTTCCAAGCTTGCCAACCGAAAAGGAACGCTGAGGCAAAAGGAGCGTTGGTTCTGTGGTCCCTGAGAAAGACGGCGTGAGGCGACGAGTCTACGGGCATAGTTGGAGCCTAGTCTCGGGAGCGAGCACGGCTGTGAACTGTTTGGTTATCTATGTTGCTAAGCTCTACGAACCGTTCTCCACTTGGCCGAGCCCGTGGCCGCCTCCAACTCCCTCGATGTTTCTTGTTCTGTATTGGGTAGAAGTTGTCGTTGGCTATTCGCAGTCGGCGCGGCGATTGCTGGGATGTTCAGAAGAGAATCGGCCACTCCTACGCGGATCGCCTTTGTGCTCGCCTTGCTGACTTGCGCCGTCGGCAACGTGGCCCTAACAACGCGTGCTTGAGCTGTCTGATGAGTAAATCCTCGCCGAGAACCGCTATTAAGGATGAGCGACGACTTTTGCCTGACAGCGAAGCCTATCTTCCCGTCGCCTTCGCCCTTGCGCTAGCCATCTTCACCGGCCGATTGGACGCCTGATAGTGCGCAATGCCGCTATAAAGCGCTTCGGCAATCTGCTGGCGGTAGGTTGAGCTCTGCAAATTGTTCTCGTCGGTCGGACTGCTCACGAACGAAACTTCAGCCAGAATCGCGGGCATCGACGTCCCGGTCAGAACAACGTAGTGAGCTTCCTTGACTCCGCGGTTGGGCAGGCCAGGATTCTTCGCCGACAGCATCGCATACAGCGACCGCTGCACGCTGGCAGCGACCCGTCGCGACTCGTGCACCTTTTCACGGATATCGACATTGGTCCAATCGACAGGCTTCACGCCTGCTGCCGCTGCCTCATCCGCTTCTTCGGTTCTCGCCTTCACTGATGAATAGGTGTTCGTGTAATAGGTTTCTACACCGCGAGCCGAGGGGTAATCGCTGTAATTGGCATGCACGGAAACGAAAAGCTTGGCTTGCGCCACGTTCGCGATTTCAGCCCGCTTCTCGAGTGCGAGATAGCTGTCGTCTTTCCTCGTGTAAATGACTTCCGCCCCCAGGCGATTCTCGACCAGCTGACCAAGGCGTTGCACAATGTCTAGCACGAGATCTTTTTCCAACAGTCCCTTGCGGCCAACCGTCCCCAGATCCCAACCGCCATGGCCTGCATCGAGCACGATCCGCAGTTTCGGTGCAGAAAGGGACGGGCTGGCACTTAGCGGAATTTGGTTCAGAGGAACACTGGCCGGCTTCTGACTCACCGCAACCTGATCCGCCGGGGGATTGGATGGAGCTCGCTTCGTTGTACTCTGGTCCAAAGGCGCCGAATTGACTGGGCCGAAGAGATCGACCTTGGTTCGGGCGCGAGGCTTGGCTCCAAGTTTGCGAACTTCAATCACCAGACGGTACGGGTTCGGTTCAAGGCTTACCGAGAAATCCGATGCGCCGTTGGTCTCGAGCACTACGCGGGTCACCCCCGCCATCGGCTGCGCGACGCGAACTCGTTCGAGAAGCGCATCGTTCACCGTGATAATCCGATTCGAGAGCGCCGCTGCCAGCGTAGTGTCGTGCAGGTCGAAATAAATTCGCTCTGGATGCGAAAGCCGATGAGCCTCATACTGCACCTGATCCTGTATGTCAATCACCACGGTGCTGGAGTCAGCGGACGACCAATGCCGGATGTCAGTGACCCGAGGCAGCACACCAGCTTCCTCCGCATTTACCGGCGAAGCGTCGCCCGAGTCTTCTGTAACCGTTTCCGCGGCCGGCACGGGCGCGCTTGCAACCGGGTCTGCGGGCGCGGTTGCGATCTGTGGCGTGTGCGGCGGGGCTGCTAGTGTAACCGTCTGAGCCTCTGCTTTTGCCGAGCGCGCGTGCTGGCCGAGGGTCCACCACACTCCCGCGCCCAAAGCGATTGCGAACAGCACGACTACAGCGACAACTGCAAGGCCGGGCCGGGAATGGTCGAGTCCCGCTCGCTGCGCAAGGGCATACTCCGCTCGAGCGTTACGATGGTCGGTCGACTTCGAAGCCCCAACCGCGACCAGTTCTGAATTCTCGACCGGACTCTTCTCCGAGCCTTTCTTCTGGCTCAGCGATTCCGCGCTGCGGCGCAAGGCCGCAGGTGATTCCGCGACCTTTGCGACTTCAGTGACGGTGGAAAAACTGTGGTCTTCGGTAGAGCAGGCATTCAGTTCTGGGGGTCGTGGATTGACTTTTTCCGCAGTTTGTTCGGGCTCGACCGCATGGACGACTCGCCGTGAAATCTCGCTCAGTCGGTCTTCCTCTTCCGGCTTCATCGCGGAAAGAATCAACTCCGCCAGCAGGCCCAGACTACGAACATCGCTGTCATTGAATCCATAGGGCTCATTGGAGAAGGCCTCGATCAAACCAATAACACTTTGTTTCGCTGAAAGGGGCACAGCCAGCATGGAGCGGACGCCAAGCCGGCGGCAAGCCGCAACGTTCACTCGCAGGTCGCTCTCGGCATCGTCGCAGCGCACGATGCGCCCGGACACCAGGCATTCCCCCGAAAACCCTGAGTTCGGATCGAGACGAATTCCCGCATCCGGTGCGATGCTTCCCGCCGAAGCCCGGCAGACGATCGCGTTGCCTTCTGCCAATGCGATGGCTATGCCATCAGCGCCAGTGATCGCCAACGCGCGCTCGGCCACCAGTTGCAGCACTTCATCCAGGACGAATTGCTCGAGTTGCCAATCATCCTCGGGGCTCGGGCGCCCGACATCGCGCATCTGTTTTGCGCGCCGCGTACGTATCTGTTCGTGCAAAGCGGAGAAGGCGAGCAGAGCCTGCAAAGCTTCGTGGCCCAGGGCTTCGTTTGGCGAAGGAGTTCGGGGTGAGCGTGCGGGAACTTCTGCGGCTTCTTCCTTAATCAACTCCAAGCCGGCATTGTTCAGAGTCGAGCTCATGGAAATGGCGGAAAACGCTCTTCGAGACGGTCAGTCTTAATCGGCTAGCCTCACGCTCAATTTGACCGTCAAGCTTGGGGGAGAAATATTTTTCTGATTCATCGTTTGAACTTCCGCAAATGGCCTCTGCGGAGTTCCTTGCCTTCGGCCGTGGCATTACTCGTAACTTACAAGGGTTTGGCGGTAATCGCAATATTTTCGGCGCACGAAGGTAAGGACCGTCGCCATGCTCTTTGGTAAGCTGCGGAAACCTTGCCGATTCATAGCTTTCCGAAAAACCATTGCGCGCTCCTCGAATTCAGCATATCCTTAGCTTTTGGAAGGACTTGCAGGTAGTGGCAGGTGAGTGAACAGAAAAAGAAGTCGGGTTGGTTGTGGCCTCTGGGTGTGGTTGCTACTGGGCTGGGAGCGGCGGGAGTAGTGATCTTCCGCGGTTGCTGGCACGGCAAGATGAGTTGGCCGGTTCGCTTCCAGGATCACTCGTATCAGGTTTGCCTCGGTTGTGGCATCAAACGTCTGTTTGATGAGCAGGCCTTCCGTGCTTACGGACCTTACAGCTATGACCTCAATCGCCTCGTTGCCCGGGATCTGGCTCGAACCGAAGCGGGTCATCCTGAAGCGGAGCCCGCCATTCACCGCACTGCTTCCTGAAGCCCGAACCACCACGGTTACTGAGGCATCTCCTGGTCAAGGCTAAGATCTAGTCATGAAGCCACGGTCGAATCTGGTCGAAACTGAAGCGGCTGAGTTGGGGGCAATGCCGCGCAGCCAGCGGCGCCCTTATCGGCAGAAGATTCGTACCTTGGCCCACGTTAACCTGGACGCCGCGAACGGAGCCATTCTCCGCGATCTCAGCGAATTCGGGATTGCCATGCAAACCGTCACTCCGCTGACTCCTGAGCAGCGGGTTCAAGTTCGCTTTGACCTGTCATCTCCACGGCTGCGCATCGAAGCTTCCGGCCGAATCGCCTGGACCGACTCTTGGGGACAAGCCGGAGTCCAGTTCGTCGATCTGCCCGAACGTTCCCAACGTTTGCTGAAGGAGTGGGTCTTTATCCAGATTCTTTCTGCCGCCCATCTGTTCGGACCCTGCGAGTCGGCAGCGGTCGAGCGCAATCATGCAGAAGGCGCCACCGAGCTGCTGTTTTCTGCTTCTCCGAGGCCGGCCATTCCGCTTGAGCCGTCTGCGACCACTCTGGTTGTTCTGCCGCGTACGGAGCCCGGACGCGTCCGGCTTCACTGGTGCCCGATTCCAATTTCCCTGAACGCGCTTTCGAAAATGCTGGACGGCCTGATCCTGCTGTGCGCAGTCCTGCTCTTTGCCGTGATGACCATGGTCATGACCGATGTCCTACCCACATGGCTAGTCACGCTGCCTCTCGCCATCGCGGTCACGGCGGTCTTTGTGGGCCTCTACTGGTTTCTATTTGTCTTCTGGTTCAGCAGCACGCCCGGCGAACATCTGGCTCGAATGGCGTGCTTCGAGTCGGGAATGTACGGCGAAGAAGAAGATCATCCGCGATTTCGCTGAGTTGGTCTGTCAAGATTCGCGACATATCTTCACACTATCATCCTGAGCGGAGCGAAGGATCTGTGCAATCTGTTTGCGTCGCCAATCCTAACCCATTTGCATAAGATCGTGCGCGGGACGGAGGAATGCGTCGCTCAATCATGCCTAATGGGTGAGGTACTGCTGCGCCAGCCAAAGCTGCAAGTCGCGCTTCACTTCCAGTTTCAGCTCTAGGAAGCGAATTCCGGCGTTGCCCATTTTATCCGTCCAGGCAACTTCTCCCTGAACCTTCATTTGAATCTTGCTCTCCGGAAGCTGAAAGCTGACTCGCACCGGACCGGGCAACGCGATTGGACGAGGCAGGCGGATCCCAACTCCACCTTGACTGAGGTTCATGAGATGGGCCTCGACCTTTTTTCTGGAACCGTAGGCGAGGGAAACCGTCAGGTCAAGGGCGTGGCGATTGTATCGGAGCCTGCCGTCAAGAATCATGTTGCGTGCCGCTGACAGCGTGCGCACCGCCTGCTCCACCGAGATCGGCTTCTTGAAAACAAATGTGGCGAGTGAATCCTGTTGCTGCGTGTGCCCGTTCGTACCGCTAACAATGACGAGCGGCACCGCGTTCAGTTCCGTCCCGAGACCACGCAGAAAACTGGTGGTCCCGTCGAGATCGCAATCCACGATCAAGGCGTCGATTTTGGATTTGGCCAGCTTGGCACGAGCTCGCGCCGGTTCCGGTTCTACATCCACACCAATGTGCAAACCGCCAAGAATGCACTCCAAAACACTGACTTCAGCCCAGTCGCGCGAAACCACCATAGACGAGAGTGTCATACCGCAACTGTAGTCTGCTGCGTAACCCGGCCACAGATAACCAAGGTAATGAGGCGCAGAATAAGGCGTCGGGCTTCAGGCTTCAGGCCTCAGTTCGCGACGGAAGCCTGAAGCCTGCCTCCTCACGCCCTCGCTGACTTTTCCCGCGAGCGATACCAATCGACGGTGCGCCGCAGCCCTTCTTCGAAGTTCACCTGCGGCTTGTATCCCAGATGTTTTTCCGCCCGCGACAGATCAGCCAGCGAGTGCTTCACATCTCCCGCGCGCTCCGGACCATGTTTCACCTCGCCGGGATACCCAGTGAGTTTCTTGAGCACGCTGAACATTTCATTCAGATCAATGCGTGTGCCGGTCGCTACGTTGAATACCTTTCCCGCCACCTCGCTCGCGGACGCTTCGCAAGCCAACAAATTCGCATGCACCACGTTATCCACATAAGTGAAATCGCGGCTCTGGGAGCCATCGCCATTAATCGTTGGTTGTTCTCCCTTGAGCATCTGGGTAATGAACTTCGCCAGCACCCCGGAGTACGGAGATGTCGGATCCTGCCGCGGTCCAAAAATATTGAAGTATCGCAGCGCCACCGTCTCCAATCCGTAGCAGCGAAAAAAAGACGCCATGTAATACTCGCTCGCCAACTTGGCCACCGCGTAGGGAGAAATCGGATTCGGAGACATGTCTTCCCGCTTGGGTAACGTGGGAGTATCCCCATAAGCCGAAGACGAAGCCGCATAAATCACCCGCTTCACCTTCGCATCGCGAGCCGCCACCAGCACGTTAACCGTTCCATCCACGTTAGCCTGATTACTCTCCAGAGGATTCAGCACCGATCTGGGCACGGAAGGAATCGCAGCCTCATGCAGAACGTAATCGACCCCCTTGCAAGCCGACTGCATCGCCTCGAGGTCCAGCAGGTCCGACTCGCGCGCGTCAATTCGATCAAGCAGTTCGGCAACGTTACTTCGCTTCCCGGTAGAAAAATTATCAACCCCCCGCACATTGTCGCCCTGCGCCAAAATCGCCCGCGCCAGCGACGACCCGATAAAACCCGCAATTCCAGTAATCAGATAGGTGGACATAGATTGCTAGATCATAACGGATGGTCGTCGAACGAGGAATAGAACGTCAGTAATCGCCGCCATAAATCCTATGCGCGATGTTGCTCGACCGCACTTCGGATCTCCTTCCACAACTCTTCCCGCCCCTCAGTGCTTTTGGCAGAAAACGGAACAATCCGGCTTTGAGGGAATTCCCGCGTAAGTGTCTGCAGAGAGTTGCGCAACTGGTTCCCCGACAGCCTGTCACTCTTGGTGCCAACGATCAAAAACGGCCGTCCGTTGGAAGTAAGAAAGGCCAGCAACTGCCGGTCACTCTCCTGCGGAGGCACGTTGACATCTACCAGCACCAGGCAGAACGCCAGCGACGGACGGTGCTCCAGATAAGGTTCGATGAAAGCGGGCCACTGGCTGGAAATCTCCCGCGAGATCTTGGCATACCCGTAGCCCGGCAAATCGGTGAAGATCAGTTCCGGCTGCGGCCTCCCCGCCCACCGAAGCTCGAAAAAATTGATGCTCCGTGTCCGCCCGGGAGTAGAACTGGTCTTGGCCAGCTTGGCCCCCACTAGCGAATTGATTACGCTCGACTTGCCTACATTCGATCGTCCCAGGAACGCAACTTCTGGAAGAGTGGGAGCCGGGAAGTGGCCGGCGTCCATCGCCGACATCATGAATCGAGCCAAGATCCGCATGCCACAGTGTGCCGTCTCGACCGCTAAAGTTGCAAGCGAAGCGCCGAATGTTCAGCGCGAATCCTATCCCAACCCGAGCGGTCGCTTGTTCTCGATATCCTTTTCCTGGATCGGCCTCAGCTTATGCCACAGAAAAAGAATTCCCGCCACCACCAGCCCGATTGCCAGGCTGATCAGGAAAAACCAGCGGTACGCCGGAAGCGCAATCAGAAGAATCACCACCACACCAACGGCAACGATCAATCCGGTCGCGCCGCGGAAGGATGCCTTAGGCTGTGCGGGTTTGAAATCCGGTTCCATCGCAGCACCCCGTTGACTCCTCCATTTTAAAACGATTACACAGTTTGCCTCCGAAACTGTTTGCTCAGAGTGAGCGCTTGCTGCTGGTACGACGAACCAATCTGCAACCCATAAATCTTTTCCGGCTTCGAGAGCAAAGGCATGTAAGTCAGCCGTCCGACAAACTGCTCGTGTTCGATCAGGAACGGCACTTCATGCGCCCGGACTTCAAGCACCGCGCGTGTGCCCTTGATGTCGCTCGATCCATATCCAAATCCGGGATCAAAAAAACCTGCATAGTGAATGCGAAACTCCCCCACCGAAGGATCAAACGGCACCATCTCCGCCGCAAATTCGGGCGGCACGCGCACTCGTTCCTTCGACGCCAGAATGTAAAAATCCCCCGGCTCAAGAATCAAACGATTGCTGCCGTGCCGCCGAGCTTCCCAGAATTCCTCGGGCGCATAATAATTGATGCGATCCAGTTCGATCGACGGAGCGTGTTTCCGCGCCTTGTACGCGATCACCTCATCCGGCGACGAACCTTCGAGATTCACCGTGATTCTCAGGCCACGATCAACCGAGGCCTTGACCGGACTCACTTCGTCCATGTAGATCAGTTGCTCTTCTTCATCCAAACGGCGAATTCGGTTGTCCGACGAGACCGGATTCCCACGCACAAATCGCAGTTGATTGAGCCGCATCCCCGCCCGCACCGCAACCGTAAAAGTGCGGGAAACAATCTCAGCATAAAGTCTTCCCTTATACCCTGGAGGAACCCGCTCGAACTCCACTCCATCATCCGTAATCAGACGAATGAAAACGTCCAGCCGCCCCGTCGTGCTTTTCGGGTTCGCCTTCCCGGAAATGTCCCGGGGCAAATCGAGTTCTTCGAGCAGGGGAACAATGTAAACACATCCCTTTTCGAAAACCGCCGCGCTGGTAAGATCTACCCGCGCCATGCGGAGTTCTTTAACCTTAGCTTCCACTTTCCCACCAGGGCCAGGAAGAAAACTGGCCTGCACCCGATGGGCGATGTCGCCAAGCCGCAGATCAAGGCTCGCCGGTTGGATCTGTTCCTCAGTGATTGCGCGATTGCCGACTACTCGCCCCTTCGCAATCAATTCGCGAATGGCCTGCGACGGGAGGATGCCCGTAGTGCGCTCTTCATTCCCCGCAGCAGGTGATTCCCCAAACAACCCGACTTCTCCGTTCCTCACCTGGGAACTGGACATGATTCAACACTCCAAATGTTATTGGTCTCTGAAAAGGCGGCCTGGCCGCACCACTCATTCTATTCTGGTTTCGAGGTTAACGCAGGAGGGTATTCAGACTCAGGAACGCCACGATTCGCATCATGACCACGTAGCCCCGGACGCCTCGCCCGGGGCCGCACCAAGCCCAACACGGCTCGGGAAGGGCACGACTTCAGTCGTGCCGCAAGAACGCAAAGACGATCTGGGCTTTAACCCCCCGAGGGAATTGGCCTACACCATCTTGAAACGCGAGGCTGGAAAGCGCTGTCAATCTACGGACGTTTGTGCTCGCTGTCGCGCCGTGGCTTTCGATGGCTGAATCTTGGCTCTTGCTTTGAAGGACGTCATCCCGAAGCCCGAAGGGTGAGAGGATCCCGCGCGTAGTATTTCAAATGCCTTACTGATGCGCCGTGGACCCTTCGACCGGAGGCGCCAGAGGCGTAATCGTCTGCGCACCCTCTTCCACTTGGGGCACAGGCTCCGGCAGCGGACGCTCCAAGGCCACAGCCAGCACCTGATCCATGGTATCGACGAAGTGCATCTTCATCGCGGTACGGAGATTTTCCGGCACCTCGGCCAGATCCTTCTCGTTGTCCTGAGGCAAAATGACTTCGAACAACCCGGCCCGATGTGCCGCCAAAAGCTTTTCCTTCAGCCCGCCGATCGGCAATACCTTACCGCGAAGCGTAATCTCGCCAGTCATGGCCAGATCGCGCCGCACCGGAATCTTACTCAGAGCGCTGGAAATTGCGGTAGCGATGGTAATTCCTGCGGATGGCCCATCCTTAGGGATCGCGCCTTCCGGCACATGCACGTGAATGTCGATATTGCGGTAAAAGTCGCGCGGCAATCCCAGCCGCTGCGCCCGCGACCGCACGTAAGACATAGCCGCCTGAGCTGACTCTTGCATCACGTCGCCCAGTTTGCCGGTCAAAGTAAGTTTGCCCTTTCCATCGACCACCGTGGCTTCCGTACTGAGGATTGACCCGCCGACTTCAGTCCAGGCCAAACCGGTAACCAGCCCCACTTCACTACGTTCGTGCGCCAGCGTATCGCGGAACTTGATCACGCCCAGGTAATCATTCACGTTGTCCTGTTGAATGGCGATGTTGTAATCCACGCCTTCCTTGACCACCTTGCGCGCAATCTTGCGGCAGATGTTGCCAATTTCGCGTTCCAGATTGCGCACCCCGGCCTCGCGCGTGTAGGAGCGAATCAAGCCGGATATCGCTTCGTCAGAAAACTTGATGTTCTTGTCCGTGAGCCCGGCCTGCACCATTTGCTTCTTCACCAGGAACTGCTTGGCGATCTCAACTTTCTCCTGCTCGGTGTAGCCGTGCAGGCGCAGCACTTCCATGCGGTCCTGGAGCGCCGGCGGGATGGTGTGGATTACATTGGCAGTCGCGATGAAGAATACCTGTGAGAGGTCATATTCGACGTCCAGGTAATGATCGACGAACATGAAATTCTGTTCGGGATCGAGGACTTCGAGCAACGCCGCCGATGGGTCGCCACGAAAATCCATGGACATCTTATCGACTTCGTCCAGCATGAACACGGGATTTTTTGTCCCCGCCTTCTTCATCATCTGAATGATTTGTCCCGGCAACGCGCCGATATAGGTGCGGCGATGCCCTCGAATTTCCGCTTCATCGCGAACTCCGCCCAGCGACATGCGCACGAATTTTCGGCCGGTCGCCTTCGCAATCGACATGCCCAGCGAAGTCTTACCCACTCCCGGAGGTCCGACGAAACAAAGAATCGAGCCCTTGGGATTCTTCACCAACTGACGGACGGCCAGGAACTCAAGGATGCGCTCCTTGATCTTCTCGAGGCCATAATGATCTTCGTTGAGAACCTTTTCAGCGCGCGAGATGTTACGGATTTCCTTCGACCGCTTTTTCCACGGCACCGCCAGCAGCCAATCCAGATAATTGCGTGAGACCGTAGACTCCGCCGACATCGGCGGCATGGCTTCGAGTTTCTTCAGTTCCTGAACCGCCTTGTCGCGCACGTCTTTCGGCATGCCGGCAGCGTCGATCTTCTTTTTCAGTTCGTCGAATTCGCTCTTTTCACCGCGGCCCAGTTCCTTCTGGATCGCTTTGATCTTCTCGTTGAGGTAATACTCTTTCTGCGCCCGCTCCATCTGCCGCTTGACCCGCGACTGGATGGTGCGATCCATATTCAGCTTCTCGATTTCGATGTCAAGCACATCACCGATCCTGCTCAACCGCTCCGCGGGATCGAAAATCTCAAGCAGTTCCTGCTTTTCTTCGATCGAAAGCTGTAGATTGGCAGCAATGGTATCCGTAAGCTTGGCCGGATCTTCCATGCGCACGGCGGCGATCATGGTCTCGTAGTTCAAAGATTGGCAAAGCTTTACATACTGCTCGAACAGGCCCGTGACCCGCTGCATGCCGGCTTCGATCTGTGGATTGGTCTCGGTGGCGTAGCGCGCCAAGCGAACCGAGGCCTGCATGAATCCCTCAGTCTCGGTGACCTGCAGAATCTTGCCGCGCTCAATGCCCTCCACCAGCACCTTAATATTGCCGTCAGGCAGTTTGAGGCTCTGCACGATATTGACAACCGTGCCCACTTGATAAATCTCATTGGGCTTGGGTTCATCGATGCTGGCGTCGTGCTGCGTGGCCAAAAAGATCTTTTTGTCCGCGGCCAGCGCCTCTTCGAGCGCATGCACGCTCGACTCCCGCCCCACCACGAACGGCGTCATCATGTAGGGGAAGATGACCACATCCCGAATGGGCATCATGGGCAACTTCTTAGTTTCGAATTTTTCCTTGGATGTGGTCACTATGTCTCCCAAAATCGCTTCTAGCTGGCTAGCTACATCTCAATCGCATTGTCATCCGGAGCGAAGCGAAGGATCTATGCTTTCCGTTCTCAGCCTAGACACTCGATACCCGAGGGCGTTCCAGCTAGCAGCCAGAAGCTAGTAGCTAGAAGCCTCTTTTATCCCGCCTTCTCCATCATCGCGAACGACGCACTATGCTTTTCCACCATCTGCTGCGTCACTTCGAATTCCTTTACTTTCTTCTGACTTGGCAAATGGTACATCAAATCGAGCATCAGTTCTTCCAAAATCATGCGTAAGCCGCGCGCGCCCACTTTGCGAGCCATGGCCTGACGCGATACCGCCCGCAGAGCGTCCTCGCTGAACTTCAGCCGTACATTCTCAAACTCAAACAACCGCTGATATTGCTTCACGATGGCATTCTTCGGCCGGGTGAGGATTTCAATCAGGGCAAACTCATCCAGATCTTCCAGCACACCAACCACCGGCATGCGCCCGACGAACTCAGGAATCAGCCCGAACTTGATCAAGTCCTCCGGCTGCACGTCGCTGAGCAACTCGAAATTCCTCTTTCGCGATACCGTTGGCTCCTCCGGTTCACCCTCTTCTCCGATCTTGAAGCCGAGCGACTTTTTGCCCGCTCGCCGGCCAATAATCTTCTCCAAACCGACGAACGCGCCACCACAGATGAACAGAATATTGGTCGTATCGACCGGGGTGAACTCCTGATGCGGATGCTTCCGTCCGCCTTGCGGCGGAACATTGGCAATTGTGCCTTCGAGAATCTTTAGCAGTGCCTGCTGCACACCCTCCCCGGAAACATCGCGGGTGATAGAAGGGTTCTCGTCCTTGCGCCCAATCTTGTCCACTTCATCGATGTAAATGATGCCAGTCTGAGCCCGTCCCACATCACCATCCGCCGCCTGCAGCAGCTTGAGGATGATGTTCTCCACGTCCTCGCCCACGTACCCCGCCTCAGTCAAGGTGGTGGCATCCACGATAGCGAAGGGCACGTCCAGCATGCGGGCCAGGGTTTGCGCCATCAGGGTCTTGCCCGTGCCCGTCGGGCCGATCAGCATGATGTTCGACTTGGTCAACTCGATCCCGTCGCTGGTGCGCTGACGGTTCATGTAGATCCGCTTGTAGTGGTTATAAACCGCGACTGCCAGCTTCTTCTTGGTCTGCTCTTGGCCGATTACGTACTCATCGAGGAAGGTTTTTACTTCTTGCGGTTTGGGAAGCGTGTTCGGTGTTGCCGCCGCAGGCGTTGCGGCGCGGTCATCTTCCAGGATCGAATTACAGACCGCCACACACTCATCGCAAATGTAGGCCCGGGGATAGTCGCTTGGCGACGAAATCAGCTTGGCAACAGCGTCCTGCGATTTATGGCAGAACGAACAGCGTAGGATTTCCTCAGTGCCTGTTCTGTTTTTCACTCGGCTTGACTCCTTGGTGCTACCTTAACCTCCCGGCACTTTGCGATCATTGCCCTGGGGCAATCGGGGGAGAGATCTTTTTGCGCCGAGACCTCCCGAATGCAATCGGCGAATGCCGATCATACCCTTCATCTGGTCTTATAGATGATATCGTCTATGATTCCATATTCCTTAGCCTGCTGCGCGTTCATAATGAAGTCGCGCTCCACGTCCTTCTCCACCTTTTCCAGTTTCTGCCCCGTATGCTTGGCCAATAACTGGTTTGTAATCTCGCGCATACGAAGAATTTCCCGAGCGTGAATATCAATATCGGTAGCCTGACCCGAAAGGCCCCCCATCGAAGGCTGATGGATCAGAATTCGCGAATTCGGCAGCGCCAGCCTTTTCTTGTTTTCTCCAGCCGCAAGCAGAAGCGCAGCCATCGAAGCCGCCTGGCCAATGCAAATCGTGGTCACATCATTCTTGACGTATTGCATCGTGTCATAAATCGCCATACCCGCGGTAATCGATCCGCCCGGCGAATTCACATACAGCTGAATGTCCTTCTCTGGATCTTCCTGCGCCAGAAACAGCATCTGCGCGATCACCAGATTGGCAATGTTGTCGTCAATCGGCGTCCCAATGAAAATAATATTATCCCGCAGAAGGCGCGAGTAAATGTCATAAGCCCGCTCCCCCCGCCCCGTTTGTTCGATTACCATCGGCACAAGCACTGGTCACCTTTGCCTTTCACACTCCTGCTCCCTGCACTTTAAGCTTCTTGGGGGATCGGAAGCGAACTACGCGGACTGACGATATAGAAAGTCGAGGGTCTTTTCGTTGCGGATTCTACTCCGGATTCTATCCAGCGCCCCATCGCGTGTCAAACGCGACCGGATGGCTTCCGGGGTTTGTTTCGACTGCTCAGCCAGAGCTTCGACTTCGCGATCGATTTCCGCATCACTGACCTCGAGCTTTTCCTCCTCGGCGATTTTTTCCAGCAACAATGCCGCTTTGACTTCCTGTACCGCTTGGTCTCGTTGACCTGCTCGCAGGCGGTTGAGATCCATCTTCTTCATGTCTTCGGTTTTCATGCCCCGGGCTGCGAGAGCGCGTAGTCCGCGGTCCAGGCGAATATCGATCTGGTGCTCGACCAAGGCTTCGGGCACTTCGAAGTCGTTGCGCTTTACCAGTTCAGCCACCAGCTTGTCTTTGGCTTCGCGCTCGGCGGTGCTTTTTTTCTCCGCTTCCATGCCTTCACGGATTCGTTTCCGTACTTCCGCAAGGTCGGCAAATTCTGCCAAGTCTTTGGCAAACTGGTCATTCAATTCCGGCAAGGATTTCTGTTTGACGGCCTTCACCTGCACTGTATAAGCAAAGGTTTTGCCAGCGAGCCGCTGATCGGAGAAGTCCTGCGGATAATGCACATCAAACGTGCGTTCATCGCCAGCGGAGGCGCCCCGCAAATTCTCGGTGAACTCGGGCATTGTCCCCTGACCGCCGATCTCCACCAGAATATCGTCCATATGCACGGGGTTCGACCCGGTGGGGCCGGGATTGGCTGAGCTTGCAGGCTCGCTCTCAGCGTCCTTCGGTTTACCGTCCAGTGAAACCTGAGCAAAGTCGCCGTCGCCCAGAGGACTTCCCTCGATGGTGGTGAAGGTGGCACGCTGCTCCTGCAGATTTTTCAGCGACTGCTCGACTTCTTCGTCGGTAACCGAAATGTCCGGCTTGTCGGCGCGCAGCTCTCTATAATCTTCGACCCGGATGGTCGGCATTACTTCAAAGCTGGCTTTGAAGCGGAGAGGCTCGCCGTCGTGTACATGCAGATCGGTCACGCGCGGCTGCGACACCGGCGTCAGCCCGAGTTTGTCGGTTTCCTTGCGAAAATATCGCGGCACCAGGGCATCCACCACATCGCTCTTGATGCCTTCCGCAAAGCGCTGCTTAATAACGGAGGCGGGGGCATGGCCGGTGCGGAAGCCGGGGATGCGGGCCAGCTTCTGGTACTTCTGGATCAGGGTCTCGGTTTCGCGGGCAACTTCGGCCGCCGGGATCTCCACTTGGATCTCCCGTTTGGTGCTGCTACTGGTTTCAGTGGGGCTCACGTTTACCTTTCGGTGTGTCCGCCCGCAGTTTCAGGAGTCCGTGCCCAAATTGGTCAGTCCCCAAGCCACCGGCGTACTGTCTGAGTGTAAAGAGTAAAGGAGAGCAGCGTCAAACGCTGGAACGCATTTTTCTCGCCCATTTTAGGACTTTAGTAACCGGTCATATGCGGTTCATCCAATAGCCTGGACGCCGGTGGCCGTGGGCGACAGCTAGAACGACAACGTGAGAACCGAGCGTTGAGTACACGATGATGAATGGAAATTGATGGAGAGCGTAACTTCTGCAGCCAGCGAGGTAGATTGGCCAGCGGTGGGGAGCTTCAATGATTGTTCTAATCGCTCTTTTAAATGCATTTTCGAAGTTGATCGCCGCAGTCGGACTTCGTTCCTAGTACCAAGCCAAAGCAGACAAATACTCCTGTTCCGCTTCCAGATAAAATTCAAGCGGCTTACTTGCCATTCAGTAGCGCACGCCCCTTCTGGCGAACATCGTTCCAGGGGGTCGTCTTCGCTTTCCCGGATCGAACTTCTTCGAGGCGACGGAGGATCTGTTCTTGCCAAGCGGCTTCCGCGTTTTCGTCGATCGTGTCGTCCAAACTCTCGATTAGAGTACTAGCGAGGTCCGCGCGCTCTTTCTCGGGTAGGGCGAGCGCTTTCTTGAGCAATTCTTGGGCTTCCTGCATCATGAGTTAGATTACTATTTCCGAGTCGAACACCCGTTCCCCACATTACGAGGTTCATCTCCGCGAGGCCGTCGTTACCTCAGTGTCCCAATCCACTTCAATCGATCGAACTGGTGACCGCCGAATCCCGGGGTTAGAAGGCATAAAGAGAACACTAGGAGCCAGAGAGTAGCGGCGCCGACGGTGAATCAGAAGTGGCGAAGTTTCCCGTCAGGTCCCTTGGTGAGTTCAAGTTCCAACCCTGGGATTCGGCCACGACCGCTCAGAACTTTGTCGGGGCTATTCATAGCCACCCCCAAATTCCTCTACGTCTGCCAGGTCAAATACCCAGATTTTCTGGCCCAGTTTGGATCCGCGCAACCTTCCAGTCTGCGCAAGGTGGCGAACTGTCCGCCTAGAATAACCTATCCTCTTCGCGACGTGATGCCCCAAGTCTTGTCAAGCCCCCTAAAGCACCCGATTCCCGGTTGTTGTCCTCATTGGGCGGGTTTGGCCCATCCGCCCGGATTTCGTGGGCGTGAATCAAAAGACCAAAGTGAGCAATTCAGACCAGCTATTTTATTGCGCTTACGCGATTATGACGCTAGAGACGCATCCTTCTCTCTTTCAGGTTCTCTGAGCTAAGTCAGCATCTGAAGTCCTCTCCTCTTAGTTTCGTAACCCCGGAGGGGACAATTCATGAAAAAGATCATTTCACTTAGGCGAAACGAATGAGGAAGTCTCCGAGAACCGCGCCGGCTCGGTCGGTGATTTGTCCGGCGCCAACAGCAAATTCAATGAGCTGTAAATGGAGGCACCATCTATGAAACTAGCAGGAATTATCGGCACCGCAGTTCTGTCTTTGACCCTGGGAGCCGCAGCTCCCGTTTACGCGCAAGAAGAACACGCGCAGCAAGACGAACACGCCCAGCAGGAAGAGAAAAAGGCGCAACCGGAGAAGCCTGCCCAACAAGAACAGAAACAGGCGCAGCAAGAGGAGAAGAAGGCGCAGCAGGAAAAGCCTGCCCAGCAAGAAGAGAAAAAGGCTCAGCAAGAAGAGAAAAAACCACAGCAGGAGAAGCCTTCCGTGCAACACGAACAGCAGGCACAGCGCGAGAGTGCCGACAATCACCGCATTCCTGACGATCGTTTTCGCGCGAATTTCGGTCGCGAGCATGTGTTCGTCATCAACCGTCCGGTCATTATCGAGGGACAACCTCGCTTCCAGTACGGAGGCTATTGGTTCGGATTCAGTCAGCCCTGGCCAGTCGGCTGGCTTTACACGGACAACGTTTATGTTGACTACGTCGACGGAGGGTACTTTTTGTACAACCCGTTCCATCCTGGCATTCGCGTCGTAATTATCGTGATCTAACGTCGCGCCTTGCGGGAGGATATTGAGCCTGAATACAGGACAAAGGAGCAAAACATGCTTGGAACTGTGCTGATCGTGATCTTGGTTTTAGCGCTCTTTGGTGCATTGCCGCGGTGGTCGCACAGCCGGGAGTGGGGATATGCCCCGACCGGTGGTGTGGGGCTGATCCTTTTCATCGTGGTCATCCTGCTGGTTCTCGGCCGCATTTAGGCCATGCGCCGGCCGTCAATATCGTCAGGCGCCATCACTAAAGGGTGGCGCCTGTTTTTGTGCCTCGCGGCATCTCTTCTCGTGGCACTGATGTGCAGCGGCGGCTCGTCGGCGTACTCCGTTTTGACCCACGAGGAAATCGTCGATCTGTTATGGACCGATGAGATTCGCCCGCTGCTGCTGAAGCGATATCCGGGATTGTCTGAGGATCAGATTAAAGAGGCACACGCCTATGCTTATGGAGGCGCAGTCATCCAGGATCTGGGGTATTACCCGTTTGGCAGCACGGAATTCAGCAATCTGGTGCACTACGTTCGCAGCGGAGACTTCGTTCACGAGTTACTGATCGAGAGTCAGGATGTGAACGAGTATGCCTTCGCGTTGGGCGCGCTGGCCCATTATGCGTCCGATATCGCGGGCCATCCCGCCGTCAACCAGGCGGTGGCGATCGAGTATCCGAAGTTGCGAGCGAAGTTTGGCAAGTCGGTCAAGTATGCGCAGGATAAGACGGCGCACTTAAAAACCGAGTTCGGCTTCGACATGGTGCAGGTCGCGAAGAATCGCTACGCGTCCGAGCAGTACCACGATTTCATCGGGTTCCAAGTGTCCAAGCCTCTGCTGGAGCGGGTCTTCCCCGTCGTATATGGGGTGGAGTTGAAAGACGTGCTGGCCCACGAGGATCTTGCGATCGGTTCGTATCGTTACTCCGTCAGTCGAATGATTCCAGAGATGACCCAGGTTGCCCTGCGGACCCACAAGAAAGACATGATGCGCGAGCAGCCCGACTTCGCAAAACAAAAATTTCTGTACCGGCTTTCCCGCTCCGAATATGAAAAGGATTGGGGCAAGGACTACACGAAGCCGGGATTTGGCACGCGTGTTCTTTCAAGCCTCTTGCGATACATGCCGAAGATCGGCCCCTTCAAGGCGCTGGCCTTCAACAACCCGACTCCGCAAACTGAAGACCTGTATTTCAAGAGCATCAACACGACTGTCGATCAATACCGGGCCTTTCTCGAAGCGGTGCGCACGGATTCGCTCGTGCTTCCCAATTGTGATCTGGATAGCGGCACGTTGACTAAGGCAGCAGAATACTCGCTAACCGACGACACTTATGCAAAGTTGCTGTCCCAATTATCAGCCAAGAAATTCGATTCGACGCCGCCAGAGCTGCGCGCCAACATCCTGAGCTTTTATGGCGATCTCTCCGCCCCGATTGAGACGAAAAAGAACCAGGACAACTGGCAGAGCGTCCTGACATCCCTTGACCAACTACGGTTGGTCACTCCGGCCCCGTTTGTCGCAGGCAGCGCCAGCCGCTGATGGCGGTCCGGCCGTCGTCACATCAAAATACCCCGCGCGCCCAAGAGAATGCAGAGATCCTTCGTTGGGAGCCCTTGGCCTTCGCCGAGGGCTCCGCTGCCTCAGAATGACAAGTGGTAGGGCGAATTGGCCGCTCAGCGCGGTGAGGCTGCGCCCCTGGATGGTGAAAACGGAGTCGCGCCTCAGCCGGGTCCCGAATCGACATAAGTCGTGGCGGCCTATCTGAAGCCGTGCCTTTCAAATCTCGCGGGTGAGGGCGCCCGCGAGACACGAGTGAGAGAGGGGAAAGACACGACCTAGAGACGCCGCTTGCAGAATCCTGGCTTTCGTTTGTTATGAGCGACGGCTACGATGTTCAGGACGTCGTAGTCATCCAGATAGATGATAGAAAATGGAAAACGGCGAAGCACGAACCGGCGGGTTCCGTGCAAATACTTGGGCCAGCGTTGTGGCGTGCGCACGCTTTGACGGATCCCATCGGACACGGTTGCACGAAATTCGGTCGCTATTATTGGGCTCCGGCAGCGGTATCATCCGATCGCTTCCCTGAAATCTTCTCTTGCCCCCAGGGTGAAAGGGGAACTACTTACTTCTCATCAGGGAATTCTTTAGCGAGCTCCCGGAGCACTTGCTCGCCCGGTATGGTTTTGACTTTGCCGGCTCGGATGTCGTCGACGCGGCGCATGATTTCTTCTGCCCAGGCTTCTCCGACTGCTTCTTCGGACGGGCCTTCGTCGAGGCTCTCGATCAAGCGATCGATTAACTTGCCGCGTTCCTGGGTGGAGAGCATCAGGGCTTTCTCCAGGACCTTCGAGACTTGCGGGGTCATCTGCGCCATGGCCACCTCACTTTTATTCTATTGAAGGGCGCTGCCCCGGGCCTTCGTTGGTCGGGGGATGGGGAATGCAGGGATCCTTCGTTCGAAGTCCTTGGCTTTCGCCAAGGACTCCGCTGTCTCAGGATGACGGGTAGGGTCAGCCTGGCTGAGGCCGTGCCCTTTCAAAGCCGCGGGCGGGGGCGCCCACGTCACATGGGCGGGAGCATCGGCATGCGAAAGAAGAGCGGAGCCATTCCGCGGCCTGCGAAGTTGTGCCTTCCCATTTGCCGCAGAAGATAAAGCGGTGCTTAAGGCGGTCTGCCTTCATCTAAATTCCGAGCACATGGCAGACCGCGCTCCAACGTTCAACGAGGCGCCGACCGAGATCGCCGGGGACGAGGCGGCATCGACTCCTTCTGCGCCGTGGCGGCCCAGTTTCAATCCATGGCTGATTGCCGTTGTGGTCGCTTTGGCGGCGTTCATGGAGGTGCTCGATACAAGCATCGCCAACGTCGCGCTGCCCTACATTGCGGGCAATCTTGGAGCGAGCAATGACCAGAGCACCTGGGTGCTCACTTCTTATCTGGTCTCGAATGCGGTGGTTCTGCCGATCAGCGGATGGTTTGCCAGTGTGCTTGGCCGCAAGTGGTTTTTCATGACCTGCCTGGCGATTTTCACTGTGAGTTCGCTTTTATGCGGGTTCGCGCCGAGCTTGGGGGCAATCATTGTGTTCCGCATTCTGCAAGGCACGGGCGGCGGAGGACTTCAGCCCATGGCGCAGGCGATTCTGGCGGATACATTTCCTCCCGAAAAGCGCGGGTTAGCCTTTGCGCTATACGGCGTCACGGTGATCGTTGCGCCCACGGTTGGCCCAACTCTGGGCGGCTGGATTACGGACAACTACACTTGGCGCTGGATCTTCTTCATTAACGTGCCGGTAGGGATTGTGGCGCTGTTTCTGGTGTATCGCCTGATCGAAGATCCGCCGTGGGCGAAGCGCGTTAAGGGGGCGGTGGCACGGTTCGATTACGTGGGCGTGTCTCTGCTGGTGCTGGGTGTGGGTGCCTTGCAAATCATGTTGGACAAGGGCCAGGAGGATGATTGGTTTGGGTCGCGGTTCATCCTGACGCTGGCTATTCTTACCGTGGTCGGCCTGGTTGGTTTGGTTCTCTGGGAGTGGTTTTACAAGGAGCCGATCATTGACGTGCATCTGTTCAAGAATTTGAACTTCCTGAGCGCGAACGGAATGATATTTGTGCTGGGGCTCATGCTGTTTTCGAGCCTTGTAATGATGCCCCTGTTCCTGCAATCGCTCTTGGGCTATACGGCGGAGTCGGCGGGCCTGGTGCTTTCGGGGGGCGGGCTTTTGCTGCTGTTTCTGATGCCGATCGCGGGGTTTCTGTCCTCCAAGGTGCAGGCCCGGTATCTGGTGGCGTTTGGCTGGTTGACCCTCTCCCTAGCAATGTACTATTCGACGCAGCGGCTCGACCTGCAGATCAGCTTCTGGAGCGCCAGTCAGTTACGGCTGGCGCAGGTGTTTGGGTTGGGCTTTCTATTTGTTCCCATCAATCTGAGCTCGTACGTGGGAATGCCGGTGGAGAAAAGCAGCAGCGTCGCTGGGCTAGTGAACTTTATGCGCAACATCGGCAGCAGCGTCGGAACGTCGATGGTCACCACGCTGATTGCGCGTCGGGCGCAAGTCCATCAAGTGTACCTGGTGGCACATGTCACGCCGGGACAACCCAGCTTTGCCGGGGCGGTTGCGGGGCTGACGGCGCGCCTGATCGCATCGGGCGCGAACGCCGATCACGCAGCGAAGCAGGCTTATGGCATGGTGTATCGGACGGTGATTGTTCAGGCGAGCACTTTAGCCTACATTGATACCTTCTGGGTTCTCGCGATTGGAGCGGCGATCATGTTTTTGGTTTCATTCGCGTTGAAGAAAAATGAGCCCGGCGGACGTCGGGTTGCGATGGACTAGAATCATTATGGTCGATGGATCCATGATCCGCGTGATTACGATTGAGCGCGAATACGGGAGCGGTGGCGCCGATATCGCGAAGAGAGTCGCGGCTCTTCTGGGCTGGAAGCTGTGGGATCAGTTGTTGACCAACGAAATCGCACGGCTGATGGAGTGCGATTGCCGAGTGGTGGAGGAACACGAAGAGAAGAGGGATACTCTTTTCTACCGGCTGTTCAAGGCTTTCATGCGAGGCAGCTTCGAAGGAAGTTTGAATGCTCCGCGGCTGAAGATGGCGGATACCGATTGCGTCCGGGAGGTCACGGAGCGCGTGGTGAAAGGTGCTGCCGAAGGCGGCAAGTGCGTCATCGTTGGGCGCGGCTCGGCCTACTATCTGCAAAGCCGGCGCGATGCCTTTCACGTATTTGTCTACGCGCCGTTTGATGGGAAAGTGCGACGCTTGCAGGCTGGCGGGAAGAGCGAGAGTGACGCCGTCCAGCTCGCCGAAACCGTGGATCGCGACCGGGCAGCTTTTATCAAGCAATATTTCGGCGTCGAATGGCCGGACCGGCACCGCTTTCATCTGATGATCAACTCTACGATTGGCGAGGAGCTGGCGGCGGAGACGATACTCAACAGCATCGCTATCTTGGAGAAGGAGACTGGCGCTCAATCTCCATCCCATTGAACGCTGACCGCAGTTATTTCGTCCGCTAAGAATTCCGCTTATCTGGCCTCGACTAAAAAATCATCTTTAGACCCAGTTGCACCTGCCGCGGAGCATAAGAATTGGTGGCTTGCAGAGGATTCGTGGAATCTGGAAATGGCCCGGGTAGTAATTGACTCCAAGGTCGTTGCTGATCTACGAAGTATGCCGTGTCAGATTCCAAACCGTCCTGGGTGATCAGCACGCGCTTGTGTCGCGATTCAGCAGATTGAACGATTCTATGATCAAGTCCAGCTTCACGCATTCGCTAAAAACAGGCGGCGGGTCAAGCACACGTCGGTGGTCGCGTAATCGGGTCCGATAAACGAATTGCGGCCTGCTTCGGGAAGCCGGTTGTTGGTGCCGTTGCCGTCCTGATTGGGATCACCTGAAACCATCACATTCTCAGGCCGGCCGCTGCCCAAGGTGAGCACTCCCGCCAGCTTCCAGTCATTGAACGCTTTGGCCAGGAAAGGTTGCTCACGGCCGAAGAACTTGGGGTCGGCGATCCAAGCCAACATGAGGCGGTGGCGCTGGTCGGTGACGCTGGGCCCTTGCTCGGCGGCGGTGTTATAGAAATTCTGCACCACGGCGGGTACGCCGGCGACTAACGTGTCCAGTCCATCGTCGATGGCTTTAGCGGGGTTGGGAAAGCTTGCCGGGCGAGGACGCCAGTCCTCCATTAGGGCGATCACTTCTAACGCGATAACTTCTGCTGGACTAACTCTTCTACCCGGCGCAGCACTTCGTCTTCCGAGATGCGAGTGGAATCGACGATGGTTGCATCCGCGGCGGGTGTGAGCGGCGATGCTGCCCGGGTACGGTCGCGGTGGTCGCGTTCGCGCAACTCGGCTGCGGTGGACTCGGCTGCGCTTCCCCGCAGATTCTGTTGCTGCAAACGCCGCTGCTCACGGACTACGGGATCGGCATCAAGAAAGATCTTCACGTCTGCGTTGGGAAAAACTTTGGTTCCGATGTCGCGGCCTTCCATTACTACGCCTCCGCCTGCGCCCTGTTCCTGCTGACGGGCGACCATCCACTCGCGCACCTGGGGATGGACGGAAACGCGCGAGGCCCCGGCGGTCACATCGGTTTCACGCACGCGCTGGGTCACGTCCCGCCCGTCAAGCAGGACCCGGGTGCCGCTCGATGTCGGCTCCAACTGGATGCGGGAATCGTGCGCCAGTTCGATCAGCGCGGCTTCATCGTCGAAGGAAATATCCCATTCGATGGCTTTCAACGCCAGGGCGCGGTACATGGCTCCGCTCTCAAGGTTGGCATAGCCGAGCTTGCGGGCGAGGCGGGACGCGATGGTGCTCTTGCCCACGCCGGCTGGTCCGTCAATCGCAATGATGAGTTTGCGCTGAGAATCGTGGTTCATTTGCGAAGCTATGAATTGTACACGCAGGGCGAGCACGGTTAACCCTCTAAACATCATGTCGTTGTCTTGTTGGATCAGATTCAATCGGTCCGTCGTACCGCCTTTGAAGCCCTTTAGAACTGATTTGCCAAGTCAAAAATTTAATCGCCGACCATCCAAAGTTGGGCATATACTGGCCGCCTCACACAAAATTGCGCGAGGTGACAGACATGTTCAGCATCCGACATTCGGTGGCTGTGGGCGTGTTCATTGCCTGTTTCAGCGGTCTCGTCCTGGCACAGGGCGGCGCAACTGGAGCCATAACCGGTACGGTTCAAGATACATTGGGAGCCGTGCTTTCCGGCGCCAAGGTGGATATCGTGAGCGAGGCAACGGGCCAAGCGGAGCGCCATCTGACGACCGATTCCAGCGGCAACTTCAACGCGACTCTCTTGCCTGTCGGCAGCTATACCGTGCAGGTTAGCGCCCCCGGATTCGCCACCACCAAGTTTCCGAGCATCCTGGTGAATATCACAGAAACCACGCGCATCACGGCAAAGCTAAAGGTTACGTCTGTGACTGAAGTGGTTGAAGTTCAGTCCCAGGTCGCCCAGGTCGACACCACCGACGCGACCACGGGTCAATCGCTCGGCAGCACGACGATTACGAACCTTCCCTTGGCGACCAGGAATTTTCAACAGTTGCTGACGCTCTCAGCTGGAGCGTCTTCCGACTTGAACAATGCGTCGCAGTTGGGTCGCGGGCAGGTATTCATCCACGTGAACGGCGGGCGGGAAGACAACAACAACTACCTGATCGAGGGAATTTCGGTCGCCGACTATTCCTTCGGCGAACTGACTTACACGCCGCTTCCCAATCCCGACGCCATTCAGGAATTCAAGGTCAGTACCAGCCTTTACGACGCTACCCAAGGACGCAATGGAGGCGGCAACATCAACGCCACGCTGAAGAGCGGCACGGCCAGCTTCCACGGCGATGCCTGGGAGTATTTCCGAAACACCGTGCTCGATGCCAACGATTTCTTCCTGAATCGCGCCGGTCTCCCGCGTCCGGTAATCCAGCAGAACATTTTTGGCGGCGACTTAGGCGGACCGATCGGACCTAAAGCAAAGCTCGGATACTTCTACGTGAACTATCAAGGCACGCGGCAGCGTAGCGGCGCTTCGCCGGGAACGTTCATCAACACCAGCATCCCAGTGATTCCGCAAGACCGCTCCGCGGCCAACCTGCTCAGCATATTCGGCCCCAATGGAGGGCCCACCAGTATTGATCCCGTAGCGCTCGCGCTACTGAACTTCAAGAGCAACCAGTTCGGTACCAGCAATGGCGGATACCTTCTGCCCACGGTTCCGGGAACTCCGGGCTTTACCAACGGCGTGCTGAATTATGGCCCACTCATCTTGAGCAGTACCGGCAAATTCACCGACGATCAGTTCATCACCAACTGGGACCGCGATTTCCGCAACGGCAAGGATCGGGTTGCGGTCCGCTTCTTCTGGGCTGATTCCGAAACCTATCAACCCTTCGGCGCCGACTCCTTCCAGATCCAGACAGGCGGCGTGCCCACGCCGAACAACCTGAATTTCCCCCTAGATATTCCTTTGCATAACCGCGTGGGCAGCGCCACTGAGACCCATCTGTTCTCGAACACGATCGTCAACGAGTTTCGTTTTGGCGTGAATATCATCAGCGACAAGCTGAACAATCAACCCCCGGTTACCAATGCCGAGGTCGGGATCAACTTGCCCACCTCCAATGGGGACGCCAACATCTACCGCTTCACCTTTGGAAGCTGGGCGTTCGGCCCGTTTCCGCAGCAACTGCAAAGCGCGCTTTCAGACAGCTTCGTCCTGCTCGACACTCTGAGCTGGAGCCACGGTGCCCATCAGTTCCGCTTCGGCGGAGAGTGGGATCGAACCACCATCCGGCGGAACCTGCCGGTCGCGGACAACGGGCTGTTGTTCTTTGCCGGTCCTACCGGATTCGGCACGGACTGGCAGAGCTTTCTGGCCGGCGCCCCGTACTTCGGTGAGGCCGGTGGGGGCGTGGGCAATCACGACTATCGCATTCCCGCGTACGCGTGGTTCGCACAGGATGACTATCGCGCGACCCGGAACTTGACGCTGAATCTCGGTTTCCGCAACGAGTTTGTAGGTGCCCCGTACGACGAGCTTTGCCATCTGGGTAATGTGAATCCTCAGTTGGCCAATCAAACCGGGCAGCCCTTCGTCTACCCCACATGCGTGAGTCAATTCAATCTTCCCGGCCTGAGCGGAACCCTCAATCGGGCTGCGCTGAACAATGAATTCGCCACGGTTTGGGAGCCTCGCATCGGCTTTGCTTACGATTTTCTGGGCCGCCACGATACCACCATCCGTGCCGGGTACGGCATTTACAGCGTGCGCGAAGATTTGGGCGCGGTCGACAACCTCTCATTTTCAGCGCCGTTCTTTCCCATCGCGGTCAACTTCCTGCCAGGAGCGGGCAGCCTGACCAATCTCTTCCAGCCCAATCCCGCCACCGGATTCACCGGGATTCCGCCTCTCGGCGTGCTGAGTCCGACTTTCGTACCGCAGGCGGCGCTCTTCAAGGGCTTTTCGCCGACCTGCACCCTCGGGAACGGAAACCCATCGACCAACCCGGAGCAGTGCAGCCCCGGCTTCACCGGCAACGTAAACAGCTTCATCGGCCTCGAGGTTCCGCTCCACTGGATCGCAGCCACAACCCAGCAGTGGAACTTCACGGTTCAGCATGAGATTGGCAGAAACTGGTTCGTCGAGGTCGGATACGTCGGAACCAAAGGAACGCATCTGCGCTCGACCTCCGATCCCGACCAAGCCACTTTGGCCACGCCCCAGAGTCCGGTCACGATCCCCGGGGTCAGTTGCGCCGGCGTAAGGGCAACCGGGAATTCGTGCCAGATCGTGGATACGACTGCGGAGAACGCCAACGCCCGGGCACCCTTCCTTGGGCTTGCTCCCAGCGCATTCGAGTCATTCGCCCCAAATTCCGACTCACACTACAATTCGCTGCAGGCAACCGTCTCGCACCGCTTTGCCCAGGGACTGTATTTTCAAGCCGCCTACACTTTTTCCAAGTCGATTGACGACGTTTCGACCGCCACCGTCGCCTTCGATACCCGCTTCAACGATCAGACTAATGCCCGCGACTCTCGCGGACTCTCGGATTTCAACCGCGCGCAGCGCTTCGTGCTGAGCTCGGTCTACCAGTTGCCGTTCTTCTCGCACGCGAGCGGCTTTACCGCCGGCGCTCTCGGCGGATGGGAGCTCAGCGGCGTGATCACACTGCAATCCGGCCTGCCCTTTACGCCGATCGATTCGGCTGGAGGAAGCGCTTACGCTCTCAGCAGTCCAAACCTCGCGACCCCGACCTTCGCCCCCGGGTTCAGTTGCGCGAACGCTCCCACATCCGGAGGCAACGAGGCCAGGCTGGGCCACTGGGCAAACCCCGCGGCCTACTTGCCAGACGCTGTGATACCCCTGGCCAGTGGCGCGCCCGGAGATGCCACCGGCTACGGCAACGCTCCCCGCAACTGCATCATCGGACCAGACCAGACGAACGTGGACTTTACCGTCGGCAAGACTTTCAAGATCACAGAGCGCCAGAGTCTGCGCTTCCGCACCGACTTTTTCAACCTGTTCAATCATCCATCGTTCGCCAACCCATCCGCGACCGACATCGAAAGTCCAAGCTCGTTTTCGCAAATCACCTCAGTCGTGGGCACGCCCCGGCTGATTCAGTTCTCGTTGAAGTACTCATTTTGAGGTGGGGAGCCGGGCGATTCTCGTTCGGCTCTTGCCTCGCTCAACTCTTACAAAGAGCCGCAAAGCGGGGAAAGAATACAGCCCACGGCGTAAGCCGTGGGTGGGGAAGCAGGAGACCTCGAAGCCCCAGCGGGGCGAAAGATTACAACCAGCGAGCCTCGGAGTCGCAGAGGCTTACGGCGTGATTTCGTACACCACGCCGTAGCCACCAGAGCCGCCTTCTACCGTGGTGCCGTATAGGTGTTTGTAGTTCTTGTCGAAGACCAGATTGTATCCCGGCCCCACTCCGTCCGTTCCCTTGAAGCGGTGCAGTAACCATCGACAGCGGTTACCGGATCACGATTTACTACACGATCTCCGGCACGTCTTTCGCCAACGCGAAAGATGCCCTCAGCCCCGATTTCACCTGGACTGACAACATAGGCACCGAGCAGTTGGGTAACGGCCTCTGTCCATGGAATGAAAATGGCACGCCCAAGAAATGCGTTCTCGCCCAAACCTACGGACCGTGGCTTCAGCCCCTGCAAGGCTACGGCGGAACGACGGGCACGCAAACCAACGCCGGCCCGATCGCGGTCACCTTTCCGGTGCGCGTGCCGGCCAACAGCAATCTCACACTCACCATCCCAGTTTCGAATCCCGACAACCTGACTTATCAGGTAAACGTCCAGGTGCAAGGCTGGTAACAAACCTGTAAGGCGACACTCCGGTCCGCCGCCGTTGATCGTGGTCCCAAACTGAAAACTCACAGCTGCCACAAAGATGGCCGGCCATCCGTGAGCGCCTAAGCTATTATTTTTGAAGAACACATTGGCTGTTTGAGAATCAGGCGCCATTGGCTGGAACGTCAAAAGTCGAGCCCTAACTCCTTATTCCGGAATATTTCGCGTATAAGTCCTTATTCCTCAAAGATCTGAGTGGTAGTCTGCCCGTAACCCCATCATTCCAAAAGATCAGGGGGAAGGGGGCGTTACTGAACGGTAAATTCCCAAACGGACGCGGACTCACCACACCTTGCAATCCTTGTCCGGCGGATTCACCATCGGCTGACCTGCTTTGCACGAAAATGCGTGTGAGAATTCTGGCATGTTCACGACTACGCCGTTGATGCGGTATTGCGCAGTCGAATGGGGATCGGTCATGGCCCGCACCCGTAGATCCTCGTCGCGCATGTTGGCACAATCCCATTGCGCAAAGCCGATGAAGAAACGTTTCTCAGGCGTGAGGTCGTCAACCGGGTGCAACGTCTTGTCTTTGGTCGCGTCTTTCCACGCCATGAAGGCCAGAATCTCCCCACCCAGGTCGGCCACGTTTTCGCCCAGGGTGAGTTCGCCGTTGATGTGGACGTCATCGACCATGACATATTGTGAGTATTGATCGGCGACGCACTTGGTGCGAGCGTCGAACTTTTCGCGATCGTCTTTGGTCCACCAGTTCTTCAAGTTGCCCTTAGAGTCGAACTGGCTGCCCTCGTCGTCAAAGCCGTGGGTTAATTCGTGACCAATGGTGCCGCCGGTGTCGCCGTAGTTGGGAGCGTCGTCCATCTTGGGGTCGTAGAGCGGCGGCTGCAGCACCCCAGCCGGGAAGTTGATATCGTTCATCTGCGGGTTGTAATACGCGTCCACCGTGGCCGGCGAAATGTCCCACTCGCCGTGGTCGACGGGCTTGCCAATTTTGTTGATGTCGCGATGCTGCTCGAACTCGGCCCCACGCAGGATGTTCCCGGCAAGGTCGTCTTGAACGATTCTTAGCGAACTGTAGTCGCGCCACTTGTCGGGGTAGCCGATCTTGTTGCGAATCGCCGCCAGCTTGGCCAACGCCTGTTGCTTGGTTTCCGGGCTCATCCAGTCGAGCTGCCGGATACGCTGTCCCATGGCCGCTTCGATGCGATTCACCATGTCCAGCGTGCTCGCCTTCAATTCGCGCGAGAATACCCGGCGCACGTAAACCTGTCCCAACGCCTCCCCCAGGTTGTAATCGGTGAATTGCACGCAGCGTTTCCATCGCGGCTGCATCTCTTTGGCGCCGCGCAGATATTTGCGATAGAACTCAAAATTCTCCTGCACAACGCTTGCAGACAAAAAAGGCGAATACTGATCGGCCACATGGAAGCGCAGATAGTTCTTCCAGTTCTCCAGCGGTTCGCTAGAGAGTTCCGTGTTCAACTGTTTATAGAACGCCGGAGCGTCGACATTGAGGATTTCGAACTTCGGATACTCCAACTCGCGATAGTAAGTCTCCCAATCAAAGTTCGGCGCCAACTGAATGAGGTCCGCGAGCTTCATTTTGTTGTTGAGCTTGTAAGGATCGCGACGCTCGACCTGCGTCCAAGAAGCCTTGGCCAACGCCGTTTCCATGCGCAGGATGATCTCCGCATTCTGCTTCGCGGCTTGGGGACTGTCGCCCAGCAGCTCGAAGACCTTCTGCACGTGCTGGACGTAGCGCTCGCGAGTTTCTTTCGACTTGGCATCGTCTTTGGTGTAGTAATCGCGATCGGGCAATCCCAGACCGCCCTGGTCGAGATCGGCAATCTCCTGTTCAGAGTTGTCAGGGTCCTGGGTTGAGCCGGCGACAAAGAGAATCGTGCGGCCGAAAGGAAGAGGTAGGCGGGCGACTAGCGGAGCCATGTCGTGTGCTGACTTGAGAGCAGCGATGGCATCCAGTTGTGGCTGAATCACAGCCACGCCGCGTTTGTCCGCAGTGGTCTCGTCCATGCAGGACGCATAGAAGTCGCCAATCTTTTGCGTGACCGCATCGCGCTGCGGCGTGCCCGGTCCGGACTGCTCAAGAATACTTCGCAAGAAGATCAGATTGTCCTGGTAGAGCTTGCCGTAAACGCTCCACGAAGTCTGATCCGGGGGAATCGGATTCTTCTTCTGCCAGCCTCCACAAGAGTAATGATAGAGGTCAACGCAGGGATCGATCGACTTGTCCATGGCCGTGACATCCAGGCTGGGGATGTAAGGCAATGCGGGTTCATCTTTGGCGGGAGCGTTGGTTTGAGCCGCGGCCAGAGATGCTGCGACCAGGGAGAGAAAGATGTAGAACGGGAAGATTCGCTTCATATTTACCTTGGACTTAGGTGCCAGCAAAGAGTCAACCAGCGACCGGATATAGTAATGGGAGTATGGCTTCTTCGCCAAGTGAAGCCGGTGCGCCGTAGCTCCACTTATTTTAGAGAATGTCATCCTGAGCGAAGCGAAGGATCCATGCATTTGGCCCGAACCGTGGGAATGCAGAGATCCTTCGCTACGCTCAGGATGACATCACTCAGCTCATGTGACGAAATGACCGCTCCACCGCGCGGACGAGGCGTCCGGGCCTACGTGGGCATCGTGGGCATTAAGCCCTCGGCGTCGTGGATGCTTTCGCCGGCCGAGGGTTCTCACGTGGTCCCGAGGCGCGTGGAGCCGACTCTACTTTCGCGGCCGTTACTTGAATCAACGACCGATTGCCCACGCGGATGAAGCTCAACTCCCTGGCAGTGAGCAGGGCATTGACAGCTTCCTTCACCCGCGAGCGGGGAACGAAGTTGCCAAAAAATGATTCCAGTTCTTGCAGATCAGCGGCGACCACGCAGTCCAGATATTTCGAAATGAGCGCGGAGAGCGATTCTCCGAGCGAAAGGTTTATGCCTTCGCGCACCGCATCCGGCGACCAGCGAAAGAGGACATCCCAAAATGCGCCTTCATCCGGATTGTAATCGACCCGCGTGATGCGCAGCCGGGACCACAACTCGCCCAGCGCGTGATCGAGAGCCGTGAAAGATACGCTGCCGCCGAGCACGTCACGCATCTTCTGCTTGGAAATGGGCCCATCCCGTTGGATTAACTCAAATGCGTCGCAGGCCAACTGGGAGTATTCCGAGTGCGGCTTCGGTTTCGGCGCCAACTTGGGATTGCGCTCCCCGACCAGTGCATAAAAATAAGGAAAGATGGAAGGCGCAATCAGGAAAGCATTGTTCTCATCGAACCGGTTGGCTTCGTAAGCCGCGCGCTCCCGTAACAGACGGACCATCAACTCGGTGGCTTCCTGTGCCCGCGGGTCCGCGAAAGCGTGCTGCCAGGTGGGCAACTGTTGATCGGAACCAACCCAGGCTCCGATGAACGTGGGCACGAGCACTTGCTGCCGCATGGGATACATCATGCAGAATCCGACCGACTCAAGAAACAAGCGGGCCTGGTCGAACGTGCGGACAGCACGTCCCGTGAGATGCCACCTCTCGCGTCGAAGCTCAGTGAGTTCCTGCTCAGCCATAAAAAACAGCTCTCAGCCTGAAAGGCCGATCGCTCGTTCCTCAAATTCTCTTGAAGGCCTTCTGAATATCCTTCATCGAGTATCGCAGAACTACCGGACGGCCGTGTGGGCACGACATTGGGCAGTCGGTTTTCGCAAGCTCGGCCAGCAGCCACTCCATTTTATTCTGCTGTAGCGGCATGTTGACTTTGATGGCGGCGTGGCAGGCGATAGATGCGGCAATCCTCGCGCGGACTTTTTCCATGTTCAGCGCCTGCTCTTCGCGAGAAAACTGGTCGAGCAGTTCGTGCAGCATGTGCTCGATCTGGGAAGCCTCCACGCCTGCCGGGGCGACTTTTATGGCGACGCTTCGGGCTCCGAACGGTTCGGCCTCGAAGCCGTTCTGGTTTAGCTCTTCGGAAATCTCGGCAAAGACCGCTTGCTGGGCGGGCGTTAGTTCGAAGACCAGCGGCATGAGCAGACGCTGGCTTTCTACTTTTTGCGCCACCCGCTGCTTCAGAACTTTTTCAAACAGCACACGCTCGTGAGCCACGTGCTGATCCACGATCCACAGACCCTCGTGATTCACCGCGAGGATGAATGAGTCGCGAATCTGCCCTAACGGTTTGAGCGAGGCCAGGGATGGTGTGAGGTCGCCGGGTTGCTCTGACTCTTCGGGCAGCGGTGGAGCACAGTTGTCGTCTCCTATCACCTCGGAAACCAATTGCGGTGCGCGAACCAAGGACAGAGCGGCGTTGCCGTCGAGAGCGATTCCATCGACGCCAAAGTGAAATCGCTCGGTGATCGGTAGAGGCGCTGGCGCTTGCAGCGTGAATGATTCAGCTGAAGCAGAGAGCGTGTGCAACCCGGCAGCTTGCCCAACGCCAAATCGGGCGCCAGGCGTGAGGGAAGAAGTCGCCGTGGGATGAGCATTGATCTCCGTCATGAACCGCGGCACGGGGCGCGCCTTCATCAATGCAGCTCGCACGGAGTCTCGCACAAAATCATGCATGACCGATTGCTGCCGGAAGCGAACTTCCGTTTTCGACGGGTGCACATTCACATCGACTTCGCCGCTGGGCAACTCGAGGAAGAGCAGCACCACGGGGTACACCGTTTGCGGCAGAATGTTTCTGTAAGCCTCGATAAGAGCATGCTGGACGAGCCGGTCGCGGATCAGCCGCCCATTCACGAAAACGTAAATCGAATTGCGATTCAGTTTTTGAATCTCGGGCTTGGAGACGAAGCCATGCACTCGCATCTCGCCGGGTTCGACTGGGACTTGATCCTCCTCCTCTTCTTCCCGGCGCCAGGGCGGGGGCTGGGGCAAGCCAACGTGCGCGAGAGGCTGCACTGCTGCTATAGGAATAAGCTGGTCGAGAACATCCTTGCCAAACACCTGGTACACGCGCTCGCTCGATCCCGCCACCGGCGGCGCAACCAGGATTGCGTTCGTGGCGGAGTGCAGTTCGAAATGCCTGTCGGGGTGGGCCAGCGCGTAATGCGTGACCAGCGATGCAATATGGGAAAGCTCGGTGGACTCCGCCCTCAGGAACTTCTTCCGCGCCGGCGTATTGAAAAACAGGTCTCGAATGGTGATCGAAGTTCCTGCCGGGAGTCCGGCTTCTTCCACTTTAGAGATTTTTCCCCCATTGATTTCGACGACAGTTCCAGAGTCCTCATCCGGGGCGCGAGTCTCCAGGTGAAGGCGGGAAACCGAGGCAATCGACGGCAATGCCTCGCCACGAAACCCCAGGGTGGCCACGCCGAGCAGGTCTTCGGCATTCTTGATCTTCGAAGTGGCATGGCGCTCGAAGGCAAGCAGGGCATCGTCACGAACCATGCCACATCCATTGTCGGTGATCTGGATGAGCTTCTTGCCTCCAGCTTCGACCTGAATTTTGATGCGCGTGGAACCGGCGTCAAGAGAGTTTTCCAGGAGTTCCTTGACCACGGAGGCGGGACGCTCGACTACTTCGCCGGCGGCGATTTTGTTGGCCACGGATTCGGAGAGAACGTGGATGCGTCCCATGGTTGGGGTAAGTGCCAAGTTTCGCAGATGGCAGCGGACAAAGCAAAGGCGGCCACGGATTCAAATCGATGAGCGCGGATCGAACGTTGAACTTGGATAAAGATGGCAGTGCAACCCTCGCACCCGTGTTATGTTTAGTTCCTTCCTGGTTTACAGATTATGGGCGAGGTCCAGATCAGGAGAACATCATGATGGAGATATCGCGTACGGATTGCGGCGTGTCAGCGGTCTGGGTTTTTGCCAACTTGACCTTTACCGCGATGCGAGCGCAAAGGAAGGGAAGTATATTCTGGAAAGTATTGACCTTTATTTTCGGTTTTCCAGGTACGCTATTGACCTTGTTCGTTGTAACCGAGGGCGGCGAGCGGGCTTACGGTATCGACATGCCGCGGAAATCTGGGACACAATAGAAGATGATCCGTTCGCATAAAGGGATTTCTCCAACCATTCCGGCCTCGTGCTATGTCGATGATTCGGCCCAAATCATCGGCGACGTGGTTCTGGGCGAACACGCCAGCGTCTGGATGAACACCGTGCTTCGCGGTGACGTGCATTCCATCCGCGTGGGCGCACACTCGAATGTCCAGGACTGCAGCGTGCTGCACGGGATGAAAGAGCAATACGGAGTCTTCATCGGTGAGTACGTCACGGTCGGCCATTCGGTGACGCTGCACGGTTGCGTAGTCGAAGACCGCTGCCTGATCGGGATGGGGTCGATCATTTTAAATGGCGCGCGCATTGGCGCAGGCTCGATCATTGCGGCTGGCACGCTGATTCCGGAGCAAACTATCGTCGAGCCGGGATCGCTGTGGATGGGTTCTCCGGGGAAGTTCCGCCGCAAGCTTGAGCAGAAAGATCAGGACAGCATAATGCGCTACGCGAATAATTACTTGGGATATAAAGAGGCGTACGTGCGGGAGCGCTGACCACCAACACCTCCCAGAGATGTCATCCTGAGCGCAGCGAAGGATCCATGCATTTTGCATGTACCGGCGAATACATAGATCCTTCGCTGCGCTCGGGATGACAAGTTAAGCCAATGATCAAAGCTGTCCGAGGAACGCGCGATCTTCTCCCGCCGGAAACTGCGCTGTGGAACTTTGTCGAAGCCACAGTCCGCGATGTCTTCCGCGCCTATAACTTCCACGAGATCCGCACTCCCATTTTCGAGGAGACGCAACTCTTCGCCCGCAGCGTAGGCGAGGAAACAGATATTGTCGCGAAAGAAATGTATACCTGGGAAGATCGCGCCCGGGCAGAGAGCGAAAAAGGCCAGTCATTAACGCTACGCCCGGAAAACACCGCTGGCGTCGTGCGCGCCTACATTGAACACAAGCTTTGGGATCGCGGCCTGAACAAGCTTTACTACATCGGGCCGCAGTTCCGGCGCGAGCGTCCGCAGAAGGGACGATATCGGCAGTTCTACCAGATCGGCGCGGAAGTCATCGGTCCGGCGAGCGCGGGTAGCGAGTCTCCTGCGCGCGACGCCGAGATTCTGGAACTGCTGGCCACTCTGCTCGATCGACTCGGAATCCAGAACTGGACCTTGCAATTGAACTCGGTCGGCTGTCCCAACGATCGCGCCGCGTATAACGAAGCTCTGCGCAAGGCGCTCGAGCCTGTCGTCGGAAAAATGTGCTCTGACTGCCAGCGCCGCGCCGCCACTAATCCATTGCGCGTGTTCGACTGTAAAGTTCCCGCGGATCAACCCATTATCGAAACATTACCGCGCATCAGCCAATTTCTCGATGAGCCTTGTCGCCAGCATTTTGAACAGGTACAAGAGATCTTGAAGTCAGTAGGGGTCGAGTTTCAACTAAACGACCGCCTAGTTCGTGGCTTGGATTATTACAGTCGAACCGCGTTTGAGTTTACGCACGGCGCCTTAGGCGCGCAGAATGCGATTCTCGGGGGCGGGCGCTACGATGGTCTTTCTGAATCGCTCGGCGGCCCTAGCGCTCCCGGAATTGGGTTTGCCATTGGCGAGGACCGTCTCGTGCTTGCGCTGAAGGAATCGGCGGAAGCGGTACAGTGCAAGCCCGATGTCTATATCGCACCATTGGGTGCGGGCATGGATCGCGAGGCCGCTCGCTTGGCGCTTGAGTTACGCCGCCACGACATCGTCGCCGATCTGGGTGACGAAACTTTTCGTCTGAAGAAATCTTTTGAGACGGCGAGCAAGCTGGGTGCGCGCTTTATCCTGATCGTTGGTGAGAACGAAGTCAAAGCGGGTGCATTCGCGTTAAAGAATCTGGAGAGCGGAGAACAAGTGTCCGTGCCCCGCGCCGAAGTGGCGGAAAGCATTCAGCGCAGGCGCTGATTCTGTGGCCATGATTCGCCATGATTCGTTGTGCTTTGACATCAGACTGTCCGCGGCCTAATATCTGCTCGGCTGGGGCCTGTGGCAATTTTTTACCCAAGCGGTTTCCAAAATCGACCAGGGAGGCTCACGGATGAAACCAATATCAGCCACTATCACGTTTCTAATATTCCTGTTGGCAGCATTGTCTGTTCAGAGCCAAATGCCGATGCCAAAACCCGGACCGGAACTGAAGAAGCTCGACTATTTCGTCGGCACTTGGACGCTGGACGGCGATTTGAAGCCAGGTCCTATGGGGCCCGGAGGCAAAATGACCGGCACGGAGCGCATTGAATGGATGGACGGCGGTTTCTTCCTGACCTCGCATTCGGACTTCAAGAGCGCAATGGGCGACGGCACCGGGCTCGCCGTAATGGGTTACAACGCTGAAGACAAGGCCTACACCTACGATGAATACAACAGCGTAGGAGACGCGGAGCACTCCAAGGGAACGGTGGATGGTGACACTTGGACTTGGACAAGCGACGGAAAAATGGGCGGCCAGACCATGAAGGCGCGCTTCACCATGAAGATCCTGTCTCCGGCGTCCTATTCATTCAAGTATGAGATGTCGCCAGATGGAACCAACTGGTCCACCCTTATGGACGGAAAGTCCACGAAGTCCAAATAGCCCGCGCGACCCGTGCGGGGCGTGACTTTCTTTCTGGGCTTTTCATTCGGCGATTGAAGCGCTGCTCCACCCAAAACTCGCCAGCATTTATAATTTGTGATTCCCTATTCTTCCTGGAAAGGCATACCTTGCTCGACTTCTTAGGCGACCTGCAACGCACCCACCGCTGTGGCGCTCTACGCGCCTCCGATTCTGGGCAGCGAGCCGTGCTCATGGGATGGGTCAACCGGCGCCGCGATCTTGGCAACCTCATCTTCGTGGATATCCGCGACCGTTCCGGCATTACCCAGGTCGTGTTCAACAAGGAGCGCGATCCGGCGGTACATGAAAAGGCCAGCCAGCTTCGCAACGAATACGTTGTCGCCGTGATTGGCAAGGTCAAGCAGCGCACTGCAGACACAATCAATATGAACATCCCCACCGGGGAAGTCGAATTGATTGCGGAGGAGTTGCGCATACTCAACGAATCGAAGCAGCCGCCGTTTCTCCCCGGTGACACGGTTCTGCCCAACGAGGAAATGCGGCTCAAGTATCGGTACATCGATTTGCGACGCGATGCCATGCAGCAAAATATCGAACTGCGGCACAAAGTTGCGATCGCAATTCGCAGCTACCTCTCGGCGCAGGGATTCTTCGAAATTGAAACCCCGTTCATGACCCGTTCGACGCCTGAAGGTGCGCGTGATTATCTCGTCCCCAGCCGCGTGCAGCCGGGAAGCTTTTACGCCCTGCCGCAGTCGCCACAGCTGTTCAAGCAGATCCTGATGATCTCCGGCTTCGACCGCTACTTCCAGATCGTGCGCTGTTTCCGCGACGAAGACTTGCGCGCCGACCGTCAGCCGGAGTTCACGCAGATCGACTTAGAGATGTCGTATCCGCAGCCGGAGCGGGTGTGGGAGGTGGTCGAGGGATTTCTGACCGCAGCATTCAAGGCTGCCGGGCACGAGATTAATACCCCGTTCCCGCGCATGAGCTATGACCAGGCGATTCGCTTGTACGGCAGCGACAAGCCCGACATGCGCCTGCCCGCGATGACTGATGTGCGTGCGGCATTCACTGGGGAGAATCTCACGACCCTTGCTGTGAGTGCGAGTCTTCCTGTCGTCGCTATCCGTATTCCGAATGTCGGCGAGCTTTCCCGCAAAGAGCGTGATGAGATCAAGCCCCTGTTCGTCGCGAAGGGTGGCGCGAAGCTATTTGAAGACTTCAAGCGGCTGGAGAAGAACTTTCCCGAAGCTGCGGCCAAGATTCGGCAAGCAACCGGAGCTGAAGCGGACGACCTGCTTGTGGTCGTTGCCGGGGACGGCAAGCCGGCTGAGCACAAATCTGAAGGCGGTGTGAAGCCTGAAGTCAAACAGCATGACCACGCTGTTTATACGGCCGCGGGCTTGCTGCGTCTCGCGCTGGCGCAGAAGTATGCCGACCGGCATGCTGCTTTCAAAAAGAGCGGCGATCCGGCCAAAGACTTTCGATTTTTGTGGGTCACCGATTTTCCTATGTTCGAGTGGGATGAAGAGGGCAAGCGCTGGGCGGCGGCGCATCATCCGTTTACTTCGCCGCACGAGCATGACATGGACAAACTTGAGTCGGATCCAGCTTCCGTGCGCGCGTTGGCTTATGACGTGGTGTTGAACGGCACCGAGTTGGGGTCCGGCTCCATTCGTATTCATCATCAGGATATTCAGAGCAAAATTTTCCATGCGCTCGGCATGACCAAAGACGAGGCTCGTGCCCGTTTTGGGTTCTTCCTCGAAGCGCTGGAGTATGGCACGCCTCCGCACGGCGGCATTGCTCTGGGATTGGATCGCATTGTGATGATTCTCGCCGGAGCCGAAAGCCTGCGTGAGGTCATCCCTTTCCCGAAGACGGCACGGGCCGTGGACTTGATGGTGGAAGCGCCGACCCCAGTGAGTGAGTCACAGCTGAGAGACCTGGGGATACAGGTTAAGAAGTAGTTCTTGTTGGTGCTCAGCTCTGTTGGGACGGGCGGGAAGGCCCGTCCTCCACCGACTCAGTTCTCGGTCACTTGCGGGGTCTTTGGGGGCGCTGGCGCGCGGGGAGCTTTCGGTGCCTTCGGCGCAGGCGGGGCCTCGGGTGCTTCTGTTATTGACGAGGCTTTCCGAATTTCGATGGTTCCGTGCTCGTTGTTGACGACCAGACGTGGTCCACCTCCGCCTACCGTGCCCGTGGCAATCGCTTGATCGTTCGAGTTGTCGATCTTCAGTTGGTCGAAATCGGTCTCGACTTCTCCGTTCCGCGCGCGCGCGTCTACTTGGAAGCCTGCTTTGTCGGGTAAGTAAATCTGGACGTCTCCTTTGCGATTGTCGACCTGGATGCTGCCTAGCTTGTTCATGTGCAGTTCGACTGATCCGTTTTCATCCTGCAGTCGCACGTCGCCGGAGATGCCGGTCAGGCGAATGTCTTTCGATCTGGTGCTCAAGCGCAGGGGGCCGATCACGTCGGAGGCCTGCAAGTCACCCGAGTCGAGATCCAGATCGCCGTCCAGGCGCGAAAAATCCATATCGGTGCGGGACGACTTGAACATGACAGGCTGGCTGATCTTAGCCAGCTTTACACTTTCCATGAATTCGCCATCGAGATGCACGGCACCTTTGACGTCCTCGATCGAAACATCGTTGGCACGGCCGTTGATGGAGACATCGGAGCTGACTTGTGAAATTCGCGCAGCGCTGTGATCTAGGTTGAGGCTGACCTTCCCATCAATGTCTGTAGTGGTAACGTCGCCGTGCTGACTGGTAATGTCGAGGTTCCCCTCGCGTCCGATAATACTGACATCGCCGTAGCGCGTCGAGGCGACGACCGCAGCCTTGCGGGAAAGGGAAATATCCAAATCCTCCGCCACCCAATGATCGCCGGCCCCTTGATTGTTCGCGTTCAGAGTCACGACGCTTCCACTGACGGTGATCTGGGGTTTCGTGCCGGCATTCCATTTGTCGGCATCTCCCTGACTCTCGGCGTTAATGCGCTTGTGGACGACCACGCGAATCTGATCGTCATCGGAGGCAATAATATTCACGGCGCCACGAGTGTTGGTAACGTGGAGGCTGGCTCCGGCGGGGAAGGTTTGAGCGAGTTGGTCGTCAAAGTTATATTTGGAGCCAAATAATGTGAAATCGTTGTCATCATTGATGTCGATCTGGTCTTTGAGTTGTCCCCAGTTGAAGCGGGACGCCTGAGTCGCGATCAGGCCAAAAAAGATGATGGCAATGATCAGAAATATTCCACCGGCACTAAGCCCGGAGGCCCGCGTGCCCTGCCTTTGCGCTTGCTGATATTCGATCAGCTTGATCACGCCAGAAACGATCAGCAGAATGGGCCAGTAGTGCGCGAACCAGCGCCCGAGGTTGTGCCAGTCCAGCACGCCCATGGTTCCGAGCAAAAACACGGTACCCATGGCGATCAAGATAATCGGGCCCGAGAAAGACCGCCGGTAGCGAGGCGGAGGAACCTGGACGGGGCTAACCATTTCTCACCTCAGTTGTGGGCGCCTGGACATCGCTGGTTACGGTGCCTGTTGGCCCCGGTCCAAGCGGCATCGTTGGCGGAGCCGGTGGCGTCTTGCTTTCCAACAGCTTGGTTATGCCGATGGCAAGAAGCAGCACGGGCCAGGTACGGTGCCAGCGCGGACCGTTCATATCCTCGATCAGCGAAAGAAATCCCACGCTAATCAACACGACTGGGCCGACAAAGCTGTTTCTGCGGCGAATCCGGGTATAAGAACTAAGCCGGGAACCAACGTAGCCTAAGCGAACCGCGAACATCCAAATTCCCAGGCCAATCAAAAAGAACGGCCACAGGCGGTCCCATCCAAATGCGAAGACGCCAGCAGTTTGCAGTAGGAACAGGACACCAAGGCCAATCAGAACTACTGCGGCCGTGGGAATCTTGGCGCGACTGGCCGTCTCCGCTGCCGCAGTCGCTTGCATCGGCTGGCCAGGCTGTGCTGGCTCCGCTCCAAAAGCTTGAGCAAGTCCGAGCGGATCGGGAGCTGGCTCACCCTTCTGGATCGCCCTAGCCGTATGCACGGCGTCAATGATCTGCCAAACGTAAAAGAAAGCGATCCCCAACCCGAGGATAGTGTTCAGGCCCGCGTTGTCTACAACCGTCTCGCCCCATACCAGGAGAGTGAAAATCACCAGGTGTGCCAGCCCCTTGGCATACTGACCGCAGTAAACCGCACCCACGCCGAAGGGAAAGAAACCGGCGAGAATGCCTGCCACCGCTGGGTTCGGCCCAGAACTCGGCACGATGGGCGCGGGCGCGGAAACGAATCCCGCAGCGGGCGGCGCGGCTGCCGGCTGCACGCCCTGCAGTCGATCCGCCAGGCAGTTCTCGCAATAGATCACACCCTTCACGTCTCGGGTGCATGTGGCGCATAGCGGCTTGCCGCAAGTGCGGCAATACGCGACCGGCGCAATATCGGGATGGTTGGCGCAGTTCATGAAAACCTCCTGTGTGCGGCCAGTATCACTACAGGTGGGTCATCGTTAAGGGAGGCAAGTATCACCTGGCTCCCTTCTTGACTGTAGTTGCGATCCTGTCTTGGTTCGGGCTGTCCACTGGTGTTATCGTTCCTCTGATGTCGGTCTTTCGGTTCTTCTTGCGGCGCAGGTTCGACGGGCATGGTAGCTCGTTTGAACTCCCGCACGCGCGATTCGATCTCATAGACGAAGCGGATGTTCTCGTAGTACTTCACGACTTTGCCGGACGTCTCGTAATAGTTGCGTTTGATGGCGCCGGGCCGCAGATCGGCATGACGCAGGTCGCTCAACTTGATCCCCGCCAGGCTCATCGTAATGGAGAGTGAAAAGAACGCCATGCCAAACGACATGGCAAAGCGTGGTTGCTTGGCGACGCCGAGGATCGGGCTGACCAGCAAGCTCGCCCAATCCTGCATGCGCTCGAACCACGAGATCTGTGCCGGAGCTCCTGCGTCTGCGCGCAAGCGGACGGTGTCGACCCCGCTGGTCGCCGCCAAGATGTTGTCCACCAGGTTGACCGGAGGATCGACTTCCACGAGTTCGTGCAGCCAGCGCAGGCCTGCATCGGCTTCCGCCAGCAGCGGTCCGCAGGTCGGACAGATCCGGGCGTGAGCCTGGAAGCGCTCCAGTTTCTCCCCGCTCAAGCGCTGGTCGAGAGCGTCGCTCAGAAGAGCGTCGAACTCGCTGCACTGCATGCCGTTCTTGTTGTCCGCTGCCATTACATCACCTGTTTATATGTACGTTGTAGCAGGCGCGCAAGTTCCGCTCGCCCGCGATTTATTCTTGATTTCACGGTTCCTTCTGGAACCTTGAGTATGGTGGCAATCTCCCTGTAATCCATGTCTTGCAGATCTCGCAGGATGACAGCCTCGCGCAGGTCGGGAGACAGCTTCTGTAGCGCCTTGTGCACCGTCTCCCTGACCTCGCGGCTTTGCGCCCGCGCATCCGGGGTTAAGGCATTATCGTGGATTTGCTCGCTTAGCGGCATGGCATCTTCGTGCTCGGAAGGCGGCGAATCGAGCGAATCGGTCATGCGATCCTGCTTGCTCTTGCGGAAGTGGTCGACCAACAGGTTTCGCGTGATGGTCGTCACCCAGGTCATGAAGGCGCCGCGTTCGACGTCGTAGGACTGAAGGGTCCGGTACATCTTAATGAAGACCTCCTGAGTGAGGTCCTGGGCATCGTCGCCCGAGCCTGCAAATCGATAGCAGATGTTGTAGATGCGCCGGTGGTAGCGCTGGACGATCTCCTCCCACGCAGCCGCGTCGCCCGCAATACAGCGGCGAACCAGCATGGCGGCGACTTGCGCGTCTTCCAACGTGCACTCCCGGAACTCCTGGCTTCGACCCGGTTGTGGCGAATCAAAGCGTTCAACCGCTTTTGTACCCCAACCCTAACACTCCATAACAGATACGTGTCTGTGGTCCCAAAAGTTCTTGAATTCTATGAGACTAGGCATTGTATCAGCGTCGTAAAGTGGAGCGAAGAAAGGGCGAATGATTGGGTAAGCCAGCTACTCCTTAGGGGTTTCTCCGCTGCGGCTGAGACGTGAGCAAGCGACGTCTCGACCGTAACGAGACGCACGGTAGAGAGGTTGCTTGCATCGTTTCAGCCAGGACCTACGATCCCGGCTCATCCAGCACCCGGCGGACATTACGTGCCAAAGCGTCCAACGAAAAGGGCTTTTGCAGGACGGTGGCAGACGGGTCCATCTCTTCATTCTCGCCATCCAAGGCGGAGTGTTCCGAGTAACCCGACATGAAAAGCACTTTCATTCGTGGCCGGAGCGGCGTCAGACGTTGCGCTAGTTCGCGGCCTCCGATATTCGGCATCACCAGATCCGTTACCAGAAGGTGAATCGGATCCGGATAGGCGCTGGCCATTTGCAGAGCCTCATTGCCGTCGACGGCGATGAGTACCTTGTAACCGTTGCGCCGGAGAGATTCCCTGACGATATCGCGAATGCCATCCTGATCCTCCACCACCAGAACAGTTTCGGTGCCTTTTGGTGCGGTGGCGAGAGGAGGCGCGGTCTTGGATGGCGGTTGAAATTGCTCTGTACCAAACGGCGCGAGCCGAGACTGCTCGAATTTTTCGACCGGCTTTTCAACCCGGCATTCTTCAACCCCACCTTCATCAACCCGGGCTTCTTTGACTCGGGGAAGGTAGATCTTGAACGTGGTTCCACACCCCGTTTCAGTGTCGACCCATATCCAACCGTCACTATGCTTAACCACTCCGTAGACGGTAGCCAGTCCCAATCCAGTGCCTTTGCCGGGTGCTTTGGTGGTGAAGAAGGGTTCAAACATGTGAGCCTGAGTTTCAGTATCCATCCCGCTGCCCGTGTCGCTGACTGCCAACATGACGTATTTACCGGGCGGCGCTCCCTCGTGGTTTCGAGAATCGTTTTCGTCCAGTTCGACGTTGCTGGTCGTAATGGTCAGCCTGCCACCCCGCGGCATCGCATCGCGTGAATTGACGGCAACATTCAGGATCATTTGCTCCATCTGGCCGGGATCAGCTTTGACCCTCCCCAGCGAGGGAGCGGGCAAGACTCTCAGTTCAATATCTTTGCCGATCAAGCGATGCAGCATTTTCGCCACGTCCGCAAGTACCACATTCAGATCGAGAACTTTAGGCCGGAGCACCTGCTTCCGGCTGAAGGCCAGCAGTTGCCCAGTCAGTGCGGCAGCGCGAGTCACCGCAGTTTCAATTTCCAGAACATCTTTGTTGGCTGGATCGTCCGCATCCAACTGGTCGCGGAGATGCTCGTTGTGAGCCTGAATCAGCATTAACAGATTGTTGAAGTCGTGGGCTACGCCTCCTGCCAACTGGCCGACCGCTTCCATTTTCTGCGAGTGCCGGAGCCGATCTTCCAGGCGCTTGGGCTCGGTGATGTCATACATCACTCCCTGCATCAGCAGCCCTTGCCCATCGGTTTGTTGCAGCAGGACGCCCTCGTCGCGAAACCACATCAGCCTGCCATCGCGTGCACACATGCGGTATTCAGCCTGAAATAACTCGTGCGTTTCCTGAAACTGTTTCTCCGCCGCCAAAGCAATTTCCCGGTCATCGGGATGGATGTGATTCATCCAGTTCAAGGGATCGGAAAGCCATTCCGCAGGCGAAAATCCCAGCATGGTCTCAATCTGTGGGCTCACATAGTGCCAGGGACCGCCAGCGCCGAGTTCCGCAACATAGGTAATGGCGGGCAGGCGCTCCACCAGCGTGCGGTATCGGGCTTCCGCGGCCCGAAGCTCAGCCTTTGCGCGGTCCTGCTCGATCGCAATGCCTGCCAGGTGAGTGGCTTGCGCGATGAGCTGCAGATGTTTCGCGACCGGAGTACGCGGTTCCCGATAATAGATCGCGAACGTACCCAGGATCGTGCCGTCCTGCGAAGCAATTGGCGTGGACCAGCAAGCACGTAAACCGTGACATAGCGCCTGATCCCGAAAGCCCGCCCAGAGCGTATCCGTGGCGATGTCAGAGACAATAACGGGCTCCTTTCGATAAGCTGCCGTGCCGCAAGATCCAACGCAAGGGCCGATCTGCACTCCATTAATCGCCTCGGTGTATTCTTTGGGAAGGCTTGGCGCGGCGCCGTTCCGCAAGGTCGTACCATCCGCATCAAGAAGAAGAACGGAGCAGAGCATGTCGGAATGCCGCTTCTCGACTTGATGACAAAGGACTTCGAGGACCCTTGGAAGCGGGGCCTGCGCCCTTATCATCCTCAATATTGTTTCGTTGAGCTGGGATAGGGCTTCCGATAACTCCAGCTTGTCTTCATTCGAAGCCCTCTGAACACCTGTGGACATACGACTCCTGCTGTGAGCTCAGCGCTAACCTGCTGAGCGAGGCCGACCGACTAGGGAAGGCCAAGTCATTATTCCTTACTGGTGATGGACGCTAAAGTTACTAGAGTAACCTGGGGGCGACCAGCCTGCTTCTATTCCCAAAATGTCGTCGAGAGAAATGGCGAGCGGAGCGCACTTTTTACTCGCTGGTGAAGTAATCCACGGTGACCGGATTTTCAAACAGGGAATAATCGCGCGTCACGACCGTGATTCCGCTGTCGGTGACGAAGTAGCGTTGACGGTCGGCTTCGGGATCATAGCCGATGGTTGTCCCTTCGGGGATATGCACGTCGCGATCGATGATGGCCTTGCGGATGCTGCAATGCCGGCCCACATTTACATGCGAAAAAAGGATGCCGTCTTCTATTTCGCTGTAGGAATTTATGCGCACATCCGGGGAGAGCACGCTATTCTTCACCGTGCTTCCGGAAACAATACAGCCAGCGGAGACAATGGAATCCAGCGCGGTTCCGGTGCGCCCGGCTTCGGCGAAGACAAACTTGGCCGGCGGATACTGGCGCTGGTGAGTGCGAATGGGCCACTGCGAATCATACAAATTGAACACCGGCGAGACCGAGACGATGTCCATGTTAGCTTCGTAGTAGGCTTCGAGGGTTCCCACATCGCGCCAGTACAGGGCTTCCTTCTTGTTCTCATCGACGAAATCAAATGAGTACACGCGGTACTCGTCCATCATTTTGGGCAGAATGTCCTTGCCAAAATCGTGGCTGGATTGCGAGTCTTCGGCATCCTTCAGCAGCGCGGGAATCAGCACATCGGTGTTAAACAAATAAATGCCCATCGAGGCCGAGACTTTTGCCGGGTTGTACGGGGAACGCAAATCGGTTTGCTTCGGCTTCTCCTGAAATCCGTTCACGCGGTGGTCGCGATCCACGTCCACCACGCCGAAGCGCGAGACCTCATCGGGGTTAATCTGGATGGTCGCCAAGGTGACGTCTGCCCCCGAGTCGGTGTGCTGTTGCAGCATCCTCCCATAGTTCATCTTGTAAATGTGATCGCCGGAGAGAATGAGCACGTGCTGCGGTTGCTCCGAGCCGATCGAATAAATGTTCTGGTAAACCGCGTCCGCCGTACCCTGGTACCACTCCTCGCTGACCCTTTTCATGGGCGGCAGCACTTCAATAAACTCTCCCACTTCGCGCCCCAGAATGTTCCACCCTTCACGGATATGCCGGTTGAGGGAGAGCGCCTTGTACTGGGTCAAAATGTAAACCCGCCGCAGTTCAGAGTTGAGACAGTTCGACAAAGTGATGTCGATGATGCGATAGATCCCGCCAAAGGTTACGGCAGGTTTGGCGCGGTCGCGGGTGAGAGGGTAAAGGCGTTCTCCTGCTCCTCCCGCTAATAAGACTCCGAGCGTATCTCTCATCGGCAAGGGCTCCCGGTCTTAGATGGCGGCTACGGGCCTCATGGATGTACCGTAGTTTGCCGCCAACTAGAATCCCGCAGCGCAGCGGGAAACGCTAAATACTAGCACAGCGGAAAAGCGAATGGAGTTGGAGGGTGGCTCAGTCGGGCGAGCGAACGGTTGAGGCTGTATTGAGAACAGTCCCCGCCTGGGTCAGCTCAATGACAGGTAGATCGATACGTACCTACGCACACTCGCTTTCCTTTTGTCCAATCTTGTAGCGAAACTCAACTCTGTCATGTGTCACGCTCTGGCGCGTTCCAAACTTCCAAGTGTTGACAGTATCGAGGGTTCCGTTCTCAAGAATGGGAGGCCCAGATTTGGTGACTGCATTTATTACGGTTCCATCATTTCCATCTTTGGCGATGTCGAACTCTACTTGAACGACACCTTGAATCCTTGCCTGCCTTGCAAGTGACGGATACCGCGGCAAGTTGTCAGGACAATTCGTCTGGGCAGAGGCGAGCACAACTGTCAAGCTGAGCTCGATGAAAAGAAGCGAAATGAATCGCCACATGATCTGTATCCTCAGCGTGCCTGGGTGTACGATTGCTTCAATCGAGCAAACACAATTAGATGGGCCAGCAACCGTCATACGAACAAGTTTTGGCGAGTCACGTACCCTCGCGAAAGCGTATCTGCATTGACTTAGATAGCTCTAAAGGCGTGACTCCTATCGTCTGAGCGAACCCCCGCATGTCAAATCGGAAGCACTTCCATCTCCCTCACACGGATACGGCTCACACCGGGGTGATGGTAACCAGTACCTCCTCGCCGCTCAGCGACAGCTTTGCCCCACCGTTTTGGGTGGCGCTCGCCTCCAGCCGATCTGCAAGCAGTTCATGCCGGAGGTAGGATTCGTGCGCCGCAATAGCTTCAGCGATGCGGGGCGAGGCGGAATAGCTGACCGCAATGCGATCGGAAATATTTAGGTTCATCGCTTTGCGTTGATCCTGGACCAGTCGGTTGAAATCGCGGGCCAGGCCTTCCTGCACTAGTTCCGGCGTGAGCGTGGTGTCGAGAGCCAGGAACGTGCCTTGCTCCAGGATGCATTTAAGGTTCCCCGGACCTTCATAAGACAGAAGGATTTCGTCGGGCGCCAGCTCGAAGGTTTGCCCGTCGACTTCCACCTTATACGGACTGCCGTTCGCCAGACTCCTGGGGTCGGCCTGACTCAGAGCCTGCGCAATCGCCTTCAGGTATTTTCCGGCGCGCGGGCCCAGTTTCTTAGCGTCGGGTTTGAAGCTCACCCTCACCAGCTTCGTCTCGTCGTCGATGAGAACGAGTTTTTTGATGTTGGCTTCTTCGAGGATCTGTGCCGTGTACTCAGGATTTTCCAACACGCGGCGGTCGGCAGCATCTCTGGGGCGGACGTACAAGGTGCCCAGTGGCGTGCGGATCTTGGTTTTGCTTTGCGTCCGAAGGCTCAGGGCAAGGTTCTTGATACGGATGACGGTATCGATGCTTCGCTCCAACTCCTCGTCAATCAGCGAAGCATCCACCTGCGGATAACGGGTCAAGTGGACAGACTTGGGCGCCGACGGATCGACCGAGCACACCAGATTCTGATAAATCTCCTCGGTCAGAAACGGCAACGTCGGCGCCATCACCCGGGTGACGGTTGTGAGCACAGTGTAGATGGTTTGATACGCATCGGTCTCGTTCGCCCAAAATCGGCGGCGCGAGCGCCGAAGATACCAGTTCGAAAACTCGTCGTCGAAAAGTTGAAAGGCCTCGATTAACCGGTAATGTTCGTAATTATCGAACGCACCGCGTGCTGCTTCCACCAATCGTTGCAGCCGGCTCAATACCCAGCGGTCGAGTTGATTGGTGATGGGAACCGCGGGGCCTGGCCTCCAGCCATCCGATCGAGCGTTGCTAACGAAGAAGCTGTAGCAATTCCAGAACGTCAACAATTTCCGCCGCGCCTCGCCGTCAATGGTCTGGCCTACGTTGCTGGTAGGATGCAAGTCAGGAAAGTTAAGATTCTGCGCGGTCTTTTGTTCCGCATAGATGTAGCGCATGACTTCGGCGCCCAGTGCCTCCGCTGCTTCGTCGAAGGCGATAGAGTTACCCTTCGACTTATGCATTTCTTCGCCACGCGCATCGCGAACCAGAGCATGTCCCAGCAGAGCCTTGAAAGGCGCGCGTCCGTCGATCATGGCACTCATCGCCAGCATCGAGTAAAACCAGTTGCGGAACTGGCCTGGAAAACTCTCGAGCACGAGATCAGCGGGAAACCACTTCTCCCAGTACGCTCGGTCGGTTGAGTAGCGCAGCGTACTGAAAGGCACAATGCCCGCGTCCAGCCAAGGATTCCCGACATCGGCCACGCGTGAAGCCAAGCCGCCACACTTCTCGCAGCGGATCTTGACCGCGTCAATGTAGGGCCGGTGCGGCGAGTTGCCCTCGAACGTATCCCAGCCTTCGACGGCCCGATCCTTCAACTCCTCGCGACTGCCGACGACCGTGAAGTGCTCGCACTCGCCGCAAACCCAAATGGGCAGAGCGAGTCCCCAGAAGCGCTTCTTCGAGATCATCCAATCACGCATGTTGTGCAGCCAGTCGAGTTCGCGCGCCTCGCCCTCGGGCGGAATCCAGCGGATGGTTGGCACAATTCTCTCGATGCGGTCGCGCCAGTCCATGCGGATAAACCATTCATCCACCGGACGGAAGACCAGTTCCGACTTGCAGCGCCAGCAATGCGGATACACATGCGGATAAGGTTCGCGGGCTACGAGCAACCCCGAGGTTTTCAAGGCTGCAATTACTTCGTCAGACACTTCATTGGCATTGCGCCCCGTAAGCGGACCGAACCCATCCTGAAAAACCGAACTCTCATCGAGCGGCGCAATGAACGGCAGATTATTTTCCCGGCCGAGCTCCTGATCCTCCGCACCGCAACCCGGAGCGATGTGGACCAGCCCCGTGCCCTCCGCCTCGCTTATTTCTTTCCATGCGATGACGCGATGCGATTCAGCGGCAGTCTTGCCTTCTCCGGTTTGACCGTACGGGAAAACGCCGCCCGGCGTATTCTGTGCAGGCAGATCATCGAACGGGCCAGTGTAAGTAAGACCCACCAACTCACGTCCCGGAAGTTCTTGCAAGACTTCGACCTTGCCGCTGCCTTTCAGGATGGTGCGGATCGAAGGCAGTTTGTGGACCTCGTGCTTGCCTTCGACCTGCAACTCCTGCACGCGGTCGCGCTCGAAGTTCGCCTTGGCGGCGTAGTAAGTCCAATCCCCGTGCCGGACCTTCAAGTAAGTCATCTCCGGATTCACCGCGACCGCAACGTTAGACGCCAGCGTCCACGGAGTCGTGGTCCACACCAGCAGCGCTGTCTTCTCTTGGCCCTTAACGGGGAAACGAACGAACACTGAAGTATGCCTTGTGATGCGGCGGCCTTCGGCCACTTCCATCTGCGACAGCCCTGTACCGCAGCGTCCGCACCATGGCATGACATCGTGCCCGCGGTAGATGAATCCTTCGTCATGGCACTTCTTGAGAAATCCCCAAATCGTGTAGTTGTTTTCGTCGGAGAAAGTGAAATAGCTGCCGCCGTATTCAGCCGAACCCAGCCTGCGGACAATCTCACTGGCTCGCGCCGTTTCGACTCGTCCGCTGGGCAGTTTCACAGTTACAACTCGATCTCCATCAGCCAGCGCGTCGCTCAAAGCGATCAACACTTGAGGATCGTCCCAGTCGCACCAATACCCCAGCCGGATCGACTGCTGGGTCTGCCGCGCGGCGTAAGTCAACACGCGCTCCTTGCAGGCTCGAACGAATTTCTCAATGCCGTATTCCCGAATCTCGCGCTTGGTCTGAAGTCCAAGGCTTTTTTCTACTTCGACCTCGACCCACAATCCCTGGCAATCGAATCCGTTCTGGTAGCGCTCCGCCTGGCCATTCATGGCGTGGTAGCGCTGATACATGTCTTTCAACGACCGTCCCCACGCGTGATGCACACCCATGGGATTGTTCGCCGTAATCGGTCCGTCGAGAAAAGACCAGCGCGGTCCATTTGCATTCTGCTCGCGCAGCTTGTCGAAAATACGATTCTCCTCCCAGAAACGAAGCATTGCGCGCTCCATGGTGGGGAAGTCCGGCACTTTTGGCACTGGTTTATACATGTCCATCAATAATATCGTCTCAACCGATGTGGGCGCGAGCGTCCCCGCACGTGCTCCTTTGCTGCATGGCGGTAGAGACGTAGGTAAATTTCACTACGTCTCTACCGTCAATTTTTCGCGGAATCGTGAATGGCTGGAATACGATTGTCTGTGGCGAAGTCTCTACGCCGCGTCGTCCTCAACCTTTATGCGCAGCGACTTGAGGAACTTGAGGTCCTGGTCGTTGATCTTGAACTCAGTGGTCATCAGCGCCGGCTTTTCGCTGGACTTTTCGCCCGGCTTGCTGACGCCGATGGTGGCTTCCAGCACCAGGAAAATATCGTACCCGCCTTCTTTGATTCGGGAAACGACATCGGCAATAGGCTCGGAGTCCGCCAACGACTCGTTGATCGCCTCGCCCAGTTCCTTCATTAACTGCTTCAATTGCTGGTCCACGTAACCCCCTCGTAGGATCCCACGTTCATGACTCTGAGTTTACTTCCGGGAGGGAGCAAATCCCACCCCATCCCTCTAACCATTTAGATGCAGTCGCGGTCACAACGTTTCGCGTCCGAACTGGTCACGCCCGCGATATTGTACCCCTGAAACTTGGGAAACGAAACCCGGGTCACCAAATATTGGTAAAATCAGGGGAATGTCGAGCGTCTCCACGGGTAGAAAGCTGGGCATCGCCGCACGGGTTGCCGGCCGGATGATGTTGCAGCACGCTCACCGCAGCCGAACTTTCGGCGCGGTCACGAAAGCCGCGCGCGCCACAGCATCACACTTCGGGCGCATACTCAAACAGCTGTGGCTTGAGGTGACAGGTTTTGTTTTCTTAGCCTTAGCAGCGATCGGGATCCTCGCATTCTTTCGCGAATACGCCAAGTATCAAGCCGGCCACGCATCTTCCGGCCGGATCGTGCTCGCCGTATGCTTTGCTGGGCTCTTTGGGTGGTTCGGAGTAAGCTCGTTCTGGAGAGTGCGGAAAAGGAGCCAAGACCTTTAACCACAGAGGACACGAAGGTACACAAAGGAGGGCGAAAACACGACCCTGCTACCGGCGAGGATTAAGCGGTCGCTCGGAATGTCTTTCCTTTGTGAACCTTCGTGTCCTTTGTGGTTCATGATTCTTGTCATGACCGAGAAGAAATCCGGGCCCAAGACCGAGTCCCCCACTGCGGTTCGCCCGCTCTATATCGCGGCCGATCTCGATACCTGGGACTATGACCGTCAAGTCGGTTATCCCGGACAGTATCCATTCACTCGCGGGGTGCAGGCCACCATGCACCGCGGGCGCCTCTGGACCATGCGCCAGTACGCCGGCATGGGCGACGCCGAGGAATCTAACAAACGCTACAAATATCTGCTGGCCAACGGAACCACCGGGCTCTCGGTCGCCTTCGATCTGCCCACGCAAATCGGCCTGGACTCTGACCACCCACTGGCCGTGGGAGAAGTTGGTAAAGTCGGCGTCGCCATCGACTCCATTGAAGACATGCAACGCCTTTTCGACGGCATCGAGTTAACCAAGATTTCCACTTCGATGACCATCAATGCGACGGCCGCGATCCTCCTCGCGCTCTATGTCGGGGTCGCCCGCCGTCAGGGCGCGGGCATCCGCAAACTTTCCGGCACGGTTCAGAACGACGTCCTCAAGGAATTCATCGCCCGGGGAACTTACATTTACCCGCCCAAGCAGGCGATGCGCATCATTACCGACCTGTTCGCATGGACGAACGAAAACGTTCCCGAGTGGAACATAATTTCGATTTCTGGCTATCACATGCGGGAGGCGGGATCGACTGCTGTACAGGAAGTCGCGTTCACCCTGGGCAACGGCATCGCGTATGTGCAAGCCGCCATTGACGCTGGGCTCGATGTGGACAAGTTCGCGCCGCGCATTTCGTTCTTCTTCAACGCGCACAATAATTTTCTGGAAGAGGTTGCCAAATTCCGTGCCGCCCGCCGCATGTGGGCCCAGATCATGCGCGAGCACTTCAAGGCCCGAAGTCCGCGTTCCTGGATGATGCGCTTTCATACCCAGACGGCGGGCTCAACGCTGACCGCGCAGCAACCGGAAAACAATATTGTCCGCACCGCCATTCAAGCCATGGCTGCGGTTCTCGGCGGCACGCAATCGCTACACACCAATTCCTACGATGAAGCACTGGCCCTGCCGACCGAGCAGGCGGCGCGCACCGCGTTGCGCACGCAGCAAATTGTGGCGTACGAGTCCGGAGTACCTCAGACCGTCGACCCGCTTGCCGGGTCTTACTACATTGAAACGTTGACCAATGAAATCGAGAAACGTGCGCTGGAGTATCTGGGCAAGATCGAAGCTCTCGGCGGAATGCTGAAAGCCATCGAACGCGGCTATGTGCAGCAGGAAATTCAAAACGCCGCCTACGAATATCAGCAACAAGTGGATCGCAACGAGGCGGTGGTGGTGGGAGTAAACCGCTTCACGGTAGAAGAAGAAAAACCCATCCCCACCCTGCCCATCGACGAATCCCTCGAACGCAAGCAAGTAGAACGCTTGAGCGCCCTGCGCGCCCGCCGCGATGCTCAGCCTTGGGCAGACTCTCTTAAGAGAGTCGAAGACGCCGCCCGCTCGGGAGCAAATCTGATGCCGCAAATCGTCGCCGCCGTGGAATCCCACGCCACAGTAGGCGAAATCTCCGACACCATGCGCAAAGTGTTCGGCGAGTACAAAGAAGCAGTGGTTATCTAGCTCCCCCGAAAATAGCCGTAAGTGATTGATTCCACGTCGGCACATTTTCATGATCCGTTGTGAGCCACGGATCATGAGCAACTTAGCTAAGTCCTTCTATGCTTGTTGTCATCCCGAGCGTAGCGAGGGATCTTGGGTCTTCGCATCGCGGGCAAATACCTAGATTCCTCGTCGCTTCGCTCCTCGGAATGACAGCGGAATTGGGGGTTCCTTCAGATGTAACTTAACCACCAATCCTTCCTGCGCCGCTTGACTCCCTGATACCAGCGGCAGGGGAAATATAGAATGACGACCGCCGTGAGCCACACCAGGTAGATGAACGGAAGGTTGTATCCCCAGTCGTCGGGAGCCCCGAACAGGAACCCGCCGTGCCAGAGCCACGCCACCGGTTGATGAAACAGCACCGCCGTCAGCACAGCGAGCGCGTGAATAACATAAAGGTGCAGGATATAGAAGAACAATGGAACACGTCCGAAGGTCAAGAGCGAAGACAGCACCGGCGAAATGGTTTGCTGGCCATCCTTTTGATCAAGCTTTTTGTCGAGCCAAGCCAACAGCAGCAGAGAGGGCCCCAGCGTCATCAGAAGGAACTGCAACGACGGCGGATACTTCTCCACATCAAAGAAGAGAATCACCGTCTTTTCAATAGTCGGCTGAATGTGCCAGGGCCCCTGAGAGACCCCGCCCAACCCGACCGGCGGATTTCCGTACAAGTTGGTGAGACGCAGCAGAATAAACGCAACCGTCAACCCCAGCCCGATTTGCGCAATAAGCTTTCGACGGCGATCTTTCTCCAACAGATAAACCGAGCCAAAAACGTAGCCCGCCGCCATCACTCCAACCCAAGGCAACAGCGGAAACAACACGAACTCTCGCACGTGAAATGGCAAGAACACTCCTCCTCTGACGTGCAAGATCGTCCACAGCGGAGCGAGAGAGCCGAACTGCCGCGGGCGAATGGGGTCCAGTAGATCGTGGCCGAGAATCAGAACGCCGGAGAAGACTGCGACCCAGCGCAGAGGTAAGCGCACAATAGCGGCCATCAGGACCATGCATGCACCCAAGGCCCAGATCACACCAAAAAATCCCCAGGGAAACAGAAATGTCCAGCCGGTTCCGACCACGGTGAATTCGACGAAAATCAGCCAGAGTCCGCGCGTCCATAGAAAGCGGCTCAACGCCTGTGGCGTTCTGCGCCTGCCGTAGAAAAACGCGCCAGTGCCCGCCAGAAAGAAAAACAAGGGTGCGCAGAAATGAGTAATCCAGCGCGTAAAGAACAAGGCGTAATACGTCTGGGCCAGACTCTCGGGCGGGAAGCGAAGATTGGTGAAGAAGTCGCGAGTATGGTCGAGCGCCATAATGACCATAACCAACCCACGCATGATATCGAGCGAAACGATGCGTCCAGAGTCAACTCCCGCGACTAAGCTGGAAGAGTTGGGCGCCGCGACCCCGACCACCCGCGACGATAAGGTCGACGACATAGCCGTCCTCTCGACGAGAATACTACTCCATAACTCTTTGGTGTGACGGACGTAGAGCAGGGAAAGTTAGCAGACGATCGATCCAAGATCCTGGAGTTCGATGCCAGAAGCGAGAAGCCGGAAGCTAAAAGCTAAAAGTTAGGAGCCGACCCCGACTCGGATACTTTGTAATTGCACGCTTCGCGGCAGGGCTTGCAGTAATACAGGCCATCCTCGCACAGGCGGACTTCCATCAGCGATTGGCAGAGGCAGCAGTATTTTTCGCAGTCGCAGCGGTCTTCCGTCATCTCGCATTGCATGCAGCGGTACTTCCGGTTTGTCGTCGTGGTGGTCATGGGCGAACTGTAGCGCGGCCGGCAGGGAAGAGGAAAGTGCCGTTGGTAACTCGAAGGCCCGCCGCCGAGCCCGCCGCTGCCGAAATCTTGTCAATAGGCAGAAACTACACGATTGCGCCCATCCCTATGTCTCCAAAACCCTGATGTACTCATGAAGTACACCGAACGATATGAGCACATTTTAGACAAGTTTCCGCAGCACGCTCTTTTCGGGCGATTCGATTCGCAGGCACTGCCGCCAGAAAGGAAACAGCTGACACTCTGTCTTTTGAAGTTTTGAAGTACCTGAATCTCTGCTCCGAGGAGTACTACCTCTGGAAGAATGGGTATTTAGCGAAATCGGTGTGGGCTGTCTGGGAAGGCGACCCAAAGAGAATGATCGCAAGCCCACTTCTGCAAAGGGAGTGGCCTAATTTACGAGCGGAATACTTGTCACACCCAGACTTCGTGCAGTATGTGGAGCGTATCCAGGCTGAACCAAGGGTGTAGAAAGCATCGGCCGCATTCGGGTGAGAGTCTTGTGGATGATTCAAATCGCCTGGTGCTCCAGGTTCGCATCCCCTTTTTTGGACGCCGACCTGGCCAAGAAACACTCTCGTTGACCGACTTTTGCTTGTGTTTCCCGGTCGCTAGCCGTCCATTCGGATTCGATTTCCACCCTGCCTGCTTCCCGGAGCGCGCACTGACGAAAGCTCCACTTCCACGTTCCCGGCTCGTTCAAATTTTGAAATTTATATTTCCGTGGAGTTCCACGCGACGAACAAAACCCCCGCCCAAGCGGAGCTTTAGCGGGGTACCCTCGGGAGTTAATCAGAGGTTTCATCAGGCAGAACGTCTCATCTCATACATGTTCAGGCAGGGTAGTGCCTCAGTTTGAATTTTCATAGCCTGTCACGGCGCCGCGTCCTGTGCGATACTCGTTTCGTGGCCAAACGTCCGCGCGATCCCGTTCAGCTTGCCAAGCAAGTCTTCGACATTGCCATTGGCGAAGTGGAGGACACCGTCAGCGAGTCGAAACGTCATCCCTCCAAACGTCGCGCTGGTGGCTTGAGGGGCGGAAAGGCCAGATCGGAACATCTCACACCAGAGCAGAGACACGATATTGCGAAAATTGCCGCTGCCGCTCGGTGGAAGAAACGACCTTAAGCAACCAGATTCTCTGCTGCACCAGAAGGTAGGAGTTGCTGCCGCTCTGCTACGTCGTCCGTATAATCCAACACAAGCTGTACCTCGGGACGCTTCCCGCGATTGAGATCGTTGTAAACATCCACATCAATCTTCAATTGAAGGTTATCTCCCACGATCTGCTCGCGCCGCTGAGCAAAAGCTCGTTCCATATGATCGTGAGGCGCGAATCCCATACTGGCCCAGAAGGTATATTGGACCCCGGCGCGAGTGATCCTTACAGCGTGATTTACGCGGTAGCGGCGCCCTTTTGCATCGGTGTCCATTTCCTCGCGAAGAGCAGCAGCCATTTGCGAAGCAAGTATTTCTCGGGGATCGACTTTTGGTTCTTCCAAAAGCCCTTCCTCGATTGCGCGATCCACCGCCTCTCTCGTTCCAGAAGGTTGGTTGCCGTGCTCGCGTTCATACTTGTGCCAAATACTCTGAAGGCGTTCGGTTTTCGTCATATTGGATTCCTAGAGTGAAATTGGAATTACCTGACCCCAACCATCGGAAATCGCAGCCGAGAGCACGAATTGCCTAATCTTTGCCAGATACCTGGTTAGATAAGCGTAGTTGTTGAGCCTCCGCTGCATCTGGCCAACCACGATGCCGGGATGTCGTTGAATAATTCCCGCGAACGCCAAAACATCGCGTTCATAGTAAAAAGGGTGTTTCCTTTTCATAAACGAACTGAACTTATCCGTTACGCAAAACTCCGCCGCTGCTGCATTTGCAATAGCCTCTTCTTCGGATTGATTCGACTGGTCGCCTTGTAAATCGACATCGATAATTTCGTTTTTGCGGCCGTGCTGCTGTAGAACGTGTTCTATCTCGTGCCTGACCACAAACCAAAAATTGTCAATTGTGTCGCGCTGTATAGACATGCCAATGACCGGAGCATCGTCGTCTAGCCAAAAACAGACCCCGTCGATCTTGGCATTGGGCAGTTTCTCCACAAGAATGAATCTCACTCCGGCTTCTGACAAAAGTTTGGGCACATGGCGGGTATCTTCCGGATTGATGGTATAGCGAGGCATCTGATTTAGGGCGCTTCGCAGAGCCTTTTCTGAATACTTTGGTACGGAGATCGACTTTGCAATGTGCCGAACCCTGAACAACCAAGCCAATTGCGCCGGGGGGACATTGTTTTCTTCGTATCGACTCTTTTTCGCCGCGTGAGGCATATATGGAATCTCTGATGGACTGCCGACTTCAAAGAATTTGACGAACTGCTGCTCCACCATGACGCCGCTGCTTTTGATCAACCAGCCGCGATTTACCATCTCTCGGACGGGATAACTGACATGCATCTTGCCCAATAGAGCTACGTCAGGCTTCGGCACCTTAGCCTGAGCCATGTCATAGTCCCTTTGCAGGTTAGCGAACAGTTCAGCATTGACATCAAATGCGTCCCCGAGAGCCCTCGCCATGTCTGCGCTAATACCCCGCTTCCCGCTAAGAATCAAATTCACGGCCTGCTCCGTCACTCCGAGAATGAACGCGAGATCGCGCTGACTCCATCCCCGCGCATCCATTTCCTCTTTCAGATAGAAGCCCGGATGCATAATCCAATTTTCATTAGCAGCCATAATCCCCCCTTAATCGTGATTCCAAACACGCAAGACGGTTATCTTGTTGGGGCTGACCTTCGTGTCGATTGTGAAGATGAGCCGAAACTGATCGTTTATCCTTATGGACTTTTCGGCACCCTCCATTTTTTCGTAGTGTAAGCTCTTCCAATTTCTGACTGACCTTTCGTCGGGTGCATTTCTAAGGAAATGCAGCTTGTTTCTCAGTGATGCAATGACCGAAATCGGTAATCGCGTCTCAGCAGCGCGATCCGTCTCCACAAGAGCGAGAGTCTTGTCGTTAAATTCAATTTCCATCGCGAACGACTTGCCGCCTGAGCACCTTTAGACTACCCATACCGCTTAACTTTGTCAATGACCTACTTGCCGTCATTGGTTAAACTGAACTTAATGCTTGACACATTAAATGGACGTATGTACTCTCAATCACATGAATCGGCTCTCAGTTTCCGACCGCGCAACCATTCTCGGGATGCTTGTGGAAGGAAACAGCCTTCGATCCTGTGCGCGAATGGCGCATGTTTCCCTGAACACCGTTACCAAGCTGCTTGTTGACCTCGGCGCAGCTTGTGAACGGTTTCACGATGACTGGGTTAAGAATGTGCGCGTTCGACGCTTGCAGTGCGATGAGATTTGGTGCTTCGTCGGCGCGAAGGCGAAGAACGTAACGTCTGAGCAGAAAGCGCAAGGATGGGGCGATACGTGGACGTGGACAGGAATTTGCGCGGACAGCAAACTCTGCGTGAGCTACCTAGTTGGCGGGCGGAGCGCAGATTGGGCAATGGACTTCATGCTGGATTGCGCCGCTCGGATCAAAGGCCGAGTGCAGGTAACGACAGACGGCCACAAAGCGTATTTGGAAGCAGTCGAAGAAGCCCTCGGCGCTGACTGCGATTATGCGATGCTGCAAAAGATCTATGGTGCGCCGTCAGACGAGGAAACGCGCCGATATTCTCCAGCTCGGTGTATTGGTTGCGAACTCAAGGTCGTGAGCGGCGATCCTGATCCTAAGCATGCGAGCACGTCCTACGTGGAGCGCCACAACCTGAGCATGAGAATGGGGATGAGGCGATTCACACGTTTAACGAACGGCTTCAGCAAGAAAATTCAGAACCATGCGGCAATGGTTGCGATCTACGCCGTCCACTACAATTTCGCCAGAATCCACAAGACACTGAGAATCACTCCAGCAATGGCTGCTGGCCTGAGCGATCACGTATTGAGTTTGGAAGAAATCGTGCTAATGGCTGACAGTTACGCACCCGCGCCCAAGCCGCGAGGCCCTTACAAGAAGAGGCAGCTATGGAATTCATCTCAAAAGCCCTAGATAGACTTCCACCGTGGGTAAAGTTGATTTTTTGGGTTTTTGCAGTCATCGCAATTGTGTACAGCATCGAGAAGTACGGGTTCTGGACTATTCTCTTGAAGGCGATATTTAGTCCATAGATTTCAAACTGAGGCACTACCTCAGGCACCTCAGGCAGGCTCCGGTTGATGGGCTCGCCGTTCCCATGTTAGGGTAATGAGTTTCACCATCCCAGCAGCCCACAGCTTTGATCGAGGGACCATTGCCCGCTGTTCAAGCGACCACGCCGACGATTCGCAAGACCGCGCTCAACGCCGTCCATCACCAGATGGGCGCGAAGATGGTCGAATTCAACGGCTGGGATATGCCGGTCGAATACCCGTCGGTGGGCGGGATTATCGCCGAGCACAACGCGGTTCGCACCGGCGTGGGCATATTCGACGTCTCGCATATGGGTGACATCCGGGTGCAAGGGCCCGAGGCGTTGGCCGCCGTTCAGCATATCTCGATGAACGATGCTTCGCGGCTCGCCATCGGACAGGCGCAGTATTCGGCGCTGCTCTATCCGCAGGGAACGTTTGTCGACGACGTAATCGTGCATCGTCTGGGCGAAGACGAATACCTGCTGGTGATCAACGCGGGAACGCGCGAGAAAGATTTCAACTGGGTGCGCGACAACGCGAGCCAGTTTGACTGCAAGGTCGAAAACCTCTCCGACGACTTCACCCAGATCGCGATTCAGGGTCCCAAGGGCGTGAACCTGCTGCAGAAACTCACAAATGTTGATTTGTCAGCAGTTAAGTTCTACTGGGTTACACGAGGCGCGCTCGCGTTCTTCGAGAAGTCAACGCGACACTACCTGCAGAACATCCTGATGGCGCGTACGGGCTATACCGCCGAAGATGGGTTTGAAATCTACGTGCCGGCCGACGAATCCACCAGCGCCATGGTCTGGAATAAGGTGCTGGAGGCGGGCAAGGAGTTCGGAGCGGTTCCCTGCGGGCTCGGTGCTCGCAATACTCTGCGGCTCGAAGGCAGCCTATCCCTCTACGGACACGAGATTTCGGATACGATTAATGTATGGGAAGCTGGACTGGGCCGTTTCTGCAAGATGGAGAAGCCGGACTTCATCGGCCGCGTAGCGCTAGAAAAAGCGAAGACCGCAGGCCTGAAGCAGACATTAATTGGACTCGAGATGATCGAGCGCGGAATTGCCCGCGACGGCTACAAAGTTCTGGATGACGGCGGACGCGAGATTGGATACGTGACCAGCGGATCGTACTCGCCATTTCTAAAAAAGAATATTGCGCTGGCCTACGTACCACCCCAGTTCGCAAGTGTGGGATCGACGGTGAAAGTGGAGATCCGCGGCCAGGGCGTGAAAGCGCAAGTTGTGCCAACGCCGTTTTACAAGCGTCCGAAAAAGAGTTAAAGGCCAAGGCGGAATGGGAGAAGGTGGCGATGGTGGGAACATTGATCTCCATTCTGAACGTTGAGAACTACGATTTCGGCGTTACTGTGAAACAAAACCGCTAGTCTTGAGCCGCGAAGCGGCGTAAGAATGCAGCCCATGGCGTAAGCCGTGGGGACAGTGGCGAACAGACAAGCCCCAGGGGGCGAACGATGAGTCTCCCTCATAACTTTAAGAGCCAAAAGCTAGGAGCCCGAAGCGATCATGCCCTATCCGACCGACTTCAAATACACCAAAGAACACGAGTGGATCAAAGTGGACGGCAACGGCGCAACCGTCGGCATCACGGACCACGCGCAAGAGGCGCTGGGCGACATCGTTTTCGTCGAACTGCCCAAACCTGGCACCGAGATTACCAAAGGGAAGACCTTTGGCTCGGTGGAGTCGGTCAAGGCGGTGTCGGATTTATACGCTCCCGCTTCCGGCACCGTCGCTGAGGTGAACGGCGAACTGGCGACGTCGCCGGAGAAGATCAACAAGGACGCGCACGGCTCCTGGATGCTCAAACTTACGCTCAGAGATCCGAATGAGTTGAACGGTTTGCTCTCGGCCGCCGACTATGAGAAGTTCGTTGCGGAAGAAGGCGGGTAGAGACCTTGGCGCTGCCGGCGGATGGCTTGAACCACAAAGGACACAAAGGATCACGAAGGAACTTCACGGTCTCACGCTTTACAGCTTCTGCGATCTATTTTCCCTTCGTGTACCTTCGTGTCCTTTGTGGTTCATGCTTTTGGTCACAATCGACCTGAGTTCGACTTACATCTAATTCCTATGCGCTATCTTCCGAAATCTCCCGCCGACCGCGAAGCCATGTTGAAGGCCATTGGCGCGCGTTCAATCGATGACTTGTTCGCGCCCATTCCGGCCGAGTACCGGCTCAATCGGGATCTCAAGGTTCCGCGGCAGATGGCCGAGTCTGAAATCGTGGACTGGTTCCGCGAGCGCTCGCGCGAGAATGCGGATGGCTATGCGACATTTCTAGGTGCTGGCGCTTACTATCATTATCGCCCGGTGATTATCGATTCGCTGATTTCGCGCGGCGAATTTCTCACTGCCTACACGCCTTATCAAGCCGAAATTTCCCAAGGCACACTGCAATCCATCTTCGAATTCCAGACCATGATCTGCGAACTGACCGGCATGGAGGTAGCCAACGCAAGCATGTATGACGGATCGACGGCGGCCGCCGAAGGAGTCATGATGGCGGCGAGACTGACTGGGCGGTATTCGGTGGCGATTGCTCGCAGCGTCCATCCTGAGTATCGCGAAGTCTTGGCGACTTATGCTCATCATCAGGGCATGCCGCTGGCCACGGTGCCATTCGCTGACAACGGCCGGGTGGACCTACACGAGCTAGACAAGGCCATTACTCCGGACACGGCGTGCGTGCTGATTCAGTCGCCGAATTTCTTTGGCACCATTGAAGATGTGGCGGCGATCGCCGACATTGCGCACAAACACGGTGCGATGCTGGTGGTTTCGATTGCGGAGGCGGTTTCGCTCGGCATCGTCGGACCGCCCCGGCAAGCTGACATTATTGCGATGGAAGCGCAATCGTTCGGCGTGCCGCTTGGCTTCGGCGGGCCCTACTGCGGCGTGATTGCCACGCGCGAGCAATACGTGCGCCAGATGCCGGGCCGCCTTGTCGGGCAGACCACGGATAGGAACGGCAAGCGCGGTTTCGTGCTCACGCTGGCCACGCGCGAGCAACATATCCGGCGCGAGAAGGCGACCTCGAATATCTGCACCAATCAGGCGTTGATTGCGTTAATGGCCAACATTTTCATGACGATTTACGGAAAAGTCGGCTTGCGCCAATTGGCGAAGCATAACTTGGCGAAGGCCACGTACGCTGCCCAGCAGTTCGGAAAACATGCGAAAGTACTGTTCTCCGGCGCGCCACGCTTCAATGAGTTCGTTGTACAGACCAGCGAAGACCCCTACGCGATCAATGGCCGGATTCTGGAACACAAGATTGTCGGCGGGCTTCCGCTGAAGAAGTTTTATCCCGAACTCGGCAATGCCGCGCTCTGGTGTTGCACTGAGATGACCACACGCACCGCGATTGACGCCGTGGTAGGCCTGGTCGCTGAAAGCGGACGCTCGAAATTTCCCAAAGAAGAAGTGGATGTTCAGGAGGTGGTGCGATGAAGCACGTGACTCGCAAAGCCACCCGCCACGTTAATCAGAATGAAGGACTGATCTTTGAGAAGTCTTCACCCGGCAAGGCCGCGTGGAAACTGCCTGCGCTGGACGTACCCGAAGTGGATACGGCAGAGCTTTTAGGGTCCAGCGAAAGAAAAGACCTGGGCAACATGCCGGAGGTAAGCGAGATCGAAATCATCCGCCACTTCACGCGGCTTTCGACCTGGAACTACGCCATCGATCTCGGCATGTATCCGCTCGGCTCCTGCACCATGAAGTACAACCCGCGGGTGAACGAAGTGGTTTCGCGGTTGGATGGATTGGCCAACGGGCATCCCTATCAACCGGAGAAAGTTTCTCAGGGAGCTTTACGGATTCTCCAAACCCTCAGCGAATGCCTGATCGAAATTACCGGTATGGATGCGATCACGTTGCAGCCCGCTGCTGGCGCGCATGGCGAGTTGACCGGTCTGCTCATGGTGCGTGCCTACCATGAATTGAAAGGCACCCCTCGCAAGAAGGTTCTGATTCCCGACTCTGCGCATGGGACCAACCCTGCAACGGCCGCCATGGTCGGCTACGCGGTCGAGAATCTGAAATCGAGTGCGCAGGGCATGGTGGATGTTGCTGCGCTGGCGTCGCAGATGAATGAAGAAGTGGCTGCGCTGATGTTGACCAATCCCAATACGCTCGGCGTTTTCGAGCAGGAGATTCATAAGATCGCCGACATTATGCACGCCAAGGGTGGCCTACTCTACATGGACGGCGCCAACATGAATGCGCTGGTGGGAAAGGTTCGCCCCGGCGATTTCGGCGTGGACTTAATGCACCTGAATCTGCACAAAACGTTTTCGACACCCCACGGCGGCGGCGGACCTGGGTCGGGTCCGGTCGCGATCAAAAAGATACTCGAGCCGTTTCTGCCAACGCCGGTGGTCATCGCCAAACCTGACGGCACTCTGGGCTTCGAATACAACCGGCCACAGTCGGTGGGCCGGGTGCGTGCTTTCTATGGCAACTTCGGAATGTTTGTTCGGGCTTTAGCTTACACGCTGGCCAATGGTCCCGACGGCTTGCGACAGACTACCGAAGACGCAGTGTTGAACGCCAACTATATTCGTAAAGGCCTCGAGGGTGTCTACGATTTACCTTATTCCACGCCCACTATGCATGAAGTGGTCTTCAGCGATAAAGTGCAAGCGAAAAAAGGTGTGAAGACGATGGACATCGCGAAGCGGCTCATCGACTACGGTTTCCATCCCTATACGACGGCTTTTCCGCTGATCGTGCCGGGAGCCCTCATGATCGAGCCAACGGAGAGCGAGCCCAAGGAAGAATTGGATTTGTTCATCGAAGCCATGAAGTCGATCGCGGAAGAAGTAGAAGAAGATCCGCAGATGGTTCTGGCCGCGCCCCACACGACGCGCTTGTCGCGACTGGATGAAACCGCCGCCGCCAGAAAACCAGTGTTGCGATGGAAACCGGCTTCGTAAATTCACTAACCACAAAGGTTAAATATAGGCCATGACGGGCGGCTGGCTCTACTGGTTTTGCAACGACTTACAGCACCCTGAAATGTAAGTGATTGATCCTAAGCACCCGGAAGTTGCGCACAGATGCGCAACTCCCCCGAGGTGCTGTTCTGAAAGCCCGGCCACATCATCGCACGTTTGTAACACTCACTCCTCCGACGCAGAGGTTCCGCGCCTGGATACTTCAGTACGGTGTGGCCCGCCTGGCTCGCTCTCTGGTCTGTTCTGAATTCTCCATTCAAAACTGGCGTCGCGGCGCACGGCCCAGCTCCACGCTGGCCGCGAAGATCATTGTCACGTCAAGGGCGGAGCCGCCGAACGATGGAACGCCGCTCACTTGGAACGACTGCCTGGGCCGGGTGAAAGGGTCCGCCGCAATCGTTGCCGGTGAGGGACGCTCCAAAGCGCGCCCGGAAAGAGGTGACAAAACCCGATGAAGCCAACCATAGGCCGCATCGTGCATTACCAGGAAGGCGGTCAACCGCTGCCAGCGATTATCACGAAGGTCCACAGCGACACGTGTGTAAACCTTCGCGTTTTCTATGACAGCAACCGCAACGATGCCTGGAAAAGCAACGTGACGCAAGGCACCGGAGATTCAAGCTGGGCCTGGCCGGTAATCACGTCGGACAAGACCGCAGTAGAAGCACCAGCAGCCGTTGCTCAAGCGGATGGCGCTGGCGTGTGCGTGAAATGAAAAAGGCTCCGGTCATCCCGTTCCGAAAGCCGAGGCCCGACCGCCCCGGTAGAAGGCGGCGGGGTGACCGAGAGATTCCGAAACCAAAGAGGGCAGCATGAACGCAATGGCAATTAACGACATGGGCGACGGTGTTTCGATTATCGCGGCGGAGCGCCAGCGCCAGGTTGAAGTAGAGGGCTATCGGTTCGCGCACGATGACCAGCATGACGAGGGTGAGCTGGCAATCGCGGCGGCGTGCACGCGGCCAGCTCCGCTAACTCGCAACTGTTCATTGACAACACGGGAGCCGGAGAAAGCAACGCGATGGTGGACCCGTGGCCGTTCGAGAAGGAGCTGGACAAGCGCCTGAAGCACAACCGCATTAAGAAGCTGGCCATCGCGGGCGCACTCGTTGCGGCAGAGCTGGACCGGCTGCTGCGCATCGTTGACCGAACATAACCGGAGGATGTTCCGAATGAAGAAGGGAGAAAAACAAGAATGGCGGGAAAGAAGTCAGGCAAATCAAAAGCAGTCCTTCCAGACTCGAAGGTCATCGCAGACATCGCTTCCCAAAGCCCTGCTGCGGCGAAGCACCGGCCGACGCATGTAACGCGCCAGGTCCGCGTGGACCTCACGACGCAGGAACTCGCAACCCTCAGCAACCAGCTTGCCCAGGCCGTGGGGCCGGTTGAATGAGGCAGAGGCGGATAAGGCTGAGGAAATTTCTCAGTACAACGCCAACATCAAAGCGCACCGGGCCTCAATTGACAAGATCGCGCAGCAAGTGAACCTGGGCTACGAGATGCGCGAGGTGAAGTGTCCGATTGAGTACAACGTTCCGAAAGTCGGACAGAAAACCATCGCCCATCCTGAGACCGGCAAGCCTCTCGCGGTTGAAGCGATGGACGAATCGGAACGGCAAGAAAATCTGTTCAAAGACGAGCAGACCGGGGATGAGGCGAAGAAAAACCTGGCCACGTTTCAGGGCAAAGACAAGACCAACGGCGCGGACCCGGACGCCGCTGCTCAAATCCTTTCACCGGGCAAAACAGACAAGCGCCTGGAATTTCCAGGCCCCGGCGCTGAGAAAGGAACTGACTAATGGCGACGGCGACCGTAGAGCAAATACCGGAGGGCTATGTTCCGCCGACGTTTGAACCTCCGGCTCCTGGGGCGGCAGACGCCGCCCCTTCACTCGCGACCAAGCTGTACCGAATCATGGGCGACATTGAGGCTGTTCCGAAACTCGGTCACAACAAAGACCAGAACTATGAGTATGTGCGCGCCAGTGAAATCTCAAAGGCCGTGGGCAAGCTGATCAAGAGTGGATGGAGAGCTACCCGAGGAACTAATGGCGTCGTGAACCACCGCCGCTGTATCCCCCGGAAAGGCGCGCTCGCCGGTGGCCATCTCATACAATACCAGACCGAACGAGAACACGTCAGTGCGCGCGTCCAGCGTCTCGCCCTGCACCTGTTCGGGCGACATGTAATAAGCCGTGCCCACGGTGGTGCCTGTCCGAGTCAATCGCAGATTCGAAAATGTCCCCGTCGGCGCGTTCGCCACCGAAGTTTCGCTCAGCGCCACTTGCTCCGCAGTTTGGTTCTGGATGAGATCTTGTTCAACCATTTTCGCCAGACCGAAGTCGAGGATCTTGACCTCAGCACGGTTGGTAACAAAGATGTTGGCTGGCTTGACGTCGCGATGAATAATGCCTTTCGTGTGTGCGGCTTCCAGTCCAGCGACAATTTGCAGCGCCCGATCAAGCACCTCACTCGTGGGCAAAGGCTTTTTCTGCTGGCCGGCGGTTTCAATCCTTTCCTGCAGGGTCTGTCCCTCCAACAATTGCATCACGATGAAGGGCTGGCCGTCATGCTCCCCGAGTTCGTAGATCGGACAGATATTGGGATGTTCGAGTGCTGAAGCCGCCCGGGCTTCGCGTTCCAGGCGCCCGAAAGCATTCGGATCGCTGGCCAACTCTGCCGGCAGGAACTTGATCGCCACCTTGCGTCCCAGCTTCAGATCTTCTGCCTTGTACACCACTCCCATTCCCCCGCCACCCAGCACCTGCAGAACCCGGTAGTGGGAAACTCTCTTGCCCACCAGATTTCCAGCTCCTGGAGCTTTGTCCTCCATGGCAGGGCTCACTTCTGGCGGACTGACTGCCACCACCGGAGCGATGAAGCGATATCCCATTCCAGTGACGGTTTGCAGGTATCGCGGATGCTCCGGATCATCGTCCAGGACTTGACGGAGTTTGCGCACCGCTGCGTTGATACTGTTGTCCGTATCCAGGAAAACATCTTTCCCCCAGATGCGGGCCACGATTTCATCGCGGGTGACTAACTCCCCCCGGCGTTCCACCAGCAGAAAGAGGAGTTCCATGGGGATGCGCGACAACCTAATGGGTTGTCCGGAGCGGCGCAGTTCATAGGCGCGCCAGTCCAGTTCCAGGTCGTCGGCAAATTTTACCGGGGTCGAAAGCATGCTAGGCACCCCGAAGATGGTTGCCCGACATTGTACATCCGACCGGCGTGAATGCATCAAGCGTCGTGTTTTTCGAGGCTTGCGGCTTACTTGAAAATTTAAGCTAATCTTCAGCCGCCCACTATTGTCCAAAAACTGCTTTTCGCACAATATGCCACCCAGTTCGGGTGAACCGAACAACAGGGACGGAAAAACACAAAGCAGACCCCTGTGGAACAACGCGGTTACGTGATCGAGTTACGAAATAGTCAAAGGAGAACACCATGAAGAATCGAATAGCAAAGTCTTTAGTCAAGATGCTTGCCCTCGTTTTGGGAATTGCTTGCGTACTATCTGCGCCAGCACAAACCTTTAAAAGGAAAAAAGTCAACGGCAACGCTCCGCTGGTCCAAGTCATCTCCGGAGGCGCCAGCGTCTGGGCGCTTGCCAGCAACGGCAAACCATATGTTTTCAACGGCACAAGTTTCGCTTTGGCGAACAATATCTCGCTAAGCCAGATCGCTGTCGGCGGAGGCAGTGCGGCTCAAGCGGATGCGGTTTGGGCGCTGAATTCTTCGGGCGGTATCTACCGTGCCAGCGAAAGCGGAGGATCCTGGGTCTTCTCGCGAGTCCCGGGTGTTCTCGACGTCATCGAGGTCGGTCCTGGCTACCACGATAGTTGCCACCCCTACGAAGTATGGGGACTCAACTCGAGTTCCCAGATCTTCCGTTACAACTTTTGCGGGAACAATTTCGATCAGGAGAATGGAGTCCTTTGCGAAATAAACGTGGGCGGCGGCGAAATCTGGGGAGCACAGTGCGGCCCCAATGTCTTTCGCTTCAATTTTTCTACGGGTAATTTTGACCAAATCGCTGATCCGTTTGGAGCTATTCCGGCGCTTACGATAGGCCCGAATGGGGTATGGGCGGTAGATACCGGCAGCTCTGTGGTTTACCAGTACGACGACTTCCTGGGATTCGAGGACATCAGTTGTTGCTTTGCCCAGATCCAGGCAGGCGGGAACGGAGTCTGGGCGCTCTCCGGAAGTAGTATCTACCGTTTGGAGCCAAGCACATTGAGTTTTGTGCACGTTCCGGGCTCCGTCGTTTCCATCAGCGTGGGGAACGGCGGCGTATGGGGGATCAACAGCTCCCACCATGTGTTCGCGTTCTCCACGCCGTAAGTTAACCGTGCCTCAACTGTTCCGTGTAAGCGGCGAGTGTCCGGATCGGTTGCCTGAATGCTTCTCGACCGGATTCTACGCCGTACCCACTCATCGCGTTCCTTTGCGATGAGTGGATTCTTTTCTTACAAACCGCTAAGACGATACGGCACAGGAGGGCATTTGCCGTTACACTCATTGGCGGATTTTGAGTGCTAAGGCCTCCCTTGAAAAGAGCCGTAACTCGCTGCAAACAGAGGGTTGGTATTAAGCCTCTTTTCATGCTTCGTTGTGACCGGAATCCGGTCATGCTGACCTGGTTTCATCAGTTAGAATGTGCTGCGCTTTCGGCTTCGCGTATCCCTTTGAAGCAGGTTACGATACGAGGTCATGGACGAAGCGACTCGAAACGAAGTTGCTGAATGTCTGGAGCGCCTCGCTGACGAGGCGGGGTGGAATCCTGACCTGCACAAGCGATGCTACGACCTGGTGGGGGCGAATTGGGATAATGAACTGCTTAAATACATCCACGATGACCTCATTCACTATGACGGACTGTTCCATTAGGGGACGAACGCCGGTATTGCCGGGGAAGGCGGTGGCGAGCTCGGTGATGGCGCCCGCGTTGGCGACGTGGTGATTGCGGCCGGTCAGCAGGGCGTTCCTTGTCGGCGAACAGAGCGCCGTTGTATGGAAGTTGTTGTAGCGGAGTCCCTGGGCAGCCAGCATGTCGAGCGTAGGCATATGGATAGGACCGCCAAAAGCGCTGGATTGTCCAAATCCCATGTCGTCGAGCAGGACGATAACAACATTCGGAGCACCTTTCGGCGCTGTAACCTTGAAAGGCGGCGGCGCCTTGGCATTGCGAGCGTCGAGTTCCGTGATCACCGGCGGTTTTGGTTCAGGAATAGGCAGTACGGTACGGTTTAGGGAATCCTGCGACCAGCCCAGCTCGGCAAGGGCGACAAAGACCACGAGTTGTAAGACCAAGCGTGAGATCCTCATTGAACCATCTTTCCAGTCGAAGTGATCGGGCATCTTATTTGGCCCCTTAGTCAAAACTTGAACCGCGCAAGCAAAAGGCGTGGGCGAACAGGGTTGCGAATTCGTTCTCCAATTTTCCGTGCCGGAGAATGACAATGCCCTGGTGGTCGAGTGGTCGTTACCCCATTCGCGAATCCTTGTTGGCGACGGCAGCGTACGTTGCGATGGCAACGAAGTGAGAGAATTATAGCGTGAGAAAAGCCAAAGTCACGAAAGTGACTCCCAGCATCGACAAGACGTTCAAGGTGCCGATTGATGTCATCGAGGATCTCAAGGCCCTGGCCCTCATCCACGGGAGCCACGGCCGAGCGCTTCAGGTGGGCACGGAACTCTTGATCCGCATGGCGCGGAAACCGAAGGTAGAAGCCGTCACCGGCGTTCCGGTTGAGGGCCAGACGTACACCATCCTGCCCCGGACCTTGGACCTGATAGAACGGCTCTTGCCGAGCTACGGTAATCGCGGTCATGTTCTGAGAGCAGTGGTTCAAGTTTTGAGGGAGCAACCTTGAGAGAATCGGCCAATGATAATCGTCTCCAAACACGGCTCTTTCTTCGTTGGTTCTGAGCGTAATGGCCTGCTTACAACATCTAGCGCATGGGAGGCGACGATCTCTTGTGATGGCCTACTTTCTAGTTTCGACATTCACGTCGGCCTTGAGTCGCTGCAGGGCACGCTGATCCAGCCGGATCAGACCACGGCTGGGAGCATCCAGATCAGCGATCAACGCAACGACCAGCGCGATAGTGATGGGGAGAAGAATCAGCGTCAACCAAAAGCGCGTTGCCAGCGTTGAGCCGCGCGTGAAGACAGCAATCAGCGAGACGGAGATAATCAGGAGCCAGACAGGTTGCGGGACACGGTTCTCAAAGGCCGCGACTCGCTTCTCGTGGAGGTCGATGGTTTCATTTAGGGAGTTGACGTAAACGGCGGTAATGGCACTGCGATCATTTTGTGCAACCGTGGCAGCATCGAGCCAAAGATTTTCTTGGAGATGCTTGGCACGGCGCAGGGCGTCGTTGTACCGACCGGCGTCGACACCGACATCATTCAGTTCGAGGCGCGTGTCCACGTACTCGCGGAGAAGTTGTCTGGAATGATCCCTATAAGGTTGGGGAAGCGTGGCAGCGCGGAGGTATGTGGTGCCAATCGAAACGGCTTCTTCCACCAGCAAAGAGCGGCGCTCGCCAAAGCGCGAGACGGCCATGGTCAGCGTGAAGCCCAGAAGCAGGCTGACTAGTATAAAGAGCCCATCGCGGATTGTGCCCATTTGCTCTTTACGGTGGGGAACGTCCTCGATTTTGAAATAGCGGGCACAGCGACGTCCAAGGTCGAGGACAAAGGCTAGGACAATCGCAAGAATCAGGCCCAATTCCCATGGGTAGTCGAAGACATATTCCATTTTGTGGCTCGCCTTTTTCGCGTCGAAGGATACTAGCATTATCTTCAGTTAAGTCGGAATATATGTATAGCCCAGCCGAATCCGTGCCACCGAGTTGCCTTAACCCGGAAGCGGGCCATGTTCTCTTCGATTGCTGTTGATCACGGTGAGGACTGCCGATATATCGTCACGCCAGGGGCGAACCGTGAGGCAACGGGCCGCTGTTCTAAAAGTTATAACAGCGGCCCGTTCTGTTTCCCGTCATGGAACGTGACATGTTCCGAAAATAAAGTCACGAATTGTGACACCCGCACCAGACGCGATCTCCGTCGCGTTTTCCACTGACGTTTCCACAGCCCCCCCATTGACACGTTTGAGTCCTCCGCGTAGAAATGCACCGTTGCATGGCTCCAGCCTACGCGATTTTTTCCACGCTGGTTTTAATCGCGCCCACTGAAGCCAGTATGTCAGGGGCCTTCCCCCGTTTTTCAACCAGCGTGGCAGACCAGGCCGGACACGTTCTCGGCTCCGTCGCTCAAGAAGGTTAGATCTTCCTCACGAACCCATTGTTCAGAACATCCGGTCCTTAACCAGCGAATCCTGCTTCGCCGGGTGTTCCGTTCGCTGATGACCGGGTGCGGGAGTATTCATGTTCAAGTTCTGAAAACCGAGCTGTGGTACAGAGTGGTAGTACCGCTCCTCAATCGAGCCCTGGACGTAGTGTTTTATAGCTTCGGCATCCTGGGCGCACTTATAGACCTTGCTGTCTGTTCCGAAAGTCGTTACGCTGGCAATGCAAAACCAGCGGAGCCAAGCCGCCAGAAAGTTGATCTGGTTGCGATGGCTAGAAGACGGTACCAACGGCCCAGGGTAAATTCCCTGGGGGGAGGCCCGACCAACAGGTGGGCTGTACGCTACCGGCAGGATGAAGTTGACGGGAGCGGCAAACGGATCAGAGTTTGCAAACAGACCACACTTGGATTATGTTCCGAAATGACCAGGGCACAGGCCCAGAGGGCGGCGGATGAACTACTCGGTAAACGTGCGAACAATTTGCAGCCCTCCTCAACAATCACCTTTGAGACCTTCGTCGAGACGAAATACCGGCCCAATGCGCTGCCTATGCGCAAGCCAGCCGGCCAGCGAATTGCGAAGACGCACCTCAAAAAACACTTGCTGCCCTGGCTGGGCGAAATCCCACTCAATGCAGTGAATCTGGAAGCTGTGCAGCGTATGGCATCGGCTTTGATCCAAGGACGAAACGGCAAACCCGGAATCACACCGGACACGGCATGGAATATTTGTGGGACGCTCCTCAGCGTCTTCAAGTTTGCCAAACTGTGGGGCTATCCCGTGTGCGAGTTCAAGCGCAAGGGCCTGGCCATGCCGGACTATAACCCGCCAGAAGTGCAACCGTTCACCGTTGCGGAAGCCCTGAGAATCTTCGAGGCGTCCGGTCCGTTCTACGGTGTTCTGTTTACCACGCAAGCCGCGCTTGCGCTCCGGCCCGGAGAAGCCATCGCCCTCTTTGTCGATGACTTTGATTTCGAGAGGGGCACGGTGCTTGTCCAGCGCAACCCGGACCTGAAGGAGCTGGTGACGACGAAGGGGGGCAACGTGGAGTACCTCCGGCTATCTCCGCCGCTGGCCAATTTGCTCAGCGAATACCTGGCACGGCAGTGGAAGACAACCGCCTCGGTCTGCTGTTCTCCCATCCCAAGACCGGCGAGTTGCTTCAACAGAAGGCCGTGCGGGAGGACATTCTGTACCCGATCCTGGAAGCACTAAAGATCGAGCGCAGAGGCCTCCACTCCTTCAGGCATCTGGCAGCGAGTGTTCTGGTTGACGTGGGCACAAACCAGAAGGCGCTGGGCAGGGCGCTGAGACACCAGGACGGCGGCGTCCTGGCGCTGAAAAAGTACGCGCACATCCTGGGCAATGCTGAGATCACGATGATGGACAAGCTGGGCGAGAGCCTGGTGCGCCCGTCGAAGAAGCCGGTGATCTCGGAGTTGCGCACAGATGCGCAATCGAAAAAACGAAGTGCTTTTAGTGCTTAGGGTTACACGCCTGATTTTTAGCCACAAAGGACACGAAGGTACACAAAGGTTCCAATCCGCAGGTTTCCTTTGGGTGACTCCGTGTCCTTTGCGGTTAAGGGTTTGCCCGTTCTCTATTTTTTCTCGCTGACGTTCACGGAAGCTTGCGTGTTTTCCCAACTGATGCTCAGAGTGCAACTTCCGCCCATCGAGGCCAGCGCGATGGTGAAGTTCTCAACAGGCGCTGATGTGGATGAAACTTTCATGTCCACACGCGCCAGTTCGTCTCCTTCATATTTATAAGGAATGCCCCACTCGCCGGTTTTCTTGTTGATGATCAGCGTCCACTTGTCGGGATTGGGGACGGTGAAGATGGTATAGCTGCCCGCAGGAACATCTTTGCCGCCGACGGTCAGGTTCGCATCGGTGACGAACGTCGTCGCTTCATTGGCGCCGGTACGGTCCACTTTGCCATAGGGCACCAGTCCGCCGTAAATCTTGCGTCCCTTCATGCGCGGACTGGAGTAGTCGATGGTGAGCGTCTTGCCGTCCGAGAACTTGCATTGTGCCTGCGCGGGAGGGCTGGGACGACTGCTCTTGTCCTGGCAGGCGGCAAGTACGGTGAATGCGAGTAATAGGGACGCTAGAAATACAACTTTCTTCCGCATGAGTTTTCTCCTTGGAGTATTTGGCACTTAGCCCCAGAGGTCAGGCTGCCCAACTTAGGTAGCCCGGAACCTTCCCTGGCCAAAAGCCGAGTGCTAATTGCTAGAGCATTTTAAAGACTGCTGTACCCTGGCCGAAACGGCAGGTCCCTCCACTCTGCTTCTCATCCCCTGCGGGAATGAGAAGCTCCGGTCGGGATGACAATCCGTAGAGGGCTGCGGTAAACGGCAAAAACTTCTTAGAAGCTTTGACGTAGAAACGACTGACTTGGACAGCAAGCCCCCACAATTATGCGCCATGCCAGACAGCCGTTACAATCTCACCATGCCGGTATTCGACGAGAAGCAGGAAGAGTTGGAACACTACGAAACGATGATGGGCGTCCCGCGCGGACGCCTGGCCGTAACCATGGACATGATTACCGACGCCATGGCCTTGGTCGGACAGCACGGTGTCTATTGCCAAAGCCAGCGCTGGCCAGGCAAGCCGGTCATGGACGTTCAGATGGTTATGAAGAACCTGACTGACGCGAAAGAGCTAATCCAGAGCGTAATGGAAAAACTGAAGACCGCGTGACTGTTTAGTGCGGGCACCTCGCCCGCGAAGCTTCCTAAGCCAGAGTGTACTTCCCCCGCTCAATTACTTTCTGAGCGATCTGTTGCCGTAACTCAATCGTGTTGAAGGGCTCGTGCTTCGCCAGCCGGCGCAGAATCGCCAACTGCGTGCGCAGCATGTCGCCATCGGCCACAGCGGCAATGACTTTCTTAGCGGCGGACTCGATTTTCTCCATCGCCTGTGAGAGATAAACGCGAGTCATGGCAATGGGCAGAGAAGCGGCGGCTTCGCCATTACGTTCCGCAACCTTCTGCGCCCTGAGGACGGCCGACTCCATCGCGTAGGTCTCGATGACCATGTCAGCGATCGCTCCCATAACCTCCTGCTGATCCTGAATCGCCTGCATATATTTCTGCGTGGCCGCCCCCGCGACGAACAAGCCAAGCTTCTTGGCCGACATTACCAGTTTGCGCTCATCCGCCAGCGGGCCTTCGAGTTCATCCCCAGCCGAAGGTCCGGACAAAACTTCATCCATCAGTTTCTTGATCGCAGGCATCAGCGGCAATTGGCCTGACAGCGCGCGTTTGAGCAGGAATCCGGTAATGATGAGCCGGTTGATTTCGTTGGTGCCCTCGAAGATGCGGTTGATGCGCGCATCGCGGTAAGCCCGCTCGGCGGGATATTCCTCGACAAAGCCGTAGCCGCCGTAGATCTGCACCGTCTCATCGACCACGAAGTCGACCATCTCGGAGCCCCAGACTTTGATGATGGAGCACTCAACGGCATACTCCTCGATGGCCTTGCGGGTTTCCTTCGCAGCATCGGCTCCGGTCTTGTCGACCTCGGAAAGCGCAACGTCCATCATGCCGACGGTGCGGTAGACGAGAGCTTCTCCGGTGTAAATGCCCACTGCCATATTGGCAAGCTTTTCGCGAACCAGGCCGAAGTCTGCGATCACTTTGCCGAATGCCTTGCGCTGCTTGGCGTATCCTATGGCGTTCTCGAGCGACAAGCGTGCCCCACCCACACACATGGCGCCCAGCTTGAAGCGGCCAACGTTCAGGATGTTGAAGGCGATGATGTGCCCCTTGCCAATTTCGCCGAGCATGTTTTCGGCCGGAACTTTGCAGTCGTTCAAAATGATGGGGCAGGTAGACGATCCGCGGATGCCCATCTTGTGCTCTTCCGCGCCGATGGAAAATCCGGGGAAGGTTTTCTCGACCAGGAACGCCGTGAATTTTTCGCCATCAACTTTGGCAAAGACGGTAAACAAATCCGCGAAGCCGGCATTAGTGATCCACATCTTCTCGCCGTTGAGAATGTAATGCTTGCCGTCTTTCGAAAGCTCAGCGCGTGCCCGGCAGTTGAGCGCATCAGAACCGGAAGAAGCTTCCGAGAGAGCATAAGCGCCGACAATTTCTCCCGCCGCCAGCCGGGGCAAATATTTCTTCTTCTGTTCTTCCGTGCCAAAATAAACGATAGGCAGCGTGCCGATTCCGGTGTGTCCGCCCCAGGTCGTCGCGAATCCAGCGTATTTCGCAATGTGGTCGGCGATCACGGCGGCTGTGACTTTGTCCATCTCGAGGCCGCCGTAAGCCTCAGGAATCTCGGCCGAACTGAGTCCGAGTTCACCGGCTTTTTTCAGCAGGTCGCGAGTGATGAAAAAATCCTTGTGCTCCATCTTCTCGATGTTGGGGACGATCTCATTGATGGCGAACTCCTCCGCTGTCTGGCCAATGAGCAGGTGCTGTTCGGTGAAGTCTTCGGGCGTGAAGACTTCGTCGGGCTTGCGCTCTTCGAGAAGAAAGCTGCCGCCGGAGATCTTGGTCTGCGGAACTGCGGTCGTTGTCGCCATGTTTGATCAACCCCTTTTAACCACAAAGGACACGAAAGTACACAAAGGGAAAATTGGGTACGAAAACCTTTTGTGTGCCTCCGCGTCCTTTGTGGTTGATGCTTTTGTTTTTCTTGCTACTGCCATCAGTACGGTTTACGAAGCGCCGAATCCCGTCCTTCAGATGTGCAACATTAAAGTTTATAAGCAGTCCTATGGATTTACCACCGAGCTTAAGGTACGAAAGTAGCTGGGCTTGATGTACCGGCGATACAGCCTCGACCGACTTGATCTCCGCGATCACCAACTCCTCCACCACCAAATCCAGATGATATCCGAGTTCGAGCCTGACTCCGTGATACACAACCGGTAACCCCACCTGAGCAGCCGACCGTACGCCAGCCTCGCTCAGTTGGTGCTGAAGATAGGCAGTCTATGTGCTCTCCAGCAATCCTGGACCGAGTTCGGTATGAACATGCATGGCGGCCGTAATGACCAAATGGCTGACTTCATTCGCAGAAATTCTTCGGATCGATCTTCTGGCCATCCATCAATGGTCTTCGATCAAGCCAGCCACCGCTAGGTCCGATGTCACAACCACAAGGAAAAAGTCATCAACCACAAAGGACACGAAGGGTCACAAAGGGAAAGCCAGGAGTTCTCAGGTCTTCCTTTGTGAAACTTCGTGTCCTCTGTGGTTAACGCCTTTGCCTTTAGCTTATGTTCTCGAAAATCCCGGCCGCCCCCATGCCTCCACCCACGCACATCGTAACCAGCCCATACCTCGCGTTGCGCCGTTTCATTTCGCGAAGGATCGTCGCCGTGAGCTTCGCCCCAGTGCATCCCAGCGGATGACCCAGCGCAATCGCCCCGCCATTAGGGTTCACGCGCTCGGGATCGAGACCCGCTTCTTTGATCACTGCCACGGACTGTGCAGCAAAGGCTTCATTCAATTCGATCACGTCGATGTCGGAGAGTTTGAGGCCTGCCATCTTCAGCGCTTTGGGGATTGCGAATACCGGCCCCAGCCCCATTTCTTCTGGCTTATATCCGGCGGTAGCGAATGAGACGTACCGCGCCAGCGGCTTGATGCCGAGAGCTTTCGCGCGGTCCGCGGACATGACTACAGCCGCGGCCGCGCCGTCCGACATCTGAGACGAATTGCCTGCGGTTACCGTGCCCTTCGCGTGGAATGCGGGTTTGAGCGCGAGCAGCGCTTCGAGCGAGGTGTCGGCGCGCGGCCCCTCATCCACTTTGAAGGTGATCTCTTGCCGCTTCGGCTTCGAGCCGTTAGGCGTCGTGAAACTCACAGGTACAGCGACCGATTCGTCCGCGAACTTGGCGGCTTGAATCGCAGCCAGAGCTTTCTGATGGCTGCGATACGAGAATTCGTCCGCGGCTTCACGCGTGATGCCGAAGCGCTGCGCCAGCCGTTCAGCCGTAAGGCCCATCGAAAGATAAGCGTCGGGATAGTGATCGACCAGCCAGGGATTAGGCGAAATCTTGTGCCCGCCCATTGGGATCATGGACATCGACTCGGTTCCCCCGGCAACGATGACCTCAGCCCCACCACTCATGATGCGCTCCGCCGCCATGGCAATGGCCTGCAGGCCGGACGAGCAGAAACGATTAATAGTCAGCGCCGAAACCTCGACCGGCAGGCCAGCACGCAGCGACGCAATGCGCGCCACATTCATACCTTGCTCAGCCTCGGGCATGGCACAGCCCAGGATGACGTCTTCGATTTCCCTGGCGTCAACCTGCGGTACGCGTTCGAGCGCTCCTTTGATGGCGACAGCGGCAAGTTCATCAGGACGAGTGGCACGGAGCGTGCCTTTGAAAGCGCGTCCCACGGGCGTGCGGACAGAAGAAGCGATAATGACTTCACGCATTGGAAACTCCTTAGAGTATTTTAGATCGTTGATCGACCATTTTCGATTGAATGATTAATTGAATGGCGTGACGTTAACCTCTCGGGATTTGACTACATGTAATTTGGACTACCCGTAACATGTAGCGTTACACTATACAAGTGATCAAGAGCTTCCGGCATCCGGGGCGCGGAGAAGTTCTTCCGCACCGGATCGAAAGCTGGGATTCGGCCGAAGCACGCGCAGGCTTCGCTTACATCTGTTTGCCCTCGACAATGCCAAGCACCCAGGGTGACATGAATGCCCCGGGATGGAAACTTCATCTCCCAGCCGGGGCGTTCAAAGATCACTGGGGCAGTCAGCGTCAGCGGAAGCTGGCGTCTGACGTTCAGGTTCGAAGGCGAGGACGCAGTTCTCGTCGATTATCAGGATCATCATTAGGAGGTTACCCTATGCGCATACACAATCCGCCTCATCCCGGCCTGGTGCTCCGCGAGTATCTGGGAGAAACCCCCGTATCCACGGCAGCGGCACACTTGCAGGTTACGCGGGTGACTTTGTCGCGTGTGCTAAACGGCAAGTCGGGAATCTCCGCCGCCATGGCCCTCCGACTGGCTGCTGCCCTGGGCACCTCCCCGGAACTGTGGACGAACATGCAGTCCCAGTACGACCTCTGGCGCGCCCGGCAAGCCCGGCAGCCGGCAGTGCGCAAGTTTGCGCATGCAGGCTGATCGCTAATTGCGAGCAAAAAGCGAACCCGGACCGTTTCCGGTCCTGGAATCAGCCTGTCCAGCGATCAAAGTAAATCATCGGTAGCTGCCACTTAGACGTTAATTCTGGCGGTTTTCATACCGTAATGTACTCAGTTGTCGCGCTGCGGACGGGAGCCTCGTCGCCGTGCTCGCGCATGCCTTCGATATGAAAGTCAATTGCCTCGCGGATAAGTTCTCTTGCCTCGTTCAGCGTTTTGGCTGCGACACCCCAGCCGGTGCCGGATTTTTCGTAAATGAGGAGATATTTTAGCCCAGCCTGGCTGAGGATATTGCTCAACGTCGGATGCCCAACTGCAGAAGGATTGCACTTTCCACAGCAGCTACATCTGAGACGGACAATACGCCCAACTTGGAGCGGATGCGTTTCTTTGAAGCTGACATTAGCTGATCGGCCATCGCTTTTCGCGGTTCGCTATTCAGCGTAACCAAAGCTTCTCCCGGATACACCTTCGTGGTTGTACCGCTATAATAAGCGGAACCACGATCACGCGATTTAAGGACCGCGCTCGCCGCATTGTTGCTGACGATCATGGCCGGCCGAGTCTTCTGTATCTCGCCCCCCAGCGATGGATGGAACGCCACCCACCAGACCTCACTCCTCCGCGGATGCATCGCCGATTAGCCCCTCCGGCCATTCCTCTGCTTCGCCTTCCCGCGCCTTGTCGTTGGCCATCTCCGCATACTTTTCCATGAGACCGCCAGGTCCCGAAATGCTGAGTTCTTCGACTTTCTCAAGAACTACCTGCTGCAAGGGCTCGGGGACGATGAACCAGGTCGCTCTTCCCCGCGATTGCGGATTGCCAACACCAGGGCCGTCACCGCCATTCCAGCGAATTCCGATCCTATCCTCGTCTTCCCAGTTCACGCGCGCAACCGACCATTCCCCAGATCCCCCGTCGCAGATCACTTCGACCGCACGAATAGAAGCCTTGGGGGCACACACGTTTGCGGTTCAACGTAAGCCATTTCACACTCCAGTCACATCGCACGCTTGTGGCATACGTCTTGTCAATACGTACTTGTAAGACGTACATACACTGCATAGAATTGCCCCACTCTGCTCAATTCCGCAGCGTCTTCCCCGTCTTCAGCGTGAACTGAATCCGCTCTTGCGTCTTTTTCTCTCCGCACAGAGACTTGAATCCCTCGCGCTCCAGGTCGAGGATGTATTGTTCGCTCACTAGTGTGCCTGGAGTCACATTTCCGCCGCACAGAACTTCTGCGATCTTCGTCGCCAGTTTTACTTCGTATTCGGTGATATAGTCGCCCTGGCGCATGAGATGGACGCCCATCTTGAGCGCGGCGAGGATGTTTTCGCCGGGGGCGGGAATATCAGTGCGCGGCTGCGGGGGTTCGTATCCGGCGCGGACCATCTCCAACGCGCGGGCTTTCGCGTCACACAGCACGCGCTCGCGGTTCATGGTGATATGGTCGGATTCCCTCAGAAAGCAGAGGCCGCGGGCTTCATGGGCTGACGTCGCCACTTTGGCAGTGGCGATGGTCTCGAAGATTTTCTTTATCGCCTCCATCAATTCCACCGACTCGCCGCGTCCACCGGGTCGAATGGATTCCGCGCTGTCGACGGCGCGCAGCAGCATCTCTTTGCAGCCGCCCGCTCCGGGCAGCAGCCCGACGCCGACCTCGACCAGCCCCATATAAAGCTCAGCGTGTGGTTGAAGAGCCGACGCGTGCAGCGAAATCTCCGTCCCTCCGCCTAACGTCAGGCCGAAAGGCGCAACCACCACGGGCTTCGGCGAGAACTTGATTGCCTGCGTCATACCCTGGAAGGTGCGAATGGCGAGGTCGACGTCGTCCCACTCTTCTTCCTGGATGGACATGAGGAGCAACATGAGATTGGCGCCAACGGAGAAGTTCGCGGCGTCGTTGGTAATGACGAACCCATCGAAATTGTCGCCGAGCCCACCGGGCTTCAAGGTTTGAGAGATGAGCTGCACGATGTCGGTGCCAATCGTGTTCATCTTGGAATGAAACTCGATGCAGGCCACGCCGTCCCCGAGATCCACGAGCGACGCCCCGGAGTTCTTTTTCACCACTCCGTTTGATTTCTTCGCGACTTCGACCGACCAGACACCATCAGGAACCGCGACTGGCTTGTAACCTACTGTGCCGAGATCGAAATACTCTCGGCCAGAGGCAGCCTTAGGATCGTCCAGATACCAGGCTTTCCTTCCCGAGGCGAGCAACTGTTCGACACTTGCCGCGACCGGACGATCTTCTTTCTTCATCCGCTCGACCGTGGCTTCGACGCCAGCCGCGTCCCAGAGTTCGAATGGCCCGAGTTCCCAGTTGAAGCCGAGGCGCATGGCAAGGTCGATCTCTATAATGGAATCCGAGATCTCCGGAATGCGATTGGCGGAATAGGTCCAAAGATCGGATAGGGCCGACCACAGGAACGCGCCGGCTTTATCGTTCTTCTGCGGACCACTGCCGTCGAGCCCCAGCAGCATCTTCAGACGCGCTCCGGTGTGCTCGACGTTCTTGGCCATGTCGAGGGTGGGGAACTTAGGCTTCCGGCGCGGATGATATTCCAGCGTTTTCCAGTCGAGGGCGAGTCGTTCGTCTTCTTCGCCCGTGCTCTTCACCTTCTTGTAGAAGCCGCCTTTGGTTTTGTCGCCTAGCCATTTGCGCTCCAGCATCTGCTTGTAGAAATCCGGAAGCCTGAGGTCACCCCGCTCATCAAGCTGGGCGGGCGAGTCGCCCGCCACCACACGGGTCATGTTCGAGACCACGTGTCCCAAAATATCCAGACCCACCAAATCAATCGTGCGAAACGTCGCGGACCTCGGCCATCCCACAGCTTGCCCGGTCAGCGCATCCACGTCTTCAATGCTCAGGTCCAATTCCTGCATCAGGCGCATGACGTTCAACACCGAAAACGTCCCGATGCGATTTCCGATGAAGTTGGGCGTGTCTTTGGCGAGAACAATGCCCTTGCCCAGATGAATGTCGCAGAAGTGGGCGACAGCGTCGATGGCTGCCCGGTCGGTGTCGGGCGTAGGGATGAGTTCTAGCAGCCGCATGTAACGCGGTGGATTAAAGAAGTGTGTCCCAAACCACGAGCGGCGAAAGTCGTCGGAGAATCCTTCGGCAATTTTTCCCACCGGCAGCCCGCTGGTGTTGGTCGTGATAATCGTTCCGGGTTTGCGAATAGGTTCTACCTTCCTCAACAAGGCCCGCTTGAGATCGAGGTTCTCGACCACCGCTTCGATGATCCAGTCCACGTCGGCCAGCCGCTTGAGGTCATCGTCGAAGTTGCCGATGGTGATCAGTCGCGGCCGCGAGGCATCCATGAAAGCGGCAGGCTTGGACTTCTTCGCCGCATCCAGCCCGGCCGCGGCGATCTTGTTTCGAGCAGGCCCGTCGGCGTCAGGCGGAACGATATCGAACAGATAACTGGGGACACCCGCGTTCGCGAAGTGCGCAGCGATGCGGGCACCCATCGTCCCAGCGCCGAGAACAGCGACTTTGTGAATTTGCTTCATCGATCAAACACTCCCATCCTGCCAAACACTCTCATCCTGCGGACACAGCCAGGCAAACCCAGACGCAGCAAGCTGCGTCTCTACAGGAAAAAAGACTTGTCTTAGCAGTTTATCTTCGAACAGTTTATTTAGCACCCAGTCGTTCTTGCCAGCCCTGATCATTAGAATGAATTACTAGCACGTGGGAGGAAACAGAAAAGCGCTCCAAAAACACCGCAGGCGCGTGTCGCATTGGATGTGGGGTGAGGATGGCAGCGGCACGCGCCTCAATCAAGTTGAGTTCAAGATAGACTTCGAGCGAAATCGAGTCAAGGTCACATGTCACAGATGTGCATGACGAGTGGACGGCTCTGCCACCGCTAAAGCTCCGGGTGAGCCTTCAGATAAGCCTGCGCCCGCCGAATCATATCTTTTTCGCCTCGATAGGCCAGCCTGCGAACGGCGTCCTCCAGGGGAATCCACAGCGCACGCTTGACCTCGATTCGCATCTCAGGCGCGATTTCGTCGATCTGGCCGGACTGGTAGCGAAACAGGTAGAAGCTGACGATCTTGAAAACCCGCTCTTTCCCGCCCCATGTACGCACGTAAGCATACTTAATGTCGCCGAGTTTTGTTATCGGGACGGCGATCAGGCCGGTCTCTTCCACCACCTCCCGGATAGCCGTGTGCTCGGGTCTCTCACCCGGGTCGACCAACCCTTTGGGCAACGCGAGTAACATTTTTTGCGATGTTTTCTTCTTGGTGTCCACGGGGAGGACTGCCGCGGATTCCTTCTGTGGCTCGATGGCAGCGATCTGCCATTCCCCGGAGACACGCCTCACGACTACCCCGCCGGCAGAGATCTCACGAACCATGGGCTTAAGCTATCAGAAACACAGGAGTTAGTCACACGCAGGCGGCAATCCAGTAACCACCAGTAACCCGCAGCTCGTAATCTGGCGCGGCCGCCCACACTATGAAACGATTAGTCCTGAAGTGGCATCTTACTTGCCAGCCTAACCTGGGGTAAAAGGTTTGGTTAGCGAGTAAAGACAGTAGCCGGGCAAAGCCGGGATGGTGTGAGGTCCCCGTGAAGAGTCTGGATAAGATTATTCGTTCGGTGCAGGCGTTCGGACGCGGCCTTTCTGGTCATTCGGCAGGCCTGGGTTCCCAAGCGGCAGGCGTCGGAATCGGTCTGGCCCTGGGTGGAGGGTTTGCTCGCGGTATCGCTCACGTCGGAGTCCTCAAAGTCCTCGAAGAAGAAAACATCCCCATCCGCTATATTGCCGGAACCAGTGTGGGCGCACTCATTGGCGCTGCCTATTGCAGCGGGATCTCCGCCGCGGAACTCGAGCAAGTTGCCGCCCGTGTCCGCTTCAAACACATTGCCAGTTGGACGCTCTCGCGCTACGGCTTCGCCAGCAACTCGCGAATGATCGGGTTTCTGAATCACCTCCTCAAGGTCAAGACCTTCGAAGAGTTGCGCATTCCCTTAGCGGTGACAGCAACCGACTTCTCGACCGGCGAGGGCGTAGTATTTCATTCCGGACCACTCATCGACCCGGTACGCGCAAGCTGCGCCTATCCAGGAATGTTTTTGCCGGTAAAGATTCGCGGACGCCTGCTGATCGACGGTATGCTGTCGCACACCGTACCCACCCGCCCGCTGCGACAAATGGGAGCGGATCGCGTGCTGGCCGTGCATTTGAAAGGCAAGTGGACGGGCGACGTTGGTCCCCGCCACCTGTTCGATGTGATCGGCCAATGTTTTGCGATAGCCCAGGAAATGAACAGCAGCCAATGGAAACCCGCGGCCGACCTGGTGATCGAACCCGACGTCAACGGTTACAAATACGATGCCTTCGAACACAGCGCTGCCCTGGTACGAGCAGGAGAAATAGCAACCCGCGCCGCGCTCCCAGAGATCCGGAAGTGGCTGCAGACCGAAGCACCCCGCCAAAAGACGGCACCAGTAACCCAACCAGCCGCAGTCCCAGCAGACTAAGGTTTCTCGACAACAAGAATCACGTGGGGACAGCCGCCCCCGGCTGTCCAGTCGAGCAAAGCTCGACAGCCGCCAGTGTGGAGAGGAATCGAAGGAAAGAAGCTGAGAGCTGATACGGCTCTACTTCATTACGCCACGCTGAGCAATTCCAATATTATCCCGCGAGGTGTTCTTCACCAGATACATCATCTCGTCCGCTTGCCGAATCATGTCGTGAGGCGTCTTAGCATCGTGAGGATAAGTAGCTACCCCCATCGAAGCCCGCACATTCAGGTTCAGTCCTTCCTCTTTGCAAAACATGCTGGTGCGCAGGCTGTCGCGCAAACGCTTCGCCACCACCAAAGCCGAATCCTTTCCCGTCTGTGGTAGCAGCACGACGAACTCGTCGCCGCCATAGCGGAAGGCATAGTCAATCAAACGCAGCTGCGCTTTAATCAAGTATCCAATTTCAGCCAGGAGTTTGCTTCCAACTAAATGCCCGTTGGTGTCGTTGACTTGTTTGAAGTGATCGAGGTCGATAAACAAAACCGTAAATTCGTAGGCAAAGCGCGATGAGCGATAAACTTCGGTCTCGAGCGTCTTGTAAAGATGCCGCGCGTTGTAAAGCCCGGTGCAATCATCGGTGATGGTGAGTTCCTGAATCTTCTCCACGGCCCGCGCATTTTCGATCGCGATCGCCGCGTAATCGCACAGAGACTGCAGGAAGAAAATCTCCTGATCCCCGAAGTGCTCCATATCCACGTTTACCAACTGAATCACACCCAAGACGCGCAGCCGCGAGCTGACGGGAAAGCAGACAATCGAACGGGTCTCCCATTTGGTCAGCTCATCAATGCGCTTGGCGAAGCGAGGATCGTTCATGACATCCGGAACTACCAGCCTCTCCCCATGCTTGGCGACATAGCCGGCAATGCCCTCACCTACCTTTAGCCGGATGTTCTTGAGCGCCTCGGAAGCGCTCCCAACCGCAATGGCGAAGTAAAGTTCCTCGCGCTCATCGTCCACCATCAGCAAAGACCATGTATCCGGACGGAAGTATTCCGCCATCTTTTCCATGATGGTCTGCAGAATGGAGTCGAGATCGAGCGACGAGGTCAGAGCCTTGGCCACATCGTGGAAAATGGTCAATTCCTGACTCTGCCGATTTTGATCGGCCCCGGTGGCCCTGGTCATGAACCGCAACCTCGCATCTAGAGCGGGAGTACCGAAATTATAAGCGGCGCCCAGAACCCCGGCAACGAACCATGGTAACCCGTACCCGCAAAGGCACACCGGCGCGTCCAAGCCTCGAATCTAGTGGGGACGGCGTGCAGCCCCGCCCATGCGGGGCAAGCTCCTCAGACCCTTAGGCGGAGAAATAGGTAAACTCTGCTATCGGGATCGTCGCAGATCGATGGCCGACCTCAAGCGCTACCGAAAATGTCGGAGCCGCCCAGTCCTGATTTGACCTTTCGCCGCTGGCTTTTTCGTCGCTCACCCTCACGCCTCTCAGTTTCTCGTTGCTCGAGAACGGCTTTCCGCGGAAGCCACGAAGTCGTTTCTTTGGCATCGTCGACCATTTCTCTAAGATAGGCGAGTTGCCCTCGAAGGGCCGCTCTCAAATCGGAGAACACCCGGTTGAACTCTTCCGGATCCTCGACGCTGACAGCCCTGGCACTAAAGGTAGCTAATGCGTTCTTGAAAAAGGGAGAGGGTCATGGTCCAAGTACCATGCCACAATGTGCCGCTCTGTTCGATACCGTACACACCGTAGATGACCCCTAAGGTTTACCCTCGTTACCGAAATGCATACAGGGGGAACTTTCTGATGCGTGGGAGCCGGGAGCCGTTTATTAGCGAACGACTCCCGTATAAGTGGACTCTTTGGCCCGTGATCTCACGATCGGATGAGACGTCAAGTCCTCAAGGGAAACTCACCACGGTGACCGGGGTGTCTGGGTTGGCGATGGTTGACGATCCTCCTGTGTTGTCGATCACGTTCAGGATGCCTCCAAACCCCGATGTGCTGAGGAAGATCGTGAGCAAATCGTTCATGCTTGCCGGAGGGAGGGTAGTCGGAACCTCAAAGGCATTTGCGGCGTAGATGTTCACGCCCTGGTTGAAGAAGCTGTAGCTGCCCATGCCATATCCGTTGAAGCTGGTAACGTTGTCGCCGACCTTGAAGGCCGCCCAGCCGTCGACACTCGGAGACTCCATCCACGCCGCCTGGCTGGGTGGGTCGTAGGGCATCTCGTTTTGTAAGAAGATGTCCGTGCCGCCATTTCCGTTCCAGATCACCTCATACTTCTGGTAGTGCTCGACGAAAAGGCCGTATGCGGTCACGTTGTCACCGTTGACGACGAGGCCGGTGTCGGCGGTGTTGCTGGTCCAACCCACGCCGGCGCCGTGGTCGGCTCGCCATGCCCAGATGTCGTCCAGGATGACGTTGTCGCTGTTGACCACCAGACTGATCGTCGCGCTTCCCGGTTCGGCGCCGCCGATGCGAAAGAAGACATCGTAAAGACCCGACGGGTCTGACCCATGGTGATCGTGGCCGTGGCAGTGCCGGCGTTCGCAGCCGACTTGCAGTAGCACCGGGGAATTATTCGCACCCGCGTCGAAGATGATCCCCGAGATCAATACCCCGTCGTCGCTGGCAACGGTCATGGATGCATTTCCATTTTGAGGGATCAGCGTTGGGAAGCCGAGACCGAGCACTACCGTATCGGGCCACGTGACCTCGATGCTCCGGTCCAGGTTATAAACGCCTGGGGTCAGGATCAGATCAAAGCCAAAAAATAATGCGCGATTGATCGTCTCTGCGGAGTCCGTCGGTTGGGCAATGAAGAACCTCCGGATTGGGATCGACGAGCCGGGTGTTTCACCGTTCTGCCATGTCGTGCCCACCGAGTTATGCTGTACGGCAGGCACGAAAACGTTGTAGTTCCCGTTAGAGTCTAGGTATAGGTATGGTGCCTCGCGCGTCAGAGGGCTGGTCGCGAGCGTAGTGTACGGGTTAGTGCATGGAAAACATTGCGCAGGCGCACCCACGACGCCGGAGAATACCTGGTTCCAAACCCCGTTGCTCCAGCTATCGACGATGCTGTTCCTCACCATAAACTGCTGCTGAGTGCCATTCAGGACCTCGCTGCCGGAAAACGCCGAGTCGGCGATGAAACCGCCGCTCGAGAAGTTGTCGGCGCCTCCGCAATAGTCGAAGAGCGTGACGAAGCCGTTGACGGCCACCCGCCTCATCGGTGAGGCCTGCGAAGTCGCCCACATCTCGGCCGAATTATTGCAGCTGGCACCGGAGGGGTCGGGAGTCGGCGGCGCATACGCTGGGGGTGTACTCGGCAGTGTCAGGTTGACGGTCAGGTTCGAGAGAGAACGCCAGAAGTTGGTCAGCGCAACGCAGCTCTCACTCGAGCCGGTGCCTGAGCATTGGTTGAATACATCGATCGCTCCGTTAATCGTGACGTCGCCCGGAGATCCGCCAAGTCCGGCCACGCTGGTGTAGTACCCCACCTGAAAAATAAGCGGGTTGGCACTCGATCCATACGTGCCGGGCTCGAACAGCAACGCATAACGCTGAGTTCCGAACTGGTTGGAGACCTGCTGCGTCGCGATCGAGTCCACCGTCGACTGGATCTGGCTTAGCGGCATACTTGGATCGAATATGTAAACGTTTGGACCAAAATCGGGTTGTCTGGACTTGGATTGCTCAGACGATGTTGCCGCGCGGGCGAACGGCGCCAGCGTAAAACACGCCAGCATAAGAGCAGCGATCGTCACAATTCCGCATACACGCAGCCTCGGATCAGCAATCGCTAGGAAACGTCGAGCAAACAAACCCCGGATCCAATCTCTAGATGACATCGTATTTCTCCTTTCTCCATCGAGTTGAAATAACAGCCCTGAAGGGATCACCGGCCGGAAATCGTCCCGCTTCAGTTTGGGAACTAGCGGACATCTGGCACCAGACTTCCGGTAGATATGCATACTGCGTTTGCGACCTGGCCAGAGGTTAACAATGAACGTGGAGGAGACTCCGCAAGCAGCAACCCGATTGTCGAAGAGACGAGGGGCGAAACCTTGCCGCACAGTATGGCCCAAGATTGAAATAGGGGCAATACCAAACCACAGCGCAAATGTGAGACGGGTGCTCACGTCTGGCTGCCCTTAGCCGTAGACCACCTCCGGCATATTTCAGGCTTTGTCCGCGAAGCTCTGTTCCCTTGTTTGACGGGGACGCCCGTCACCATGCGGCGCAAAAGTATCCCGATAGTAACCATCCAGACGTTCGGGCTTCCCATGTCCCCTGGTGGGGCTGCGAGTCTATCCTTCGGCGCAACAATTGTTTAGGAGAAGTGGCGGGGTAACTGTTACCTTTGGTTACTTTCGTCCATTGACCCTTTCGCCAGAACTGGTAAGGTCAAGGAGCGAGAAAACGGGGGAAGACGCCCGAAGGCAGTTGCGGCAATGAGATAAACCCATGTATGTCAATCTCAAGGATGCGCTCTGGATCGCCCACCCAGTCCTGGAGTTGTCCCTGGCTGGGGTCATGTATTGGCGCCGTCTTCATCGCACGTTTCCGGTGTTTTTCGCCTACATCGTTTTCCAGGTGCTGAACTTCCTGGTCCTGTTCCCGATTTACCGATCAGGCACGATTATGCCGTATTTCTATGCCTACTGGATCAGCGCGGCGATCAGTCTGGCGATAGGGTTCAAGGTGATTCACGAGATCTTTCTGGATGTGCTTCGCCCTTACCCCAACCTCAAGGACCTGGGGACGCTACTATTCAAATGGGCAGCGCTGGTGATGTTACTGGTGGCGATGGTCGTTACGGCCGCAAGTCAACCAGGAAACGACACACTGTTAGCCCAGGCCGTCATAATCATGCAGCGCTGTATGCGGGTCATTCAATGCGGCCTCATTTTGTTCCTTCTGTTTTTTTCGCGACATCTGGGGGTTTCCCGGCAGCAGTTCAGCTTCGGCGTCACTCTGGGATTTGGCGGTTTCGCGAGCGTTGAACTGGTTGGGCTGGCACTGTTTTCGGGCGGTGAAATCCATTCCCATTCACTAAGCCTCATCAATACCACCGCATACAGTTTCTCCATTCTGATCTGGATTGGATATGCCTTGTTGAAGGCGACCTCTAGGGAAGCGTCCGCCAAGCTCTTGATGTCACAGCGCTGGGACCTGGGTCTCAGCGAGGCGCGGCATCCGGTGGGCAGCGACTCCTTGATTCCGATGTTCGAAAGCATGGTGGACCGGGCGTTCTCGCGTGCTCCGAGAGAGCCTGAACCTGGAGAAATCGAAGACAAGCACTTGGTCCGTAAAATGTCAGTCGCCGAGAGAATCGTACCGTCGTTTTCTCGTCGCGCTGTCCCGGGAGACTTGGCCCGCTAATTGATTTTGTCCAAATTCTGGACATGCTATTTCGGAATCCGTAAAAGCAAACGGATCTGAATTGTTTTAACCCCGCACGAGTCATCCGTCTTGAGCAGTAAAAAAGAAGCGATCGAGACGGTCGTTCGTTTTTCGTAAACTGCACGCCAAAATCATTTTAGTGAAAACAAAACTGCGCAAATCACTTGACACGACCCTGTATAATCCCTGCCAAGTCAGGGTCGCCGCTCCCAGGGGACCCGCTAGGAGAACACCCATGAAACGTGCGGTCAGGATGTTATTCCTGATGGTAGGTATGATTTGCGCGTATACAGCACTTGCCGCTCCGGTAGTTCCGGTACCGGAGGACGGCGCGCCGATCCCGTCGTGCACAGGACGAAATTGCCGCTAAGGCATCCTGGGTACTTCCGAGCTGCCCCTAAGCAGCTCTTGAAATTCAGTAGGCTGGCGATTGCAAAAGCAACGCCAGCCGCTTTTTTGTTTTGAGCGGACTATCAAGTGGTCAATCTGTCTCCCCCCTTTTTCAATGGCGTCATCTTGAGCAGAGTGAATGGACTCGCTCGCGAGTCCATTCAGGGAGTCGAAAGACCTGCTGTTGGCCTGCGCGACAGATCTGCCGTCGGTAAATCCTGTCGAGCGTTGGCAGAGAGCAGGTCGCTCGACTCCGCATGGCCGTGCCTTGGCACGATCATGCTTCGCTGGGATGACAAAGCATGGGAGGGAAGGACGGCGGAGACGAACGGAATGCAGCGGACTCAGAGTCGATGAAAGCTTCGCGACAGCTCGTCGGGGTCAGAGATTGGGGGCTGGCAGGTGAATCCGGAACAGACCAAGGCTACGGTTTTTTCTTCCTTGACCGAAGGCAGTTGCGGAATGGTTTCGGCCAGCGCAGGTGGAAGATTCTGCGGAACGGCCTGATTGGCCGACAGCTTGAGCACGGCCTTGCTGGCAGAGTAAGAGCCAACCGCCGCGTTGTAGAGTCGTCCTGCCAGCTCATCATTCCCGACGATCACGATTTGTGTGTGGGGATGCGCCAGGTGGACTGCGGCAATTCCATAGGTTGCGACGAATAATCCGTACTTTGCTGCCAATCCCGCAATGACTTCGATGGTCTGCTCCGCTTTGTCGCGCAGGTTCTTATCATTGGTGTAGGCGTGGAGCCGGAGCAACGCTATCGCAGCGACTGAATTTCCGGCGGGAGTGGGAGAATCCTGGAACGGCTTTCGACGCGTGCTCAACACCCCGAGCACTTTCTCGTCGGACGAAACTTTTCCCGTATCGAAGAAGCCTCTGGAGACCGGATCGAAGAACTGCTCGACCATGGCATCGGCGATGCGCCTGGCGAAATTGAAGTAGCTGAGATCCGTCGTGGCCTCGTAGGCGTCCAGGCAGGCAACGGCGGTGAAAGCGTAATCGTCGAGCACGCCGGGGATTTCGCGGCGTTCGGCCTTCGCATCAGAGTAAGCGAGCACGTGCAGCAATCGCTTTTCCGCGTGCCATCCCTCCGCCAGGATGCGATCCAGCGAACGCAGCGCGAAATGTTCAGCACCTTCCAGGTGCAGCACTTTGGCGGCTTCGAGATATGCCGAAATACAAAGCGCGTTCCAACCCGAGTAGACGGTTTTATCGACGTACGGAGTGGGGCGCTTCAGACGGGCGGCGTACATTTTGTTCTTAGCTGATTGCAGCAGAGTCAGGACCTGCTCCCGCGGCAGAGTCAGCCGTTTCGCAATCTCCTCGATCGACGCTCGCTGGTATAGGACGTTCTTTGCGGGGTTGTGGTGCATCTCGCCAATTTCATTGATGTCGTAGTGCAGGCAGGCCACGCGAGCTTCTTCTTCGGTGAGAACGGCCTGCGCTTCTTTCAGAGTCCAGGTGAAGTAATCGCCATCGTCGTCCATGGAGTAATCGGCGTCCTGGGAGGCGTAGAATCCGCCGTGGTCGCGGTCGCTGAGCCATTCATCCATCCAGCGTATGATGTCGCGGGCTACGGCGGCGAACAATTCAGAGCCCGTGGCTTGATATGCGTGTACGTAATTCTTCAGCAGTTCCGAATTGTCGTAGCACATCTTCTCGAAGTGGGGCACGATCCAACGTTCATCGACAGAGTAGCGATGAAATCCGCCCGCCAGTTGGTCGTAGACGCCTCCACCAGCCATCTTTTCCAGAGTGCTGACGAACACGTCGCGGAGTTGTTCATCTCCGGTGCGAACGTACTGATCGATCAGCAAATCAAGACCTGCCGGATGCGGAAACTTGGGAGCGCTGCCGAATCCGCCATTTTGCGGATCGTACATCTTCAGAGCCGACTGGACGATGGCATCAATCACAGTGGGCGAAAAGTCGGCGCTCTTCCCGGCAAAGGATTCCGCGTGGGAGACTGCGCCCTCAACCAGCCTGGCCTGTTCGATCACGTCGTCGTTCTTCTCGTGATAGGCATTTGAGATTGAAAGCAGCACACGCTTGAAGCTGGGACGCCCGTAGTGATCGTCCGGCGGAAAGTAAGTTCCACCGTAAAACGGCTTGCCATCAGGAGTGAGAAATGCCGTCAGCGGCCAGCCGCCTTGTCCGCTGATCGAACTGACGGCGACTTGATAGCGGCTGTCGATGTCGGGACGCTCGTCACGGTCTACCTTTACAGCGATGAAGTGCTGGTTCACGATCTCCGCGATTTCGGGATTGTCGTAGGACTCCCGGTCCATCACGTGGCACCAGTGGCACCAGACCGCGCCGATGTCGAGCAGGATTGGTTTGTTCTCGCGTTGCGCGGTGGCAAAGGCTTCCGCGCCCCACTCGTGCCACTGGATGGGCTGATGCATGGCGGAGCGAAGATAGGCGGAAGACGCCTTGGAGAGGGAGTTGAGCGTCTGGGTGGTCATGGGTTAAGTGTAACGCGACGGGACGCGAAAAGCCTTTCAGGGTGCAAACTGGAGGCGTTCATTGCTCATAAAGCTCGTCTCGCGAGGAGGGAGGCATCCATCGCAAATCAAGCCCTTTGCGTAGGCGGATCAAGGCGCGTTCTCGCGCTCGCTCGTAGGCCTTTCGATCGCGCACGATTCGTTCGAAGCGAGCGGCAAGCAAGGCAATCAGCGAGGTTCCCTCTTCGTCGGCTATAAGCCTGAATCTTGCCGAGACGAGTCGTGTCCAGCTTGAGCGTGATAGTAGCTTTCATCTTTTGCACACCGATACGCTGCGCACCATTTTGCCGTTTCCCTCGATCTATTCGTCCTCTGGGTGGCAACATGAATCGACTACGGACCGATTAGCAGCGACTGACCCCAACTTCGCGCCCTCGCATTCAACGCTTTCAAAACAGATTCGAATCTAGCCCGACTTTACCACCCCAGAGTAATTGAAGCCTGCCCGCGTCTATCTTGGGATCCGCTGTACGCATAAATTGGATGCCGGGAATTATTTTGCCCACGAGTGCGGCATCATTTGTCAGGAACAGGTCAATCCGGGCTTGCGCTGCGCACGCGAGATGGATTGAGTCTGGCGACACTCCATGCTGAGCCCGAATCCGACCATAAAAGTCCGCTGTCTCTAATGTGTACGGGATAACTTCGACCAGCGGTTCCCGGAAGACCTCTCGAATTTGTCTAGCTGTCTCCGATGAGCCCAATTTGTAAGGGCCTACCAGAATCTCTCCGACGGTAAATGAGCGGGTGCAAAGCTGATCCTGCCGTTGCTCCCACCGGTAACCTAGTCCCAGCCGCAGCATCGGCATTTAATTCGACAGCTTCTTCGCAATCGCACAATACAAATCCACCGCGTCACTTAGTTGCTTTTTCTCAATGTATTCGCCTTCCGTATGGGCGACGTGAATCGATCCCGGACCGATCAGCAGGGGCTCGCCCCAGTTGGTGAGGGCAGGGATGTCGGTGGTGAAGGCGGCGACCATGGTGGGCAGTCGGTCGAGCGTGCGCAGGCGTAGGAATGGAATCTCCAAGATGAATTCGACCTTGGCCAGGCCAGCAACTGCATGCTCAATCTCTCGCCTCAATTCGTCGGTAGGCCCGATCAGCCGATAAAGTAACTGCGCTCGCGCTTTATCCGGAATCACATTGGGAGCGCGGCCCCCTTCGATAACGCCGATGTTCAACGTGCACGGGCCGATACCTTGCGCGGAGGGCAGCTTCATCGCGCGGAGCCGATTCAAGGCTTCGAGAAGCTTGTCGATCGCAGACTCGCCCAGTTCCGGATAGGCGGAGTGGGCCATCCTTCCTTCGGCAATCACATTCACTCGCAGCGTGCCCTTGGATGCGCTCGCCATCCGGTTCTCAGTGGGCTCGCCGTTGACCAGAAACTTGCAGCCCGGAGATTCTTTATTGGCCACCTGTGCGCCCAGGCTGTTCCGTTCTTCTCCGACCAGGAAGAGAAGTCCGACGTAGATGCCCTCGGCCCGCAACCGCTCAGCTGCCGCGATCTGGGCGGCGAGGATGCCTTTGGCATCGCACGATCCCCGGCCGTAGATGCGAGTGGCGTCTTCGGAAGAAGGGATAAAAGGCGGGACTGTATCCAAGTGGGTGGAGAAGACAATGGTGGGTTTAGGTTGCTGCGGCGACGTTGCGTACACGTTGCGGCGACTGCCTTCAACGGGCAGCTTATTCGCCTGGTATCCGAGGCGGAGGAGTTCGCTGTGAACGACATCGCCAATGAGGGCTTCGTTGCCGGTGATCGATTCAATGTCTACGAGTTGACGAGTGAGAGCGACGACATCCATGGCAAAGAGCATAACGCACTGGACGCGCGCCGACACGCCAGTCGTGTGAGACGTAACAAGCTACGTCTGTACAATTGCGCGCGGTAGAGACGTTGCTCGGCAACGTCTGCCGAGGCCGGGCGCTTTGGACTGCTATTCTGTCTGATTGAATGAGCGCACAGCATAGTTCGATACGCTCGCTGTTCCTTGACGGCCCCGCAGGCAGGCTTGAGGCCTTACTCAATATGGGTGCGGAGCACGCCACGCATGCCTCCCTGGTGTGCCACCCACATCCTCTTTATGGCGGGACCCTACACAACAAAGTCGTTTTTCACACCATGAAGGCGTTGAATCACTTTGGCTATCCGGTGCTGCGGTTTAATTTTCGCGGCGCTGGATTGAGTCAAGGCGAGCACGATCACGGCAACGGGGAACTGCAGGACGTGCGTACCGCACTCGACTGGCTGGATGGGGAATTTCATCTGCCGCTGATCTTCGCGGGATTCTCGTTTGGGGCAGCGGTGGGATTGCGTGTGGCGAGCCCTGATCCTCGCGTCAGCGCTGTTATAGGGCTTGGTTTGCCGGTCAGCGCGATCGACGATCGAGTCTATGATTTCGAGTTTCTGGGTAACTGCGCGAAACCCAAGTTATTCGTGAGCGGCGACCGCGATCAGTTTGGGCCGCGTGCGAAGCTTGAGGGACTCGTCCGCTCACTGCCGGAACCGAAGAAGTTGGTCATCATCGAGGGCGCGGACCATTTCTTTGAAGGGCGCCTGCGAGAGTTGCGGGACGCGATTGAAGCCTGGGTCAAGGAAGTACTGTGCTGATGAACGCGCTTTCTCTGCCGGAAGGACTTGCCAGTAGCCAGTCGCTTCTATAATCCTCCCATGTCTTCGACCGCGGCCAACCGCGAGCGACTCGCCATCGAGATGCGGGTTACGATGCGGCATCTTTTTGAACGCGCCCTTGGCGAATCCAGTGTTGATCAGGCATTCGAGCGCAACGTTTGTTGTGAGCGTGGCGTGCTGCGCGTGTGCGAAGACCTTCACGATTTGCATTCCTACAACCGCGTGCTAGTGGTTTCGATCGGCAAGGCTGCGCACACGATGGTGAGCGCGCTGGAAATTCAGGCTGGAGATAATTTTGAAGGAATCGTCGCCAGTTCGGTGCAGCCACATTCCCAAGCGCGTGGGTTCCGTTACTTTCACGGCGGACATCCTACGCCGAATGAAGAATCGATTCGCGCCGCCGAGGCCATGCTGAGGTCCTTGAGTGCACAGAATGCTTCGTCGCTGGTGATCTTCATGCTGAGCGGCGGCGGGTCTTCGATTGCGGAGAAGCCCATGGATGACGAAATTTCTTTGCAAGACTTAATTGCGACCTATCGCGTCCTCGTGCACTCGGGAGCACCCATCGCGGAGATCAACGCCATTCGTAAACATCTTTCGGCGATCAAAGGAGGAAGATTAGCGCAGGCGGCCTCGCCGGCACAGCAGGTTTCGATTCTGGTCTCGGATGTTCCTGACGATACGCCGGATGCTTTAGCCTCGGGTCCAACCATGCCCGACTCCACGAGCGTCGAAGATTGTTACGCGCTTGCCGCCCGGCACCGGTTGCTGGAACACTTTCCCGCCTCGGTGCGCGAGTTGTTTCGGCGCCATGCCCTGGAGGAAACTCCTAAATCGGATGACCCAGCCTTCCATCGCAGCCGCTGGTGGACAGTGTTATCGAATTCAACTTTGCTCGAAGCCTGCAAGAAAGAAGCCGAGCGCCACGGCTTTAGGGTGGAGGTGGACAACAGCTGCGACGACTGGGACTACGCGCGTGCGGCCGATTATCTGTTGGAGCGCTTGAGAGAACTGCGCGAGAGGGCGGAGCGGGTCTGCCTGATCTCCGGCGGTGAAGTCACGGTGAAGGTCACGAACGGAGGCGTGGGCGGACGCAACCAGCAGTTTGCGCTGGCCTGCGCCCAGAAAATCGCGGGTGCAAACATCACCGTGCTCAGCGCGGGTACGGATGGCGTCGACGGCAACAGTCCCGCCGCAGGCGCGATCGCGGACGGAACAACTCTTGAGCGCGCAGAATCCCGCGGGTTAGAGCCGGCAGCCAGCCTTCTAACCTTCAACGCCTACCCGTTCTTCGAAGCGTTAGGCGACATGATCATGACTGGGCCGACCGGCAACAACCTGCGAGACCTGAGAATCCTGCTGGCGTACTAGGCCGACTTTGGCATTTTGGCGAATGCCTGCTCTTGCTCCTTTTGCATTTCCTCCTGGGACATATCGCGGTTGTGGGTTGCCAGCGACCACTTGTGCCCGAAAGGATCCATGACGATGCCGTAGCGATCTCCCCAGAACTGGTCCATTAACGGCATTTTCACCGAGGCGCCAGCCGAAACTGCGCGCTCGAATGCGGCGTCCACGTTCTCGAGATAAATGTGCAGGGAGACCCCTGTGCCTCCCTTGGCAGATGGTGCGGGATCGCCGCCATATTCGGGAAACTCATCGTTCAACATCAGAATAGAATCCCCGATCTTGAGCGCAGCATGCATCACCTTGCCACCGGGCGCTGGCGCGACGTGAAGAACCTCAGCGCCGAAGGCCTTCTGATAAAACTCGAGGGCGCGGTGAGCATCGCGAACCGTCAGATGGGCCGTAATGGTGTGGTATCCGTCGGGTATGGCTTTTACCTTGTCAGTCATAGAACATCCTCCGGAGGAAGAGTCTAGACCAATCAATGTTAAAAGTTGTTAAAAAAGTGGAGGTTCTCTCGCGTTGTTCGGCGTGGCCGACTAACCGTTTCTCCTTTCCGGAGTCGACGCCGTAATACTCAGCACGGAACGTGCCGTTCCCCGCGCTGTGCAGAATCAATCTCGCTTCGCCACGCAATTGTAATCATGCAGTCACAATCCAGTGATGACGATCTGCTAGGGTTCTCCACCAGATTCGGGGTATTGGGGCATACGATGTTGAACTTAACTGTATTCGAGGGGAGATTTTCCATGGAAGCAAAGGATATGAGAAGAGGACGTCTTTGTCGTTTCGTGATGTCAACAACCGTAGCCGTCTCAATTAGCGCTCTCATGGCTGCCATTCCAGCCACTGCACAAAACTCCAAGCCCGATCGTCATCACTAGCGATTCTTCTGGCCAGGCAACATCGTGGTCAGCCGCAGCGTGTACGACGACAATCCGAATAATGTCCAGAGGGAGAAATTCTGCCGCCCAATTGCGCGCAGACCCAAGGCGGATGCGCAGGTCCCGGTGGCGCGCCCTACAATGGCACCTACCCGTTCGTCTGGAACGACGACCTTTATGACGGTAGCTTTGGCATCACTTCAAAAATCTATCTCGACCAAATGTTTTCCCTTCGGCTTTGTCATCAACAGGCTTGAAGTTCCAAACAACTCGCAACACGGGAACGGGGGTCAAATGGTCACCAGTTTCAGCTCAAAGTCGGAATTGGCGCTGAACCTCTCGACCGATGGACAGTCCCCCACCTTCTCCGGTTATGTGGCGCCGATCGATCAACTTGACGTTTCGAATTTCAACACGCCGGGCGCAGTCGATCCCACCAATCCGGTCGGGGAAAACGTCTACCGTGCCGAGGCGCAGGTCGACCCCTACGGACAATTCCAGTTCACAGAAACCAACGCTTATAGTGGAAATAACGGACGTGCCGTCATCTGGAATAACAGTCATGGCGCAGACTTTATCTACACGTCTGGCAATGCGGGAAAACGGCAGCAATCCTCAACCCGACGGCATCATCCTCGGAGCGGGAACTCAGATCATCAGTCAGCGAATGAGCCTGAAAGCGCGCAGAATCCGTCCGCATCGACACCTGTTGGAAGTTTCAATATCACGGAACTCAGATACAAAGCGGACAAGATCGGCAAGGACGACAACTTCCGCGGCCTCACCATCTTCAACAACGTTCTCTATTACTCTATATCTATAAAGGAAGCGGAAGCCATGGCGTCAACACCGTCTACTTTCTCGACACGACCGGCACGGCGTGTCCGAATGGCGTTGGCCTGCCTTCGACTTCGGCTACTCTGCCCACCTCGTCACCCGTCTACGATATAAAGAATCTCCAGACTCAGGGCCTTCCCAGCAATATGTGCATCTTGACCGGCTTTCCCGCATTCCCAGCAAGGAAGCCACACGTTGAGTTATCCCTTTGGGATCTGGTTCGCCAACGCGACCACGGTTTATATTGCCGACGAAGGCGATGGCTACACCGGTGGAACGGACCTCTACACCCACGCCGCTGCATAAACCGCGGCCGGACTGCAAAAGTAGGTTTTTAATTCGACCACGAACACCTGGAATCTGGTCTACACTCTGCAAACTGGCTTAGGGCTTGGCGTGCCGTATAACATCCGAAACTATCCGACCGGAGACAACCCGGCCACTGGCCTTCCATGGGCGCCAGCGACGGATGGACTCCGCAACATTACCGGTACTACTGTCTGGGGTGGTTACGCCGCTATTTGGGCCATCACCGCAACCGTAAGCGGAAATGGTGACACTGGCGCGGATCCTAATCAACTCGTGCTGGTGTTCGATTCGCTCGAGAACACAGACCCAGCCGTCGCCGCGAATGAAAGTTTCTTCGCCATTCGCAAAGCTGGTTTTGGGGAGGTGCTGCGCGGCGTTTCCTTTACGCCCGGACGCTGATTTCGACAAGTCCGATAGCTGATAAAAACCACCATGGCGGGAGCAGGCTCACCAGCTTCCGCCAATTTTCATGTCGCAGCAATGGGGCCACGCCTAGAAAAACCGGGTCACGCCTTCTTCCAACACGAGCACGCGATCTGCAATCCCAGCTGCCTTGGCTTCCTGCTCCAACAACTGCAAGGGCTCGTCCATGGGTTCGTGGGAGAGTTTGAAAGTTCCATAGTGCATGGGCACCATCCAGCGCGCTTTCAAATCGAGAAAGGCGCGAGTGGCGTCGGCGGGATTGGCGTGGACATTGCGGAACGAGGGCGGGTTGTAGGCCCCGATGGGCAATAGCGCCAGCTCGGGTGCTAAACGTTGTCCGATCTCGCGGAAGCCCGAAAAATAAGCGGTATCGCCAGCGTGATAGAGCGAGTGCTTGTTATCGCGCAGCACGTAGCCGCCGTAGCCGCGATGAGAGTCCTTGATGATGCGGGCGCCCCAGTGGCGGGAAGGCACGTGGGTGACGGTGAGCTCGCGATGGCGGTAGCTGTTCCACCAGTCGAGTTCCACCACATCGCCAAAGCCCAGATCGGATACGAGATCGAGCACGTGATGGGGCACCACGATGCTGGGCGGTGCGGCGTTACGAATTCGTGCCTGCTGAACGATGGCGCGCAACGATGGCCGGTGCAGATGGTCGAAATGAGCATGCGTCACCAGCACTAAGTCAATGGGAGGAAGGTCGCGAAGTCGCACTCCGGGCTGGCGCAGACGCTTTAGCACAAACAGCCAGCGGGCGAAATTAGGATCGATGATGACGTTCTGCCCACCGATCTGCACAAAAAAGCTGGCGTGCCCGATGAAAGTTAAACCCAACTCTCCGTTGCTGACCAACTTAGGTATGTAGGCTTGGCCGATTCGCGGAGTAACTGCCGAGTGCCGCACCAGAGCGCCAAACGCACGCGCGCGTTTGCGGAGAACGGGATTCGTAAGCGTTGGCTTTAACATCTGCTCCTGGCCGAAATGCCGGCTTGGCTCCGGTTACCATTGTTTCCTGCCCCGAAGAGCGACGCGGTCACTTTGCCACTTTTGTTGTGGGCAAGCGAATGATATGGAACGCCACTCCCAACAGCAGCAGTCCGGTGAGAATCTCTCCGTAGATACCATCATGACCGCGGTAGCTAAGGTAAGCGAAAAAGGCCGCATTCAGGGTCATAATGATCACAAAAAACGCGGCGAGGAACGCCACCTTCCATGCATAAAGAGCAAGGTGCGCAGGATCTGGCCGAGCGGCAAGATCAATCCCACAATTCTCAAGTTCTACCTCCCCGCTTAGGTTTCCCCAGAATTCGGTTCCGCCGTCTTTGGGCGAAAGAGCTGCCTTCATTCTAAGACAATTCGCTGGCGATTGCTTGACCGTAATGCGGCGGTCAGTTCTAATCCTTGATGGGTATCTCAGATCTAACTTACAGGAGCGAAAATGCGCGTTGCTTTCTTGGGCTTAGGAATCATGGGACGAGCGATCGCCTCCAATTTGGCCAAGGCTGGCCACGAAGTCGCAGTGTGGAATCGTACTGCTGGTCAGGATGTGGAGGGGGCACGAAGCGCGGCGTCTCCCGCGGAGGCAGCGCGTGGCGTCGAGATCGTATGGCTGTGCGTCTCCGACACCAAGGCGGTTGAAAGCGTTTTGTTCGGACCGCAAGGCGTGCATGAATCCTTGGCGCCAGGCATGACCATCGTGGACTCGAGCACGATCTCACCTTCTGCCACGCGCCAGTTTGCCGAGCGGGTGCGGGCGCAGGGAGTGGAATACGTAGACGCCCCAATGACCGGTTCCAAGGCTGGAGCAGAAAGCGGCACCCTGATTTTCATCGTGGGTGGTGAGGAATCGTCCATCGAGAAACTGAAACCGCTGTTTGCCGCTACCGGCAAGAAGATTTTTCGCATGGGCGAGACCGGCAAGGGACAAGCCGCAAAGCTGGTGATGAATCTGCAAATCGCGCTCATCTACGAAGGCTTCGCCGAAGCCCTTACTTTAGCTGCGAAGCTCGGAGTCGATGCCGAGATCCTTTTGCCATTGATCCAGGCTTCCATGGTGAACTCGGGCGTGGTCGAGTACAAGGCTCCCTTTGTCATGAAACGTGACTTTTCCCCGAATTTCCCCTTGCGCTTGATGCACAAAGATCTCAAGTTGGCGTTGGACGCGGCCAAGGAACTCCGGGTCAGGCTGCCAGGGCTGGAGACGGTGGAGGAAATTTACGACGTGGCTGACGAGGATGGGCACGGCGATCTCGACTACGCCGCCACGCTGACGCTGCTGGAAAAATGGGCGGGAGTCGAAGTAAAAGGCGCGTCAGCCTGAATCGCGGCCTCGATTCGTGTCTTTAGTCTTTTGTCCGAGAGGGTACCGTGTGGGTACCTCCGTAATGCCAATCCTGCCTGCTTATTACAGAACTATTACACAGCGCGCCGACGGTCCCTGCTAGCCTAGTCCTACAGCACCCAAAACGAATACAGGGACCCACAATGGAACTCGAAGCACTTCACCGCGAACCAGCCGCCGATAACGAAATCAACTGGGTAACCGCAACCTTCATGGGCCTGTTTCATGTGGGGGCGATTGCCGCACTCTTCTTTTTTACCTGGAAAGCTCTATTGGTCTCGATGTTCCTCTGGTGGGTTTCGGGAAGCCTGGGCATTGGTATGGGCTACCATCGGCTGCTCACGCATCGCGGTTACAGAACTCCGAAGTGGGTCGAATATCTCCTCACAACCTGCGCAACTTTGGCTCTTGAAGGCGGACCAATCTTCTGGGTAGCGACGCATCGCATTCATCATCAGTTTTCCGATCACGAAGGCGATCCGCACTCGCCGGTCGACGGTAAGTGGTGGTCGCACATGGGCTGGATTTTGACCGGGAAATCCATGCATCACGACACTACAACGCTGGCGCGTTATGTGCCTGATCTGGCAAAAGACAAGTTTCATGTCTGGATCACCAAATATCACTACGTTCCAATGATTGTCCTGGGCTTGATCCTGCTAGCGATCGGCGGGTTGCCGTTTCTGCTGTGGGGAGTCTTTATGCGCACCGTCGTCGGCCTGCACACGACATGGCTGGTGAATTCGGCGACGCATAGCTGGGGTTCACGGCGCTTTGTCACGAAAGACCTTTCAACCAACAGTTGGTGGGTGGCAATCCTGACTTTTGGCGAGGGCTGGCACAACAATCACCACGCGCATCCAGTTTCTGCCCGGCATGGTTTGCGATGGTATGAGATTGATATGAACTGGTACGGCATCTGGACGCTCAAGAAATTGGGGCTCGCACGCCATGTGTATCGCGTAAAGCTCTCGGAACTGGATCGCAAGGATCCAGCAAAAGCGACAGCCTCAGCCCCAGAGTTGGCTTCGGTCTAGGTCGACATCCTTGGTGAACCTTCGTGTCCTTTGTGGATTAGGCATTTGAACTTCGTCAACCACAAGGACACCAAGGTTCACCAAGCAACCTTCTCATCGCCGCTCTCCGGTTTTCTTTCCCTTCGCGGTAGAATCACGCTATGCGCATCACCAGCCGGCGCAAAGCGACCATCACCTTCCTCGTTCTAGGCGTCGGCCTCGCGGGCGTAGCCGTCGCCGTTGGATTCGGCTGGATCATCCTCAACTGGCGCGAGGGGATCAAGGTTTTCCTGGGCGTGATCTTTTTCGGCGCCATCACTACGGGACTGGTGCTTAACACCATTTTCCTGTTGCGCGAGATTCGGCGTAACGAGCAGCATGACAGCTTCATCAACGCAGTCACCCACGAACTCAAGACCCCGATCGCATCGATCCGTCTCTACCTACAAACGCTGCAACATCGTGACGTCGACGAAACCCAGCGCCGGGAGTTTTACCGTCGCATGCTGGACGATACCGATCGTCTGCTGGGCACCGTGGAGCAGGTGCTCAAAGCTGGAGTTGCCGGCCACAGAAAGAGCAGCCGCGAACGCATCCCCATCGATTTCGAGAGCCTGGTTCGCGAATGCGTGGAAGTTGCCCGCACTGGCCATCATCTTCAGCCGCAGGCACTGCGCTTCGAACCCGCGTCCGATACTAGAACAACCGTCACCGGCGATCCGGAGGAGTTGCGCACAGCCGTCACCAACGTGCTCGACAACGCGATCAAGTATTCCGGAGACCAAGTGGAGGTTTCCATCCGCGTTGAGGCGCCCGACGAAAAGCATGTGAGGCTGAGCATCCGCGATCATGGGGTTGGCATTCCTCCGGGAGAGCTGAAGAGCGTTTTCAAGCGTTTCTATCGCGTTTCCAATCGCTCGCTGGCCCACGTGAAAGGGACGGGATTGGGCCTGTTCATCGTTCGTGCCATCGCCAAAAAGCATGGGGGGCGCGCGTTTGCGGAGAGCCTGGGTGAAGGACACGGAACCACGGTGGTCGTCGAGTTGCCTCGAAACAACTCTGGGGAGAACGGAGCGATTGAGAATCACGCTCCCGAGGCGGTTCGGGAGAATCGGGCATGAGCCGCGTGCTGATCGTCGAAGATGAAGCGCACTTGGCTCAGGGGCTGCGTTTCAATCTCGAAGCCGAAGGCCACAGCGTCGAAGTAGCCGGCGATGGTGAGAGCGCGATCGAGTTGCTGCTGGGTCACAAAGAAAACACTCACAAGGAAAACGGAAAAAAGGAAAACGGCAAACGCGGAGCAGGGAAGCAGGAACGATATCAGCGCGAAGAGTTCGATGCCGTGGTGCTCGATGTGATGCTTCCGGGCAAAGATGGTTTCGCCGTCGCCACCGAGTTGCGGGCTGCGAAGAATTTTGTTCCGGTACTGATGCTCACGGCCCGGGGCCGGCCTGAGGACGTGCTCAAGGGATTCGCCTCGGGTGCCGACGACTATCTTCCCAAACCTTTCGAGCTTCCCATCCTGCTGGCGCGGCTGCAGGGTTTGCTGCGGCGTCGCGAGTGGATGGGCGTCAGCCAAGCGCCTGCCGCCGATGCCTTCTCGTTCGACGGGCGAACTCTTGATTTTGGCAAGCTGGAACTGCGCGTCAACCGCAACACCATCCAGCTTACTTTGATGGAGGCGGAGCTGCTGCGCCATCTGGTTCGCAACAGCGGCCAGATCGTCTCGCGCAAAGCCATCCTGGAAGAAGTCTGGGGGCTGCACGAAGACACCGATACGCGGGCCATCGACAACTTCATCGTCCGGCTGCGGCGTTACATCGAGGACGATCCCGCCAAACCAAAGCATCTGCTGACCGTCCGCGGAGTGGGATACAGGTTCGTGCCGGAGCCCGAGCAAAGCTGAACTCAGGGATCCGTTCGTGTGGTCGTTACTACGATGCGTTAACAGTTTACGGTTTAGTACCGGATATGTACTCCCGAAACGCGTTTTCTTGCCAGATCTATGAAAACAAAGGCGCTGCTCTTGAGATACATCCGTAAACTATTATTTATAAAGGACTTAGGCGATTGGATATCCCCGTAGTTCGCTCCGTTGTAAGTCCATGAAAACAGGCGGCGAGTTGGAGATACCCCCTGAAATATCCCTCCTAAAGGAGTTAGCAAGGGCATTTTAGAGGGGTGGAAGGTCTTTTTCGTGAGGTTTGTAACGCGGGGGCTGCGCGGAAACGCCCGGGTCAAGGGAAAAATGGTTAGTCTGGAGTGCAATCAGAAAGGTTCGGGCGTTCAGCCGAGGGGAAAACCCCGCCCAAGCGGAGCTTGGACGGGCCACCTTTGGGAGTAAAGTGAACGCGTTAGTCTGGGCGATCGGCCAGGCGGATCATGGTTCCGCTATCCGGGAGTCTGTACGTTCAGGTCGATGTCCGCCGTGGCGACTTGCCGCTATACTAATCTTTGCCGAGCCACCGCCCAATGGAGAAGGCATGTCGAGTCTGAAAGAATTTCAATGCGAGATTTGCGGCATCGTCACTGAAAATCCGATCCATTGGTTTGTGATCGAGTGCGGAGATCAGAAGCTCGCGGTCATCAAGTGGGATCTGACTGCCGCCAATAGCCCCACCGCCCGGCATTTCTGTGGCGAAGCCCATGCCCAGGTATATATCAGCCGCTGGTTTGAATCCTTCTGCGTGCCGCCCAAACCCGCTTTCAAGGTTTCCTAGACCGCTTCCGCGCCGGGGGCTGGCAACCTCCCGGAGGGAGATCGATTTACATCGATACTTGAGAAGATGGGCGTGGCCGAGGACAGCAGATTCCTCGCTTCGCTCGAAATGACAAGGTGTTTAACGGTTGGAATCTATCCGAGGCCTTTGTCGCCCCGGGTCCGGCAAAGAGCCCGAGCCTTGCTAAAGAACGCAAAAGGCTGGGCCACCCGATTCTATTTCTGTATGTGAGTGGGGGCGACTGAGGCGGGAATAGTCACGTTACGGCGCGAGATCAGGGCGGTGATTGGGAAGAGAAGAATGGAGAGCATACCGGCGCCGACCAGAGCGGCTGCGTTGTCGGGTAGCATTCTGCCGGTTTGTACTCCTATTTCGGCGATTGCGATTAGCAATGGAAGAGAGGTCGCGGAATAGAACACAAACGGAATACGGTCTTCTTTGGCGAGTTCGTAGCGGTAGAAAACGATGGGCACCGATCGGGCCGCGAAGAGCAGCAGCAAGAACAGCGGCAGGCGCAGCAGGGCGCGAGGAGTGGCGGCGAGCGCCTGAACATTGAAATGCATTCCGCTGGTCACGAAGAACATGGGGATGAGAAAGCCGTATCCGATTGCTTCCAGCCGGTGGGCGAGTCTGGTCCCTTGAATGCCTTTGCTGCCCAGGGAAACAATCATTCCGGCGGTGAAGGCACCGAGGATCATGTCCAGTCCGAACTTCTCGGCGATGGCGATTAGGAGGGCAAGCACCATGATGGCTATACGCACCGGCAACTGGCTAGTGGAATTCATGGCTGATCCGAGAAAGGCTACGATGCGCGGAGGTTTGGGTACCAATGCGAGCGCGGCGGCGAGCAGCGCAAGCACCACGAAAAACAGCATCAAGGCGGTTTGCAGCCAACGGGTGTGTTCACGAGTCATCAGCACAGACAACAGCACAATCGGTCCAAATTCTCCCATGGCTCCGGCCGCAACCACATAGGTTCCAAAGCGCGTGCCCAGTTCCCCCGAATCGCGGAGGATCGGCATCAGCGTACCCATTCCGGTTGTAGTCAGAGCCACCGCTACCAGGAGTGGGGCGCGAACCAGGTGCATCCAGTACAGAAGACCGGCCAACGAAAAAGCCACGGCCACGGAAAGTACCCAACCCTCAATCGCGAGGGTGAGGGGTCGACCGCGAACGGCATCGAAGTCCAGTTCCATTCCCGCCAGGAAGAAAAGAAAAATGAGGCCGAGATAGCCCAGCAGGGCGAGCATTCCGGTGGGCGAGGCCCAGCCGAGGACGTGCGGTCCGACGAGGATGCCGAGTCCGACTTCGACCACGACCATGGGCAGACGCAAGCCGATTGGTATTTCCGAAATCAGCGGCGCGAGGACGGCTATTACTGCCGTCACGAGCAGGGCGCCGCCATCGAACTGCATACTCCCTCCTTTGACGATCTATCGGTCGAAATCTGGCGGGGTTCTTGATGGCAGAATATGTGACTGGTTGCTGGTCAAGTCAAGGGAAATCGGCGGTGTGGTTGTTGTGGAAAATTGAGGTTGCACCGGCTGAATGCGCTGCGCGGCCTTGCTCCGCTTGGACGGGCGAGGGCGCCCGTCCCCACCGTAGCAAAACCTACTGGCGGTGGGTGGAGGCTCCGGCTGCCAGGTCGCGCAAGACGCCCAGGAATCCGGCGGCGGCGCGCTCGTCGGAGAGCGCTTCGAGCTCGATGGTGGCGGCTAAATGCGGGGAGTGCGGATGGAAGCGTACGGTGAGTAGATTGTGCCCGCGCGAGGTCATCAGCGTATTGATGACGGGCGGGAGTTCCTGCTTCCACTGGGTGCAGGTGGTCAGGACGACCGGGCCGGGACGGACAACGGTCCAGTCGCGGGATTTGCGGATCACTTTATTGTCGCTGTGAGTGAGCCAGCGATGGCGGAGTACTTCGAGATGGATGCCGGGCGCGCAGTCGAGATCCGCCTCAAAGGTCAGTGTCTCTTTCTGTTTGTGCCAGGCGCTTAACAGCCACTGTATGGGTAACGGCCGAGGCAGCAGCCGGATGGTGACCTGGGCGTTCTCAAACCAGTGGGTGGCGAATTGCAAATGTGCCTGGACCCGGGAAGAGCCAAGCCAGCGGGCTTCGGTAAGTCTGCCGCGATGGGAGCAGGCGGCTTCCACCCAGCGCAAGGCTTTCGTCCCCCGGCGGTGGTTGTAACGGGCAAGGCAGAAATACCATAGCCCTACCAGGGCAACCGCGCCAGCCGCGTCAATCAGAAAGAGGCGCCCCACAACTAACCTCAGATGCGCATGGTACGTCTTAGGGTGCAAGCCAAGCAACAGTTTTGCGGACTATTTTTGCCGGGATTCTTAAGCCTCTGAAAGCCATGGGGAAGGCCGGAATATTTGAAGGCCTGCGCGGATACAATGACGGGGTGGATTTTGCCCTGCGAGACTTTCGGCGCGAAGATTTCGACAGCTTGTGGCGCATTGATCAGGAATGCTTTGCGCCGGGAATTGCTTATTCCCGGATGGAGCTAGCCGCCTACATTCGGCTTCGGGGCGCTTTTACCGTGGTTGCGGAGCCTCTTCCTAGTCGACAGGAAAGTCCTGCGAATAATGGAGGACCGCACACCCAATCTCCGCCGAAGGTTCTGGGCTTCATCGTGGCGCAGGCGAACCGGCGGGGAGTAGGACATATCCTCACGATTGATGTGCCACCTGCAAGCCGGCGTCTCGGGGTCGGTTCGAAGTTGCTGGCTGAGGCCGAAGACCGCTTGCGTGCCGCTGCCTCCCGTAGCGTGGTGCTGGAGACTGCTGTGGATAACTCAGGTGCCCTGGCTTTCTACAAGCGGCACGACTACAGCGTTGTGAAGACCATCCCGCGCTATTACTCGAACGCAGTGGATGCGTTTGTGCTGGAGAAGGAATTGCTTTCGGGTTCCCGCGACCAGTAAGTTGCTCCTATGAAAGTTGCCATCCAAGGCGAGGCAGGTTCGTTCAGTCATGAAGCGGCGAAGCGCATGGTTCGGGGTTGCACGATTGTGCCCTGCGCCCGCTCGGCGGAAGTCTTCGATCGAGTGGAACGCGGTTCGGTGAAGGTTGCCGTGATTCCTATCGAGAATTCGCTGGCGGGATCGGTCGCGGAACACCTCGATCTTTTGTTGGCGCGGAACGTTTTTATTCAGCAAGAATTTCGCTTGCGGATCGTACACAACCTGATCGCTGCGCCGGGAGTGAAGATGGGCGAGATCCGGCGGGTCTATTCGCATCCGGTGGCGCTCGATCAATGCCGGGATTTCTTCCGGAAGCATCCGAAGATTGAGGCCACGCCGTTTTATGACACGGCGGGCAGTGTGAAGCACGTGGTGGAGAATGGATTGAAAGACGCCGCGGGGATTGCCGGTCACCAGGCTGCGGCCGTGTACCAAGGCCGAATCCTGGCAGCTGGGATTGAGGACGACAAGCGGAACTTCACGCGGTTCTTCCTGATCCGCAAGGGCCGCCGCATCGTTCCCGGCGCTAATAAGACTTCGATCGTTTTCACGGTGAAAAATGTTCCCGGCACGCTATTCAGGGCCCTGAGTGTATTTGCGTTGCGGGAGATCAGCCTGAGCAAGATCGAATCCCGGCCCCTGCGAGGGCGGCCGTGGGAATACGTCTTCTATGCTGATTTGCTTTGCGGAGATAACGAAGTCGCAAGCAAGGCGCTACGACATCTGGCCGAGAGCGCGAGTCCGGTGAAAGTGCTGGGGATTTACCGAGCGGCATAGCAATACGTGCGTTCGAGCTGCATCCTTACCTAAACCAGTCGCCTCGGTACCTTTGGTCGGATGCAAACCCTTGCTGGAAGGTTTAGAATTGGAAACGCCAATAGAAAATCATTTCCGGGGGTGCGGTTGCATCTTCCGGGGCATTTGCGTCATCAAACTTGAGCATATTACACTCAAGGTGAAATTATGGCACAGCCGTCGCGCACTGAGCGCAATACAAAAGAAGTAAAAGAAGTAAAAGAAGTCAAAGAAGCGAAAGAAGTCAAAGAAAACACAACGAATAGCGAACCGGAAGACCGGGCGCTGCCGATCCTTCCGGTAAGGGATACAGTGCTGTTTCCGCACGCCGTGCTGCCCCTGACCGTAGGTCGGGAGAGCTCCGTCCAGTTGATTAATTCGCTGGGCGAGGATAAGACGATCGTCGTCGTTGCTCAGCGGGAAGCCCGTGTCGACTCACCCCAGCCCACCGATCTGTACACCGTGGGAACCTTGGCCGTGGTGCATAAAGTGGTCAAGATGCCCAACCAGAGCCTGTTTGTGTTCGCAGAGGGCCTAGAGCGGGTGCGGTTGGTGGAGTTTGCTCAACTCGCGCCCTTCATGCGGGCACGAGTGGACTCGGTCCCCGAGGCGATTCCGCCCAAGAGTTCTGAAGTTGAGGCGCTGCAACGCAACGTTTTGACCCTGTTTCAGCAGATTGTGGCGGGTTCACCGACTTTGTCCGACGAGCTTTCGACCGTGGCGATGAATATTGAAGAGCCGGGACGCCTGGTCGATTTTATCGCGTCGTCGTTGCCTTCTCTCTCCACTGCGGATAAGCAGGACGCACTCGAGACCACCGACGTACGGGTTCGGCTGGAGAAGATTAATCAGCATCTGGCGAAAGAGTTGGAAGTTCAACAACTCCGCAACAAGATTCAGTCAGAAGTGCAGGATCGGGTGCAACAAACCCAGCGCGAATATTATCTGCGCGAGCAGATGAAGGCCATCCAGAAGGAACTGGGCGAGCAGGATGAGGGCGCGCGGGATACGGAAGAATTGCGGCAAAAGATCGAATCCGCGGGCATGCCCGATGAAGTCAAGAAAGAAGCGCTGAAAGAATTGGGGCGGCTGTCACGCATGTCCCCGATGGCCGCGGATTATTCGGTGACGCGCAACTACATCGAATGGCTTGCAGTGCTGCCGTGGGCGAAAACTTCTGGTGGCGATGTCGACATTATCAAAGCCAAGGAAGTTCTCGACACCGATCACTACGATCTGAAAAAAGTGAAGGATCGTATTCTGGACTATCTTTCCGTGCGTCGTTTGAAGCCGGGGATGAAGGGACCGATTCTTTGCTTTGTCGGACCTCCGGGCGTCGGAAAAACTTCGCTGGGAAAATCGATAGCGCGGGCGCTGGGACGCAAGTTTGTCCGCATCTCGCTCGGCGGCGTTCACGACGAAGCCGAGATTCGGGGTCACCGGCGTACCTATATCGGCGCATTGCCCGGGCAAATCATCCAGGGCATTCGTCGCGCCGAGACCAAGGATCCAGTTTTCATGCTGGATGAAATCGACAAAGTAGGGCGCGATTTCCGTGGCGATCCCGGTTCCGCACTTTTGGAAGCGCTCGATCCTGAGCAAAACGCCACGTTCCGCGACAACTATCTCGATGTGCCGTTCGATCTGTCGAAGGTACTCTTCATTACCACGGCGAACATGCTGGATCCGATCGCGGAGCCGTTGCGCGATCGTATGGAGATCATCGAACTGCAGGGGTACACCGAGGAAGAGAAGATACACATTGCGTTTCAATATCTGATTCCGAGGCAGATTGAAGAGAACGGAATCACGCCGGAGCAGATCGAGTTTCCGGAAGAAGCGGTGAGCAACATCATTCGGCACTACACTCGCGAAGCGGGCGTAAGGAATCTGGAGAGGAACATCGGTACCGTGTGCCGCAAGCAGGCGCGCCGTCTGGCCGAGGGCAAGAGTGAAAAGTTGGTCGTGACTCCGGAGATCGTTCAGGAATTCCTGGGCGGCATCAAGATTCGCAGCGAAGGTGAAATCGCGGAACGCACGAAGCGAGCGGGCGTGGTTGTGGGCCTCGCGTGGACTCCGTCGGGTGGCGACATTCTGTTCATTGAAGCCAACACGATGAAGGGCAAAGGCGGCTTCACCATGACCGGACAGATCGGCCAGGTGATGCAGGAGTCGATGCAGGCGGCTTTGACCTGGGTGCGGTCGAACGCGGAGCAACTCGGAATTCCCGAGACCTTCTTTGCGGAACACGATATACACATTCACGTACCTGCGGGAGCGATTCCCAAGGATGGCCCATCCGCGGGAGTGACCATGGCTACGGCGCTGGTCTCACTGCTTACCGGGCATCCGGTGCGTCCGCTTACGGCAATGACCGGTGAAATCACGTTGAGTGGGAATGTGCTTCCGATTGGCGGAGTCAAAGAGAAGGTTTTGGCCGCCAAACGTGCGGGGGTGCACGATGTCATCCTTCCGGCGGAGAATCAGATGAATGTGGAAGAGGACTTGACGCCGGAGCAACTGGAGAATCTGAGCATTCATTACGTCAAGACCATCAGTGAAGTTCTCGACCTGGCGCTTCCTCACTCGCCCGGGCAAGAGAAGCAGGATGCGGAGGAACGTGAGAAAGTTCTAAGCGAACAGCCTGTGGGCTAAGCGCATAATTCAGGTTTTTAGATGAGATGCCAGTTTTCGGAAGTGAAAACTGGCATCTTTTTGTCTGGAGTAAGTTACTTCCGTGCAGGATTTACGCTATGGAACTTATCAAGTGGGCCAGGGTTAATAGACAATGTAGGGTGTGTTGTTAGAAGACGCAAAAAGGAATATGAAACTCATGAAAACTCACAAAGCCTTGGTAGCCGGAATTGCGCTGGCGGGAGTATTGCTCATCTTGCAATCCCCGCTCAGAATCGTGGCCCAGGAACCGCAGGATCAGGGACCGCCCCCGGAACAGCAGGGGCCCGCGCAAGATCCTCCAGGCCGGGTGGCGCGACTCAGTTATTCGGTGGGATCCGTGTCCTTTCAGCCAGGCGGGGAAGGCGATTGGGTGCAGGCAGTCGCCAATCGGCCACTGACTACCGGTGACAATTTGTGGGCTGACAAGGATTCACGAGCTGAACTACAGACCGGCTCGACATCGATCCGGATGGATTCGGAAACGAGTGTGACATTCCTTGATCTCGATGACCGAACCACGCAACTGAAGCTGTCCCAAGGTTCCATTTTCGTGCGAGTGCGACATCTGGATGACGACGATCACTTCGAAATAGACACGCCGAATCTGGCGTTTCAAATCCAGCGTACCGGTGAATATCGTATTGACGTGAACGCCGATGGAACTGAAACCGATGCCCGAGTTTGGAGTGGCCGAGGCGAGGCGACGGGTGGCGGGAACTCGTACGACGTAGTTGCTGGGCAGTTCGCCAAATTCACGGGCACTGACCAGTTGAATCATGAGATCGACCAGATACCCAATCGTGACGATTTCGACAACTTTGCATTCCAACGCGATCAGCGTGAAGACCACGCCGAATCGTCCAATTACGTTTCCCCTGACATGACCGGCGCATCCGACCTCGACGAATACGGCCACTGGCGCTACGTGGCGGATTACGGTCCGGTGTGGGCCCCTGCCGCAGTCGCTCCCGGGTGGGCTCCCTATCGGTACGGGCACTGGGTTTGGGTCGCGCCCTGGGGATGGACTTGGGTCGAAGACGAGCCTTGGGGGTTCGCTCCCTTCCACTACGGACGTTGGGCATTTGTGGAGAGTTCATGGTGCTGGGTGCCAGGTCCGGTTTACGCCCGCCCGGTGTATGCACCGGCGCTAGTCGCGTTCGTGGGCGGAGGTGGTTTCGGCTTCGGAGTTGGTATCGGGGCCGGTGTGGCCTGGTTCCCGCTGGCTCCTCGCGAAGTTTTTGTGCCCTGGTATCGGACCAGCCCAGGCTACGTCAACAATGTAAACATCACCAACACGCGGGTTAATGTGACTCAGGTGACGAATGTTTACAACACCACAATCATCAACAACAACACGACGAACGTGACCCGGATTAACTACGTCAATCAACACGTGACGAACGGAGTCACGGCGGTTTCACATGATACGTTCGTGAACGCGCGTCCAGTCGCGGCCAACATCGCGAAAGTGGATCCCAAGCAGTTCGAGAATGCTCCCGTGGTCCACAACATCTCGGCGCAACCGGCTCGTCAGAGCGTCATGGGAGCCGGCCGGCCCGTTACTGTAAAGCCGCCTGCCACGGTGATGAACCGACAAGTGGTTGCGATCAGACAGCCTCCGCCTCCGCGCGCGTCTCTTGGACAGGCGCACACTACGGAGCCGAACGTGCGCACGGAGACTCCAGGACAACCGCAAACTGCGGCTCGCGCACCTGCAGAGGCGTCGCGACCCGGACAACCTGCGCCACGACCAACTGAGACAATGCGGCCGGAGCCCCCGGTGCAGGCCAACCAGCCTCCGCATCCACAAGAGCCGGCGAACCCGGCAAACAATCATCCGGCGGCGCCAAACAGCGCACGACCCGGAGCTGCGCAGCCGCAGGAAGCAACGCGTCAACCGGAACCAGCGCGAGCAGCGCCACCGTCGGTGCCCCGTCCGCCAGCGGGACATCCTCTGGTAAGACAAGCTCCGCCGGTGCAGGAGAATGCTCAGCACCAGCAGAATGAGCAAACCAAGTTCAACGCCTGGCAGCAACAGCGACAAAGCGCGCCGCCGCGACCACCGGCAGCGGCGCCACGCGCGGCGCAAGCTCCTCCCGCGCATGAATCGAAACCGCATAAGTAAAGACGCTCTAATTCATTTGCCAGGCAGAATCCGCCAGTTCTCGCAAGGGAACTGGCATTTTTTCTTTTCGGAAAGCTGGCAATAGCGCGGCCGCGTTACACTACTGGCAACTGTCTGCCCATCGCGGCAATTGGGATTCCATGCAGGTTCGCGTTCTATTTTTCGGCATGCTAAAAGATCTTGCGGGGCGAGGCAGCGATCTCCTCAACCTGCCGGAGCATGCTACGTTGGGCGACGTCTTTACTCACTACGAAGAGCTCACGCCAAGACTCGGCGAACTTGCCGCTTCAATTGCGATTTCCATCAATCAGGAATTTGCCGGGACGGATGCGAGGCTGAAAGAAGGAGACGAGATCGCATTTCTGCCGCCGGTGAGTGGGGGGTTGACGGATCCCGAAAGCGGCATGTTTACTCAACGCCGACATTTCTCCTCGATCGTCCGCGAAAAAATTGACACGCAGGGTGCGCTTGCCAAACTCAAGCAGCCCGCGGACGGAGCCGCAATCGTATTTGAAGGAGTAGTGCGCGACAACACACGAGGCCGTCGCACGATCTATCTGGATTACGAAGCCTACGAAGAGATGGCTCTCAAACAGATGGACGCGCTGGCCGAGCAAGCCCTGCAGCAGTTTCCCATTCGCGATGTTGCTATGGTGCATCGTTTGGGGCGGTTGGAAATCGGTGAGGCGAGCGTCTTGATCGTTGTGGCTTCAGCGCACCGGGCGGCCGCCTTCGACGCCTGCCGCTGGCTCATCGACACCCTCAAGCGCACCGTACCCATCTGGAAGAAGGAGTATTTTGAGGATGGCGTGGTCTGGGCGGATGGCGAGCCTTTCCCGGATGGGATTCCCAAGGCCGCAAGCAGCCATTCCGGAAGGTCTGCATCTAAGTGAAAAGATTGTCTCTTCGTGATCCCTACAGATTTTCCTGGCGAACTTTGCCGTCCAAGGCTCGGTTCGAGAAGGCGCACATGCGCAAAGTTCGGAGTGATCAGCATGCGAAGAGTGACAATTTCAGCTTCCCCATGCGACGGCTGCTTTTCTTCCTGACTATCGTGGTCGCAGTCTCGCATGCTCAAGTGCCAAAGCCGCCGTGGGCAAGTGGCGGCACAAGCCCGGCGAAACCGGCGTCCTCTAATAGCTCGAAGAACAATGACGGCCCGGGCAGCGCAAGTCCGGCTCAGGGTTCCGAAACTACTTTAAAGGTTGACGTCAAGCTGGTGAACGTCTTCGTCACCGTCACGGACGAGCACGGTGCTCCGGTCGCTGGTCTGAAAAAGGAAAACTTCACGCTCCTCGAAGACGGCAAGCCGCAGACTATTTCGGTGTTCGACAAAGAATCGGCGTTGCCGCTTTCCATTGTTTTGGATATCGACACCAGTCTGAGCACACGCAAGGACCTGCCTCTCGAATTGTCCTCCGCGCGCCGTTTTGCGCACGCCATTCTTCGACCCGTTGATGCGATCTCTCTTTACAGTTTCAGCGAGATCGTCAGTGAGGTAGTGCCATTCACCTCTGATCTCAAGACAATCGACCACGGCATCGATCGGATTCGCATGGGATCGGCTACCGCTCTTTACGATGCGCTCTACCTCGGGGCGCAGGCACTCGACACGCGCAAAGGAAGAAAGGTTCTGGTTGTAATCACCGACGGCGGCGATACGGTCAGCCGTGTGGATTATAAGGAGGCGGTGCGTTCCGCACAGGAAGCGGAAGCTATCGTCTACAGCATTATCGTGGTTCCGATTGAGGCGAGCGCAGGGCGGGACACGGGCGGGGAGCACGCCTTGATCCAGATTTCCGAGGACACCGGCGGCAAGTACTTTTACGCCGAATCAGTGCCGCAACTCGACGACGCTTTCCGAAAGATCAGTGACGAACTGCGCACCCAATACCTGCTGGCTTACTATCCATCGCAGCGCCTTTCCGATTCCAGCTTCCGGCACATTGAAGTCAAAGTGGACGGATCATCCGTGGGCTCATCGCTCACCGTGCGCCACCGGACCGGGTATTACACTACGAAATCCAAGTTTTGACGCGGCCCTCGCGTCCCTTCTGATTTCATTTTCAATAATAATCTACAGAATATGGAATCGACCACCCTGGTCCGAGGTTGTATGAGATCAACAATAACTCCCCCTAAGCTATTGACAGAATTACAGATGACATGCCAAAGTGTCTGCGTTAATTGTCTTGGTCTGTCAATTGCAGTGTTAATCACCTAAGGACTTGCTTGGGTTTCGGTGAGAGGCTGCGGTCGGCCTCTGATTGCTGGGCGGGAGTCCTTGGCAACAAGCAGATAAAAGTAGTCCCGCCTGACTCGACTGCGAAAGCGCTATTCAGCTCGGAAACGTTGACTCTGAACAGATTCTGAAAGGAAGGTGGACGATGTCCCCGAATTTCAACCCCCCTCTCCGGTCCGCCGGAATGTTTCTAGCATTGGCTCTGGCGATAACTTTTTTGCTGTCTTCCACACTCCTGTTGGCGCAAACCAACGTCGGCAACGGCAGTATCCAGGGAAGCAGTCACTGATCCTTCCGGCGCAGTCGTTAGCGGGGCAAAAGTCACCATCACCGAAAAATCTAAAGGAGTGGCGTCGATCAGGACCTCGGACTCCAAAGGTTCGTATACTTCAGGTTCATTGATCCCAGGCATTTATTCCGTGAGGGTCGAGGCGCCCGGCTTCAAGACGACCGAAGTGCCGGTGACTGTGCAGGTGGACAACACCGCGACCGCTAACATTAAATTGGAAGTAGGCCAGACCAGCCAAGTGGTTGAGGTAGAGGCCAGCTCAGTTCAGGTGAACACGGAACAGCCCACCGTTCAGGGCGTGATCACGGAAAATCAGATCGCCAACCTGCCGGTGAATGGCCGTAACTTCCTTGATCTGGCCCAGCTTGAGCCCGGCGTGCAGATTCAGGATGGTCAGAACTTCGACCCCACCAAAGCCGGTTACTCTTCGATTTCTTTCGGAGGCCGCTTCGGCCGTACTGCCCGCATCGAGGTTGATGGCGTGGACGTCTCCGATGAAACCGTAGGAACGACCACAACCGACATTCCCGCCAGCGCCATCCAGGAATTTCAGATCAGCCAGTCGAGTCTGGACATGTCCACGGAGCTGACTTCTTCGGGCGCTGTGAACGTGACCACGAAATCCGGAAGCAACGCCTTCCACGGCGATGCTTTTGGTGCGTTCCGCGATAGTCGCTTTTGCGGCCGCCGCTACCCACGCCTCCCGGATTCAGCGCGCCCTTCCAGCGCAGCCAGTACGGCGGCGACTTCGGCGGGCGCGATCATCAAGAACAAGCTGTTCTTCTTCATGGACGGGGAGCGAACCATTCAACACACGGCTGTGCCCGTACCCATCTCCGCTCCTTTCCAGGCGTATTCGGGTACATTTTCCGATAAGTTCCACGAGGGGAACTTACTGGGACGTCTGGACTACCAGCTCACCAAGAGCGCGCGCGCGTTCTTTCGCTTCTCGGATTTCCAGAACATCCTGGGCGCTACTTTCGGGTACGGATACTCGGTATATGACAACAAGGACATTACCCGCAACTTTGTGGGCGGCGTGGATTTCAACACTGGCAGCTTCAGCCATGCCATCCGCTTCTCGTACCTGAAATTCCAGAATCAAATCATGGACGCGACGATTGGCAGCACGACGCTGCCGTTTGCCAACCTGGGCGCGGAAATCTTTATGGGAGCGACTGGTCTGGTGGCCGGGCCGAATCTCTTGGCCCCGCAGAGCACTCCGCAAAGCGACCATCAAATCAAGTACGATGGCAGCAAAATCCTCGGCTGCGCACGTGATCCGCTACGGAGTCAGCTACAACCACATCCAAGGCGGCGGATTCGCCTCGTTTTTCAAGAACGGACCAGAGATCAGATTCGAACGTTAGCACGGGTGAAATCGCGAATGCCGCCAGCGGTGCCTTCGCAGGTGGCACTGGCAACCCGCTCAACTACCCGGATGATTTCGTTATTGTAGCCAATGGCTTGGGCTTTTCCACTACCAAGGCGGCACTCGGTTTCCCGGCTGGCGGCCTCGGACCCGACAACCGCCTTATGTTCTACGGCGGTGACAGCTGGAAGATCAAGCCGAACTTCACCCTCACCTATGGGCTCCGGTGGATGCGCGACACTGGCCGCACCGACAGCCAGTATGCCGCCGATTCCTGGGCTCAACGCCTTGATCCCTGGGCTAGGCAACTCAGGTGAACCAGCCGAACAACAACTGGGCTCCGCAAGCTGGGTTTTGCCTGGGATCCCACGAAAGATGGCAAGACCTCGATTCGCGGCGGCATCGGCTTGTTCTACGAGAATGCCATCTGGAACAACGTGCTGTTTGATGGCCCGTTTCGCGAGCCTACCGGCGCGTTCCTGCAGATCTTCGGGGCCTGCTGCCGCTCCGGGAGCGCCGGTGACAGTTTTGCAAACCGCAAGTGGTCCGATCAACATTCCTGGAAGCGCGCTCGCAGACGGCAGTGTGCGGCCCCGCGGGTGCTACCAGCTTTCCACTGATCGGTACTGCCCTGCCGTCAATCCTCGCATTGCAGCGGCCTACGTGGCGGGGTCACCCTTGAACCTGCAGGCGCCTAACCCCTCCTATGTCCAGCCCGGCCTTCCGGCTGCTCCACCGGTGGCTCCTGCTCCTTTCGCCGCGGCAGCTTGGCCATGTTCAATCCCGACTACAAATCGCCTCGCTCGGTGCAGATGAACATCGGCATCCAGCGGGAACTCCATCGAGGCATGGTGTTCAGCGCCGATTTTGCGCGTAACGTCCAGACCCACTACCTGTTGGGCGTGGACCAAAACCACGCTGGTGACATCAACTACTTCAATCTGGCTGGGGCCAACGCCGCGATCAACGCGACCAACGCCTCTTTTGGTTGCCCGGCCGGACCTGCCGGCGTTGGCTGCGCCATCGGCGCCGGAGCAACGATGAGCAACTATGCCGCCAACGGCTTGGGCTCTATCCACCGACATGGGCGGCAGCAGTTGCCCTGCCTGCGCTCGGTCACCCCTGCGCCTTCGGTGGCATCAATCCCAATGCGCCACCGCTCGGCTATGCTGTCGCCTGTCGGACGCTCCACGTACGACGGACTGCAGATGAAGTGGACCTACAACGTGAAGTCGCCCATTAAAGGTTCAACCGGCCTGAACTTCACGGCTTCCTACTCCTTGTCCAGCTTCCAGAACACCGGCGGAGGCGTGAACCCGGGCAGACCGGTTACCGCCGCCAGCGGCGACCAGGATTTCGTCATTCCGCGCTCAACAACTCCAACGTCAATGCTTACTTCGGGCCTTCGACGTTGGATCGGACCCACCAGATATCCTTCGGCGGCTACATGGATTTCCGTTACGGGTTCCAGATTGGACTGATTGGGCATTTCGACAGTCCGTTCTCGACCACGCTTACCGTTCCCAACACAAACATTGGCGCGGGCGAAATCTTCCGCACCGACTTCGAGGGGAGCGGGGTTACACAGGATCCGATGCCGGGAACCCATGTCGGAAGCTTTGACCGCGGCATCAACGCCGGCAACATCAACGCGGCCATCGCTAACTACAACGCCACGGTGGCAGGACAGCCAACGCCGGCAGGCAACGTGCTGATCCAGAATGGCCTGATGACGGCGGCGCAGTTGGTGTCCTTGGGCGCTGTAGCTCCTACGGTGCCGCTGGCGCCTCCGGACCAAGTCAACGAGGCTTGGTTGCGGACCATGGACATGACGTTGGCGTGGACCTACACCATCAAAGAGCGGCTGACCATTAAACCGTCAGTCGGCTTCTACAACATTTTCAACTTCGCCAACTTTGACCTTCCGGAAAGCATGTTGTCCGGCTTGCTGACTGGCGGGACGGGCAGCATCAACGGCACCAACTACGCCGGAGCATTCGTGAACCGGGTCGGGGTCGGCACTGGCGTGTATTCGCTGGGGTCGCCTCGCCAAATCGAATTTGCTCTGAAGCTGACCTTCTAGGCGAATTTACCGGCAACTTCCAACACCAGCTCCACCAGGGGCTGGTGTTTTTTTTGCCGTTCAAGGAGCTAGTTCATTGCGCAGACGCTTGGAAAGCTTTTCCATCTGCTTCAGCTTCTCAATCAGATCCTTCGGAAGCATGCCCTTCCCTACATCGTCGATCCCGGAGTGAATTGACTGAGACAAGATCACCAGTTCATCCGCGTCGCTCTTAACTTTCGCGAAATCCACTGAAGGCTGCGGGCGAACTGGAGGAGGCACGCTCTTGTCGAACTGGTCCTCGGCTTTGTCAGCCTGCCGCTGTCCCGTGTTGCCGTTACGCGCTGCACCTTGCGCCCAGGCCAACGATGCCGAAAGCAGAACAGCGAAGAGGAGAATTGGGGTTCTCATGACGAAACCTCCCGGCAGGAGATACGGTCGGTTGTATTTTACTCCGGCGCAACAGCCCATGATATAGGTCTGGATTCAACGCTGCTGGAGGATTACTTGTTGCTGGACAGAAGCTTGGCTCTGGTCGCCGCTTGTTGCGCTTCCGTCCTTTTGCCTAGGCCGGAGTAGGCTTTCGCCAGCAGATCGAAGACATGTGCATTCTTGGCCTGCACTCTCGATAATGCTTCGAGCGATTGAGCCGCCTCCGCGAAGTTGCCTTTGGTGATCTGCGCGTCCGCCAAGCCGAGTTGCGCCTGCACGCTGCCCGATTGGAGCAACAATGCTGCTTCAAATTGATCTTCGGCGGCGGCTGGGTCCTTCAGGCCCAAGTACACCTGGCCGAGTAGCAAGCGAGCCTCGAACTGTCCCGGCATGAGTTTAAGACTGGCTTCGAGCGCATCCCGCGCACCACCCAGATCGTGCGTCTTCTCTAGCGCTTGCGCTTCATGAAACAGGGCTGCTGCGTCATCCGGGCGGGCCTCTATCGCGGCTTTTAAATGATGGGCAGCTTGAGCGTAATCCCCAGCCTGCAGCTCCAACTCACCTAGCTGACGGAGCGCCGTGGGCGACTTGGAATCGAGCGTGAGAACCTTTTCGAGGGTCTTGCGAGCATCCGCAGGGCGATTGTCTTCCGACGCGAGCATCGCCGCATGCAGTAAATTCTGCTCTTCAATTTTGTCTTTGGGATCAGGCAGCGAGGACGGCTCCGGAGCTGTGGTTGGAGCCTCCTTAGACCGCAGTTCGGCCAACATGGCACGCGATTTCTGGACGCGTGCGTCGTGAGGTTCGTATTTGTTGCTTATTTCGGCGGGATCAAGCGGCAAATCGTAGAGCTCGGGCCGGGGTGCCTCAATAAACTTAAAACCGTCGCTGCGCACCGACCGCAGTGGGGCCCAGCCAAAACGCAAGGGGTAATCGGTTTCCCCGAAGGCCGGGCGAGCGGCTTCACTTTTGCCGCCAAGATAGGGCTCCAACGACTCTCCATCTTTCTTTTGCGGAGCCGGAGCACTCGCCAATTCCAGCAGAGTTGGCATAACGTCCAGGGTGCGCACCTCCGCCGCGACCACAGTGCCAGCGCTGCGTCCTCCGGGCAGCTTGACGATCAAGGGTACGTGGGTAGTCGAGTCATACAGGAAGATCCCGTGCGTTTCTTCGTGATGCTCTCCCAAACCTTCGCCGTGGTCACCGACCGCGACGATGACCGAATTGCCATACATGCCGCTTCTCTTGAGGTACGCGACGAAGTGCGCCAACGCAGAATCCGCATATGCGATTTCACCATCGTACAAATGATCCTTGTATATCTGCGAATAAGGCGGCGGCGGTTCGTATGGATCATGAGGATCGTAGAGATGAACCCAGACGAAGTGTGGGCCCGCAGGATGCTTGCTCAACCAATTCTCCGCGTGTTCCACCACGACCATGCCGCGGCGCTCGAGGCGTCCCCAGCGCGACTTCGTCGGCGCATGTTCCGGAAAGTTATCGTAAAAATCGAACCCTCGATCGAATCCCGGAGCGAGGCTTTTGCTGTCGAGGATCACAGCCCCGATAAAGGCGGCGGTGCGATAATTTCGTCCTTTGAGCAACTCCGCCACGGTTGGATGTGACGCTGACAAGGGCACACCGAAATCCGTCACCCCATGCGAGCCCGGCAGTAGCCCGGTAAGAATGCTGGCGTGGGAGGTATTGGTGATCGGACTGGGCGTAAACGCTTGGGTGAAGCGCACACCGTCCTTCGCTAATGTGTCGAGCGCAGGTGTTGCCACGTTGGTGTACCCGTAGCAGTGAACGTGGTCGGCTCGAAGAGTGTCGATGGTTATGAGGAAGATGTCGGGAGGCGGCGTCTTGGTAGGCGCGGAGGATGCCGTAGCAGACAGAATCACCAGTACATACAGCGTGCGAAGAACCTTCACCAGTTTCATCAGCCTAGCACAAACGACGCCAATACCCTGTCGGGCTTGGCGGCGGTCAGTTTTTTGTCTGAGTTGCTTGGGCTCGTTCCCGGGCGCCGTCCTGGCTCCGTCCCAGGTGCTCGTATACTTCAGCCAGCATGGAATGCACGGCGGAGAATGACGGCAATCGCCCCGACGCGATCTCCAAGTGGACGGCGGAGGCCTTGAAATCGCCGGTCTTCATCAGGCTGAGACCCATCAAGTAGTGGGCGAACGCAGAATTGGGCTGCAGTTCGATCGCTTTGTGCAAGTATCCGATGGCCTCTGCATATTGCCCCTGCTGAACCAGCGCAAAGCCCATCCCATACTGCGCTAGGTAGGTGGCAGGCTGCGCCGCCAGCACCTGACGCAGTAACGGGATCGCTTTCTCCGGCTTGCCGTCGTCCAGTTCAAGCAGTGCGGCGAGCGTCTTGTTGATAGCAGCGATGACTTCCCTAGGATCGGTACCCTCGGCTGCGGCGTTTACGCCCGCGTCTCCCTTCTGCAGTCCGACGTATCCCAGGGAAGCCAGTTTCTGCATCTCGCTCGAGGTCAATTCTGAGCCAGTGGATTTGCCGGGTTCGTTTCCGAGGCGGCTATCGAGGGCTAGAAGTTGCGAAGCCATGGTTTCAAGTGTGGCCTTGGAAGTTTCCGCCAGGTTGTGTGTCGCATTCGAATCAACCGACAGATCGTACAGTTCCGGCTTCGGCGCACGGATGTAGAGATACTTTCCCGCCCGCCACGACTCGAGCACGCTGCATCCGAAGCCCCGTTGCGGAAGTTCGCTGCGCGAATAGGCCGGTTGCTCGTTCTGGGAGCTTGCTTCAGCCACTCGCATCAGCGACTGCCCCTGCATCTGCGCGGGAACGGGGATGCCGGCTACCGCTAGCACAGTGGGCGCAATGTCCAGAAGGCGTGCGCGATTTTTGATATGTTTCCCAGCCATCTGGTTTTTTGGTAATTTCAGAACCAGTGGGACGTGGATGGTTTCGTCGTAAAGGAAAATGCCGTGGGCCTCCTCTCCGTGCGCCCCAAGACTCTCAGCCTGGGACGAAGCGATTACGATCAGGGCGTCATCATAGAGCGACTGGCTGCGTAGAAAACTGACCAACTTCCCGATTGCGGCATCGGCAGACGCGACCTCACGATCGTACGAAGTAGCGTAAGGGGCGTGAGGGTCCTGCAAATGCACCCAAAGAAAGAAGGGCCTTTTTTTTCGCCGGCCAGCCAGTTCGTGGCCCGCGCAACCACCTGATCCCCGAGGCGTTCGACTGACTGGAAGCGGCTTTCACCACGCTGCGGCAGGTGGAAGCCGGCATCGTATACATCGAAGCCGCGATCATAGCCTTGGAATGGGCCGTTTCGTGGATCGAGCAGAATAGACCCCACAAAGGCAGCCGTGCGATACCCGCTGGCATGAAGCAGGTCCGGCAAATACGGTAGCGTCGTGGACAGGGGAACAGCAAATTCGCTTGCCCGATGGGTCTGGGGATAGGTGCCGGTAAGAATGGTCGCGTCGGAGGCCACCGTGGTGGGCGCTGGCGCGTAGGCCTGAGCAAAGATCATTCCGTGACGCGCAGTCCCATCCAGATTAGGAGTGAGGCCGTTGTGCGCGCCCAAAAAGCCCATGCGGTCAGCGCGAGTCGAGTCAAGCGTGATAAGGACTATGTTCGGCTTGGCCGCGGCCGGGGAGTCGACCGGGAAAACAACCAAGGTTAGAATGCCAAGAAGGAACCACGGGCCCAAATACCGCAGCATGGATAGAAGTCTAACAACGTTCCGAGAACGTGTCACAAAGCGGAACGAGGATCTTTGAGGATTGAGTCTCTGAAGAAAACCTCCTGGGTACTCTGCGCTTCGCTGCTTTTAATCGCAGCGGCGATGCTGCCTTCGTGCCGGTCCGCCCCGGCTCATTCGCATAGCGATCGACGCCTGATCATTCTCGGCATCGACGGCATGGATCCCCAACTCCTGCATCGCTTCATGCGCGAAGGAAAGATGCCAAACTTCGCGAAACTCGAGGCTCAGGGAGATTTTCGCCAGCTCACAACCAGCATTCCGCCGCAGAGTCCGGTGGCGTGGTCCAACCTGATTACGGGCATGAATGCCGGAGGTCATGGGATCTTCGACTTCATTCATCGCGATCCGAAGACCTTGGGAGTCTATTTTTCGGCCTCGCGGGTCGAGGGACCGAAGCACGCGATCCACGTTGGCAGTTGGGCAATTCCTCTCGGTGGCGGCACCGCCGAACAACTGCGCAAAGGCGTGGCGTTCTGGCAAATTCTTGATCAGCACGGCATCCCAAATACAATCTTTCGGATTCCCTCGAATTTCCCTCCGGTCTCGGCCAAGGGGAAGACTTTGTCGGGCATGGGCACTCCCGATCTGCGGGGGACTTACGGCACATTTTCTTTTTACACGGATGATCCCGCAGCCGTTGCCGGAGCGGTCGAAGGCGGGCAGATTATCCCCGTGCAGGTTGAGAACTCGCGCGTCATGGCCAATCTCATTGGCCCCGACAATTCGTTTCGAAAAGGCTCTCCCGCCGCTGTGGAACCCTTCTCGGTTGCCATTGACCCTCTGGAGTCTGTGGCCAAAGTCACGGTGCAGGGCCGGGAATTTGTGCTGCGCGAGGGGGAGTGGAGCGACTGGATCCACGTCGAGTTCCAGCTGTTTCCTTTCCTGGCAAATGTAAAAGGCATGTGCCGCTTTTATTTCAAGCAAGCGCACCCCCGCTTTCAGCTGTATGTATCGCCAATCAACATTGACCCTGCGGATCCCGCGCTGCCGATTTCGACGCCGTCCAGTTATTCGCGCTTTCTGACGGACGAAGCAGGCGAGTTCCATACCCAGGGAATCGCCGAAGACACGAAAGCTCTTTCGGATGGCGTGCTCGACGACGACGAGTACCTGCGGCAGGCGCGAACCGTTCTGGCTGAGCATCGCCGCATCTTCGACGCCGAGTTCCCCAAGTTCCATCAGGGAGTATTCTTTTTTTACTTTTCCAGTCTTGATCTCAATTCGCACATGTTCTGGCGGTTGATGGACCCCAAGCATCCCGAATACGATGCCACACTTGCGGCCCAGAACGGTTCGGCGATCGAGGACTTTTATGAGCAGATGGATCAGGTGTTGGGGGAAGTGCTGCCGCGACTGGATGACCACACCACCCTGCTGGTTCTTTCCGACCACGGATTTGCCCCGTACTACCGCTCGTTCAACCTGAATACCTGGTTGCTGGACAACGGTTACGTCAAACTGAAAAATGATGCGAACCGCAATTCCAGTGAGCCGTTTGCGAATGTTGATTGGAGCCAGACGCGCGCTTACGGTCTCGGACTGAACGGGCTCTACCTCAACTTGCGGGGCCGCGAGAGCAATGGAATCGTCGAACCGGGAACTGCGGCCGATAGTTTAATGGCTGAGATTCGGGCGAAGCTGCTCGCAGTGCAAGATCCAAAATCGAAACAGCCCGTGATCACCCGTGTGGATCTTGCCAGTGAGGCGTATGCGGGGCCCTATGCGAAGCAGGGGCCGGATTTGATCGTAGGATATAACCGCGGCTACCGGGCCGGATGGCAAACGATTTTGGGCGCTTTTCCGCCGGAAGAACTTGAAGACAACACCAACCCCTGGAGCGGCGACCATTGCATGGACTACACTCTCGTCCCAGGAGTTTTGCTCAGCAACCGGAAAATGGCAGCCGAAGCCCCCGCTTTGACCGACATCGCGCCAACGATTCTGGCGGAGTTTGGAATCGCCAAGGCAAAGGGTATGATTGGGGAATCCGTGTTTCAGCCCGGCAGCGCGACTCACTGATTTTGTTGGCGATCAAGCAGATCGAGGTTCAGCAGATCGAGGTTTGGCAGATCAATGTTCGGCTCTCACAAAGTGAAGCTAGAAGGCGAATTGCTGGATAAAGTGAAGCAGTGCGCGGAGGCGTGCGGCTACGCCTCGGTCGACGAATTCGTGGTGCATGCTCTCGAGAAAGAAGTGAACAAGGTGCTGCCTCCGAGCGAAGGTGGTTCCACGTCGAAGGAAATCGTTAAGAAGCGGCTCCATGGGCTCGGGTACATCGAGTAGCGTGGCCTCACCGCTTTCCGCGCCCATGGGCCCTCTTGGAGTCAATGTCCCAGCCGTAATTGTCGTCGGAATCTCACTTGTCATCGGTTTGCTGACGGTCGTCGTGTTTCGCTATACCTCCGACCAGAAGGCAATCCACGTTGCCAAGGATCGCCTCAAGGCTCATCTGCTAGCGCTCAGGCTTTTTCAGGATCAGATCCCCGTCGTTTTGCGGTCGTATGTTCGCATTGTGCTGGCGACTGGCGGTTATCTCCGGCTGGCATTCAAGCCTTTGCTGTTTGTGATTGTGCCTTTGACATTTCTGATTGTGCAACTCGATCGCTATTTGGGCTCGATGCCTGTGGAAGCGGGGCAACCGTTTCTGGTAAAGGTGCGGCTGGACAATTCGAACACATTGAATGAGGCATCGCTCCAACTGCCGGATGGGTTGTCAACTACGGCCTCGGCAGTGCACGTGCCTTCGGAAAACGCGGTTGCCTGGAGAGTTGTCGCCGAAAAGCCGGGGGAATACAAGCTCAATGTTCAGGCTGCTGACCAGACTTTTTCGAAACGAGTACGGGTCGGGACGGGCTTGTCGCGCTTGTCGCCAGCCCGCCTTCGCGGGAAATTCTGGAAGCGTATTTTTGTCTCCGGAGAACCCGCTCTGCCCGGGAATAATCCTATCGAGTCTATCAATGTACAGTATCCCGCCCGGAACATTGCTTTCGCCGGGTTCGAATGGAACTGGATCTGGCTGTTCTTCGTTTTGTCGCTGGCTGCCGGTTTTCTTTTCAAGAGTATTCTTGGGATTGAAATATGAAGTGGAGCGAAACAACTTCCCCGGCAGCGCGCAGACGGCTTCTCGCGAGTCTGGCAGTTCTCGGGATCGTCCTGCTCCACCCCTCACTCAGCCACGCCTACGCGGGGCCGGGAGCGGGTTTTGCGGTCCTCTCGTCTTTCTGGACGCTTTTCGTTGCCTTCCTCTATTCCGTATATGCTTTTTTTGCCTGGCCTTTCCGGCAGTTCTTTCGCCTGTTGCGACGACCGAATGCTTACGGAAAGGCACAGATCAAACGGGCCATCATTCTCGGGTTTGACGGCATGGATCCGGAACTGACAGAACGATTCATTGCCGAAGGCAAACTGCCGAATCTCGCGAGCTTGCGTGAGCGGGGGACCTTCCGGAAATTGCAGACGACATTCCCGCCTATTTCTCCGGTGGCGTGGTCAACCTTCATGACCGGCGTGAACCCCGGCAAGCACAACATCTACGATTTTCTCGCCCGGGATCTCAGCAATTACCTTCCCTACCTGTCGTCGGCCGAGATCAAGGGACCGAAGCGCAGTTGGAAGATTGGCAAGTACACGATCCCACTCGGCGGCCCGAGAATCAAAGGCATGCGCCGCGGGATACCTTTCTGGCACTGGCTGGGCGAAGCCGGCATTTTCTGTTCCGTGATTCGCGTGCCGGTGACCTTTCCGCCGGAAAAATTCTCCGGAGTTTTGCTTTCCGGGATGTGCGTTCCTGACCTGAAAGGGAGCCAGGGTACTTTCTGTTTGTGCACAACTCGCCTCCCGCGCGAAAAATTTCGCGAAGGCGGAGTTCGCGTTCCGATCGAGCGCAACGGCTCATCGCACAGTTCCTATGTCCCTGGCCCTGAGAATCCGCTGACGGGTGGTTCTGGCGACGAACTGCGCGTGAACTTTGAGATCCATCTAGACAACAGGAATCAAGCCCGTTTCACCGTAGACTCACAGACCTTCAGGTTAAAGGTCGGCGACTACTCGGAGTGGATTCCGGTGAAGTTCAGAGCCGGTGTGGGCTTCAGCGCACACGGAATCTGCCGATTTTATCTCAAGGAACTTTCGCCCGAGGTCGAAGTATACGTGACGCCGGTGAACATCGATCCCGGCAAGCCCGATCTGCCTATTTCTCATCCCGTGACCTATTCTATCTACCTGGCAAAACTGTTTGGCCCTTATGCAACTCTCGGACTGGCGGAAGACACATGGGCCTTGAACGAGGAAGTGCTGGACGATCAAGCTTTCCTCGCGCAGTGTTATGCCAATCATGACGATCGCGAGCGTATGTTGTTCGATGCCCTGGAAAAAACGCAGCAGGGCCTTTGCGCCTGCGTGTTCGACACCACGGACCGTGTGCAACACATGTTCTGGCGTTACCTCGACGAGGACCATCCCGCCGCCCGCGATGTGCCTCGGGATCAACGTCCCAGCGTGATCCAAGAACTTTACTCCCGCATGGACAAACTGATCGGCCGCGTCATGGAGCAGATCGACGACAAGACTGTGCTGATGATTGTCTCCGACCACGGTTTCAAGTCGTTTGCTCGCTGTGTCAATCTGAATGCTTGGCTGCACCAGAACGGATATCTGGCGCTGAAGTCTGGAAAGACCGAAAGCGGCGACTGGTTCGACGACGTCGACTGGTCTCGCACCCGGGCTTACACCATGGGCCTGAATGGACTGTACCTGAACCTCAAGGGCCGCGAGCGCGAGGGCATCATTGAACCAGGCGCCGACGCCGACGCTCTGAAAGACGAACTGCGGCGCAAACTCGACGGTCTCGTCGACCCTGCGTCTGGCCGGGCCGGCATCACGGGTGTCTTCGATTGCGACTCCGTGTATGCGGGTCCCTACGTGGATAACGCGCCTGATCTGATTGTCGGTTACGGCGACGGGTTCCGCGCGTCCTGGGATTCCGTTATGGGCAAGGTCACCAGCCAGATCTTCGAAGACAATCTCAAGGCGTGGAGCGGCGACCATTGTATTGATCCGCGGCTGGTTCCCGGCGTTCTTTTCTGCAATCGCAAGATCAGCGCTGAGAAGCCCGCCATTGTCGACGTCGCTCCCACGATTCTGAAACTATTTGGATTGGCGCTTCCCGTGCACCTTGACGGGAAACCGTGGACCGTTGCGCCATCCACCGCGCCCTAGCCTGGCCGCGCCTGGGCGTGGCAGATTACTATGGTCGAATCGTGATCACTATCGTCTCGGGCTTACCGCGCTCCGGTACGTCGCTGATGATGCAAATGCTGGCGGCCGGTGGCATCCCTCTGCTCACCGATCTGGAACGCAAGCCGGATATTGACAATCCCCGCGGCTATTGCGAATGGGAGGGGATCAAATTTCTGCCCAAGGAACCGAATCGCATCGACGAAGCCGAAGGGAAGGCGGTGAAGGTTATTTCTCAGCTTCTTCTTTCTCTTCCCCAAGGCAGGAATTACAAAGTGATTTTCATGGAGCGACCGCTCCCGGAGGTACTCGCTTCGCAAGATGAAATGCTCAAGCGCCGCAAATCAACCGAGTTCGTGGATTCCGCGCGGCTGACTTCCGCCTTCCGCGATCACATGAGAGAGGTCGTCGACTGGCTCGAGCATAGATCGGACATCCCGGTTTGCCGCGTCGGATACCGAAAAGTGCTGAGTGACCCAACGGGCCTCGCAAACGCGGTCCGCGATTTCCTGAATATCGACTTGAATGTGGAAGCGATGGCCCTTGTGGTGGATCCTTCGCTGTACCGCAACCGCCGACCTTGAGCCGGTTGCTTTCCTCAGGGCTCCAACGCTTTCAGCCGCTGTGCCTCGGCTAATTCGCGGCGCGCCTTCTCTTCCTCTCCCAACACTGTGTACACGTTGCCCAGAAACTTGTGCGCATCCGCCGATTGCGGATCCAGCTTCACGGCTTTTTGCAGAAGCGGCTCAGCTTCCTTGGGGCGATCTTGCATGGCGAGCAGACGCCCCAGCAGCAAATTTGCCCTGTAGTTATCGGGATTGAGGTCGAGGGCGGCCTGGTATTGCTTCATGGCGTCGTCGACGCGATCGATTTCCTCATAAGCTGAACCGAGATAGAAGTGCATCTCGTCCGAGCTCGGGTCCTGAGCCACGGCAGTTTCCAGTTGTTTTGCCGATCCCGCCCAGTCGTCCATTTCCCCGAGCGCCGCTCCCAGTTCGTAGTGCGCCTCCGCTGAGTCCGGCGTGAGCTCTACCGCCTTCTGCAACCAAGGCACAGCCTTGTCGTACTCTCCCAGACCGTTCCAGGCGCGGCCCAATTGCAGGTTAGCCAGCGCTACTTTCGGGTCGGCTTTAAGTACTTGTTCGAACAGCGGAATGGCCTGGTGGTAGTTTCCTTCCTCCGCGTCCAGCAAACCTTGGTGCAGCGAATTCGCGATCTGCACCTTGTCTTTCGGATCAGCTCCTCTTTGCTTTTCTTCGCTCTCCGGCTTGCTCGATCCGGAACTTACGTAGCCGAGCGCCTGCAACTGCTCAGCTTGACCAGGAGTGAGAGCCACTTCCGTCGGCCCGGCCCGACTCGTCTTGTGGCGAAAATCCTCGAGTTGCGAGGCCATCGTGTCCGTCACGCTGGGGGCGCTGTTCGCCAGGTTGTGCGCCGCCTCGGGATCCTGGGGTTGATCGTAGAGCTCGCGTTGTGGCGCATCAATGTACAGATACTTTCCCGCTCGCCAGGCGCGCAACGAACTCCAGCCGAAGGCGCGATAAGGGTAGTCGGTCACCGCGTACTCGGGACGGTCGAGCGCGGCTGCGTTCGATTTCGCCTTGATCAGCTCCAGCAGAGACTGACCCTGCATCGCCGTGGGCGCGGCAATTCCCGCTTCCTGCAGAAGCGTTGGTGCTATGTCTACCAGCCCTACGCGGCTCTCGATCCGGCGGTGAGCCGAACCCGCTGCTGGCAGCTTAATCAGTAACGGCACGTGGATGGTCTCGTCGTAAAGGAATAGGCCGTGACTCCATTCCCCGTGTTCCCCAAAAGCCTCGCCGTGGTCTGCGACGGCGACAATCAGACTTTGATCGTACAGGCCGCGCGACCGCAGCGTCGTCAACAGCTTGCCAACGGCGGAGTCCACATAAGCAATTTCACCGTCGTAAGGCGAAGCTGCGTATTGGGCCTTGAACGGCGGCGGCGGGTCATAAGGATCGTGAGGGTCATAAAAATGCAGCCAAAGAAAGAAAGGGCCCTGCGGATGGTGGTCGAGCCATTCCAAGGCGCTGTCCACAACCGTCATCCCTCTGCGCTCCACACTGTGATAGCGGTCTTCACCCTGGCCGCGAATGTGGAACGGCGCGTCGTAGGTCTCAAAGCCGCGGTCGAACCCCGGCGCGGCGGCGCTCTTTGGATCGAGCACCTCCGATCCGACAAACGCCGCGGTGCGATACCCGTGCTGCCGCAGAATGTCGGGCAGATAGGGCAAGTCCTTTTCCAGGGGGGATCCCAAATCGCTTACATGATTGAACTGTGGGTACGTTCCCGTCAGAATGGTCGCGTGCGAAGGCGTGGTCAGCGGAACCTGCGAGTAAGCACGGGGAAAAACTGCCGCTTGTTGGGCCATGAAATCCAGGTTGGGCGTGAGTCCGCGTGTAGAACCCAAAAAACCCATGCGGTCCGCACGCGTCGTATCCAGGGTAATGAGGATAATGTTGACCGGTTTAGCAAAACTTGCGAGTGAGCTGCCTGCCAGGAAAAGCAGACACACAAACGACCGACACAAAAACATTCAACCCCCGCCTTCCATTTTTTGCATTTGCCAGAAGGCAATTTTACACTGGCGGGATTGTCCCGGCCCCAGCTGCCCGGGCTCACTCCGCCACTTGCAAAAGGGGACTGCTGCAGCGGTAAGTGGGTGACGAACGGGCACCCGCGGGCACGGGTCAGCGTCACCGTACGATCGACTTCGCTCCGAAGCCGACCTTCTAGGCAAATTGCCGCGAACGGCCAACACAGCTCCACCAGGAGCCGGTATTTCTTGCCGAGGCTTAAGGAGTTAATTCGTTGCGCAGACGCTTCGAAAGTTTTTCCATCTGCTTCAGCTTATCGATCAGATCCTTCGGGAGCATGCCCTTCCCCACGTTGTCGACCCCCGAATGAATCGACTGAGACAGGATCAGCAGTTCATCCGCGTCGCTCTTAAGTTTTGCGAAATCCAGCGAAGGGTGGTGTTGCATCGGAGGGGGAACAGTTCTCTCGAACTCGCTCTCGGCTTTGCCAGCCTGCACCTGTCCGCTGGGAGGAATCGGACCCTGGGCAAACGCTGCGGCCCCGGAAAGAAGAAACGCAAACACGAGAATTGAGGTTCTCATGGCGAAACCTCCTGGGAAACGATTGCCGTATGCTACCACGATCCACCGCTATCAAGCTTTGATTTCTATCTTTGGACCATCCGCCGCGTCCACCCGTAGCCACGTGTAAAATGCTGGTATGGCATTCAACGGACAAGCAGGTGCCTCCGCTCCCCGGAAAACCAAGAGTACTCCTCCCGAGGAGACCTCGCAGGAGGCCGCGTATTTGAAGTCGTTGGGGGAGAAACAAAAACCGGTCCGGATCAAGCTTGCCGACGGCGAAGTCGTCTACGGCTGGATTGAATATTACGATAAGAACATGGTCAGGCTGACGCGCGAAGACGGGCCAAATCTTTTCATTTTTAAACACGAAATCATGTATATCGCAGAGGACGGCGCTAAGGGCCGGTAGCCTGCGCGAAGCGGTCTGTGAAAGAACGCCTTCCCATCGAATGACATTTTCCTCGAATAGCAACGACTTCCTCCCGGCCATGGCGGAGATTGCGCGCGAAGCCGGTGCGCTGCTGATGGACTACTTCCGCCAACGCGTCAAAGTGGAATACAAAGGCGAAGCCGACTTGGTCACGGTCGCGGATCGCAAGTCAGAGGTGCTGATCCGGGAGCGAATCGCCCAGCACTGGCCTACCCACGACATACTCGGCGAGGAAGAAGGATTGCGGGACACGGGTAGCGACTACCGCTGGTACGTCGATCCCCTGGACGGGACCACGAACTTCGCTCACGGATTCCCGGTTTTTTGCGTTTCCCTGGGTCTGGACTACAAGGGAAATCGGATCGCCGGCGTAATCTACGATCCTACGCGGGATGAACTATTCGCAGCCGAGCAGGGAAGCGGGGCTTACCTGAATCAGCAGCGAATTCACGTTTCAAAGACTGCGAATTTGGCTGAGTGCCTGGTGGCTACCGGATTTCCAAGCCATAAGCGGCACAAAAATCCGAACATATTTTTTTACCATCAGATCACGCTACACACGCACGGCGTACGGCGAGCGGGTTCCGCGGCGCTTGACCTGTGCTGCGTGGCTTGTGGACGTTTTGACGGATTCTGGGAATTCAACCTCAATCCTTGGGATACCGCTGCGGGCGTACTAATCGTTCAGGAGGCAGGAGGGAAGGTGACCGACTTTAAGGGTGGGCCATTCCAACTGCACAGTCGCGAAACTCTGGCCTCCAACGGGTTAGTGCATCTGGCCATGATCGACGAGTTCGAACAGGTTTTCACCGGACGTGACTTGGAACCATTGCCCGATGTGCACGCATTCAAGAGATAGTTGGACGACGAGAGTGGTGAGAGAACTTGACTATGAAGCGAACCTGTTCGTTTATCATCACGTTGGCGATCGCGGCGATGCAGTTCGCCGCCCTGGCTCTTGCAGACAAGAATCCGTCGCCCGCCGCCCCTGATGCGGCATACATTCAGTCGTTCGATAAATGGAAAGCTGAACTGGTCGACGACCTCAAGACGAACTGGCTGTCCTTGGCAGGCTTATTCTGGCTCAAGCCCGGCGAAAATTCGTTCGGCACTGACGCGGGCAACGCTATCGTGTTTCCTAAGGGGCCGGCTCATGCCGGCGTTTTCGAGTTGCAGGGGACGGATGTCACCGTGAAATTCGGCCCGGACGCCCACGCCACCATTGACGGCAAACCGGTGACCACGGCCAAACTGCAGCCGGATACTTCAGGCAGCCCGACAATCGTGGAACTGGGAAGTCTGCGCATCAAAGCCATCGTGCGGGGTCAGCGCATTGGCATACGGTTGAAGGATCTCGACAACGAGGAGGCCAAGAATTACCATGGCCCGATTTTCTTCCCGCTCGACCTGTCCTACCGGGTGACTGCAAGCTGGATACCCTCCGACGGAAAGAAAACGGTGGATGTGCCTAACGTTCTAGGCGACACCACGCCTACGCCGGTGGCCGGGACCGTCGTCTTTAAGATCGATGGTCAGGAAGTGCGGCTCACGGATCTGGGTGGCAATCCCTCGAAAGGCCTTTCGTTCGTTTTCAACGATCTGACCAGCAAGACCGACACCTACCCGGGCGGACGTTTCCTTGAAACTGATCCGGTCGTGAATGGAACCGTGGTGATCGATTTCAACCGAGCTTACAATCCCCCCTGCGCGGTGACGCCCTACGCCACCTGCCCGCTTGCGCCGAAAGAGAACCGCCTGGCAGTCGCGATCCCGGCCGGGGAGAAATATGATCGGACGCACGGACACCACTAGCCACGACAGGAACGACTTGTGCTGCGCGAGTTACAATAGGAACAGGGTCGCTCACTACTCTTACCCTAGGCTATCGATCGTGATCAACTCACTCTTGGAACGCAAAATCGAGAAACGGCACGACAAGGTTCGTCTGCAGGGCCGCATTCTTTTTCTCACTGAAGATCCTGAACTCATCAAGCGGCAGCTTGCTGGGGAAGACTTACCCTGGGACACAAAGGATCCCGCCAACAATCCCAAGCTGCGTGACGATATCTCGACTGACGAAATTACTCCTGCGCACTACTGCTTTTATTTCGACGAGACTCTGGGCGAAATCCCTTACCTGGGCCTCAAGTGCGGCAACGGGTTTCCCATCGGGCGTTCTGACGTGAAAAAGGGTAGATTCGTCTGCGCTGTGAGCGGCAAACGGCGGGGCAAAGGATCGAGCCGGGAGCAGTCTCCTTACGCAGAGATGTGCGCCGGCATTCGCATCGTGATTGCGGAGAACATCGAACGCATCTATAAGCAGAATTGCCAGAATCTCGGTTTGCTGACCTCGACCAATTTCTCCCTGATTGACCAGATTCGCAGCGGCCAGGAGATTAATCTCAGTGAATTTACTGCTGGAGAAGACGAGATTACGCGACAGGTGATCGAGTACGGTGGCCTGTTTCCCTTTAACGTCGCGCGTATGCAGAAGAAGGTCTTTCTGCCGCCGATCAAGACAGAAAAACGGCCGATGACCGTGGCGGAGAAGATCTTCGCAAGACACATGCTCGACGATAAAGGAGAAGTTGGTGTGCCGTTTGTGAAGCCGGGTGACACAGGCTTTGCCCGCGCCGATTTGCGTTTTAGCCACGAATATGTCACGCCGATGGCGGCCATTTTTTTCGAGCGCTACGTGGGTAAGGACGCAGAAGTGAACGATCCCGCGAGCATTTTGTTTTTCCGTGACCACCTCACGTTTCTCGATGAAGTGATCTCAGAGGAGAAAAAGAAGCTCGGGTTGCTCGATCTGGCAACCCAGCTCAAGCTGAAGCAACAGGACTTCGCGGCGAAGCAAGGTATCAAGCTGCACGGTGAATTGAAAGACCGCAAGGGTTCGGAGGGGATCTGCCACTCGATTGTTCTGGAAAGCTACGCGCTGCCAGGACAGTTGAATATCGGCTCAGACTCGCACACGCCGCACGTGGGTGCGATCGGGTGCGTAGCCTTCGGCATCGGTACAACGGATGTCTTCAACTCATGGATCACGAAGGATGTTCGGGTGAAAGTGCCGGAGTCGGTGAAGATTGTGATTCGCGGCAAGAAGCACCCGAACGTTACCGCAAAGGATTTCATTCTAAAGATTCTCAGTCTTGATTACGTCCGCCACGGCAAAGCGCTGGCCAAGGTCATGGAATACGCAGGCGGGGCCATCGAGGAACTCAGCGTCGACGAACGCGCCACTATGACTAATATGGCAGCGGAAATCGGCGGCTTCACCGGGATTGTGGCGCCCGACCGCAAGGCTGTGGATTTTCTGGTGGAACGCCGTGCGATGGACCGCAAAAAGGCCGAGGCCATGATCCAAGGCCTTTCCAGCGATCCCGATGCTCAATACGCGCATGTGATTGAGTTGGACGCCGCAGAGATTACGCCCATGGTAGCCACGCCGGGCGATCCGGGAAACGGCAAGTACATTCGTGAACTGAATACGCCCGTGCCAGTCGAACTCGCTTATGGCGGCACCTGCACTGCAGGCAAGAACGAAGACATGGACATGTATGCGCTCGTGCTCGCCGATGCCCTCAAGCACGGCAAGCGCGTGGCGGAATCGGTGAAGTTTTACATCCAGTTTGGTTCGCAGGAGACGCGCGATTACTGCAAACGCAAAGGCTATCTCGAAATTTTCCAGAAAGCCGGGGCGGATGTAATCGAGCCAAGCTGCGGCGCTTGCATCAACGCCGGACCAGGCGTAACCACGCGGCCGGAGCAGGTTGTGATCAGCGCGCAGAACCGGAATTTTCCCGGCCGCAGCGGGCCCGGGCAGATGTATCTGGCCAGTCCGCTAACGGTGGCGGCGAGCGCCGTGGCGGGCCACATTGTCGAATACGAGCCAAGCGCAGAGCGGGAACTTGTGGAGGCGTAGGAGGGTAGAAAGGCCCGCCGTAGTTGTCCAGCTTGGACCAGCGAGGGTTTGATTCCTCCGGCAGCATGTTCGCTGCTGGATGCTGTACCGCTGGCGGCATTCTTGTTAGAATTAGCGGTTCGGTTAGGTTCGGCAAACATCTCAGGGAGACACAGACTCTATGGCATACGTAATTGCAGAACCGTGCATCGGCACCAAGGACACAGCTTGTGTGGACGCCTGCCCGGTAGATTGCATACATCCTAAAAAGGATTCGCCGGCTTACGCCGAAGAGGAAATGTTATATATCGACCCCGTCGAATGCATTGATTGCGGAGCTTGTGTTCCCGTCTGCCCAGTGTCGGCGATTTTCGCGCTGGATGACCTGCCGGAAAAATGGAAGAGCTTCACCGAGCGCAACGCCAAGTATTTTGGCCGGTAAATCAGCTGCCCATTTGGGTAGGGCGCGCGTCTGTTGTTCATGGGCGTGCGCCTTTTCCTTTTTGATGCGGCCGAAGCGAGTAAGAGCGAGCGTCAAAAGACGAGATTATGCGCCACAAAAGTGACAAAATAGTAACGAGACCACGTCAACTTGGCCGTTCACGAATACTGATGCTCTCTCAGGTTGCCTTGACTCCGTGGGCAAGCGGGGTAGCGCGCCTTGCTGTCACCGCAGGGACAATTCGATAGTCCGCGCTATAGACCAAATTATGCAGATCGCTGGACACCAGGGCCCGGAGTATGCACAGCTGGGCCTTGGCATCCTCGTCGCTGAACACGTTCAGCGGCCAGTCGCGAACTGTCGTCCCTCGAAGATGAGGGTGGTGGAATCCGCCTCCGAAATAGGCTTGGAGCACGATGGGCTCGACCCCGGCTGCCCGCTGTTCAGGCCAGCTCAGAGCCCAGGATGGGTTCAGCCCTCCATCAGCCGTGCGTCGTAGCCCCCTCTCGGTGAGTTGCCCGGTGTCGAGCAGCAAGCTCGTGTTCATTTCGGTGAGAACTTGGCAGGCGACGGGAGCCAGCAGTTGCACGGCCTTCTCGAAATGGGCTTCCTTGTTCTTTCGACTGGTGGAGCCGCCGTGTGTACCGTCGCGAAGATCCTCAAAGTGGCGGATTAGGCTGGTGATATATGCGGGTTCGTGCTTTTTAGCATTGCCTGCCTCTTATTAAGATTAAGAATTCAGTATGCGCTGGACATGAACAACATTTATCGATCCCGTCGCGAGCGCTACCCCTCTGTCATGAGCTCCGCCGTGCGGATGTGGTGAAGGTCAGCGCTCAGGAATCGCGTGTTGTTCCTCGAAGCAGGACTCCAGATTCTTGAGGTCCACCGCAACGCGGGCTTGTGAGCCTTCCGGGGCAGCCCTGAGATATTGGACAGGCCACGAAATTGACTGCCCTAGCTCACGGGCTGCCCGCAATGGCCAATATGGATCTCGCAGAAATTCGCGGGCGATGATGACTGCGTCCGCCTGTCCCGTAACGAGGACGTGCTCGGCTTGAACTGGAGAAGTGATCATCCCGACCGCGCCGGTCAGCAGTTTGGCTTCGCGGCGGATCTGCTCTGCAAACCGCGTTTGATAACCCGGGCCGGCCGGAATCTTTGCCTGCAATACGTTGCCGCCCGAAGAGCAATCGATCAGGTCTGCTCCAAGTTCCTTCAGGGAGCGCGCAAGTTCAACCGACTGCTGAATATCCCAGCCGCCATCGACCCAATCGGTCGCCGATATACGTACGAACAGCGGTGCTCGCTCCGGCCACGAAGCTCGAACGGCGGCAACAGTCTCGCGCAATATTCGAGTGCGATTCTCAAATGAGCCTCCGTAGGCATCTGTTCTTTGATTGCTGAGAGGCGACAAAAACTCATGGATCAGGTATCCATGCGCAGCGTGAATCTCAATTACGCGGAAGCCCGCGTCGCAGGCACGACGTGCCGCGGCGGCAAAACCAGAAACGATGTTCTTAATTCCGTCGACAGAGAGCGCACGCGGCATCGGATAGTCATCGCTGAAAGCCAATGCGCTCGGAGCAACGACATTGCTCCACCCCCCTTTATTTTCGGGGACTCTTCCGTGGCCTTCCGACGGTCGGTAAGTGCTGGCCTTGCGACCCGCGTGCGCCAATTGCATCCCTGCCACGGTACCTTGGTCATGAATAAACCGGACGATTCGAGCCAGCGGCTCAATGTGACCGTCCTCCCAGATGCCCAAGTCCTGCGGACTAATCCGGCCTTCGGGAAGAACCGCCGTGGCTTCGGTAAGCACCAGTCCAGCACCGCCTACTGCCCGGCTGCCCAGATGTACAAAATGCCAGTCGTTCACGTACCCGTCAGTGCTGGAGTACTGGCACATCGGCGAAACAAATACACGGTTCGCAAACGTAACATCCCGAATCGCGAGCGGATCAAACAGGTGAGTCATGGCGTTGTACACTGCCCCTCCTTAATGTACTGGACAGCGGCTCTGGAACGGAACATGAGTCCAGTCCTGTCAGCTTGATGTAAACGAGTCGCCCGAACCTAAGGCATGAACCTGTAGCCCATGCCATGAATGGTCACTAGGAGTCTGTCGGGAATAGATTCCGCCAAAGCATCAAACATAACAGCTTTTCCAGAGGGTGTTTGAGCTTAGGGGCCGCGCACAAAGAAAATGTACATTTCTAGCTATGGGTCTAGTTACCATGGGGCGATAACAAATAGTTCCAGTCTCCATGAAAAGCGGCTGGCCTGAGGTTAAGCTTGGCCATTTCGGAATTAGGGACCTTGATTCCTTTGGGATAACTCTTGCGCGTCACCTTGGCTTTGATTTTGAGACCCGCTTGGGTGGTGGTATTGCCGATAAGGCTGACAATGGTTTCAAAGCTGACCAGGGGCCTTCCCCTCCAGTTCTGAGTGATAAATGAGAACATCCGGTGTTCGATTTTGTTCCACTTGCTGGTTCCAGGCGGGAAGTGCGATACGTGAATGTTCAATCCCGTGAGGTCCGCCAAGCGTTGCACTCCCACTTTCCATAGCCGGGAACGGTTGCTATTGCTACCTCCGGCGTCGGCCATAATGACCAACTCGGTCGCTTTCGGATAGGCCTTGCAGCCCATGTGTTTCCACCAGGATAGGATGCTATCGGTGGCAAAGTCGGCGGTATCGTGATCCATACCCACATTTACCCAACCCTGGTTGCGCCCCACGTCATAGACCCCATAGGGTACCGCCTTGGGCACTTCGGAATCGGGAAAATCATGCAGCAGGGTTTTCTCCGGCTCTCCTTGCGGTTGCCATTCCTGGCCGCCATTACTGTAGTTTCCTACCAATTCTTTTTTCTTGGTGTCCACAGAAATGACTGGGCAACCCTGCTTTAAGAATTTCTTGGTCTGGGCATTGATAAACTCAAACTGAGCATTGCGATCCGGGTGATCGCTGCCTTCAATGGTCTTGGCGTTAGCCTGCAGGCTGTACTTCATCTCATGGAGAAGAGCGGCCACTTTCCGTTCCCCAATCTGGAATCCTTGTCCTTGTAACTCCTCGGCCAATTTGCGAGTGCTCTTACAGGTCCAGCGCAATGGTGACATAGGGTCCCCACGCGTGGTTGGCTCAATCAGCTTCTCCAGTGCCGTGAGTATCTCGGGTTGCTGATCCGTGAGCCGCTTTCGACCTCCTCCGGATCGCCGGTTGCGCTCCCCGGCCAACTCCTTCTCCCCTCCCACCTCCAATTCCCGTATCCCCGCGTGAATCGTGCCACGCGACAAACCCGTAGCCTGCGCTACCAGAGAGATACCACCGTGCGGCAATGCTCGCGCTTCCGTAGCCGCCCATATCCGTCGTTGCCTCTCCGATAACACGTCGCGCAAAGTTTCGTACTTTTCACAAACCGTCTCAACTAGTCCCCTTAGCTTCATTCAACTAGCTTATAAGACACAGATGAAATGGGCAAGTTATTTATGCGCACTCCCTTAAGATGCGGTCATGGGAAAGTGCTTTCGGTCCGCGGATGTGAACCAGGCGCTGCTGCTGCCGCCCTCACTGCATGATTGGCTGCCGGAAAAACATTTGGCACGCTTTCTGGTGGATGTGGTCGATGCCTTGGATCTTGGGGCGATCTACGATTCCTATGAGGAAAAGGACGGGCGTGGGCAAGCCGCCTATGACCCGGCGATGATGGTGGGGGTGTTACTGTACGGCTACTGCACCGGGAGCTACAGTTCGCGCAAGATCCAAGCGAAGACCTACGAGGATGTAGCGTTTCGATACTTGGCGGTCGACGAACATCCCGACCATAGTACGCTGGCGGAATTTCGCCAACGGCATCTGGAGGCACTGGCGGGGCTGTTTAGCCAAGCCTTGCAGTTGTGTCAGAAGGCGGGGCTGGTGAAGCTGGGACACGTGGCGATCGATGGCAGCAAGATCGCGGGCAATGCGAGCAAGCACAAGGCGATGAGCTATGAGCGGATGGGGGAAACGGAGAAGAGGCTGCAGGCAGAAGTGGAAGAGATCTTGAAGCGAGCCGAGGCGGTGGATGCGGCGGAGGACGCGAAGTACGGGAAGGGGTTGTGTCAAGAAGACGAGAAATCGTCATGCTGTACGAAAGATGAAGGTAGGTCCTTCGGAGCCGCCTTGTAGGAGGAGGCTTCAAACTGCCCTAAGCTGCTTCGGCCCTAAAGGCCGCGGTGGTGAACGTTAGGGTAAAAGGCGTGACGTTAGATCACGTCATGTGTGGATAAGAGAGATGAATGCAAATGATCCGCTGACGAAGCGTCGAAACGACTTCAGATGACTCCAAAACCAGGGTCTCCCCTTTGTCCTGGGAGCAGCATGGAAGGTACCTACTTACTGGCCATGCGGGGTCCGGCGTAGAGGCGGCATGACTCTTATCTGGGCTTTTTGTACGGAACTTGAGAACCGGGTCGGTGATGTTAAGGGAAACAGCACAAGTGGAGACCCCACGAGGCCGAAAGTACCGATGCACCGATCAGGGGCGCACTGCTTCGTAAGAGCGATGAAACGGGGTAATGCCCGTGGAGCAAAGGGAGCAGGTCACCCACGTCAGGATGGAGTCAACGGGCAACCGGAGGAACTCCTTGTCTTGGCGGAAGCCGGCAGGCTTCCTCGGGGTGGCACGAGCCGGATGACTCGAGAGGGTCACGTCCGGATCTGTGGGCGGCTCGGGGTGAAATTCCCCGGGCCGACCCGGCCAGAGCGGGGAGGAGTTGCCGGCGGAGTTGGCGCGGCGGGAAAGCCGGCTGGCGAAGATACGGGCGGCGAAAGCGGAGTTGGAGGCGGAAGCCAAACAGAAGGCCGAGGAGAAGAAAACCGCCGCCGAAGCCCAGATGGAGCAGCGCCGGGAGCAAGAAGCCCGCACCGGCAAGAAGGTGAGCGGACCTAAGCCGCAGGTGCCCGATCCGGAGCAGGCGGTGCCGGACCCGAAAGCGCAACGCAACTTCACCGACCCGGAGAGCCGGATCATGCCCGATGGGAGTCACAAAGGCAGCTTCGTGCAAGGCTATAACGCGCAGATCGCGGTGGATGGAAAAGCCCAGGTGATCGTAGCGGCCGAGGTTACGCAGCAGAGCAACGACAAGCAGCAATTGGTGCCCATGCTGGAGCAGGTGAAGAAGAATGTGGGTGCCCAGCCCCATGCGGCTAGCGCCGACAACGGCTACTGGAATGCGCAGCAAGTGGGAGATGTGCGGGTCCAAGGTATCGACTTGCACGTGGCCGCCGGGAAGCAGAAACATGGGGAGCCGAGTAAGGCGGGGGATGAGGATGCGACGGAGTCAACTGCAGAAGCTTCGTTGTTGGAGCAAATGAAGCAAAAGCTGAAAACGGAAGCGGGACGGGAGCTGTACCGGATGCGCAAGGCGATCGTGGAACCGGTGTTCGGGCAGATCAAAGAGTGGCGTGGGTTCCGACGGTTCCTGCTGCGCGGATTGCAGAAGGTGCGGGCGGAATGGAAACTGATATGTCTCACCCACAATTTGCTCAAGCTGTTCCGCTCAGGGAGAGCCTTGCAGATGCCCTAAGGAATCAAGAGGGAAAAGCCAACATGGGCTGCGCAAAAGGGCCTTGCGGGAGTAGGGAGGCAACAAATGAGGTAACGCCGGTTTCCGCTTCCGATTTTGGCGCTGATCAATGTACCTCCACCGCAAGGTCAAAGCTTGTGCTTATGTATTCCCGACAAACTCCTAGATGAGCGGGATTAGCCGGATCCTTCTCCAATTTCTTTCGAAGCTTGAGGATGTGATTGTCGACAGTGCGGGTGCAGGGGTAGTTCTCGTATCCCCAGACTTCGTTCAGGAGTTCATCCCTGCTGATCACTCGCCGCGCATTCTTGATCATGAATTCTAAGGTCCGGAACGCTTTCATGGCGAGCGGAATCTGCACGTGGCCGCGAACCACTTCCACTTTCGTGAAGTCCACCATTACGTCCCCAAAAATATAGAAGCTTTCCGGGGTGAACGGAAAGGTCCGCCTCCGTAGAGCATGCAGACGGGCAACCAGTTCTTTGGGGCTGAAGGGGACAGCAATGTAATCATCGGCTCCCATCTCCAAGGAAAGCACTTTGTCAGCGATTGAGGGGCTTGCGCTGAGAACTAAAAAAGGTACCGCCGGTACGGCCTGCATGAGTTCTCGGCAGAGATTGCGGCCTGGAGATCCAGGAAATTGCAAATCAACGATCAGAGCCGAGGGTGTTTTCTGCCGGACCAATTCCAGCCCACTAGTTCCATTCGAGACGAGCTCGACTTCGTAACCTTCGGAGACCAGAATTCGCCGTATGATCTTCTGAAGAGCTTTATCGTTTTCGATGACGAGGATTCGTCCCGCTCCTGCTGTTCGCCAGTCAGCGGTTAAGTGTTCACCGACTCTGCCATCCTGGTTGTAATAAGAACCTCCCGTCGACACTGTAGGAAGTTCATCCGGCTGTGGATGATGGGACCCCGATGTTTGCATGTACGTCACGTCCCTCCTGGCCATTTCTCCGCGCGACACTGGCTCATAACAAAAGATTATAGATGTCACGCACTTCTGAACACCTCTGAAACCACAGCATTGGCCCTACATTTTTCTGCAGTCGATGTACTATGACACCTGACTTATGCACACTTTTCTGAGTTGAGTAGCAATCACCGCACTGATTTGAACGTTGGGGGGCACCACGGCGGTTATCCCCAGTAAAATCAAGGCTCACGAGACCCGCATAGAAATGCCGGTTTTGCGAACTTATCGGGAAACCCAATAAAAATGCGCGACACAGATTGCCCTGTATTTTCGGCGCTGAACGAGAATCTGGATAAATGCGCATATTACGCGGCCTTCCGAAGAACGAGGAATTCGGTCTTGGTCGCGGCTAAGCGCTGCGCCTCGAGCAGCAGATAGTTCATGTCGCGAGAACCGCGGCCGCGTCGCAGCAGAGCTTTGATGTCGCCGTTGACAAAGGAGACGGGAACCAATCACCTACTGACTTCCATGACTAGTTTTATCGGCGGCGGCACAAACCGTTCGCCGTGGTGCCTTACACGCTCCACATGAACGACATCGTAGACTATGAAACTCGGTACTTCAGCACGGCCAGGTATGCCGACGATCTCAAGGCGGAATTCGACGCGCTTTATGCTGAGGCTGGAACGCGGCGCCGCATAATGTCGGTTAGTGCTCACGATCGCATCGCGGGTCGCCCATCTCGCGCCAGGGTGCTCGAAGAATTCATCGTCTACGCTCAATCACATTCTGGCGTCACATTCATGCGAAAGGATGAGATTGCGCGCTTTGCACTGGAGACCCCCTCACCGTGCGTGAAGGCATTTAACTGTGGAGTTGCGACGCCCGGGCAAGCTGTTATCGTAACGGTAGCGCGACTATAGACCAAGAGCGCAACAAAGGACCTAGACGCAAAAAAGCTCCTGCGGGGGTCTCCGCTAAACCTGAACGAAGTTGCAAAGGTCCGCTGAAGAGCGCCTTTCCCCTGAAATTGGGTGAAAAGAGTTTGAATACGACTAAAAAGCTCGCGACAAAACGTACTCATCACTCGTCGGCATCGAGAGCGCGGGAATGGAGTACGGCCCGTGAAATCTTGGTCTTTGCGGTCATGAGCGCGTTTTGGGTGTTATTTCTGTACCGGGGGGCGATCGATGCCCCATTCGTCTACGATGACATAAATCAGGTCCAACAGAACGCTTCTATCCTGCGTCTGCGAACAACATTGCAGTATTTTCACTCTGCTGTCCCCTTCACCGAGGACTTCCGTGGTTTTGGCGGGTCCTTCTACCGGCCACTGTTTTGGTTAAGTCTTGCCGTGGACCAGAAAGTCTGGGGACTCAATCCGGCTGGATTCCATATCACCAATATCGTTCTTCATTGGATCGCGGGTTTACTCGGCTTCTTTCTGCTACGTCGATTACGCGTTAGCATGTTTGTCTCAGCGATCAGCAGCCTTCTATGGTTAGGGCTCCCTATCAACTCAGAGGTCGTTACGTGGGTCTCAGGTCGCACCTATTCTCTAATGGCCATTTTTCTCATTCTGGCTTTACTGTCTTCGCAGTGGTATCTGCGCTCCAGAAAACATCTCGCTTTGTTTTTATATTCTCTTGCAGCTTTAGCGGCGATTCTCTGTCATGAGGAGGGCGTGCTCGTTCTGCCAATGAGCTTATTGGTGCTATACAGCGTGGACCGGTTCAGGTCCCGACGAGAATCTGTCGCACTCGGAGTGGCGGGAATCAGCGTCTTGGCTGTCTACTTCTGCCTGCGCGAAGTTGCGGGAACTCAAATGTCGACTGCAGGGTCCTCCAAACTTCTCGCAGTCGGCGTCTCTTTTATGAAATACCTTAGCTGGATGATTTTGCCGACTCGCATGAGTGTGGAGCGCTCAACCGATGTGCCAGCGAACAATCTCTCGATCATGACCGCTAGCGCTTGGATTGGGATGGTACTTCTATTTCTTCTCGTTTACCGCCTACGTAAGCCGATGCCGGAACTAGCAGGGGGCATTACATGGCTATGTATTGCTCTGCTACCGTTCTGCGGAATTGTCTACATTTATCAGGGGATGGCAGAACGCTTCGATTACTTGGCGTCGGGCGGCCTTTGTTTTTCGATCGTTGCGCTATTGTCACGGCTTCGAACACGGAGAACAGTCGTCCTTTGCGTAGTGGCGATGTGGACGGTGTGGGGAATATGGCGACTCGAAAAGCGTGTGCTCGACTGGCGCGATTCGATCTCGCTCTATAAGGCGTCCCTCGAAGCAACTCCGCAGAGCACGACCCTTTGGTTCGATCTCGGCGCTGTTTTTGAGCAGAACGGCGATCTTATGCAGGCTGCAGCTTATTACGAGCATACCCTCGATTTAAATCCACAGTATGAAAGGGCAATTACGGGCCTGGGTAACGTCGATTTACGTCTCGGCGCAACCGGTCAGGCGAAGAGTGCTTATGAACGGGCACTCACACTCAATCCTGATGATGTAACGGCCCTGGTCAACTACGGGGCCGCGCTTCAGCAATTGGGCGATTTCACTGATGCTAAGCAGCAGGAAGAAAAAGCGATTTCTATTAACCCGACTGACGCGAACGCGTACACCAACCTTGGTGTGGATTTGTTTAAGTTGGGATCTGTCGATGCGGCGATTGAAAACCTGCAGCATGCTATTGAGCTAGAACCCTCCCGGACGCCCGCTTATTTCGACTTAGCAGCCTTATACAAGGAGATGGGACATATTGATTCGGCTGCAGCAATCTATAGAAAGATCTTAGAGGTTAGCCCCAACGATCAGGAGGCTAGTTCAGAATTGCGCGAAATCACGCGATGAAGCGAACAAGATTAGGCACTCCGAGGGCCATCAACGGATGTAACTATAATAACAGTTTGATTGCTGACGGCCGCTAGCTAATGCGAAAGCGGGTTTCCGGTCTCCAGTTCAGGCGGTTACGCCAAGCTCCTTTGCAACTGCGGCCATTCGTTCATAGGATCGCAGGCGGTCGGCATGTTCGTAAGTGTCAGTCACTACGATTAGCTCATCGGCTGCTGTCTCAGACACCAGCTTTTCCACGCCCGCTTTGACCGTCGCGTTCGATCCCACGATGGCGGCGCTCAGTTTGGTCTCCACCGCGACGCGTTCAAGGTGATCCCATAACTCCTCCATGGAATCGACCGGCGGCAACAATTCCACTGGCTGGTTGCGGATCAGTCGTAGGAATCGTTGCTGGGGAGTTGTAAACAAACGGCGAGCTGCGGCGTCGGTCTCCCCCGCAATCACCGGCACCGCCACTATCAGGTAGGGCTTGCGCAACACGTCTCTCGGCCGGAAGCGCTCGCGGTACAGGCTCGCAGCCGCGTACAGATACTCCGGGGCGAAGTGCGCCGCAAACGCGAAGGGCAGGCCCAGGCTCGCAGCCAGTTGTGCGCTGAAGCCGCTCGAACCCAACAAGGTGATGGGCACATTGCTTCCTTGTCCCGGAATCGCTTTCAGTGTTTGCCCGGGCCTTGGCGGGCCGAGGTAAATGCGCAACTCTTCCAGCAACTCGGGAAATTCATCTCCGGTCTGATGCAAGTCCCTTCGCAGCGCTCGCATGGTTTGGAAGTCGCCCCCGGGAGCTCGCCCCAGGCCTAGATCGATTCGTCCGGGAAACATCGCTTCGAGTGTTCCAAACTGCTCCGCCACCACCAAAGGCGCGTGGTTGGGCAACATGACGCCGCCGCTGCCTACGCGGATCGTCTTCGTAGCGGCCGCGACATGGCCAATCAAGACAGGCGTCGCCGAGCACGCCAGCCCTTCGATTGAATGATGTTCTGCCAGCCAGAAGCGGGTGTAGCCCAAACGCTCCACGTGCCGTGCTAAGTCCACTGATCGAGCAATGGCACTGCCTGCGGGCTCGCCCGGGTGCATGCCGACCAGATCCAGAACGGAAACTGCCAATCCATTGGTCATGTTGATATTAGATAGCCCGAGCGGGCAAACGATGCGGAGGCAATCCGCAGGGTACCGCAAAACGATCTCGTGGGCGGTTGAGCATCGCTGCCATGTCCGCCTTTCCCTTGGCGACGAACCACACTACTGGGTTGCCTTCTGTGTCTCGCGGGCGCGGATTTCATAGCCGTTCCGCAACTGGGCGTACTGCTCATAGCCCTCGATCGCAAAGGCCAAAGCACGATCGAAGAACTGGTCCAGCAGGCGCAACAATTCCATCTCACCATAAAGTTCGACCGGGCTGTTCATGAAGCCCTGGCGCTGCAGGAATTCCCAGAGATGGTCCTTGGTCACAACAATTGCCCAGCAGAAGTCGGAAAGTGCGATCCCCTGGGAGGCGCGGCGCTCACCGATTTCAAAATAACGCTGCTCGATGTCATGGCTCGTCTTGGTGAGCAGCCACTCGCCAAAGTGCCGTAAGATTTCCTGGATATGTTGCCGCAATTCCTCGACGGGAACTTTGCGCAGCTCAGTAGTGCGCGAGGAACTTTCGAGTTTCGCGGTCAACTCGGCCGCGAGTTCGTCCGAATGACGCTCAATCAGTCGTACCAGCCTTAATGCAATCATGCCACCTTCTTTACTTTATTTGATGCAGGTGCGGGTGAGCAGACGCAGGGAAAGTCGTGGCTGCGGCAAGAGGTTTGTAATGAAATGTAACGCACAGTGGAACGGGGAGGCTTTCCCAGAGACGCTGGACAACAAAGTGAGCAACTCCGGCTTCGTTC
>CAWCKL010000002.1:0-272617 GCA_963796095.1 uncultured Acidobacteriota bacterium
GGTCCAGTTCTACCGAGCCCGAGAATCGCGGTTGCAACAGGGGTTAGCTCTGCTAGCTAATTTAGTTGTTGCTCATTGTCTCAGTAAATACGGTTGCCAGGGCCGATCGCCATGACAGCGGGCTTAATTTGTGTAATTTCATTGCTTTAGCTTGATGAAAATCCAGTTTGCCTTGATCGTCGGAATGGACGCTGTCTGGACGCAAGCTCAATCGGCGTAACAAGCGTGTCAAGATATTGTCACTTCTTAGAAAATAAGCTCCAATTAGACGACGACAGCGTCGGCCTGATAACCCGAAGCATGAATGATGCACAAAAGACCTTCCGGCAATCTCGGCAAGCTCGTCCTCATTGTTCTCCATTTACCTAAGCATCCTCATGTCAACGAAGGCGGCCTCGGGTGAGGTCGCCTCCCTCATCGCGTGCGGATTAGAAGGTAAACTTCGCTTGCAATTCGATTACCCGTGGTGACGCGTCCGCACCCAGACCGGAGCCATAAATGGTCGTGGGCTGACTGACGGTCTGGGTGATTTGTCCGAACTGTCCGCTGTCTGCATTTGTGTTGGGGAAGGCAAAGTTCGGATGATTGAAAAGATTGAAGAATCTTGCGCCAATGGGGAGCTGCGCGCTCTCCCATTTCGGTACGACAAAAGACTTCTCCACGCTGAAGTCAGTGTCGAAATATCCTGGTCCACGGAACTGGTTACGGCGCTGGGTTCCGAAATCATTGGTTGGGTCAGCAAAATTGGCAGCGCTGTAGCACGGATTGGGCAACCCGTTCACCAACTGAGCAGCTGAGCCACCGCAGTTGATGTTAGGAGAGCCCACGACGTTGGCGAGCACCGCTGTGGTGGTGGCGGGACTGGTACTGCCGAACAAGCTGCCTTGCAGGGTGGCGGTCGCGTTGCTGCTCCAGATCGAGTACGGGAATCCGGTGTGCTTGAAGATCGTTCCGGAGAACGTCCATCCCTTCGCTAGGGCGTCCGGACCCCGACTCGTCAGATGACGGAAGGCGTTACTCCAAACGTAGTTCATCACGAACGACTGACGGACATCGTAGTCAGCGTTGCCGTAGTTAAGCTGCGCGATATTGAATGGATTTAAGGGTGTGACAACATCAACGTTGCCGTTGGCGTTCACGCCGAACGGGTTCAAGGAGCTATTCGAGATTTCATCCAGAGCATGGCTATAGGTATAGGACGCCTGGAACTGGAAGCCTCCAGTAAAGTTGTGCTCGGCAGTCAGCGTTAGGCCATTGTAGTTTGAGTTACCGGAGTTTTGCGTCTGGGCAACTACTCCGAATCGCGCGTCCGGAATGGTCAACGGCAGACCCCCGAACGCAGCGCCGGTTGGACTGAAAGCGTTTAAGGCCGGATTCGTGATTTCTTCATGCTCACCATGATTGCCGACATACTTCGCGCTCAGCGTGGTGTGCCAACCCACCGCCTGCTGTATTTCCAGGTCCCATTCGTAATAACGCGGAATCTGCACTTTGCCAGGATTAAAGAAGTTGAAGGCGGGAACCGCGCCGCCGTTGGCAAAATTGGCGCGGAAAGCGGCATTGGCCGCGATCGCTTGCCCGTTCAGGTTCCCGGCCGCTGCCGGCGAGAGCGCACCGTTAAAAAGCACGAACGACGGATCATTCGGCGCGTTGGTCAGGATGTCATCAATCGCACCCGTAGGAATGGCATCGCTGAAGATACCGAATCCCCCACGGACGACAGTGTTCTTGACGCCGAACGGCGACCATGCGAAACCGACCTTCGGCTCATACACGACGGGCGTGACGGAGGGAAATGCCGTATTCAAACCTGTGCTCAACGCCTGATTCACGGGTGCGGTGCGATTCAGGTCCTGAAACGGTGCTGCCAGGCTTTGAAAGCAATTGGTCTGGCAGACGGGATTCGACAGGTGATCAAAGCGCATGCTCAGGGTGAGTTTCAAGTTGGGAGTAACCTTGACCTCGTCGGATGCGTACCATCCAAGTTGATAGAGGGCTATCGGTACATTTGTATTGACCGGGAAGTTCTGAGTGACCAGATTTCCCACGCCAGTATTGGTAGGCGCCACCCCTCCAAAGGCGAAATCGTTCAGGGTACTTTCCTGGACAAATGGAATCACTCCAGTGAAATTGTGGTCGCTCACATCGTCTCGGCGGAAGTTCACTCCGAACCGGAAGCTGTGTCTCCCGCGAGTCCAACTGAAGTCGTCCACAAGTCCGTACTGGGTCACAGACCGGCCCTGGGGAAAGGCGGTACCATCATTGTTCAGATTGAACAGGGAGTTGTCGCCGAATGCGACCGTTTGAGGAAGCGTCTGAAATTCTGCGGTCGGGTTCACCATGGTGAATAGCGCGCTATACCACTGCAGGGAGGCGATGAAGTTGTTGACCTTGTTGGTGCCGAATGTATGGGTCTCGCTCAACTGGCTCTGCCACTCCGGCTGAGCACTGTGCGCATTGAAGGCGGAGGTGAGAGGATCCGTGTAAGTGGCCTGCAGGCCGCTTTCGTGTTGCACTCGGAGAAACAGTTTGTCATTGTTGCCGATGTTCTGGTCATAGCGACCCACAATCAGGTAATCGTTGGTGGCCTGAGACGTTCCCCCCTGCAATTGCAGAGCACAGGGATTCCCGGCTCCGAATGCTGTCCCTGCGAGCGTCGTAACGTTGGAACAACCTCCACCCGGGAGCGTGTTCTGCGCGCCTGCCGCGCCTGGAGTTGCGTTCCAAATGCCGAACAGTTTGTTGTAAAACGGCACCGACGCAGGGCTGACATTGTTCAGATTGGCGAGCACGGCATTTTGAAACTGTTGAGTCGGGAGATTGACCGAAAACAGCGACGGAATCACCAAGCGAATGCCTTCATAGTCGACAAAGAAGAAGGATTTATTCTTCCGGATTGGTCCGCCAATCGAGGCTGCATACTGATTGGCATTCACGAATGGGCGCGGGGCCACCTGGCTTCCAGCAACGGCGTTCGCCTGATTCCGGAAATAGTTGTTGGAATTCAGAGCCCGTCCATTCCACCAGTATTCCGCATTCCCGTGAAAGGAATTGGTTCCGGACTTCGAGACATAGTTGATGTTCGCTCCCGCTAGACCGCCGTATTGCCCACTGTAGCCATTGGTCACTACGCTGGTTTCCTGCACATCGTTCAGGCCAAGGGTTAGGTTGGTCGCGCCGCTGTTATTGATGTCGAAGTAGGGATCGTTGTCATTGGCACCATCGTAAGTGAACACGTTGGAGTTCGAGGGCAAACCGAAGAACTCGTAGTTCCCACCGCCAAACACGGAACCTCCGGTGGTATTCATCACCACACCCGGCGCCGTCAGCGCGACTGCGCTCAGGTCATTCCCGGGATTGGGTAAAACGGAAATTTGCTGGGCATTAAAGTTTGTTTCAATATTGGCATCCTCCGTTTGAATGCCTGTCGCTTGTTCCGTTACCTCAACTGTTTCCTTCTGCGAAGAGATGGAAAGTTCCAAGTTTGCGGTAACGCTGGACCCGAGCGCCACGGTCACGTTCTTTGCGACCCCTTGAAAACCGGCAGTCGTCGCCGACACAGAATAGTGTCCGGGTTGTAGAAGAGGGAAATTGTACGATCCTTGCGCATTGGAGGTTGTGGAGGCGGAGCTGCCGGTATCAAGATTCTTCAACATTACAGACACGCCAGGCAGCACGGCCGCGCTCGGATCTGTAACAACGCCGGCGATGGCCCCGGTTGTCGACGTCTGGCCCCAAAGGCTTGAAACAGTCATCACCAAGAATGCGAACACCAAAACTGCTAGCGTGTATGAATAAAACGTCGACCATTTTTGCTGATCGCCGCGATTGGTCCCAGATATCGCTCGACTGAACATTGCGTATTCTCCCTATTGAAATTTGCTGATGTAGAACAACCGCCGCTTCGTTGATGACCAACCGACGCCGGCAGTCCTAGTAGCGACCTGCCGGCATCGTCATGATCTAGCCTCAAAGTAAACTCCCGAACGAATTACATCGGATCGATTGCAGAATCGTGTCCACGATCGACTCTGCTACTTTCGCGCCGAGAAGCGAAAATATTCCCGACTAGCCTGTCGAATCACAAAACCTTAGACGCACTGCGGGACTGCAATCCATGTGTGCGACAAGACGACTGCCCACATTCGGACACATGTAGCCCGTACTGATGCAAACTGCCAGGAAGTTCCCATCCTGCAGGCTACTTCCGGATGCTTTCACACAGTCCCGAATCTCGCGGCAACTTGTTTCCATGGCACCCGCAGATAGCGCTGATTCAGTTGATCAGAACTTTTCTCGCGATTCAGGGCACCTTCCAGACGGCGGCGGACTGACTGTTCCGATGTCGAGGATCCGAGGATGGTTCACTCGTTCACGACTGATTCATGCGAGCAATCCGTAGGGCTCTGTTGAGGCGCACCATCAAGCTGCGCGGCGAGCTGAGACTTTATGCCGTGCGTCCCATTCTCGAGTTCAGCCTTAGCTCGAGCCACGTGTCCCAGCATGGCGTGAAGCCGCTTTGGTCCCAATACCACGAGTCCGAGCAAAAGCATGAACACGATTTCCGTACCGAAACCCACGATTCACTCCTTGATCACTGTTGATCGCTCGCAATGGTGGTCGTTGTGGTGGCCGGCTTCTCTTCGTCAGCTTTCATGGCTGACTTGAAGCCTCGAATGCCCTCTCCGATTCCTTTGCCCAGCTCCGGAAGTTTTTTGGGCCCGAACACGAGCAGCGCAATTCCGAAAATCACCAGCAGATGCATCGGTTGAAATAGTCCTTCAAACATACAAGCTCCTTTGACCGAGTGGAAAAGACGGATCGAGTGAGAGAGTCTCAAAACCGTGTTAGCAAAAATGCAGGCGCCGTAACCGTTAAGCAGATACAGCACCTGCCCAAACAGCAGGGGAGAGCTTTCAACAACTAAAAGCCGCGTCGAACCGAGTCAGCTTCGACAGCCAACCGGTTCACCAGAGTGAAGAAGGCCGACGATTGACCATGGAACAAGAGGTCATCCGTGAAAGCCTTGATAGTGGCCACGGCTCTATGAGTTCCGCTGCCGCCGCGAACCGCAGGAGCGCGGCATCGCCTTTGGAAAGCTTGCCTGTGCTGCGCGTGGCTTGCGCATTACCCTCGGTCGTCAATAGGGCGCCGGCCGACAACGTCGCACTGGCAATCCCAAGGCCCTTGAGAAATAAGCGTCGCTTGACCACACCCTCCCAGTGACGTTGAACATCTTCTCCCGTCGAAGACTGACTTGCTTCCGATGAGTTTGGCTCGGACACCACAACAGATGGAGAATTCTCTTGTTTCATTGCTTACGATCCATTCCTTGTCTTGAATGATTTTGTTCCAGCAATATGTGAAACTCCGCCGTGCAAGAAATATTCCGCAACTCAAATCAAAGAAATATTTCTCGTTAACAAACCCACGCTACTGCTTGCGAAAAGTTTGCTTGTCACGAGGTTGTCACATTTTTGTCAGCAATATTTATCCGTCATAGAACAATCGATCGATTACGTTTTGGCACGCAGCAGAATGAAGCGAGGGAAGCAGAGTGTCTGCAGCGCCGACTCGGTACATCGATCGACAATGCCTAAAGATTCATCGGGACCCCTCTCTTCGCGTTCACGGCAGCCAGCGCATGTTAGGCAGCGCCTCGTCGACGTTCGCGCGCTGAATTCACCAGCCAAGCCACTCCAATACTGATGCCATAGAGCGCGACCATCGGGGCGGCAAAGAGGCACATATTCAAGATGTCGGTAGTCGGTGTGACCATTGCCGCGACAACAACAATGGCGAGTATGGAGTAGCGCAGGTTCCGCCACATTCAGCGAGCTGTAATCACCCGCATCTAGGCGAGAAAGAACACGAGAATCGGCATTTCGAAGATCAGGCCGAGACCAATGATGATTGTCAAAAACAACTTCGTATAGTCTGCAATCGTAATCATCGGCTGGAAGCGCACGCCGTATCCGATTAGGAGATCCAGCGACGTCGGTAGACGATCTTGTAACCAAAAAAGCCTCCGGCAATGAACAAACCAACTGTGCTAAGTAAGAACGGCAGAACATAACGCTTTTCCTTGCGATACAGTCCGGGAGCAATGAACAACCACAATCGATAGAACACGAATGGAGAGGCCGTGAATAGTCCGGCACCGAACCCCAACCTCTAAATAAAGGTTGAAGGTTCAGTCGGGTTTTAATACACCAACCCGCCACTGAGCCCGTGATGATGCAGTGCCCAAATAAGAGGTTGCTGCACTAGACCGAAAATACAGTCAGCATAAGACCAACTTGCGAGAAAACCGACGATAACGCCAAAGGACTGAAAAGATGAATTCGTTTTCTCAACTCCTCCAGGGGGCCATGAGTGGCATGGAATGCGTGTCTTGTGCCAGCACAAAGGAACCGGTGTCAGCCATGGAAAACCTCGGACCCTCGAGACAAGGGCGCACATGTGTGCGCCCTTGGCCAAGGTTGTTGTCTTAATTGACGGTTATGGTTACAGGAGTGGAATGGCTAACTAGCCAAGGGCTTCGCCCTTGATATCCCATCGAAACGTACCGCTTTGCTGGGTTGATGCCGTAGAAGCGTTCATGGCAGTAGCCTTCTGGGTATTCCACTACACAGGAGATCGCCATGAACGCTTTCTACGAGCACCACAAGAGTAGCATCGAGTTCGGATATCGATGTTTCGATCGGATCCTACTGAACGGATTGATTCAACCCTTCCAACAACCGGAGCGGGTACTGGGGTTCTTCAACACCTATCGGGATGGGAAACGGGTAATCCGTCGGACCCTCACCGAGATTGCCGACCAGTTCCACCATTGGGTGATCAATCGTTCGGAGAGATGGGGAGCACCCATCGTCGAAGCCCCGCAGCAGGAGCGGCGCGACGATTTCGTGCTGCCCTACTTGCAAAAGACCGAAGCCGATCATGTGGCCGTCATTCTGAAAGCTCGCGAACCCGCTCGCATCCTAGTTGCCATTGGCGGAAAGCAGAACCAATGCCCTCATCTGGAACTGAAGCAGCGCTGGGTGAATCAGTACAATTTCTATCTCAACGACCAACACTGGGGGCCTATGTTTGTCCGCATGTGTCCTTATTTTCCTTTCTCCGCCCGAGTATGCCTGAATCAGCATCATTGGCTGGCTCTTCGCATGCAACAGCAAGGCATCACCTTGCGGCAATGCAAGAACGCCTTCTTGCGATGCTCCAACCCCGAACGGTTGCAACAACTCGCCGACTCTCTGACCGCCCAAGATTTATTGCGCTGCGGGCAGAAGTGGCTGACCGCCTTTACTCCCTTCTTCACCTCCCAGGAACGGCGACAGGCCAGCTGTCAGCACCGGCTCTTCTTTTCCCAGGTCGAGCTTCGCGACAACCTGATCTTCTTCCGCCGCGCCGCCGTCGACCAGTTCGCCGAGCGCTTGCTCGACAGGAACCGAACCATCGGACAGCCAAAGAAAATTACTCTCATCTTTGGCCGGAAAGTGACCCGGCAATACCAAGGCAAGCTGCAAACTGAGCTTGAAGACCTCGATCTTCCCAATCCCGTCATTCGCAGTCACTACGCCCATGGATTCGCCAAGCAATACGTCCGCGATGACCGCTTGCTACGAACCGAGCCGGCCACCAATGACGTCACCGACTATGGGGTCAAAAAAACGTCGAGAACCTGCCGCAATTGCGCCAGCGCATGTCCGAGATCATTGACCACTACCACGATGCCCAGCAAGACATCCTGGAAACGTTCATCGATCGCGGCCAACTCCAAAAACTGGCTGAGCCCACCCCCTGACCAACGGAAAGCGCATCCCGGGCCTTAAGCTCGATCACCCTCGGCAACTGGCGGTGATGCATGCTCTGGTCCGCTATGCCAACATCGCCGCCGGCTCCACTTTTACCACCGCCGATCTCTACCCGCCGGTATTGGACGCTCTCGGCGTTCCCCAGTCCCAATACTCTTTGGCATCGCTGCGCTACGATCTCTCCAAACTGCGCGCCAAGCGCCTGGTCGACAAACTGCCCCACTCTCGTCGCTACCGTCTCGCCCACCCGGGCTATTCCATCTGCGTCCTCTTCCTGAAGCTATTTCGAGCGCATCTATGCTCCGCTCACCGCCGGTCTCCTCAAGCCTTTCGCCGGCGATCGCAACCTCGCCCCGGACAAACGTTGTCAACTTGACCGCCTCTATCAACGGCTCACCGACGATCTCGACGCTCTCTTATCCGCAGTCGGCCTCAAGACCGCTGCTTAACCAATCCAACGAGAGCAAAATTCTCGTTTCGAGGTGCATAAGAGCGCATCTATGCTCCGCTCACCGCCGGTCTCCTCAAGCCTTTCGCCGGCGATCGCAACCTCGCCCCGAACAAACGTTGTCAACTTGACCGCCTCTATCAACGGCTCACGACGATCTCGACGATCTCCTATCCGCAGTCGGCCTCAAGACCGCTGCTTAACCAATCCAACGAGAACAAAATTCTCGTTTCGAGGTGCATAATCGACTAATGGCGCGGGATGTTCCGGTCACCATCAGAGTGACCTGAGATGCGGACGTTTGTCCTTTTGAACTGCTCGAACTGCTACCGCATCCGAGGGTGAACAGCGAAACCACAAGCAGCAGCCCAGTATGCTCGTCCACAGATCCGACGCGGCGGCGCAGCTAAGCGAAATCTGCCCATTGAATCCTTTCACCGCGCTGGCGTTGATCATGAGGCTCGCTGAACCTAGGGGCGCGACAGTTGCGGTTTGGGGTGAGAGAGTCAGAGAAAAATTTGGGCTGCCCACAGCGGCCGCCGGGACAAGGCTGGCGAACACACTGGTTGTGTTGCCTCCAGCGGGAAAATTGGCTTGGTTGCTCCCTCCAGCCTGAGATAAAGAGTACCTGGGTCACCGGAGGGCCCGCCTCCGCCGAACGTCATATCCCATAAGCCGGGGTTCACCAACACCTTGTCTGACGAGTTGGTGAGCTGGCCGAGAAACTTTCCAGTGGTGTCGAACGCATTGATGGTGCCGTCACCAAAATTTCCCACAAGAATGGCGTTTGGAAGTGTTCCGAAGGTAGCTGGAGTTGCCACCACCCCCCACGGCGCGTTCAGTTTGCCGCCGGCAGCGACGAACGTGCTCACGAGATTGCCATTCGAGTCGAAGATATCCACCTGCCCTAGACCCGTGCCGGGCTGGGCATCGTGCTTGGCAGCATCCTGCATAGCATAGGCGACGTAGATATGGTTACCGATGACGTGGATGCCGTGGGGAGCGAGACCCGCCGGAAGCCTTGGATCGGTGAACAGTATTCGAGTCCAGGTTGGTCTGGGAATGGCCGGCCTGCTGCGCTCATAGCCCCGAAGGGATTGCTGACGTCGTGAATAGTGCGAATAACAAACTTGGTCGTTTCAAGTTGTTCTCCATAACCTTAATTTCAAGATTTGCACGACGCTGAATGTGGCTTGTTTCCCTTCCCTCCGCAGAGCCGTTGGTTGGCGGATGACAGGGAATTCAGGCATAGATTGATACAGTTCTTGGCTCCTGAACTCCCTGCCAGAAATTCGGTAGTGATGTGGTTGATTCAGTGACCTCCAGAGTGAGACCCGCCTTGTTGTTGCGTCTGCGCAAGTTTGATAGCCGCAGGGGGTATGTCTATGGCGTACGTCCCAATCGGTGTCTCAATGGCGCTGAGAAAATATTGTAACAGTTCAGGCTGTTCGGCTCGGTAACAGTGTAGCGGCTCGCAGATAACGGCGGTGCGCTGCAATGGCCACCGAGAGATAGGCCAGGATATTGAGTTTTTGTAGATCACAGGTTTCAGCAACGGTCAGCAGTCGAGCCGTGGCTAACTCGCCGGTAGTGCTACGATTTCCGAAGCAGATTTTTCTCCATTGCACACCGGTGCGCAGGGCCCGTTCCGCGCTATTGTTGGTGGGCTCGACGCCTTCCTGTTCGAGAAAAGTAAAGAGGCGCTCGTTATGCTCCCACAGAGCGAGAGAAAGGTTCCCCACCTCGCGATGGGAACTGTTTAAGTGTTGCTCGGCGAGAGTGAAGATTCGTTTTTGAATGGGGATGGAACGGACCATTAGTTGCTGGCGATCGATCTGGCCGCCGCGAAACTTGTGCCAGAGGCGAAAGAGTCGGGCATGTGCCGCCAGTGCGTCCCGGCAGAATCGCTCTACCGCGCTGTTCTTGGTGAGATCCATAATGCCCAGTAAATTTCGCTTGAGATGCGCCCAACAAAACTGCGCTTTGCCGGAGTGATACTTTAAGTACGCGCTAAAACGGTCGCTGCACAGCACCCCGCGGAATGTGGCTCCTAGCAAACGGACTAAGACTTCGCTACCACGGCTGGCCACGGTATAGACCACAAACCGCCAGGCCACAAACGCCCACAGATAACGTTTATCGCCATTGGTACGCCAGCCGGTCTCGTCCACGTTCAGCACCGGTTCATCCTTTAATTGCTCTTCCAGTTCCTGACAGGGAAGGGCGACGGCCTGACTAGCTTCCTCCCAGCATTTCTGAGTACTTCCCAAACTCATCTCCACCCCCAATACTTGCTCGAGAAGCGCTTCCACCACGCGCCGGGGCATGCGACAAACCACCGTCAAATAGGCCACCAGTGCCGTCAGTTGGGGTCCGAAGTTCCCTTGCAGCTCCCGGGGCAACACCGCACGTGTGCTCGCGCCACACTTCTCACAGGCTACGCAATGCAACTGATATTCAGTGACATGTGCGCCCATGGCCGGCAACTCGGTCACCTGATGTCGTTGGGGAGTACTCACCGTTTGCGCGTGTTCGAGCTCCGTGGGTAGAGCCTCTCCGCAACCCTGGCACTGCTCGGGTAGGATGGGGCAAACTTGGTTGACTCTCTCGGCCGGAACCAAGGACCGATGCGCTCCCTGGTGGCCCGGCTGTCCGCCTGGCTTACGTCGGCTCTTCTTGCGTCGGGCCCGCAGACGCTGCTCACCAGCTAATCCATCGGAAGACGGTGGCTTGGAGGAATTGGTGGAGTTCTGTTTGCGCAGCGCTAATTGCCGCTCCAAATCGGCAATCTGTTTTTCTTTCTCACCAATCTGTTTTTCTTTCTCACCAATCTGTTTTTCTTTCTCACCAATCTGTTTTTCTTTCTCACCAATCTGTTTTTCTTTCTCACCAATCTGTTTTTCTTTCTCACCAATCTGCTTTTGCAGCTCGGCGATTCTTTCGTCTCGCTCTTTTACCTCTTCGCGTAAACGTTCCAACTCCCGTTGCTGCCGCTCAGGATTGGATTCCGGGTGGCGAGGCTTATGCGAGAATAGACCAGCGCTAGCACGGCCACCTATGCCTGCAATTCGTCGCCCAATTCTCGCACTCATCCACCATAGCTTTGCTAATCGGTCCTGATTTGTCCAGCACTAAGCAAGTAGGTACCTGAACTGTTACAAAATATTTATCTCCGAGGTGCTCGAAGTTAACCTGTGCTTTGTCGGATTGAACGTCATCGAAGATCGTAGGGATTACAAACACGCTGGCATGCGTTTCGTAGCTGCTGATCTCCAGTGCTCGCGATCCAGAGGTGGAATCTACACGACTCACCCTGTAAGTGCCCGCGGGAAGTACCTGGCCTCCGGCTACGAAGTCGAACGGCACGTTGGTAACAACTGTGTCTTGCTCCTGAGCACGAGCACCCAGCCCCAACCCAAAAACGCAGGTTAGTGTGAATAGAACTGTTAGATATTGCTTCTTCATAATTTCTCCTTGTTGAAACATTTTGAATTTCACTATTGATAACTGCTCTGGTGAGGCTTTATTCCAAAAATATCTCCCGAAGCGAGGTCATCACATTTTCAGAACATAGGTGTTTGACGCAGCGGGCAGGTGACGAGATGCGGCTGGGATGTCATTTGATTGTCAGTTCTTTGTCGAGATTCGTAAACACACCGTAGCAACGTCACTGCGATCTGTGGAACGGAGAGTACTGCGTCGGGCAATTCAGGTATCGGTCTGAATCATGCATTGTTGAATCCACATTCCATATTGGTTCGCGGCCGCTGTTGTTGGGGATGCAATGCGGTGGCTTGGCAAAAAGAGATCGAGCCGTCTGAGATATCGAGCGATTCAGACAGGTACTAAAGGCCGAAAATTGTGTGGGGAGGCGGACAGGTCGGCGGCTCGGTTCGATTCCATTGGAGAATCATCGCCTTTGCTGACGCCCTGTCCGTTGCTGGGGGAGAGACCTGAAAGCTTCTACTCGAGAATACTGTCGCTGCAACATCTCAAAAAGCCGCGGAGCCTCCAACGCAATGAGACTGCAGTAACTCCGGCACCGCCTCGCAGCCCAAATCAACCCCACGAACTGGCGCATCCCCGCCGAGTCGTACAGCGACTCTTCGACCGCCGGGTCCGATAGGTTGGACCACTGCTGTAAAAAGTTAATCCGCGGCATGCACTCCACTCCCACCGGTGGCCGCCCGTTCCCCGGTTTGGGATAATGCGGCTCCACCAGCGCACACAGCTCGCGCCACGGCACCACCTGCTCCATCCCCTCCAGAAATATCGCTCGCCGCGTTTTCCTCGCGTACTGCTCGAAGCCAGTCATCATCGCTAGCTTAGCTAGCTAAATTTAGCTAGGGTCCTCTGTTTGTGTGCTTGCATGCTCGGACTATTTTAGTAGCAAACTATCGATACAAAAGATTACATACTTTTTCGCACTCTTTACTCTCTTTACGCCAACGTTGCTGTTAAATGGAACCTTGGGACATTCTTGCGGTCGAAGGTTGTTCAGCAATGGAAGGAAGCTTTCTGTGTGTCTTTCCACTTGGCAAGCAATGTGGCCTGGATCATTCCTCGCATCGTGGTCGCAACACTCTTCGGGTTCGGAGTCCTTTTCATGATCGCTCCGACCTCGTTAATTCGCGCCTTCCTTCACGGCTGTGTTCTTGCTGCGGTGGTGGTGACTTTCTATCCACTTTTGATATTAGGCCAGGAACGCTCCGGCCGAGTGGCCAGCGATCTCGCGCTGCTGGTTCGAGAGAAGCGATACATCGAGTTCGAGCGTCACTTGGAGACCGCCCAAGGTCTTTCTGCATTGGACCGTGCTTGGTTTGAAGGAATACTGGCCAATCGCAGAAGGGTGCGGCTCTTTTAGATTTCCTTATTTCTGTGAAATTCAGGGCCAGCTCGCTGGTGCGAGGGCGGTCACGACTCTCCTTTTTTCTTGACGATTTTCAGAGTGCTGCGACGACTGGGTTGGGATAAGAGGGCCGCAGGCAGAACGATGCTCGGCGCGTGATGATCGGCATAGTGCAAGGCGTGATTGCGTTTGTACTCCTGTTCCTCGTGAAACTTCCAATAAGCATCGAAATCATGACTCGAGCGTAGGGCGCGTAAGCGGAGCACGGCTTCGGCGCCGCTTAAACTCCAACGTGCCCCAGTAAGATTCATCCGGTCCTCAACCAGATGACGACAGGCACCTTCAATGACACCAGTAGCGATGGGCACGCCCTCAGCCAGCGCCTTGTCGTACTGCAGATACGGCGAGTAATTAAGGAGGTAATCGGCACAGTCGTCAACCGCCTGCCGCTCGGCAGTGGCCATGGCTCGCAGCGTGGCACTTCGGCGAATGCCCGCCGCCACCACGCTCGCCTTGCCGCGCAGAATCTCCAGCAGGTGCGCTCGCACCCAGCGATCTTGTTCTACCTGATTATCGGGAAAAAGGGTCAGTGATGCCTGCCAGACATACTGTGCCACATGAATGAAATCCACCACGATGATCAAATCTAGCTTTCGCTCATCTGCCAGCTGGTGGAGATAATCGATCTGCGTGCGATTCCCGTCGACGAGAGCAACCCACCGCTTTTTTCGTTTTGGATCCCGGTGCTCCGCCTCATCGAACATGGCCGTGATCACGGCTTCGGGTGAGTGGGCGAGGCTGGCCCAGACGCGTTTATGTTCCGGCTGTGGCCGCGTTGGCTTCTCCTGCCGCTCCTCCGATAGCGGCAGAATTTCCTCGGGCGTGCGTACGAAGCGCGCGACGGTATAGATGGCGGCCACCGAGGCCATCCGTTTGGCGTGCAGCCGGCGACTGCGCCCCAGCCGTGCCGTGAAGCTCTCCGCTCGCTTCGCGGCAGCGCGTTGCGTGGCTTCGCGTAGATCCTCGGGCCGCATCACTACGCCCTTGCCATCTACCGTGAGCACCAGGACGGGCCCGGTATGTGGGTCGGCGCGAGCGCGCTTTTGGCGGTCGGCATAAAAGGCCTCGAAATCCTGCGCCGCGCGGATTACCAGTTCTTCGAACTGCCGCTTGGGAACGTGCGCGCCGGTAAACTCCTCCAGCGTCTTGACCCCCTCGTCAAACCCTCCTTTGGCCGCTTCGATGGTCACTCGCCGCCGCACTTCCAACGAGTACTTCTCTGGCGGCAGATTGAGCGCACCGTCGAGCGGATGCAGACTAGGCTTGTCTTCGGCTCGATAACCAGTGCGGGTCACCTCCACCGTCCCGAAAATACTTTCCAGGCTGCGCGTGTGCGCCGGCGTAGGCGTGAGGGTCGTGCCCGCGGCATCCCGTACCAGCCCGACCGCTTTCCCCGGCTGGCGTAAGTCGAGATGCGCTTGCAGCAATTTTCGCATCAACTCACGCCCCATCCCCTCCAACTGCCGCTCCAAGTCACTATGCTTCACCTGATGCGCCTCCTCCGAACCTAGGAACTGGCTGATTTTCGCATAGGCTTGGTCGGCCGCAGCAAACGGATCCGCAACCGGACAGGGCAACGCGCTCATGGGGTCACCGCTCCTCCCCGCAACCGTACCCGCGCATCCCGCCTTAGCGGATACATGAAGACCCGCTTGGGCCGCGCTCCATGGCGGCGGTGCTGGCGATCATCGCGGCCCCGCCCGCTCGTTTCTCCCAGCTCCACCCAATTGGCCGCTCGATAACAAGTGCCGCTATACTGCGCCGGGTCCACGAAGGTTTCCACCAGCAGTGGGGTGACGCCGTATTGGGCCTGCCAGTCCGCGGGCAAACGCCGGAGTACGCGGGCCAACGTGGCACTGGCTAAATTTTTGATGTGGACCCAAGGAGCCAGAAGGAAGCGACTGTTATTGACCACCTGCGGCAGATGGCGCACGCGCGTTGCGCCGTCCCACCCAATCCATTGATCGCGCACCTCGATCCGCCACGCCGCACTGGAAAACTGCAGAGCGCCAACCACTGTCGGCACCGGCTGGCTAATCGAGACCAGATATTGCAGGTGTCCTCCGAAAGGTACTTTGTAACCCAACGGGTGATACCGGTCGACCAGTTCGCGAAATCGCTGTCGCGCCCCAGCATTGCTGATCAGCTCGAGCGAGACGGGAGCAAAAGCTTCCAGTGGTCCGCTCAGCGGCACACCCGGTTCGCCCTCGGCCGTGTGCGGAATCGAGGTCGCCGACCCCACCGGTCGCGTCTGCTGTTTCGCCGGTAACGTGAGCAGGCCCGCCGCTTCCAGCCGCGTCAATAGCATGAGGCATTCGGCTTCCTTTAATAAACCATTAGCCCGCGTCCAGCCCATCAACTCGCTGATGGTGTTGGCCAGTTCTTTGCGACTCAGGCCCCCACAGGTTGCCACTACCTCTCGAATCAGAGCGATCTCGGATGCCGGAAAGGTCCGGCCACTGCACTTGAACGCGTTGCTGTCGGCGGGGCTCGCCACTGCTGCTCCTCCCCTGCAACCTTACGATAGCCAACCACGAGAGAAATGTCCAGCCCCGATCGAATCCATCCAGGCGGTCTTGGGATTAACAAGGTAAATAGGGAGGAGTTATTACCAACGCGAACTCGTTGCTCGTCCAGCCGTGTGAAAATGTGAGGACCAAGTATTCTCTGAGAGTGGTAACTGTGGCAAGGTGTTCAACACATATCTCCCTGCACGCCCGATATCCCCCTCATCTGAGGAGCATGAACACCACACTCCTCGTCTATCCTATTGAAAGATCATGCTCTAGCTTCAAACGCAAAAGAGCCGCACCCATCGCAGAAACCAGGTATCAAAATCCATTCACCTTCTTGAGCCATTAGCACACTCGCTTGCCCGGGGGCCCATAAACCGTGCAGAGCTAGGCCTTTGCACCCTGGGCGATGACTACGCGAAAAGTTTCCGCTACGGGGACGCGGCAGACACCTACACGCTACTCAGTCGCCTACCAGGTTACATAGAAGGCGATACCGGATGTCAAGCGGGGCTTGAGGGCGAACGCTGGGGATTGCTGCGGCAATCGCCGGCACAGAGTACCACCATCGCTGGTCCTTTCACGCTCGAAGAAAATCGTACTCCCGCCGGGCTGCTTGAGGTGCCGGTTCAAGCCCCACATTTCTCAGACCATTGGATCCTTGATACCGGAGCCAATCTCTCCGCGGTCACTCGAACCGTAGCGGCGCAACTAGGTCTAACACTGTCAGCAGCTACTTCGACGGCACAAGGCAGCGGTGGAATACTTGTGCGGATCCACACGGCAGTGATACCGGAACTTCAAATAGGTCGCGCCACGATACGCAATTTGCCGGTCCTGGTTTTCGAAGACGAAGACTTATCCTTTCGACAAATGTCCTATCAAATTCATGGCAGTATAGGTTTCCCGGTCCTGCAATCGCTGGGAAGGATCACATTTCACTCAGACGGGCGATTCGCTGTCCACGAGACTCCCCTGCGTCAAAAGGCACATCCCGCAAATCTTTATCTCGAGGGGTTCACCGTTTTAATCGAAACCGAACTCCGTGGTAAACAACACCTTCTGACGTTAGATACGGGCGCCACCGGAACCTTCTTATCGGAGCAGTATTACGAAGAGCACAGAACTGAGTTTGATGCAGAAGAGCCGCGGGAGTTGGAGATGATAGGAGCAGGTGGTTCCGCAATCATCCACTCTTACGTCCTACCCGACGTGACTCTCAACATTGGGGGCAGAGGTGTCGAACTGCATGATGTCTACGTGCTGACTGAATCGACCGGATTACCCGCGGAGTTTGCCGGCAATTTAGGCCAGAGTGTCGTTGGACTGTTGTCCAGTTATACGCTCGACTTCCGCAACATGACATTGAGTGTCGATGCTCGATCGACTACCAGCAAGAATAAGGCAAGCCACGGGCCGGCCAATTGACCACAAGGTGGAGTCGGGCTCCTGCCAATCATGACTGTTGCCCGAGCCGAGGCATTGAAAGTAAGCGAATCTGTTGCAACTCCATTTCAATGCCTCGAACGAAATTATTGCTGCGCCTGCGGTTGCGCTTGGACCCGCAGGTCCGGATTCAAGTGTAGGGTCTTGCCTGCGGCGACGTACACTTTCTTATCAAACTGTGTGCGTCCCGGTGCGCGCACTTCTATGTCGTAACTGCCCGGCCGCAGATACATGGTTTTCAGCTTTCCGACAGTGCCCGCGTAAGCGCCATCGATGTATACCTCCGCGTCTTTAACGCTGGTGTCGAACTTCACTCCGCCGGTCGCAGGAGCGTACCCGTAATAGCCGTACGGATACGGATAGGGTCCCCAGTAAGGCGAGTAGCCCCACCCGAATGCCGGCGCGACAATGACGCGACTTGCGTGAGCCGCAAGAGGCGCCATCATTACGGCGGCCGTTATGCATATCATCAGTACCTTCTTCATAGCTCCCTCCTAGGCAATTAGATGCCCAGCGTGCATGTTTCAATCGTAAAGAAGAGTAAAAGGGAAAGAGATGAAGAGCTGTTGTTCGTGTCCGGCAGCCAGGTGGATGCGGGCAAGAACGAAGTTCACATCGTGTCGCTCAAAATGGCGAAGGATAGAATGTAGAATGCAAAGGTGAATCCCAAATAGATAAGGGCGAGAGATTTTTCTCCCGCCCACATTTTATTTGGTACCCGGCTTACTGTTGTCCGCTTGACGACTGGGTTGCGCTTGCCTCCCCAAACACCAGCGACTGCTTGCCGCCCGCGAAGTCCACCTCATCCAGAGTCTTCACGTTGCCCACTGTGCGGGTCGTGATTGCGTTGGCATACCCGCTCGTGCCCTGAGCCAGCTTGGCCGGAACCGTGGCTACAGCGTTCTTACCCTTCAGGACCTTCACCTGCACGTCCGGGCCGTCGCCGTCCCACTGGAGCGTGTAGTCTCCTGGCTTCAGATCGGTCGCGCCTACCTGTACAGAATCCGAGAGCGAAATCCGCGTCTCATTCTTATCTTTCGCGATAGCGCTCAGCGACAGGCCAGAGGCCAAAACCGCTACGATAGCAACGTACTTGCCAGTCTTCATGAAAATTCGTTCTCCTTTTAATAATAGGTTTGTAAGGTGATTTAGACGTACCTCCACTCGCGCATGCGAGTGGCGCCACTGCTAAATTAGGCTCTCTTGCTTGTTAGAGGCGTGAGTTGTTGCAAAGATTCTTTAAAATCTCGTTAATCCGGACGAGCCATTTTGGAAAGGCCCCCTACCAAATTGGACACCCCGCTTTTGAGGAACCCGTAATCTCTTCACTGCTGTCGCCAGTCTCGTCTCCAATCTGCTGGGCTTCAGCGCCCGGCGGATGCTGCAGGCGATCGCCGAAGGTGAAACCAACCCAGCCACTCTGGCCGCTTTGGCCGATGAGCGCTTGCGTGCCACGCCGGAACAGTTGTGCGACGCGCTCGGTGCGTGTACGGAGTTGAACACCGTCTACCGGCAGCTGCTGAAGATGGCATTGGATTGCGGTTGATCGACGAGCAGATCGGCCCACTAGACCAGGAAATGGCCAGTCTGCTCAGCGAGTACCAAGATGCCGTTCAGCGACTGGCCGAGGTACCCGGTCTGGGAGTGGACTCAGCACAGCAGATCATTGCAGAAGTCGGCCCTACCGCAGCAACATTTCCCTCCGAGAAATGTCTCTCCTCATGGGTCGGTTGGGTCGGTGCCTGCCCGGGCGACGACGAGAGCGCTGGCGTGAACTACAGCCACCGCTCTCCAAAGGGCAACCGTCACATGCGAAGCTTACTCAATCAAGCTGCGAATGCCGCAGCCAGAACGAAAGGAAGCATATTCGGGATCGTGTATCGCCGCTCGGTCCCGCGCCTGGGACACAACCAAGCCATCGGAGCCATTGCCCATCGACAGTGTCGACTGGTCTGGCTGATCCTGCACCAAGGAGTCCGTTACGAGGAACGCGGCCAAACGATCCAAGCAACTGCCCACTTGGAAGATGATCCGGCAACTCCGAAACCTCGGCTATCGGATCGAACCACCGAATCCTCAACCAAGCCAAGCACAAGCGCGGTGATTTTCGACCCTGGAGTTCTTCCAGCATTATTTTTCGTAAACGGGGCACAGGAATCTCCTTTCCTTATGACCCACACTATGTCAGCTGCTCCTGAACCTTCTCGGTTCACCCCGCGCGGTAGCGTCCGCCGCGCGAGCGGCTTCGTTCTGACCGGCAACCCAGAACCAATGCCTCCGGATTGGTCTCGATAAACGCGTTAATCAATTGCCGTTGCTGCTCGCCAGCTTGCCGCAGCATTCGGGTCGCGCCGGCAAACTTGATCGGTCCCATCCGCCGCCGAGGGCCTGAATCAGCAAGATCGTGTTCGCCATACGACGTCCGAGAATATTGACCGCTGTTACTTCATCCGCAAGCGCGGCATTTTGTGCGGTAATCACCTCGAGATAACTTGTGACTCCACCTTTATACCGAGTGATCGAGAGGTCCAGCGAGTGCTGGGCCGCGACCACCGCTTCATCCTGAATCTTAGCCTCGTTTTCCAGAATCCTCACTGCCGCCAGATTGTCTTCGACCTGTTGGAATCCATCCAGTACGCTCTGTCGATAGTTAGCGACTTGAGAGTCATAAGCGGCACGGGCTTGGTCATTAAGGGCGCGGCGTCTTCCCACGTCGAACACGGTCTCCGCGGCGGACAGCCCAATAGACCATAAGCCGCTCGGCCCATTAATAAGCGTCGTGATGGCAGAGCTTTCAAATCCTCCTGCGGCACCCAGATTGACCAGCGGGTAGTAGGCCGACCTCGCAACTCCGATCTGAGCATTGGCGGACGCAACCAGCCTCTCCGCGGCCGCAATATCCGGGCGTCTTTCGAGCAGGTCCGAAGGTACGCCGACAGGAATGCGCGGAGGCGGTGTGGTGAGCGGAAGCGGAGGAAGGCTAAACTCCGCAGGTGGCTTGCCAATCAGAATGGCGACCGCGTGTTCGAACTGCGCCCGCGACACACCCACATCGACCGCTTCTGCCCGGGTAGTCTGGAGTATGGTTCTCGCCTGCTCTACTTCTACTTCCGAAGCAATCCCTCCCTGGAAGCGACTTTCAGTCAATTCCAGGGCCTGCTCATACTGCCTAACCGTAGTGTTCAGGAGTTTTTCCTCGGCGTCCAGGCTGCGGGCTTGAAAGTAATCAACTGCCAGGTCCGCGTGCATGCTGAGATTGATCGTCGCCAGGTCCGCCGCACTCGCCTGCGCTTGTTCACGATAGGACTCCACATTTTTTCGAACTCGCCCCCAAACGTCGGCTTGGTAGGAAACGTCGAATGGCAGCACAAAGTCGTTGTAAGTGGTGCCACGCAGGATTGTATTGGTAGGAGCATTGGCCGATACGCGCGTTCGAGTCGCGGATGGCCCGGCCGTCACGGTCGGATAGTAATCAGCCCGATAGTAGCGTAGAACAGCTCGCGCTTGCTGATACTGCGCCGCCGCGGCTTTCAGATTCTGGTTCGATACATTGACCTGCTCTTCGAGGGCGTTAAGCTGCGGATCCTGAAAGATCGTCCACCACGTGCCGCCAAGATTCTGGTCATTGGGTTGGGCGGGCTTCCAGTCTCCTATTTCTTTATAGGCCGGAGGAGCCTGTACCACGGGCTGGTGGTACTTTGGGCCAACCACGCATCCAGTCAATTGCATCGCTGTGATCGCTAGCAGAATCCGTCTGACCGCTTTCCCCGAGCTCCTGAGAATCAACCTTCGAGATAGCTTCACTTGATGTCTCCCGGCAACGTTGCCTCAACGATTTGGACTTCCTGGCCGGAAACAATCGAGTCGGGCGGGTTGATGATGACCTGATCATCCGCCTTGAGGCCGGAAACGATCTCTATCTGGTCGCCGAAATCGTGCCTGGGAGTGACGGAAGTGAGCACGACCTTCCCGTCTTTTACTATTCCTACGCGCAACCCTTCGGTGCGGAATAGCAGAGTATTGACCGGAATCAAAAAGGTGGAGGCCTGCGTCGGGACCGCCAAGTGGACCTCCGCATAGGAACCCGTGAGCAGTGTGCCGGTGGGGTTATCCACGTCGATTTCGATCAGCAGAGTACGAGTTGTGAGGTTGATGTCATCGGCAGTGCGCACTACCTTTCCCTGAAATTTTCGGTCCGGAAATTCAGCGAGACTAAGATCCGCCGTCATGCCGATGGTGATCCCGCGTGAGTATTCCTCGGGTACGTTCACGTACACGCGCAATACTCCGGGTTGAGCGATGTGAAAAAGATCTGTTTTCGGTGCCGTGCTGCTTCCAGAGTTAATGAGATCTCCAATATCGGTGTTGCGTGCAGTGATCACGCCATCAAAAGGTGCGTAGACTTTCTCGAAGGAAACCAGCGCCGAGTACTGCTGCACGGCCGCCTGGTCGGCTTCAACGATAGCTGCGTTCGCGTTGTAGGTGCCGACTGCATTGTCTACGTCCTGTTGGGATACCGCATTGCTTTTCAAAAGGCCCTGATACCGGGTTTTAGTGATGGAAGCCAATTCGAGATTGGCTTGAGCAGTTAACAGGTTGCTGCGGGCTTGCTGGAGTTGCTGATCGACCTCGGGCGTTTCAATCACAGCAAGAAGTTGCCCCTGTTTCACGTGCGCTCCGATATCCAAATACCACTTCTTCAGATAGCCATTCGTGCGGGCGTAGATGGGGGAAGTGATGTATGGCTGCACGTTTCCCGGAAGAATGATTTCATCAGCGGGTGCGGTTCGCTTTGGCGAGACAACCGACACCGCCGTCAGAGCGGCTTGAGCCGTCTCCCTGTCTAGCGCAGCGCGTGTTCTGACTCGGGACCAGATGCCGGATATCAAGAGTGCGGCGACCGCGACGAGAGCAATCGCTAAGACCAGCCAGTGTTTGTGCGAACGGTTCGCCGCTTCCGCATTCGCCGGGACGGTTTGAGGAGCGATTTGTTGTCTGTTGTCAGTTTGAGGCAACATAAGTAAACTCCACACGATTTGGCGCTTATTGTCCTTTTTCCTGGGATGAATGCTGGCGTGAGCCTTGCAGCAAGCTGAAAAACGCTGGAACAAAGAACAGCGTCGAAACCGTTGCAAAAAGCAGACCGCCGATGACTGCGCGGCCAAGAGGAGCGTTTTGCTCGCCGCCGTCGCCTAGCCCGAGGGCCATGGGGACCATTCCGATGATCATGGCTAACGCAGTCATCAGCACCGGACGGAAACGCGTAAATCCCGCTTCTAGCGCCGCGCCGATGGAATCCATTCCTTCGGTCATTTTTTCGGTTGCAAAACTCACCACCAGAATGCTGTTTGAAGTTGCGACGCCCATACACATGATCGCTCCCATCAGTGCCGGCACGCTTAGAGTCGTGTGCGTTATAAACAACATCCAGGCAATCCCTGCGAGCGCGGCGGGAAACGCGGAAATCATGATGAATGGATCCAGCCAAGATTGGAAGTTAACGACGATCAGCAGGTACACAAGCATAATCGAAAAGGCCAATCCACCGAGAAGACCGATGTAGGAAGCTCGCATGGTCTGAACTTGTCCGCGGACAATGACTTGAGAACCACGCGGTAATTGTGGTCGCGTGGCATCAATGATCTTGTTAGTATCGGTGGCCACGCCGCCCAAGTCACGTCCAGCAACGGTGCCAAAGATGTCAATCACTGGCGCTACGTTGTAATGAGAAACCACTGCCATTCCGGTCCCTCGTCGCATCGATACGAGACTCACCATGAGCGACGGAGGAGCGTTTGGGTCTGCGCCCGTGATCGGGAGATTCGCCAGGTCCTGCAATGTGTCTGCGCGGTATTGTGGGGTCTGGGTCGCAATTTGATAGCTGACGTGATTCTTTGGGTCGACCCAAAACGTAGGTGAAGTTTGGAAGCTGCCGCTCAGGGACACCAATAGATTCTGCGCAATATTTTGAGCTGAAAATCCAAGCTCTTGTGCTTTCGTACGTTCCACCCTGTACCGCAGGTATGGCTCATCGAAGGGCTGCTGAATCCGCAGATCCGTCGCTCCGGAAACGTATCTCATTTTGGCGAGCAGGTTGTCTGCGTAGATCCGGTTTCCCTCCAAGTCGTTTCCGACAACCTGAACGTCAATAGGAGCGGGCAATCCAAAATTGAGAATCTGCCCGACCATGTCTGCCGGCAAGAAAGCGAACGTCACACCTGGGAACTGCTTCGGAAGTGTTTCGCGAAGCCGGTGAATGTAGTTATCCGTGGGATGGTGGTTGGCCGACAGAGTCACAAGAATGTCGGCGTCCGAGGTGCCAACCGGAGCCGAATTACTGTAAGAAAGATTGATGCCGCTATAGGGCAAGCCAATGTTGTCGATGACAGTCTGTACCTCTGCAGCCGGGATCTGCTGCCGAATTGACCGCTCGACCAGATCGCAAAGGTTGGCGGTTTCCTCAATACGCATTCCCGTGGGGGCGCGCATGTGAAGTTTGAAAGTACCGCTGTCAACACTGGGGAAGAAATCCCGGCCAAGCCAAGGAATCAAGATTGCCAAAGATCCAAGACAAAACACGAAGAACGCAATCAGGAATGCCCGCCGGTGATGGAGGCAGATCTCCAACAGGTTGTGATAGCTGACGCGGAATCTCTCGAAGGCTGCCTCAAAACGCTTCTGTAGTCGCACCAGCGGATTGCGGCTGGGCGCATCTCCGGCCTCGTGTTTGTCGCTCCGTAATAAATACTTGGCCATGGTCGGAACGATGGTCCGCGAAAGAAAATATGAGGCCAACATGGCGAAGACCACTGCCTCGGCGAGGGGCACAAACAAATATCGCGCCACACCGGAAAGCAGGAACATTGGCGCGAACACAATGCAGATCGAGAGCGTGGAGACGAACGCGGGTGTCGCGATTTGCGAGGCGCTGTCGAGGACAACCTCGTCCATGTCCTTCTCAGGCTCTGCCTCACGATTACGATTGATGTTCTCCACCTCGACCGTGGCATCGTCCACGAGAATGCCGACCGCCAGAGCGAGACCACCTAGCGTCATGATATTGATTGTTTCGCCGATGGAACTGAATGCAATGATGGAAGTCAGGATCGCCAGAGGGATTGAGGTCGCGATAATAAGTGTGCTTCGCCAACTGCCCAGAAACGTGAGAATCATGAAAGCAGTCAGGCAAGCGGCAATCAAAGTTTCTCTGACTACTCCGCTGATCGCACCGCGGACAAAAATCGACTGATCCGCCAGGGGTGTCATCTGAAGTTGGGGTGGAACTGTCGTCGCAATTTGAGGTAAAAGGGTCTTGATGCCTGCGATCACGTTCAGTGTCGACGCATTGCCGGCTTTCTGGATCGTCAATAATACGGAGCGCTGGCCGTTGACCTTCACGATGTTGGTCTGCGGCGGAAAACCATCGCGCACCCAGGCGACGTCTTTCATGTAGATGGTCGTACTGCCAATTGTCTTGATTGGAATGCGGTTCAGTTCCGCGATCGTCTGCGGCGCTGCATTGGGGATGGAAACGTCGTATTCCCTAGAGCCGATCTTCGACGTTCCGGTAGGCAGGATCAGGTTTTGCAGGCTGATCGCATTGACCACATCCAACGCGGACAGACCCTTCGATTGCAGAGCGGTTGCGTTGAGGTCGACTTGCACCTGACGTTGTTTACCACCATAGGGATAGGGCACCGAAGCTCCAGGCACCGTAATGAGCTGGGTCCGAATGAAATTCAGACCATAGTCGTTGAGTTGTTGCTCCGATAGATTTTGGCCGGAAAGAGCCAATTGCAATACCGGCACACTCGATGCGCTGTACGCAAGAATGAGAGGCGGTGTTGTTCCCGCAGGCAACTGCTTAAGCTGGGTCTGAGAAACAGCGGTAATCTGCGCGATACCTTGTTGAATGTTCGCGGTGGGCTGCAGGAACACTTTAACAACGGCCACTCCATAGAGCGACTGGGATTCGATGTGCTCAATATTGTCGACAGTGGTGGTAAGCGATCGCTCTGTGACGCTAACGATGCGGTCGCTCATGTCCTCCGGGATGAGACCGTTGTAGGTCCAGATGATGCTGACGACAGGAATGTCGATGTTGGGAAAGATATCGGTTGGAGTACGCAGAATTGCAAGGCCGCCCATGATTACGATGAGGATGGACACGACTACAAAGGTGTACGGCCGGCGCAATGCTAGTCGAACAATCCACATAGAATCTCTTTCCTGGTTTAGCCCTATTTCTCTGAGATGCGTGGCGTCGTGCAAGTCCGACGTGCACGAGGTTGTGGGTCAAGCCCGGGGCGCATCAATCGCTGGAGCTTCGCTCGTGCCCGTGTCAACTGGGCCTTCACCGTTCCCTCTGGGACGCCTAGGATGTCTGCTGCTTCCCTGGTGGTCAGACCATCCAAGGCGCGCAACTCGAACGCCTTGCGCAACGAAGGCGAGAGCTGCGTCGCAAGTTCTTGCAGGCGCGCACGCAGCTCGGAGCTTTGGCACTCGTCCTCCGGATTCGGCCGGCGGTCCGCCAGTTGTTCTGATAAGGAATATTCATGGTCCTCGCCGATGGGTTCGTCCAGTGACACATGCGTCTGCCGAAGGCGGCTGCGCAATTTCATGCGCGCAGCATTCGACACAATGGTGGTCAACCATGTGGACATCTGCGCCTCACCCCTGAACTGGTCGATGTGCTTGTGAGCGGAGAGGAGTGCATCCTGAACCGCGTCGTCCGCGTCGGCTGCATTGCCCAGGTATCGATAGGCCCTTTTGTGGAACGACAGCAGGCTGCGCGAGAGAATGTCGTTCATTTCTCGAGTACTCGCTTCAGGGCAGACGGCGAGACGCTGTTCACTTCCGATGTAGGCCTGTGTCGCTTCCATGTTCTTCTTCTCCCCCTACAGGAGCGAAAGGCACGCCGCTTTCCAATCAACCTAGGGATAGCTTAGTCGCTTATTTTTCAGCGAGATGAGTCAACCGGGTGGTTAGGGATGGCCTTATGACGCCAGATGCGGCGTCCGGCGGTTGACACAACGTCCGCATTTCGACAGGCTCGGATTCAATCGGACCGCTCAGATATCAGAGACTTGGGTTGGAGTCCGTGAACCTAGGACCGAGAATTGTTGAGGCCCTCGTGGAAACGAAACGACGTCCGCTTCTCTGCGGCGGCACAACGTGCTGCCGTTCATCTTCAGATTTGGATCAACGCCATTCCTGCTTCCAACAGCTTCGCGTAAGAAAGCTCGATAGCTTTTATCCTCCGATTTGTTTGCACCGCATGTTGGCTCCTTTTGCTCGACGCAATTCCGCTCCCGGGATGCAGAGAGCACGAGCCGCCTTCGCAGCGGAACGAAACATCTTGGCGGGCAGGACTAGAAGGCGACTCCAGCTCTTAACACATGCCATATGGGATCTTGATGCCGCAGTTCGTAACTCGGTTGCGGTTTAGCTGGAATTGCATTGCGCACTTACATTAAACATTCACACTCTCTCCGATAGTTTGGAACTGGAAATGCACTCGGTAGTCTGCGATTCAGATTTTTTGACATTCGGGAGGTGCGTATGCGGTTCAAAAGGTATAACGCGGTCAGGGCGCGTGGAGATGTGATATCCAGCATTCTGAATTGTGTGTGCCCTGAGTGCGGCGGAAGAATGGGTGAGCTCGGCGAAGAGTTCAAATGCCAGGGCGAATGTCGGACGGATTGGCGTCCGGTGTGGGATCGAACCATGTCAGCTTGATTCGACAGACGATCCCCGAGGGGCGATCAGACTGAGTTAATTAATGGCCAGACTGAGTTAATTGATTAAAAGGATCGGATCTTTATGAAACAGACAATGCTGCTCGTTCTACTAATTTCGGCCAGTGTTCTAGACTAGTGGCGCAAGACAACAATCCGTCCAACGGCGCGAGTTCTGACAACTCGAAGCCTGCAAACGGACAAACAACAGTACGGGGTTGTGTGAGCAGGTTTAACCGCGACTTCATTCTCGTTAAGCAAGACCCAGCGATGACTTATGAACTTCATTCGTCTGGCAAAGTGAAACTCGGCCACTACCTGGGACAACAAGTGGAAGCGACCGGGAAAACATCGCTTTCACTGAGCACAAGCTCTGACTCTTCGGGGAGAGGCGGGGCGCCTTCGTCGCTGACGCTAACGGCAACTTCAATCAAGACTATTACGAAGGAATGTACCGAGCACCTCATCTCTGATAAGTAAAGTCCGACAAGTAAAGAAGGATGCCGCTAGTGTTTTAAACCGATGCGCCTGCGCCAACCAGAGCGCTGCTGACCATATACAAACGCATGGTGTCGACAGACCGTCACTAATCGCAGGTCGGATCAGAAGAACAAGGGGCAACCGCCCTTCAAGTCCCGTAAGATTGGCGGCAGCGCGTAAACTCGGCGCGTCCGCTCGCTCGATCGACTGGAACCGGACTGGCTAGGGTCAGCGCGGAGGACAAAACAGTGGTCAAGATCGCGATTGACGGCATTCCTCACGAAGCCCAGCCGGACGAACTGCTCATCGATCTAATCACTCGCACGGGTGGGTCAGTCCCGGCACGTCTGCTACCACCCTCAACTCGGCCCGGTTCAGACCTGAGACACATGTATGGTTGAAGTGGACGGCCGCCTGATCCGGGCGTGCGCGGCCGAAGTCTCCGATGGAATGAGGGTCTCCACCAAGTCAGCGAAGGCGGCCGCCGCCCAAGTGGAAGCATTTGATCGTATCCTCAGCAACCACATGCTTTACTGCACGGTCTGCGACAACAGCAATGGCAACTGCAGCGTCCATAACACGACGAAGTTGCTGGCTATTGAGCATCAGCGAATTCCGTTTCGGCCGAAGCCCTACGAGGTCGATAACACGAATCCGTTCTGTCGCTACGATCCTGATCAATGCATCCTCTGCGGCCGTTGCGTAGAGGCTTGTCAGAATGTCGAGGTCAACGAAACGCTTTCCATCAACTGGGAAGACCCGAATCCTCGCGTGCTCTGGGATGGCGGATCAACTATCGGAGAGTCGAGCTGCGTTTCGTGCGGCCACTGCGTCACCTTGTGTCCTTGCAATGCGCTGATGGAAAAAACTCCTCACAGCCATCCGGAAATCTGCGCTCAGCGGCAATGATCGACGTTGTCAAGGGTATCTTCCAGGCAATTTCCGAAGGAATAGCCCAGGCAACGGCGGAGCGAGATCAACCGGTTGACTTCTTCGGCTTGTTTCGGCGACTCAGCAGCAAAGGTAGTCTCCGCGGTTTGGCTGCTGCCACTGAATTCTTGCAAGCCTTTGGACGTCATCTCCACTCAATAGAGAGTCAGACGAAAACGTAAGGCAACGCACGAAAATCGCAAGATCTGTACGTTCCTTTTTCAATCTGGGACCATGATCTGCACGGTCTCATGCGTCGTGGCGCTTCGAGGTAAATAGAGCTCCACGTCGCTGTTCCTCCCCGTCGAAATGCGGACACCTCCTCGTGGCGGAATTGGTGTCGCGTCAGCAATCTCCTGCTTACTCTTGCCGATATCAACGGACGCAATTTGGCAGGTCAAATGCATACTTCGTCAGAGAGAGTCAGGCCGGATGACACGACGCAAACTGTGCTCGCAGATTCTTGTTTACCTCTGCTGTTCTGCGGAAGCCTTCGCAGAGTCTGACCTCAGTCGCTCGAAAACTTCTAAGGAGAAACGACATGAAGAAACTAATTTCGTATCTGATGAGCATGCTGCTTCTGACTCTGCCCATTCTCTCCGCATCGGCTTGGGCAGCTGACCAGGAAAAGGATGAAGATCGGTTACAGAACTCGGGCATGGTGTTGAAGGAGATTCTTGATGTTCCCGACGACATTCCCCAAGACTTACTCGACAAGGCCGATTGCGTGGTTGTCTTCCCATCCGTATTGAAGGCCGCTTTCATCATTGGCGGAAGTTACGGCCGGGGCGCGATGTCCTGTCGCCAGGGTCAAGATTTCAGGGGAGTCTGGGGTGCACCTTCCATGATGGCTCTAGAGGGCGGCAGCTTTGGCTTCCAAATAGGTGGCCAGGCCACGGATTTTGTCCTCCTCGTAATGAATGAACGGGGAGCGAGGGGAATTCTTGCCAGCAAAGTGAAGCTTGGAGCAGATGCGTCGATTGCCGCCGGCCCGGTCGGCCGCGATGCCTCGGCAGAAACCGACGCCACCCTGCGTGCGGAAATCTTGAGCTACTCCCGCGCCCGGGGCGCGTTTGTAGGGGTCTCTCTCGACGGATCAACCATTCGTCCCGATGATGGTGCCAATAGGCAGATTTACGGGCAGAATATCCCAGCGAGGCAAATCGTGCTGTCTGGGAAGGTCGCGATCCCAGCGGGAGCTCAGGGGTTGATTTCGACACTGGATTCCAGGACCCCAAGGCATAAATCCTAGCCATACCGTTGAACGTCAGTTTCGCAGAGCCAGGAAGCTAGGTGGACGAGGTCGAGTGCAGGTGTAAGGCACTAATCAAGTAACGTAGATCGTGCGATTCGGTACGCTGCGAGCGCGGTTGAGCATGCCTTGAACACCTGGCGCAAACCGCGCTCGCAGATTCTCGTTTTGTTGCTGCTGTTCGGCGGCAGCCTTCCCAACCCCCGCCCCGCGTTTGAGCCGACGCATATCTTCGCGCCCGTATCCACGCCAGCCAAATCGATCTTCGGACCTCTCTGTTTGTACTCACCTCGGGGAGAGTCCAAATACCGACGCGTTATCAGCCTGCTGACACTCGAGACTTCGTTTGAGTTTTACTGCTGAGCGCAAAACCTTGAAAAACCCCGTGCTAGCGGCGAGGTGGGATTTGGGGATCCGAATGCAACTGGTGGAGATGACGTGGGCACTGAAAACTGACCCCACAGAACGAGTCCATCAAACTTAGTCGGGCTGGTCCAGCGAACGAGGCTACGTCGAGAATCGCAGTGCTCTGGGATCGAAGAAGAAACCCGGAAAGGACGGAACCGAAATGGCGGATCAAAAGACCAAGAAATGCGCGCACATACCGTGCCTGTGCGATGTGTCGGATGGAGAGGAATATTGCGGAGAAGCCTGTCGTGACGCGGGAAGCGAAGACGTGGAAATCGCGTGTCAATGCGACCATCTGGCGTGTCCGCTCACGTTTCGGCAGTCTGTGCCTCGCAGTGCCGCTGACTTTGTCAGCTGACGATGGTTTGGGGCGGTGCCGTTACGTCACTGGAAAGGAAAGAAACCGCCCGTGATCGCTGATGCGATCCGTCGAAGGAGAATCGATTGTGAAGTTTATAAAACAGAGTTTGTCGCTATTTCTCTCGTGTTGCCTTGCATTAGCCACTGTGCCGGGAGGGTTCGCCCAGGCGGACCAACCAGCGGCGCAAATACCAGTCCAAGCCGCGCAACAAACGCCAGAACAGCTGCAGCAACTTGTGGCGCCGATCGCGTTGTATCCCGATGCGTTGCTGGCACAGATCCTCGCGGCCGCCACCTATCCCGATCAGGTTGTCGAAGCAGACCGGTGGCTGCAGCAACATACCGATCTCAAGGGCGAGCAACTGGGTAAAGAAGTTGATAAGCAGCCATGGGATCCCAGTGTGAAGGCCCTCACCGAGTTTCCTTCGGTGCTCGCCAACATGGACAAGAATCTCTCCTGGACCTCAGCCCTCGGCGATGCTTACGTCAACCAGCAGCAGGAAGTGATGAACGCTGTGCAGGTCATGCGTGACCGTGCGGAAAAGGCGGGGAACTTGAAGAGCACATCACAGGAAAAAGTGACTCAGCAGGGGCAAACAATCGTGATCGAACCAGCCGACCCTGAGGTTGTTTACGTTCCCGAATATGACCCCTGGCTCGTTTACGGAGAACCAATCGGGGTCTGGCCAGGCTGGTATTCGTACCCTGGACTGTTCCTTGCTGGTCCGGGAATTGCTTTTGGCTTCGGCTTTGGAATCGGCTTCTTTGGTGGGTTTGGCTGGGGCTGGCACAACTGGGGCTACGATTGGCATCACCACGGCATCATTTACAACCACAACACCTACATATCTCACAGCAGGGTTTTCGTGAATCGCAGCAACTTCAATCGCGCCGGTGGATTTCATGGTGGTGGCTTTTCCGGCAGCCGAGGCTTCGCGCCATCGGGGCAAGGCTTCGCGACTTCACACGCCCAGGCCGGCACTCATTCCGGAGCTTTCAGCGGCTTCAATCATGGAGGAGTGGCAAGAGGCTTCTCCGCTCGCGGGCAGTCGAGCTTCGGTGGAGGCTTCCATGGCGGGGGAGGTTTCCACGGCGTCGGGGGTGGTCGAAGGTAATTCGGTTCAATTATCACAAACGAGACTGATGATACGGAGAAAGAACTCATGCGCACAAACAATATGACCATTGAAAATATTGAAACATTTATCGTGAGACTTGCTTGCGGGTTCGGATCCACGGTTCTTCTTCTACTGCTATTGACCTTGCTGCTTGTAGCGGGCTTCGCCGGATCGAGCTCTGCTCAGGAATCACAATCAAGAACGTTTTCGTCTCCTGGGGAAGCCGTTAACGCTCTCGTTCAAGCTGCACATAATGAAGACGAGCCGGCTTTGGAAGCCATACTCGGAGCAGGAAAAGAAGTGACTTCATCAAGCGACGAAGTCGAGGACGGCCTGGAACGTGAGCAGTTCTGCCGGAAATATCAGGAGATGCACCGTCTGGTCCGAGAAACCGACGGAAGCACGGTTCTGTACATCGGCGCAGAAAACTGGCCCTTCCCCATCCCGTTGGTCTCCAAGAATGGTGAATGGTATTTCGATTCTGATCGCGGCAAGCAGGAGATCCTGTTCCGCAGAATCGGAGAAAACGAGGCCACTGCAATTGAAGTATGTGAGCAATTCGCAATGGCAAAAAATGAAGACGATGCAAAGGAAGCTAGCGAAGATCCGATCAGCCAATTCGTCCAACGCTTGGTCTCCGCCGCAGCGGCGAATGCAGGCAACAAAAAGTCCAATCCTTTCCACGGGTACTACTTTCGAATCATGACCAAGAGTTCCGCATCCGAGGTGAGCGGCCGCAGCCGAACGAAGGAAAGTGTGATTTTGGTCGCGTATCCCGCGGAGTACCAGTCCTCCGGGGTCATGACCTTCCTAGTCCGCCGAGATGGGGTCGTGTATGAAAAGGATCTCGGGACCAGCACAACGACGGCGGCACCAAAACTAACGGCCCCGACCGGTTCGAGTTGGCGCCCGGCGGCATGAAGCTAAGCACACGAACCCGCGTCGGCGCGATCACGAAGGGAGTTGCTGGTCATGCGAAATGGCGTTTCACCCTTGCATATGGGCTATACTCATGCTTGGAATGGCCGGTCCTGCCGTAGCTCAGGACTGCAATTTTCGACACGCACTCTCTGGACCACTTCAAATCCTTCTGACCGCGTACGTGCATTTGACCTGCCAAAGATGAGTGTGAGTCAGAATCAGGAAAAGTGCGGAAATTCTGTTTCGGGCAGCAGCCATGACTGCGTTTTACAACGGAAGTGCTCGGGATATCTCTGCCTATTCTGCGTCACTCCACGAGATTAGAGCCAGACGTGTGAGACGTTCCACTTTGCGGTGTGACCGCGAGATGACATGGGTCGAATGAGGGACACAAGCCCTATCGGCACGACCAGAAGTGAATCAAGTCATCGAGGCCCAGAATCACGGTCGGTGATCGTGATTTTTGTCGGGGCCTCCTCGTGCTCTCTCATCGCCGATTTGAAACCGCGGATACCTTCTCCGATTCCTTTGCCCAGTTCAGGAAGCTTCTTGGGGCCGAACACGAGCAAAGCAATTCCAAAGATCACCAACAGATGCGTAGGCTGAAATAGTCCTTCGAACATGAATTCCTCCTAGATTCTAGGGTTCTTCGATTGTGACCGCGTTCATGGTTCATACGACAGCACTCGTACTTCACCGTCCGGAAGAAATGCGAGCACGCGCGGTTCCACTTCATCCGCGAATTGGAAATTCTCGGCACGTCAGTTGGTTCGCCCTCAGGGCGACTCTTTCGTGAGACCGACCTATTGGTCGAGCGCAGACAATGTCAGTCCTTGGACACACTGTCCAGCGGCGGTCGGCGGCCTTCTGATCTCAGAAGATCTCGTCCGACGAAACCAGCCCGACCCGGGAAATTGCAGGCATGCCGGAGTACTGAGTTCTCATCGCAGCGCGTACCCGAGCCCGTGATGGCATTTCGCAAGTTCCCTCGGCCGCATTAATTGGCAGTTCGCCTCAAAGAACCGGTTTGGAATCTCGCTTGCTGCTACTCAGTGCGTCTGAACCCTACGGATGTGCGTGGTTCAAGGTGCGGTTATGAATGAGTTGGTTAATTTTTCGGGAATGCAGTACGCAGTAATAGAAGCCCTTCAGAGCGAAGCCGGCTCTGAAAGGTTCGTGATTGCGTATCGCAGCGAGCAATCACTGCACGATGTCATAGCCGAACCCTGCATCATCGCATTTGGCTTCTCCTCTCGCGAGGAAGCCAAAGCGACTGCGGAGCCTTGTGTTTCGGCTGCCGCCGCCTAGCAGCGAATGCAAAAAGCAACCGTAGTCGAGAGAGTTGAGAAACAACAACATGGAACTTATCGCGGAAGATCGGCGATCTGAAACTGGTTCAGCCTTGCAGAGATTCGGACGATTACTCGTCGCGTTTTACAGCGACGCTGCTATCGCGGCCATTCTCATCTTCTTCTCCAGGAATGCCGTCTCCGCGGCAATCCGTACATTTCTGGGCAGCTCGTTTTAGTTCTTCTGAGCGTTCAGATCCCTGCACAACAGCAATCTCAGCCGGTAGGTCCAGCTTCAGTTTGAAGGAGCAACAAAATGGAAAACATTTTTCACGAAATGAGGTTCTCATTTGCCTCTTGCCCCGCTTTTGCTTTGGCTTTGGTGATGACCGGAGCAGCCTCGCAGGGGGCGGTACAAGTGGGACACGCGAGACTGTCATCCAGAAAGCCACGGAACAGTTTGAGGGTAGCCCCCTGAAGACTGCCTCCCTCGGCCAAGGCGTATTCATATTTTCCGGTGACGGAGGAAACATTACCGCTGTTGCCGACGAGGGCGGCACCTTGCTGATCGATAGTGGAGTGGATTCGCGGGTTACTGAGCTGAGCGACGCGATCTTCAAAGCGACGAAGCGCCCCGTCACACGGCTGGTGAATACACGCTGGCACTTTGATCACACCGGTGGGAACCTGTACTTCGGCTCAGTAGGCGTAACCATCGTAGCCCAGGAGAATGTAAAAAAGCGGCTCTCGTCCGTGCAGGACGTGCCGTTCACCGGTTTGCGGGACGGCCGTTATCCGCCGCAGGCACTGCCAGCGGTAACTTATTCAAGCAGCATGACGTTGCATCAAGGTGCTCAGCAGCTGACATTGGTCAACTACGGACCTGCGCACACGGACGGAGACACGGTTATTTATATCGCTCCGGCGAACGTCGCAGTGGTAGGGGACATTTTCTCGAATCACTTCTATCCCATCATTGATCTAAACACAGCGTCTTAAGTAATTGCGCATAGTCTGCGGAGGACATCGTTGCGAGTGGTCCAGGTTGCGAACTCGGATTCAACCGCGCCGATGACGTCTTGGAGATGGTCGAAGTAGCGATTGTGTAGGCAACGACGGCGGGTGAGCTTCCACACTCGCTCGATGGGGTTGAGTTCGGGACTGTAAGGGGGCAGGAAGTCCAAGGCAAAGTGAGGGGCGTATTGGTCCCGCCATGGTCGGTGCAGGCGGGAGTGGTGATAACGGGCATTGTCGGTGATGACCACAACCCGTCTCCCGGTTCCGCGGCTGGCGGAGCGGAGTTGCTGGAGGAACTGAAGGAAGCTGGGCCCATTGAATTTGCCGGTTTCCAGACGAAACACAAAGCGCCCATCCCGCAAGCGCACGGCTCCGAAATACCCCACACTCTTGCGGGTGGGGGCGTGCAGCAGGACCGGGTCCTTGATTTCTGGCGGGATCCACATGCGGCAGCGCGAGCCATGCTGCTGAAAGTGCACTTCGTCGGTCGCCCAAAGATCGACGTTCGGGTCCTGCATCAAGGCTTGGAGTTTTTTTTATGTGCTTTTTGTACCGCGGGATCAGCATGGGCCAGAGCGGGGCGTGGTTTGCGCAACCGGAAGCCCAGTTGACGGAACATCCGCTGGCACTGGCGAACCCCGATGGCAATGCCGTATCTTTGCTCAATCCAGGTACGGAGTGTTTTTCCATCCCAGAGGTTCCCGCTCAGACCAACCTTCCTCGGCGGATAGCGCAAAATTTGATCCACCGCCGCCCACTGTTTTTCCGTCAAGCGTCGGGGTCGCCCCGGTCGCTCCCCCTCCGACAATCCTGCCAGACCGTCTTTTTCAAAACGACCGACCCAATATTCCACCGATCGTGGGGCATCGCCCAGAAGACGTGCTACCTCCGGGCAGGTCATACCCTGGGCTACCAAAAGCACCCCATGGAGACGATGATCGTAACGAGATTCCTCCGAACGGCGAATCTCATCTTGCAGTCCGAGAATGATCGTGGGAGAGTCCGCAATGGTAAGTGGTTTCATGGTTCCATGAAATCACAACCCTCGTTATGCGCAATTACTTATGTCGTTACGTTTAGCGTCTGGAGGATCAATCGACGGCATGATTCAGTCCCTCGATCGAGTTCTGGCACAGACGGACAACCAGACAAAGATCGTCCCCGGCCACGGACCGGTAGCCCCTGGTGCCGATCGGCAAGATTACCGTGACATGCTGGTACAGGTTCGGCGGCGCATCCAGGGTTTAAATGCCGCAGGGAAGACAATCGATGAAGCAGTGGCTGCAGCGCCGTATTCACCAGTCTGATTGACAGCGGCATCCAAATCGGTAGCCGCATCACTCTCCGGCGCAGAGGATAACAGTCATCGGGGGGTGGAGTCACTATCGGCGATAGTGATTTTGTCGGAAGCTCCCTCGGGCTCTTTCATCGCAGACTTGAAACCACGGGTACCTTCCACGATTCCTTTGCCCAGTTCAGGAAGCTTCTTGGGCCCGAACACGAACAAAGCAATTCCTAAGATCACTAACAAATGCATGGGCTGAAGAATTCCTTCAAACATAGATTCCTCGGGATTTAGAAGAGCTGCGTGCACGGCCATGCACGCAGCTGATGTTTTCCGTTCCTTAAATGACTACTAGCTTCTCCGCCGGCCACTCCGAGATCTCTCTTGCGATGAGCTATTCTAAACGAGCTCAAGCTTCTCCGCCGGGATCTTCTTGGCCATCTCCTTATCAATGTTCAGGTGTGCCTTCAGCATTTCGCTGGGGACGCGTCTGAGCCACTGGTTCAAGGAAACATCCATGAACTCGTCAGCTGCGAACAGCTCCAGCACCACAAGGTCGGTATCACCCGTGTTTTCGACATAGTGAGGTGCGTTAGAGGGAACATATCCAACATCGTTGGCGCTGAAGTCCATTGTGCGGGCATTATCGACAGGAAAGAATACGGTCATGCGGCCCTTGCCGGCGATATAGTACTGCCACTCGGAGGCGTTCGGGTGCCAGTGCAGCTCACGCATGTGTCCAGGCTTGATGATGAGCAAGGCCGCGGCAATATGCTTGGAGGTGGGAAAGTTGTGTGAGTCGACGATACGAACTTCGCCTGCTTGGTTGGCTATCGTTGGCTCCATCGACCTCATGCGGAAGGTGTACTGATATTTTGATGCGACTTGCGCGCCGCCGATCTCCGCCTTGTCCTGCTCGAGCGAGTTGGGCAGGTTGCCGGGGAAGATGTAGAGTGGGGCTCCGGGCGTTTTAGCGAAGACGTTCTTATCCAGCCCTGTATTCTTTGCTAATACCTCGGGAGGCGTGTGCGCCACCAACTCCGAGAGCAGCATGGTTCCATCTTCGGAAAACATCCCCTGGTTGAAAACCAATAAAAACTCCGTTCCATCCGGGCCAAGCCCTTGAATGGAATGCGGGTAGCCTGCGGGAAAGATCCAAAGATCGCCTTCACCCACGTCACCGATGAACATGGTGCCATCGGGGTTCATCACGGTGACACGGCAATTGCCATAGAGTATGTAAGCCCATTCATCGGCGGTGTGCCAGTGCATTTCGCGATAGTTGCCTGCAGTGAGGCGCATTTGAACGCTGGCAATATCCTTGGAGGAAGGAAGGACGCGCTGAGTCACCTCGTGGGTCCATCCACCCTCTTCAATCCGCTTTTTCACCAGATCGAAGGAGTACCAGACGGGCACTAGATCGCCGTGGTCGGTTGGAGGCGGAGTGTGTTCGGGTTCTCGTCCAGAAGAGCCTTGTTCTCCGGCCCGGGGTCGCTTGAGGAATGGTCGTGCTCCGCTTTCTGCGTACTCGCTTTTTCTTGAGCATTGGCAGCGACGCCAACAAAGGCAGCAGTTGCCAGAGCTACCGAACTCATGCCGAGGAAGCTTCTCCGCGAGGGGTGCTCCATCATAGCTCTCTCTTTTGTATGATTGCTCATTTTTTTGACCTTTCGTTTTTTTAGGGTGGATCGGACGCTAAGGCGCCTAATGCGAGGTCCGTGACAAACACGTGAGACCCGAAGTGACCAGGATGTCAAAAGCTTTTGGTGAAATTGGCGACTGCTCCAGGTCAGACAACGTCAATGAGTTGGGCACAACCGTCCGACCTGTTGCTCGGCCGCTTACGCCAGCACTGTGCGCGGGCGGGTCTGCGCCCGCTCCTGCAACTGCCTCAAGCGACGCATGCCTTTCGTCAGCATCGCGCAGGCCAGTGCTCTTGATTCGCATCCGAAGAATCCGCTGCTCGTACTAGCTCTTTGCCTGCGTCTACCTGACCAAACTTGCACCACATCACTCCGCAGAGAAACACATAGTTGCTGTCCATAATGGTCTCTTGTTAATCAGCGTTCGCGAGTGTCAATCGCGTTCCAGCATCACGTTGGAACACCTTCTTCCACACTCAAGTGCAATCCAACTGCCAACGCCGGCCTATCTAAACCAGCCTCTGCACTCGAACTTGTCTCATGGCAGCGTCCAAATATCGACAGTCTCTCGGCCATCGTGATCCCACGCCGTCACAGCTTTCCTTGATTCAGTCGGCTCCTACTTGAACAGGAGCTTAGCCATCATTCCCTTGTCCTCATGGTTCAGCAGATGACAATGAAATACCGCCATACCCTTAATGACGGGGTCGGTAAAGTCCAGGATGACATCGACGGAGCCGCCATACGGAATGTTCACGGTATCTAACCACGCAGGGTTCGGGAGCGGGACGCCATTTTCTGCATAGGCCAGGAAGTGGACCTGGTGGATGTGGAAAGGATGTAGTTCGGCGGTCAGGTTGACAATACGCCAATGCTGATACGTACCTACGCTAACGGTTGTCATCGGACTTGCATCCATAGCGAACTTGCGGCCATTGATGTAGAAGCCGTTCTTGTCCTCCGTGAAGGTGACAATGAAGTTCGGTGCAACCTTTTTCAGCGGCTCAATGTCGATTGGCTTGTAATCCGGCGGCCGGTCATCGATAGCGTGCACTTGCTCAGGCGCTGCATGTGAACTGGACTGACCTGAATTGGGTTGCACCAGATCTGCCAGCACCATCTCCGGATTGGGATCCCCGGCCGGACCCGTATTTACGCAAAGCGTCCGCAGAGCAGTATGCGTTCCAGAAGGTGGACCCGTGGCGATAGCTTCGAGCCGTCCCGCAGGCGCGAGCAGCAGGTGATTGGTGGTGCGTGTCGGGCCTTTGGGTTCGTGGTACGCGAGCGGCATCCCGTCAAGCGCCACGATTTCAAATGTCTGTCCATCCAACTGCAGGTCCAAATAGCGGTCCGCCGAGGCGTTCACAATACGCCAGAATTGCTGCTCTTTAGGCGCGATCTCGATTCGTGGGCGCACCGCACCATTCACGGTAAAGATTTCCTCGACTCGCTCCGCCTCTCCCCCACATCCCTCAGCTGGAATTTCAACATCGCGCATGAGTGCGGCGGCATTCGGATCGTGCTCGATGGAGCGGCCGCGCACAACGATCACCCGCTCGCGAAGCCGTTCTACTTCGGGGGCATAACGCTCGATGCCCTCGATGACAATGGCTCCTGACATTCCGTCTAATGCCTGCCGGTGACTCTCGCCATGGGGATGAGTGTGATACCAAAACAGGCCCGGCGGATGGTCGCGCGGAATCTCCACTGAGTAGTGCAACACCTGGCCAGGCATGGCCAACATTCCGAGCACGTCATCCTGCGGGGCATTTGGTGAGACGGTGAGTCCATGAAAGTGCAGGTTCGTCATGTCCATGCAGGGATTTACCGCACAAGTCTCCGGGGACTTGGCGGGAAGATCGTTGACGTAAGTGATGCTGAGAACATCACCAGGGAAAGCACGGATTACAGGAGCCACCGTGTCACCGTTGAAAGCGAAGGCATCCCGGCCATTTTCATTCACCGCATGCAGCGTAAGGGATACCACGTGATTCTTCGCTTGCACCTGCGGAGGCTCCGGCAACGAAACAGTCTGGGCGCGGCCCAGAGCTGCGAGAGATATCTGCGCGCCGATGAGAAGTAGGGTCCTTGTCATAATCCACGATTATCCTCTTTGCTTTACCGCGCCTCAACGAACGCGTGACGCCCATACTCAGGGGTCCCTAGGCCGGCCCCGCCAGGTCTGTCGTTATCAGTTGGCGAAGTCAGCGGCACTGCGAGGCACAGACTGCCGAAACGTGAGCGGACACGCCAGATGGTCGCACTGACACGCGATCTCCACGTCTTCGCTTCCGGCGTCACGACACGTATCTCCGCAGTACTCTTCTCCATTTGGTACATCGCAAAGGCATGGTATGTGCGCGCATTTTCTTGTCTTTTGATTCGTCATTACAATTCCGTCCCTTCCAATTCGATCCACCCCTCCGATTACTAGATCGGTGCGACTCTTTGAAGCAGCCCCTTTGCCGTGCCAACCCGAATGAATCGAGGGGATCCCCGGGGCGGTCCAGTCTTCAGTGGCCACGTCCTCTTGACTGATTGCAAACAGGCCTCCAAACTTCGCGCCTGCCGCTAGCACTACTTTCCTAGGTTGTATCGGTCCGCGGCGCAAAGAAGAATGAACTGAGTGTCGACGGGCTAATAGCGGTGTCGGTATTTGGACGGTCTCAATGCTGCACTTACGCATCGAGACTCTGTGGGGCCACAGAGGGAAGTCAGGGGGGGACTTAAATCAGTGGATCCACGGACTCTTCGGCCGTTCGTCAATCCTTGTTTTGAGTGGAACAAGACTTGCATTCGCTATTCAGGACGAGAAGTCGACGTTGATCTGGCCTTGGGTGTCAAAGTCAGGGTTTAGGGCGCTGCGACTCGTGAATTAGGGCGAATTCGCAGTCGCTATCGCAATTTTCGTTTGCAGGGAAGGGAGCATAGGAGATGAGGTATAGGAAGCTGGGCAATACCGGACTCATCGTCAGCAGCGTGGCACTTGGCACGATGCAGTTCGGAGGCAAGATGAACATGGGCAACCTCGGTCGGGAGGACACAACCCAGATGGTGAAGCTAGCCCTCGACAAGGGAGTCAACTTCATCGATACAGCGGACGTGTACAGCCTCGGGGAGAGCGAGACTCTTGTGGGTAACGCCTTGAAGGGCGTCAGGGACGAGATCGTCCTCGCCACCAAAGTCCGGCTCCCTATGAGCGAAAATTTCAACCGGAGCGGCGCGACGCGCGTCAACATCATGCGCGAAGTGGAGGGCAGTCTTCGACGGCTGCAGACCGATTACATCGATCTGTACCAGGTGCATGGATGGGACAGCAACACGCCGCTCGAGGAGACCCTTCGAACGCTCGACGATCTTGTGCGCCAGGGAAAGGTCCGCTATATCGGGTTGTCCAACTTCATGTCATGGCAGGCGGCCACCGCAGTAATGCTGCAGGAGCATCTGGGGCTGGAGAAATACGTAACGGCGCAGATGTACTATAGCCTAGTCGGTCGGGGTCTCGAATACGAGTTCCAATCGTTCGCCGAGTATCACAACATCGGTATTCTGGTCTGGAGCCCACTTGCTGGCGGGTTCCTTACAGGCAAGTACAGCCGCGCCAATCCTCCTTCTGCCGGTACGCGCTTTGCCGAAGCAGGTTCGTTCGTGCCCATCGACAAGGAGATGGGCTATCGTGTCGTGGAGGCGCTGAAAGACGTGGCCGGGCGGCATGGCGTTAGCCCCGCCCGTGTGGCGCTCTCGTGGGTGCTGGGACGGCCGGCCGTTAGCAGTGTGATCGTCGCTGCCCGCAAGTCCGAGCAATTGGAAGATAACATCCGTGCCGTAGACCTTCGGCTCTCGGATGACGACGTCCAACTCCTGGACGCGGCGTCGGATCCAGGCGTTCCGTATCCGAAATGGATGGTCCTTCAGCTCGACACCGCGGAAGACCCTCGCTCGATGGTTCTGTTTCCCGAGCGCTATGCTGATGGCGGTCCCTGGAAGGATCTCCGGGGTACGCGGTGGTCTGCCTGAGAGCGTTTCATTGCTTCGTACAAACGCTGGCCTTACTCTCGCGCCAGAGCATTGTGACATCTAGAACCAGGGATTGTTGAGTTCGCAGCGCTTGGCAAGCGAACGACGCGCGTTCTATTCGGATGGTCCACACTGCTTCCTCCCTAAGTCGTCGAACAACTCGTGGGTGTTCTCGACGCTGATGAAGATTACGAAATTAGGAGGAGAACTAAGCCCTCCGCCTGAGAGCGAGCAGAATCAAAGCGCCTTCCGGAACATTCCCTCCTGGAGTTCCGCAGTTGCCTGCCTTGGCTGCGTAACCTTGTCGTCTTGATCTAAGAACATAAGCGAGCGCTTATTGGCCTGCACGGGAGGTGCGGTGTCCAGCCATTTCACAGGCTTCCGTCTGCACAGTGAGCGGACTGAACGCATTGTAGAATTTCCAGGATCAGAGTGTCAGTATCGGGACGCGACAACAGAAACACCGACACTTCAGCTAGGTCAGAATACTCGACTACGCAGGGATCCTCCAGAGCTTAAGTTCTTCAGGCTAATCCCTTTGTACAGAACTTACGCCCGCTCGGGGTTTTGGCATCTGCTGTGCTCTTATGCAACGTGAGCTGAAAACAGCCACCATTCTTTCAAGGAGATGAACCAAATGAAAATCAACAAAGGTTACATTATTTTAGGTCTGATGATTGCCCTTACTCTTCTTTTCGAACTTGCTGCGCACGCTGAACTGCTGGACCAAACCACCAAGCTCACGTTTAGCGAGCCCATCCAAATCCCAGGGGAGGTGCTACCCGCAGGGACCTACTTATTCCGGTTGGCCGACGCTGATTCTGGCCAACATATTGTGCAGATCTTCAACGCGGACGGGACTGTTCCGTATGCTACCGTTCTCACAATTGCAACGGAGCGGCCATACCCAATCGGAGATACTGCGGTTACATTGGCGGAACAGGGAACCGGAAACCCAGATGTCCTCCTAAAGTGGTTTTATCCTGGTCGCGTCACCGGGAATGAGTTCGTGTATTCGAAGCAGAAAGAGAAGGAACTGGCTCAGGACAAGCAACAAATTATCGTGGCCAATCAAAGGAAAGAACCCAACTTCGATATCACCGGAGCTGGCGACTGAGTATGCGGCCTGGCATTCGCTCGGCCAGCGCCGTTCGAATATGACATCATGTCGCCGAGTGTCTGACTAAGCAGCACGTAAATTGAAATTCTTTTTTGAGGACCCGGGTTTCTGTAACCCGGGTCTGTTTGCTGCGAGCTGCTTTTGCAATCTTGGTTGCATTTCTGTTCGATGTCGAAAGACAAGCATCGCTCGCGTGCGTCCGTTGTACAGTTCTGTACGAATCTCGACATCGGGTACCAGCCCTCCCCTCGTGCTGGGGGGCATGCAGATAGCCTATCGCGCAACAATCCTCTCCCCTCCCAGTGAACCAACACATGTGGAAGCTCGCGTGCTTCGTCGAAACCGGAGGGGGAAACAATGGCGCTCGAGTCAATTCTTTACATATCCGATCAGGCGAGCAGCTGCAACTCGGTGCTAGCCGCACTCGAGGCCACTGGCTATGAAGTTGTGGGCACTAACCGCGCAACACAAGCAATCGCACTGCTGTTCATCATGCGTTCAGTTGCTGCCGTCGTGCTGCACTACCGGGCGAAAGAACGAACCGGTTTTGACTTGCTGCGGAGCCTACGGGCGATTCGGCCACGTGTTCCGATCATCCTGCTGTACCGGCAACAACTCGGCCCCTTGCCATCAGGCGTGGATGCCAGCGGAGTTTACTTATACGATACGGAACAGCCACGCGAAAACCTTACCTCTCAGGTGCAGCGTCGGCTGACCCAGGAGGAGCCATGCCCGGATGTCGACGATCCGGTTCATTGCGGCGCCGCGTGAATGCTGATTGCGGCCCCGTGCCGCGCAACCCTTCTAATCGCCTCGCGCGTCGGCCCGGCGGTGCCGCTGCTGCAAAACGCAAGTTTCTTCCCGCCGAAATCCTGCGCTTCCAACCGCCAGTGGGCAGCACGGGTCCTCGCCACCCGTTTGGGGAGGTTACTGCGCTATCATGTTCTTCCATCACAGTGCTGTTAAGAAAACGTTCGACGAGAGGGAGGCGAGCAAGCCATGGTTCGGATTCGGTGGCGTGCGGTCGTTCAATGTTCAGCCGGCAGCATTGCTCTTGAGTTGCTGACTTTTGTCTGCTTGCGACTTCGCCTCGATGTCGCTACGGCTGTGTGTATATCTCTGATAATTGTCGTTCTGTCGCTCCGAGCCAGCTTACTGGTATGGGCAGTTGGCTCTTTCATCGCAGTTGGCCGTTTGGCGTTCTTCTTTGCTCCACAGATTCTCTCTTTCCGGCTAAACGACCCGACCAAGGCCGCTGCCATGCTCGCTTTCTTGACGACCCCAGTAGTGCCGACCAAAGTCGAGGCCCATGAATGACCACTGCGGCCGCTCCTATGGTGTTCGTCATTGATGACGACGACTTGGTGCGTGCGGCAATCCAAGGCATGCTAAAGTCGGTCGGCTTGCGTTCTGAAACATTCGCGACCGCACCAGAGTTCTTGCGCAGAAAGCGGCCGGACGGGCCAAGTTGCCTGGTGCTGGACGTAAGACTTCCCGGAGTGAACGGTCTGGAATTTCAGCACCAGTTGGTTGACGCGGGTATCCGGATTCCCATCATCTTCATCAGCGGTCATGGAGATATTCCGATGACGGTGAAAGCCATGAAATCCGGCGCGGTGGAGTTCCTGACCAAGCCATTCCGCGACCAGGACTTGCTGGACGCTATCCATCAGGCTTTGGAGCGCGACCGGGCAACGCGCCAACAACAGAGTGAGCTCGCCGAATTGCGAAAGCGGTACGAGTCGCTTACGGCACGCGAGCGCGAGGTCATGGGTTTGGTGGTTTCGGGCATGCTCAATAAGCAAGTAGCTTTTGATCTCGGAACCAGCGAAATCACTGTGAAGATCCATCGCGGGCACGTGATGCGGAAGATGCAGGCTGAATCACTGGCGGACCTGGTCAGAATGGCAGCGAAGCTGGAGCTTCCGCCCGGCGGTCGCGAATGAAAGTCCTTTCCAACCTTCAACGTTATGGCCTGGCGCTAATTTCCAGCGGACTCGCTCTCGTACTGGCTTGGCCTATCGATGCCCCTTCGTCGTGTTTTCTTCTCGCCGTCACCGTGAGTAGTCTTTTCGGAGGGTTGGGGCCAGGCCTCTTGTCTGTTGCTCTCTCGGCCTTATCGTTTGAACACTTCTTTCTGTGGAGAACTTTTCCGCCGACCCACGAGACGGCGAGCTTCTTGCGGTTTTTAGTCTTCGTGATAGCAACTTTACTGATTACCGCGCTGATGGAGATAAAACGGCGTGTCGAGGAATCTCGCACCCGCGCCCAGGAGGCGCTGCGTCTAGCGCAGTCGGATTTGGCACACGTCAATCGGGTGACCACCATGGGAGAGCTGACAGCCTCGCTGGCGCACGAAGTGAATCAACCAATTGCTGCCGCCGTCACCGACGCCAACACCTGCTTGCGATGGCTTACGCGCGATCAACCTGACGTGGAGGAGGCGCGCGAAGCTGCCTCGAGGACGGTCAAAGACGCAACCCGGGCGGCGGAAATCATTAGTAGGATCCGGCTGACCTTCACGAAGAGCACTCCGCAGCGGGAGTTAGTTGACGTAAACGAAGTTATTAGAGAGATGATCGTGCTGCTGCGCAATGAGGCATCGCGGTGCTCGATATCAGTCCGCACGGAACTGGTGCCACATCTTCCCCGGGTCATTGGGGATCGCGTGCAATTGCAGCAGGTGGTGATGAACCTCATGATCAATGCCATCGATGCGATGAAGAACGTCGAGGGGACACGGGAGCTAGTCATCAAGTCACAGAGGGCGGAGGACGAGCAGCTTGTGCTGGCGGTCAGTGATACCGGCGTTGGATTGCCCCCGCAGCAAGCAGATCAGATATTCAATGCGTTCTTTACCACCAAGAGGCACGGGACTGGCATGGGCCTTCGGATCAGCCGCTCCATCGTTGAATCGCATGGAGGCCGCTTGTGGGCTGCCGAAAACTCCCCCCGTGGCGCCAGCTTTTACCTAACGCTACCCACCAAACTCGAGGCCCATGAATGAGGCCCGCAGGGCCGTATTAGAGCCCACATACCAAAGTATAATTGCGACCTCGTTGGCCTCCTGCTAAGTTCCTGGTATGGCCACTGAGGGAAACACCAAACTAGTTGCGATTGTCGACGACGACGATTTGATGCGGGGCGCATTGCAGGGCCTGCTGAAGACGATCGGCTTGTCAGCCCGAACGTTCGCGTCGGCGGAGGAATTTTTGGACTCCGGCGATCAGCATCAGACTGGATGTCTGATCGCTGATATCCGTATGCCAGGAATTTCCGGGCTCGATTTGCAGGCGAAACTCAACGCTGAGCGTTGCAGGATTCCGACTATTTTTATTACCGCGCACGGCGACGAAAAAATGCGAATGCAGGCGTTGAGAGCAGGAGCTGTTGAGTTCCTGACAAAACCATTCGACGATAAAGCCCTGCTCGGGATTGTTCGAGCAGCTCTGGAGAGTTAACCCGATAGCGAAGTGTGCAGACCGCGCCAGGAGGTCCTCTGTGGCAGCCTTCGAAAGATTTGGAAGTGGTGATCAGGTTTCTTATGAGCGCAGATTCGAGCAGGTCATAGGCAACAGTCCTGCGCTGGAAGCAGTGCTCGAACAAGTCGAACGTGTGGCTCCTACGGATTCCACCGTGATTATCCAGGGCGAAACAGGCACAGGCAAGGAGCTGATCGCGCATGCGATTCACAATCTCAGCTTACGGTGCGGACGCCCGTTCATGAGGTTGAATTGCGCTGCCATTCCTTTAGATCTGCTGGAGAGCGAGCTTTTTGGCCACGAAAAGGGCGCATTCACGGGAGCCATTGCGCAAAAGGTTGGCCGCTTCGAGCTCGCTGACAAAGGCACACTCTTTCTGGATGAGGTGGGAGATATTCCACCGGCGCTGCAGCCCAAACTGCTGCGCGTCTTGCAAGAACAGGAATTCGAGCGTTTGGGGAGCACCCGGACTCACCAAGTGGACGTCCGGCTGGTTGCTGCAACAAATCGGGATCTGATTGAGATGGTGAATCGCGGCGAATTCCGCAGCGACCTCTACTATCGCTTGAATGTATTTCCAATTCTGCTGCCACCGTTGCGGGAGCGTCGCGAGGACATTCCGGCGTTGGTGACGCATTTTGTCGAGATCTTTGGACGGCGGATGTGTAGAGAAATTGAACACATTCCTCCCGAGACTATGTCTGCGCTTAGCTCGTACCAATGGCCAGGAAATATCCGCGAATTGCAGAACTTAATCGAACGTGCCGTAATCCTCTCAAACGATGGTGTGCTTCCTAATTCTTTGCCGCCGGCGGGGACTCAGGGTGTCACTGTAGCTTCCGCTGCCTCGACTGCGCCTGTCACTACCTTGAAGGACTCCGAGCGCACTCTGATTCAGCGCACGCTCGAAAGCGCGGGATGGGTGATCGGCGGCCCGAAAGGCGCTGCCGCTAAGCTTGGCCTGAAGCGCACTACACTGATCCACAAGATGCAGAAGCTGGGGGTTTCCCGGCCTGTTCTGCAAAGCGGTCGAGATGTGATTGGGCAAGCACTGCAGGAGCCGGACGTGCTGCCGCAGTTCTAGCAGCGCCGATCGGCGCTTTCCGAAGCCAATTTGGGGCCGGGGAGGAGCGCAAACTGGTCTCGGTCGTTCGCTCTAAGATCCATGTTTTTTTAGCCAAGCCACTGCGGGTTGACGACGGTGCCGTCAAAGTGGTGAGTAGTCTTGTAAAGTTCGATCTGGCCTGTTTCCGCAGCTACCCGCCGCCCCGCTCATCGGTGTGATGGACGACCGGATTGCTTTGCCGTTCTTATGCACGGCGCCGCAAAGGGCCATACGGCAGTCAAACTTTGCTCCTGTCAGCCCTAGTCTGTCGCGCAAGTACCACAACAGCGGCATGTCAGGATCGCCTTCAAAGCTGCGATCAACCCCATTCACCTTGAGCTTCACCATCTGGGTCCTCTTTCCCATTCAGACAAGCATTCTACATGCCACGCCGCATGAACTCATGTGAGCCAAAGAGCCAGGTGCGCTTTCAGTTTAGATGTAGGACGAAAAACAATATCTTTCCCGAGTGTCCTCGGTTCGACAGCAGGCGTCGAAAGACTGACCAGTTGTTGGCCCCGTGATGTCGTCTTTATTAGCGCAGATGAGACATCAGGTTCCCGCAAATGAACATTTCGTTGCAGAGACACACTCTCGCAGAATGGCAAGGAACTTGCTTCAGTTGGAGACGGACCGAGTAAATCGCAAATTGATCTAACAAAGATGGAACGCCAAAGATAGGCGCTTCGTCCCACGACTTAACGGTTACATGGTTGTGCAAGCAATCAGCAACGATCGCTGGAGGAGAGTCTTGAAAATCGGTGCCCGCTCGTATTTCTTAACCGCGGCAGTATGTGCTATTCCGTTCTTGCCGGCTTCGAAGCTGGCAGCGCAAGACGCGCACTTTCATAACGCGCCCCCGTCCAGCGTTGAACTAAAGAACCCGTACGCGGGGCAGCACGCAGCCGTTGCAGCAGGGTCAAAACTATACACCATGAACTGCGGCTCCTGTCATGGAATCGGCGGGCGCGGAACCGGGAACATCCCTGCATTATCCCAAGGCCCCACGCAATCGGCGTCCGACGGAGAGGTCTTCTGGTTTATTACAACTGGATCTGTCAATAATGGCATGCCATCCTGGGCTAGTTTGCCCGAGCAGAAACGATGGCAGATTGTCGCTTATTTGAAGTCACTCAAGAATTCACCGAGCGCCCAAAACGGCGAATCTGCGTCCGCCAACACGAAGCCAGTCAAGACGAATGCTCCGCCGCCGCAACCGCCCTTCACAGATTTTCGCTTTGAGGAACCGGGAAAAGTCCGCAAGATCACGGTGCAAGATCTTCCAGCGCCGTATGGCACTGACTCAGCAGGCAATGCACCGAAGGTTGTGCCTCGTCCGCAGGGTGCTTGGCCGAAGGCGCCAGCCGGATTCAGCGTTCAACAGTACGCAACGGGACTGGACAATCCGAGGTTGATCCGGACGGCGCCCAGCGGCGATGTTTTCCTGGCAGAAAGCAGCAGTGGAAAAATCAGAGTGTTCCGCGGAATCACCCGCGACGGTAAACCCGTAGAGGCTGGTATTTTCGCCACCGGACTCAACCAGCCTTATGGCATTGCCTTCTATCCTCCCGGCGACAACCCTCAATGGGTATATGTCGGCAACACCGATTCAGTAGTCCGGTTTCCGTATCAAAGTGGAGAATTGAAAGCAAACGGCCCGCCTCAGCACATTGCCGACCTTCCTCATGGCGGAGGGCATTGGACCCGCGACGTGCAGTTCACGGCCGACGGCAAGAAGATGTTCGTTGCCGTCGGATCGTCGTCCAATGTCGACGATCCCGACACCACTCCGGATGAAAAGAATCGAGCCGACATTCTGGAAGTCAACCCTGATGGCTCGGAGATGAAAGTGTACGCATACGGAATCCGCAACGCCGGAGGCGGATTGGCGATCGATCCGAAGACGGGCGAGTTGTGGTGCTCGGTCAACGAGCGTGACGGCTTGGGAGACAACCTCGTCCCCGACTACATTACGCACGTGAAAGAGGGCGGCTTCTATGGTTGGCCCTGGTGGTACATCGGAAGCCACCAGGACCCGCGCCATGAGGGCAAACATCCAGAGTTGAAAGACAAGGTTCTTGTTCCCGATGTGCTGTTGCAGCCTCACAACGCTTCACTCGAAATGACGTTCTATGAAGGAACGCAATTCCCTGCCGAATATCGGGGAGATATTTTCTCATCCGAGCACGGTTCATGGAACCGGTCAGTGCGCACTGGATATGAAGTGATCCGTGTGCCTCTGCAGCAAACAAGCCGGGCTAGCGGCGAATACGAAGATTTTGTGACCGGATTTGTGGTCGACAATGGGCACGTCTGGGGAAGACCCGTCGGCATCGCTGTGGCTCAGGACGGGTCGCTACTGGTAACGGATGACGGCTCGAACTCCATCTGGCGCATCAGCTATACCGGCGCCGGCGGCGAGCAGAGCGCACGAGCACAAAACCATGCAGGCTCAGGCACGAAGATCACATCCAGGTAGAAAGACTGTGATTGAGGTACTCGTAATCGCGGCTCTGGCGTTGTGTGCTTTCCAATTCGGAGATCGGTATGGTCTGAACAGCATGCCATTTGCGCAAGTGCAGGGCATGTTCTCCGATCCGGCAGGAGCGAGGAGAATGGCAAAGCAGGGGAACGTCGATTTGTTCGTGGGACAAACAATGCAGGGGCAGGCCGTGAATGTCCGAGGGGAAGTCACCGACGCGAATTGTTACCTTGGCAATCATAGACACGCTTACGATCACGCCTTCTGCGCGAAGATGTGCGCAGCCGCTGGCGGTCCGTTGGTGTTTATCCCCGACCAAGGCGGACAACCGTATCTTGTCCTCAGCGAACACAACGGCTTAAGGCTTCCCGAAGAGGTTCTCAACCGTATAGGTGTTCCGGGGATTGTGGTCAAGGGCAATGTGCTTGACGCCGACGGATTGCGTACGCTGGCAATTGAGGGATTGGCGCCGTGACTTGCGTGAGAAGTTGAAGGAACAAAAGGAACAATGGGGTCTCAGCGGGTGAGAATCTTAAAGGAAGGATTTTGGAGGTCAATCGTGAACAAGCAAGAGGTATCTGCAAGTCTGGCTGGTAGTGTTTCGCTTGGCGGTAAAGTTTCTGTCCATCGCCTCGGCTTCGGGGCGATGCGCCTTACCGGCGAAGGCGTCTGGGGCCCACCAAAGGATCGGAAGAGGGCGCTAGCGGTTCTTCGCCGTGCCGTGGAACTTGGCGTAAATTTTATCGACACTGCGGATTCCTACGGCCCGCACATCAGCGAGGAGCTGATCGCCGAAGCGTTGTTTCCTTACTCGCCTGGCCTGGTGATTGCGACCAAGGGAGGCTGGAACCGTCCCGGCCCGAATCAGTGGACCCACGATGCAACCCCGTCTCACCTTCGCGAAGCGGTAGAGGGCAGCCTCAAGAGACTACGCCTGGACCGCATCGACGTTTACCAACTGCACATTCCAGACCCCGTCGTGTCATTCGACGCGTCGGTGGAAACTTTGGCCCGACTGCGAGACGAAGGCAACATTCGTCTGGTCGGGTTGTCCAACGTCACGCAGGAGCACATCGAGCGAGCGAGCAGAATTGTCCCGATCGTCTCCGTGCAGAATCGCTACAGCTTCGCCGACCGTGAATGGGACTACGTGGTGGATTATTGTCAGAGTAATGGAGTTGCTTTTATTCCCTGGTTTCCACTGGGAGCAGGCAGGGTTGCCGGCGAAGTGCTTAGCCGAATCGCAGAGGCACATGGTGCGAGCCCCACGCAGATAGCGCTGGCTTGGCTTCTGCGGCGGTCTCCCATCATGCTCCCCATCCCAGGGACATCCTCCATTGAACATCTGGAGCAGAATGTTGCGGGAGCTTCACTGCGCTTAGCAGAAGAAGAATACGAAGAGCTTTCTGGAGTCCCCGAGCTGGTGGGGTCGCGGTGAAACAATTTGGCCTTCCACGGAGTCTTTTACGACCGGGTAACTACGAGACTCTTCAGGGCTCGCGCCTTAGTGATGAGATATCGAACACTGAAGAAACAAAGGAGACAACTCTATGAAACGTCTTACTCCAAATCAGGTGAAACTAGGCTTCGTCGGCCTGGGTAACATGGGAAGCCGGATTGTACAACGCCTGCTTGATCACGGATACCTACTCGCCGTATACGACGTCGATATCGCCAAGTCCGAAGCCATCCGTGCCCAGGGCGGTATCGTTGCTGAGAACATTCTCGATTTGGCGCGCACTGCCGATGTCATTCTTTCGTGTCTGACCAACGATGAAGCCGTTCGCAGCGCCTATACCGGATCTGAGGGAGTCTTTGCCGGGTCAAGGCCGGGAACCGTTGTGCTGGAGTTGAGCACGATTTCTCCAGAGACCTCCCGCGAACTGCACAGGCTCGGCGCCCAAGTTGGCATCGAAGTACTGGATGTCGCCATCTCGGGCAGCACTCCTGCGGCGGAGCAAGGTATCCTCACGCTGCTGGTGGGCGGCGACCGAGAACTGTTCGGCGCCGCTGAGCCCATATTCCAGGCGATTGCAAAACAATACTTTCTTCTGGGTGGTCCTGGCTCTGGAACCGCGATGAAGTTAGTCGTCAACACTTTGTTGGGGGTTGGCATGCAGGCGATCGCTGAGGCTGTGGCCTTTGGGGAGAAAGTTGGTCTCAACCGCGAGAGGTTGCTCGAAGTTTTATCAAAGACAGCTGTGGTTGCTCCGGCTCATGTGGGAAAGCTCGCTAGGATTGCGATCGACGATTACACTCCGCAGTTTCCACTGCGCCTGATGAATAAAGATTTTCAGTTGATTCTGGCCGCGGCGGCAAAAGAGCAGGTTCGCATGCCCGCGACAAAGGCTGCTTTTCGCGTCAATTCCGATGAACTGGCGAACAATAATGAACAGGACTTTTCGGCTGTCGTGCGGCAAATGGAGGTCCTGGCTGATATCGCTACTATCCCCACGACCCCGGTGGCGAGTTGATGGCCCGGGGATTTGCTCGAATTGAGTACGATGATCGTAGTCGATCGCCTCGGGTTACCGTCACATTTGGCACATCAACTTCGCCGAGGCTGTCGCGTCTCGATTTCGACTGGCAGAGAGAAGTGAAAGGTTGTCCCAGGGCCAGAGTTGGCAGTCGCCCAAAGAAGGCCACCATGAGACTCAATGATGGAACGGCTGATGATCAGGCCCATGCCGGTGCCTTGGGGCTTGGTGGTGAAGAATGCTCTGAAAATCTGGTCAGCCTGCCCGGATGGCAGACCTCGGCCCATGTCGCTCACGGAAACGAGCAATTGACCATCCTCTTTCAGTTGAGAGGTGATCGTAAGGTTTCCAGCCGGATCCGTCTCATTCATGGCATCGATACCGTTAAGCACCAGGTTCATCAATACCTGTTGCAATAGGACACGGTCGGCCATGACTTGCGGAAGGTCGTGGGCTAGGTTCGTGCAAATGAAGCGTGAGTGGCGGGTTGCCTCGCTTTGGAGCAGGAGGATTATTTCCTCGATCACAGCATTTAAATCAACAAGCTCACGCTTCAGTTCACCCTTCTTAAATAACGATCCAATCCGGCCGATGATTTCGGAGGCGCGCGTTGCATCGTTGATGATTCGGGAAGTTGCTTCGCGAGCTTCTTCTACTTCCGTCTGCTCGCGTCCAAGCCAACGCAGACAGGTCCTTGCGTTTGTCATTGCCGCCGCAATCGGCTGCCTGAGCTCGTGTGCCAGGGAAGCGGTCAGCTCTCCCATGGTGGTCACCCGGGTTACATATGCTAGATCTGCTTGCACTCCTCGCAACGCTTCCTCTGCGCGCTTGCGCTCAGTGATGTCGCGCGCATTTACAACGACTCCCGATACGGCTGGTTCGTCCAGAAGATTGGTAACTACCACTTCGATCGTAGCTAGGTTGCCATCAGGGCGTTGAAAACCAACTTCTACTGCCAATCCTGATTCTGCTCGAGGTACACTCAAAGCCGCCCGCATCTTGGGGACATCTCCGGAAGGAAGAAAGTCAAACAGATATTTTCCTTGAACATCGTCCTGGGTCCGGCCCACAACGCGCAAGCACGCAGGACTTACATAACGAATCTTCCCTTCGCGGTCCAAGATGACTATCAGGTCGGAAGAGTGGTCGATCAGAGAGCGAAACCGAGCCTCGTTGAGTGTCAATTCCTCATAGAGTTCGCGAACGTGCCGAGCGGTATAGGGCGCGGCAGCAACATCGCAGTGGGCTTATTCCAGCGCGGTTTTCCGTTGGATCATGTAGCGCTTAGTTGATCTGCAACCGGACGATGAGAATGTGGCGTTGCTCGTGCCAGGAGTTTATAAAAATTTGACTCTGCTCCCGCAGGTTCTGCTTGCTTGCCGAAGTACTTGTTCAGGCGTTCGCGAAGCTGCAACCGAGCTCGCCATAGCCGCGACTTCACCGCGGACTGGCTCAGGTTCATAACTTCTGCCGTCTGATCCGTTGAAAGGCCTTCGAGATCTTGCAGCACGAAGACCGCTCGTAAAATCGGCCGCAGCTCTTTTATGGTCTTGAGTAGAATGTCTCGTAGTTCCGACACGCTGTAAAGTTCTTCGGCATTGGGAGCCCAATCGATGACCTCCCGTGGAAACATGTCTTCAGTCCCAAAATCCTCATGCAGGGACACCTCTCTTGTTGCGCGTTGCTTTCGCAGCTTCATAAGCGACTGGTTCAGGGTGATGCGAATCAGCCAGGTCGAGAATTGGGAATCCCCTCGGAACTCGGCCAAGTGTTGGTAGGCCTTCAAGAAGGTTTCCTGAACCGCGTCCTGTGAATCTTCCTGGTTATGCGTGACGCTTTGAGCGATTCGGAAAAGTTTGCGATCGTATCGCTTTACGAGTTGCTCGAAAGCGGCAACATCCCCATTCTTGCTAGCCTGGACAAGATCCAAGTCATCATTTGTCTCTGCTCGTGCTCCGAATTGTGCCGACTCTGCAGTCATAATCGCTCAATGCGCTTTGGAGAAGCGCAGCTCCGGGGAAGCAATTGATGCTTCCAGAGATGTGAAGCCGTTCCCGTCGCAATGCCATCTACGAGTCTGTGTCTCACTGCACCACGACCTTGCCGGTCATCTTGGGGTGAATCGTGCAGTAGTAGGGATACGTTCCCGCCTTGGTAAACGTGTAGGAGAATTTTTCATCCGTATCCAGCACCTTGGACTTGAACACACCCTCCGTGCTGACCGACGTATGAGGGATGTCATCACTGTTTGTCCAGGTAACCGTCGTTCCAACGGATACCGTGAGCGTCTGCGGCCCAAAAACAAAATTATCGATTTTCACCGCCGCGATAGCCGCGGAGGAGTGGTCATTTGCCGTGACCCTGGGTGATCCCGCTAGCAGCAGGAGCATCGCGATCATCACGGGCGCGGTCAAACTTGCAAACCACACATTTTTCCTTTTCATTGTCCTGTTCCTTTTCTAGATGTGATGTTTTTGCTTGATGTTCTTTGTTTGTACCGAGCCCTGGGAATTTGCCAAGGGCTCAGTCAACTACCTCCAAGCGCCGCCTCCATTGCCCGAAGCCGAAGAGCCCGAAGTCCCGAGTGGCGAATCGACGATTGCGAGGCTGCCACCACTGACCACATAGTTCACGTCGGTGATGCCCAGCACCTGTTGCAACTGCTCGGCTGGCACCTTCATCGGTCCAGCGGAGGGAGCTGTTCCCGGCGCAGGTTGAGGGAACGCGGTCGACATCGCGGTGTGGAACGAAACCTTACCTTCGATCTTCTGCATGATCTGGTGAATATGGCCGTTCAACACAGTCACGGAGCCGAAACGCTTGACGTAAGACAAGGCTTGTTCACTGTCGTCAGTTCCCCAACCCCAATCCGGATAGATGGTCCACAGTGGAATGTGGGCGTAGAGCACAATCGGAGTACTGGCCGAGCGGCCCTTGAGATCGTCCTCGAGCCATTCCAGCTGTTCGTGACCGAGCGACCCCATGCCTCCTGCTTTCAAATTGGCGACGTTCACCAGACCGACGAAGTGCACGCCCTTGTGGTCGAAGCTCGACCAACCCGCGCCCTTCGTACCTTTCCCATAGCGCTCGAGATACTGCTCGCCGTTGTCACTGAGCATGTCGTGCTCGCCCGGGACAAAGTAGATCTGCTTCGCGGACGCTCCTTTCAATACCTGGTCGAGCGTGTCGAATTCACTCGGCTTCGAAAGCTGGCTCAGATCGCCGGTGTGAATAATGAAGTCCGGTGTGTGGGGCATTGCATTGATCTTGTTGATCGCCGTCTGCAGAGTAGCGGTGACGTCCGGATTTGCCGGCTTGTTGAAGCCGATGTGACTGTCGCTGATCTGGACAAAGCTGAAGTCTGAGCCTTTGCCGGCATCTTTGCCGTTGCTTTTCGCAAATGCCCGGGATACCGGAATGCCACCGCTCATGGTCCAGACCAAGCCTGTACCCGCCCATGCCATGCACTTTAAGAAACCGCGACGGTCGACGCCATCGTTGTTGAGGTCTTGCAACTTCTGATCGATAAAATCTTGCTTCTTGTTTGCCATTTGCCCTCCGTGGTTTGTGACGTTCTCCATTGATAACTGTCACGAGTCGCTTTTATTCCCGGTCACATTGAGGCGGCGGGAAAATCCGCAGCCTGGGACTCGTCTAACCAGGCCCGTTCACGCCGCTGAGGAAGCCACCCAAGTGCCCGGTCAGCCCTACGAGAGCGACGCCCAGGAATTCAAACGCGAGGCGGTAGTTCGGCAAGACTTCCGTCCGCCGTCGCGCCCGGAAATGCACCCACCAGACCAGCCAAATCACCGCACTGGAGACGCACGCAAGTACCAGGTGCAGCAATAGCATGCCCTTCAATTTCTGGCCCTCGAGTTGGAACTGCCAAGCGAGTACGCCAGTTGCGAGAACCGGCAGAGTTGAAATCGCTGCCACCAGCAAGTTGTAGTAGGCGCTGTCCGCCAGGCCAGCTCGCTTCGTCCATTGCGCGATCAGATCGAATGCCACCGCCGTGAGGAACAGCGCGATTGGAAAATGGATGAGCACCACATGTTGTGCGTGCTTCGCCAAAAATACAGTCTTAAGATCGAAAGGATTTACCATCACCCTACCCCTTCTAAGGTTTGCCCCGAGGTTGCTCGGGGACATGCTGCCTCTGCGGCCTGTACCTCCGCTTATCGCCATGCTCCTGTGCCACTCCTCACGCTCAGTAGCCGTTGGAGGACTCAGTTTGCTCCGCCTGGCGATCCGCTGGCTTTGAAACCACCCATAATCCTTCGCCATCCAAGACATAGATAAAATTCCGCTCGTCCTGAAGCCATTTGACTACGCCGGAGAACTTTTGCACTACTCGAGGAACGGCTGGATTCGACAAATCCCAAAGTACAAGGTCATCATTCGAGGGGTTGCGCGTTGGGAGAACCTCGCTTTGGGCGATGATCGCCAAATCGCCCGTCAGGTTCATCCTGCTCGACACAGCTGGATCCGGCCACGGGATTATGCCAACCGCTTTCGGTTGAGCAGGATTGCTGATATCAATAATCGAGATGCCTTGGTCTTTTGAGTGCTGCACATAGAGGTAATATTTGTCGTTCATCTTTTTCTGCATTGCCATGTCAACAGCCGATAGTCCGCTAAATGAAATGTGAGCGACCACCTGGCTCGCAGTGACAGATCCATTAGGCTTGTGGCCCTTCGCCGACGCACTGCTAACCGTCACAACCAGCGCGATGGTAAGAATCGCCAATGTGCTCGAGCTGAATTTAACAAACTTGCTCGCTCTGAGTTTGTTCATCATCTGCCTCCTGCAAAATGAGTCTCACTGGGAATAACGGAAGTTCTGATCTTTTATTCCGCCTCGATCACACAAATCGTGGAGTGGTAGGAGAAATGGATTCCAGTTCGATGGAGAGACAGTTCTCGATCGTCTAGCGAATAGCAAAATACTTTTCCACAGAATATTTCTTTCGTCACGCAGTTACAGGATTACGGAGTCCCAATTTCAGCATCGCTGTGGCGGTCGCCGCGGCCTTGCTTTGCCTCTCACCGCACCCTGTGGGGTGTCACAACGAATATTTTTGGAGGAAATCCATTCCATGATCAGGAAGAACGTTCTTCTCGTCGTATGTTGTTCCGGCCTGATTGGTCTTGGCCTTGCTGGTCTCGCGCAACAGTCCGCGCAGACGCCGGCAACGCCCATGCCAAGTGAGGCGCCTGCTGGTTTCAAAACACCCACACTGTCCAAGCATCCTGGTTCAAAGAGTGTCAGCAACGGCATTCCCGAGCCGCCTAACGATACGTTCGCTATAGACCAGGCAAACTTCGAGGAGCGGGAAGGAAACGACACCGGACTTGGCCCCGTGCACAACGCTACGATTTGTGCCGATTGCCATCAGGGCACCGGTACCGGCGGTCCTAGCCAAGTCACCGAAGTTCGGGCGGGGCATCTCGATGCCAATGGCAATTTCGTGAACCCGACGATCTTTATTAATCACGGCAAGGACATGATCACCGGCCGCTCCCTCATTAACGACCGTGCGATCTGCCCCCAGGCAGAGGAGCATCTGCCGCCAACCGAGAACATTCGCACACTGCGAGCCGCGCTCAATACCCTGGGAGACGGCTTCGTCGAAGCGATTGATGACCAAACGTTAATCAATATTGCCGCTGAACAACCGAAACTGAGTAACGGTGTGATCCATGGTGAGACCGTCGAAGTGGCCATCCTGGAGGCGCCTGGACAGATGCGAGTGGGCCGCTTTGGTTGGAAGGATCAGCATGGCAGCATTCTGTCCTTCTCCGCCGACGCCTACCTGAACGAAGTCGGCATCTCCAACCGCCTGAAGCCGGTGGACGTTACGAGGGTTTGTAAGACCACTAAGGATCCCGAGGACAAAAAAGATAACACGGGTCTGTTTGGACTTGACCATTTTGCTCAGTTCATCCGCGGCACATTGGTTCCGCCGCGGGACCGTGTGCTGGCCGGCGACCCGGAAGTTAAAGAGGGTGAAAAGCTGTTTACCCAAGTTCAGTGCAGTATCTGCCACGTGGGTAGGATCGTAACCGCTCCTCCCGGAACCGTAATCAATGGCGGGACTTTCACCATCCCGGACGCCTTAGGGAGCAAGATCATTCATCCCTTTAGCGACTTCCTGCTCCACGATGTGGGTACCGGCGACGGCATTGTCCAGGGAGGACCACAGGATACGCAACACAAATTGCGTACGGCTGCACTTTGGGGTGTGCGCACCAAATCCCGGTTCATGCACGACTTGAAGTCGGAGTCCTTTGAGCAGGCGATTCTTCGCCACCAGAATGAAGCTTCTAACTCGATTAGCCTGTTCAAACAGTTAACTCCTCAGGAGCGCGGCGAATTGCTGAAGTTCCTCAGCTCTCTCTAAACCTGAGCCGCTGCGGGGCAGGCACAGCGTAACGTGTTTGCCCCGTTGTCTACGCATATGTGTGTGGCGAGGAGGAATAGTTCTCATCGATGTTCCCTCCTGCCTTCGGGCAGCTCGTGAAAAGAGACAAAGCACGTCGGATTCGCGTACTTCAGGTTATCTGGAGGCTTTCCCCATGCTCTTTTGGCAACGAGGGAGTTTCCAATTCTTACGAACACAACGAAGTCATTCTTCTCTTGCTCTGACAACCTGGTACCAAGGTGGGCCATCCTTGATCCTACGAGGAAGGAGGTTTGATCGGCTCATCGGCGGCGGAAGCTCTTAGGCTCGTCTGTAGACAGCTGGAGTTAGCCATCGGATTTGGGGAAACTTGTCCCAATTTCGATCATCTGAGTAACGTTCAAGTTTGGTTTATCGATTGGATCGAACGAGGACTGTTCGCGGGCCGCTGAGAATTCATCACCGTATACAAAATAGAACGCTATAACCAGCATCGTAGCCAGCCCCACGAGCCCGTGAATAGCTAGTTCCAGCATTCTTCCCTTTTCCCCACATCTCATTCGCGTTTCTTGAGGGTCAACCCGAACCGACCGGACAGGCTAGCGAAATGGCGCTACGTACCATGCGCAGTACGTTCCCACACCGCTGAGCAGAACAATCGTCCAAAGCACCAGTTCCGTGCGCATCCACCACTTCCAATGTTTGAAGCGTAGCCAGTGTGGAAGAACGGTCGTGCCGGCCACTAGGACGATATAGAGTCCCAGGAGTTCAGCTGTCATCCCCAGAACCGCGTGTATTGTCGCCGCCTCGTAATACCACTTATGGAGAACCTTAGACAGCGCTGGCTTCACTTGTTGCTGGAACGACGGCCACATGGGTGCGGCTCTTTTGCGTTTGAAGCTAGAGCATGATCTTTCAATAGGATAGACGAGGAGTGTGGTGTTCATGCTCCTCAGATGAGGGGGATATCGGGCGTGCAGGGAGATATGTGTTGAACACCTTGCCACAGTTACCACTCTCAGAGAATACTTGGTCCTCACATTTTCACACGGCTGGACGAGCAACGAGTTCGCGTTGGTAATAACTCCTCCCTATTTACCTTGTTAATCCCAAGACCGCCTGGATGGATTCGATCGGGGCTGGACATTTCTCTCGTGGTTGGCTATCGTAAGGTTGCAGGGGAGGAGCAGCAGTGGCGAGCCCCGCCGACAGCAACGCGTTCAAGTGCAGTGGCCGGACCTTTCCGGCATCCGAGATCGCTCTGATTCGAGAGGTAGTGGCAACCTGTGGGGGCCTGAGTCGCAAAGAACTGGCCAACACCATCAGCGAGTTGATGGGCTGGACGCGGGCTAATGGTTTATTAAAGGAAGCCGAATGCCTCATGCTATTGACGCGGCTGGAAGCGGCGGGCCTGCTCAGGTTACCGGCGAAACAGCAGACGCGACCGGTGGGGTCGGCGACCTCGATTCCGCACACGGCCGAGGGCGAACCGGGTGTGCCGCTGAGCGGACCACTGGAAGCTTTTGCTCCCGTCTCGCTCGAGCTGATCAGCAATGCTGGGGCGCGACAGCGATTTCGCGAACTGGTCGACCGGTATCACCCGTTGGGTTACAAAGTACCTTTCGGAGGACACCTGCAATATCTGGTCTCGATTAGCCAGCCGGTGCCGACAGTGGTTGGCGCTCTGCAGTTTTCCAGTGCGGCGTGGCGGATCGAGGTGCGCGATCAATGGATTGGGTGGGACGGCGCAACGCGCGTGCGCCATCTGCCGCAGGTGGTCAATAACAGTCGCTTCCTTCTGGCTCCTTGGGTCCACATCAAAAATTTAGCCAGTGCCACGTTGGCCCGCGTACTCCGGCGTTTGCCCGCGGACTGGCAGGCCCAATACGGCGTCACCCCACTGCTGGTGGAAACCTTCGTGGACCCGGCGCAGTATAGCGGCACTTGTTATCGAGCGGCCAATTGGGTGGAGCTGGGAGAAACGAGCGGGCGGGGCCGCGATGATCGCCAGCACCGCCGCCATGGAGCGCGGCCCAAGCGGGTCTTCATGTATCCGCTAAGGCGGGATGCGCGGGTACGGTTGCGGGGAGGAGCGGTGACCCCATGAGCGCGTTGCCCTGTCCGGTTGCGGATCCGTTTGCTGCGGCCGACCAAGCCTATGCGAAAATCAGCCAGTTCCTAGGTTCGGAGGAGGCGCATCAGGTGAAGCATAGTGACTTGGAGCGGCAGTTGGAGGGGATGGGGCGTGAGTTGATGCGAAAATTGCTGCAAGCGCATCTCGACTTACGCCAGCCGGGGAAAGCGGTCGGGCTGGTACGGGATGCCGCGGGCACGACCCTCACGCCTACGCCGGCGCACACGCGCAGCCTGGAAAGTATTTTCGGGACGGTGGAGGTGACCCGCACTGGTTATCGAGCCGAAGACAAGCCTAGTCTGCATCCGCTCGACGGTGCGCTCAATCTGCCGCCAGAGAAGTACTCGTTGGAAGTGCGGCGGCGAGTGACCATCGAAGCGGCCAAAGGAGGGTTTGACGAGGGGGTCAAGACGCTGGAGGAGTTTACCGGCGCGCACGTTCCCAAGCGGCAGTTCGAAGAACTGGTAATCCGCGCGGCGCAGGATTTCGAGGCCTTTTATGCCGACCGCCAAAAGCGCGCTCGCGCCGACCCACATACCGGGCCCGTCCTGGTGCTCACGGTAGATGGCAAGGGCGTAGTGATGCGGCCCGAGGATCTACGCGAAGCCACGCAACGCGCTGCCGCGAAGCGAGCGGAGAGCTTCACGGCACGGCTGGGGCGCAGTCGCCGGCTGCACGCCAAACGGATGGCCTCGGTGGCCGCCATCTATACCGTCGCGCGCTTCGTACGCCCGCCCGAGGAAATTCTGCCGCTATCGGAGGAGCGGCAGGAGAAGCCAACGCGGCCACAGCCGGAACATAAACGCGTCTGGGCCAGCCTCGCCCACTCACCCGAAGCCGTGATCACGGCCATGTTCGATGAGGCGGAGCACCGGGATCCAAAACGAAAAAAGCGGTGGGTTGCTCTCGTCGACGGGAATCGCACGCAGATCGATTATCTCCACCAGCTGGCAGATGAGCGAAAGCTAGATTTGATCATCGTGGTGGATTTCATTCATGTGGCACAGTATGTCTGGCAGGCATCACTGGCCCTTTTTCCCGATAATCAGGTAGAACAAGATCGCTGGGTGCGAGCGCACCTGCTGGAGATTCTGCGCGGCAAGGCGAGCGTGGTGGCGGCGGGCATTCGCCGAAGTGCCACGCTGCGAGCCATGGCCACTGCCGAGCGGCAGGCGGTTGACGACTGTGCCGATTACCTCCTTAATTACTCGCCGTATCTGCAGTACGACAAGGCGCTGGCTGAGGGCGTGCCCATCGCTACTGGTGTCATTGAAGGTGCCTGTCGTCATCTGGTTGAGGACCGGATGAATCTTACTGGGGCACGTTGGAGTTTAAGCGGCGCCGAAGCCGTGCTCCGCTTACGCGCCCTACGCTCGAGTCATGATTTCGATGCTTATTGGAAGTTTCACGAGGAACAGGAGTACAAACGCAATCACGCCTTGCACTATGCCGATCATCACGCGCCGAGCATCGTTCTGCCTGCGGCCCTCTTATCCCAACCCAGTCGTCGCAGCACTCTGAAAATCGTCAAGAAAAAAGGAGAGTCGTAACCGCCCTCGCACCAGCGAGCTGGCCCTGAATTTCACAGAAATAAGGAAATCTAAAAGAGCCGCACCCCGGCCACATCACCAGTCCGATCATCAACAAGTTCAAGAGAAGTACCGTCGTCTGGCAAATACCGTGAGCCCTGTAGCGCTTCCGCTTTGCGAGAACCGCTCCTATGGCAAGTGCTACTCCCATGATGAACTGCACGACGAGGTTGAGATCTGCCCCGAAGGTGGCACCGGTACCGAGAAAGCCTTTCATTGCAAAGAAAGATCACCACTAACTATCCGTTCCGCTAATGAATCCTGATTCTCATAGCCGGCAAACTCTTCCGTCCGAACGTCGTCTTCATCTACGCCTACCTCCCAGAGCGTTCGGCGGGTTGCTGCGACCATGGATGGCGGCCCAGCTATGTAATAGATCGGACCTGCCAAGTTTCCTACTCGTGTGACAAGCATTTCCGAGGTGATGTGTCCAGTTTTCCCCCTCCAACCTCCGTTATTGTTGGTCATGCGAGTCAGGGTCGGAATAAAGCGGAACCTTGGATTTGCACACTCCAACTTCCAGAGCGAATCCATGAACGCTACATCCTCTAACCGGCGGTTCGCGTAGAACAGAACAATAGAATGGCGAAGCCTTTCCCCTGTTGCGTAAGAGAGCATGCTGAGGAATGGTGCGATCCCAATCCCGCCGGCGAGGAAGACAGCCGGCCTGGCTGTGTTCTTGTGGAGGCTGAAAGATCCCATCGGACCTTCAATTCTCGCGGGGCTGCCAATCGGCAGGATCGATAAGGCGTGTTTGAAAACTGTATTTCGCATTCGGGTTGTGACTAGAAGCATTTCGTCGAACGGGGAGCTTGCGATGGAGAAGGTATGAGTCAGTCCGTTTGCCGACCCACGTTGGGAATCCGATATAGTCAGGTCAATATATTGGCCAGCCTTGAATACAAAGTCAGTTGGCTTTTCAAACTGAAATGCCATTGTGCCTTCGGCAACTTCTGTCCGACCTAATAATTTAGTTCGATAAGCGCACATCGACCGTCCTCCTGCGAAATGAGTCTCGCTACAGATAACGGAATTCTTGATCGTTTATTCCTGCTCGATAAAGTGATTCTTGAGATTGATCCCACTCCATGGAATATTTGCCTGGACACGCTAGTTCCATCGGGTGATAGGCGAGTGTTCAGGATCCCCATGAAGAGTCTGCTCGAAGCGGTGGCGATTATTATGCTGTTTTTTCTTACCCCGCTGATTTTGTTGTGGGTACTGGTCAGCTTAGCTCGGGTTATAGAGAACATTGGGGATCTGCCAATCGATGAAAGGGAGCCTCGGGCAGCAGGAGCTTGTGCTTCAAGCTGAGCCATCCCTGTGCCACGCAGACGACGAACTTAGCCTCTGTCCGGTGAGGCGCACCTAATAAGGGCGGAGACATTCCCACAGAATTATTTTTCTGCGAGGGAATAAAGCGAGCGTGGGGCAGTTTAACCATGTGTACGTGTCAGGAACTAGCCCTCAATCCGACTCGTTCGAAGAACTGGCTATGCCGCTCTTCGACCAGTTATATAATTTCGCCCGCTGGTTGACGCGGAATACCGAAGAAGCTGAAGACCTCGTCCAGGAGACCTATGCAAGGGCTCTGAAAGGGTTCTCGTCTTTCCAGTTGGGGACTAACTTCCGGGCGTGGATGTATCGCATCTTGCGCAACACGTTCTTGACGTCGCGCACTGGACTGAGAGTCACAATGACTGTGCCGCTTGATCCCGAGCAGGACGCATTTGAACTGGCCGTCGAGAACGAGACTCCTGAGACGATTCTGATGGATCGCTCTAATTCCCAACTGGTACTGAGCGCCATCGACGATCTACCGGTGCAATACCGCGAAACCCTCCTTCTCTGCGAGGTGGAGGAAATGTCGTACCAGGAGATTGCGGAAACTCTTTCCATTCCTGTCGGCACGGTGATGTCGCGTTTATCGCGTGCCAGACGCACGTTGCGAGCCAATCTGGGGCAGAAACTGCAGGGGGAGGAAGCGGTGATGGACATTGCGAAAGGAACGAACCATGGTTTGTGAGTCCTGGAACGCAAAACTCGACACGTACCTCGACGGTGAGCTTCCGGAGGCGGAGATGCGCACCTTCGACGCTCATGTGCGCAGTTGTCACTCTTGCTCAGCGGATGCCCTCACGCGCGTACGGATGAAGCGCACGATTCAAGTCGCTGGAAGGCGTTTTACTCCCAGGGCTGAGTTCCGCAGACGGGTGCAGCAGGACATTGCACACAAACCGCAGCGCAGTCTTGGTCTAGGATGGATGTTCGCTGTCGCTGCCGGCGTCATTCTCGTGGTCGGAGCGTTGACGTCAACCTATGTGGGAACCCGGTCCGATAGAGGGCGGGTCTTCAGCGAGATTGCCGACTTGCACGTGGCAACGCTGGCCAGCGCATCGCCAGTAGATGTGATATCCACCGATCGGCACACAGTGAAGCCCTGGTTCCAGGGAAAGATCCCCTTCGCGTTCAATTTGCCGGAACTCCAGAACTCCGAGTTCTCTCTGCTCGGGGGCCGGATGACCTATCTTGACCAAACGCCGGGCGCGCATCTGATCTACGACGTTCGGAAGCACCATATTTCGGTGTTCGTCTTCCAGGAACAATCTTTACGAACGAAGTTAGACGATAATTCTTTCTCCCCGAAAAAAGCGCCGTTCAACATGGAAACATGGAGCCAGGGCGGGCTCCGCTATTTCGTGATCGGCGACGCGAGTGCTCCGGACATCGATAATCTTGCGAAATTATTCAAAGCCGCGTCATAGGTCTACCACGGCACGAACGAAGCCTCTCGCCTAAGGCACAAACTTATAGCCCAGACCAAACATTGTGAGAAAGTGCGACGGGTTGGAAGGGGCGCTCTCCAGTTTCTGTCGTAACCTGAGGATGTGGTTGTCTACAGTTCGAGTACAAGGGTAGTTCTGGTAACCCCAGACTTCAATTAGAAGTTCATCCCGCGAGATTGTGCGCTCAGCATTTTTTGTTAGAAACTCTAGCGTCTTGAATTCCTTTGCGGTGACTGTGACCTTCTCGCCGCTGCGAGTGATCTCCATCTTGGAGAAATCAACCATCACATCCCCAAAGAAATACAAGTTCCCTGGACTGACCCGCGACGCACGTCTGATGAGCGCACGCAAACGCGCAACCAGTTCCCTGGGGCTGAACGGTACGGTCACGTAATCGTCGGCACCTATTTCCAGGAGAAGAACCTTATCCGCCACATCTGAGCTCGCGCTAAGAATTACAAGGGGCAGACCGGGAATCAAATTCACAATTTTCCTGCAAAGATCACAACCTGAAGATCCGGGGCTCAGTAGATCGAGGATTACTGCGGAGGGTGGCTTTTGGCGAAGGATCTCCAGGCCAGCCATGCCATCGGGGACGACATCGACCTCGTATCCTTCCGAGGAGAACAACCGCCTCAGAACCTTCCGCAAAGCATCATCATCCTCGATAACCAGAATCCGATCCATTCTTGCCGGTCGGGGTTCGGATATTGGAGTGTTCCAGGTTGCTGCTAAAGTAGCGGTTGCCATAAGATTTTCCTCTTTCTGCGGGTTGCCGCATGCTTCACACTTAGCTATCAGAGCGCTGCTTTACGGAAACTTTCTTCGCCCCGGACGGTCTTACGAACTGCCTTCCGAGCTCTGGCCAGGCGTGACATAACGGTTCCTATCGGAATCGACAATATTTCTGCCATCTCCCGGTAAGACGCGTCTTCAACATCACACAGCAAAATGACCTCGCGAAGGATGACTGGTAGTTGCTCGATTGCGCACCGAACAGCATCGCTGTCCGAACCCTCGATCAGCAGTGACTCAGGAGTAATGGGGGTTACGGACAAAGCAGAAAAGTCCTCCTCCAAGTCCATAGCGACGGTTACGCGCCGCTCAAGTTTCGAGCACGAACTTAGAAAGGTGTTCCTCAGGATTTGAAATATCCATGCCCGGAAATTGGTGCCACGCTGAAACGTCGCAAAACTGCGTAAGGCTTTTAGATAAGTCTCTTGGACGAGGTCCTCGGCATCGTTCGAATTGTGCACCAGCCAGCGCGCGAAGTTGTAGAGGGAATCGAACAGGGGCATGGCCAACTCTTCGAACCCTACCCACGGTTGGTCGTCTGGTGAGGATGAAATCCCGAATCCGACCATTTCTCTTAATCCAGATCCCATACCACTCATCTGCCTTCTCCCGGAATCGCTGCGACTAAGTTTCGAGTTGCCAGTGCCATGCCTTGCGTGACAATCTGACGCGCCAGTCGTCCGGCGTCAATTGACGGCGAATTTTTTCCACATATCCAGTCCATTGCCTGTTAAGTAATTGAGAGCTAGGGAGTTAGCTCCGCAGATTTCCTGAACCGGAGAGTCCCGTGCGCGAAGTGCTAGACTTCTGTGCTACGCCCAAAGACATATGGAACCACCCCGGCCCTCCTCCGTCGTGCGATTCGGAACCTATGAGGTTTCTTTCCAGTCGGGCGAAGTGCGCAAAGCGGGTTTGAGAATCAGAGTGCAACAGCAACCGATGAAACTGCTGGAGATATTGCTAGAGCATCCGGGGGAAGTCGTCACTAGAGAGGAGTTGCGCAGCCGAGTCTGGGCGGACGAAAGTTTTGGTGATTTCGACCAAGCTGTCAATATCGCAATCGCAAAGCTCCGGAGTGCATTGGGGGACTCGGCTGAGAATCCGCGCTTCATCGAGACTCTTCCGAAACGTGGCTATCGTTTCATTGCGGACGTGTCGCTTCTCGCTGCAGACGCCCGCCCTAAAAGACCGGAATCCGCGGCTGGAGATTTGTCGGCGATAGAGGCTACAGAGGCTAAAGATAAGGGTGACAATAATAAGGATAAGCTCCAGGGTACCGGGTTGGCAGTTGCGCCCAAACGCCGGCCGTGGCTGACGCGTTGGGTCATCGTTGCCCTCACGCTCGTTTTGATTTTGCCGATTCTTTTCGTGTTGCTATTGCGTTCGCGTGGCCGTGCGCCCGCAGGTATCCGATCCCTGGCCGTGCTTCCGCTGGACAATCTTTCCGGCGATGCTTCGCAGAATTACTTTGCTGACGGCATGACGGACGAGTTGATCACTGACTTGGCTCAGATCAGCGCTTTACGGGTAATCTCCCGCACGTCTGTGATGGCGTACAAAGGGGCGCGCAAGCCTCTGCCGCAGATCGCTCGTGAGCTGAACGTGGACGCCGTGGTAGAAGGCACCGTGCTCCATTCTGGCGATCAGGTTCGCATCACGGCGCAGTTGATCGAGGCCTCTACGGACAAGCACTTATGGTCCCAGAGCTATGAGGGCGAGTTCCGTGATACCTTGGCGCTCCAGAAAAGGGTGGCGAGGGAGATCGCGGATCAAATTCGGATCAATTTGACCCCGCAGGAACAAGCTGCCTTGAAAAACGTAAGGGTTGTCAATCCCGAAGCTTACGAGTCTTATCTCAAGGGGCGCTACTTCTGGAATAAGCGAACGGCAGATGGTTTGAAGGCCGCCCTGGCTTATTTCAATCAGGCAATCGAAGAGGACCCGAAATACGCCCAAGCTTATTCTGGCTTAGCCGACACTTATGCTTTGTTGGGAGACTGGCAGTATGCAGTCATGACTCCCAAGGAGGCATTCCCCAAAGCGAAGGCGGCGGCGATCAAAGCTCTGGACCTGGACAGCGCGCTCGGCGAAGCCCACAACTCGCTTGCATTCGTCTTGGACGGCTTCGACTGGGATTTCGACTCTGCCGGCAAGGAATTCCGGCGGGCCATTGAACTCAACCCGGGCTACGCAACCGCTCACCATTGGTATGCCTGGCACTTGAGTCTCTTGGGTCGCTATGACGAAGCTATCGCGGAAATGAGGAAAGCGGAAAACCTGGATCCGCTGTCTCTTATTATTAACGCCGACTTGGCGGAGCTCCTTGTCCTTGCGCACTCTTATGACGAATCTATACAACAGAGCCGCAAGACAATCGAAATGGATCCTAATTTCGCTCTCGCACATAATCAACTCGCCCAGGCGTACCTTCAAAAACACATGTACGATAAAGCCGTCGCAGAACTACAAAAAGCGGTGCAGCTCTCTGGGGGTAGCCCCACATCCATAGCTAACCTTGCTCGCGCCTATGTCCTGTCCGGCAACAGGAGCGAAGCGGAAAAACTGCTGAGCGACCTGAAGAAGCGCTCAAACCCTGGTTATTCGAATGCTTCGGAGATTGCCATGATCTATGCATCTCTCGGAGACACGGATCAAGCCATGAGTTGGCTCGAAAAAGGTTACGAAGAGCGATTTAACCCGGGCGTACTGCTGCGGCCGGGCTTCGATCCTCTCCGCTCCGACTTGCGCTTTCAAAACCTTGTGCACCGCATTGGCCTACCCGGGAACTAGCCATGCCTTTGTCACGGATCTCAGCCCGAGCGAAGACATGACACAGAGTCTGGACAATCTCCTGAGGAAGAATCCGGACGCATTCGGAGAGCGCGACGCGAAGAAGTGACGCGCGATCCTATCAACGATTAACCAACGTCGAATCGCGCCGGCAAGATACTTCACGAGCGTTGCCGGAAGCGTCGCAACTTCTTCAGCGATCACGACGCGATAAGGCATACTGAACAAGTTCGTGATAAAAAGCCTTCCATGATTTCATCTCTCGGATACTGAGTAATGGATGCCTTGATCCAATCCTTCGATCGGGAAACCTTCGGCAATACCCTACCTGACGTTTGAATCGGCGCTGGCGTCAATCAAGTGAGGTCTAAATGCCCGGTAGAATCTCTTTGGCGCCCTGCCTCGAACAAGAACCGGTGCCCTTTCTATAATTTCTAGACTCCTGTTTCTTCCTTCCCCCCTCTTCTTCTTCCGAGGACCAGATCGACAGTTGGTGCATCTCCCTTCAGAGGGCGACTCGTTACAGACGAAGGCAGAAAGTTCTGTGGGTAAGCAGGTAACAGCCCCACGCCGCGCGTCGACATTATTAAGAAAATTCCCATGGTGACGTGGTCCGCCTTGTGAGCTGGCGTGATATTGATTCCGGACCGCTTCAGGTAATTATCGATGACCGCACGCAGTACGGGAGCCGTATGAGACACAATCACGAATGTTTCGCCTGCTAGATCCCCCAGACTGATGGCTTTGAGCGCGGCGAGACGGTGGTCACTAGGCAAGATCACAATCAAAGGCTCCTTCACGAGAAGACGGAACGCCAGGTCTGGCAACGATCGTTCCTTTCGAAGAAAAGCGGCATCGATTTTTCCTTTCGAAAGGCTCTCCGCAAGCAGTGGGGAATATTGACTCGATATCATCACGTTGATGTTGGGTGGTTCGTCGCGCAAGATCCGCAGGGCTTCGGGCATCCACGTCAATTCGTGTCCGGTCAGAAAGCCCATGGTGAAGCATGGCTTGGGCGGGATGAGCGACCCGGTGTGCAACTCCGGCTGCCGCCTCAACCTGCGATAGCACCACGCGGGCGTGATCGAGGAAGGCTAGACCCGCCGCTGTCAGTTCAATGCCGCGAGCTCTTCGCGTCAGGAGTGGGGCACCCCACCTCGTCCTCAAGATCTCGAATCTGCCGACTTAGCGAAGGTTGTGACGTGTGCAGGCTTTGCTCTGCTGCCGCCGTCAGACTTCCTGTCTCGGCCACCGCGACGAAATAGCGAAGATGTCGTAATTCCATTCCCAATCCCATGCTTGTGAGGCATCGATGCCAGCTTTAACAAAGTATGCATCAACGGCGCGACCCCAAGCGGTTTTAGCAATCTAACGAAGTGATCTGAGCTATGCGGAACCTGCGGGGCATATGTTAGCCATGCCTAAGCTATATGGCTCTGAATCAAGGGAGGTAGTGTTATGAGTTCACCAGTTGTTTTAGTTACCGGCGCGCTGACAGGAATCGGTCACGCTGCCGCAGTCATGTTTGCGCAGGAAGGAGCACGTGTTGTTGTGTCCGGTCGTCGAGATAAACAAGGACAAGAGCTAGTTGCAGAGCTACAAGCGCTCGGAGCAGAGGCGATTTTTGTTCGTACTGATGTCCGCAAGGATGAGGACGTGCGCGACCTTGTGGACGAAACGGTTAAGCGTTTCGGACGCTTGGATATTGCAGTCAATAATGCCGGGACGGAAGGATTGCGGGGTCTCGTAACAGAACAGACCGCAGAGAGCTACGCGGCTACGTTCGATACCAACGTACTTGGTGTGCTGTTAAGCATGAAGCACGAACTGCGGGTCATGCTGCCAAAGGGAAATGGAAGCATCGTCAATGTTTCGTCGGCCTATGGAAGTGTCGGCGCTGCACGGGCGTCCGTGTATGTAGCTAGCAAACATGCTGTGGAGGGGCTGACGAAGTCCGCTGCACTGGAAGTCGCAGGGACCGGAGTTCGGGTAAACGTAGTCGCTCCGGGCACTACGGATACGGGCATGCTCACACGCTTCACGAATACAGAAGAAAACAAGGCCGCCCTCGTCTCGACCGTGCCAGTCAAACGTCTAGCGACACCGGAGGAGATCGCTCATGTGATCGCCTTTGTCGCTTCGGCAAACGCCTCGTACATGACCGGTGCGTCCATCCCGGTGGATGGAGGAATGCTGGCTGACTAGTTGCCGGTCGCAGTGAGTTCGTCACTGCGGATGCGGCACAGCGACGCTGTGGATGCTCGAATGCAGTTGATTGAGCAAGTACCGCTTCGGTCACGTTTGCTCCGCGACAGGCCACTAGATCTTCCGTCAACAGGGCGCTTCTTTGGGAAACGAAGTTTCTTATCTACAAATCCAATCGATCAGCATGATCGAATAAAGAAAGAGGTTACACTATGAGCACCTTCACATCGCTGACCGTGCCCACGCAGTTTGTTGAGGCGAACGGAGTTCGTTTCGCCTACTGGCGTTGGGGCAAGCAGAACGTCCTGCCGCTCGTTTTCAATCAGCACTTCACGGGAAACCTGGACAACTGGGATCCGGCCGTCCTTGACGGCCTCGCCAAACAGCGCGAAATTATTATCTTCAACAATGCAGGCGTCGCCAGTTCGACGGGTGAGGTGCCCACGACCTTCGCAGGTATGGACAAGTACGCAGAGGCCTTTATCGATGCGCTGGGGCTGAAGCAGATCGACCTTCTCGGCTTTTCGATTGGTGGCATGGTGGCGCAACAGATCACGCTCGACAGTCCTGAATTGATTCCCAAGCTCATTCTGGTCGGAACCGCCGCGCGTAATTACGACGCAGGAAACGGCCAAGGTCACATCACTCCGGAGACGGCTTCGCTCTTTGGCGCCACATACAATCTTCCCGAGAACCTGTGGCTCAAGGTCTTCTTTACCGACTCGGAGGAGAGCCAGGCGGCCGGTCGTGCCTTCCTCAAGCGCTATCTCTCGCGCACAGAGAACCGCGACTCCCCGATCAGCGCGGAAGACCGAAATTAACTGATAGCAGGTGGGGCATCGGTACCTCCTGTTTCTTGAAATCCGAGGGCGCGCCGGAGCAGCCTTTAAATGCCCTTTATTTCGCCTCCGTCCATTCGAACCGAGGTGCCCATCATCCATCTCGCTGCCGGCGATACCATGAATGCCAGCAGGTCGGCGATCTCCTTCGGCTCTCCGTAGCGACTGATCCCCACGTTTTCGGGGAATTGTTTCGTCGCTTCTTCGACGCTCATGTTGTGTGCTGGTGCCCACTTCTCCATGAAGGAGCGGCGCCGTCCAGTCATCACCGGCCCTGGGACAATGCTGTTGACCTGCACTCCATCTCTAATGCCTTGTTCAGCGAACGCCTTCGCAAGCGCAGTAATGGCGGCATTAATCGCAGCCACCGCTGCGAAGGCGGGCTTCGGGTCCAGCGCGGCGCTGCCTGACATAAATACGACCGAACCTTTCGATTTCTTGAGTGATTCCCATGCAAGTATCGTCAACCGTCGTGCACCGTGCAGTTTCAGCTCCGTACCGGCTCGCCATTGTTCGTCCGTCATCTCGAACAAATCAATTTGTGGCACAGCGCCCGCAATATTCAGAAGCGCATCGATCCTGCCAAAGCGATCAAGCGCGGTCTTGACAAGCGTTTCGGCAGATTCGACTTTACTCAAATCCAGATCGCAAATCAGCGGCTCCGCCCCGACGGCCCTCACAGCATCAGCGACTTCTTTTAGCGCATCCGGGTTTCGTGCAGCCAGAACGATGCAAGGAAAGTCACGTGCTAATCGAATCGAAGTGGATCGGCCGATTCCTTGGCTCGCTCCCGTAACAATCGCGACAGAATTCACAATGTTTCCTCCTTGGCGTGGGTTTCGGGTAAGCGAATTGACTTCGTATGCCCGATGTACGCGTGTCGTTGCAAACCCTCTCCTGGAACTTGCGGCCGCAAATAGATAAGCAGTACACAGCAGACCAAACCAAAGCCGGATAAAGGATGCCAATACGCTACGCAGGCGGCGCTAACGAAAATCCCGAGCGTTGTTAGTGCACGCACCCGGGTAAAACGCCGGGTCGTTGGCGACACCTCACGAGTACTCGCTTGCGACAATGCCTCCTGCTGATATCCCAAAAATGCAATATTCACCATTACAAATACGGCTGCGTAAACAAGGACCGGGCTTGCCGCGAGCCTTGTGTCTGCAATCCAGGCAGTTGAAAAAGGTATGAGTGAAGTCATGAACAGATGCGCGAAATTCCACCAGATAAGATTCGGCGTTGCGTCATGGGCAAATAGCAGGAGGCGGTGATGGTTGATCCAGATGATGGCAACAAACAGATAGCTGACCGCATAACTCAAGGCAGTAGGCCACAGAGCAAGCAGAGCCGAAAGCTTGCCCTGCGCTGGCGGTTTCAAGTCCAGAACCATGATCGTGATAATCACCGAGAAGACACCATCCGAGAATGCTGTCAGCCTCTCAGTTGGAGTTTTTCCGCCAATCATGACCGCCTCATTCGCTTCGAATCGTCATCGCCTTTCGCTCAGAGGACACCGCCTGCTTCGCTTCCAAGATGATGTCTACGACTTTCTTTGGAGCGCTGAGCAGCGGTGTGTGATCGACGGCCTGCGACCTTGTTATTGCTCCCATTCGTTTCGCCATAAACTGTTGTGTTTTGGGATTGATCATGCGGTCGTCTTCTGCAATCAAGAACCAAGAGGCCTTGGATCTCCAAGCCGGTTTCGGAGCTGGCTCTTGAATGCACTTCACCGAAATCGGCCTCTGGACAGCTGCCGATAATGCAATTTGTTCTGGCGTTGCGTGCTGGGAAAAAGCATTTTTGAAGCCTTCGTCAGGCATCCAGATGAATCCGTCGGCGTCCGGGGCGAGTTTAGGCGCCTGAGGATGTGGTTCATCACGGTAGAAGACTTGAGCAACGGTCTCGCCTTCGTCTGGAGCCAACGCGGCGATATACACCAGCGCCTTGACGCGCTCCTCATTCAATGTGGCGATAACAGCACCGGCATAAGCATGGGCCGCTAGAATCAGAGGGCCTTCCGTACGGGCGATTGCACGTTTCAGTGCAGCAGAGTCATCGCTGAGTGACGTCAGAGGGATTGGAGCCGCGATGATTCGCAACCCTTCACGTTGAAGGGGGAGAATCACATCTTTCCAACTCGACCCATCGGCCCACGCTCCGTGAACCGCCACAACGGTAATATCTCTAGGAACTGACACCTCCCGACTCCTTTCCGCTCGTTCAAGCCGCAGTAGCGCCACTCGGAATGGCGCTTTGACCGAGAAATTTGCGTATCCGCTCTGCGATGAAACCGCTGAAGTCTTCCAGCGCGAAATGCCCAGTATCAATTAGGTGGAGTTCGGCTTTTGGGATATCTCGTTGGTAGGCCTTGGCTCCTTCAATGGTGAAAAACGGATCGTTCTTTCCCCAGAGAATCAGCATTCTCGGTTGTCGGCTCCGGAAGTACTCATGCCAGCTGTGATAGAGGGCGACATTCGATTGATAGTTATAAAGAAGATCGAGCTGAATTGCGGCATTGCCCGGACGATCGAGGAAGAACTGGTCCACCGTGTAGGAATCAGGGCTGATTCGTTCACAGTCTTCAACGCCATGTGTGTACTGAAACACCGTCATTTTCTTCGTTAGAAGATCCCGCACCGGCTTCTCGGTCTCGGAGTTTCGATTGGCCCAGAATGGCTTCATGGGGTCGAATGCACCGCCGATACCCTCCTCGTAGGCATTACCGTTCTGCACGACAAAGGCTTGAATAGCATCTGGATGTTTTAAGGCAATCCGATAACCGATTGGTGCGCCATAGTCCTGGACATAAATGCTGAACTGGTTCAAGCTGAGGTTCTTGAAGAGCAAGTCCTCGACGTGCGCTGCCACGTTGTCGAAGGTATATTCGAAATCGCTCACACTGGGGGCGTCGCTGTAACCAAATCCCACATAATCGGGAGCGATGACGTGGAACCGGTCGGCTAATTGCGGTATCAGGTCACGGAACATGTGTGACGAACTGGGAAAACCGTGCAGAAGCACGAGGTTTGGTGAATCCTCGGGACCGGCTTCGCGGTAGAAGAGCTTTAGTCCCCTTACGTCGGCGTGGTGATAGCTTGTCATGACAGTCCCTCTGCTCAGTTGATTCACGGACCTACGCTGCGATGAATGTCGATCGCTTCGAAGCTTCACGACATACGATCGGGCAGTGCTCCATGGGTCTCGCAACTGATATTCCAAAAAGAGGGGATCTCAACTTGGACTGGGACTGGAAAGATAAATCGTTTGGGGTTCGCAGGATTTCGTCGTAAGAAGAGTTGAAAAATATCGCCCCCTGTGACAAATCCGTGACGAATACCCAACACTGACGGATTTCGGTCAATATATCCGTCGCATCACCGGACTAGGCCGTTGAGTCGGGTGAAGCCAGGGGGCGACTGATGCGATGCTTTTTCATCCTGTAGACCAACGATGTCCGTCTCATCCCAAGCCGCTCGGCCGCACCCTTCCGACCCCCGATTACCCAATTACTTGCCTCAAGCGCGTGGAGAATGTGATCCCTTTCTACCTGGGCAAGGCCACTAATTGGTAAATTGGAGTTTCTCTGAGAGTTAACCGGCTCCAATTCGGAAGTCGGGGCGCGCAGTACGGAGTGAGGAGAAAGGATCACTGCGCGCTCGATAAAGTTTTGCAATTCCCGAACATTTCCCGGCCAACCATATCGAACAAGCGCAGCCATCGTCTCGGACGGGATTTCATCGATTCTTTTGTCCATTCGTCGAGCGTAGTGGGCCGTGAAGTGCCAGACCAGGTTCGGAATGTCTTCAGTGCGTTGCCGTAGGGGGGGAATATTGATAGGGAATACTTTCAACCGATAATAAAGGTCCTCGCGAAATGTCCCTTGCTTGACCATGCCGGCCAAATTCCGATGTGTAGCTGCAATCAGGCGGACGTCAACCTTATGCGTGCGGTTACTGCCGAGTCTCTCGAATTCCTGCTCTTGCAGGACGCGCAGCAATTTCGCCTGAAGTTCCAGAGGGATGTCGCCCACCTCGTCAAGAAAGAGTGTGCCTTTGTTCGCCAGTTCAAAGCGTCCCGTTTTTTGCGCGATCGCTCCAGTGAATGCGCCTTTCTCGTGACCGAACAATTCACTTTCCAGCAGCCCAAGGGGAATTGCAGCGCAATTCAATTTAACGAAGGCCCGTTCCCAGCGGCTACTCAGATTGTGGATTGCACGCGCGACAAGTTCTTTACCAGTTCCGGTTTCGCCCAGTACCAGCACGCTTGAATCTGTTGGCGCCACCACGGACACCAGGTCCAAAGCGGTCTTCAGCGCGGGGCTTTCTCCGACGATTTCGCCAAACTCGGCGCGAATTTCGTCCTCCAGATAAAGTCTTTGTTTTGTCTCTTTGTCTTTATCCTTTATCGCCCTTTCGTAGTCCAACGCGTTCTCAACAGCAATCGCCACCTGCCCTGCGACCTGTTCGAGAAAAGCGACATCATTCTTGGTAAAAGCCCTTTCCGACCGTTTCAGGGCGGCCAACACTCCTACCACGCCATTTCTGCCGATAAGCGGGAGATCGCACCCCGAGATCAAACCTTCCGCCATTACACGTTGATAGAAAGGACGGCCTATGCTGTTGCCGAAACTTTCGGGGTCGTCGCGTACCTCCTCAAAGTGGTTAAAGTGTTGAGTCTTGCCGGTCCAGAATGCTTTGCCACAAATCGAACCATGGATCGGTATGATCGTCCCGTCGCAGAGGGAACCTCGCGCCTCGGGGTTGTACAAAGTCGTTACGCGCAATTCACCGCTATCAGCATCCGGCAAAAGCAAGGCGCAAAAATCGCATCGAGTTACGCTCAGCAGACTCCTAGAAAGGACCTCAACCAAGCGGCGAAGGTCTAGCTTGGAGGTCATGCTGTTCGTAATCTCTAGAAGCAAGCGCAGCCGATCGCGTTCACGCTGCAATGCTTGTTCATTCATGTGGCGCTCAATCGCGATCCCGGTGATGTGGCTGGCATTCTCGATCAACTGTAAGTCCTTGGTGTCCGGGCTGCGCGCTTCACGATAAAGGATGGCGAAAGTGCCGAGCGCTTTACCTTCACGGGTGAACAAGGGTCGCGACCACACTGACCGAATCCCATAAGGCAACATGAGGTGACGATAGTCATCCCAAATGGACTCGGTGAGGATGTCGGTCACATACACCGACTCCCTGCGATAAACAGCCGTGCCGCAGGAAGCGCCTTTCGGGCAAACTTCTGTGCGCCCCACGCGATCGCAAAAGCCAGGAAGACTTGGGGCCGCTACGCAATGAAGATAGCTCGCCCCTTCATCGGGAAGCCAGATGGTGCAGAACAACCCATCGCCTTGAGATTCGACCAGCCGAGCAATGATCGTCAGCACTTCAGACAACGGCGATCCAGCCAAAATCAACTTTAGAATGTTGAGCACAGATTCGCCGGAGAAGAGACCTGATCCATTCGGCGCGGGGTCAAGTCTCGGTAAGATTTGTGCGGGGGATGGCGTCGTGGTCTCCATAAACCGTCCTTTCCTACGGCACTACCTGGCTGAAAGGAGGACACATCACTTCCTAGGAAGCGTCCATCGGGTCCTGTCGGTCCCGGCAATAACGACAGTTCCTGTCGAGAAAGAAAAATCGTATTCGGGATGGAACCAAATGCTCCAAGTTTGGATGCAGCAATCGCTGAGTCGACGTAGAAAAGGATAGGTTTCGGTTCATGCCTGTCAAGTGGCTGAAGGGAAATAGCTTACGGCTGCATTGGCGGCCTGTGATCACGCCCAGTCCGTTCGACGATGGTCGGCAATCTGGAAAGTGAAAAAAGGAACGTGTGAAACCACCGGATTACACATCCAATCTCGGCACCCGATGCGTAAAGTCTTACTGCCTCAGGTTGTTCGTATCGGGTGCCGAGTACCGCGACTTCAACTACCGTAGGCCCTCTCTCCAAAGAGCATTGCCTCTATCCTTGCGGCAGCCTCGCCCTGCATGTGAGGCAGTACGTGAGCATAAGTGTCCAACGTGAAGGCCGTGCTGGCATGTCCGAGCTGCTCAGAGACAACTTTTGGCCATACCCCGGCTGCCAGCGCGATTGTCGCCGCCGAGTGGCGCAAATCGTAGAGTCTAATTCGTGGCAAACCGGCCAGATCGAGTATTGATTTGAAATGCTTGGCGAGGTAATCGGCACTGATTGGCTGTCCCGCCGCCGTTTTGAAGACCAGGTCATGGGCTTCTGGACACAAATTATGCTCACTCGCTCTCGTTTGCAGATCCCGAAGAAGAGCAACAATGCATATTCCGGCCTGTAGCCGGACCTTGCAGTTCAGCAGTTTTCGCATCTCTGCCGGTGATCGCAGTTCCCGATATCTTCGCGGGTGCGGATCTTCGACGCGCTGAACTCCCAGTCTTACGAGGCGCGGTTTGGTAAGGGTCATCTGGGCCGCGACACATTACCGCTCACCTGGAGCACGCGTTCAGTGGGCGATAAGGCGAGTGGCGCGTGTCGACTGCCGGATCGCGAGTGGCGGAGAGCTGGGACTTGCGAGTGGAAGGACCCAATGGATTTGAACGGTCGTATGCTCTCTCGGCGGACGCCGGTGAACACGAGCCTACGGCAATCCGCGCACTTGTTCTAAAGCTCGTGCCGCCTGCCAAAACGTGACCACGTCTTTCGTTGGTCCGGGTGCGGCATTCTTTTCTTTTCCCTAGAATGTGAGACGCACGAAAGGAGCACAAATGGCAAGAAAGAAAATCTATCCGCTAAACAGGAAGCCGTACAGCGCCGTCTCCGCCGCTAACCGTCTCCAACATTCCCGCCGCGGTGAGTTTTTAGCAAAAGGCATTTGGCGTTTCCAAACGGGGGATCATGAATGGGCCTGATGGCAAACCCGTTTACGCTGAACTCACGTTGCGTGGCACGACGCTGATGCTGGGGCCGGAGAGCGAGCAAATGGGGAGACGCAGCGCCAAGACCGTCGGTGCCTCTCCTGCTATCCTCTACATTTACGGGGAGAACGTGGATAAGGTCGTCGAAAAAGCGGCTAAGCTGGGCGCAACACCACAAGGTCCCGTGATGGACATGTTCTGGGGCGATCGCTTCGGCACTGTCGTTGATCCAGACGGCTACGCGTGGATGGTCGGTACGCACAAGGCGGAACCGACAGCCAAAGAGATGAAGAAAGGAATGGAGGAGATGATGAAGCAGCAGCCAACTAGAGCCGCCGCAGCTGACTGAGAACCCTTCATTCGAAAAGCACTGGTTGTGCTGTGGTCCCTTCCAGTTCGCGAAAGTTGCTAAGCCCGACGCCCACCAGTCGATAGCGTTGTTGCGGACCAAGGTCCACACGCTTCCGCAGCTTGAGGGCGATATCGGTCAATTCTTCGCAGGATGATGGCGGGGAATCCGGCGTATGGCTGCGGGTAAGAATCTTGAACTGGCTCGTCTTCAGTTTGAGAACGACCGTGCGAGCAATCCGTGATTCTTTGCGCGAGGCCGACCAAAGCTTCTCTGCCAGACGCCGGATCATGGGTTCGGTTTCGGACAGTGGCACGTCTTGATCGAAGGTATCCTCGACAGAGATCGATTGTGTCGGCCGGTCCGGGACGACTTCACTCTCATCGACGCCGCGGGCAAGTTCGTGCAGACGAACTCCGTAGCGGCCGAAATTCTGTTCGAGCCCAGGCAAATCAAGCTTTCGCAGATCTGCCACAGTCTTGACCCCAAGTTTTGCCAGTTTCTCTTCGGTGACTTTCCCGACTCCTGGCAGACGCCCAACCGGCAGGGGCAAAAGAAATGCATCTACTTCTTCTGGCTGGATTACGAAAAGTGCATCAGGCTTCCGCCAGTCAGACGCGAGCTTTGCTAAGAACTTGTTCGGCGCTACGCCGGCGGATGCTGTCAGGTCCAATTCCTGCCGGATCTGCTCACGGATCGTGCGTGCCACAAGCGTCGCTGTCGGCAGGCCAGTCTTGTTTTCGGTCACGTCCAAATACGCTTCATCGAGCGACAGGGGCTCGATCATGTCTGTGTGGCGTTTGAAGATTTGATGGACGTTCTTCGATACCACTCGGTAACGCGGGAAATCTGGAGGCACAAAGATTCCATCGGGGCACAGGCGTTGCGCCCGTACCGCCGGCATGGCCGAGCGGACTCCGAAAGCTCTCGCCTCGTACGAAGCGGCGCATACAACCGAGCGGTTGCCTTTCCATGCGACGATCACGGGTTCGCCGCGCAATTGGGGATCATCGCGCTGCTCGACCGAAGCGTAAAACGCGTCCATGTCCACGTGGATAATTTTGCGGCCGCGCATTTGCCAACCATACTATTCCGGGCCCAAAAAACTATGAAAGTCATGTCGTATCAGGGCCGTCGCAAAATGCGGGTGCGGTAAATTCTAGGAATGCAGGCAGCTTCGACCTTCTATTCTGCGCTCGCGATTTTCGTCCTTTTTCTGCATGCGCTGTTCATTCTATGGGTGGTCTTCGGAGCCCTGCTGACCCGTTCTCGCCCGGTTCTTCGCTGGCTGCATATCGCTTCACTTGTATGGGGAATCCTTACGGAACTGCTTCCTTGGCCGTGTCCCCTCACTGTGCTTGAGAACTGGTTCGAAGCTAAAGCTGGCGTCCAGCCGTACCAGGGTGGCTTTCTGCTCCACTACCTGGACAAACTGGTCTATCCCGACATCTCCGCAACTGTTCTGACAGTTGCAGGAGTATTTGTTTGCGTTCTGAACCTTGTGCTCTATGGACGGCAGATGTGGATCGCCCGGCGCCGCTAGTTTCGATGCGTCATGCTTCTCTCTTGTGCCGCGAATGAGACCAGATCCCACGCGTCATCAGCCGTCGATCTTTGCCCCCGAGAATATGGAAATTCCCGTCATCGGCTCGAACTTTGCAAGCCAGAACCGAATCGGCCGTTCACCGGCCTTTCGGCCCGAATAATATTCCACGCTTAACTTCATCGGCCTCGTTCTCTTCGAGGACAAGTTGTCGTGAGCCGACCGCCGCCCTCCTTCGGGGTCTGTGAGGTTTTGGGAAAGTCAACAGCACGGCTGGTGACGCAATCTCTACCGCCTCTTCGGCAATTAAGCTCGCCCGCTCTTTCGGAAGGTTTCCCCCAAACAAGCGGGCTATGTTAAAAAGCGAGCGGCTGCCACAGACCAGGCATACATCGTGGGGGCTGTCGCTGACCACATCACATTCAGCACACAGCACGGCATTTTGCAACGCAACAGCATTCAGAACTCGTCCCCGTTCCGCAGCACTCTCGAGCACTGGAGCCCTCATCACAGAACCTCACCAAGAGTTAACTCAATTTTACGATTTGCCGTTGGATGGCTAGTGCTCTCCTCTACACTTGCCGTTTCAGCTCATCCAGCGCCGCTTTCCCATAGAACTGCACCTTTCCGTCCACCACAACGGCAATGTAGCGGCCTGCGCTGAGAAACTGCATGACCTTTTTTCCCTCCCGTACCGATCGCGCCCATCGAGAACTGGTTGCAGGATTTTGCTCGAGTCCACGCAGTTCGTGACCGTCAAAACGAAAATCCACCTCGCGCAACTTGGACCGACTTGTCCTTCGCACGGGAAAATCCCGGCCTTCCACCATGACGGTTTTAGCCCCTTCGACCATGACCTGGCGCCACAACGAAATCAGAGCGTCTTCTAGGCTCGCGGCCATCGTTTGTCATCCGCTGAACTGGCGAAAGCTCCATCGATTCGTTTCATGAACCGTTCGGCCCACGCATCGCCGACACCACCAGCGACTCCGTGCGCGGACTCGGCCGGCTGTCGGGCAGATCCTCGGTGGTCTTTAGATGACGGGCGACCAGAACCCCGGCGATGATTCCCAAGACGCGTTTTTCTTCCTTCCTCCATCACACTCCGGAGTGATTCGCCGTTTGTTCGCCTAAGCCTAGCACCTTGCGCCCAGTTCTGCAATATCTGAGACAATTGCCACAATTTCCGTGGCACGACGACTCGGGTCGCTTGTATCGCTCCTACGGCAATGAGGATTGGGAGTTTAATGACGATGGGCTCATGGCCACGGTTTGCGTCGATCAACGACCTTCCGATTTTGGAATCAGAGCGCAAATATCACTGGTCACTCGGGCGCCGTCCCGATGATCAACCCGGGATTGAGCGACCTAGGCTTCCAGTTCCTTCGCAGAGGAAGACCCGAGCCTTTCCGAACAACCGACTATGTATCTCTGGCAAGCACACAGCGATCATCGCGGGAGCATGGCCGTGCGCGCCTGCCGCAAAAGCAAGGTGCTGTGAACACTCGTCGGCGGTGTTAAAACTGTGTCAAAACCCCTTCAATTAAGGGTGCTGGAGTTTTGCCTGAGCGAAAAGCAGACTCCTCAAGTTGTTGTTTTTTCGGAGAGGTTGTCAGAACGAGGAGAGCGTTTAGAGCGGGCAGTCGTGCGCTACCAGGCTGCGCTACGCCCCGATCAGGTTGTAACCCACGCCGCGCGCTTACGGAGGTATAATTCCGGGTTGACATGCAAAATCCCCGTTATGCCCTGGTAGCCTACGTAAGGAATGCCGTCGGGGAATTTGTTGAGAACCTGCGGCAGGTACTTCATCCCGATCTGCCCCATCTGCCCGCTCATGTGACCATCCTTCCTCCTCGCCGGTTGCAGGGCGGGGAACTGGCGGCGCTGGAGACTCTCGAAGATGTCTGCAGCCAGGTTCAGCCTTTCGAGGTCACTCTCGGGGATGTCGAAACCTTCGTCCCGGTGACTCCGACGGTCTTCATCCGGGTGGCCCACGGTGCCCACCGCATGCAGGAACTGCACGATCGATTGAACACCCGGGCGCTCGCCTCCGTCGAGGAGTGGCCATACATGCCGCACCTGACGATCGTGAAAGTCAGCAGCGAGGAACTGGCGCAGAAGGCGTATATTTTCGCCCGTGACCGTTTGGCGATGTTCGAGGGCAGCCGCCATATCCCCCTAAACGAGCTCACCTTCGTACGCGAGCAGGAACAGAACCGTTGGGTGGACTTGGCCGGAATCCCGCTGGGCCGCAGCCTGGTCCGCCCGTGAAGTGGGGAGTGGCCAGGCGTTTTTCGTACTGCGCGCGGGCTCCTTGAGTGGAAGCCTCTCAGGGTGACGTCATATGGGAGAGGAATGGCGTCGCGCCAGCCTCACGCTCTTCCACCCTCCACGTGACCTTCTGATTGTCCGGATTCCTGCTTCCATCGGTAGGTCATGTCCCTAAGTACAAATCCCTCCCGTGCGTTGCTAAGCACTGAAGGCGAGCGTAAACAAGAAGTTGGACTCGCTGTGCAAGCCGCCTCGGGCACCCTTCCCCCAGCGAATTCAGAGCGGGCTTCTGGAGGTTTCATGCAGATTGGGGTCTACGGAGCAGGGTACTTAGGTACAGTCGTATCCGCCTGTCTGGCGGACTTCGGCACCCCCGTCAGCTGTTGCCATCCCGATAGCTCCCAAATGGTCGCGATGGCCCAGGGCAACGTCCCGTTTCACGAAAAGAACCTTACCGAAGTCATCAAACGTAACGTGCGCTCCGGGCGGCTGGCGTATTCGACCGACATCGAATCCTTTGCCCGCAAGGCGCAGGTGATCTTTCTGGCCGAGGACAGCCCCCAGCATCTGACCGATCTGGCGATTCGCATCGCGCGCGCCGCCCCTAAGCCTTCGATCCTTACCATCGTGACTCCGGTTTCGGTCGGCACGGCGTCAGCGGTCGAGAAGCGGATTGCCGAGGCTGGCTTGCGAGCCACAGTAGTCTCGCAGCCCATGTTCTTTACGCCAGGCTGCGCGATTGAGGATTTCAATTGGCCGGACCGCATCATTCTGGGCACCGATTCGAACGATGCCGTACTGGCGCTCAAACAGATTTTCCATTCCCTGGTGATGCGCGGCGTTCCCGTGATCGTGACCAATCACGAGACGGCCGAACTGGTGCGGGAATCGGCAACAGCTTTTGTGGCCACCAAGATTTCTTTCATCAACGAGCTTGCGAGTTTGTGTGAACGGGTGAACGCGGACGCAGTCAGTCTCTCGCTCGCTCTCGGCTTGGACAAGAAGATCGCGCCCCGCTGCCTGCAGCCCGGAGCTGGGATGGGCGGTTTGTTCGCGGAGTCCGACATGGATTCGCTGGCCGACCTCGCGCAGCGTAACGGAGTGTCGCTGAAGGTTTTGAGTGCCGCGCGCGAAGTAAATCACGGCTTGGCCGATCAGGTGATCGAAAAGATTTCGAAATGCGTCCAGTCGGTGGAGAACAAGGACGTGGGAATTCTGGGCTTGGCTTTCAAGCCCAACACCAATTCCGTGGCCGGTTCGTCGTCGGTGCGGCTGGCCAAGAATCTGATTGCTCAAGGTGCGCGAGTGCGAGCCTACGATCCCGTCGCCCTGCCGGACGCGCGCCTCGAACTGAACGGCTCTGTGTTTTATTGCGAGTCTCCCTACGCCGCGGCCGAAGGGGTGGACGCTTTAGTGGTCGGCACCGGTTGGCCGGAATTTCGTGGGCTCGATTTCAGCCGCATCAAACAAATGCTTCGACGTCCGCTGATCGTGGATACAAAAAACCTGCTCGACTCCGTCCGCCTTCGCGCCATGGGATTCGAGTACGTCGGCGTGGGCCGCGGCTAACCGGCGTTCTGGTTTCTTACTGTTTATTCTCCACTAATCTCCAGCGCCACCGTCATCTTGAGGGACGCCAGTCCCGAAGGATCTGGTGCGTAGTACGAAAGCCGCTGGGCCAGTCGCCACGCACGGCACTCCGTCCGAGTTGTTATAATCGCAAGTACGCGGTGGGAGTAGCTCAACTGGCAGAGCACCGGACTGTGGCTCCGGACGTTGCGGGTTCGATTCCCGTCTCCCACCCCAGAATTAAAGCACTTACAGTAGAGAACCTGCCATTGCACCTGCCGTTTAAGCCTGTAGCAAAGCAAGCCTGACCACTTTTTCGTGTGCGTCTCGCATAGGATCTTGGTTGGCACTTAAGCCAACGCTTAGCTTGCGTAGCTTTGGAACCGAACGGCGTCGAGCGCCACTGACTTCATGAAACCGTCGAGTGGGGACCAGCAAGTGGGGTTGGCATCGCCGCGGGAAAGTGCGGCGAGCCAAAGCGAAAAAACCAATAACCCCTCTAAGGATGTGGTGAGGAATGAGGTGGGGCTGGATGTAAGTCACCACACCCGCATCTCCCGGAGGGGCGGGGAGAAGCTTTTTCTCTTGACATCCTCTTTCATAGGACGAGTGTAATGGCCTGGTTACATCAACTATCGCTGGACATTGAGCGCTATGCACGACTCTCTCCAAGCTTCGTGTGCTTCGGCTTTGGCTTGTTGCTGGTGGGTTGTCGGAATCGGCGTCGTTCCATCGTAAGCAAAGTTTGCACGCTCGCCGAGCCGCACTAGGGTAAGTCCAAATCAAGCGCATAGATTTCGACGGTAGGCGACATGAACCACCACCCCATGCGCCACGGCGGGCGAGGAAGTGACAGGAGGCGGCCGGTGGTCTTGCTCCACTCAAGCTGACGCTCGCAACATTTTGAATATTAAGCACTTTGTCATACGGGTTCCAGTGCCTCATGTCACGCTTTCTGCAACTTTTCTTGATATTGCGCTTTTGGAGTGATGGCTGTTGAAAAAGCGTGTCAAAAATCTTGCACAGCGCGCCTGTTTTCGTGATATCGTGCACTCCCGCTCAGACTGACGCGTCTCCGAAGGGCACAGTCAAGCAGTTCGAATCCCAATTAGGAGAATTCACGATGAAAGCAGCGATGAGGTTGTTTTTGACAGCCGCCCTGGTCGTCGTGGCGGTTGCAACTTGCGCAACGGGGGCAACCCTGCAGAAGCCACCAGCGATAGGTCCGTACTTGGTCACGAATGACAATGTCTTTGTCTTTGGCGACCTCTCACCCGCTAACACCGCGACCATCTACAAAATTGCAGCAAACGGCTCACTGAAGTTGGTCAAAACCCTTAAAACCGGCGGCTTCGGAGGACCCGGCAGTTTCTTTGCGAGCGGGTTGGCTAATGTAGCCCATAGCAAAACTCAGGCATGCGCCTTTGTATCGGATGCCCACTACAACACCTTGTCACTAACCATACCGGATGTAGCCGCAATCAATCTCGCGACGCTGAAGGTCGTCGGCAGGTTCCCGGCCCACGCCTCGGATAACGGCACCAATGAAGGTGTAGGGCTAACGGATGCCGGGAACTTCCTTGTCGCCGCTTTCACCGGAAATCCCTTCTTCACACCGTTGATCCCACCCACGCTCGGAACTTATCAAATTCTGGCAGGGTGCAAGCTCAAGTACATCGGCTCCATCACAGCCACCGGCCTGACCGGCAACGGAATACCGATTGGCGCGAAGGCCACAGTAAACGGCAAGCTACTGGTCGTTGCATACGACGATGGTTCCGTTGGTTCCTATAGCATCAGTGCCACCGGCAAACTGAAATTGATTAGTCAGGAATTCACCACCACCGGCGCATTGGCGGCGGGCGTGGATATCACCGCCGACGGTAAATGGGCGATCTTCGGTGATGCTGCCAGCGTGCCGGCAGTCGATGTGGCGCCGATCAAAAAGAGGGGAGCTTTGGGGCCCACCATAAACTATTCGCCCTTCAACGTGTCCTCCAACAGCAACAACGTGTCACTAAGCCCGGACGAGACTGTACTGTTCGTTAGTAACAACTCGCTCGGCACGGTCGCGGCGGCGCCCTTTAATAAGAGCACCGGCGTGGTTGACATTGCCAATTCGTGCACTTCCTTCATCCTTAAGTACTTCGACCAAACCTGGTCCTTCGGGGCAGGCTTGAGCTTTTCCAGCACCACGGGCACGGGAGGAAAGATATACCTGGCTGAGGCCGGTTTCGCGCCGGCTGGCATTGGTATTCTCAACTACTCGAACAATGAAAAAGACGCACCGTGCGAACTGACCGAAGATCCCTCGTCGCCTGCGTCCGACCCCGGACAGATAACAGGGGGGCTTGTCTCCATCGGAAGATATCCACCGCGACCGTTCTAACGCTTCCGTTCCTCTCTATCGGCACAAGCCTTCCGGCTTGTGCCTTTTTCATATGCTCAGGATTAACCGCAGCTTTACCAGACACCTGCCCGCGCTTGATTCAGGGGTACAGCGAAATTGAGGCGTCAGTAAGCAGGTCCATCGGCACCGTAATCCATCACGCGCACGCACCTGCTATTCACCTGCCGTTAAGACCGCCTTGCATTGCTCTATATGGGTAAAACCTGCCATCCGTTGCGCTGTATCTAGTAGTTCGATTCCTAAATAGCATTGCAATACCAGCTGTAGTGCCGTATGCTATCGCTATACCACGACTGGGTGGCCACTGGCGATGCCCTTTATCAGTCGACGTGCCCGGCTGAACCTGACCGACGAGGATACCATTTGGCTCGAGCGACTGGCGCAGTCGCGAACCGAATCGGCGGCGCAGGTGCAACGCGCGCAGATGGTTCTGCGCTATGCTCAGGGCCAAACGGTGTCCGCCATAGCTGCGGCTTTCAAGACCAATCGACCCAAAGTGGAACGCTGCGTTTCCAAGGCCCTGGAGTTGGGTGTCCGTGCCGCCATGCGCGATCTGCCCGGACGCGGTCGGCGGCGGTCGATCAGGGAGGAAGACAAGACCTGGATCGTCGACTTGGCCTGTCAGAAACCCAAAGATCTGGGCTATGCGCAGGAGTTGTGGACTACGCGCCTGCTGGCCAAGCACATCCGGAAGCACTGTGTGGAGGGGGGACACCCGCAGTTGCAAAAGCTGGGACGAGGGACGGTTTCCAAGATCCTGTCGGCACATCCAGTGAAGCCGCACAAGATCCAGTATTATCTGGAGCGGCGCGATCCGGAGTTTAAAGCCAAGATGATTGAAGTGTTGCACGTTTACCGGGACGTCGAGTTGTGGCGCAAGGTGGGCTTGCCTTCCGAAGTCGTGGGAGTGCTGAGCTATGACGAGAAGCCGGGCATTCAGGCCATCGGCAATACCGCGCCGGATCTGCCGCCGGTACCGGGTCGGCACAGCAGCGTGGGACGAGATCATGAGTACAAGCGGCACGGCACAGTTATCGCTGTTGGCCGGCATTGAACTGCTTAGCGGGGAAGTGTTGGGCTTGGTTCGGGAGCGCCACCGGAGTGCGGAATTTATCGAGTTTCTCCAGTTGGCGGATCAACATTATACGGCGGGACTTCGCATTCGCATCGTGCTGGATAATCATTCCGCTCACATTTCCAAACAGACGCGAGCGTACTTAGCGAGTGTGCCGAACCGCTTTGAATTCATCTTCACGCCGAAACACGGCTCGTGGTTGAATCTAATCGAATCCTTCTTCGGCAAACTGGCCCGGACGTTATTGCGGGGGATACGAGTCAGTTCGAAGGCCGAGTTGAAAGCACGCATCGAACTGTACCTGAAAGAAGTGAATGAAGAGCCGGTGGTGTTCAAGTGGAAGTACAAGCTGGCGACGCTCGAGACAGAGTCAGTAGCGACCTGACCGCGTTCTATTGCTATGTTATTTAGGAATCACAATACTAGTTGAAACTACCTTTAGGGTAGGATTCGATTCCCGTCTCCCACCCCAGAATTCTAAGCCTGGAGTGCTTTCCTCGGCGTCAACGGTCTTTGCTGGGAATTATAGGCGCGCCTTACATCGTTTCGGCGTACGCGAATGGCCTGTCTCCACTGCTTTTCCAGAAGTACGCAAGAATGATCACGCTCGCGACCGCGGCGTAGGCACACCACAATGAGGTAAACGCGTAACGCTTGAAAGCCATCACGACCAGTAGAATCGCCAAGTTCGCGGCGCCAAAGATTACCATGTCCTTGACCTTCGAGAAGAAGAGCGAGCCGCAGGTTGCAATCAGGTAGAGGACAGCAACCGCCGTATTGTTTGTGGCTGGATTGATGTACACGAGACTATTTCCCTTAATGTAGACCTGAAAAGGATACGCGGTAAGCCCCCACAGAATATAAAGCGCGGTTGCAGTGCCGATCACCAGGAACGGCAGCATTCGCCTGCGGCTCTTGACGTCAGGCTCGAACAACAACACACTTAGCGGCAGAAGAAATGGCAGAAGGCCCTGAGCATAAAGCATAAACGCCGCACCCATGTTGTGCGCAACCGCGGGCGAGAGAATGCCGTCCAACCCAAGCCAGACGAATCCTTCCATGAATTGATGAACGGCGAAGAGTGCGGGCAGAGCGGCAAAAAGAAGCTCGCGCCTGTGCTTCACTTTCGTCAGTGTAGCTACCCCAATCGTCCCGAGAACCCCGCTGCCCACAAAGTTAGCTGTCGCTGAAAAACACATGTATCCGTCCCCTAGCCGCGTAACATCATACGGCTTTTTACGTTCAGGCTGCCGATGTTAGAGGTTAGAGGGGGATGACGGTCATCGTAACTGTGATTTTGTGATCCGCGGACGGCGCCAGTTCGACGGCATTTTCCAGAATGTTGCTGCCTTCGACGCAAACCATGTGCTGCCATTCGTCATCGCCCAGATCAGACAATGCTCGCGCTCCGTCGGCCCACGGATTCCAGATCACGGTCGTGTTTGAATTCTCCTTGGTAATTTGGATGGAGCGATTGAGGACAGGATCGAGCAGCTGCAGCGGGTTCTGGGTATTCATATAAGCGTTGTCGGTCGGCGAACTTATGACCACGTCGCCCTTCTGCTTTTTCTTCTTGTTCGAGTCGGTGTTGTCGAGATAGGCGACGCCATCTAAGCCGCGGATGCGAACCTTACAGACGTCTCCCACCCTGTAATAAGTATGCAAGGCCTGTTCAAAGCGGAACGGCTTGGCGCCGGTATTGCTTACCGTGAGCTCGAGTTTCAGTTCACTCCCGAAGGTTACCCGATGTTGCAGCCGGAAGTCGCCAGGCCACCATCGTCGAGTGTCCGGGTCGCCTTGCGTGCACATGCTGACGGTGATGCCGCCGGCAGTTTGCTCGATGGATTCGAGCATCCATATTTTCGTACGAACGAAACCATGCGCGGGTGCGTGGTCATTATCGGCTTTGGCTCGAAACCAGGGAAAGCAGATCGGTATGCCGCCGCGAATGGCTTTGCCTTCCTCCCAACGAGCCTGACGGCTCAGGAAAATCGCTTCTTCGGCGCCGGCTGGCCTCCAGGAAGTGACTTGAGCGCCGTGCAGGTGCAGCTCTCCGATGGATTGTGGTGCGGTTAAGCGCACTTTGGGCAGTCCGGCCGCATCAGCCAAAACCTGCGCGCGGCCCGCGATTCCAAAGCGGCGATCGAGTTCTTCGGTTGTGAGGGCCGTGTGCGTCATAGGTGACGAAATTTAGGACGCTAGGGTTTTCGTCTCCGAACGCGAGTGTACGGGTGGTCGCCGAATGGCACAACTGGGAGTTTTCATAGTTGGGAGTGTGGGGGGCGGCCCTCTGGTTCGAGGTCATTATTTGCTTGAATCTTTGTCCGTGGATTCTTAATCTTTATCGTGCCGCTTCTTCTGGATTTGTCTTTGGGCCTCCTAATTTTGCTAGTGGTGCAAGTGCCCGGAATCAACTATAAATTCGGCCTGAATTCATGAGTTAGCCAGGCACACCGGTATTTGCCCATGGCCGTGTGATTCGAGGAAGACATGGAAGCTTCAGCAAACCCGAAACGCATTCTCATCCTGGGTGGCGGCTTTGCCGGTGCATATACCGCAGTGCACCTTCAGAAGGCGCTGTCCCGCGCGCCGGACGTTGAAGTGATGCTGGTGGCGCAGGAGAATTTTGTCCTCTTTACGCCAATGCTTCACGAGGTGGCCGGAAGCGACGCCGCGGCCACGGATGTGGTTCAACCGCTGCGCAAAATGCTGCGGCACACGAACGTGTTGATCGGGGACATCGAATCCATTGACCTCGAAAAGAAACAGGTGCGAGTCCGGCAGAGTGATTTGGTGCACCATCGCGACCTGACCTACGATCAGCTCGTCCTGGCGTTGGGGTCGGTGTCGAATTTCTACCACACGCCTGGCATCGAAGAGTATGCACTGACCATGAAGACGCTGGGAGACGCGCTGGCGGTGCGAAATCGAGCCATTGACGCGCTGGAGCTGGCGGACGGCGAGCCGGATGAAGTGCTGCGCAAGGCCATGATGACGGTAGTTGCAGTGGGCGCCGGTTTCGCCGGGGTTGAGACCGTAGGGGCAGTGAACGATCTGATGCGGGAGGCGTTGAAGTTTTATAACAACTTGAGCGAGGACATGCTGCGAATTGTCCTGGTCGATGCCGGCAAAATGATCCTTCCAGAGTTGGGCGAGAGCCTCGGCCGTTATTCTGAAATCCAGCTTCGGCGGCGTGGAGTAGAAATTCACCTGAACACCGTTGTCAAGGGTTACGACGGGAAGGAGGTTGTCCTGGGAGACGGTACAAGAATCGCCAGCAATATCATTATTTGGACTGCGGGCATCACTCCGGTGCCGATCCTGGCGAGTCTTACGTGCGCCAAAGAGCGCGGCCATGTCGTCGCCGACGAATATCTTCAAGTGCCAAACTGCCCGGGGCTTTGGGCGTTAGGGGATTGCGCGCAAGTGCCGGATTTGACGAATCCGGGAAAGTTCTGTCCACCCACGGCGCAGCACGCCACGCGGCAAGCTCCCGTGGTGGCTCACAATATCGTGGCGGCCATGCGCGGGCAACCTTTAAAGCCGTTCAAGTTCAAAACCCTGGGTTTGCTTGCTACCATCGGACGGCGCACCGGGGTGGCGGAGGTAATGGGTTTCCATTTCTCGGGAATTGTTGCATGGGCGATGTGGCGCGCCATTTACCTGAGCAAGCTTCCGGGCCTGCAAAAGAAAGTTCGCGTGTTACTCGACTGGACGCTTGATCTCTTTTTCTCGAAGGACATCGTGCAATTGCGGACATTGCCGTCGCCGACCTTGTCTGGCGTCAAAGGTGGTCCGGCGGTCCTCGTCAATGAAAAAACATCTTCCGCAGGCGAACGCAGGGAGAAGATCGCATGATTTTCGACCTAATAAATCAACAGCCGATGCAGGACTCAAACTAGAGTCGCGAACAGAAGCGCTGGCTACAGAACCATGTACGCTCAATGGGCACTCAAAATGATTGTTGTCCTCTGCGGGCTCGGGACAGCCTCGTTTGCTGGGACTGCTGAACCGCCGCTGAGCCCTACGAATATCTTTGCCCCAGTATCCACGCCGGCCAACACAATTTTTGGTCTATCTGTTTTTGTGCTGGCCGTTACCGCCACAATATTTGTCGTCGTTTTCAGCCTCCTGGCCTATGCGGTTGTGCGCTTCAGGAAGAGGACGGACGATGACGGTCGCGAGCCTCCACAAGTTTACGGCAGCAATCAAGTGGAGCTCGCGTGGACCGTCATTCCGGTGCTCATCGTGGTGGCGCTGTTCATGGCGACGGCACGAGTGATCGGCAGCGTCCAAAAAGCCGCCCGTCCGAGCGATGCAATTGAAGTGATCGCCATCGGTCATCAGTTTTGGTGGGAGTATCGCTATCCGGGGCTGCATGTCGTGACTGCGAATGAATTGCACGTTCCGGTCAGCGACCCGGCGCATCCTACTCCGACCTTCATCAGATTGCTTTCGGCGGATACAGACCACAGCTTCTGGGTTCCGCGCCTCAATGGCAAAACGGACCTGATTCCCAACCATCCGAACAGCATGTGGATTGATCCGCGTGAGACCGGGCTTTACCTGGGGCAGTGCGCCCAATATTGCGGAACCCAGCACGCCAAGATGCTGCTGCGAATTTATGTTCAGACGCGAGATGAGTTTGATCATTGGATTCAGGAACAAACTCAACCCGCCCACATGAGCGACGCAGCTTCCGAGGGGCAGCACATTTTTGAGACGACTGCCTGCATCAATTGCCATGCGGTCGCGGGAACTGTAGCGGATGGGCGCTTTGGTCCCGATCTGTCGCACTTGATGAGCCGGGACACGATTGCTGCGGGGGCGGCGCCGAATACGGCAGAGAATCTTCGGCGATGGATTCAAAATCCTGACTCCATAAAACCAGGATCGCGAATGCCGGCAATGGAGTTAAGCGATCGAGAACTCGATGCCGTGACTGCCTATCTGACGACGCTTCGCTAAGGCGTGTCGAGGAGAAAAACGTTCGATGTCGACTGATTCAATCGCTTTGCCTAGGAGTTACGAGGCTTCTCGGCCGCTCGTCGATCGGCTTCACGAGTGGGTGACGACCGTTGATCACAAGCGGTTGGGGATTCTGTACATCCTTTTTGCTTTGTGCTTTCTCGTGGTTGGCGGGATTGAGGCGACGATCATGCGCATCCAGCTGATCCGGCCGCAGAACGATTTCGTCTCGCCCGAAGTGTTTAACCGGATGTTCACCATGCACGGGACCACGATGATTTTCTTCGTGGCCATGCCGCTCGTATTCGGATTTGGGAACTATCTAGTCCCGCTGATGATTGGCGCGCGCGACATGGCATTTCCGCGTCTCAACGCTTTTAGTTTTTGGCTGTCAGCATTCGGAGGCATCCTTCTTTACTTCAGCCTGGTAGGAGCGAATGGCCTGTATGGGGCGGGGAATGCCCCGGATGTGGGATGGTTTGCCTACGCTCCCTTGACGGCGCAGACGTTCTCTCGGGGGCATAGCACGGATTTCTGGACGCTGGCGGTTTTGGTTTCGGGCTTCGGAAGCATTGGCACGGCGATCAATATTTTGACTACGATCTTGTGCCTGCGCTGCCCTGGCATGAAGCTGGGGAAAATGCCGCTGCTCGCCTGGCTCAACCTCGTGATGGCAGGATTGGTACTGCTTGCGATTGGTCCCCTGACTGCGGCGCAGATCATGTTGAGTCTGGATCGCTACCTCGGCGCACATTTCTTCGACACGCAAGCCGGGGGCTCGGCCGTAATCTGGATGCACTTCTTTTGGATCTTCGGGCACCCCGAAGTGTACATTCTCGTAATCCCAGCTTTCGCCGTCGTTTCTGAAATCATTCCAGTATTTTCCCGTAAGGCGATGTTTGGATATCCGATCATGGTGGCCGCGACCGTGGCCATTGGCTTTTTGAGTATGGCGGTTTGGGCTCATCACATGTTCACCGTCGGGATGAGCTCGAATGCCAATACTTTTTTTGTGCTTTCGACGATGGCCATCGGAGTTCCCACCGGGATCAAAATCTTTAACTGGCTGGCGACCATGTGGGGTGGAAAGATTCACTTCCAGACGCCGATGCTGTTCTGTATCGCGTTTCTGTTCCAATTCCTGATTGCTGGTCTTACCGGGATCATGTTGAGTGCGGCGCCCTTCGATTGGCAGCTCGGCAATTCCTACTTTGTAGTTGCGCACTTTCACTACGTGATCGTGGGAGGAATTCTGTTCGCGCTTTTCGGCGCGTTCTACTACTGGTTCCCGAAGATGACGGGAAAGATGTACAAGGAAACGCTGGGCAAGCTGCACTTCTGGCTGTTTGTGATCGGATTTCACCTGACGTTTGACTTCATGCATGTTCCCGGACTGTTGGGCATGCCACGAAGAATTTATACCTACGAGCCCGGCCGCGGTTGGGACACCTGGAATCTGATTGTCACCATCGGGGTGTTTTTTCAGGGTCTGGGCATTTTGATATTCGTCGGCAACCTGCTGTGGTCTCGCGTCAAGGGTAAAGCCGTCGGCAGCGATCCCTGGGATGCGTGGACCCTGGAATGGACCACTAGTTCACCGCCGCCGGCCTATAACTTCGTGACGATTCCAACGGTGAAGAGCCGACGCCCGCTGTGGGACCTCAAGCACCCAGAAGATCCTGACTGGAAGTACGAGTAGCAGAGGAAAATGCAATGAGCGCGAACTTAGTGACGATGCCGGAGGGGGAACGCAAATGGGATCTGCCCTCGCGCGGACACGTGGCTATGTTTGCTCTGATCGTTGCCGAGTCTGCGATTTTCGTCATCTTCGTCGTCGCTTACCTTTTCTATCTGGGCAAGAGTCTAACCGGACCCACGCCAAAGGAAGTTCTCGAAGCGCCGATCTTTTACAGCATCTGTTTGCTTTCGAGCAGTATGACGATTCACCTTGCGGTGAAGGCCCTCCGTGCAGGGAACATCGGGAGTTTCAGAACATGGTGGGTCGGAACAATCGTGCTGGGCGCTGCCTTTCTCTATGGCACGGCTCACGAATGGCATCGGCTTATTTACAAGGATGGACTGACGATCACTACGAACCTGTTCGGCACGACCTATTATTCCCTGGTCGGCCTGCACGGGTTTCACGTGATTGTGGGCCTGATTTGTCTCACCACGGTAATGGCGTTCGCGCTGCTTGGCGATGTGCAGCAAGAGCACACCTATCGCGTGGATGTGTTGTCTCTCTACTGGCATTTCGTAGATGTGGTGTGGGTTGTGGTTTTCACGGTGGTTTACATCATTGGACGGTAAGGAAAGGGTCGGAGAATGAGTTCGCAGCCGGTGAACACACGAGTGCCGAGCAAAATCGAGTTGCCGGCGCCGACGGCGTGGCCGATTGTCGCGGCTTTTGGTGTGGCCTTGTTATTCGCCGGACTGGTGACGAGGGCAGCAGTCAGTATCCTGGGTGCAATCTTGACTGTCACTGGGTGGATCGGATGGTTTTGTGACGTACTGCCGCACGAGAAGCACGAGTCCGTTGCGGTTTCACCTGAAGTGGTGCCTATCGTTACGACCCGCCCCGAAGTGGCGCGAGTGGATTTGATTACCCACGAACCACACCGGGCGCGACTGCCTCTTGAAATCTATCCAATTTCTGCGGGAGTGAAAGGTGGCCTCGCCGGGAGTGTTGTGATGGCGGTTCTCGCGGTAATTTATGGAATCGTTGCGTATCACAGCATCTGGTATCCCATCAATATTCTCGCAGCTGGATTCTTCCCCACGCTCAGCACAACCGAGGAAATTTCCGTATTTCACTTCGACGCTTTCCTCATCGCATGCATTGTGCATCTAGTTACTTCGTTGCTGGTTGGGCTCCTGTACGGTGCTATGCTTCCGATGTTTCCGCGTCGCCCCATTTTGTTAGGAGGCGTGATCGCTCCCATTTTATGGACTGGGCTGCTGCACAGCGCGCTGCAACTGCTGAATCCCGAGCTCAGCGACAGGATTAACTGGCCGTGGTTTATGGTAACTCAAATGGGATTCGGTATCGTGGCTGGTATCGTGGTTTCAAAACAAGAGCGGGTGCGGACATGGCAACACCTTCCTTTCGCAATTCGCGCCGGCATGGAGGCGCCGGGAGCGATGGACGAGAAGAACGAAGAGGGCCGGCAGCCATGAAGCGTCAAGCTACCTTTGTTACTTTCGCACTGTTCGCCGTAATGCTTTGCCTTAGCTGTAGCAGTGCGCCCGGCCGGCCCGGCCCGGACTCTGAGGTTATCCCGCCCGACCAGATCATGGAGTTCAATGTTCTCTATGCGAGCAACTGTTCGGCATGCCACGGTGCGAACGGCAAAGGAGGAGCGGCGGTTCCTCTCAGCGATCCTGTTTTTCTCGCCATCGCGGACGATACCGCGATTCGCCGCGTTGCCACCAACGGCGTGCCCGGCACCTCCATGCCAGCCTTCGCGCGGAGCGCAGGGGGCATGCTCACCGACAAGCAAATCGACGCCATTGTCAGCGGAATCCGATCCTGGGCGAAGCCCGATGCTTTGCGCGGCGTCGGCCCACCTCCTTATGCAGTGCAGGCTGGCGGCGATCCGCATCACGGCGCCGACGTGTACGCCACCTACTGCTCGGCCTGTCATGGTCCTGACGGTAAAGGCGGCAAGAAAGCCAGTTCGATCGTGAACGGGTCGTACCTCGCTTTAGTGAGTGATCAGGATCTGCGAACGAATGTGATTGTGGGACGGCCAGAGATGGGAGCTCCGGACTGGCGTGATGATGTGCCCGGCCGGCCTATGTCAACGCAGGAAATTTCTGACGTGGTCGCCTGGCTGGCGGCACAGCGGCCACAGTTCCCGGGCCAACCGTATCCGAAACCGTCCATGGACCGTGCTGCGGGAGGACTTCCATGACTGCACCAACTGGGACTGAACCAACTGGAGTGTCAAGGCGCGCGATGCTCGTGAAGCTGGGAATATTTCTTAATAGTATTGTCGGCCTGATTCTTGCAATACCAATCGTGCGCTACATCCTTTCCCCCGTGCATCACGCGCGGAAGATCGGCTATGAGTCGTGGTTATCTCTGGGTGGGCTCGAACAGTTTCCTGCAGGTCAGACTCGGCTCGCTATTTATCGAAATCCCGTGGTGAATCCCTGGGATGGAGAAACCGCGGATATCCCCTGCTGGGTTCGAAACGTGGACGGTCAGAATTTCCAGGTCTTTGCCATCAATTGCGCCCACCTTGGGTGTCCAGTTCACTGGTTCCCACAATCGGGACTCTTCATGTGCCCATGTCACGGGGGCGTTTACTATCAAGATGGTTCCCACGCTTCCGGCCCTCCGCCCCGCGGACTATTCACATACCACTACAAGATTGAGGATGGAAAACTGTTCATCAAAGCCGGTGAAATGCCAACCACCGGGAGTCCAACCGCAAATAGGATCGGTGCGAGGGATACATGCGCGTGATCAAGGAAGTCTGGGAATGGCTTGATCAACGGCTTCAGCTTGGCGCGGAAATTCGCGAAACCGCCGAGCACCGCGTGCCACGCGAGACTGCAAGTTGGTTTTATGTTTTCGGCAGCGCTGCGCTGACCTGCTTCATGCTGCAGATCGTCACCGGGATCCTCCTGGCTCTCATTTATGTGCCTTCCGCCGGAGAGGCCTGGAACAGCCTGCAGATTCTCAATCACGGTATTTCGCTGGGTTGGTTCATTCGAGGGTTGCATGGCTGGGGCTCAAATTTCATGGTGGCGATCGTCTTGATCCACATGGTGCAGGTCTGCCTTTTCGGAGCCTATAAGTTCCCGCGAGAGTTGACCTGGATGATCGGCGTGTGCCTCCTGCTGATGACGCTGGCTATGGCCTTCACCGGCCAGGTGCTGCGATTCGACCAGGACGCCTATTGGGGGTTGGGAATTGGGGCATCGATTGCGAGTCGAGTCCCGGTGATTGGGCCCTGGGCTGTGAATCTCATGCTGGGCGGCCCGATTATTGCGGGTGCGACTCTTTCCCGGTTTTTCGCGGTACACGTTTTTGTTGTTCCAGGACTGCTGATCGCATTCATTGGCGTGCACCTGCTTATGGTGTTGAAACTCGGAGTGAATGAGTGGCCCATGCCTGGACGGATCGTGCGACGCGCTACCTACCTGCAGGAATATCATGAGCTGACGCATAAAGAAGGGGTTCCATTCGTACCGTACGCGGTTTGGAAAGACGTCTTCTTTTCAGGCTTCATTCTTCTTTCGATTGCGGCGTGCGCCGTCTTTCTTGGGCCATTCGGTCCCAGCGGCCAGCCCGACCCGACGATTATTCAGACCGCTCCGCGTCCGGATTTCTTCTTCCTTTGGCTATATGCGGTCTTGTCGTACCTGCCGCCGTCGGCGGAAACTCCGATACTGATGATCGGGCCCGCGATTGGAATTGTTGCGTTGTTGCTGCTTCCGTTTTTTGCCGGCGAAGGTGAGAAGAGCTGGAAGCGCCGGCCCATTGCGGTTCTGACGATTCTATTGGTTGCGGTAATGCTGGGCAGTTTGACGCAGTTGGGCCTGCACACGCCGTGGAGTCCGATCATGGACGCATGGAGCAGTGTGCCGATCCCACCAGAATATTTGCAAGGACGCACCGCGCTCGAGCGCCGGGGCGCTCTGGTTTTACAGGCCAAGCAATGTCGCAACTGCCATTCGCTTGACGACATGGGCGGTAAGCGTGGACCGGCGCTCGACCGCGTCGCACTTCGCCTCACGCAGGACCAACTGATCCGCCAAGTGATTCAGGGTGGCGGAAACATGCCAGCTTACGGAAAAAACTTGAGCCCGGCTGAGACAACGGCGCTGGTGGCGTTTCTCGAGACTTTGCATCCGGCGGGACAGCCTCCAGCCGGTAACGCTGCCCGAGCGGTGCTGGGAGCGGGCGTTGCGGAATCATCCTCCACGGGCCCCTGAAGTCGCCTATGTCTCCCGCGATCCAAACCGTATGGCAAAGCTGGGTTCTCCCAGTGCCGGTTACGCTTTGTCTGGTTGCTACGGCGCTCATCTACCTGCGAGGCTGGCATCGACTCCATGATCTTCTTCCGAACGTGATATCAGTTTGGCGACTGGCTGCTTTTATGAGTGGGCTGTTCGCCCTTTGGATCGCAGTCGGATCTCCTCTCGCAGCTTTTGATGACGAACTGCTTTCAATCCACATGATTCAGCACATCCTGCTCATGGCAGTCGCTCCTCCTTTGATTTTGTTGGGAGCGCCGGCGCTGCCACTTCTGCACGGGCTGTCGCAGAAGTTCGTTCGTTCTGGCTTGGGTCTGTTTCTGCGCTGGCCGCCAGTGCAATGGATGGGGCACACCCTGACCCACCCGGTATGCTGCTGGCTAGGTGCCACTGTCGCCTTGATTGGCTGGCACACTCCGACTGCTTTTGAATTGGCACTGGGTTCGGAGTTTTGGCACGAGATCGAACACGCATGCTTCTTCGCGACCTCGATTCTGTTCTGGTGGCCCGTGATGCAGCCCTGGCCGAGTGTTGGGAGGTGGCCGCGATGGTCGATTCCGCTCTACCTTTTCATTGGAATGATGGCGAACGATGCGCTATCGGCGTTTCTTGCCTTCTGCGATCGGGTTCTCTACCCCTCGTATGCATCCGCCTCCCCGCTCTTCGCAATTTCACCGATTGACGACCAAGCCCTCGCGGGCGCTTTGATGTGGGTCTTTGGGAGCTTTGTCTATCTCATCCCGGCGGTTGTCATCACGCTTCAGATACTCTCGCCTCAGGGCTCGTACTCTCACAATTTGTCCAATGCGCAAGAGATCGAGATTAATTTTTCCGTGATTGCGGCAGAACCACCTATAACCGTTTGATGATTACCGCTGTCAGGTCATCCTGTTGGTTGGTTCCGTTGGAGAATTTCGTGACTGCGTCGTAGAGTTGCGCAATAATCTCCGGTGGAGCGAGTTGTCGTGAGGCGCGAATCACTTCTTCCATCCGCGCAACACCAAATTGTTCGCCTTGATCGTTTTCCCATTCGAAGAAGCCATCTGTGGGCAAGATCACCAGATCGCCCGAGCCGAGCCGAAGTTGTGCTGGCGGCTCCGAGCGGAAAAAAGGAAGGATGCCGAACGGGACTGCCTGCGGTTGAACATCGATGAAACGATCTTCGGAGCGGGAATAAATGAAGAGTGGGCCATGGCCAGCGGAGAGGATTTGGAGCTCCGAACTATCAGGTCTGCACACTGCGGCCACGAAAGTGACAAAGCGTCCGGTCTGGAGGTCAGCGCCCAGGGCTTGATTGATGTGCTCGAAGGCTTCCATCAGGTCGTGATCCATGCTGAAGCTGGAGCGCGCATACGCATGGCAGATTGCGGCGACCAGCGCGGGGCCAATGCCGTGCCCGGTGACGTCAGCCAGGCTTACGACCAGTTTCCCGTCGCGTTGTGCCTTCCAGTCAAAGTAGTCGCCTCCGGTATCGTCCGCGGGCTGGTTCCACCCGGCGATGTCAAACCCTGGAATCTGGGGGCGTTCCTTGGGAAGGAGAGACTGCTGGATGGATCGGGCGACTTGTAGATCGTGCTCAACCGCCTCCAGCTTGCGTTTGGTTTCCGCTTCGCGAAGAGCTGCCTCGACGTGCTTGTGGATCTGTCCCGCGACGGCGGCGGCGATCAAGCCGCCGATCAAAAGAATAATGGCATTCAGGCTGACGCTGGTCTGGGTGACAGGGGCTGGTATGCCAGGAAGCGGAACCCGCCAGCCGAGATGATAAGCGGCAGAAAGGTAGGCGACACTCGCAAGCGCTCCAGAAAGAATACAGATCCAGACATTCAACCGCAGCGTGGAAAGAATGATGAAGACGAAGAAAACCAGCACTGCGGGAGTCGCCAGCGGCCGATATGCGGGCTCGATCTGGTCGCTAGTAAGGAATGCAATTGCAAACGCGGGGATGGAAGTCTCCAAAAGTGTGCTGAGAACCCAGAATCCAGCGGGAAGGCTGCGCTCCGATCTCAGCGCGAGATTTACTCGTCCCAGCATCCATACTTCGTAAATTATGATCGAGGCCGCCAACCCAAATTGCCAGGCCCATGGAGTGGTGGCGGAAACCGTGCGGACGACGAATACACGCACGACCGTGACCATGATGAAAATCGCGACGACGCCCAATACACCGAAAATGCGGAGGCGCTCACTCTGCAACTCGGCATGGTGGAACGCGGCGGATTCAATTTTGTGGACAGGGTTGCTCGGCTGGTCTTTTTTTGCCACCGGAAACCTCCAAGCTCTCTAGAACAGTCAGGTCAGGTGCGCAGGCTGCGCCTCTCCCGGCTCGATCGGCAGGGCTTAACTGGCGCCCTGATAGAAAGCATGCCGAGCCTCGCTCGGTCGCTTGGACGGGGGCGTCCGGGCCTACGTGGTTGCCGGCTCGGTGCAGGCGTAAAGTACGACCACCGAGCGCGGTCCGACTCGATAGGTGTAGCCGGGGACGGATGGAGCGGCTTGCCATGAGACGATGTCCTGCGGTGAATCAAGATTTGTGTCGATCCATCGGCGCCATGGATCTCGACAGCCGTTATGTACCGGCGGCAGTTCGAAGTCGAGCGGCTCCCAGTAAGCATTCGCGATCAGATGAAAAAGCAGGTTTTCTTTTGGCAGCTGGGCGCCGAAGGCGAAGCTGCGCGAGTCCTCGCTCCAATCTGGTTGACTCAGTCTTACGCCGTGCCAGCCTTTGTTCGCCGCCTGTAGCATTTGTTGCAGAGTTTCGCGCTCGAGTTCCGCCTCTAGGTCCCGCAATAACCGCCGTGCGATCAGCAGACTGAGAAACCGATGCACGTCCGCATGCTTCTCCACGAGGGTCCAATCGAACCAACTGGTTTTATTGTCCTGGCAGTAAGCGTTGTTGTTACCGTGCTGAGTGCGTCGCACCTCATCGCCCATAGTGATCATGGGCACACCGAGCGAGAGCAGGGTGATGGTCAAGAAGTTCTTCACCTGTCGATTTCGCAGCTTCCCGACACGCGGATCATCGGTCGGACCTTCAACGCCACAATTCCAGCTGCGGTTATCGTTGGCGCCGTCCCGGTTGTTTTCGAGGTTTTCTTCGTTGTGCTTGCGGTCGTAGGAGACGAGATCGTTGAGTGTGAAGCCGTCGTGGCAAGTCACAAAGTTCACGCTCTGCTCCGCCTCACGCTCCTTGTGACCGTAGATCTCGGGGCTACCAAGAAATCGGTCCGCGACGCGTCCTACGGAACCTGGTTCACCACGGACAAAACTGCGAACGTCGTCACGGAACCGGCCGTTCCACTCTTTCCAACTGTCGCCGATGAAACTGCCGACCTGATACAAACCAGCTGCATCCCACGCCTCAGCGATAATTTTGGTTTCCGCGAGCGAGGGATCTGAATCGATGTCCCAGAGGACAGGAGGGTTTGACATCAATTGGCCTACCGGATCGCGTGCGAGGATCGATGCGAGATCAAAGCGGAAGCCGTCCACGTGCATTTCCTCAACCCAGTAGCGCAGGCTGTCGACGATCATGCGACGGACGATGGAATTGTTTGCGTTGAGCGTGTTTCCGGTGCCGCTGTAGTTGGCATAGCGGGAGCGATCCTGTTCCAGGATGTAATAAGTGTTGTTGTCGAGCCCGCGGAAACTGAACGTTGGTCCACGGTGGTCGCCTTCCGCGGTGTGGTTATATACCACGTCGAGAATGACTTCGATCCCCGCCCGGTGGAGTGCTTTGACCATGTCGCGAAACTCGTCCGCCGGTCCGAGCCGGTCCTGACGGGAACTGTATGCCTGGTGCGGCGCGAAAAACGAAACCGGTGCGTAGCCCCAGTAGTTGACCAGCCCCGGGGGACAATCCTGGGCATCGAATTGAAAGACGGGCAACAACTCAACGGCGGTGATGCCGAGCTTCTGGAGGTAGGGAATTTTCTCGATCAATCCGGCAAACGTACCGCGCATCTTATCGGAGACGCCGGAACTCGGATCGCAAGTGAAGCCGCGCACGTGCATCTCATAAATAATCGTGTGTGAAGACGGCCTCCCGAGTGGTAGGTCGCCTTCCCAGTTGTATGTGCTGGAATCGATCACGACACTCTTCATGGCAGTCGCGGCATTGCCTTCGGTCTGTTGGGCAGCTTCGCGGCTGTAGTTCTTTGGAACCACCACACCCCGAGCGTACGGATCCAGGAGGACTTTGCTGGAATCGAATCGCATCCCGATTGCGGGGTCGTGGGGTCCATGAACTCGATAGCCATAGATCTGGCCGGGCTGTACGTCCGGCACAAAAACGTGCCAGTAGTGATAGGTCCGGTGGGTTGCCGAATCAATGGGGATGACGCGTTCGGGCCGGGGGTCGTCTTCGTGGTCGAAGAGCAACAACTCCACGCCCGTCGCGGCGCGGGAGAAAATACTGAAGTTGACGCCACCGTCGCAGATGGTGCTTCCGAGAGGAGCGGTTCGGCTTCTGTTTTCGGCCGCTGGCGAGATTCCACAGTCTGTTGTGACAACATGATCCAGCGCGACAGCCATAGTTTACTTCCTGCCCAATTGATTTTTCGCCGCGGCCACCACCTCGTCCGGCTGAAATCCGAATTTCCTCTGAAGCTCTTTAAGCGGCGCGGATGCTCCGAACGTATTCATGCCGATGGTGTGTCCCGAAGTACCGACGTAGCGCTCCCATCCGAAAGTCGAGGCCTGCTCGATGGCCACGCGAGCAGTCACATCCGGCGGCAGCACGCTGTCCCGATATTCTTTTGTCTGATGGTCGAAAATATCCCAAGACGGCATGGAGACCACTCGCGAACGAATGCCCTCAGACAGCAATTTCTGGTGAGCTTCGACGGCAAGCGAGACCTCACTGCCGGAAGCGATGAGGATGACTTCGGGCTTGCCGCCAGGAGCGTCGCCGAGCACATAGGCACCGTGCGCGACTCCGGACGCTGACGCATATGTGCTGCGATCGAGCGTGGGCAGCGGTTGGCGAGAGAGCGCCAGTACAGCAGGCTGGTGGCGCAACTGCAGGATGTAGCGGTAAGCTTCAACTACTTCATTGGCGTCACCAGGCCGCAGCAAAACCAGCCCAGGGATTGCACGCAGCGACGCGAGATGCTCCACGGGCTGGTGAGTTGGTCCGTCCTCTCCGTCACCCATTGCGTCATGCGTGAACACCAGGATGGTCGGCAGTTCCATTAGGGCCGAGAGCCGGATGGCCGGTCTGGCGTAGTCGCTGAAAATAAAAAAGGTTGCGCCGAATGCACGGAGCTTCGATAGAGAGAGCCCGTTCACGATGGCCGCCATCGAGTGTTCACGGATGCCGTAGTGCAAGTTCTTTCCGCCGGGGGTATCGGCCTGAAGGTTTCCCGCGCCAGGGAAGGTAAGGGTTGTCTTGTTCGATGGGCCCAGATCCGCCGAGCCCCCCAAGAACCATGAGATGTTTTGGGCAAGCACGTTCAGCACCTTGCCTGAAGCATCTCGACCAGCGATGCCCTTCGGGTCAGCGGGAAAAACGGGGAGATTGCGATCCCACCCTGTCGGAAGCTCGCGTCGCTGCATCATGTCGATCTCAGCCGCCAGGTCGGGATACTTGGCTCGGTATGAATCGAACAGTTTCACCCACTCCTGTCGAGTCGATGCTCCGCGTGCTCCTACGCCAGCCTCAAAGTGCTCGTAGACGCCGTTGGGAACGTAGAATTTCGCGTCCTCGGGCCATCCGTAGGAGCGTTTGGTCAGCCTGCATTCCTCGTCTCCAAGCGGCTCGCCATGGGCTTCGGGTGTGTCTTGTTTGTTTGGAGAGCCATAGCCGATGTGGCTGTCCAGAACGATGAAAGTCGGACGGCCCGGGGTCTTGCGGAAAACTTCGAGAGCGTGCTCGATGCGGTCGAGATCGTTGGCGTCGCCGACCCGCAGAACGTTCCATCCATACGCCAAAAACCTGGCCGCGACGTCTTCCGTAAACGTGATGTCGGTGTGGCCTTCGATGGTGATGTGATTGTTGTCGTAAACCCAGCAAAGGTTATCCAGGCCGAGGTGACCGGCCAGCGACGCCGCTTCGGACGAAATGCCTTCCATCATGCAGCCATCGCCGCAAATGGCGTAAATGTTGTAATTGAAAATTTCGAAGCCCGGCCGGTTATACCGGTTGCCCAGCCACTTCTGAGCAATCGCCATTCCGACGCTCGTAGCCACACCTTGCGCGAGCGGTCCGGTCGTGGTTTCGACGCCTGAGACCCAGTGATACTCGGGATGACCGGGCGCCCTGCTATCGAGTTGGCGGAAGTGGCGGATATCATCGAGTGAAACCGAAGGTTTTCCCAGCGCTTCATATTCGGCGTCGACCGCCTGAGTCTTGGTGAGATGGAGCACCGACCAGAGCAGCATCGAGGCGTGTCCGTTCGAGAGCACGAAGCGATCACGGTTCGGCCAGATCGGATCCTGGGGATCGAAGCGCATGACCCGGTTCCACAGCGTATAGACCAGCGGCGCGAGCGCCATGGGCGTGCCCGGGTGTCCGGATTTAGCCTGCTGGACTGCATCGATCGAAAGCGTGCGGATGGTATTGATACAGAGCTGATCAGCTTCCCTCCCTGTTATTTTCGGAGTGATTGGACGAACAAGTGCGGCACTCATGGTGATCTCCTCTCATCCTTGATGGTCTTCTCGATGTCCACGGGATTGCCGCGTAGGCGCGACAGCAGCTTTACTAATCTGTCCTTTGTGTACCCTTGCGGTCGACGAAGTACAAATGCTCGAACCACAAAGGACACAAAGGTTCACAAAGTGATCGTTCTTGACTCCTCGCTTTACGCTGCCAGCTGTCCCGCAGCTGCTTTATCTGCGAACACCACCGCTTGATCTTGGCGGACCCGGCCGGCCGGGATCGACGTATCACCCTGACGCAAGCGGCCAAGCATCTCGACTTTTTCACTTCCAGTGACAAGCCACAGAATCCGCCGGGATCGATTGATAATCGGGTAGGTCAACGTCATTCGTCGCCTTCCCTGGTAGATTCCGGTAAGCGCAACGTCGGTGGCTGTAACGTCGAGCACCGGGTCACCCGGAACCAGAGATGCAGTGTGGCCGTCGGGCCCGAGGCCTAAGTGGACAAGATCGAGTACGGATGGCGAGCCGGCCATCTCCCGAAGGGTTGCCGCATACCGTGCGGCTGCTGCCTCAAGATCAGAAGACTCAACCGGCATGGCAAGAATTTGCTCGGGACGCAGGGACGCTTGCAGGCTTTCCCGCAAGTGAGTGAGATTTCTGTCCGGGTCTCCCGCTGGTGCCACGCGCTCGTCGACTTGCGCCATGTAGACGTTTTGCCAGGGAACTTCTTCCCCGCTCAGCGCACGCAACATTACCCAAGGAGTGTGGCCCCCGCTGACCGCAATGACGAAGCGACCACGCGCGGCAACCGCTGCTCGAGCTTCGGCAGCAATGAGAGCGGCAGCCTGTTGCGCGACTGACTCTGCATCAGCAAACACTTCTACTCTCATGTTCTCTCCACTCCGGCGACTCACGCAGCTTGCGCGGCACCGGCTGATCCCGCAGCCGCAACCGTCGGGTTGTGCCAGCCCGCAGCAGGCGTGACCCGCTTGACCTCATTCGGCCCCCAGGTTTTCGGGTCGTACGGATAAACCGGCGTAGCCTCCTTCAACACTGGGTCCACAATTCGCCACGCCTCCTCCACGTAGTCCTGCCGTGCGAACAGCGTGGCGTCACCTTCCATGGCGTCTCCGAGCACGCGTTCGTAAGCGTCCATCTCCTCCGCGCTGGGGTGGCGGCTCGCCAGCATTTCCGCAGTTATGCCCGTCATATCGTCTCCCGGAGCCATCACCGTCATTCCCATGGCGATGGCGACATCGGGACTCACCCGAAACCTTACATGGTTCTGCTTCAGAACGCTCGCGGGGAGTATTGCGGGAGCTTTGCGGAACCGGCCCAGGATTTCGGTGCACGTAACCGGCAAATTCTTTCCGGCTCTGATGTAGAAAGGGACCCCTTGCCAGCGCCATGAGTTAATTTCCAGCCGTAACGCTGCAAAGGTCTCGGTTTGGGAGTCGGGTTTCACTCCTTTTTCGTTGAGGTAACCTTTGAACTGTCCGCGGACAAGGTTGCTCTGATCGAGCGGTGGCATTGCTTTCAGAACTTTGACCTTCTCGTCACGGACGGCTTCGCTGTCCGTTCTGACCGGAGGTTCCATGGCCAGATTGCAGAGCACCTGAAACAGATGATTCTGGATTACGTCTCGAATGGTGCCGGTTTCATCGTAGAAAGCACCCCGGCCTTGCACCCCGAAGTCTTCGGCCATGGTGATCTGCACGCTTTCGATATAGGTGCGGTTCCAGAACGACTCCATGAAAGCGTTGGCGAAGCGGAACATGAACATATTGCGTACCGGCCGCTTACCAAGGTAGTGGTCAATACGAAAAATGTTGCTCTCGCTAAAGGTTGCATGCAGGATCCGGTTCAGCTCCTGGGCAGACTGCAGGTCGCTTCCAAAAGGCTTTTCAACAACCACCCGAGCACCGTTGGCAGATCCGGAGTTCGCGAGATGTTCGACCACAGGTCCAAACAGCGGAGGCGGAATGGCGAGGTAATGTGCAGGATGCTGAGCCCCACCAAGTTCTTTGCGAAGCGCGTCAAAGGTCGCGCGGTCTGCGTAATCGCCATCGACGTAACGCAGCAAGCTGCTGAGCTTCTCGAAGGCCGCTGGATCCAGACCGCCGTGCTTTTCCAGGCTGTCCTTAGCCCGGGCGCGGAGCTGGTCGAGGTTCCAGCCCGCCTTCGCGACCCCGATGACGGGGACTTCGAGATGCCCCCGTTTGATCATCGCCTGCAGCGCGGGGAAGATTTTCTTGTAGGCCAGGTCGCCGGTTGCCCCGAAAAAGACCAGCGCGTCCGAATCGACAGCATTATTCATGTTGATCTCCTTTAAGCGGCCTGAGATTTCTCGACTGCTTTCTCATGGTGCCCGCCGAACTGAAAGCGCATGGCGGATAATAATTTGTTGGCGAAATCCGCCTCGCCGCGCGAACTGAACCGCTCGTAGAGTGCGGTCGTCAGAACCGGCGTTGGGACGGCTTCGTCGATCGCGGCCTTGATCGTCCAGCGACCTTCGCCCGAATCGGACACCCGACCGGCAAACTGAGAAAGAGCCGGGTCCTGGAGCAGGGCGGATGCGGTTAAATCGAGCAGCCACGAAGCGATGACGCTGCCGCGCCGCCACACCTCCGCAACGTCCGGCAGGTTAAGGTCGTACTGATAATGCTCGGGATTGCGTAGTGGCGTGGTCTCGGCGTCGATCGCGTGATCCTGCTTGCCAACGTTGGCGGAGCGCAGAATGCCTAGGCCCTCGGCATAGGCGGCCATAATTCCATACTCGATTCCGTTGTGAACCATTTTCACGAAATGGCCAGCCCCATTGGGTCCGCAGTGCAGGTAGCCCTGCTCAGAAGTGCCCGATGCCTTGTCGCGTCCCGGAGTGCGCGCTATGTCACCGATGCCGGGCGCAAGTGTCGCCAAGACGGGATCGAGGTGCTTCACGATATCGTTTTCGCCGCCAATCATCATGCAATAGCCCCGCTCCAGGCCCCAAACGCCCCCGCTCGTGCCCACGTCCACATAGTGGATTCCCTTTGGCGCGAGTTCCTTCGCCCGCCGGATGTCGTCCACGTAATACGAATTACCCCCATCGATGAGGATGTCTCCTGATTCCAGGTGCGGCAAAAGGCCGGCGATGGTCTCATCGACGACTGCGGCCGGGACCATCAACCAGACTGCCCGCGGCTTCTCCAGTTTCTTCACGAACTCCTGCGGCGTTGCGGAGCCGACCGCCTTCTGTTGAACCAATTCCTCAATCGCTTTCGGGGACCTGTCGAAGACCACGCAAGTGTGGCCATTCTTGAGAAGCCGCCGTACCATATTTGCTCCCATTCTTCCGAGACCAACCATTCCGAGCTGCATGTTGTAACTCCTTTATAGGGAAAGTTTGTTCAACCCCTGTCTGGCTGCGGTGATCTTCGTGTATCGAAATTTATACAGATGTCCGTCACGCCGCTTCCTTGAGTTTCCGGTAGCGACGGATCAAGGTGTTTGTCGAGCTGTCATGGCTGAGCGCGGGTTCTGTTTTGCTTTCGAGTTCTGGAATGATTCGCTGCGCCAGTGCCTTACCAAGTTCAACTCCCCATTGGTCGAACGAATTGATGTTCCAGATAGTTCCCTGGGTGAAGACCGAGTGCTCGTAGAGGGCGACGAGCTTGCCCAGGATTTCCGGTGTGAGTTGCTCGGCGAGAATCGTATTCGAAGGACGGTTGCCCTCGAAGACGCGGTGGGGCACAAGCCAATCCGGCGTGCCTTCAGCTTTGACTTGCTCCGGGGTTTTGCCGAAAGCCAGAGCCTCGGTCTGCGCGAAGACATTCGCCAGCAGCATGTCGTGGTGCCGGCCGACCGGATTCAGTGCTTTCGCAAAACCGATAAAGTCGCACGGGATCAGCCTCGTCCCTTGATGGATCAATTGATAGAACGAATGCTGACCGTTAGTCCCAGGCTCGCCCCAGTAGATGGGGCCGGTATCGTAATCGACCGGCGTCCCTTCGAGCGTGACATGTTTACCGTTGCTCTCCATGGTCAGCTGTTGCAGATATGCCGGAAACCGCTTCAGGTATTGCTCGTAGGGCAAAACGGCAACCGTCTGTGCGCCGAAGAAGTTGTTGTACCAGACGGCGAGCAGTCCCATCAGCACCGGCAAGTTACGTTTGAACGGAGTACTGCGGAAGTGTTCGTCTACCTGGTGAAAGCCATCCAGCATGGAGCGGAAATTCTCGGGGCCGATGGCTAGCATCGTAGACAGGCCGATCGCTGAGTCCATGGAGTAGCGCCCGCCGACCCAGTCCCAAAATCCGAACATGTTGGCCGTATCGATACCGAACTTTGAAACCTCCGCGGTGTTAGTCGAGACTGCGACAAAATGCTTCGCGATCGATTTTTCGTCGCCTCCCAGGCCCGCGAGCGTCCAATCGCGGGCGCTGTGCGCATTGGTCATGGTTTCCAGCGTCGTGAAGGTTTTTGAAGAGATGATGAAAAGGGTCTCCGATGGGTCGAGATCCCGGACAGCTTCCGCGAAGTCGGTGCCGTCGACATTGGAAACAAAGCGGAACGTCATCGTCCGATCGCTGTAATGCTTGAGGGCCTCGTAGGCCATCACCGGACCGAGGTCCGATCCGCCGATACCGACGTTGATGACATTGCGAATGCGCTTGCCGGTATGGCCTTTCCACGCTCCGCTCCGCACCCGATTGCTGAAATCAGTCATCTTGTCGAGCACAGCATGGACCGCGGGCACCACATTCTCGCCGTCTACCACGATGGAGGTTCCGCGCGGGGCGCGCAGAGCGACATGCAGCACGGCTCGTTTTTCTGTGATGTTGATCTTCTCGCCGCGGAACATGGCATCGATTCGCGCCTGCAGACGGGATTCTTCGGCAAGTTGAACCAGAAGCTCGAGAGTCTCGTCCGTGACTCTATTCTTCGAATAATCCAGATAGATGCCCAAAGCCTCCGCCGTCAGACGCTCGCCGCGCTTGGGATCATCCGCAAAGAGATTGCGGAGATGTGTCTTCTGGATGCTCTTATAGTGATCTTCGAGAGCTTTCCACGCCGGGCGTTTGACGGCCGATTTTCCGGTGATTGGTTCGACGCGCGCTGCCATATCCATTTTCCTTTCGTCTCTTTTGGTTAGCTGAAGTGCTCTCAGCGCGAAGGGGAGGCCGCGATTCACCGGCTTGTTCCCACAGTCGAAATCCTCCGCTGAAAGCGTTGGCGTTGTTTCCGGCTCGGCAGTTGGGAGGCAGCTCTTTCAATTCCTTAACATTGCCTCCTCCCAGAACCACGTCATCGGGTTCAAGGGCGGCGATCAGACGAGCCACTACATCCGCCACATCGCGCCGCCACTTTTTCTTGCCTCGTTCTTCGAATGCCTGGCGTCCCACGTAGTCCTCGTACGTGCCCTTCTTGTAAGGGAGATGGCCGAGTTCCATTGGCTCCAGAATGCCATTCACCACCAAGGCTGAACCGAGGCCTGTGCCCAGACCGAGGAAGAGCATCTTGCCGCCCTTGTAGCTCCCCAGGGCCTGCATCGCTGCATCATTAATGATCTTAATCGGGCACCCGAATGCGGCTTCAAAATCAAACCCGATCCACCCGGCCGCCAGGTTGTGCGGGTCCGCCACCGGCCGGTTCTGGACAACCTGGCCGGGATAGCCCATTGAGACCGCGTCGTACTTCCACGTTCCGGCGAGCCGCTTGACGCCGGCGACCATCTGTTGCGGCGTCATGGTGGCGCCCGACGGAAACTTCCGTGGCGTGTCGTGCCCGGTGGCAAGAATTTTCACATGAGTTCCGCCAACATCAATGACCAGCACGTTCATGCACAGCCTCTCAGCGCGCAACCGCGGCAGTTTCTCAGCTAGCTGCTTTCAGGGTGGCAGACTTGGTTTTCAAGTCGGCTGCCTTGGATGTGATCACCGTCATCAGGTCGCTCCAGGACTTGACGAATGACTTCGCTCCCTCATCCTGAAGCTGAGCGCCGAGCGTATCGACGTCGATGCCCACCTTGGCAAACTGTGCCAGCACTTGTTCACAATCACCGCCATCCGCCGGCAGGATGGGGCCGAGGTCCGTGTGTTCGGCAAGAGCTTTCAATGTGGCTTCGGGCATGGTGTTCACCGTGAAAGGTGCGGCAAGCGCCTTAATGTAAAGAATGTCCGAAGCGTGGGGATCTTTCGTCCCCGTGCTGGCCCACAGCAGACGTTGCGGACGAGTGCCGAGATTGTACACGCGCTGCCAGCGTGGCGAACTGAGCAGAGTGCGGTACGCCTTATAAGTACGCTTGGCGATCGCGACACCGAGCTGGTTGCGCAGCGCCTCGGGCACTTTACTCGCAACCGCCGCATCCCAACGGCTAACGAACACCGAAGCTACCGATCCGACCGTGGGTTCGAGCCCTGCTTCGATTCGTCGTTCGATGCCGCGCAAGAAAGCTTCTGCAGCCGCCACGTAGTGCTCTCGGGAAAACAACAGCGTGACATTGATAGGTATGCCAGCGAAGATGGCTTCCTCAATCGCAGGCAGACCTTCTTTTGTACCGGGAATCTTGATCAGTAGGTTGGACCGCCCCGCGCGGGCATGCAAGTCTTTGGCGGCGGCCAGGGTACTGGCTGTGTCGTAGGCAAGCAACGGGGACACTTCCAGTGATACCCAGCCATCGACTCCTGCGGTTCGATCGTGGATCGGCCGAAACAGATCGGCCGCGCGAGTGAGGTCTTCGAGGGCCAAGTCGAAGAAGAGCGCCTCGCCCGATTTGCCCCTTTTCAAGTCTTCGTGAATCGCATTGTCATAAGCGGTGCTGTTCTTGATGGCATGGTCAAAAATCGTAGGATTCGAAGTGAGGCCAGTGACCGATAAGTCTTTGATGTAGGTCTCCAGCGTGCCCGTATCCAGTAGATCGCGTGTGATGTTGTCCAGCCAGATGCTCTGGCCAAGATCGTAAAGCAGTTGTGTCGCTTTCATGATTCCACCTCAGTAAGTTGAAAACTCGTGCGTGAATTCTTCGACAATCAGGCTCGGGGTCATGACGCTGCCTCCAGCAAGGTTGCTGTAGGGCGCTCAACACCGACCGCGCGGTGCGACGTTTCTGTCAGCTCCCGTAGCGATTGGAAAACTGGTCCAGACAACATCTCGACGGTGCAGCGCCAGCGCCAGTTACCGTCGGCGCGGCCCGGTACATTCATGCGAGCATCGCTGCCCAGATTGAGCACATCCTGCAAAGGAGCGATTGCGAGCGCCGCCGGCGATGACCACGCCAAGCGAATCAGATCCCACGCGGCCTCGTGAGCCTCGCCTCCGGGTCGTCCCAGATTATTCCAGAAATTGTGGCGCTGCCAGTCCGGCAGGGCTTCATACCAGCCACGAGTCGTGTCGTTGTCATGAGTGCCGGTGTACGCGACCGTATTGTGTACGAAGTTCTGCGGGAGGTAGGGGTTATCCGGGTGGCCGTCAAAGCCGAACTGCAGAACTCGTGTTCCAGGTATGTGGAAAGAATCGCGGAGTGCAGACACATCCGGAGTTATGACTCCAAGGTCTTCAGCTATGAACGGTAGGCTGCCCAACTCCCGTTGGACCGCGCTGAAGAAATCGGCGCCTGGGCCCGGTTCCCATTGGCCACTTTGAGCGGTCGGCGCGCCTGCCGGTACGTGCCAGGCAGCCGCAAAACCGCGGAAGTGGTCGAGCCGAATCACGTCCACATGAACCAGCAGAGCCCGCAAGCGGTCGATGCACCACCGAAATCCACTCGGACGAAGGGCGTCCCAGTTGTAAACCGGATTGCCCCAGAGTTGTCCCTGAGCGCTGAAATAGTCGGGAGGCACTCCGGCTACGAAGCGAGGCCGGTGATTGTCATCGAGAAGAAACAGTTCCGGGTTGGCCCACACGTCGCTCGAATCCGGGGAGACAAAAAATGGCAAGTCGCCGATCAAGCGTACGCCTTTCGCATGCGCGTAGTCCTTCAATTGCTTCGCCTGGCGGAACAGTAAAAATTGTGCAAATCGAACTTGATCGATCTGCCGACCTGCGTCCTGGCGCGCTTGGGCCAGAGCAGCCGGTGTTCTCCGGACCAACTCGATCGGCCACTCCAAGTAAAAGGTGTTGTTGAACTTGGCTTTCAGCGCTCGAAACAGAGCGTAGTCCTCGAGCCAGTGTGCCTCGTCATGGCAGAACTGTTCGTAGTCAGCCCGCAGATCTTTGCGTGCCCCCGCAGCGAACTCCGTCCATGCCCGGTAGAGCAGCTGGTGCTTGAATGGGATGACGGCATCGTAATCGATGGTGGTTACTGGAAATGTGGGCCGTTCAAAATCGGAGGTGAGTAGCCCTTCTTGCATCAGGTCGTCCGGACTGATCAGGAGTCCGTTACCGGCAAAAGACGAAAGTGATTGATAAGGCGAGTTGCCATAACCGGTCGGACCGAGCGGCAGTGCTTGCCACCAGCCTTGACCTGCCTCGTGGAGTTGATCCAGCCATGCCAAGGCACTTGGCCCCAGGTCGCCAATGCCGTAAGGCGAGGGCAGCGACGTCACGTGCAGCAACATAACGGAGGCGCGGTAGTCCGGTTGGAACGGGGGAAGGGTTCCGAGGCGACCGATATCGCTCATGACTTTCCTTTCGCCGGATCTAACGCATTACTCACAATTGCCTGCGCCTCACTCAGGATGGTATTCAAGTGAGCCTCATCCTTGAAGCTCTCGGCGTAAATCTTGTAGATGTTTTCGGTCCCGGACGGGCGGGCGGCAAACCATCCGCTGCCCGCTACGACTTTGAGGCCACCGATAGATGCGTTGTTGCCGGGAGCGCGAGTCAGCTTCGCCGTGATTGGTTCGCCAGCCAGGCTGGATTCCTTTACCGCCTCGGGTGACAGTTTCTGCAGACTTGCCTTTTGCTCGGGGGTGGCTGGCGCATCGATGCGAGTGTAATACGGTGTGCCGAACTCCGCCGTGAGGTCGCGATAGTGTTCGCCCGGATCCTTGCCCGTGCGGGCCATAATCTCGGCCGCGAGCAAATCCATGATTGGCCCGTCCTTATCGGTTGTCCAGACCGTGCCGTCCAGGCGCAGGAAGCTCGCGCCGGCGCTTTCTTCTCCACCGAAACACTGTGATCCGTCGATCAATCCCGGCACAAACCACTTGAAGCCCACGGGCACTTCGCAGAGTTTACGGCCAAACTTTTTCACAACCCGGTCAATCATGCTGCTGCTTACCAGCGTCTTGCCTACCGAAACGTGCGCACCCCATCGTGGACGATGCTGTAGAAGATAGCCGATGGAAACCGCGAGATAGTGGTTCGGGTTCATCAACCCGGACGAGGGCGTTACAATCCCGTGGCGGTCCGAGTCCGGATCGTTGGCGAAGGCAACCTGATATTGATCTTTGAGACCAACGAGCCGGGCCATCGCGTAAGGACTGGAACAGTCCATCCGGATCTTGCCATCATGATCGACCGTCATAAAGGAGAAGGTCGGGTCGATCACAGGGTTTACGACAACGATGTTCAGGCCGTAGATCGAGTTGATCGGTTCCCAATAAATCCGCGCCGCGCCTCCCAGAGGATCGACCGCGAGCTTCAGGCCGGCGTTACGGATCGCATCGATGTCAACCACGTTGATCAAGTCACGAACGTAGGGCAGGATGAAGTCTTCCTGATGAGTGGTGGAAGATTTTATGGCCGTGACGAAGGGAATTCGCTTGACGCCCCCATTGCCGCCTCGCAGCAAGTCGTTGGCGCGGTCCTCGACCCACTGAGTCACGTGGGTGTCGGCCGGGCCACCATTGGTCGGGTTGTATTTGAAACCACCATCCTCCGGCGGATTGTGCGATGGAGTAATAACGATCCCGTCGGCGAGATGATCTTTGCGATCGCGGTTATAAACAAGGATGGCCCGAGAGATGACCGGGGTGGGCGTCACCTTGTCGCCTTCCTGGATGATGGTTTCCACCCCGTTCGCGGCCAGGACTTCAAGCGCAGTGCGCTGAGCGGGGCCGGAGAGCGCGTGCGTGTCTTTGCCCATGTAGAGTGGGCCATCCGTGCCCTGGGTGCGGCGATAGTCGCAGATGGCTTGGGTCATAGCGAGGATGTGTGCTTCGGTGAAGGTGCCGTGGAATGGCGAGCCTCGGTGTCCACTGGTGCCGAAGATGACCATCTGATTGGGATCGTCGAGGTCGGGCCGGCGTTCAAAATACTCACGTTCAAGCTTGGCCACGTCCACCAGCATGCTCTTGGGTGCGGGGAGGCCTGCAAGGGGCGAGATCATCGGCTTATTATCACCCGGGCCGATTGCCTGTGGACGGGTTTCTAAAGCACTGGGCATGGTTTAGCCTCCCAGATCTCAGATGCGTACTCGCTAATGGTGCGATCGCTGGAGAACTTCCCCGAACCCGCAACATTGAGGATGGCCTTGCGCGCCCAGGCATCGGGGTCAGCATACAACTCGAGAAGCCGCTGGTCCGCCTCGAGATAAGACTTGAGGTCCGCAAGATGCATGTAGTGGTCGCCATGAGTCAGGAGAGTATCGCGCAATGGCTCGAAGACACCCGGTTCATTGCGGCTGAAGTAGTTAGAGAAGATCAGATCCAGCGCGGCGCGGGTCTCCGGCTCGTTGTCATAGTGCCAGCGCGGATTGTACCAACTGCTGCTGCCCTCCACCTGTTTCGCAGTGAGGCCGAACAAAAAGAAATTTTCTTCCCCAGCTTCCTCCGCCATCTCGATGGTTGCGCCGTCGCGAGTGCCGATGGTAAGAGCACCGTTCATCATGAACTTCATATTGCTCGTGCCGCTCGCTTCGTACCCGGCGGTCGAGATCTGGTTGGAAACGTCACTGGCGGGGATGAGCTTCTCCGCAAGCGAGACATTATATTCGGGCACGAACAGGACCTTGAGTCGCCCGCGCACCATGGGATCGCCGTCGACCGTGCCCGCAAGGTTGTTGATGAATTTGATGATCAGCTTCGCCAGCTGATACGCCGGCGCTGCCTTACCAGAAAATAGAAACGTCCGCGGCGGCATCTTGAGATCGGGGTTTTTACGGAGCCGGTTGTACAGCACAACGATGCGAAGCGCATTGAGCAATTGGCGCTTGTATTCGTGAATGCGCTTAACCTGGCAATCAAGAATGGTGTCAGGGTCCACGGTCTGGCCAGATGTCGATTTGAGCCAATCGGCAAATTGACACTTCGCCTCTCGCTTGGCCTTGAGGAAGGCGGCATGAAGGTTTCTATCGTCGGCAAGAGGCTTGAGCTTGCTCAATTGACTCAGGTCAGTGATCCATCCATCGCCGATCGCTTCCGTGATGGTCTGCGCGAGCGGTGGATTCGCCAGCAGCAACCAGCGTCGGGGCGTGACGCCGTTTGTCTTGTTACTGAAACGGTCGGGGAAGACCTCCGCCAGGTCTTTCACCGTCATGGTGCGCAGCAACTGGGAGTGAATTGCAGCCACTCCGTTGGTGCTGTGCGAGCCTACGATTGCCAGGTTGGCCATGCGGACCTGCTTGGGCGGGCCTTCCTCGATCAGGCTCACCTGCTGGATTCGGCTTTCTTCGCCAGGAAAGCGTGTCCGCACGGCATCGAGCAGGCGGCGATTGATCTCGTAGATGATTTCCAGATGACGCGGCAGCATCGTCTCAAACCACGCGACTGGCCATTTCTCAAGAGCCTCGGGCAGCAGCGTGTGATTGGTGTATGCCAGAGTCCGGTTCGTAATATCCCAGGCCTGGTCCCATCCCAGCTGTGCCTCGTCCAGCAGGACCCGCATCAACTCGGGCACTGACAGAGTCGGGTGCGTGTCGTTCAGTTGGATAGCCACTTTCTCGGGAAGCGAATTCCAATCAGAATTATCGCGGCGGAAGCGTCGCAGGAGATCAGCTATCGAGCAGGCGACAAGAAAATATTCCTGCACGAAGCGCAGGGCCTTCCCCATGGTAGTGGAGTCGTCGGGATAGAGCACACGCGTGAGTGACTCGGCGCTGAGGGTCTGGGCCAGCGCTGCGACGAAATCGCCGCTGCTGAATTCCCGAAAGTCGAAGTAATCGGGAGCGGCGGCGGCCCAAAGCCGGAGCGTATTGATGTTCTTGCCACCGTAGCCGACGACGGGGCGATCAAACGGCATACCAATCAGACTGGACGGACGATTCGGGACCGCGCGTAGGCCGCCTCCGTGCAGTTCGAATGAGCAGTTCAGCTTGACTTCGACGCACTCGTGCTGACGACAAACCTCCCATGGATCCGAGCGGCGCAGCCAATTGTCTGGCTGCTCGTGTTGCCAGCCATCCTGTATGGTTTGCTTGAAGATGCCATATTCGTAACGCAGTCCGTAGCCGACGGCCGGGAGTTGCATCGTAGCCATCGAATCGAGAAAGCAGGCGGCCAAACGCCCGAGACCGCCGTTTCCCAAGCCTGCATCCGGTTCACACTCGAGCACTTCGGGCCAGTCAAGGTTCTTTTGCTTGATGGCTTGCCTGACAACTGGATCAAGCAGAAGATTTGTGACGTTGTTGGCCAGTGTGCGCCCGATGAGAAACTCCATCGAGAGATAGTAGACTCGCTTGGGATTCGCGCGGTCGTAGGTTTTATCCGTGTAAATCCATCGCTGGGAGAGGATATCCCGAACGGAGTGAGCGACGGCTTCAAAACGCTCGCGCGCGTCAGCAACCGTCAGATCGACAACGTTGTCGAACAAAAGATGGCGTTCGTAAAGCGCGCTCTCGGTTCCGGTCAAGTGTATCGGACCAACGAAATAGTGGCTGCGCAGCTTTGCAAGGTCTTCCGATGCTGGCGGCATCGGGAGCACCGAGGCACCTTTTTCGCTGACTGGGCTTTGGCTGACAGGCTTTGTGCTCATCGAAATATCCTTCGGCTAAGATTGGCGTTGCTTCTGCCTCAAATGTTTCGGCGCAGGAGACAGCTACGGTAGCCGTTCAAGCTGCGACGTGATGAGTGTCATTCCACAATCGGATCACAGGCCGAGAAACACTGCCCTCATAACCCAACGCACTTAGGCTCGCAGTCGTGAGCATGAAGTGAGCGCCATTCGTCAATGGCTCAATGTCGGCCCAACGCGCGGCCAGCACGCGAATGAAATGCCCACTGGAAAAGAGCAACACATTCCCCTCGATCGGGCGCACGCGACTCACTACGCGGTCCGCCCGTGCAGCGACTTGTTTCGGCGATTCGCCTCCTGGACAGCCATCCCGAAAGAGGTTCCAGTCCGGGCGGGTCTTATGGATATCGACGCTGCGCAGGCCCTCATAGTCGCCGTAATCCCACTCCACCAGGTCGGGATCGATTTCAGCCGCGGATCCGAATCCTGCCAATTCACAGGTTCGGACGGCACGCTGCAAGGGGCTGGTGAAGACCTTGGCGAATCTCAACCCTTGGAGTCGCTGTACAAGGCCGCGGGCATTTTGTTCGCCGTGTTCCGTCAGGGGTAGATCGGTACGTCCAGTGTGTTGCCCCGTGAGGCTCCACGCGGTCTCTCCGTGCCGGGCCACGTAAATGATTGGAAGTTCGGCGTTCATGCGGCTTTGCTCCTCGCATTGGTCGTTACGTCTGGTGGCAGAGACAACCGTTTTAGCAGGCCCCGCCCCCTGACATGCAAGGGAAGGGAACAAACCCGACCATCCACAGGGTAGCGGTTAAAGAGGGATTCTGGCCACTAGTAGAACTGGTAGCTTGCCGCCAAAATCTCGCGCTATTTCACTCCAGCCTTGCTCGCGGGAGTGAGACGCTGGTACTCGGATGAGCACATCTTCTCAAAGTCGGCACCACAGTCGCAAGTCGGAGACCGGCGGGATCATGAAAACGAAATCTACTACGGCTGCCACCCCCCTCCGAGCGACTGATAGAGCTGAGTGTAGTTATTCAATTCCGCAAACCATGCCTGCGCTAATTGTAGCTCGGAAGTGAAGTACTGCTGTTGGGTGACCAGGACTTCGAGGAAGCTGGTGTATCCACCCTCAAAACGCACATTGGCAAGGCGCGCGGTTTCCTTGTAAGTATCCGTCTGTTCCTGTAGCTTCATTCGGAACAGCCGGGATTGGGTGTAGCCGACCAGAGCATTAGAGACGTCCTCGAACGCCTGCTGCACGGTTTGCTTGTAGAGCAACTCGGCTTCATCGCGCTGCGCCCAGGCCAGCCGATAGTTCGACTTGATACGACCTCCCTGGTAGAGGGGTTGTGTAACTTGTCCCGCAACCGTCCAGGCACCTGTGGTAGGCCCTGCCAGGAAGCTGGTCAGCGAAGCGCTTTGCACTCCGAATGCACCGGTTAATGCAATCTGCGGAAAGAAAGCCGCTTTGGCGACTCCGATGTTGGCGTTGGCCGCGACCAACGATTCCTCAGCCTGCCGCACATCCGGACGGCGCTCGAGGATGGCCGAAGGGAGCCCGGTCGGCACTTCGGGTTCGTGAGGTTGCGCGATAAGGGTCAGCCCGCGGGTTACCGGTCCTGGATTCCGGCCGAGCAGGATGCTGATCTGGTTCTCGGTCTGCTCGATCGACTGTTCGAGAGTAATGACCTGAGCTTCGGATTGTTGCAGCAGTATCTCTGCCTGCAATTCGTCGGTTATCGCGGCGTCTCCACCCTTAAATTTTATGGTGGTGAGCCTCACCATATCCTTGTCTGCCGCCACGGTCTGTTTCGAAATCTCGAGCTGGGAGTCGAATTCGCGCAATTCAAAATAGGCATTCGCCACGCCCGAAATTAAAGTCACGAAAACTACCTTTTGCCCGTACTCAGTGGCGAGCAGATTCGCGCGTGCCGCCTCGGTTGCCCGGCGAAATTGACCCCAGAAATCTAGGATCCAGGATGCCTGAACACTGATCGAGCCCAGAGTCGAGTTTCCCTGGAACGGCTGGGTGCGGGTGTTTCCGAGCGATCCGCCCAAATCAACCTGCGGAAACTGATTCGCCCGGGTAATCCCGAGAACAGCGCCAGCCTCCAGGATGCGCGCGGCAGCAATGCGCACGTCATAGTTGTTGGTCAGCGCCTCCTTGATCAGGCCTTGAAGCACTTCATCCTGGAACACTGCAGACCATTGCAATTCTGCGAATGGTTGACCGGCGGGTAGCGTGGATGTGTCCGGCGGGAGTCCTCGGTACTGTCCGGGCACGTCGACGGCGGGGCGCTTGTAGTTCGGGCCCACAGTGCACGCGCACAGCGCAAGAAGCAGCAATAGGGCAGAGAATTTTCTCCAGATCACGCCTTTCCTCCTTCCGTGATGGATCCCGGTTCCGTTTTTACGGCTTCCTTTTTCCCGAAGTACTCACCGAAACGCTCGACCACATCGAAGGAGACCGGAATGAAGAAGATCGCCAGGATGGAGGCTGCAAGCATGCCGCCGATCACGACGGTGCCGAGCACCTGGCGTGAAATAGCCCCCGCGCCGGAGGCTCTCCACAGCGGCACGCAACCAAGAATGAAGGCGAACGCCGTCATAAGAATGGGGCGCAGACGCAGCCTTGCGCCGGTAAGAGCGGCGTCGATAAGAGTTTTGCCGCGGTCGTATTCCATCTTGGCGAATTCGACAATAAGAATGGCGTTCTTGGCGGACAAGCCGATCAGCATGACCAGTCCGATCTGGGCATAAACGTCGTTGTCAAGGCGCCGGAAGTAGAGTGCAATGAAGGCACCGAACACCGCGATGGGGACGCCCAGTAACACGCTGAAGGGAAGCGTCCAACTCTCGTATTGCGCAGCCATGATCAGGAAGACGACAAAGAATGCGAGGCCAAAAACTACGCTGGGGGAAACGCCCTGCGCTGCCTTCTGCTCCTGGTATGACATGCCGCTGTAGTCGAAGCCCATCTGGCTGGGCATGGTTTTGTGGAAGACGTCCTCGAGCGCCGCCATTACCTGGCCGGAGCTGTAGCCGGGCGCCGCCGAGGCGTTGATCTGCACGCAGTTGAACAGGTTGTAACGCATGACGAACTCTGCGCCGCTGCGCGGATACGTGCTAGTCAATGTGCTCAGCGGAACCATATCGCCCGCAGCATTGCGGACGTAGAACTTGCCCAGGTTCGAGGCCTTGGTGCGGAAGTCACCATCAGCCTGGACATAGACCTGCCATTGCAGGCCGAAGCGGTTGAAGTAATTGACCAACGCGCCGCCCATAAACGTCTGTATGGTCTCGTACAGACCGCTCAGCTGGATTTGCTGCGTCATCGCCTTGGCGTTGTCAACCTTGACTCCGACCTGCGGAACACCAAAGAGGGCCGTGGTCATCACGCCCTGGAGTTCGGGGCGCTTGCGGGCTTCCGCCATGAACAGTTGCGTGTTCTTCCCGAGAAACTCGATGCCACTGCCGGACCGGTCTTCGAGAATGAACGTGGCGCCTCCCGAAGTTCCTACGCCGGGGATGGCGGGTGGCGGGAACGAGAACGCGATTCCAGACGGTACCCTGGAGAGCGCCTTTTGCAGGTGGGCCTTGATTCCCGCGTAGCTGGTCTCGGGAGTCTTCCGTTCATGCCAAGGTTTCAACGACACGAAGAAGAACGAGCTGTAGGTGGCGTTGACGCCGCTCAACATGCTGTAGCCCATCACCGAGCTCACATATTGGACCCCGGGTGTCTCCATAATTACTTTTTCCACTTCGCGGGCAGCTTGCGACGAGCGTTGAAGCGACGATGCGTCAGGCAGTTGAAGACCTGCATAAAGATATCCCTGATCTTCGTCGGGAAGAAAACTGCCGGGTATCTTCTTGCCGAAGAAACCGGCGCCTACGGTCAGCAGGCCAAGCATGAGGAAGGCAAGTCCAGCTTTGCGGATCAGATGATGACAAGCACCGACATACCCGTCCGTTGCCTTCCCAAAAGCGCGATTGAACCAGCGAAAGAAAGCGCCGAGCGGTCCCCACGCCTCTTTCTTCGGCCGCAGCAGCATGGCAGAGAGTGCGGGGCTGAGAGTCAGCGCATTGAAAGCTGAGAACAGCACCGAAATGGCGATGGTAACGGCGAACTGTTTATAGAGTTGTCCGGTGATGCCGGGAACAAAGGCGGTGGGGATAAAAACTGCTGCCAGGATCAGGGCGATGGCAACCACAGGGCCGGAGACTTCATCCATTGCCTTGACGGTAGCGTCATGAGGCGATAGGCCATGCTCGATATGGTGCTCCACCGCCTCCACCACAACAATGGCATCGTCCACCACCAATCCGATCGCCAGCACCAGGCCGAACAGCGAAAGCGTATTGATGGAAAACCCCAGCATGGGAAAAACCACGAAGGTTCCGACCAACGAAACCGGAACTGCGAGCAGGGGGATTAGCGTTGCTCTCCAACCCTGCAGGAAGATGTAGACCACCAGAATGACGAGGAGCAAAGCTTCGATCAAAGTCTTCTGGATTTCGTCGATGCCGGCACTGACCGCGAGCGTCGTGTCGAGCGCAACAATGTAGTCCAGCCCTTGGGGGAACCTCCCTTGCGCTTCCTGCATCATCTGGAGGATCTTCCCTCGGGTTTCCAACGCGTTGCTTCCCGGGGTCAGGTAGATCGCGATGAGGGCCGCGGGCTGCGCCGGCTTACTCGTTTCCGCAACGCCTAACCGTGCCATGTAGGAATAGTATTGCGATCCCAGTTCCACCCGAGCCACGTCTTTCAGGCGCAGAATTGAGCCGTCGGGTTGGGCGCGGACGATGATCTGGTCGAACTCCTCCGCCGTCGGCAGGCGTCCGGGGGCGCGCACGTTATAGGTAAACTCCTGGCCTTGTGGAACCGGCTCGCCGCCGACCTGGCCCGCAGGATTAACCCGGTTCTGTGCCTGCACGGCGTTTGTGATGTCAGGCACGGTCACCCCAAGGCTAGCCAGCCGGTCTGGATTGACCCAAATTCGCATCGCATAGGGTCCAGCGCCGAAAATCTGAACCTGCCCAACGCCCGCAACGCGGGTTAAGGCGTACTGCAGGTTGATGGTGGCGTAGTTGGCTAGGAAGACGTTGTCGTACCGACCATTGGCAGAATAGAGGTCGAGCAGCATGAAAGGCGCGGTTGTGCCTGGCTGCACGATCACTCCCTGCTGCGTGACCTGGCTAGGCAGTTGCGAGGCTGCTTGTCCGCTCCTCATCTGCGCCAGTATCTGGTCGGTGTTGGAATCGGTTCCGAGTTGGAAATCGATGTACAACGTCATCCCCCCGCCCGAACTCGCGCTCAACGAATACATATAGTTCATTCCGCTGACGCCCGACATCTGCTGCTCAATCGGAGTGGCGACGGATTCTGCAATGGTCAGGGCGTCGGCGCCGGGATACGTCGCTTTCACCTGAATCATGGGATCGGCGATGTTGGGAAACTGCGCCGTCGGCAGGCTGAGCATTGAGATCAGGCCGACCAGGACCATCAGGATGGCGATTACGATGGCGACGATGGGTCGATTGATGAAAAACTTCGACATGGTCAGTTCCCGCCCTCCGCCGGCTTTGCTGGCGCATATGGCTTGGGACTGACTGGCACGCCTTCGCGTACCTTCATGAATCCTTCGACGATCACCTTTTCACCGGGTTTCAGGCCTTCGCTGATCACCCAGTTGGGGCCGACGCGCTCCCCGACTTTCACCGGACGGAAGCTGGCTTTGTTGTCGGGCGTCAGCACCACAACCTGGTACAGCGACTGAACTTCGATAACGGCGGCTTGAGGAATTAACAGCGCATCCTTGTCCATGCCAGTCTGGATTCGAACCTGCCCAAAACCTCCCGGACGCAGCGTGGCGCCTTCGTTCGGAAACTGCGCCGCGATCTGGATGGTGCCGGTCTGAGTTCCGACCTGCCGATTCACGTAGATAATCTGGCCGCGCGCCGGGTAGGGAAGTCCGTTGGCCTGAATGAACTCCACCGGCGGAAGGGCAGCATTCTTCAGGCTTCCGCCTCCGCGGATGAGCTGGGTAACTCGTGGGGCAACGGTGAGAAACGTGCTCTCGCTGATATTGAAGTACGCCCAGATTGGATTTACCTCGGAGATCGTGGTCATCTTGGTGCTCGTACCCACCAGATCGCCAATCTGCGAATTCGTAACGCCTGCAATGCCGTCGACCGGAGAATAAACTTTGGTCCAGGCGAGATTCAATTCCGCCTGCTGCATCGCCGCCTGCTTCGCTTGCAATTGCGCTTGCCACGAGGCGTGATTTGCGATGTCATTGTCGAGTTGCTTCTTCGGGATTGCGTTCTGTGCAGCCAGCGGAGTGTCTCGCTCGACGTCAGCTTCGGTCCGCTCCAGATTCGCCTGGGCGACGGCTACGTCGGCTTTGGCCCCTTCGAGTGCGGCCTGAAAGGGACGCGGGTCGATCTGATACAGGAGTTGACCCTTCTTGACGAAGTAGCCGTTTTCGTAATTCTGAGTGAGCAGGTAGCCTCCAACTTTAGGAGTAATTTCAGCGTTGGTGGGGCCGTTCAGTTGCGCTACCCATTCCTCAAAGATAGGAACATCCTGTTGCACAACCTGGGTGAACTCGACCTCGGGCGGAGCCATCTGGGGGCGCGCTTCTTTTTCTTCACAACTCGTGAGCACGAGTGCGATCAGGCACAAGCAGGAAACAGCTGAGATACGGAGAGAATTCCGGAAAACCGGTCCCTGGTCCAGTTCTCTCCCATTTATCTGTGATCTAGAATCCTTTTGCTCGACTTCAGTTCGCATGGGCACCCTCCAGATGACCGGGCTTACAGCCTAGCGGTAGTTCGAGGCTGAACCTAGGCAGGTTAGAACCTAAGCGAGGCCGGGCGAACTAGCAGAATTTATAGTTCGGTGTGAAAATCTTTGGTGATATATGAAGAGCCTGATGTCCGCGGATACCCCCCCTTCGAGGACCATCCTGCCCATTGAAGTGATTACCAGTCCGTTCGTGCGCTTTGCACGCATGGAGGCTGCTGGCGGCATACTGCTTTTGGCCAGCACTTTTGCCGCCCTCGTCTGGGCTAACTCACCCTGGGAACATAGCTATCATGAGATCTGGAGCGCTCCGCTCGTCGTCGGTTTTGGGCGCTTTTCTTTGGCGGAAACCCGCCATGAATGGATCAACGACGGGCTGATGTCCGTCTTTTTCTTCCTGGTCGGGCTCGAAATCAAACGCGAGGTCTTGATCGGCGAACTGTCCTCGTTAAAGCAAGCGGCTTTCCCGTTAATCGCCGCGGTTGGGGGAACGATCGTCCCAGCCCTCATCTATCTATCGCTCAACCACGGTGGTATTGCCCATAAAGGGTGGGGCATTCCCATGGCGACCGATATTGCGTTTGCTCTCGGCGTGCTTGCCCTGCTCGGGGACCGTGTTCCTGTGTCCCTCAAGATTTTCGTGACCGCTCTCGCCATTGTGGACGACATCATTGCCGTGCTGGTAATCGCTCTTTTTTATACTGCGCAAATCCACTTCCTTAGTCTTGCAGCTGGTCTTGCCGGAGTTGCTCTCTCTTTCGGGTTGAATCTGTTGGGCGTTCGCAAACCCGCAATTTATGCCTTCCTGGGCCTTTGCGTCTGGGCTGCAGTGCTCAAGTCAGGAGTCCACGCTACCGTCGCCGGAGTTATGTTCGCCTTCACGATTCCGGCTCGAACCTATATTGATCGGGCTCATTTCCTGAAGCAGGGCCGCTGGCTTTTTGATCGGTTCGAAGCCGCGCGGCCCGATTCGTTTGAAGAGCACGCGGCAATTCACACGCTCGAAACTCAATGTGAGCTGATCCAATCGCCGTTGCACCGCATCGAACACAGCCTTCAGCCGTGGGTTGCCTTTGTCGTGATGCCGGTTTTCGCTTTCTCAAACGCGGGTGTACATATTCTCGGAAAGGTCGCGGCAGCGGCGACAAATTCAGTCAGCTTGGGCGTCGCACTCGGACTCGTTGTAGGAAAGCCCGTCGGAATCTCGCTATTCGCCTGGTTGGCCGCAAAGGCTAAGGTGGCAACCCAGCCGAACACGGTCTCCTGGGCGCAGATCTTCGGAGGCAGTTGGCTGTGCGGCATTGGCTTCACCATGTCGCTATTTATCGCGACTTTGGCGTTCGGAGAGGGGCCGCTGCTAGACCTGTCCAAAATCGGAACTCTCGCCGCGTCGGTTGCCGCGGCCACCTGCGGAAGCCTGTTCCTATTGGGGCAAATTTGCTCAGACAGAATGAAAAATCCCCCCCTTGTTTCTTTTTGAGGTCCAGAGAGAAAGGGCGGGGCCACTGGTCCGTTACGCTGTTGACACGGTCTGCGCCGCCGAGTTCGCAACCCGGTTCGCCTCGCGCCGCTGCGAGCTGCGTCCACGGAGCCGCGTGCTCGAGGATGCTCGCCTCGGAATAGAGACGTTTGTCTCCAAAACTTGCCGCGCTTTATGCTGTGCGCAGGGGCACGGATCCCCTGAAGCCGTAGTAAACGATGTAAAGATAGCAAATCGCCGGGAGGATAAAGGAGTGGTGGATTCCAATCCGGTCTGCCAAGACCCCAACCACAACCGGCACTACGGCACCGCCCACAATCGCCATAATCATGATTCCGGAACCTTCTCCGGTGAGCGGCCCGAGCTTTGCAATGCCCAGGGTAAAAATGCTGGGGAACATGATGGAGTTAAAAAATCCGACCAGAAGAATGCTCCACATCGCCAGCGGCCCCACGCTCAACATGGAAACGATGACGAGAAGGCACGCCACGATTGCCGCAGTCCCCAGGACGATTCCAGTTTGTACTTTTTGCAAAATCGCTGAACCAATGAATCGGCCGACCATCGCGCCACCCCAATAGAAAGACAAATATCCGGCGGCGACTTTTTCCGCGAGATGGCCGATGTTGGGCTGACTCAGGTAGTTCACCATAAAGCTGCCAATCGAGACCTCCGCACCGACATATACGAAGATTCCGATTGCGCCGAGAACGAGATTCCGATACTTCCAGAGGCTGGTGTGAGCTGACCGGTCGCCGGTGTGGCGCTCGGCTTCCGGTACCGGGGGAAGTTTAAATGCAGCAATTGCAATTCCTAGTGCAATCGCAATTAATCCCAGGGCAAGATACGGACCCTTGATGGACGAGGCTTGCTGCAATCGGTATGCCTGCAGCACGTCGGACGACATTTGACGAATCTCGTCCATGCTTTTCGGCGCGGCGCTCAGGATGAACAAACCGCCTATGTAGGGAGCAATCGTGGTTCCCAGCGAATTGAAAGCCTGCGCCAGGTTCAAGCGGCTCGAAGCAGTTTTTGCCGGCCCCAACACCGCGACATAGGGATTCGCCGCAACCTGCAAGGCCGTGATCCCGCCCGCGAGCACCATCAACGCGACTAAGAACAAAGGATACGATGGCACGGCGGCAGCGGGTATGAACAAAATGGCTCCCGCTCCCATGGTGAACAGGCCGGCGACCATGGTCCACTTGTAGCCGATCCACTCAACGATTTTCCCCATGGGAACCGAAAACAGGAAGTACGCCGAGAAAAATGCGAATTGAATGAACATGATCTTCGCATAGGTCAGATCGAAGATCGGCTTCAGGTGAGGAACCAGAATATCGTTGAGACAGGTGAGAAATCCCCACATGAAGAATAGCGTGGTGACGACCACCAGGGCGCTCTTATAGTTGCCTGAGGGCGCGGTGGTCGTGGCCGTAGTATTTGGGACGTTCGTTGTAATTGCCATAAAAGTTTGCTATGTAGTTGCCAGTTCCTTCTGCATCTCTTCTAAGGTGAGGCCTTTGGTCTCCGGATACACAAACAGAACCACGAAGAATTGCAACACCATCATGACTGAAAAGAAGACGAACGGGTATGCACCGGAAGAGGCGGCCATCAGCGGAAATATGCCCGAGATCAATGCGTTCATAAGCCAGTGCGAGAAAGTGCCCAGACTCTGTCCTTTTGCCCGAACCGAGTTGGGGAAGACTTCCGAGAGATAGACCCAGATCACCGCGCCTTGAGAAAATGCGAAGAAGGCGATGTAGCCCACTAGCAACCACACCAGAAGACTCTCATGGCTGTGGGTGAAGAAAATTGCTGACACTCCAGCCAGGCATATCGCCGTCCCGACCGAACCGATCAGCAGCAGCGTTTTGCGGCCAAGCTTGTCGATCACGGACACTGCGATCATGGTGAAGGCAAGATTCGTGGCTCCGATGGCAACGGCTTGAAGATTACCGGACATGCGGCTGAACCCAGCGTGAGCGAAAATATCGTTGAGATAATAAAGGATGGCATTGATGCCCGAGAGTTGGTTGAACATGCCAATACTCACAGCCAGAAAGATCGGAAAAGCATACTTTCTTGTGAGCAATTTCTCAGCCGTCTGTTTCTGCTCGACGTCAATGGATTCGACAATCTCCTGCAGATCCCGCTCGTAGTTCTCATCCCCGGTCATCTCGAGGACCGTTCTGGCCTCGGCCACGCGGCCTTTCTTGACCAGCCACCTCGGGCTTCGCGGAATGGTAAACAACATGATAAAAAACAGCGCTGCCGGAAACGCTGCGACCCCGAGATCCCACCGCCACTCCGCTGCGCCCAGACGAAACAGAGCAATAAGGTAGTTTGAAAAATACGCGAGCAGAATGCCGAACACTACGTTGAACTGAAACAAGCCAACTAATCTTCCCCGCCATTTCGCGGGAGCAATTTCGGCAATGTACATCGGAGCCAGCACAGATGAGCCACCAATGCCCAGCCCGCCGATGAAGCGAAAGACAAGCAGAGACGACCAGTTCCAGGCCAGCGCGCAGCCCAGCGCGGAGACTAAATAGAAAAACGCCATTACTCGCAAGCTATCGCGCCGTCCGAAACGTTCGCCGGGGAACCCAGCGAGCATGGCGCCCACAACCGTGCCCCAAATGGCGATCGAGACCGTGATTCCCAAGCTTTTCGAGGACAGTCCGTAGACTTGTGTTAGCGCGCTAGTAGTGCCCGAAATGACGGCCGTATCGAACCCAAATAACAGACCGCCCAAGGCTGCTACACCCGTACTCTTTAACAAAACCGAGGTCAGCTTCATGCCGTCTCCAGCCGTCCGCTGCTTGCAGCAAGGGCATTCGCTTCAGAAATCGTCCAATCCGGGATTGCGCCCCGGCGGCTGGCGACCAGAGCCCCCACGCGATTAGCGAAGTCAGCGGTGTCCAGGGTGGGCCACCCATTGCCCAAACCGTGCAGGAACGCTGCCGCGAAAGCGTCCCCCGCACCCACGGTATCCACAACTTGAACCGGATAGCCGCTTGCTTCGAGGTATTGCCCGTCCATCAGAACCGCGCACCCAAGCGAACCGCGAGTTACGCATACGCCCGTCCATTTGTACAAGTCTGCGTAACTTCGACAGAACTCCTCAAGCGAACCATAGCGGGTGCCGAACATGCGGCCAATTGCTTCGACCTCTTCATGATTCAGTTTCACGATCGTCGCCCGCGACATGAGTACTCGGATTAATTTTGGCGTGTAGCCATCGGAGCGCAGATTCACGTCATAAAAGCGGCGCGTTTGTGGGGCTCGATCCAGGAGATCTGCGGTCAGTTGCCGAGCTTGGGGATAAATCTGGTGCAGGGTTCCGAAATAAATCCAATCGACGGGATGCGAGAACAATCGATCAGACTGCGCCGGGGTGAGCAGTGGAAAATCATAAGCCGCGGGCCGGTGCAGAACAAACTTCGGTTGTCCATCGCTCGCCAGTGCAACCGAAGTGGTGCCGGTCGGATGATCTTTGTCCACCGCCAGATATTCCGTGGCCAGGCCCAGCTGAGACATCCTGTCGATGACCTTCTGGCCCAGTTCGTCCTTGCCAACCGCGCTGATGAACGACACCCTGTGCCCCAATCTGCTGAGGTGGGCTGAAAAATTGAAGGTCGCGCCGCCGAGGTGTTCTTCTTGTCCGACGATGTCCCAAAGTACCTCACCGATACTGATAACGTTCACGCGTGATCCTCGGACTCTACGTCTGGCGTGCGCATGATAGCTTCAAATTCTGGCACAGTATACACTCCCGTCCAGAGTTGAAAACGGTTCAATTTGCTGCGTAGGCCTCCGTCAGCGACGTGATTTTCAGCGCGCTCTTAAGTTGGTCAACTGTGGCAGCTGACTTAACCGTGATGGTGGCAGGCTCTCCTGGAAGCAGATCGAAATAATTATCGGAGGTTTCGAGATCAATATCTCCAAAGGAAATATTTACCCCGCGAGCGAGCTTCGATGACTGCAACGTGATGGCGTAGTCTCCGCCAGCCTTACTGAGAGTACTTTCAATCTTGGGCATGACCGGCAGCTCCAAGTTGTGCATGGCGTCGAAGAAGATTAGGTTGCGCGACACTTTCTTCCCGCCCACTTCCAATTCGAACACCAGAAAGCTGCGATGGGGATCAGCCTTCGCGGTGAGTTCTGCTTTGTCGAACGTGAGGTAGATCGCGCTGGATTGCGCAGGGACTTGAACGTCTTTGGTTTGATCAAGCAAACTGATTCCTGAGAAATCGAGAAGCCGCGTGTGAATCGTTCCAGAAAGTGGCTGCAGCTTATCCGAAACGACGTAGACGTCCACCTTATCGTCGTGCAAAAAGGGCGAGATCAGCAGATCGTTATAGAAGCGCCGGGCATAGTAGTTCAGGGCCTTCCAGCGCCCGTAGTAGTCGATGCTCGCCCACGAAGCCACCGGCCAGCAGTCGTTCAGCTGCCAGTAGAGTGAGCCCATGACGCGCGGCTTCTGCCGGCGCAAATGCTCGGCACCGATCTTAATGATCTCGGCCTGTTGCACCTGGCTCAAATACACGAACGAAGCAAAATCTTTGGGCTGGCGGTATTCGCGCAACATGTAAGTCAAAATGCGCTCATTGCCGCCCTTGTTCTTTTGGTGCGCCTGCATGACGGTCGATCGAATATCGAAGTCCTCAGGCTTCTCGGCAAATGTCCGGATGGTCCGCATCTCGGGGAAAGATTGAAATCCGTATTCCGTCATGAAGCGCGGAAATTGTTTGGTATAGTCTTGCGCCGGCGCCTGCTGATGCCACACCGCCCAATAGTGCATGTCGCCGTTGTGCTGATTATCTGGAATTTCCTCGAAGTCGGCGCTGGGAGAGCTGGGCCAGTAAGGCACGGGATCGGTATATTCGGAGACCGCGCTTTTGAGGATGTCTGCAAACATGATCACGTAATCCTGCCAAACGCGATCACGGGCTTCCGGTGAGATGGAATTCTTGAATTCCTGGCGATCGCCCCAGTGGTACCATCCGGTCTCAACTTCGTTATTTCCGCACCAAATAACAATGCTAGGGTGATCGCGGAGCCGCTTGATCTGGTCGATGGCCTCTCGCCGGACGTTTTCCTCAAACGCTAAGTCTCCCGGAATCATGTCTCCACCGAAGGCGAATTCTTGCCAGACCATGAGGCCGAGTTCGTCGCAGATATCGTAAAAGTCTTCGGACTCATAATAGCCGCCACCCCATTCGCGGAGCATGTTCATGTTGGCGTCGCGAGCGGCCTGAAGAATTGTGCGATGAACCTCGGGAGTAACGCGGTTGGGAAAACTGTCGAAGGGAATCACATCCGCCCCTTTTCCAAACACAGCAATACCGTTGACCACGAACTCGAAGCTCTTTCCCCATTGATCAGGAACGCGGCGTAGTTCGACTGAACGCAACCCGGTTTTCACTTGGGCGCGGGCTGCGACTTCGCGACCAGTGCGGATCACAGCAGAAAACCGGTAGCGGCTTTGCGCCCCATAGCCGACCGGATACCACAACCTCGGCTTCGCAATACGAATCGGAAATGAAACGTGATTCATGCCGGCATCGAGTTGCAGCGTTTGGCTTCCATCGGCGCTTTGCGCTCCAGATAGCTCGTCGTGAGCCAGATTGAGAGTCGCTGTCGTGGCCTTGCCCGCTTCGATGTCGAGTTCCGCCGTGACGCTGGCCATGTCGGCAGCGATTTTCTGTTGGTGGGTGTGAAAATTATCAATGCGCAGCGAGTCCCATGTCTCCAGACGGACCGGCTGCCAGATACCTTCCGTCAGGAAACGCGGTCCCCAGTCCCAGCCATACTGGTACGGAGCTTTGCGCGTGTACGGGGCGGTTGCGAGGTTTTCCTCATTCGCAGAGATATTGGTTGATATCGAAGGCAAAACAAACGGCAACGACTTGACGTAGGGAAGCATCTTCGTGACTGCGGAATGGAAAACGATACGGAGCGTGTTCTGCCCGGGTTTCAGCAGCGCCTTGGCGGGGATTCGCCAACTGCGGAACATATTGTTAGCTTGGAGAATCGCTTGATCGTTGAGATAAACGTCGGCAAACGTATCCAGTCCGTCGAACACTAAATCGACGTGGTCGTGTCCGAGCGCGACTGCGTCGACTTGAAACCTAGTTTGGTATTCCCAATCGCTGAGGCCGATCCACTGCAGGTGGAATTCGTTGTCCCGATCGAATGGGTCAGGGATGAGACTGTTGTGCAACAAGTCGGTGTGCACGACGCCCGGAACCTGTGCGGGATGCCATTGCTTGACGTCAGCATGGTCCGTATTTCCGACGGCGCGAAACTGCCAGCCGGAATCCAGAATTCTGGAAGACGGTTCAGACGCGGTAAGCGGCAACGCTCCCAGCAGAGAAAACAAGAGCACGGAAAATACGGCAGCACCGAGATGGCGACAGGATCGCGGCCGAGTCAAAACCATAAATAAGGGCTCCTATTCGAGTTGTCGGAAGATTCATCTTCCTGCATCGGCAGGTTTAGTTTGCCGAATAAGTCTGGACAATTTAATGATTTTGATTATTCCGAACAAAGCGCCGCTCCGCCGGCAATTCCAGCATCCGCACCGTAGTGCGCCTTCAGCAATGGAATTTCTCGACAGCGCGAAATGATGCAGTACTTCGCAATTCCATCGGCGATATCGCCAAAAAATGGACTGAGCATCGCCGCCACGCCGCCGCCGAGAATAATCACATCCGGCTCCAGCAGATCGATGATGTTGCTCAACCACAATGAAAGCAGATCGACCGTTTCCTGTAATACCTGCTTGGCGACTGGGTCGCCGCCGGCATAAGCTTGGCCCACCATTTCACTAGTGACGGCATCGATGTTGCCCTTGGCGAGATCAAGAATGGCCGAACGGGGGCCTTGCGCGAAGGCAAGTTTGGCGCGTGCCCTGCGAGCGATTGCTGGTCCTGCAGCCAGAATTTCGATGCAGCCCGGTTTGCCGCATCCGCATCGTGGCCCGTCGTAGGCGATACTCATATGTCCGCCTTCGGCCGCCGCACCCGTCCGCCCGTTGTAGATCTTCCCGTCGAACACAATGCCAGAACCGATACCCGTGCCGACGCCGGCGTAAAAAATGTGGCGGTAGCCGCGGCCCGCGCCCCAGCGAGCTTCAGCCAGAGCCGCTGCGTTCGCGTCATTCTCGACTTTCACGGGCACACGATAGACTTTTTCGACTTCGGTTGCCAGGGGAAAATCGCGCCAGCACGGAACGTTGGGGGGATTGATGACGACTCCGGTTTTCGGATCCAGGGGTCCGGGTGCACAGATGCCAATTCCACGAATCAGAGTTCGCGCTTTCGGATGGTGGGAAAGAAGAAGATCAATTGCGGAAACCACCGCCGCGAGTCCTTCGCCTGCCCCGCGGTTCGCCACCATCGGAGTGCGGATTTGAGATTTGATTTCGCCATTGCGGTCCACCAAGCCGGCTGCAACCTTGGTGCCGCCAATATCCACGCCTACTACGAGAATATCGTTAGTTTCTGTCATCGCCGGCTTTCTCGGGGAAACTCGTCGCGCGGGGCTTCACTGCGAATCTCGTGCAGATGGATTTGTACTACGCCTTTGTCAGTCCTGCAACGTTGCGTGCAATCCTGCGTTTCAGAATTCGCAAGTATACGCCGCCTACCTGACGATGGTGGAGACCTTCTCGCGGCGCACCACCGAGCGTGTTGTGGCCACGAATCTTGAGATCAATTCAGCCTTGTCCGAGAGCCGATTCCAGGCGATGCCAATCCGCCATTTTGCTTCCGGCAAGCCGAGGTCGTGCAACCGCACCCCGGGGACGCCCATTCGCCTCGCGGCACTGGGGACCAGAGATACTCCGAGTCCCGCGCGCACCAGATTTAAGATGGTAAAAAGTTCGCTGGCCTCCTGAACGATGGTCGGGGAAAACCCCGCCCCACGGCACAAACCGAGCACGTGATCGTGCAAAGTAGCAGAAGTCGCCCGAGGGAAAAACACAAAAGGCTGGTTTCGCAGTGCGGCCAGTCCTTGTCTCGAGTTGTAGGACAGCGACCCCGAGGTTGCGACCACCAGTTGCTCATGAAAAAGCGGCAGACTGTCGAGCTCAGTGTGGGCAATGGGAAGACGGACAATTCCGATGTCAATACTTCCTGCAACCAAAGCAGCAATCTGCGCAGGGGTCGACATATCGCGCATTTTGAGTTCGACCTGTGAGTAAGTTTTTCGAAAGCGCAGGATGGTGCGTGGCAGTATCTCGGAAACAGAGGCGATTCCGAATCCAATCCGCAACGTCCCAGCACGCCCCAAGACAGCTTCTTTCACGAGAGTCAGGGTGGCCTCATCCTCCCGCAATACTTTGTCAGCGCCGGCCAACAGCACTCTGCCGGCTTCCGTGATCTCTACTTTCCGGCGGGTTCGGGTGAATAGAGCGCCTCCAACTTTCTCTTCCAACCTTCGAATCTGTTTGCTGAGCGCAGGTTGAGAAACGAAAAGCCGTTTCGATGCTCTGCCGAAGTGCAACTCGTCAGCCAAGACAACGAAGGAGTGCAGTTCCTCGACCTGGAGATACATGAACTCAAGTTATCACAGATCAGAAACAAATTCATTGGACGAAAGACTGTGGATCGAGAGAGTATTTAGGAATGCAGGAGCCTTCAGTGCCCACCGAGCGTCGCAACGGTTCTCGCGGTATCACTGCCGTAATTCTCGATTACGGTTTGGTGCTGGCACGGTGTCCCACGGTGGAAGAGTTCGGGCGCTTGGCGGAGATGTTCAATGTGAGTTTCGACCTCTTCTACGAGTTGTGGGAAGCCAGCCGAGGGCCGTATGACCGCGGCGATCTCACCGCGGAGGAGTATTGGTTGCAGTTGGCGGCACAAACGAATACTTCGCTGGACCGCGGACAGATCGAGATGCTCCGCAAAATCGAGGTTGAAATCTGGGCCCATCCCATTGCGGGCATGTTCGATTGGGTGAGCCAGCTTCGCGCAGCGGGATTCAAGACCGGATTGCTCTCCAACATGCCTTGGGACCTGGTGAAACATGTGCGGACAAACTGTCGGTGGATGGAGCACTTTGCCTTTAAGACATTGTCGGCGGAGGTGAGGTTGATCAAACCCGATCCGGCCATTTATGAGCACACTCTTCACGGCCTCGGGGCTTCAGCTGCGGAAACGCTATTTGTAGACGACCGCGAGCCCAACATCCGGGCTGCCCATGCGTTGGGAATGCGTGCCATCCAGTTCACATCAGTCTCACAGCTCAAGGAAGACCTGGAAGCAGTGGGCTTTCCCCTATTGCCGGCGGGCGAGGAATCACCTGCCTCGGGCTTGAGGGTAGAGAGCACTGCTGATCAACCGGATCGACAAAGCAAGTTTTCCGTTTTGCTGTAGGGATAACGCCGCTGCACGACTGGCTAATGCGCCGATTCGTCCTTGCCCGAAGCTTGAGACTGATTAGAGCCGGTCTGCAATCTTTGGAACTCCTGCATTTCATGTTGCGCAGCTGCGGTTTTTCCCTGTTTTCGATAGAGGCCTGCGAGCCCGAAATGCGCTTGCGCCGCGAGTGCAGTTTCCTTCTCGATGGAAAGAAGCCGGGTCCATTCTTTCTCGGCGGTGGCGGTGTCGCCTTCGAGCGCAGCGGCTTTTCCTAACGAATAGAGCGTCTCGGGCATGTCTGGCATCAGCTTGTCGGCGCGTACGAGTTCCGCCCGCGCCTCGCGCGCTTTCCCCTGTTCCAGCAACGCTGTCCCCAGACGATAGGCAGCCTCGGCGTTGCCGGGCTGCAGCTTGGCTTGCGCCCGAAACTCTTCTTCGGCCTTCGCCCATTGGAAAGCGCCCGCATACACTTCTCCCAGTTCCAAGTGAAGCTCGGGAGTATCCGGTCGCAGCCGCAGCGCTTCGCGATACTCTTTCTCAGCCTCGGGCATTTGTCGCAGCACAAAGTAATTTTCCGCCAGCGCCTGATGCGCGCGGGCAGAGTCAGGATAAGCCGCCAGCAGAGTATCAATCGATTGCTTTGACAGCAGACCACTGGCCCGGCCGAGGTAATACAGGAGATCCTGATCATTCGGACGTTCGGCCAACGCGGCTTGCAGATTTGCGACGGCCTCTGGCAGTTGCCCGGTCTGGATCTGCGCAATTCCCAGCCCGGTCTTGTCCTGCGCTTTTTGGAGGTGCGGAATCGCTTGGGCCGCGTAGCCTTGCGCAAGCAGGGCATAGCCCAGCAACTGATGAGCTGGCGTCAGCTCTGGATCCACCTCTAGCGCACGCTTCAGCGGCGTAACCGCGGAAGCGAAATCGTGCTTCTCCATGTACGTCTGGCCGAGGCTGACGAATCCGTCCGCAAAGGTCGGCTCAAGTTGGGTGACTTTACGAAACTCGGTGATGGCAACGTCGAATTGTTGTTGCTTATCTGCAGCGATTCCGGCCTGCATGTGCTGGGCGGCTTCCGGCGATATAGTCTGCGATGCAAACCACAAAAGTAATAGTGCGCGAATCACGGTTTCTCCGGCTCACGGACTTCCAGGAACTGGTCGGCGTGAACATCACTCAAAGTTTGATGAATACCCGATGGCCACACCACCTCCACCTTAGCGCTTTCCGCCGTTCCGAGTCCAAAATGAAGACGTTTGTCACTTGCGGATGCGTAGCTGCCGGCGGAAGTCGCGAATCGCGTTTGTCCGTTTACTTTGACCCGCGCGCCGAATCCGTCACGATTGCTGCGCGTGCCGCGCAGGGAAATCACCAACCAGTGCAGTTTGCCCCCGTGGTTGAGGAACACCTGCGGGTGGCCTCCGAGGTAGGTCATCACGACGTCTTCCCAGCCGTCATTATTTAAATCCCCGAACGCCGCTCCACGGCCGGCTACGGGAGTCGTGCTGCCGGAATCGACGCGTTCGAACCGGCCATTGTGATTCATCGCGACGAGCGGCAACTCGAGATAGTGCAGCGACGGGTCGATGTGCTCAACGTTGTCCAACACGTGTCCTTGGGCAACGAACAAGTCTTTCCAGCCGTCGTTGTCGAAGTCCTCCAAACCCACGCCCCAACCGGAGCTTCCACTCGAGAGCACGCCGAGGCCGGTTTCGAGACTGCGATAACTGAACGAACCGCCGCCGTCGTTGTGATAAACACCGTAAATCTCTCTAGGCAGTTCGGTCACGATGATGTCCGGTCGACCATCGTTATCATAGTCTTGAAAGACGACGCCCATGCCCGACAATCGCCTGCCGTCCTCAGAGAGCGCCGCACCGGCTTCAAGTCCAAGTTCCGTGAAGGTCCCGTTCCCGTTGTTATGAAATAGATATTGCTGCATCCCGTCGTTGGCAACGAATATGTCCGTAAATCCGTCCTCGTCGTAGTCAGCAAAGGCTACGCCCAAAGCTCGCCCTTTCTTGGCTGCGATACCGGAGCGTTGGCTCACATCGGTGAAGGTTCCGTCGCCATTGTTGTGATACAGGAAGTTGGTGGTCGCGGGAAACTCTTCCGGCGGACAATAGGTGTGGTAATTGCCGCCGCAGTCTTTATTGTGCTTCGTATCCCAGTCCATGTATCGGGTAACGAACAGATCCAGCTTTCCGTCATTGTCATAGTCGAAAAATCCGGCGGAGACCGACCAGCCGCCTCCGGCGACTCCCGCCTTCGCAGTCACGTCGGTGAAGGTGCCGTCGCCGTTGTTGTGATACAGAATATTCTTCCCGTAATTTGTGACAAAGAGGTCAGGGTAGCCGTCGTTGTCATAGTCCCCGATGGCCACGCCCATGCCGTAATTTCCATCTCCCGCATTTGCCAACCCTGCTTGCTGGGTCACGTCGGTGAAACTTCCGTCCTTGTTCTGGCGGTAGAGGCGATTCCAGTAACGCGGGTTCTGCCGGTCGAAGTTCTCCGGCATCTGCATTGGGCTGGTTATGCGGCCGCCGTTCACCAGAAAGATATCCAATAGGCCGTCGTTGTCGTAGTCGAGGAGGGCAACTCCTCCGGCCATGGTTTCGATCAGATACTTCTGAGGCGTGGGTGAATTCTGCAGCGTGAAGTCCAATCCACGCGGTAGGTTGACATCAAACACAGGCGCCACGAGGGCCGCAGCCGACAGCACGAACATCACGAGGACCGATAGGCGTAACAGAGGATTCAACAACCTGGGATTCCTTCAGCCACTTAGCATATCGCGCCCGTGGTGGTAATTGCACATTCGGCTACCGAGAGGTGAATCCGGTCCGCCGCGCTCACCAATATCCCCTTCCGCTGTTAACTTTCCAGGTTACCGCCGGGTCGATTCCCGTTCCACCAGTTTTGGCGAAATCAGGATTTTCTTGGGCCGTGCCGAGCGTTTCAGCATGATTCGCTCCATCAGGAGCTCAGCCGCTCGTGCTCCCATTTCGCAAGTACCCTGATCGACGGTGGTGAGAGGAACTGCCAATTGGTCGGAATAGTGTACGTTGCCGGCTCCGACGACGGAAACGTCTCCGGGCACTTTAAGGCCAGCCGCGAGGATCGCCCTAATCGCACCGATGGCAACTAGGTCGCTATAACAGAAAACTCCGTCTGGAATCGGGCGCACCCGAAGCAATCGCCGCATGCCCTCATATCCCGACTCGTCTCCGTGTCCGCCGGCTACAACGAAACGTGCGTACGCACGCAAGCCGTGCTTTTTTAGCGCTCGGCGGTAGCCTTCGAAGCGTTCCTCGGAGATACCTATTTCGGGACCGCGCAAGTGACCAATGCAACGGCACCCGTGCGCGATAAGATGCTCCGTCGCCAATCTGCCGATGGCGAGGTTGTCGGCCCCAACGAAGGATGCCTGCGCCCCAGCAATGGGGCGGTCAATCAAGATATAGGGTACGTTTCGAGCATGAATCCGCCGGAACAGTTCCAGGCAACGCACGGGCTGAGCCGAAGCGATGATGAGCCCGTCCACTTGCCGGGCTAGCAAGGAATCAGCCTCGCTTCGTTCCAATTCGGGATCTTCCTCGAAATACGAAATGATGACGTGATACCCGTGCGGACGCACAGTCTGCGCTACAGCGCGCGCAATCTCGGCGAAGAAGGGATGGGTGAAGTCTGGCAGCAGTAAGCCGATTGTGTAGGTGCGTCTAGTCACCAGGCTGCGAGCCACCCAATTCATCTGGTAATGCAGTTCCTTCGCCCGTCGCAGCACGCGTTTGCGAGTAGCCGCGCTGATCCGGCCCTGGTTGCGCAAAGCCTTGGACACTGTCACCACTGAGACCTTCAGGTCTCGCGCAATGTCCAGCATGGTCACGGCCATGGCAGCGAGGATCATAACACTACAATCGCGCGAAGTAATCGATTACCCACGGTTAACGTTTACCCTGACGCAAAAAACGATTACCCGCTAATCAAAAAAACGGCGCTCTAGTGCAAAAAGATTACTTTTTGCTTGACAACGAGCGCTCCTGTGTTTCACACTTTCGCCGTTCCAAAAAACGTGGTGTGGGGGTGTGTATGCCGTCTCGCAGGTTGTGGGCGCTGCTTTTCTCGGCGGTTTTGGTGATCACGACTTCTGTTTCCCTTTATGGTCAAAGCACCTACGGCACTGTCGATGGCTCCGTGTTGGATTCCTCCGGGGCGGCCATCGCCGACGCTCAGGTCACACTCACCAACAAAGGAACGCAGGAAAAACGCGTTCAGAACACGGGCGCTGAGGGACTGTTCCAGTTTGTGAACGTGTTCTCCGGTCAATATCGGTTGGATATTGAGAAGGCAGGCTTCAAGCACTTTACCCGTGATCCTGTCGTGGTCGAGGTTCAGCAGGACAGCCACATCGTCGCCACATTGCCGGTTGGCCAAGTCAGCGAGACGGTCGAAGTAACTGCCGAGACTCCGTTACTCCAGGTAGAGACTTCGTCTCTGGGCCAAGTGGTAGAGCAGCGCAAAGCCAACGAACTTCCGTTGAACGGCCGCAACATTTTTAACCTGATTACGATTTCGCCCGCGGCGATTGCTCAGGGCGGATCCGGCGGAACTCCGGTCGGCCAAAATCCATTTAGCTGGGGCAATTATCAGGTGGGCGGTTCGTTCGCGAATCAGAGCGCTGAGTATCTCGACGGTCAGCCTCTTAATATCGGTTACATCAACCTTCCCATCGTGATCCCGACGCAGGATTCCATCGGCGAATTCAAGGTCCAGTACAACAATCTGGGACCGGAGTGGGGCAAGTTCTCCGGCGGCATCATGAACTTCAGCACGAAATCGGGAACAAACGCTTTCCACGGCGAGGCGTACGAGTTTCTCCGCAACAAGGTTTTGAACTCGAACGAGTATTTCTTCAAGCAGAGTGAGCTGGCGAGCGGCGCCTCGAACACACCTCCTCCCTACGTTCAGAATCAGTATGGATTCAATGTTGGCGGCCCGATAATCAAGGACAAGCTGTTCTTTTTCGTGAGTTGGGAACAGTTCCGGTTGCGCACCGGTCAAGTCGTTACCACCACGGTTCCGCTGCCTGCATTCAAGACGGGTGATTTTTCTGCTCTGCTGGCACAGGGAATTCAGCTGTACGATCCTTACACTGTGAATCCGACCACCGGAGCGCGTACACCTTATGCAGGTAACATAATTCCAGCGAGCGAGTTCAGCAAAGCTGGTCTTGCGCTCTGGAACAAATACTTCGTTCCCCCCACGGATCCAACTGCCATTACCAACAACTTTACGTCGGCAAGCAGCAGCGGCGGAAATAATACTGAATTCGTGACCCGCGTCGACTACGCCATCTCGGCCAAAACCCGTCTCTTCGGACGCTTTTCATACTTTGGACTGCTGGACCTTCCGACCAATCCCTTCGGCACCGGTTTGTGCCAGGACCGGTGCGCGGAGGACTATCACACCAAAGCTCTCGCCATCGATCTCAACCACGTGTTCAGTCCAAACGTCGTCGGCGATTTGAACATTTCAGGCAGCCGTTTCGTTTACCTCCGTACGCCACTTCTTGCCGGTTACGATCTCACCGGGATCGGATGGCCAGCGAGCTACAACGGCGAGGTTCCCGCCAACATGCGTACTCCGCCGACGCCGGCATTTCCGTTTCCCAACGACATCGGTAAGAGCCAGGGCAACAGTGCCATTGGCGACCACAACACGCAATACAACATTTCGCCCTCTGTGACCATCATTCACGGTAAACACACCTTTGAGGCCGGGGTCCAGTATGAGCTGGGCCTGGACAATTACTATCAAACCAACATCGCCAGCGGCGCCTTTGGTTTCTCGGGAGCCTGGACGGCGAACCTTGCGGCCAATCCGGCTGCCAACACCGGTTTCGCGTTTGCAGATTTCCTGCTCGGGTTAGCCCAGCCTGGACCTGCTTCCTTTGTGAACCAGACAGAAGGTTCTGCCCAGGTGCCTGCGCAAACCAAGGGCCGTCAGACCTATCGTGCCTTTTATGGGGCTGATACCTGGCACGTCACCCCGAAGTTAACCTTGGACTTCGGACTCCGCTATGAACTTCAAGGACCATGGTCGGAGGGTCAGAACCGCTTGAGCTATTGGGATCCGACCGTCACCAATGCAACCGTCACCGGCTGCAACGGCACTGCCGGATCTCCGTGTCTTGGGGACGCGCTGCTGGTTGGCAACGGTCCAAACACGAGCAGGAATAACCTGCCCTTGGATAAGAACGAATTCTCTCCACGCCTTGGGTTTGCATACAGTTGGGATCAGAAGACTGTAATCCGTGGAGGTTATGGCATCTTCTGGATTCCGAACTACATCTCTTTCGGCCTCAATCCGGACAACGACGTAATCAACCTAGCGACTACGCCTTTCGTGGCCACGATAAATCATGGGCTGTCGCCGGCCGCTACTCTTGATGCAAGCAATTGCACATTAGGTGGCGTGGGGATTGCTACCTTTACCTGCGCAACTCCAGGCCCCTTTGGCACGGGTGGGATTTTGCCGCCGCCGGGCCGTAACTCCTACCCACCCGCGACACCCAACCTCTCCAGTTTTGTGGCCGCTAACGGTGACCCCACTTTAGCGCCGTACCTGAACCCGAAACCAGGATACGTGCAACAGTACAATCTCGATATTCAACGTCAGTTACCGGCTGGCTTCTTCGCAGACGTCGCCTATGCTGGTGCGCACGGTGTCCACCTCCAACAATACTCGACCAACATCAATCAAATTCCGGATTCGTTCGTCGTCCAGGCGGGTCAACAATTCGCTGCTGGCCAACCCGTGTCGATTGCCCAGCCGCTCGCGACGAATCCTCTCTCCACTCCGAATCCCACGCTCAGCGCCCCCCTTCTTGCTGGACAGCTTGATCGCCCGTACCCCCAGTACACCGGACTAAGTCTGGGTGGATTTGGATGCTGTGGCAGCACTTATAATTCGCTGCAAGCCACAGTAACCCGTCGATTCCAAGGCGGTGGTACCCTGCTGGTGGCTTACACCAACGCGAAACTCCTCAGCAACACCGACACCCTCACCAGTTGGCTTGAAGGGCCAACCGGTGGAGTCGGACAGGTGCAGGACTATAACAATCTGGCTGGCGAAAAGTCACTTTCTTCTCAGGACGTCTCTCAGCGCTTGGTCATCAGTTATGTGCTCGATCTTCCTTTTGGGCACGGCCAAAAATTCCTTGCCGGAAGCACCGGAGCGAAAGACAAGCTTGTGTCTGGTTGGGGAGTTGACGGCGTGACCACGTTCCAGCGTGGTTTCCCGCTCAAGATCACTTGGGCTGGCGCCTCCACTCCTCTGGAAGCTGCGGGCTTTGGCATAAGCAACATACGCCCAGATGTAATAGCCGGATGCTCCAAAGGGGGCAACCGCTCGCTTCAACAGTGGTTTAATACGTCTTGCTTTGCAGCGCCGCCAGCTTGGGGTTATGGTACCGAGTCGCGCGTGGATGCCACACTGCGCGCGGACGGAATCAACAACTTTGATTTCGCCATATTCAAGCGGACGATGATCACTGAACGGTTCGGTCTTGAATTCAGAACGGAATTCTTCGATCTGTTCAATCACCCGCAGTTTGGCTTCCCCGGGCAGGGCTACAACGGCACGCCCACAGGCAACGGATTCGGCACCGTGACGTCCACGGTGAACAACCCGCGTCTGATTCAGTTCGCACTGAAGCTTAAGTTCTAAATTGCGTGAAATGAACCGGGCTGGGCATTTTGCCCAGCCCGATTTTCTTGTTTCCGATGGGTCTTCTCCAAGCAGCAAAAATCCGAAATCGTGCTGGTGTCCCTATTCACCCCGATCTCCTCCAATCCGCATGAGGAATGTCCCCGTCATCGAGTACTCTGAGGCCAAAAAGATCGTTGATCTGATCGTAGAAAAGGCCATACACAAGCAGAAATCGGTCGTAGTAGCCGTCGCCGACTCTCACGGTGAACTCATCGCTTTTGCCCGCATGGACGGCGCTCCCATTTCCTCAATCCGAATTGCCGCGAACAAAGCGTGGACGGCGGCTCGAGAACGAAAACCGACAAAGGAAATCGGCGAAAAGGTGCGCCACCCGGAAAGGGGCCATGACATCGCCTACTACGGTGATTCCAGATTCGTTGGCTGGGGCGGCGGCATTCCTATCTGGAAGGATGGTTTCGTTGCCGGCGCAGTTGCGGTCAGTGGCCTCTCCTCCAGCGAGGACATCGACCTGGCTACGCTTGCTTTAGAAATTGTGTCTGCGCAGAAATGATCGTGAAGTGCGACTGAATCTGGTCAACTAATTTAGCTAGCTCAGTAAGATGGAGGTTCTAATGGCTCGAAGGCTTCGGCCTATTTTTCTTCTCTTGTTCTTCCCTATCGTTCTCGCATGTTCCCAGGCGCAGACATCCTCATCGGATGTGGACGCCCGCGTTGATTCTCTTCTTAAGAAGCTAACTCTCGACGAGAAGATTGACTTGATCGGCGGTGTGGACGATTTCTACATTCGCGCCAATGAGAAGATCGGGTTGCCTCGCTTGAAAATGGCAGACGGGCCGGTCGGCGTGCGGAACTACGGGCCTTCGACGGTCTTTGGCGGCATTGGCCTGGCTGCCACTTGGGATCCGGATCTGGCGGCAAGGATCGGAGCGACCATCGGCCAGGATGCCCGTGCCCGCGGCGTGCATTTTATGCTCGGGCCAGGCGTGAACATCTATCGCGCGCCGTTGAACGGTCGCAACTTCGAATACTTCGGCGAAGACCCGTTCCTCGCCGCACGTATTGCGGTCGCTTACATCCGCGGTATGCAAAGCCAGGGAGTCAGCGCGACCATCAAGCACTACATGGGTAATAATTCGGAATTCGACCGTCACAATACCGATTCCATTATCGATGAGCGCACCATGCGGGAAATCTACCTTCCGGTGTTCGAAGCTGCAGTCAAGGAGGCGAAGGTTGGCGCGATTATGGATTCCTACAACCTGACCAACGGCCTGCACATGACCCAGAACGGTTACCTGAACACGGACGTCGCCAAAAAGGAGTGGGGCTTCGCAGGGATCATGATGTCGGATTGGGATGCCACATATGACGGCGTCGCCGCCGCGAATGGCGGTCTCGACCTGGAAATGCCCAGAGGAAAGTTTATGAACCGCGCGACTCTGTTGCCGGCCGTCAAAGCCGGCACCGTCAGTGAAGCCACCATCGACGACAAAGTGCGACGCATTCTGCGGACTGCGATCCAATTTGGATGGCTCGACCGCGATCAAACGGACTTGTCAATCTCGTTGTTGAATATTGCAGGAAACCAAACCGCGTTGGAGGCGGCTCGCTCAGGCATGGTCCTGCTCAAGAACGACGGCAACCTTTTACCTCTTGAAAAGGGAAGCATCAAGTCTATCGCCGTCATCGGCCCCGACGCCTATCCCGCGCAACCCGGCGGAGGAGGCAGCGCCGAAGCCAAGCCCTTCACGCCGGTGAGCTATTTGGAAGGCATTAAGGATTACCTGGGCGACGGCGCGAAAGTCTACTATGAGCCGGGACTGCCAACACTCGATGAAATGTCGAAGCAGATGCAATTTACCACGCAGGCGACCAGCGGCCAGACAGGCTTGAAGATGGAGTTATTCAATAACGCGGACCTCAGCGGCTCACCTGCGATCGTTCGATATGACAAGTACGTCCACTACGAGCCAGCCCGAGGAACAGACGGTGCTGCCAGCAATGTCTCCATTCGCTGGACTGGCTTCTTCACGCCGGCCGTCCCCGGGCAGTATCTTGTTTTCGTGCAAGGTCCGGGTGAGAACGGCGGCTACCGGCTCTATATCGACAAGAAGCTGGTGCTCGACAACTGGAAGCAGTGGTACGCCTTTGTTGGGGAGGTTTCGGTTGCTCTTACATCGGGCGCGCATGAGGTCGAGCTCGACTATTACGCTAAGAACGGATGGGGCAAGACTACGGCCAACCTCGGCATCGTTCGTCCTGACACGCTGGTAAGTGCGGAGGCGAAATCGCTGGCTGCTCGCGTCGATGCCGTGATCCTCGCTCCAGGTTTTGACGCGGCCAGCGAAGGCGAAAGCGCCGACCGGACTTTCCGCCTGCCTCCCGGGCAGGACGAACTCGTCAACCAGATTGCCGCTCTGAACAAGAAAACTGTTGTGGTCGTAACTTCGGGTGGCGCAGTTGACATGAGTGCGTGGATCGATCATGTCCCTGCGCTTCTCGAAGCGTGGTATCCCGGTCAGGAAGGTGGTGCCGCGGTAGCGCAACTCCTCTTTGGCGAATCGAATCCATCGGGAAGGTTGCCGATTTCGATCGAACGTCGATGGGAAGACAATGCGACGCATGACTCCTATTATCCGAAAGATGGCAGCAAGAAAGTTAAATACAGTGAGGGAGTTTTCTTTGGCTATCGCCACTTCGATAAATCGACGGTCAAGCCGTTGTTTCCGTTCGGCTACGGCCTGTCCTACACATCATTCGCGTATAAGAATCTGACGATATCGCCACCGTCATCTGATCAACAAGTCAGCGTCGCGTTCGACGTTACTAACACGGGCACTCGCGCCGGAGCGGACGTTGCGGAGGTTTACGTTGGCGATCGGCACGCTCCCGTCCCTCGCCCAGTAAAAGAACTGAAGAGCTTCAAGAGAGTAAGCCTGAATCCCGGTGAGACCAAGAACGTCGTCGTGAAACTCGACCGGCGAGCTTTCTCCTACTATGACGCCAAGAGCCATTCGTGGACGGTCGCGCCCGGAGACTTCGATTTGTTTGTCACCCGTTCGGCAGCGGACATCACGCTGACGGGTAAGGTCGCTTTGCATTAGTCCCATTAACCTCAGCGCCGTCGCGCAGGTGTTCCTAAATGCAATGGGTGCACCTTCGTGTCCTTTGTGGTTTTAGCATTTGCGCTTCATCAACTATGAAGGACACGAAGGTACACAAAGGAAGGATTCTCTGGAACTCTGGAACCACACACGCCAGCGTTGCTTACGCCGGGTTCCCGTCCACACTCACCCAACCATGCGAGGCGGAAGATCGCTCAATCGCATGCAGGATTCTTTGCACTGCCAGAGCATCTTCAAAGTTTGCGTGGAAGGGTTCTTGCCGCGCTATCGAATTAAGAAAATCTCCAAGCGTCGCAATAAAAGGATGCTCGTATCCCAGAACATGGCCCGGCTTCCAGAAGTTTCTCCCATAGGGATGATCTAGCGCCGTGACGGCGATGCTGCGCTTGCCTTGCAAATTGGCTGGTTCGGTAGCGTCAAAGAAATCAAGTTGGTTCATGTCGTCCAGAGTGAAACTTAGCATCCCCTTCAAGCCATTCACTTCAAACGTATTGCGATTCTGGCATCCCACCCCATACCGAGTTGCTTCAAATGTGCCGATGCTGCCGTTTGCAAAACGGGCCATCAGCAACGTCGCATCGTCTACATCGCGGCCCGGAGCAAACGTGTGCATCAACGCGGAGAGCTCCTTGATCGGTCCATTGAGATAAAGCGCAATGTCAATCGAGTGAGAGAGCAGGTCTCCGGCAGCCCCCATTCCCGCTTCGCTCTTTTTGTAACGCCATGTGTTCGCCTTGCTCGGATCGTTACCGGACTGATTCAAGTAGAGGGCCCGATAGTGAAACGTCTGGCCGATGCGTCCCTCGGCGATGAGCTGTTTCGCAAAAACAATCGCCGGTACGCGACGGAAATTAAACCAAACCAAGTTAAGGGTGTGCTCTACCGCCTTGGTCATGCTTTCCGCTTCTTCAATAGAGGACGCGAGCGGCTTTTCACAGAAAACGATTTTTCCGGCTTCAGCAGCGGCGATCGCAATCGCAGAATGCAGCGCGTTTGGGACGGCGATATCGACTACGTCAATGTCTTTTCTTGCGATGATTTTCTGCCAGTCGGTTTCAATCTCGCTCCAGCCCCACTGCGAGGCAGCCGTCTCCAGCTTTGCCCGATTGCGCCCGCAGATCACCTTGCATATAACTTCGTAAGGCGAGTCGAAGAAATGCCCGACTTGGCGAAAGGCATTCGAATGTACCTTGCCGATGAAACCGGACCCGACCATGCCAACATTCAATTTCTTCTTGGACATTCCCACCCCCATGCGATTTTCGCATGAATTCAATTGCAGATGCCTGTAAGGCTATAGAGCGTCCGCACGACCACGGTCAGCTACGCCCCGCCTGTCCACTTTCGGACGCCCGAATCCCACAACCGAACATACATAAGATGAATTTGCCCCGTAACCGCCATGCGTATCAGTCGTCTAAATAAGAAGCTCGCAGGTTGCGTAAAGGCATTTAACCTGCAAGAAGAGCAAGGCAACCGCATCGAGGACGACCGATGGAAATTCTGCTTCAGGATCTTCGCTTCGGCATCCGCATGCTGCGCAAGAGCCCAGGCTTTAGCGCAGTGGTAATTGTCACTCTGGCCCTGGGCATCGGCGCCAACACGGCGTTGTTTTCGGTGGTCGACGCCATCCTTTTGCGGCCGCTCCCTTACTCACAACCGGAGCAACTCGTGTCGGTGAAGGAAGACATTCCGGGAGCCAACCTGACAGATGCTGGCGTGTCGCAGCCTGAACTCGATGATTTTCAAAAGCGCTCTGGCGTGTTCGAGCAATTGTCGGCGGTTTGGCCCATCAACGCCAACATTACCGGACGAGAGAAACCCCAGCGCGTCGAGGCCAATGCGGTCAGCACCAGCTATTTCACACTACTGCGTGCGCGGCCTGCCATAGGCCGGGTTTGGAACGACGCCGATTCCCGCGAAGGATTTTCTGAGGGCGCGGTCATCAGCGACAGCCTGTGGCACACCATGTTTGGGGCGGATCCGAACGTCTTGGGTCAGGCGATCCGAATCGATACTGATCTTTACACCATCATCGGAGTCATGCCGCCCACCTTTCGCCATCCCGGACGTACTCTCGGGCACGACGTAGAAGTTTGGGTGGCGGCAGGATACGCCGCCCCGCCATTTCCGAAACCCCCAGTGCGCACCCTACGATTTATTCCGGGCGCCATCGCGCGCTTGATGCCTGGACTATCCGTCGCGCAAGCCCAGGCGAAGCTCGATGCCTTCGCAGCGCAGCTGCGCGAGCAATATCCCACTGAGTATCCCGCGACAGCACAATGGAGACTTCGAGTCGTGCCGCTGCGGCAAGAAGTAACCGCTAACGTGAGCTTGATGCTATTTTTGCTCCTGGCCGCGGTGGGAGTTGTGTTGCTGATTGCGTGCGTCAACATCGCCAGCCTGCTACTGGCTCGATCTTCCTTGCGTCACCGCGAAATCGCTGTCCGGCAGGCCCTCGGCGCAAGCGGCTGGAGGCTGATTCGTCAGACCCTGACCGAGAGCGTCGTGCTCTCGCTGTGCGGCGGAGCGCTCGCCCTGCCCCTGAGCTTTTGGCTTAAGGATATTTTGCTCACGTTGGTTCCAGCGAACCTTCCGCGACTTACGGAAGTGGCTTTGGACGGGCGTGCACTTTTCTTCGCATTTGCGATTTCCGTAATCACCGGCATCCTGTTCGGCCTGGCACCGGCACTGCAAATGTCCGATCGCCGATTGATGGATAAATTGGGTCAAGGGTCGCGGGGCGCGGGCCTTGCCTCGGGTCAGCATCGGTTCCTCAGCGCGCTGGTCGCTTCCGAGTTCGCGCTCTCGTTCGTACTGATGGTGAGCGCCGGCCTTTTGCTGCGCAGCTTCTGGAAAGTGCTCGACGTACAGCCGGGTTTCAACGCCCAAAATGTGGTGACCGCCCGGTTGTGGTTGCCGGTTCCAAATGATCCCAAGAACAATCCTTATCCGACGCAGGAGAAACGTAATATTTTCGTGAGTGAGGTGCTGCGTCGCGTCGGCACTGTGCCCGGCGTGAAGGAAGCCGCAATCGGGGGTGGGAACACTCCCTTTACCGGGCTGCGCAACTCCAGAGGTTTCGAGATTGTAGGCCGCGTTGCCGTAGCAGGTGAAGCTCCAACCGCACAGCTGGGTGTAGCATCGCCCGAGCTTTTCCATGTCCTCGCCACGCCGCTCATCACAGGTAGATTCTTTACCGAGGCCGACAACGAGAAAGGCGAACCGGTCGTGCTCATCGACCAGACAGCGGCGGAGCGCTTCTGGCCACACGAAGATCCAGTAGGGAAGCAAATTCACCTACAGCTTGGCCCTCAAATACAGCCTGGGCCTCAAAATCCTGACGTGCGGAGGATCGTGGGCGTGATAGGCAGGAGCAGAAATGAGGGCCTCGACGCACCCTACACTCCACACCTGATTCTTCCTTCACAACAGTTTCCGTTGAACGCGATGACGGTTTACATCAGGACCACGGCCAGTCCCGAAACTTTGGAGGAGCCGGTCCGCCGCGAAATCCAAGCTGTCGACCCGGACTTGCCAGTGTTCGGCGTGCGGGCGCTGCGCAGCGTCATCTCCGATTCGTTAGCCCCGCGCCGTTTTGCCATGCAAATTCTTGGATTCTTTGCAGCCACGGCCATGCTGCTCGCAGCGATTGGCATTTATGGAGTCATGGCTTATTTCGTCAGTCAGCGGGTGCGGGAAATCGGAGTACGCATGGCGCTTGGCGCCCAGCGTGCGGACGTGATGAAGCTCATCGTGTGGAAGGGAATGTCGCTTGCTTTGGTCGGAGTGACCGCAGGTCTCGTCGCGGCTTTCGCGCTGACGAGGCTGATTTCGCGCCTGTTGTTCGACGTCAGCGCTACCGATCCCTTAACTCTCGCGGCTTTTACCGCGCTGCTGGACGTTGTGGCATTTCTGGCAAACTACATTCCGGCCAGCCGCGCCGCCAAGGTCGATCCCATGGTCGCGCTGCGATACGAGTAATCCCTCGGATTCAGGGAGTGTGCGGCTTCGTCAGAGCAGCGTGTCGTTCCATGATGGACGCCTGCACCTCGGGAAATCCCTGCAGAGGTTTGCCCATCGTGATGGCCCAGTGGTCGAGCCAGCTGGTTCCTTCTTCTCCCACGTATGTGTCGGGCAAGCTGTAGGCCTGATCGCTCAACGCATCTTCGAGCGTGATGAAGCGGTATCCCCTTTTTCGCATCAGGTCTGCTAGTTCGCCGATATGATCGGCCTCCAGCCAATTTCCATGCAGCAGCAGAATTTGCTTGGGCTCGTAGCCCACGATCTGCTTTGAAAGCTGCTCGTAGTAAGCAAATACCGCATCGCTGTGCGCCAGGTAAGAGCTGACCATCTCCTGCTGCAATGCGGCGTCGCCTCGCTTCTTGGCGTCTTCGTAGATGGCGCCGAACATCCAGTCCCAGGCGTCGAGCGTGATTGGAGCGATGCGATAACCCCGTCCCACGAGAAAGGCTTCAGCATCGCGTCGGGTCTGCAGGTCGCGGCCGGTATCCAGGTAAGGATGGCGGAAATATCTCAATGTCATCTTGTGCTGCGCCAGCAGCAACCGGGTCACGCTCTCGCCCTGGACAACGTCGTCCTCCCACGCCTTTAGCCCAGCCTTATTCAGCGAGGTATGACTGAAAGTATGATTGCCCAGTTCCATGCCGGCGTCGAGCCACATATCGAGAGCCTTGATTCGTTCATCCACTTCGCCCGTGCGATACAGCTTTTTCTCATTCACGAAACCAATAACTGGAATGTTCTGCTGGCGAAGGGCTGCGAGCAGCTTTGTAGTCATCTGAGTAATGTCAGCGGCGGACATGTTATAGGCGTTGCCCGCCGGCAAGTCGTCGATCGTGACCGCGACTTGCCGTTCGGGCGGAGCCGCGGCATGGCAGGTTAAAGCCATGCCCGTGAACGCGGCCAGGATTATCAATCTCTGCATCTTAGTCATGACAAAGTCCTCACTGACGACCAGTATTGGTGCGGCAAATTCTCTCCGCCGAATACGATCGTATAAGAATCGAGCAAAATCTTGAACCACGAAGGACCCAAAGGTACACGAAGAAACCTTCTTGACAAGGCTTTGTGTACCTTCGTGCCCGTTGTGGTTAATGGTTTTAAGCAAATTCACCAAGACCACAGGTTCTGATCTTCACAAGCAACGCTGGTAGGATTGAAGAGTGTAGCTGGAAATGTTTCCCTGCGCCAATGCTCGCCATCCGAGACAATCTGGCCGAATGCGTCAGCGCCTTGCGCGCCCACAAACTGCGCGCCTCGCTCACCATGCTGGGGCTGACGATGGGCGTGGCCACGCTGATCACGGTCATGACCCTGGTGCAGGGCGCGAACGTCTACGTTGAACAAAAGATCGCCAACCTGGGCACCAACGTTTTTCAGGTCGCCCGCACTCCCTTCGCCGTCACTGACTTCAACATCGTCATCAAGGCTCTGAAGTACCGGAAGATCGAGCTCGACGACATGCAAGCTATCGCTGATCGATGCACCGCATGCGCCGAGGTCGGCGCCAGCGCCAGCAGCACCGTCCGCGTGCGCTACGGCAATAAAGAGGTCACGGACGTGAATCTCTCCGGCCAAACCGCGAGCATGGCGGACATCGACACGCGCACCGTCGAGCGCGGGCGGTATTTCACGCCGTCCGAGGCCGAGCACCGCGCCAACGTCTGCCTGATCGGCGACACCTTGGTCCAGCAATTATTTCTCGGTGTTGATCCCATAGGGAAGACCATGCGAATCGGCAACGATGAGTTCACAGTGATCGGCACCATGGAGAAAATCGGAAGCGTGCTGGGCCAGGACCAGGACAACTTCGTGATGGTACCGCTCTCGGTCTTCCTGCGCATGGAGGGCGCACATACCAGCCTCATCATCAATGTCAGGGCCACCGCAAAGAACTTTGAACCCGCTCAAGATCAGGCTCAGCTCACTCTGCGCGCACGGCACCACCTCACGGCGAACATGGAGGACGACTTTTTCGTCGGCACCAAGGAAAGTTACATGGCGTTGTGGCGCAGCATCAGTTCAGCATTTTTCGCGGTGTTCATTATGGTGAGCGTGATCTCGGTTGTGGTCGGCGGCATCGTCATCATGAACGTGATGCTGGTCAGTGTGACTGCCCGGCGCCGGGAAATCGGAGTGCGGCTCGCCGTGGGTGCGACCAAGCTGGACATCGTGCGGCAGTTCATCGCGGAAAGCGTCACGTTGTGTATTGCCGGGGGTCTGGTTGGGATCGCGCTGGGTTTCTTGGTCGCGCTGATCTTGCGAACCTTCACTCCGTTTCCCGCTTCGGTGCAGAGCTGGGTCGCAGTGTTGGGAGTGTTTCTCAGTTCCGCGGTCGGACTGTTTTTCGGTATCTATCCCGCAGTCCGCGCGTCCCGCCTGGATCCTGTAGTCGCCATGAGGGCTGACTGATGGCGATTATGACGGCTTCGCAAGCTCGGGAGAATTGCCTCGCCGCGCTCGAAACCCTTCGCTCCTCGAAGGTACGGTCGGTGCTGACCGTCCTGGGCATTGTGATTGGCGTGTCTTCGGTGATTTCGATGGCAAGCATCATTCAGGGGCTGAACAAGTTTGTGCAGGACAAAGTAGAGTCCCTGGGCTCGCGCACGTACTTTGTTTCGCGATTCCCGCCCGGTTCGGACCCATCGCGCTGGCCGCAGAGCATCCGCACCCGCAGATACTTCGACTACGACTACGCCGATTTCATCCGGCAAGCTGCTCCCGACGTGCAGATCGTAACCACGTTTGGCACTCGCGGCTTTTTCTTTGGCGACAGCAACCTGATCACCAACGCCGATCGCAGCGTGGAGAAGGTCATCGTGCGGGGGGTTGAGCCGCAGTATGCGGAGGCGATTCCGTTGTTCACGGTAGGGCGCGGCCGCTTTATCAGCGGCTTTGATCAGGAACATGCGCGGCCGGTGGTAGTGCTGGGAGCCGCGATCAACGAGTCACTTTTCCCCTACACGGACGCGGTGGGAAAAACGGTGCGGCTCAACGGCGACCTCTACGAAGTCATCGGCGTTTTTGAGCATGACCCTGGTTTGTTCATCGGTCCCGGCGTGGACGCGTTTGCCGTGATCCCGCTCAGCAACTTCAAGAAAGAGTACCCAGAAGCCAAAGAACTGATCATGGCCTTCACTGTCCCGCAGAACGTCAGCCTGCAAACCGCGCAGGACGAGGTGATTCAGGCCATGCGCCGCCTGCGGCATATTCCCGCTAATAAGGAGAATGATTTCGAGCTGAGTTCGCCAGATTTTCTTAGCAATCTATGGAACCAGCTTACCGGCGCGCTAGTGATCCTGACCAGCGTGATCAGTTCCATCGGGCTACTCGTAGGCGGCATCGGCGTGATGAACATCATGCTGATCTCCGTGACCGAGCGCACCCAGGAAATCGGCTTGCGCAAAGCGATCGGCGCCCGCCGCGTGGACATTCGCCTTCAATTCCTTGTGGAAGCAGTGGTCCTCACTTTGGTGGGCGGCACCATCGGCATTCTGATCGGGGCCGGAATATCGACGCTGGTCCGCACATTCGTGCCTTCGATCCCTGCAACGCTGTCGTATCTGTGGGTCTCGATCGGCTTCACGATCTCAGTGGCCGTGGGTTTATTTTTCGGTTTTTACCCCGCGAATTTGGCGGCCAATCTGGATCCCATTGTCTGCCTGCGGTACGAGTAGACTATTGATGACTCTTCTGATATTCCGAAGGCACCTTTGCGTAACCTGCAGGAACGTTGAATAGCGTCGGGTCAACGGCTGCGGAGGAGAAATTTGTCATCTCCATGGTTGATTCCATCAGTACCGCAGCGTTTTGCGGAGAACCGCTCGGCGCAGCTCCATTAGCCGTAGTCTGATCAGGTTGCTGCTGTGGCTTCTTCTTGTGAAAGCCTCCAAAGCCGCCCAAGTTTCCGATGCTCGAAGGCACTCCACCGAAACTTCCTAAAGCGCCAACGAACTTCGTCATGCTGACAATGGAGCCGCCAGTGAACTTGGTGGTCTCGTCGTAGCGAAAGTCAGCGAAACTCGAAGCCGGCAGCGCGATACACAATCCAAGCGCCAAACTTGTTCGAATGTGCATGACGATCTCCCTGTTAACCCTGATTTTGAGAAAGCTCGAGATTTGAACCCAGATTTCGACCCGATGCAGTGTACCGCAGAATTAATCAATCAGAGCACGCCTTCGCAGCTTATGGAAAAGCGCCGAAAATCGGTGGCTGGAGCCTTGAAAGGGCGGCTTCCCAGCCCGCCGTACATCGTTTTCAAAGACTTAGGGCACGGCTGGAAAGCCGTGCCCTTTCAAAACTCCAACGCCTAGAGTTTCTCGGCAAGCTGTTCAGGCGCGGCCTAAATGTTTCGTCATGAATACGCCTTCAGGCGCTGATCGGAGCTTCACCAGCTAAGCGGCAGGAAGCGGCTTGCTCCTGTACACCTGATATCCCCGCGGCGTAAGCCGGACTACGCCCCTCACTTGCTCCTCGACGTAGCCTTCGTTCCGCAACTCGGCTACTGCCACGCGCGCGAAAGAGGAATCGACGGTCTGCTGCGGCAGCCTCACGAATTCACGAGGATCCTGCTCGTAGTGCTGAACGAGGGTAACGAAGAGCTCGGTTTGGATCGACTCTGGCTGCATTGAATTATCTCTGCATCCAGTGTGCCCTCAGGCGCCATTTCCAGGAATGGCCCGTCCGTGCCAGCCCGGGTAACCTTAGTCGAGTGTACTAACGCGGCAGAACTGCGCTGGCATTGGACTTAACTGATTCACCACGGGGTCACAGAGTCACAGAGATCAAGTCGGCTTCATCTGCTGCGACTCACCGGACACTTTCCGCGAAGCGATATCCCCGTTTCGGAATCGTGACGCTGTAGCGATGATCTTGAGCCGTCTCGCCCAGAGCTTTACGCAACAGAAAAATGCTTTGGTTGAGATTGGACTCTTCCACGAAACTGTCTGGCCAGACCGTCTTCAACAGATGTCCTTGGAAACTTCCTCTTCGCTGTGCTGCACCAGTACCGGCAGGGTCTCAAGCACTCCTTAATCGGCGGACATGGATCGAGTTTTTACCATCAGCCCACGCGAGCTGTCAGGGCTGCGGAGGAAGGCACTCCAGCGATAATTCTTACCCTTATAATAGCTTCGCTGAGACAAGGTTTGAGCCTGTCGAATATTTGGTATAGCATCCACTGGACGAGGTTCACCATGACAACCATCGCAACCTCACCGCGAAGTGGCGCAACCACAGTGGCCCACCAACCGCAAGCCGCAAACGGTCTAGCAATCGTGCGCGTAACGATCGGCGCCATGTTCCTGTGGGTCTTTTTCGAGAATCTGGGGAAAGGCCTCTACACACCGGCGGGTTACGCGGGTCTGATCAATTACTACATCAAGGCGAGCCACTGCCCGGCTGCCTGGAAGGCGGTGATGGGCCTGGCGGCAAGCCATGCCGCGATAGCTGCTCCTATGCAGGCCATGACCGAGATCTCTCTCGCTATCCTGCTCGTCATCGGTCTGCTTACCCGACCGGCCGCATTTGTGGCTTTTCTGTATCTCGGCAGCCTTTGGATTTCGGAGTGGGGCACCTCGTGGATCTGGGAACTGCTGGTTCCGGTGCTCGCATCGCTTGGGCTCGCTATCGGACGCGCCGGCCGGAGATGGGGCGTTGACGCGTGGCTGTCGCAACGGTGGCCATCTTCTCCGTGGTGGTGATTGGGCCAGAATCACTTGAATCACGATCACGTGCGCGTGTCCGTCATCATCCCTACCCACAATGAAGCGCAGGCGATTGAGCGCGTTTTAGCGGATCTCCCGTCCGACCTCACGACGGAGGTCATCGTTGTCGACAGCAACTCGAGTGACGGGACGCCCGAGATCGCCGCCAGAATGGGAGCCCGCGTCGTTCAGGAACCGCGCCGCGGCTATGGGCGAGCGTGCCTCACGGGTCTGGCCACGGCAAATTCCCCTGACGTGGTTGTGTTCCTTGATGGAGATTACAGCGATCGACCCTCTGAACTGCCGATGCTCTTAGCGCCAATCACTGAGGGGCGTGCCGACATCACGCTCGGTTCCCGCCTGCAGGAGCGGCGTTCTGGTAGGGCGTTGCCTTGGCATCAGGCGTTTGGTAATCGTCTCGGCGCTAGATTGATCAGGCTTCTCTATGGACTCGACATCAGCGACCTCGGCCCATTTCGCGCTGGCCGCGCAGAAGTACTACGCGCGCTCGCCCTCGAAGAGACCACCTATGGTTGGGCGGTTGAGATGATCCTCAAAGGCGCCCTCGCTGGATTCCGCGTGGTTGAGGTCCCGGTGAGCTACTACCGGCGTATCGGAAAATCAAAGATCAGCGGTACGCTGAAGGGCACGGTCGGCGCCGCTTGGTTCATTCTCAGTTTGATAGTGCGCTATTATTTCCGGCATCGAAGAGCCGGGACAACACGGCCAGCGTAGGTCCGCGTCAAGAATTTTATGACACCTTCAAGCGAAACGGTAGTGCGTTCGTCAGGCAGTGACCGAATCCTGGTAATCATGGCGAAAGCACCGAGGCTAGGCGAGGTCAAAACCCGCCTGGCTTCCAGCCTTTCTCCTGAGGCTGTTACTGCTTTCTATTGCTGTCTTCTGGACGACACGCTGGCGCTGGCGCGGTCATTGGGCAACGATGTGGAAGTTGCCATCATGTGCCCGGACACCGACGTAAACGAGCTGGCGCAATTGGCGGGCAGCGAAGCGAGCGTAGTTGCCCAGAAAGGTGAAGGTCTTGCTGCGGGCCTTACGTCGGTATTTGCGCACTTCGCAGAGGGCCACCAAGGACGCGTCATTGCCTTCAACAGCGACAGCCCACACCTGCCACGTTCTGTTCTCGAAGACGCGTTCGAAACGCTGGCCGCTCATGACGTAGTCATTGGACCAACGCACGACGGGGGCTACTATCTCATCGGGGCAAAGGCTTTTCATCCTACGCTTTTCGCACACGACGGAATGGGCACCAGCAGCGCGCTGGAGAGACTCCTATCGCACGCACGAGCTCTGGAGCTTTCCGTCGGCTTCGCAGCTCCTTTTTACGATATTGACGTAGTTGAGGACCTGACTCGGTTGGCAGAGGAGTTGCGGCTGGATCCGGCAAGGGCGCCACGCACGGCGGCGTGGCTTAAAGAGCGGGAGCTGGTGGCGGGGCAATCTCGGACAAGCTCTCGGACGGGCAGGGGAGAATTGTAATAATGAAGATCACCCCCGCGTGGAGAGTGTACATACTCGGCGCCACGTTGTGCGTGGCGCTCACGATCTGCTCACGCAACTTCGGCGATAGAGGTGGACCGTACTTCATGGCCTCTTTGACGCTTGCGGGCATCGCGTACCTCTTGGCGATCCGTGAGTTTTTCGCTACGCCAAGATTTGCCCGACGAGTTGTCGTCACTGGGCTCGTCCTGGCTGCTGTGTGGCACATTGAATTTCTGCGGGTGCCCTCGGGCGCCGACGATGATATTCATCGATATGTTTGGGATGGCCGCCTGCAGAGGCTCGGCTACAACCCCTACATTGTCGTTCCCAGCGATCCTGCCGCTAAGGGGCTGCATACTCCGGAAACCAGCAACTTGAACAACCCGGATCTACCGAGCCCATATCCAGCAGGAGCACAGTTTTTTTTCGCGCAGTAACCGCGATTCAGGAGTCCACCTTTGCACTGAAAGTAGCATTTGTGCTTTGCGAGTTCGCAATCGTTTTCGTGTTGCTCGATGTCTTGCGTTGTACCCGGCGGGGAGCGCACCTAGTTCTGGCATACGCCTGGAACCCATTGTTGGCCATTGAGGTGGCGGGAAGCGGTCACGTTGACATTGTTGGCGCGCTATTGTTAGTGGTGTCCGGCGCTGCGCTATTGCGCCGATGGCGGGCAACTGCGGCCGTCGCACTTGGGCTAGCTATAGCAGTGAAATTTCTGCCGGTCGTACTCTTGCCCTTCTACTGGAAGCGGGTCCGCATACGCGACGCTGTGCTGGCGGCAGCCGTGGTCGGACTCCTGTACGTGCCATTTCTTAATCACGGCCGCATTCTGATCGGCTCGCTTGGTAGGTATGTGCACAGTTTCCGCTTTAATGGTCCCGTGTTTGCGCTACTCGATCAGGTGGCGCCTCCGCAGTTGCTAGCTGGGCTGGCAGTGCTCGTCGGATTAGTGACTGCAACCTGGATAGGAAGCGCAGCGCCTGAGTGGTCTCCGGACCAATTTGCCTGGCCCATGTTTGCCTGGCCCATGGCAGCATCTCTTTTGTGTGCACCCGCTGTATTCCCGTGGTATCTTCTCTGGCTGCTGCCATTTCTGACGTCAGCCTCGACGCTGCTGATCATCATCTGGACTGTCAGCATTTTCCCGACTTACGTTATGTGGCACTGGCGCACACTTGGGCGTCCTTGGGGGTCGCTTCCTGGTTGGGTAATGCTGCTGGAATACGGATGCGTGGCAGGGGCCGGTGCGATTCTCGCTTTGCGCCGGATCACACGATCGGCCGCACTCCAAGGGCAAGCGGACAAGGCAGAGTGAAGGCAATTGCAGCACATGCGATTCTTGTATCCAGAAACCTTGGTACGTCATCCAACACGACATTCGTTTCATTTCACTGAGGAGGATCCTCCATGGCAAAGTTGGGTTGTTCAACGACGATCCGTTTCCTAGTTTGTGGGGTGCTGGTTCTTGCTCCAAACTCCTGGGCACAGCAACGCGCGCCAATTCTCGATCAAATCGCCAAGACCTACGGTATCGATTCGTGGGATCAAGTTGAGGCTATCCGCTACACCTGGAACGGGGAGATTACCGGACTCTTCAAAGCTGCTCACAAGTGGGAGTGGGAGCCTAAGACCAACAAGGTCACCTTTGAAGGCGTGGGCAAAGACGGCAAGCCGGTCAAGGTTTCATACGTACGCACCGACCCCGGCAGCCAAACCGACGCCGTGAAGAACGAAGTCGACCCGAGTTTCATCAACGATAACTATTGGGTTCTGTTTCCTTTTCATGCTTATTGGGACAAGAGCGCCACCGTGATCGATCAGGGCAAGTTTAACCTGCCGCTGGGCCCCGGCATGGCCGAGCTGGTCCCGGTGAAGTATCCTGCAGATGGCGGTTACACGCCCGGCGACACCTGGGATCTCTACGTCGGTAACGACAACCGTGTCGTGTACTTTGTCTATCACCGCGGCGGGCCCAAGCCGCCGAGCCGTGTCATCGCATCGTGGGCAGGCTACAAAAAGGCAGGTCCAATTCTGTTCTCAACCGAGCATCGCGGCACCGCCGATGGCAAGCCCCTGCACATCTTTATTTCTGACGTTTCAGTTAAGCTGACGGGCTCGGATACATGGAAGAAAGCGGAATAGACGAAAGGGGGGCTTATTCGAACAGCTGATGTTGTTCTTCACGAATCAGACTACCTGGCAATCACTACGGTAGTGCAGGAACTGCTCAGCTTGGGCAGATCGCGGGTGGCGACCGTGCGGATCCGCAGCGTCGGGCGTTGCCCGCGAATGATCGGACAATAAGAGTCAGGCTGTAATAGTGCGCCTTGCAAGCGTCGCCGGCCGGCACATCCGCCGTGACACGACTCGCGGAACTCGCAAGGCTGGCAGGCGTCGGGAAGAGTGCGGACTTGGCTGAATGGCGCGGAGTCTAGAACGTCGAGCCCCATCGAGATCAAATCCGCAAGCCGCTCCCCCGATCCTGGCCAATAAACGCAGGGTTGTGTCGTGGCTCTTGGTGTCACTCGTACGGTGCTTACGCCGCAACCGCCTAGGAGCGGTGGGAGCCCCGCCATCGCACGAACCAGCGGCTCGCCAATAGCGATTACATCGGTCTCCTCAAAGAGGCGCCGGAACCCTTCCCAGTACTCTTCGTAGCTCAGGGCATAGACGTCCGATCGCACGGCTTGGTAAACATTGACTCGCAAAGGAGCGTCAAACTGTTTGGCTACTCGCGCCACATCCGCTAAACGCAAGTAGTTCGACTTCATCATAACGGCGATGATGGTTACAGGAATACGCAGCCTGAGACACCTTTCTGCCTGCTGGTGGATGAGTGCCCAATTGCCATGCCCGCGCTGTGCATCCTGTTCGGCTTGCGTGGCGTAATCGAGAGAGAATTCAATATCATGGAAGGCACAGAGCTCATTGTCTTCCAGTACCGCAACACTATGACCATTGGAAGTGATGGTGAGCTTGACCGGTTTCGTTCGTAGGTAGGCCAGTATTGCCTTGAAGTCGGGATGCATGCCGTTCTCACCGGTGCCGAGATTCACCGATCGTACGGGCAAGCGTTCCATGACTGCCTTCACTTGATCCAGGGAGAGACGATCCGCGCGAGTTGGATCGCGGTAGCAGAAGGCGCAGGCGAGATTGCACTCGTTGGTAAGGCCGAGCCCGAGCGCAATACCGGCATCAGGTGTCATGCGAGATCCGACGACGAACACTGGGCTGTGACGTTGTTCATGCACGGTCCTTCATGGCTGGGCTTGCGATGATTGGACCTGCGCGATGTGCCAGGCAATGCGCGTAGCGAGCGACTGCGGCAAACTCCGGCCGTCTGCCCAGCTTGCGCTCAAGCTCAAAAATCCGCTTGTACTCATCATTTCGGGAAACCCTCGGCGGCAGGTAATCCGACAGGACCCGTACGCCGCGCTCCGCAGTTACCGCGAGTGACGATTCGAGCAACACGGCGTGCAGGCTCTCCGCCGTAAATAGCCGCACCCTTCCTCCGTACAGGGACTCATGTCCCCACTCAGCGGTGAGATTATGCTCGGTCGCGGCCAAGTCGCCGTCTCGTATTGCGGCCTTGAACACCTCACCTGCCTGGTTACGCACCAATAGCGAGATTATGCTGGACGGATCTCGCAAGGCGCGAGCCGCACTGCGCAACACAGCACACGGGTCGTCAACATATTCCAGGATATTGTGGCAAAGAATTACATCAAACGACCCGGCGGGGAACAAGTTTGCGAATTGGGCGGCATCGCCCTGTTTCAGCGCAATCCTCTCCGTAACTCCTGCTTCCTGCGCGGCACGTTTCGCCAAATCTAGCATTGGTACAGACGCATCCAGCAACGTGACGCGAAGACCAAGTCGCGCCAGGCGCACCGCGATGGCGCCGGTACCGCACCCAAGATCTAGAGCGAGCAAAGACCGCGTGGCCTGCGGGAGAAACTCCTGCAAATTGGCGAAGGCGAGGTCGAGGCGCAATCGGCCTTCGGGCGTCTCGAGGTAGGCGGCGTACTTCGCTACGCCCGTCCGGAACCGTTCGAAGTCGTCATTGGCGGTCATTTGCTTCATGCGCCACTAAGGCGAAGTCGCCCAGTCGAGTCGCAGGCGAGTACCAGAGCGTATACCGAAAGGATTAGGAACGACAAGTCGGCCGGCGAGTAGGATTCAGCTAGTTCCTCTCGGCTCACTTCATTTCTCCTGGTCCGTCGCTGAAACACCCTTGTACCATAACGACTGGCGAAACCGCCAGATAGTAGGCTGATGGGTGGATGGCCTTTGGGATTGCGGGCAAGACTGCTCCAGCCGCTCTATCGTGCAGCGTCCACTGATTCTTCTCGCCGCCATAGGGACAATCCAGGCGATCCCGTCGCTAGCATGCCATGACCTGTTAAAGGGGCAAGAATCGCGGCGGGCTACACCCAGTCCTGGGGCTGAAAAATTCTGGTAATGACCATCAAGCTGTTGTCTAGCAACACAGCTGCTTCGTCGATCGATCACCTCCGTAACTTGCCGGCGAGCCAGTGATCGACACTGAACTTTCCCGGACCAAAGCAGATCAGCAAGATAAAGAAGAGCACGTACAGGACTTCCGGAAGGTAGAGGAAATCGTCGAGCCAGTTAAGAGGCGAAAGTCCTTTAGGCATGGCGGAAAGCTTGGTAGTCAGGATGGCGACAAGCATATCAACCAATAAAGCCACGCAGGCCAGGCTCGAAAAAAAACCCACGGTCAGCAAGGATCCACCAATGAACTCGACACCCGACACGAAATAAGTCATCAGGTGGGGAAACGGGACTTTGGCCTCAACGAGCGTTTCGTACATAGTTTGCGTGCTGCCGGCGACAAACAATTTGTTTGCCCCGGAGATAGCGAAGAACAGCCCGAGCGATACGCGTACCAGCAGGATGGCATATTGTTCCAAATCACTGCTACCCAGCAGCGCAAACTGGACCAACCGTTTCCAATCCACCTCTTGTCCCTCCATCGGAGGATGTGCTGTAACGATACCCCATATCATACAGTTCGACTTCTCCAGTAACCGCGTTAATCAGGACTTAGCGGGTCTCTGGCGTTAATCTCTGTTCTCGACAATTATGCAACCGCAAATGCGGTGTCGTTAGCGAATTCTCGCGCCTCGAGATTATGTGTCCATCCGTTCGACCCATTGAGCGCGCCATGCGGGAGCCACGAATGGATCCGCAAAGTACTGTGTTTCCCGCGCAACCTTGTCGTCCCTGAACTCCATGATGCTCACGGTGTAGGACGGCTTGCCGTCATATGTCAGGATGAATTCGGTGATCCAAAGATCACCGCCGCCAATGATTCGTCGGACAGCAAACCGCTTTTTGCTCGGCTGACTAGCGCGTTGGTTCTGTATGTTGCGTCGACCGCGAGTTCGCTCGCCTGACTGCGGGTATTCCAGCACCGCGTCCTCGTGATAGATGCGGTGCTCCGTTTCAAAATCGTTGGCATCGGACGCCGCCCAATGCTGATCCAGTGCCGCACGGATCTCTTGATCTCGCACTCCAGAATACTGCTCCTTCTTTTGTTGATCGTTCATATTGAGCCTTCAATTTGACAAGAAGCTAAATGCTTTAGCGGAATCGGAGTGTACGACTCGTCAAGTCGCGCTGTTTCTTCGATCACTCCAGAGTCTACACCGCGTCGAAGCGTCTAACTCCTGATTAGTCGGATTGTCGGACAAATACTAGGCTAGTACTTTCTCCCCAAGCGGGATCGATTCTGCCCGAAAACCCTTTCCTGCCCAAAATCCCTAATCACCGATGTAGGAATCGTTGCAAATTCGCTTGCCCGCGATGGCCATACCTCTTCGTGTTTGTGGGTCTGCTACTAACAGCGTTTGGTTCCTCCTACTATCACCTGTCTCCAAACAATTCACGGCTGGTGTGGGACAGGCCGCCGATGACTATCGCGTTCATGTCGATGGTGGCGGCGATAATCGCCGAACGTATCAGTCTCCGAGTCGGCCTTTGGTTGCTACCCATTCTCATTCTTCTTGGGATGGGCAGCGTAGTGCAGTGGTACGCGAGTGAGATGCGAGGCTCCGGCGATTTGCGTTTTTACGCTGCCGCCCAAGTGTATTCGGCGCTAGTGCTGTTGCTAGCCCGCATTATTCATGAAGTGTTATGAAGAGTGGAGTGGAGTGTGATTGCTCGCATGAGTGATATGTAATTGCGACAACGGCGGAATTTCCTTCGATCGAGTTACTGATTCCAAAAGAATTAGTCGGGTTCAAACGTCAATTTTGACAAGTAGTGACACACCTTCGCCAAGAGTGCGACAAGTCTGATTTTGGATTGTAAAAAGTGGGAGATTTATCCGCTCTGCGCGCCCAAACGGCAAGCGATAAGACGGAAGGCAGGTAGAAACGGGAACGACGTGGGCAGGTGAATGACCCAGCGCCGTACCGAGACCATTACCCGAGCCCCGAGCTTGAGCAAGCGCTCGCGCAAGGTGAGGACCTGGGCCCGGGCACAGGCTGTACCCGCAGCCCGCAAACGTAACTCCTGCATCAAGACGTAAGCCGCAGCGGTGAGCAGAACGCGAAACTGGTTGGCCCAAAAACTGGTGCAACTGGTGCGATCAATTTCCAAGTCGTGCAACTCTTTGATGCGATTTTCCACGTCACCACGTTGGCAGTACACCCGTTCGTAAATCCATTGCGGACTCTGCTTCATGTTAGTAATAACGAAGCGGGGATTGTCTTTGGGATCTTTTCCCGGCGCCCGGACGACTTCCGCTTTGATCACCACCCGGCGTCGATGAGGCCACTTGCGAGCCGCGTAATCGACTTCTCCATAGAAATGTTCCGTCTTTCCGCTGCTTCCTGCCAGCTTACGAGCGCGACGAATTCCCGGAGCCGCGATCCGCTTCAGGACTGCGTTTTTGGCCATGGCCACCACATATTCCAGTTTGGTCTGCGCATCCAAAAACTCCAGCACCGCGGGATTGGCAAAACCACCATCCAGGCGAACCCGAATGGTCACTCCAGGAAAATGACCACGAATGATCCGGATCAGCCGCCGCAGCAATCCTACGGCGCCCACTGCGGCGGGGGCGTTGCCAGGACGCAACACCGCAGCGCACAAATACTGTTCGGCTTCCTCATTGAAACTGATAAAGCCCATCACCGGTAAATAGCACCAGCTGTCGTAATGCCCGTTAAAGAAGGAGAGTTGCTGGGCGCCATGGGTGGGATCATCGGTGGGATCCAGATCGATGGTGACCCGGTAAACCCGGCGCCGTAGTCGCTTGGCGTGCCGCCGGATGACACTCTGGGCCAAAGTCTCGCCCATGCGATACAGCTCCTTGACTCCGACCGCATTCTCGAAACGCGACACCGTCGGTTGCGAGGCCAGGTCGAGCCCTTCTATGGGATCGCGACCGAGAAGCAGCTTATGAATGGGGTCGCTGCCCAATCGGGCCGAGTCGTTGCCGTCGGGGTAGCCACAGGCAATCGAGAACACGCGCTGTGCGACTAAGTCCTGCAACGTATGATCGACCTTGCCGGCTTGTCTTTGGTCCTGCAGACATGCCGTTAGTTCCTCCACCAATCGGTAGTGACCATCGGCGGCCTTCAGCAGCAAAGCACCGCCATCGGAACTGCCTTCTCGCTGATCAAACTGGGCAACGACAGGCTTGAGAAAAATTCCTGGGAACAACAAACACTCTGTTGTGCTATCGTCAGACACGAAGAGGCCTCCGGAAGTGCTTCAAACAGTGTTTTAGTCAACATGTTTGTAGCACGGGAGGCTTCTTTTGTCTTTAAAATCACGAATTATTCAGGCTAGCGCTGTTCCTGCCACAGCGATACACACGAGGATCGGATCTGGCGCTCGTGGTCGGTTTCTATGCGCTGGCGAAGGCTTTGGAGGCCCTCGACAAACCAATCTTCGCGATGGGGCACATCGTTAGTGGTCATACTCTGAAGCACCTTGCCAGTGCCGTAGCCGGTTATTGTATCTTGCGGATGCTACAAAAGCGGCGGCCCATCGCGCCGTTGCCTTCAACGCCTTCGATGCTCACCCACGCGAACCTAAGTTGAATCAATCTGAGCGGTTCCTTCACTTTACGTACTTGCCGTTGTGGACTTCATATTCGACGCGAAATGGTTTTTGCGTCTTTCGATCTTGCCAGCCTTCTTGTGCTATCAATCGATTGGCTTGGGCGAGACGCTCGGACGGCTGAGGGTGGGAACGGAAGTATCCTTCGAGACTTTGAATTGCCAACTCGGAAAGTTCTTGTTCCGGACTCTGGGCGTGAATGATGTATTCGTTGTGTAGCCTGGCGAATTTCTCGAATAAGGTAACTGCGCCATATGGTGAGTAGCCGCTGAGGACCGCAAGCCGCATGCCTTCGCGGTCTGCTTCCAGTTCCTCATCCTTGTTATAGCCCGCTTCCCACACGGTCAGCGGGATCTGCACGAGGGCCCCAACAACATCGAGTCTCAAATTGCGCAGCCGGGCTTCGATCTGTACACGTTCGACACAGTGATAGTGGTCAATGTGTTCCACTTCATGGGCGAGAACGGCTGCCAATTGGTCCTCACTGGTCATTAAGTCCAGCAAGCCCTCCGCAACATAGACGGGGCCGCCTGGAAGGGAGAAAGCATTGATCATGGCGAACGCAATAACCGGCCGAATGATCGGCAACTGTTTTCGTCGTCATCAACAACTGCGACATAGATCGTGGTAACGCTGCTCATTACGATTCCATGAGGAACAATTCGACCCCGCAAAGGCAGCCTTAAGGCTTGCTGGGCGGGTCAGCCGAGATGGTCTGCTCGGACGTGACCGACGACTCTTTGCGATGGCCACCGTTCGTGAGCTTCCGTAGAACGAATTCCTGCACAACGCCCGCTAGGGAACTCTCCCCCATTCGGATCAGGCTGTTCTGAAGGATGTCCATTCCCTGGTGTTTCGAAGGGTAATAGGTAGACACAAGCGCCGCGCCGGAAACAACTCCCGCCATGTTGGAGTAGTTGACCTGCCAGCGTCCGTTATCGCCCTTACACCACACCGAGTTGCTGATCGCGTACAGCATGCGCTTCTTCGTACTCCCCGTTCCTCGATAAAAATAACGAGGATCCTGCTTAAAGAGGGATGGAAAAACTGCACCGGAGAGAAACGTGGACGCAAATGCATCCCCGTAGGCCGCGCCGAAACGCTTGGCGTACCCTTGCGCGCCCTGCCCGAACTCGGAGTATTGATCGCCCGCCTGCTGAAGCCCGGCAAGAAAAGCAACTCCGCCAATCGTAACCACGTCGATCGTTGATTTCCACGCCAGTTGATACTTCAACTTCGTGGTCAGAGGGGCCGCATCCGGGCGGTAGCTCACATAGAAATTGGGGATGAAACCAAGAACGCGCTGGTGTTCTTGCTCTTTAATCTCTTCGGTCGCGACTTCCACCGGATCGACCGTAACTTTTACTTGTGTCACCACCGTGGCCACCGAGAGAACAATCGGCGGTGCAAGAAAGGTTTCCCCAGGCGCTAGATCTCCCGAGTACACTTCGTTTCCGAACCCCGTCGAACTCACCGAGAGTTGGAAGTGGCCAGGAGGAACGTTCGAGAAGGAGAACTGCCCGTTGTCGCCGGAAATCACATCTCGACAAGCGGATTTATCCTCGGGAGTGAGTCGGATCATCGTGCCCACACTCACTGCTCCCGATTGGTCGAGGACTGTACCGAGGACGCTTCCCGGCTTGGCCGCCTGGGTGTCCTGATCCTGTGTCTTCTGCTTCGACCCATCCGAAGCGGACGGAGAAGGACCCTCGGTAGATGTCTCTCCGGCCAACAGACCGCGCTCGGTCGGTTCCCCAGTCTGCGCACTCGCCATCGCACAGCAAATAAGCAGAACTAGGGCAAGGCCAAGACCCAAAAGTGTGTTCGCCTTCGAGAACTTTCGGGCCCCTACTAGCATTGTTTTACGGCCGCTCAAAACAAACACTCCTCCGCGCTTTCCAAAAGCGACGCCGGCGGATCTTTCTGCAACTAGGAGGTATACATCTCTACGGTTTTGATTAGATGCACGATTGCAGAAGAGGGTTCTTTGTCGAGGAGGAAAATTCAGCTAGGAAGTTGGTGGCGATGCTGGCGCGCCCGATTCGGCACCTTGGTTTCGAGCATTACAAGCCCTGGTTTTTGCTTATTTTGGAAGACCTTGCGCTGGTCGTCAGGCCAGGACTCGCTGTGCCGGACGGAAAGTGTAACTGCATAAATTCGCCGGTTCCGACGGAGCCGGGCCTAACGGTGACTCGTTTTTGACGCAGCCGGAAATCGTTATGGTGCGACGAGCGGTGGCGGCACTTATGGCCACGGGGTTCGTCTTCAAACGGGTACTCAAATCGGGCGGCGGCTGGGTGCACAAGATACTCCTCGTTTTCCAGATCGAGCCCGCAGAAGGTGCGAGTGGTCTGACCTTCGACAAGGGGGCATGGTGTGCGAAAAGTCGAAGCGCGCACGCACCGCGAGAATGATTCGGGAACTTCGAAGTCTTGGATACAGGTGCAAGCAACAGCCAATCCGGCCGAATTGCACACATTTTCGACCCTGAGAATTGCTGGTTTCTTTCGCCGTTGGCTCCGACCCACCCCCCCTCAACGGGTTCTGACTGGTGAGGAGTAAGTTGATGCGGCAAAGCGGAGTGTACAGGTTCCCAAGGGGGTGGCCAGGATCTATGGATAAACGAGCCGTACTTCGCGCTGTTCGTTATTCTTTTCTCCGCGATGTTCAAATTCGGCGGTTACTACCCGCTTGCCCAGCACACCCCACAATTCAGTCAGGTAGTATTTGCCGTCTCGACGAACGAATAGCAATTTGGCGCTCTCCTTGTTCACCGGATCCCCATAGGGCACGGCCGCAACAGCCATACTTTGCTTTGACGCTTTGTCGCGGATTGAGATTGAACCTGGGAACCCGGAATCGAAGACATAGTCCCCAGCTGGAAACTTTCGGCCTTGTGCCCAAAAGTCGAAGGGAACATTTGCGCTGGCGGTCACGACCGTTTGGGCCAGACCCACGCCCAAGGACAGAAGAACGCACGCCAGCATAGCTACCACCCATTGTTTCGTGGCCCAATTGCGGCGGCTTATCACCTTCGAGGAACTCGCCTCCTCTCGGAAACATTGCCTAAGGCGCTCACTAATACGCATGTGGTCTCTCCTTCCAATCCTTCTCCTAAAGCAGGAGTATTCCAGCCAATCCGCGAAGCCGTCATAGACCTGTAATAATTGATGCTGTTCGACATTTACTGGTTACAAGTGTCTACGGTTAGTTGTGGATAGCGGATTTCGCCAAGTCCAGCCTATTTGGTCAATGACGATGCGGACTTGTCGGGAGGAAGCGGCTGCAGCAATTGCGGCAAATGTCCGTGTCGGTACATGCAGGCAGCAATATAGAGGCATCCCGCCGAAAAGCCAACATCGGAACTGAATGCGCCAAGGCTCCCTACCAAAACCGACCTGCATCGCTCTTGTCTTTCCAACACAACCGCAGTCGTATTCTGTCTGTATTGTCGACCAACCGGGGTTAGCTATAGCGGGACACCCGTACATAAGAAACCATGGGTCGCACACATCAGCTAATATGTTCGAGGTGGAGAAGCCTCCCGCCGTTTCCTACATATGAACCGAGCCGGCCCGTTGATCGCTCCTCCATCTTCATCCGATCCCTCAGAGGCCTCCAAACGGCTCCTACCGTGGCTCGTTGCTGTCGCCTTTTTTATGGAGTCGCTGGATACTACGATTCTCAATACGGCCGTTCCCGCCATCTCTTCTGCCCTCGGCGTCGCTCCCCTCAGCATGAAGGCGGTGCTGGCGAGTTATACGCTCAGCCTAGCGGTCTTCATCCCAATCAGTGGCTGGATGGCGGACCGGTTCGGTACCCGTCGTGTATTCGCATCTGCGATTGGTCTATTCACCCTCGGGTCCTTTCTGTGCGGAATATCAAGCAACATCCACTTGCTGGTCGCTTGTCGTATCCTGCAAGGTTGCGGCGGCGCGATGATGGTGCCAGTGGGCCGGCTTACCCTGGTGCGAACATTTGCCAAGTCAGATCTTCTGCGCACCATGAGTTTTGTTTCTATACCAGCTCTAGTGGCGCCCATGCTCGGACCCATCGCCGGAGGTCTCATCGTCGGGTATCTTCACTGGCGCGTCATTTTCTTCCTTAATATTCCAATTGGACTCACGGGTTTGATCCTCGTTTATCTGCATTTGCCGGACTACCGCGAAGAGCGGACCCCTCCACTCGATGTTGTCGGGCTCATCCTCTTCGGTTCGGGGGTCGCATTACTGTCCTATGTGCTGGAGATATTCGGCGAGCACACTCTGAGCGCAGGCGCAATGTCCGGATTGCTGGTGTTGTCCATCGCCTTGCTCGCCGGATACGGAATCCACGGGAGCAGTCTTCCGTTCCCTTTGCTGAAGCTCAAGCTATTCAGCATTCGTACGTTCCGCGCCGCCGTAAGCGGCAGCTTCTTCACTCGACTTGGATTAGGCGGAGTGCCATTTCTCCTGCCGCTCCTCTATCAGGTAGGCTTGGGCTTCACCCCGATCCAGTCTGGTCTGCTCGTCATGCCCCAAGCAATAGCCTCCATGAGCATGAAAGTAATGATGCCACGAATTCTGCGTCGTATCGGGTATCGTGGCGTCCTCATCTCCAACACTTTAATTCTCGGTGTCCTTCTGATGGTGTTTGCAACGATCGGTCTGCGAACGCCTGTTTGGGCCATCGTGCTGGAGGCTTTCCTTTATGGGGGATTCACTTCGCTGCAATACACGAGCATGAATACGCTTGTATTCGCTGACATAGCGGAACAAGACGCCAGCAGCGCCAGTTCCATCGCCAGCACCACGCAGCAGATGTCGATTAGCTTCGGCGTAGCGGCGGCGGGCCTAGCCACAGCGTTTTTCGTTCCCAGCACGCACTCCGATCCGACCGAAATGATTCATGGAATCCATAAGGCTCTCATTGCTCTCGGGATATTGACCATCTTATCGACGATTGTCTTCCGCAGTTTGAGGAGCGGCGATGGCGACGATGTGAGCCTGCATAAGGTTCTTCATCCGGGAGGATGACTCAACTTATTGACATCCACTGAGTCAGTTGTAATAAGCAACGATGGGTAGTCCCAGCTGGGGAGAATAATTCTCGCAACGTGTTGTCGGGAAAAATCGCAGGTCCCAACCTGGCACACCACTCGCACCCTGGCTTCATCCCACGAATGACGTTCGGAGAGACACATACCAGTGTGTTCATTGGAGTCGAAATCACATGATTCCGGCATAAAGACTTCATAAAAGGTTCGTAAAACCACCCTGTCGACCTCAAGTGAGCTAATTGCGCCATAGGATGAGTGTAACGGCGATGTTACGCCAACCATCACGAGACACCGCCTAACTCCGCAGAACTGCAACCCTTTGCACAATTGACAAACGGACAAACCCCTCTGTGTCAACAATAGTGAGACATCTACGCCATCACACAACTCGCCCAGCGGCTGATTGCCGATACCTGCCAGAAGCAGTGGATCCTTTCTGGTCAGCTCAATCTCCATGCGGATCGCGGAACCTCGATGACCTCCAAGCCGGTGGCCTTCCTCCTGGCCGACCTTGGGGTCACCAAGACCCACAGTCGCCCCCATGTCTCCGACGACAATCCGTACTCGGAAAGTCAGTTCAAGACCCTCAAGTACCGCCCCGAGTTCCCTGATCGTTTCGGGTCCCTCCAGGATGCGCGGGCGTTCTGTCAGCCGTTCTTTCGCTGGTATAACGACCAGCACCATCACAGCGGCATCGCCCTGCTCACCCCCAACATGCTTCACTATGGGCGGGCGCAGGAGGTCATCCAGCAACGACAGCATGTTCTCGACCACGCTTATGCTCGCAACCCCGAACGATTCGTGCGGGCCTGCCCCAAACCCCAGCCACCGCCAACGGCGGCCTGGATTAACCCGCCGCGATCTTACCCGCTCGCGCTGGCTACGCGCGGCAACGAGTCATCGGACGATAGACCCCAAAATGCCTTGAAAATCCCCGCCCGTCAGGGCGGAATCTTTGCACCAAAAGAGAACGTCGCTCCTCCATTTCCCGCGAATCCAAGACCGCCGCTTCTGAAACCAGCGAGCGAAGAAAGCAGACACTAAATTATGCCGGCAGGTGTCTCAAAATCGTTGACAAGTTCCAAACTAGCCGAAGGCGAGAAGACTATGTGCAGCCATTCTCGGTTCCCCGTAAGACAAGTTTCTCCTCTGGAGGTTTCGTCATGAATCGAATCAGCAGGGTAGCTTTGATTTTATGTGTGTGCTTCGTGTCTGTGGCGTGGGGTCAGCAACCGGCGGGCAAGTGCAGCAGCAACTGGACTGAGTTCCACAGGCCCAACATGGTGCGCTGGAACCCGTGTGAAAAAGTGTTGAACGTCAACAATGTTGGAAGCCTCGGCTTGAAGTGGAGCTACACCACCGGCGGCGAGGTGTATTCCTCGCCCGCCGTGGTGGATGGTGTAGTTTATGTCGGCTCAGACGACGACAACGTATACGCGCTGAGGGCAAGCACCGGCGCAAAGCTGTGGAGCTACAAGACGGGATACATTGTGTACTCTGCACCCTCCGTAGCGAACGGAGTAGTATATGTCGGCTCGGGAGACTCTAGCATCTACGCGTTGAAGGCTAGCACAGGTGCCAAGCTGTGGAGCTACGCCACCAGCAACGCCGTGCTTTCTCCGCCTTCTGTGGCCAATGGAGTGGTTTATGTGGGCTCGAACGACGGCAACGTATACGCGCTGAACGCCAGCACCGGCGTCAAGATGTGGAGCTACACGACGGCGGGTAATGTGCATTCCTCGCCTGCAGAAGCCAAAGGGGTCGTTTATATTAGCAGCGGCCCTGGCACCGGCAACGTGTACGCGCTGGACGCCAAGACGGGGGTCGAGCAATGGCGGTACGCCATCGGCAGCTCTGTGCAATCCTCACCCGCCGTGAAAAATGGGGTCGTGTATTTCGGCACTAACGACCGGAATTTCTACGCGGTCAACGCCAGCACTGGCACCAAGGTGTGGAGCTACTTCACCGGCAGCTATGCGTTGTGGTCGTCGCCCGCCGTGGACGATGGGGTGTTTTACGCCGGTGCGGGCAATAACCGCTTGTACGCGCTGGACGCCAAAACCGGCGCGAGGCTGTGGAGCTACAAGACCGGCGGCTTTGTGAATTCCTCCCCCGCTGTGGCCAATGGCGTGGTGTACGTCGGCTCGGCAGACCACAACGTGTACGCGGTGGACGCCAAAACCGGCGCCAAGCTGTGGAGTTACACGACCGGCAACGGTGTGTATTCCTCGCCCGTCGTGGCGAATGGCGTGGTCTATGTCGGTTCGGAAGACGGCAAAATTTACGCCTTCGGCCTGAAGTGAAGGACGGTCAGGCGCAGGCAAGGGGAGTTGAAAAGCCTGAGGGTGAACGATGCTTTGCCCCGATTTCAACTTTAGGTGTCGGAGTCGGCCGCAAATACTGTCAGCCGCGGAACTCGGAGGCGTAGAGGGATACCTGTTTGGTGGCTCGTGGATTTCTCAGTCTAGAGGAAGCTGAGTGCGTGCACGTCCGCAAGGACTTGGGCGGCAAACCCCATATTGAAGCTGCTGGCCTCACCGCCAATGCAAGCAAGCGATTCTTGGCAGCGATGGAAGAGATGGGCTATGTCCCGACTCCTACAAGACGCTGCCCCAATGACGCAGAGATTGTGGTCGCAGGAAGCTCAGGACGTGGCTGAATACGCCGTCATATTGGCGGTCGTCGTCCTGCTCGTGATAGTCACAGTGCGACTCATCGGATCGAGTTCAACTAATATATTCTCCGCCGTTGGAAGTTCAATCCAGCAATAACTCACGAGCGCGGTGGGTGCTGCGTCGCCCTGAGCGTGTCGAGTGCCCTGATGCGGGGAGCGGTTTGCGCCCCTGAGGAGGTAATGGACTCATCGGGGAAGACACTCTTCTGGGCACAAGTCTCGGCAAAATCGGCTCGTTCGAGACATGCCGCCACTCCAGTTAAAAGTGGGGTTGCTCCATTTCACGGATGGTGCGATAAGAGAATTAGTCCAAACGAAAAATGAGCGCACATTGGCCGGTTAATGAGCGTAATCGCCTGTTTTGAACAACTGACAGAAACAGATGCCGTCATGGGCTAAACTCATTTACGTGAAAAAGTCACCAGTTGCTTCCACGAGGCGGTACCATCACATCGGAATTCCCACGACCGAACGTCGAGAAGGTGAACGCCTGATCGAGCACTATGCGACGTTCGTATCTGGATATGAAACGAGTGCCTACGGAATCGAGTGGATGCGGTTCGAACCTGAAGCGCCGGTCCCTGAACTCGTGCGTACTGTTCCGCATGTCGCCTTCGAAGTGGACGATCTCTCTGCTGAAATCGCCGGAAAAGAGATACTTATTGCGCCCAACTCACCCTCACCGGGCGTGACCGTCGCTTTTATTGTCGAGAATGGAGTCCCAGTCGAGTTTCTCCAGTTTGATAAGAAGTGATGCTTGACAACCGTCAATGGGGTTGTGGCGGATCCGGTCTTCTCTGCCTTCGAGATACTGCTCGATTCGTTGATCGCACTCGGCCATCTGCCTTTGGCAAAACTCGTAACCATCCTGTTCCTGCTGCAGCACAAACAGCAGATCTTCTTGCCAATTGCCTTCCAGACTCCGCGCGATCTCGTCCTCGCTGGCCTTCACCCGCGCATCACGAAACTCAGCCAGCTTATGCGGATCGCGTTCGCCGGCCAGGATGGCCTTAATGATCGCTTGTCCAGTCATTCCGCTCACGTCGCTTAACACATTGGCCAACTGGATATTCATCTGCGTCAGCGCCTTCTGCATCCGTTGAATATATCGGCCCGCACTCTGCACCCGATCATTGCGCTGCCGCCAGTAGGTCCGCATCGTGCGGATCTCCTGCGACGGGCGAAACGAGTTCCGTAATAACCCGTAGGTGTGCAGCTTCATCAGCCATTGACTCTCCTGCACGTCGCTTTTGCGCCCGGGTAGGTTCTTCGTGTCCCGCGCATTCACCAGGTACACTTCCAGACCAGCTTGTTCGAGAATGTCGTAGACCGCGATCCAGTACACGCCCGTGGATTGCATCGCGACCGTCCGATCGCACATTGCTTCAGCCAGACCGCCATCTCCTTCAGTTCGGCGGTGGTGCATCCGAAGCGCCGTACCGGTTGGCTGTCCCGTGCCGGCGGGACGGCCACGTAGTGGGTTTCGTTGCCGATATCAATACCGGCGGCATCGCCATGCACCACCTCCAAGCGGATGTCTCCGCTCTGGATTTTCCGCGTCATCTCCCGCCGTTGCTTGCGGTTCATCTGTTGCCAATTGCCCGGCGTTGGGCGGCTGGTTCCTTTCTGCGTTGGCTTGGGTTTCATGCTAACCTCACGATGTTGAATTCAACTTGGCCCGGCCTGGTCGGCGAAACTTACTCAATCTCTCCAGCGGGGTCGGGCCTTTATCCTTTTCAGGACAACGCCGCCACCATCTATACAATCGCCAATGCCAGAGCCATGCTCGTAATCGGGCAGGAACGCTCCAGAGAAGAAACGGCCTTAGCTGCCGGACCACGTTGTGCCTTAGATCCTACCCCACATCTGCTTGCTGTCGAGCCCTGCGAGAGTTTCAGGCTCAGACAACCACTCCGAAGGGGTGGCCGGCGCTCGTAATGGGTTTGAGACTCGTGTCTTCGTTGACTCCACCTTCGCAGCAAGCCTAGGATTGCTGCCTGAGTTCTTTCGCTGCAAATGCTCGGCCAAACCATCTCGCACTACCGCATCATCGAGAAGCTGGGCGGTGGAGGGATGGGTGTGGTTTACAAGGCCGAGGACGTCAAGCTCGGTCGCTTTGTCGCCCTCAAGTTCCTGCCGAATGAGGTGGCCAAAGACTCGCAAGCCCTTAGCCGCTTTCAACGCGAACCCAGGGCGGCCTCCGCGCTAAATCATCCGAACATCTGCACGATCTACGAGATTGACGATCAGCACGGCGAAGCGTTCATCGCCATGGAGTTTCTAGACGGCGTGACGCTAAAGCATCGGATTGCTGGGCGTCCGCTGGAGACCGAACTGATTCTATCGCTTGCGATTGAGATTGCGGACGCGCTCGACGCAGCACACTCCGAAAGCATTGTCCACCGCGATATCAAGCCCGCCAACATCTTTGTCACCAAGCGCGAACATGCCAAGATTCTCGACTTTGGCTTGGCGAAAGTAACGCCAGTCCTCAGCAACGTTGAACAGGCGACTGCGACGGCACAATCAACGGTCCCGCTGGAGCATCTGACCAGTCCGGGAAGTGCGCTGGGAACCGTCACCTACATGTCGCCGGAGCAAATTCGAGCCAAGGAGTTGGATGCCCGCACGGATTTGTTTTCGTTCGGCGCAGTCATGTACGAAATGGCGACGGGGAGGGTGCCTTTTCGAGGAGAAAGTACTGGTGTGATTTTCGACTCCATTCTGAACCGGGTACCGGTTCCTCCGGTGCGATTGAACCCTGACCTGCCAGTCGAACTGGAACGGATCATCGCCAAGTGCCTGGAGAAAGACCGCAACCTGCGCTATCAACATGCTTCGGATATTCGCACTGACCTCCAACGGCTCAAGCGGGACACGGAATCGTCACAGTTGCAAATCGCAATAGAACCCGAAACCGCCACCGGTTCCGGGATGCGCTGGAAGGTAATTACTGTGGTTGTCCTCGCACTGGTCTTGATGGCGGTGGGGGGGTACTTCTATTTTCACCATTCGGCGCGGCTAACCGATAAAGACGTAGTGGTGCTCGCCGACTTCGCCAATTCCACCGGTGACACCGTTTTCGATGACACCCTCAAGCAGGCGCTCAGCGTTGCCTTGCGACAGTCGCCCTTCCTCAATGTGCTCTCCGACGACAAGGCCGCGGAAATGCTCAAACTGATGACGCGTCCGCCCAACACGATGCTCACCCCCGAAGTAGCCCGAGAAGTTTGCCTGCGCACGGGTAGCAAGGCCTACATCGCGGGCGCCATCGCCGTCCTGGGTACGGAATATGTGCTGGGATTAAAGGCAGTGAATTGCCAGAGCGGCGAAATCTTGGCGCAGCAGCAGATCACCGCATCTGCTAAGGAGAAAGTTTTGGATGGATTGGGTCACATTGCCAGCCGATTGCGCGGCGAGTTGGGCGAGTCGCTTGCCACGGTGCAGAAGTTCGACACTCCGCTCGAGCAGGCCACCACCTCTTCTCTCGAAGCTCTTGGTCAATATACTGCCGGACTTCGAGTCGAAAACCAGCAAGGCGATGTTGCCGCCATTCCATTCTGCAAGCGCGCCATCGAACTTGATCCAAACTTCGCCAAAGCCTATAGCTGCCTGGCCGCGTCCTATTCCAATCTCGCCGAGTACGGACTGGCCAGTGAGAACATGCAGAAGGCTTACAATCTGCGCGACCGCGCCAGTGAACTGGAACGCTACAGCATTTCCGCCAGCTACTACCGCGACGTCACCGGCGAATTGGACAAAGCAAACCAGATGCTCGAGCAGTGGGTGCATAACTACCCTCGCGACATCGATCCTCTACTCGGCCTGGCTCTCCATCACAATCTGGTTGGGCAATATGATGAGGCCGTAGCGGAACTCCAGGAAGCTCTGCGCATCAACCCGGACGATTCTTCCTGCTATCTGAACTTGATAGCCAATTACGCTGCCTTGGACCGTGTCGAGCCCGCAACCGCCACCTACAATGCCGCCTTGGCGCGCAAGCTGAATCATCCTCTGCTCCACGTCAATCGCTACGGAGTAGCCTTTCTGCAAGGTGACACTGCGGAGATGCAGCGGCAGCTGGCCTGGATTACAGGGAAGGCCGGGCTTGAGGACTTTCTGCTTTCCATGCAGTCGGACACGGAGGCGTACGCTGGACGTTTTCACAACGCGCGCGAACTGTCCCGGCAAGCGGCGGACTCAGCCATCCGAAATGACAAGAAGGAGACCGCCGCCGAGTGGCTGCTGAACGCAGCTCTGCGCGAAGCCGAGATCGGTACGCCGCAACAGGCTCGGGCACAAACGTTCACTGCCATGTCCCTAGCCTCTTCCCGGGATGCCCGCGTGCTGACAGCGTTGACGTTCGCCCGCTCGGGAGATGCGGCGCGAGCCCAAACCATTGCCGACGAGTTGAGCCGGAGCGCTCCTGCGAACACTCTGCTGAACTGTTATTGGTTGCCTACGATCCGTGCTACTCTGGAGCTAAGTCGTCATCACCCTGACAACGCCATCCGTCTTGTGCAGGCGGCCTCTCCTTGCGAGCTGGGCGAACCCAATCCACAAGTCCAGATCGGCGGCACCCTCTATCCCGCTTATGTGCGCGGACAGGCTTACCTGGAAAACGGACGCGGGCAGCAGGCAGTCGCCGAGTTCCAGAAGCTGCTCGACCACCGGGGCGTGGTGCAAAACTTTGTGCTGGGCGCCCTGGTGCACGTCCAGATGGGCAGAGCTTACCTCGCCACGGGCGATACCGCGAATGCCCGCTTCCAGTATGAGGAGTTCCTCACGCTCTGGAAAGACGCTGATCCCGACATCCCCATCCTGAAGCAAGCCAAGGCGGAGTACGCAAAGCTGCAATAAAGGCAGCACGCGCCGCAACGATTCTGGTTAGCTCCACGATCCCTACGCTGGCCTGGTGCAATCTGCCGGCTTGCAGGTGGCACGAGAGAAAAAATCCGCGACGCGATGGGCTGCGTTTTCAATCATGCAATACGGTGGGAATTCACTGACCGCAATCCAATTGCCGGCGCGGGCAAGGGTTCTGGTGTTCGTGTTTCCGCAAAGCGTGAGCGAACGCCCGACATTCTCGAAGTTGAAGAGATGCATCTGCTGCTGGGGGCACTGGGGATTCGGGAAAAGGCCATGGTGTTTCTCGACATGCCGTCGGGATTGCCGCCGGGGCGAACTGGCCGGGCTGAAATGGGAGGATTTCGATTTCAAGAATCTCCATGTAAGCGTGACTCGGTCGCTGGTTGACCAGCAGGTAGGCCCGGTCAAAACGGAGGCATCGAGAAAGCTGATGCCGATTGACGAGTACGTGGCTCATGATCTGTTGACCTGGTATGAAGTGACCCCATACAAGAAGCCGTCCGATTATGTATGGGCCACCGATGCCAACCGCGCCGGAGCCAAGCGTGGGAAACAGCCGGTCTGGCTTAGCGCGGTAATGCGCGATTACATTCAACCCGCGGCTCGAAAATTGGGGATTAACAAGAAGATGTCGTGGCACACATTTCGCCACACGTTTTCTACGTTGCTCAAAGGCAACGGGGAGGACGTCAAGGTTGTACAGGAGCTGTTGCGGCACTCAACAGCAAAGATGACGTTGGACACTCGCCGACAAAAACCCGAGGGCGAGTTTGATCCACAACGCACCGGGGGTTTCGCTCCCTGTGGGCGAAAAGGCCCACGTCTCACAGGGGAGATAATGGGTCAAAAAAAGAACTGACTGAATAACTGCGATGAAACCAATTAAGTCTTTTCGTATACGCATGGTGCATTAGAATCAACCCGCCATGCGGATTGTTGGCATACCCTCTCGGAAATTCGCTCGCAGCTTAACCGCACGAAATGCGCTTCACTCTAAACACGACATAGTTCGGGTAGGTCCTTTTTGTCGATCATGGTGAGTAGCCATCCTCCTCTTGGGCTAGAGTTTTTGTCTGGGCCCAAAACTGCCCTTCACCGAGTTCACTTTTCCACAATTTTGGGACGAGGCCTACAGTAAAGACCCGATGGAAATTCCGCGGCGGAATCTGCTCTGCTTAACCGACTTAGGATCGGAAGATAGCATGGCTTCCAAACGCTCCCAACGTTCCGATGCGAGCCGACCATTCAAAAAAGTGAAACCAGACAGAGTGAAAGATAGCGCTACTAGTACATCGTCCGGTTAGTTGCTTATAGTATTTCGAGTTGGGCGGCGCCGACGGCGCCTTCTCGGCTTGTGCGGGTGCGTCGCTTGATATTCCTTCGTGGCCTCGATAATGCGCTGAAGTTTTTCCGGTCCTTTGGTCCATACGAACGGCCTGGGGTTTTGGTTGTTACGGGCAATGTAGTCCAACAGAAATTCCTTCAGCTGGCGCTTCGAAGTATGAACACTTTGTGACAAACCCTGCTTGCCCAGGATACTGAAGAAACATTCCACCATGTTGACCCAGGAAGCGTGGGTCGGGGTGTAATGGAAGCGCACGCGGGGATGCAGCTTCAGCCAGCGCTGCGCCGCTTGGTTTTTGTGGATGTTGAGATTGTCGAGAACCATGTGCAAGTCGTGTTCGGGGAAGGCTTCGACGACATCGTTGAGGAAGCGCAGGAAGTTGACCGAGGTGCGGCGTTGCTTGACGTGGGCCACCACTTGACCGCTCGCAATCTCCAGAGCCGCCAGCAAGGTCTGCGTACCGTGGCGAACATACTCGTTGGTCCAGCTGCGCGGTTTCTTGGCGCTCAAAGGCAGCAGTGGCTGAGTACGGTCCAGTGCCTGAATCCCCGTCTTTTCGTCGACACACAATACCAACGCATTTTCCGGGGGGATTCAGATACAAGGCGACAATATCCAGCAGCTTGGTTTCAAAATCGGGATCTGGACTGAACGTAAAGGTACGAATTCGATGGGGCTGTAGGTTGGAAGCCACCAGGATCTGGTGCACTGTGCTGCGCGGCAGCTTTAAGTCCTGGGCCAAGGTTCGTACACTCCAGCGGCTGTAGTGTTCCGGTTGTTGGCAGGCTCGGTTCTGCACCCGCTGTATGATCTCCGGCCCATGTTTTAGCGGACGACCGGAACGGGGTGCATCTCGAAGACCCTCCAGCCCTTGGAGGGCAAAACCGCGGCGCCACTTACCGACGGTCACTTCCGGCATCTGCAGTTCGCTAGCGATTTGCTGATTGGTCTTGCCGGCAGCGGCCGCCAAAATAATCCGGCTTCGCTGTACCAAACCTTGCGAAGCCGAGGGCGATCGCAACAGTCGGCCCAGCGCGGCTTTCGTCGTAGGATCGAGCGAGACCGGAGGAGCCACTCTCGGCATGTTCCCACTGTAGTCGAAAATCGCAATAATGTAAATAACTATGTGGACGATGAACTAGTGCGATCTTACAAGGGCGCCCGCACCGCCTGTGCACAAGGCTCAAGGATCAAGTCAATCGTGGCCTGCTGGAGTTTTTTGAGCGGGCCGAGCGAGTGGCAGCTTAAACCGTTGAATGCCCGCGCGGGGCGGTATCCACAGGCTGTGCAGGAAGCTGGACAGACTCCGACTGGGTCGGCGGCACCGGTTTAACAGCCGGTCAAAAGGAGAAATAGCATGACAGAAATACGTAAGGAAACTGATAGTCTCGGTGAGGTAGATGTTCCCGCCGACAAGCTCTGGGGTGCACAAACCCAGCGCTCGCTCGAACACTTCAGCATTGGGAAGGACCTAATTCCACGCGAAATGATCACGGCCTATGCGATTTTGAAGAAAGCCTCGGCCAATGCAAACTTTGCCGGTAAGCGTCTCGATCAGAAGCGCCACGATTTGATCGTGCGAGTCTGCGACGAGATCCTCGCGGGCGAGCATCAAGACATGTTCCCGCTACACGTTTGGATGACGGGCAGCGGGACCCAGTTCAATATGAACGTGAACGAAGTGATTTCGAACCGTTGTTGCCAGATCGCCGGCACTCCGCTGGGGAGCAAGACTCCTGTTCACCCCAACGACCACATCAACATGTCCCAATTGTCGAACGACTCTTTTCCGTCAGCCATGAATATCGCGGCCGCCGTCAATGTGAAGCAGCGGCTTATGCCAGCGGTGAAGCAGTTGCACGATGCGATCGCTGCAAAAGTCACTGAGTGGGACGACATCGTCCAGATCGGCCGCACGCACATGCAAGATGCCACCCCACTCACTCTTGGGCAGGAGTGGTCAGGCTATGCGGGCGTGCTCGCGGATGATCTCAACCGGATCGAAGACGCGTTGAAAGGCATCTGCCGTCTCGCGCTTGGCGGCACGGCAGTGGGCACCGGCATCAATGCAGCGCCTGACTTCGGGGATGCTGCTGCAGCCGAGATCGCCAAGCTCACAAACCTGCCGTTCGTCTCTGCGCCAAACAAATTCACCGTGCAGGGCGCTCACGACGCTCAAGTACAACTTTCCGGCACGCTACGCACGCTCGCGGTGTCACTCTATAAGATCGCAAATGACATCCGGCTCATGTCCTGCGGGCCGCGAGCGGGCTTCGCCGAACTGCGGATCCCAGAAAACGAACCAGGCTCCTCGATTATGCCTGGCAAAGTAAACCCGACGCAGGCCGAGGCCCTCACGATGGTCGCGGTCCAGGTGATGGCGAACGATACAGCGGTGGGCTTTGGCGGTGCCGGCGGTTACCTCGAGATGAACGTCTACAAGCCTCTGATCATCTATAACGTCACCCACTCAATCACCCTAATGACCGATTCGTGCACGAACTTCCGGAAATTCCTGATCGAAGGAACCAAGCCTAATTTGAAGAAGATCAATCAATATGTCGAGGAGTCGCTCATGCTGGTAACGGCTCTCTCGCCCGTCATCGGCTACGACAAAGCTTCGAAAATTGCCCACTACGCAATGGACAACGACCTTACGCTTAAAGCTGCCGCGCTCAAGCTCGGCTTCGTAACGCAGGCCGAATTCGATCGAGTTGTCGACCCAAAGAAAATGGTCCGGCCGTACGTGGCATCGCCCGTCGCTGCCTAGGGCAGGGGCTGTCATCAAGCGTCGACCTTCCTAGGGCCGGAGCCGGTTTGAAGGTTCAGGCCGGCTCCAATTTCCGGGTGTCGCGCGTTTTTGGCCCACTTCGCTGCTGCCGCTGATGACCAGATGAGGACATACCTTGACAACACCCGTCCCATCCACCAATCATCCTGATGTCCTTCTTGTCGGTGCGAGCATCATGATTCAAGTTTTTGAACGCAGCTTCGCAGAAAAATTGGAGGCTGGGGATGGCTTGGCAAAACTGAAGGAGGTTATTCCTTCGTACGGTCAATCTCTTGCCGAAAGTGCTGCGCGCTGTGCCAGCCAGTCAATGAAAAATTGTAGTTTCTGCTGATACGACGCCGAAAATTTGGAGACGAAGGAGAAAAAATATGACGACCAGTAAGCGCGGAATTGAATTGCTTCACGATCCATCCCTCAACAAGTCCACAGCCTTTACTGAATCCGAAAAACAGGCCCTCGGAATCGTTGGCCTGGTACCCGATGTGACCGAGACCGAAGACCTGCAATTAAGCCGAGTGATGATGCAACTTGGCCACAAGACCACCGACCTCGATCGCTACATCTACCTCGTGAATTTGCTAGACCACAACGAAACACTCTTCTATCGGACAGTCATGTCCGACCCGGCTCGCTTCCTGCCGATCGTTTACGACCCGACCATCGGGGAGGCCTGCCTAAAGTTCGGCCATATTTACCGCCAGGCGCGCGGCATGTATCTATCGATCACACGCCGCGGCAAAGTGAAGGAGATTCTGAAAAACTGGCCGCAGAAAGATGTCCGGTTCATCTGCGTCACGGATGGCGGCCGCATCCTCGGCCTTGGAGATCTTGGGGCAAACGGCGCCGGAATCCCCATTGGCAAGCTGCAGTTGTATACCGCCTGCGCGGGAGTGCCACCGCAGTACCTGCTCCCCATGTACCTCGACGCGGGCACTAACAATGAGCAGTACCTGCACGATCCCCTCTACCTTGGTATGCGTAAGACCCGCCCGGCAACCGCGGATCTTTATTCTTTTGTTGACGAGTTCGTCGAAGCGGTGCAGGAAGTGTTCCCCAAATGCTGCATCCACTTTGAAGATTGGACAGGTACGGACGCCGTACACTTGCTCCAGCGTTACCGCGACAAATACTGCGTCTACAACGACGACGTGCAGGGCACAGCGGGCATCACTCTTGCCGGCATGATCAATGCGGCCAAGCTCAAGGGCACGAAGCTGAAGGACGAAAAGTACCTGTTTCTCGGCGCAGGTTCGGCCGGCATTGGCCTCGCTAACCTGCTTTGCTCGGCGCTGGTTGGACAAGGCATGACGCTCAAGGAAGCGCAGTCACGGGTCTACATGTTCGACATCAACGGCCTTTTGGAGTCGTCCCGCAAAGACCTTGTCGATTTCCAAAAGCCGTACGCACACCAGCACGCGCCGACGCGAGATTTCGTCGCTGCCATCGAGAGCATCAAGCCGACCACGATCATCGGGGTGAGCACGATTGGCGGGGCCTTCACGCAAAAGGTCGTCGAGGCGATGTCACGTATCAACGAGCGGCCGGTGATCCTGGCTCTTTCGAACCCGACCGAGCATGCCGAGTGCACACCAGAACAAGCCTATACGTGGTCGAAGGGCAAAGCGATATATGCGGCCGGAGTACAGTTCGAACCCGTCCACTACAACGGCCAGACATTTCTGCCGGGACAAGCGAACAACTTTTACATATTCCCGGCGGTCGGTATGGCGATCTTCGCCACGCAGGCGAAGCGCGTCACAGACGAGATGTTCATCGAAGCCGGGCAGGCCGTGGCGGACCAGGTGCCGACCGAACTGCTGAACCAAGGGCTACTTTATCCGCTGCAGTCGAACATCCTGGAGACCGAGATTCAGACTGCCGCCCGCGTGGCGAAGCTGGTCTTCGATTCGGGACTCGCCCGTGCCGAGCGTCCCGACGACATGGTCGCGCTCATTCGTCACCATGTCTATAAGCCGGAATACAAGTCAGAGTCACCACAACTGAGCAAAGTGGCCTGAAAGGCCGCCCGGACATGAGCGATGCAAGAGCCAGTTGCCAAGTTTGTTTTTCTAGTGTGGGCCGCGTGGTGCACGCGGCTCCACTCTTTCCAGGCTGCGCCAGTGCCATGGGAGAATTGTGCTTTCCATCATTCGCCAGACTGACCTGTGGCTCTCCTTCGGGCTTGCTTTCGTGGGAGGATATGGCGATGCGGCCAGCTTTGTCCTCGCAAAGACGTTCACTGGACACGTGACTGGCAATTTGGTGCTAGCGGCAATTGCTGTAGCGTTTCACGATTGGCAGGCTGCGCTTGGACATCTCTCGGCCATCGTCACTTTCTTGATCGGGATTTTCCTGAGTGTACTTATCGTGCGCCCCCTCAAGACGTGGTCATCGTGGCCGTTGCTTCCCACGATTATGGGGATCGAAGTGCTTCTGATAGTGACTGCCTCTTTGGCGCTAGCATCAGATTTGGCGCACGGAGTTGAAACATTCGTGATCTTTGTATCTCTGGCGCTGGGTCTCCAAAATGGAGCATTTCGTCGTGTCGGTGGCATTAGCGTTCACACGACGTACCTGACAGGGATGATGACAAGCCTGATCTCTTCAGAAACTGCAAAATACGTTTCTGGAGTGGTCCCTCCCCTTGTTGGAACTCCTGATCCAAAAATTGGCCTTCTCTGCGGAATTTGGATTGCCTTTGTCCTGGGGGCTGGGACGGGAGCGGCGATGGTCATGCATTTTAAAGCGCTCGGGATGCTCGGAGCCGCGCTGCTGTTGATCCTACTCATACTGCACGAGGTGCAGTCTTGACGAAGACGGAACATAACGGGATAGCGCCACCCAGCTGAGACACGCCATTTGTTCCTTTATGGTCTCACGCTCTCGAATCCACGGTGGTTGACACGATTGTTGATGGTGTCGCCATGAAGTCGTCGGCGCGCAGATCAGTGTGACTGCAGGCCACACCAGGGGCACAGCAGCCTGAAAAAACGGACCGATACGAACTATGCGAAAGTTCACCGGCAAACTCGTGTGTCTAGTCGGGGCCGCGGTGTGCCTCTTTGCGGCCCATGCTTATTCCCAGGATGCACAAGGAGAAATGCTCGGCGGCCCGGACAGTCACGAGACCGGTCAGGGCCCGTACGGCCACCTCTTCGGGGACTGGGGTGGGGAGCGGACCCGCCTGGTGGAGCGTGGAGTGAGTTTCGATTTTCAATACGTCAGCGATTCGCTCTGGAACATCAAGAGCGTGCAGCCAGAGCGATTTGCGAGTTGGAATCGCTTCCGCGGAACCGTGGACATTGATTTCGGGAAGCTGATCGGTCAGCAGGGGTTGTATTTCCATGCGACAGCTCTCTGGCAAGGCGGCGGCAATCTCGGAGCATATCTGGGGCTTCTGACTAGCCCCAGCGGGATGTCCAGCGCAAATACATGCCGTCTCGATCTCGATTCATGGTGGATCGAGAAGCGATGGCTGGACGAACGTATCACTGCACGCGTGGGTCAGTTTGCGGGTCAGGATTTCTACGAAGCCCAGCACTACGCCGCGTCCTTCATCTTTGAGCCGATGGGCTACGCGTTGGGCAATTTATTCACCGACTACGAGGTCTTCGATCCGCCCTCGACCCCGCCGCGAAAGTCCGCGTCGTCCCGATTCACAACTTCTATGTGAAATCGATGGTGCTGGCCGGGGTACGCACTCCCTTTTCGCAAAATCCAACCGGCCTGGTACCGACGTTCAATGGAACTCCAGTGAATGTTTCGGAGATTGGGTTTACTCCAGGCAAGAATACATCGTCCGTGCGAGCTTTCGACAGCGTCGAGAGCCGCAAGGGATATTCCGGCCTCTATCAGTTCGGCGCCCTCCTACAATCCCGCAAAGTTCACGTCGCCGACGAGTCCGACACCGCGGTCAGGCAACTACCTTTTGTATTGGATGGCGAGCCAGGCTCTTTGGCGCGTGGACCCGAAAGAAGCAAAAGGCTTGGACGCGACGCTTGCCTACGACTGGAGCCCGGCGGACATCAACCGGAACAACACGCAGCTCAATCCGACGTAGCCGAGGTATAGCATCGGCGGATGAATCACCATTTCCGGATACTGCAACAACGGGTTGAGGCCGTTACCGTCGGTGGGTAACGAACCTTGCATCACGCCGAAAGGATTCGCGGCAAAGTTCAGCAGTAACAAGAAGAAAACTTGGACGGCAGCAATGATGACCGAGGCATGCGCAAACAGCCGGACGTCGGTTTTGTACCGCAGCCTGAGGACGAGCCCGTAGGCGGAGAGCAGTAGTGCCCAGAAAAGCAGCGATCCTTCCTGTCCTGACCAAAGCGTGGCGAACTTTTAAGGCGCGGGCAGATCGCGATCGCTGTGATGAAAAATGTAGGCGATGGAAAAATCATTCTGAAAGGCCGCCACCACCAGGACCACGGCCGCCAGGAAAACTACAGCAAAGCTGGCAATGCCCGCGCGACGCCCTGTTTCACCCAAGGGCAGGGCAAAGGCCCTTCTATTGATAACGGCAATGACGCCTGTGACAAAGCAATACGCACTGCAAGCTAAAGCGACCAAAAGCACAAAACTACCGAGCAACGCCACCGCAATCCTCCCAGCTTGAAGAGCAGTACATTCGCCAAAATCGCGTCCGATAACCGAACAGAGATTTGTCTCCGCCCTCCGGCGTGTGCCACAAATAGTTTTGTCCTTCCGGTATTGAGGGCAGCAGTCTAGCCCACTTCCCACGAACCCCTCGGCCCCGTCCTCTCAAGGAAGCGCGGAATCTTCCACTTTTGAGGCTGGCGTTCGATCCCCACCTGATCCAATGATGCCACTTTTGGCGCAACGTCTGTAGCTAAAGGATTATTTAGGACCTCCGGTCGACACCGTGAGATCCTATAACGGTCACCACGCAGCGGTAAAAGATCAGCCAATCTAGAAAGGACACCGCCCCGAGCTTGCCGGACAGTACCTTTTAGAATTCCGCGAGAAAGTAAGGCTTAAAACTTCTCAGGCTGCAACGCCGCCTGCGGCGGTAGCCGACGGCAAACTGAACTGAAAAGTTGCTCAGCAAACCAATATTTCTCTCGCTCAGTTGTACCGAAGTTGTACCGAAAAGCCACCCAAAAGATTTCACGACTTACCGCGGATTTCGTATCTGAATTCCTGAAGAGGGTTCATAGAATCCAGGGGCGTTCTTAGTTCGATTTCTTCTCCATCGTGTAAACCGTCATGGTGCCGCGCTCCATGTCGGTCTCTGTGACCTTCATCGTTTGCCCATCCGCCAATACTGTCATACGAAGGATGTAATGAACTTGTCCGTCTAGTTTATCTGTTTCCACGATGGTGTTTGCCTTTACTCGCTTGAGCGATACCATATTGTGGGCCGGAGCGCCTTGGATTGGATATTCTTTCCCGTCAAACTTGGCGAAATACCCCTCCCCGTTGTGATTCGAAGCCTTCAACCCATCCTTGGTGCTGTCATAAGTAACCGTAATTCCACTTTCAGAAACGTCCTTTACGCTTTGAACCTGCCATGCTCCAGAAATCGGACTTGCGCCAGCAGGACCTGCGCTTACCCTTTTGAACGTTTCCTCCCCCGTGACGGGCTCTCGATTGAGAGTACACGAATCGATAATTTTTTCTGTCAAGGTATTCCCGTCCGCAGAGACGGTGTCTGTTTCCGTATAGACAACCTTATCCATGTGCTTCTCTGTGATGTTAACATCGTTGTTGCTCATGACCTGAACTGCTAGAGAGCTGAAATATGGAGAGCCTGCGACTGGATAGTCCTTCCCGTCAGCTTTTACCTTGATTTTGGGGACACAAGTCGTGCATTCATAGGTTCCATCCTGCAAAAGGTAAACTTCTGGTCTCGGAGGGAAGTGGACTGAATCCAATTTAGCGACCCAGGTACCATCGAACGGAGTCTGCGCGAGCAAGATCGTCGGAAAGAGTAGAAACACCAGTATCGAAATTTTCACTTGGACTAGCTCCTTATAATTAATAAGTTGATGCCAGAGATCGGAGAGTGATCAACGACCATGGAATCCGCCGCCGCCGTGGAAGCCCACTCCTCCGTGAAAGCCCCCGTCATGAAAGCCTCCACCGTTAAAGCTACCGCCGCCAGTTCGTGCGACACTACGGCCGGTTGCCGGTTCAGAACGAAACCCGCCGCCAGTTGAGCCTGGTCTCCGATAAATGCCATGCGCGTAGTTGGACCCTTCGATGTAATGAGAACCCGGTCCCCAATTGCGGTAGTCGGTGCTGAAGTGGCGGTAATACGGACGATAGCCGTAGCCGTATCCATAAAATAAGGGAGCTTGGTACACCCACCAAGGCGAATAGAAACCCCAGCCAAACGGACTGTAGAAGATACTATCCCCAGGGATAAACGTATACGCGCCAAACCAGGGATCCCAATACCAATCTGCACCCCACCACCCCGGTCCCCAAGGCCCCCACCCGTTCTCGGCATAGATGCTTGCCGCATTGACATTGGCCTCCGCCAGGTAAGCAGAACGCAGACTGCTCCAACGATAAAGGTCACCCTCCTCGTACTGCTTCTTGTCGAACTTCTGCGGCTTAAGCTTCCCGTTGACAATGAGGCTGACCTCATGACCGCCCTTGACGGTTGTATGCTGGTCGTTTTCCATCACGTTTGCCTTGCCGTCATACACACGCAGTTCGGATTGGCCCAGGTCAAAATCGTACAAGCCGGTTTTCAGGAGTTCCGTGGTTGTGCCGCCCGCGGAGATACGTATATCGTTCTCGGGGTGAATCTCTGCCACTTCCACCATCGCGTGACCGCGTTCTAGACTGATGTCCGTATTCGTCAAACTGGGCGAAATCATCTTTACTGAGCTGTCAGAACCCACGCGCAAGAAAACCCCGGGTGTCAGCAAAACCTCAGCTTTGCCATTCCCGGTTGTGAGCGATTCACCCGTTTGCAATTGCGCTGAGCCGATCGACTTTGAGTTGAGGGCCTCAGTGCCAATCGAAGCCTGCCCTTCAACGTAGTTAAGAGTCCCCGGAACCGCTGATTTTGCGCTGGTATCCGCTGCAAGAGCGGCCGAGCATAGTATTACCGACATCGAGAGTCCGGCAATTGTCTTTAGAATTGGCAGCCGCATTTCTCTCCTCCGATCTGCATTTGTGTGATGAACCAGCGATCCCCGATGTTGCGAAATCAGAATTTCCTACGTAGACGCCCATTGAAACTCCCGCCAATCGCCAGCCGTTGCTTCGGGCGTTTTGCCAAGCGCACTCAGGCTGACTTCTTGACCGATTTTGGAAACTCGATCACCTGTCCCCGCTGTTCGGAAGGAACCCGCTTCACTTTTCTGAGGAAAGGATCTGGAACATAGAATTCGATGATCTTAGCCATGCTTATTCTCCCAACCAACGGCCTTCGCCGTCGCGATTTGATTCCAAGAATTCTTCGCAGCTCTCGCGTTGATCAAAGGCAAGCGAAATACCAAAGCGAAACACAATCGTCAGCTTTGTGGATTCAACAAAATCTGGACAAGACCGAAAGGCGCACCGCTGAGTTAGGGTCAACAGCTGTCGAGAGCGGAACTATTGATCGCCTTTCGACACGAACTTGGACCAGGCCAATCGCTCTCCTTGAGAGACTGCCCCGCGGTATGGCCAAACAGGCGATAACCACGTCTTGTGCGATGCGGGATCCGTAACGCAACCGGTGGGCGCAGGGAACACCGGTGCATTGGTATCGGCGCTCTCCTGGCTGCTGAATTCGCTACCAATACACTTGGGCAGAGGACCCTGGCCGAACTGCTCAGGATTAAGGCGATGGGGCAGTCTCGGTGGCCTGCGTGCATACTCGCGCAGCAGATATCGTTAGGGATTTGCGAAATAGCAGCGCTGGACCATACATGGATTTCGAAGATGTGGTTACGGTTATGTTCGGACAGGCGGCATTAGCCAGCACCAGCTCGAACTCGCCGTCCGATAGAATGTGCCACACCGGCTTCCAGTAGACACCTGTCGCTTCCATCCCAACATGGGTCACACTTTCCGCCGACAGCCAATCCGACAGCGCCATCAGTTCCTGGGTCGTCGTCTTGAAGGTCTTGACTGGGCTCGTCACCTTGCCATCCACCATGGGACGAACACAAGCCACCACGGAGTCCTTATGAATATCCAGACCGGCACAATGCGGGTGCAAAACTTAAACTTCCATCGCTCCTCCTCACGCGCCGCAGGCTTGGAACCTCTATCCAAGGAAATCTGACAAGCGTGCTCCGGGGCTGTTGCCAGCCCGTGGCATAATCCGGGGTGCTCAAAGGTTCCGGGTCCGACTCAATTACGGGCTCACTCGCACCAAGAGATGAACGACCTCTGTGCCTGCTGACGCCAAGAAACTCTACTACAGACTACAGAATCGAACTCCGTTTCATCCCCTGCGGGTCGGCAACGCCGGTGATGACTCAATTATCAATCCGGCAAGCAGATCGTCGAGGCCGATCCTTTCAGCGCCTCGGGCACCCGATTCCAAACGTGCCAGAAAGACCACCTGCTTAGCGCGAATCGAATACGAGGCAAACACGGCTACAATTCTGCCACGGATTCAAGTGGTTGGATGTCCGCGAAAAGAATAACTGTTGAAATCAGGCCATAGCACAAGCTTGCGCCGTCTGTTCGCCCTCAAAGCGCAGTGGCGTGCTGCGGCGAGGGGGTTTTGAGCGTAGCCCTGAGCGGGTATTGGAAGCTAAACGTCTGATCTCAGTCCGCGTCGTGCTTGGCTCATCGACTCGTTTCGCCCCAAGCTCCGGTGCACCGCGGAGAACTCCCCCGCAACCGACTAGCGTCTTCAATCGCCGTCTTTAAGAGCCAAGCGATCCCGGGCGGGCCTTTCATCCCGCTGTGGACCAGCGCCTTTCACGGCGCACTGTAATGGCCTCCCTTGACTTGAAAAGAGCTGTAACTCACTGCAGGCAGGGGTTGGCGTAGAGCCTCTTTTCATGCTTCGTTGTGACCGGAGTCCGGTCATCCTGACCTGGTTACAGAAGTTGACCTGCTAGCCATCCTGTCCAACGGCGTGTAAGGCTAATTACTGACTCGGGTTGCGGACGCTGCCTTAGAGAAGGTGAGCGTGCTGGAGAAGTTTCTCATCGCTAGGAAGGGCGTGGAAATGACGGCCTAACTTCTTGCTTCTCGCGTGAAATGATTTACCCCATTTTTCACTATACAAAAAAGGAGACCCATGCCTAACGAATCGCGCAACAGGAAAGAGATCCGCTCGCATCACACAGTGCTCCCAGACGTGGAAACGTTACTGTCGGTTCAGACTGTGCCTAACGCCGTCTGCTCCTTCTTTCTCCGGGGAACAGATTTCCGTCCGACAAATTTATCTTCAGGAGGCTCGAAATGAAACGAATCAGCATATCGGTTTTGATTCTATGTGCGGGCTTGGTGTCCGTGGCGTGGGGCCAGCAACTACCGTGCGCGGCATCGATTCCGTGGACGGAGTTCCATAGGACCAATATGGAACGCTGGGACTGGTGTGAAAGGGTGCTTAGCGTCTCAAATGTTAAGCATCTCGCCTTGAAGTGGAACTTCAACACCGGCAACGGAGTGTTTTCCTCCCCGGCCGTGGCAAATGGCGTGGTTTATGTCAGCTCGTTGGACAGCAACGTGTATGCGCTGAGTGTCAGCACCGGCTCCCTGCTGTGGAGCTACGACACCGGCGGCGTTTTCGCTTTGTATTCCTCGCCCGCCGTAGCGAACGGAGTAGTTTATGTCGGCTCGGACGACTCCAACGTGTACGCGCTGAACGCCAGCACCGGTGCCAAGCTGTGGAGCTACGCCACTGGCAGCTATGTGTATTCCTCGCCCGCTGTGGCGAATGGGGTGGTTTACGTCGGCTCGGAAGACCACAAGGTGTACGCACTGAATGCCGGCACGGGCGCGCTGCTGTGGAGCTACACCACCGGCGACTTTGTCCTTTCCTCGCCCGCCGTGGCGAATGGCGTGGTTTACATCGGGTCGGAGGACAACAAATTGTATGCGCTGAATGCCAGCACCGGCGCCCTGCTGTGGAGCTACACTACCGGTTCGTGGGTAAATTCCTCACCCGCCCTGGCCGATGGTGTGCTCTATCTCGGCTCAGAAGACCGCAAAGTGTACGCCCTGAATGCCAGTACCGGCGCCCTGCTGTGGAGCTACAGCACTGGCAACGGAGTGTATTCCTCGCCCGCCGTGGCGAATGGGGTGGTTTATGTCGGCTCAGCTGACCACAAGGTGTACGCGCTGAACGCCAGCACTGGCGCCAAGCTGTGGAGCTACGCCACTGGCGATCAGATAAATTCCTCGCCCGCCGTGGCGAATGGAGTAGTTTATGTCGGCTCAGATGATCGCAAGGTCTACGCGTTGAACGCCAGCACCGGCGCCAGGTTGTGGAGCTACACAGCCGCCAACCATGTGGAGTCCTCGCCCGCCGTGTCAAACGGGGTCGTTTATATCGGCGCGGCGCACAACATGCATGCCTTCGGCCTGAAATGAAGTGCGATCGCGAGCAGGAATTGGCAGTTTCCATTTCGGCCGGAATCGCTACACCATCCAGCGCGATTTCAGGAACTCCCTTTACTTATCACTTCTAGGAACTTGCGGGCTGGTACTTTTGCCAGTTGTCGAACGGCCCGCGGGGCACATATCGTTGTGAGGGATTGGTACTTTCAATGTCGACTCGACTTCGGACGGTTTGTCTTTTCGTCTTGTTCGCAGTTGCTGCATTGTCGGCCCTGCCTAAGATCGACCTCCCTGAAACAGCATTCGACGAGTCAGACGCCCCGACGGTTCAAGCTATCATAACCGAGGCTGCTTCTTCGAAATGCATTTCCTCCCGGGCGGCATCCGCCCCGATGCCCTTTGCGGGAACCTGCAACGCTCTGGTACGCATCGGTTCTCCGGAGTACACAACTCGGTCAAGCGACTTACCTCAGTTGCCACGACCCCTCAGTGCCCTCCGCTGTTAACCCGTATCCAATAGCCATTCACACCTTTTTCCCATCTATCAGCAGGCAGCGGTGCTGAGGATGGATCGGCATGTGGTGATTGTGGGGGAGAAGCAACACTATGGGAAACGCGCGGTACACGATGGGGTGGAGTTGGTTTCGCGACGTTACTGGTCTGGCTGGCGATTACTGCCTCGCCGATATCGGCCCAAACCGCTGCGGAGCCGCCAGCACGACCGAGCATGACGATTCTGTTCCAGGGAAAGATTCTTCTCCTCGCATTTTGAGTCCCGAAAGGAAGACGCTGACCGGTGAGTGGTTTGGCCAAGGCTCGGCCATGCGCGACCACGGTGTCGATCTGCGTCTCGAATGGGCCCCAGTTTACCAAGGGGCCGGAAAGTTCTCGAAGGCGAACACACTTTTGGGTCTTGGCTTTGCCCTACTTCTGCTTATTTGCTGTGCGATGGCGAGTGCGCAGACTGGGGGGCCGATCGAGCGCGGTCTTCCGGCCGGAGAGACATCTGCCGAGGGTCCTTCTCCGTCCGCTTCGGACGGGTCGGAGCAGAAGACGCAGGATCAGGCCACCCAGGCGGCCAAGCTGGGAAGCGTCCTCGGTACAGTCCTCGACCAATCGGGAGCAGTGAGTGTGGGCACGATGATCCGACTCACTCCCGAGGATAAATCCGCTTATCGAGATGTGATTTCCGGCGACAACGGGCAGTTCTCCTTCTCGAACGTTCCTCCTGGCCACTTCCAACTCTCGGTGAGTTCGACGGGGTTCGGAAACGAAGTGTACTCGGGAGATCTAGCGCCTGGGGAAACCTTTCTTGCACCGCCGATTGTTCTCTCGGTGGCCACGGTGGTGACACAAGTAAAAGTTACGGTCGATCCGGTGGAAGTCGCGACCGAAGAAATTAAAGAGCAAGAACACCAGCGCGTTCTCGGCTTCATCCCCAATTTCTATGTGAGCTACCGCCCGGATGCGGCCCCTCTGACCACGAAGTTGAAGTATCAACTGGCGTGGAAATCAACGATCGACGTGGTTACGATTGGCGGAGTTGCTTTTCTTGCCGGGCTTCAGCAGGCGGGCGATCAATACTCCGAGTTCGGGCAGGGCGCGCAAGGGTACGCCAAGCGTTTCGGCGCGGCCTACGGGGATGCGTTTGCGTCCACGTTTCTCTCCGGTGCCGTTTTTCCATCCCTCTTTAAGCAGGATCCTCGTTATTTTTATCGAGGAACGGGGAGTACGAAGAAGCGCATGCTGTACGCCATCAGCAACTCGGTGTGGTGTAAGGGCGATAACGGACGCTGGCAGGTCAACTACTCCAACATAGCGGGAGCTGTTTCCGGCGCGGCGCTTGTGTCTACCTATTACCCTTCGAAACACCAACGAACGGACATCCTTCAGAACAGCCTGATCCGAATGGGGGAGAGTTCCCTTGCGGGCGTTGTGCAGGAATTCGTTCTACGGAAGCTCACGAAGGGTGGCCATCGCAAAGATTCGTCGGTCACGTCGGAGCAGACCGTCTCGGTTGACCCGCCCAGCAAGCCCTAGCGCTGCCTTTGCGGCATAACCATATTCGCTGATTGCTGTTCTAGTAACTGTTGCAACATCGCGTCTCTGCTTTCTTTCGGGTTGTGCGGCGGTGTGTGGCAGGTGCTGAGTTCCCGACCTGAAAACGATTACGAGCGAGCCTACGGTTGCTGAATTGCCTATTGCTTCTCATAAACCTCGCTACTGCTGACCCGGTGACCCTGCGCGTCGGTTCCGCTCATGGTGACCGTGCGGCTCTTGCCGTCAGCAGACACAACAATCCGACCACTGGTGATAACCTTACGGCCTTTCATGATATTGAATCCCAAAATATGCTCGTCGACTACAGTGTATGACTTAAATCCGGCGTGAAATTCGCTGTTTTTTTGCAAATTGGCCCGAAAACTCCTGTAACCGGGACGCTGCCGTCAAAGAGAACGCTGCCGTCGTAAAAAGACCAGGTCACGATGATTGCATTCGAATGGAGGGGAGTGATGACATATGCCCGTGGAGACAGGTCCTGGGCGCGCAAGAGCAACAGCGGACATATTGTCATCACGGACGACAAAACGAGCTTGAGAAAGCGCCGCATTGGCAAGTAGAAGCAACTGACGTTGATCTCCAAACTTACAAGCGATAGGCAGACGCGTTACACCCACAAAACTACCAGTCCCGCGAAGGTGATTGGTCGATTCGCACGACATGCCGTGTCGCCGGTACGGGAATTGGAAACTGCAACCTCACCCAGTCTTTTCGGGCATCAAATGTGGTCATAGTTCTGCGTCTTTAGCTGTGGCGACGCCCGTTAACTGTCGAAAACAATTAACACTCAAAACTCCCGAGCTCAGAGTCAATGAGTGCAATATAGACTTGCCAATCATCGCTGAAGGTTGCGCGCGGCTTGACGGTGATCGGCGTGGCATTGGGCAGGGTGCGTGCGAATCGCGTCGAGAAGGAGCCGTCCCCACCTCCGCCAAAACAAACCGGCAAAGGTGGGGACGGGAAAATGAACTTTGGAGAAACGATCCTATCTAATCGGACAGCCCGATGCGACTGCAAAAACTAACAGTTCTTCCCTAGTATTGCTTCAGTATTGCTCCGCATTTCGCTGTTGATTTGCCAGCCAGACCTCTACCAATTGCTGGAACGGAGCGTTGCGAAACTCAATCGCGAGGAATTCGCAGAAAATGAAATTGCGTCAGGAACGATTTTCGCGGGTCACTAGCGCTTCTACCAGTTCCTGACACACCAAGTATCGTCTAGGTTTGTCTTCTTCCTGTTTGGGTATTTGTTTCGGCATCCTCGCGGGCCGGTGACTACGGTGCCAACGAAAAACCTCAGGGCGCGCATTGGACCAACCGGTAGATTGTCAAGATGCTGGCTAACGAGGGCCTGAACGAGGGTATGTGGTTTTTCGATAGTCCGTTAAGGAGAAGGAAAAATGAGATCCGGAAAGCGACGCTTTACAAAACTGACACTGGGAGCGTTAGCCATCTCGTGTTTTGTGATGGCAGGCGGTGTAACCCCGAGTTTCGCACAAAACCAAAAACCCAACATCGTTATGCTCATGACCGACGACACGGGATGGAATGATTTCGGTGCCTATTCGGGAGGAGGTGCTACCAACGGCCATCCAACACCCTACATTGATCGCCTCGCCAAAGAGGGCGCGGTCTTCACCAGCTGGTACGGACAGGCGAGCTGCACGGCGGGCCGCGCTTCATTTCTGACTGGGCGTCTGCCAATTCGCTCCGCCTTGTCGATCGTGGTTGCTCCGGGCGACGCGAACTTTCTCCGGAAGGAGACGCCGACTATTGCCGAATTCTTTAGCAAGAACGGCTACTCGACGTACTTCTCCGGCAAGTGGCACATGGGCGATAAGCCTGAGGCTTACCCGACCGAACATGGCTTCGACGAAATGAAAGAGTTCGCCGCTTACTACGCCGGCGTCTATTCCTACCCCTATACCGACAAGTGGTTTCATCCTTGGTTTCCGTCGTATAACGCGGAATACGAAAAGATGTGGGACTCAGTGGTGAACCTAGGCGAGTGGGAAGGGGTGGCTGGCAAGCCCGCCACTAAGGTTGCCACGATCACCTACGACTATATGGCGACGATGGACGAACGGATGGCCGACTATGCAGTCGCCTATATCAAGCAGCACGCCAAGAGTGGCAAGCCGTTCTTCATGGACGTGAACTGGATCAAGATGCACAACCCAACCAACGCAGCACCAGACTTTCGAGGGAAGTCGCACCTGGGGGATTACTCCGATTCGCTGATGGAGATGGATGCCGACATCGGTAGGGTAATGGACGAAATCCGTGCCGACGCACCCAATACCATCGTTATCCTGACCGCCGACAACGGCGCATGGCTGGATGCCTATCCCGATGCTGGAACCACCCCGTTCCGTGGCGAGAAGGGATCTCCATTCGAAGGTGGGTGGCGCGTTCCGGGCATCATGTGGTGGCCCGGTCACATCGAGGCTGGCAAGCAGTTCGGCGAAATGATGTCGCACATCGACTGCTGGTCGACGCTGGCTACGATGGCAGGCATTACCCCGCCGCCCCATGGCGAATGGAAGGACAACAACGGCAAACCGATCTACTTCGACAGCATCGACAACAGTGCATACATTCTAGGCAAGGCGGATCACTCAGCTCGTAAGTCATGGATCTACATCGACGGCGAGGTGTTCCAGGGAGCACGCGTCGATATCGGCGGGGATCCCCAGGAACCATGGATCAACATCGCGTGGAAGTACCTCTACACGGCGAAAGACTCATGGCTGGGCTCAGAAGCCAATCTGGGGGCAATTGGTGCGGCCTACAACCTGACCATGGATCCGTACGAAAAGTACGATATGACCTTCAATGGCGCGGCACCGACTCGCACACTGACGACCTCGCCGGGGAGGTATTCCGGACAGGACAACGGCTGGGTGCTGTCGCTGATCGAACCCGCGATTCTCGAGTTCGACCAATCGATCATGAAGTATCCCAGCATCAAGCGATTCCCCGGTGGTGCCTCGAACGACTTGAAGCCGGATCTACAACATCCTGAAAACCCGCTACCATTGTTGGACCCGAAAAGCCTGCCGAAGGCCGTACCTACGGGCGGCTAAATCGCGGCTACAACACGGGGCGTGCAAACAACTGCGCGCCCCGTTCGAATTTGAGTTTGCGCTGTCAGTGAACTACAGAAATCCTTTCGGCGACAAAAGTCCAAATTGCCCAGATGCGCTGGATAACTGTCGCAACCAGGCCATGACTCAAAACCCCCGTCAAGCTGCATGTGACCTGGGAAGAAGGCACCTGGGCCGCCTGGCTGTATGATCTGCTGCAGCCGCAGTTGCAGCACATTGTGGTCTGCAATCCGCGCCGCAATGCCTTGTTAAAGGAGGGTAGTAAGAGCGACAAGGTGGATGCGCGCAAGCTGGCCGACTTGTTACGCACCGGGATGCTGCGACCGGTCTACCACGGGGAAAACGGACTACGGACGCTACGCGAGTTGGGGCGCAGTTATCAGACCATCAGCAAAGATTTGACCCGCGTGATGAATCGACTGAAGGCGCTGTATCGAGGGTGGGGCATCCCCTGTGCCGGCACCCAGGTTTATGCGGCCCGCGCTCGCGAGGAATGGTTGAGCAAGATTCCGCAAGCCGGCGTGCGCCGCCGCGCGGAGCTACTCTATCAACAACTGGATGGATTGCAGGCCTTGCGGCGAGAGGTGCGACCCGAGTTTTTGGCCGAGAGCCGGAAACATAAAGCCGCGAAACTGCTGCGCCAGATCCCTTGCATCGGTCCGATTCGCGCCGCCCGCTTGATCGCACTGATGCAAACCCCGCACCGGTTCCGCAGCAAGCGGCAACTCTGGACCTACAGCGGGCTGGGCATTGCGACCCACGACAGTGCGCAATTCCGCTTTGTAAACGGACAACTGCAACGCTCCAAGAAACCCCAGCAGATTCGTGGTCTGAATCGAAATCACAACCATGAGATGAAAGAAATCTTCAAGAGTGCGGCCACCCGGGCCAGCTGTGGCATGGGACCGTTCCACGAGTTTTACGCGGGTTTGCTGACCAACGGGATGAGGCCGGAGATGGCGCGTCTGACGCTGGCACGCAAGATCGCGGCCATTACGTTGACACTTTGGAAGAAGGAGGAACGTTTCGACGCAAAACAACTGAAGACGCAAGCAGCTTGAGCATCGTATAGAACCCAGGTGATCTCCCAAGGTTTTCATGCCTCGGTGGTAGCCAATCGGTTCGTGCGAAGCTCGGGTTCGAGGGAGAGTATCCATTCGCTCATTCAGGCACTTGGGTGCGGTAGTCCAGCACCGAGTCTCCGAATCAATCCTATGCCCCCTCGGATAACCCAAAAAAGCTATAGGCCTCGAGCCTCAGATAGGATCTTGGTTGGCACTTAAGCCAACGCTTAGCTTGCGTAGCTTTGGAACCGAACGGCGTCGAGCGCCACTGACTTCATGAAACCGTCGAGTGGGGACAAGCAAGTGGGGTTGGCATCGCCGCGGGAAAGTGCGGCGAGCCAAAGCGAAAAAACCAATAACCCCTCTAAGGATGTGGTGAGGAATGAGGTGGGGCTGGATGTAAGTCACCACACCCGCATCTCCCGGAGCGGCGGGGAGAAGCTTTTTCTCTTGACATCCTCTTTCATAGGATGAGCGAAGCCGCGATAAATCCACATCGACCGCATGACGAGCAAGCCCGCTCCACTTTGTACGGCATATTGCGGACGCCATAAGAAAATCGGCCAACATGGAGGAGCGACGGTAGGGAAGCGAGATAGTGAAGCCATGTTCCAACCCACGCCCGAAGGGGGAGCAACATCGCTGCCGATAGCGCCTGCCGACTGGTTAAATGCCTTTCTCAAGCTGACGTAGCTGCTGTACCAGTTCCAGAATCTAGTCTCGGCGGGAGTAGTATTCTTTCGTTTCTTCCGAGGTGATTCCTAAATACGTGGCCGTCAAGAGCACTTCGGACTGTTGCTTGGTGAGGCTGTCTATCTCTTCCTTAAGGAGATGAAACGCGAAGAGTGAACGGCCCTCTCGTCGTCGGAAGGGTCGCTGGCTTGCACGGGTATTCGCCCCTTTTCACGATTCTAAGACGGGTACCCCAGAGAGTCGCTGTAGCCTTGTAACCTTGGCACAGCTCGGGGCATTGTTCGATACCGTAAATACTGTATTTGCACGCGAGAATCACCTGACGGCTCCGACGATCGGCCAAGCCATCTCGAACGATCACATCATCGAGAAATAATAATTGGATGACAGGGCGCTGACCAATTTCTAGACCTCCGCTGCGGTTTCTACTAGTTGCCGACACGTCCTATGCGTTCTAAACTCCGGAACGTCAGCCGACAAAACAAGGGCCCGGAGTCGAAAACTAATAGATAGAAGGAGAAGCTCTATGGAATTAACTCGCCGGGAGTTGATCAAGGCATCGGCAGCGATTGCGGTGGTAGGAGCCACGAGTCGATTGTCCAGAGCGTCGGATGGCCCACTGCCATCATGGAATGAAGGCTCCTCGAAGAAGGCCATCCTCGATTTCGTACACGCCACCACGGACGCATCAGCGCGAACTTTGTACCGCCAGAAGAGCGCATCGCTACCTTTGATCAGGATGGCACATTGTGGGTTGAGCACCCGGTCTACTCGCAGGTCGTGTTTGCGCTCGACCGTGTAGTCGCCCTTGCGCCTGAACACCCAGAATGGAAGGCCACGGAGCCTTTCAAATCGGTGCTCACCGACGACAAGGAGGCAATGGCAAAGTTTACGCTGCCGGATCTGGAGAAGATCGTCTTCGCAACCCACACCGGGATGTCCGTCGAATCGTTTCAAACGACCGTGATGGATTGGACAGAGAAGGCGAAGGATCACCGCTGGAATCGGGCCTTCACCGAACTGGTTTATCAGCCGATGATCGAGGTCTTGCACTATCTGCGAGAAAAAGACTACAAGACCTACATTGTCACCGGAGGCGGTCAGGATTTCGTCCGCGTCTATGCCGATAAAGTGTACGGCGTCCACGTGGAGAACGTTATCGGTTCGGCCCTTGATCTGCATTACACCGTTAACCCGGCTGGTGATGGCATCCTCATGCGGCCTCCAAAGCTGCTGCTCAACAATAATTTCTCCGGCAAGCCAGAGGATATTTACCTGTTCCTCGGGCGGCATCCCAAGGCCGCATTCGGCAATTCGACGGGCGACCAGCAGATGCTTGAGTACACTCAGGCGGGCGGCGGTGCGTCGCTGCAGATGCTGGTTCTGCACGATGACGCGCAACGTGAGTATGCCTACGGCCCAGCACAGGGGCTGCCGGACACGAAGGTTGGCACTCTTACCCAGGCGCTATACGAGGAAGCCAAGGGCAAAGGCTGGACTGTGATCAGTATGAAAAATGACTGGAATCGCATCTTTGCCTTTTAGGGACTTCTACTCTGACTGTGGAGCTTTGGGTCAAACAATTTAGATTTGAGGAGGGCTAGATCGTCCTGATCGTCGTCGTGCTTTTTCATTTGCTGCCACAGTAGGGATGCCATAATGTAGCGCCCGACTAGGATGGGGATCAGCGTATCTTTGTTCGGCATGGAACCGAGTTTATCAACTGACTCGAGAATTGGCGCGGCCAATGCAGCGCCGATTTGTAAGGTCGCGGAGTTCACTCACGACGGACGATGGACGCAAGACGATGTGGTAATGCGCCGAGACTATTTGGATGTGTCGCTCAGCTGACCCAAACGGTCAATGAATGTAATGGCGGAGATAACCGCCATCTTTTCTAATACGCCCAATTGTGAAACAGCTCTGAGTAGCACGGCCTGAGAGAGTCGATGTGTTATCTTTCAGCTGGATTCCTGTTTCTTCAGACGTAGTGATTCCAGTCGTTGCTTGATCGTGGAGTTGCATTGCCCGAACGTGGATGCCATCCCAGCGGACGAGGTCCCCTTCTTCCTGCCCGTCCGGATACTGGAATCCACTTGCGTTGCAGCAGGCACAAATGAATTGACCACTAGCTAGCGCCCTGAAGCCTTTTGCAACGACAGCATCTGTGCGGCAAAGCAATCAAAAAAACCTGCGACTGCGACGTGGAGATTTGTCTATTGTGTCAGGAGTAAGCGCGATGGATGATCCGAAACAGCTGATCAACAGGTTCGTGGAGGAGTTGTGGAATGAACGCCGGTTGGAGGTGGCGGACGCGATCTTCGCCAAGGATTGTGTAACACATCAGCTGCGGTCGGGCGTGCCAGTTGATGCAGTGCCGCGCGGCCCACAGGTGATCAAGGAGCATGTTGCGGGCTGGATCGCCAGCTTCCCCGATCTCCGCTTCAGCATAGAACAGATGTTGAGTGAAGGCGATCGTGTCGTGACGCAACTGCTGATGGAGGGCACGCACCAGGGCGCGTGGCTGGGAATTCCCGCGAGCGGCAAGAAGATGCAGATACGGACGTACTCAGTCCACCGCGTCTTCCGCGGCAAGTTCGTCGAGGCTCGGTACTGGAAAGCGCTGGGCGATTCCAGCAACGGCTTGTCCGAACACAGCAGACTTGGTGGGCAATTTCTTGCGTCAGCAAGGCAATTGTTGATACCAGGCCGTTACGCGTTTTGAGAATTGGCTGGGCAGGTCAAATGAGTGTAACAGAGATTTGTACGAAGCCGCTGGCGCGGCGGACGCTACCGCGTGTTCGAGGATCGGCAGTTGTGGAGGGGTTGAGATAAATTGGGTCACGGAAAAAAGGAGGTCCCCGTGACCCAACTACGCAAGAAGATGCTGGAGGAACTCCGGCGTCGCAACGCGGACACAACTGACTCACCTTCGCCGGACAAACTTCTCCTTCAACCCCTGGCCACTGCCGAATTTGCTCGGGCCCAAGCTTGTCAGGTGGCTGGTGAAAATACTCCGCTAAATCGCGGACGATGCGAACGTAGGTTCTTGCGGTACGATGGGTGCATCTCTCGCCCAAGCATCTGCAGGCCATCCCCAATCCGCTCGATGCGCTGCAACGACAAGGCCTTCCGCTCCACTTCTGGAGACTGAAGAAATGATGCGCCCCTCTGGCGTTGCCCGAACACAGTTGGTGGGCAATTTCTTGCGTCAGCAGCAATTGTTGATACCAGGGCCAGGAGTTACGCATCGCTCGCTGCCGCACCGCGGCACTCGGTGGGCATCGTGATAAGTGCCCTCGCTGTGGCTATCGCACCACCTCTTATAACAGTTGCCGGGATCGCCATTGCCCCAAGTGGCGCGGCGCTCGCGATAAGTGGATTATGGCTCGGCAGAACGAACTTCTGCCGGTTGCCTATGTCCATGTGGTCTTCACTCTCCCTCACCAACTCTCCCCACTGGCGCTGCAGAACAAGAAGGTCCTCTATGACCTCTTGTTCCGCGCCAGTGCGAGACCTACAGGAGGTCGCCCGAGATCCTCGCCACTTGGGGGCCGACATTGGCTTCCTTTCTGTCTTGCATACCTGGGGACAGAATTTACTGGCTCATCCGCACGTCCACTGTGTCGTTCCATCCGGAGGTCTCTCGCCCGACGGTGCCCGGTGGATCCATCCCCGCTACCCCTTCTTCCTGCCCGTGCACGTACTCAGTCGCGTCTTCCGCGGCAAGTTCGTCGCCGGCTAAAGCGCCGATTCCAGCAACGCCAACTCACCTTCGCCGGATCTCTTCAACCCTTGGCGAACGACAAGGCCTTCCGCTCCTTCTTGCGTCCCTTGTTCCGCCAGAACTGGGTCGTCTACGCCAAGCCCCCTTTCGGCGGTCCCCATCATGTGCTCGGCTATCTCGCTCGCTATACCCATCGCGTAGCCATCACCAACCATCGCCTCGTGGCTTTCGAGCATGACCAGGTTACTTTTCGCTGGAAGGATTATGCTCACGGAAATAAGAAGAGAATGATGACGCTCGATTCGCAAGAGTTCCTGCGCCGCTTCCTGCTCCACGTCCTGCCTCGCGGCTTTGTCCGCATCCGCTCTTTCGGCTTCCTGGCTAATCGGCGGCGCGCCACTCTCCTACCCCTCTGTCAGCGCCTACTCGCCGACCAGCCCATGCCGCACCCCTCTGCAGCCACTCCTTCTTCCCCCACCCAGCCCACTTGTTTCCGCTGTCAAAATGTTCCACTCCCATAGTCATCGTCGAACGACTTTCTGTACTGATGGCTTGGCAACTCACCCCAGGAGCGCGCTCCTTGACTCTTCCTAATCAACCAACCATGCCGCTCTCCACCGCGCGAGCTTCCGCTCCGACAGCTGTGGTGTCTCTACTCACTACTATCCGCTTCTATCTCGCTCTAACTTCCCTAAATCATCCTCACCTTATCGTCGCTTTGCCGCTATCGAAGCTGTTACCGACTCGCCTCGCCAACGTTCAACCCTCCAGTTCGACGAACAAATCGCGAATCGCCCATGCAAAACCCATAGCTCCACCGCGTCCGCCGCGCCAGCGGCTTCGTACAAATCCCCTATCGCAAGTGCGCCGGCGTGATGCTTCATCGCCTCACGCGAGGTTCCGGCCGGCGCACTTGTAGATAGGGGACTAAGATTTAGGTTCGCGCTGGCGCACTTGTGATAGGGGACTAAGATTTTTCGACAGTTATCTCTTCGTGCAATCACTGTTCAAAAGTGACCAGTTTCTACACCATCTGGAACTATACTTGTGCCATCTCATCAAATCTAAGGAGGAAGATGGCAACGCAAGAATGCACAACGACTGCTGAAGATACAGTGAAAGTTGATCCTCGGCATTACAAAGTCGAGTTCGAGAACGAGAGAGTTGCGTGCTGCGTATCAGTATGGGGGCGAAAAATCGGTGAGCACAGCCACCAGAAGCCATTGCTGTGTCCTGACAGACACCAATCACAAGTTCACCTACCAGACGGGCGGATGGAAGACATCGAGGTGAATGCCGGGGCGGTGCAGCACGCCTTACCCACCTGCGAATAACCTCGGCAAGACCCTTGAGGTATGCTTAGATTTAAAACGCTAGTTGTTCTTTTATTATAGCGGCTCGCTCTCGCTCTCTTTGTACCATTCCAGGAAAACAATCTCGATTAGATAAGTGCTGGAAGGCGAAAAGCTCTCTATGCTGCTGTGTGCGACTATGACACGCAGTAGTACAGCGTTGGCGAGTTTTACGTATCGGACCGGATTTTTATATTGGGGGGGATTTGAGTGTAATAGAGATTTACTCACTGACAACAAGGAATCTGCAGAGCACGCTGTTTCTTCGATCTCACTGAACGTCAGCGTGTGTGCAGCGTTTCATAGTCTCTCCTTCTTCTCGTCGAGCGAGTTTGTTTTATGACTTCCTCGCATTCATGTTTGCTAGCGCCGGAGTGCGATTAGCTGAGTTTTGTGTTCATCTCACTGCGTATTACGATGCACGAATGTGAAACTTGATCTAAAAAATCAATACCAACACGACTATAATCTGACGCGATCTGCACTGCAGGCTCTTGCTGTTGTACTGAACTTGAGTGAACGATTCTCTGCTAAGATACCGATATATGAAGAAGCAGCTCCCACACCCGTCTCCTCCAGAGATTCCCGAGCAGAGCTGTCACTACGCTAACGATATGCGCTTCGAGATCGTACGGTATTTAAAAAATTAACACAAAATTACGACGATTGTGAGATACTATCTAGAAGTTGCTGAACTAATGATATATTGTAAAATTAATCACACACAAACACGTGCTACTAGCGCGAGACAGCACGAGAATTGCTCGAACTGGGATGTGTAGTAGTTGTACCTATAGATCTGGTTCACCTTGTTATACCCAGACCTCATAGGGATGACATTTGTCCTGGTCGCCTTCCCCAACCGCGATTTGCGCGAGGATGCTCGGGATCTGGGTGAACGCCTTGGTGCTGTAGTTGAAGCGGTGAATCGCACCGGAGGCGTTAACTCCCCAGATCTCGTTGTAGGAGGGTGCCGCCGCCACAGCGACCTGCTTAAGCAACTCGGTATTGTCGATTCGCTGCGTTAACGCCAGATTAAGATTTGGAATAGAGGCCGAAGATCTCATTTCGGCTGCGGCGATCTGGGCGATGGAGCCTGTAATCTGCTGAAATGCTGCGCCATGCAGAGAGCGCTCCGAGCAGGCACAGCGTCGTCAATAGCAGTTTGCTGAATTTCATATTGTTACCTCCTTTGTTCTTGCGGACCTTGCACAGTGTCCGATTGGGGTTTTGAGTGCAATCGCGATGTAACGCCAACCGACCACAGGCGTCCATAAAGGCTCTAGCTCGGGCATTTTTTCCCCTTTCCGCCGGAGAGTGAAAGGCTGCCGACTGGTAAGGCATTCACGTGCTGGCCAGAAGTATTCTGTATTCTCTTCAACCTTCTCGCCGGCGATGTTCTCGCTGGCGATGTGTCACATTATATCGAACAGATGAACGTCTACCCAATGCAAAAGAGGGAAAGCATAGCCAGGAGTGTCATCTAGCGACCTTGGAAGAGATCCAGCCAAATTTGGGAAATTGCTGGTGTTCAGAACCTGAACGCCGGCGTTGTGCGTTGAGTTGAATGGAGTTACTTTGCTGCCGCATCCGGCCTTGTCCGCATCCGCCGGAGAGTCGACAAAGACCGAGATGATATAGCTGTACCGGAGATTGCGAGGTTGCTGCTGGCATCGCTCTTGAGCACCACCGGGGCCGGTTCTGAGCGGGAGCTACGATGAAGGTTCCGATGTTGAAGCGGCGATAAAGTCGGCAACGGCGTGCCAGTTGCGTCGGTCAACAGATCACCATATACCAGGAATCGCCAAAGTTAGGCGTGGGTTGTTGGATGACGAAAAGATCGAAATCGTGTTGGCTGGGAGTCCAGACACCTCGACGTGCATGTTCTCCAAGTGTGGGTGAGGGTAACGTAACGCGACCTTTGCCGCTCGCATCTTCGATTCTAGAGAGGGGACTATCGCGAAAGTGAAGTTGTAAGGGAAGTGCGGCGCCGCTGAGCGAAATTGATGTGCAAAACGCGATCGATGCCAATAACATGGCCGCGAGAGTAGCTGATTTCATATTATCTCCTTTATTTTGTTTTGTAGGTCGCGACTTCCAACTGGCGCCTTTCTTAATCGTGCCGGCGGTGAGCCTCGACTGGCAGATATTCGTCGAAAAGGCGCCAACCTGTCCTAAACAAAACCTAAAAAGCTTCTAAAAAACTTATGAAAGCCATAGCTGGTTGGAAGAAAAGGAATTACGGACGGGCTTCGATTTCAGTACTGGTAGGATTGAACGACTGGACTACCTTGATTGGCCGGTTGGGTACGCGGATAAACTCTAAGTCGAATTTTTACAAGGCTAACACTGTGATCGGTTAGTTTTCTTTGTCGATGGGATCCTATCAGGTCAGTGGTTATCTTGGACTGGAGTTCCAGAATAAGGGCCAGACTCACTGCGGTTGGGCATTAGTGAGTATAGCCGCGGTGTTTAATGGAAGAACTGGGAGCATGGAAACCAATTATCGGGATTCGCCTATGAAACGATTCTGGGGCAGCTATAAAACGGGCCAAACCTCGGGCGTGTACGAGGATCGGCGTGTCTGAACCGACAAGCCGGGATGATTTCAGCCCTTACTCTGTCTCTGGCAACTTCTTCTACACGCGACTCCTCATTGACTCTAATGAGAGAGCTGTTGCTCCCCTTTTCGAGAGCACTAGCACCTTGCCCCACTCATTTGGCGAAGACTCAGTACCGGAGTCTATCATTGTCCTCCTGCACTCGCGCCGAACCTGCTGATGACGCTTGGCTCGGTTAAAGCGAATCGAAGTGCCAAAAATGGGCGCGCAAGCCCCAAAAGGCCATGCAGCGTTCGAGACCAAGCCGCGAAAACTACTGGCAGGTGTCAAATACCTTCTTGATCTTTTGCACCTTCAACTTGGCGTACTGTTGGTCAAGGACATTGGAGGGAGAGGAACCAGGTTGAGGAGGGGTCACGCGACCTGTGATACGAACCTCTTGGCCGTTATACTTACGCAGGTCGTGGCCACTATTCTCCAACCGATAGAGATCACCCGAGAGCGACTAACGTGTAAGACCCGTTGAGCTTGTCAAGGCAACTCGCCAAGCCAGTTTATCCCGAAACCAACCAGGCCTGAGTGATCGCACCTGGTGGGCTTTCACCCCCAAGTTGGGATTCCGGGCAGCTGTCACCCTCGTACGAGTGCTCACTGATACCGGTGATACCGTTTTCCTCGGAAATGTGGCCTACGAGAGAGACTATAGAAACTGTAGCCTAAGATCGAATCCGCTTGTAACCCGCACAAACACCGGCTATTATCGCCGAAGTGTAGTGTTCATCGGCACTTGCGCTAGACGGCGGTAATCGAATCCCTCCCTCTCCGCCAGTTCACTCAATCCCAACAACTTAGCCGCTACCGTACCATGTCAGGCTCCACCTACAGACTGGTTTCTAGTGTCCTATGAGTGTTCTATTCGACTTCTTGAGTGAAATTCAGGCGGGGAAATGCGCAGTAGCAACTCGGAGGGATCATTCACACCAAAAACATCGGTCAGCCAAAGCTGAATGTTTAAGAATTCCCCTTAATCCGACGTCCCCCGTATAGTGGTAGATGTGAGGCGGTTCTTCGCCTTCAAACCTTCGACGAACGGTTGGATGATTTTGTCGGCTTCGGTCTGAAATTGGTAGATGGCCTTTTGCACATCTGGCGGAATAGGGCCAGGGGCAATCATCACGACAGGTTATCAAAACAACGGACGCTACCGCGTGTTCGGAGGATCGGCAGTTGTGGATTCGCCGCGAACGGCCGCACGTATACGCTTTGAATCGTGGTGGGAGCGAGAGAGTGAAGGAGGAGAACGACGGCGCATCGTAGCGATTCCTCACGTTCGAGGACTTCACCACCGATACCAGCGCTAGGCCGCTTAGATAGCTAGTCGGTCCTCGGCGACGATATTTGAGGAAGTTCCCTTTTAAAGGAATCACAATGAGTGAGCTCGAACCGACGTATTTTCCGCCAGGCGAACTGTTGGCCGACATTCGGGCACTGATCGCCGAGGCGCGCCGCCAAACCACGGTCGCTGTGAATATGGGGCTGACGCTCCTCTATTGGCGCATCGGCCAGCGCATCCACCGTGAGGTGCTGGGCGGCGAGCGCGCCGCCTACGGCGAACAGATTGTCGTGACGGTGTCACGACAATTGGTGGGGGACTACGGCCGGGGTTATTCAGAGAAGAACCTACGCCGAATGGTTCAGTTTGCCGAGGTGTTTCCCGAGCGGGAGATTGTCGCGACGCTGTGGCGACAATTAAGTTGGTCCCACTTCAGCGCCCTTTTGCGCTCAGTCAGCCCTTCCAACGGGAATTTACGCGGAGATGGCCAGGATCGAAGGCTGGAGCGTGCGTACCCTTCGTGCGCGCATCGACTCGATGCTCTACGAGCGCACCGCGCTCTCGAAACAACCCGACGCTCTGATCCGCCAGGAACTGGCCATCCTCCGCAGCAAAGGTGACCTTACCCCCGCTCTGCTGCTCAAAGACCCCTATGTTTTGGATTTTCTGGGGCTTACAGACCGCGTTCTTGGAGCGTGATCTGGAAGACGCCATCCTCCGGGAGCTGGAGACCTTCCTGCTGGAGCTGGGTGCGGGCTTTTCCTTCGTCGCCCGGCAAAAGCGCATCCAGCTCGACGGAGACGACTTTTACATCGACCTCTTGTTCTACAACCGCAAACTCAGGCGGCTGGTCGTGGTGGAACTGAAGCAGGGCAGTTTCAAGCCTGAATACAAGGGCCAGATGGAACTCTATCTGCGCTGGCTGGCTCAAAACGAGCGCGAACCCGACGAGAACCTACCGCTCGGTATCATTCTCTGCGCCGGCAAGAACACCGAACAGATCGAACTGCTGGAACTCGGCACCGCCGGCATCCACGTCGCCGAATACCACATGGACATAGGCAACCGGCAGAAGTTCGTTGTGCCGAAGCCATAATCCACTTATCGCGAGCGCCGCTCTGGCGGCGACGGAGCCACCGAGGACTACTAAAGTGGGCCGATCATGGCCAATCTGAGCGGTCGAGCCCCACTGTCTTGCTTGTGGCTTCGGAACATGGCACGGACCACTGACAGGGCTCTGTGCCAATGGCGCGGAAGGTTCAAAAAGACATCTAACGGCATTTGAGAAGAAAGTCCCGCATGAGAGGAACAGCAAAATCCGCACAAGCCCTGGGAGTGTAGAAGACTCCAAACCCGCAGTCAGAGAATGTGCGGATTTTGCTGTTCCTCTCATGCGGGACTTTCTTCGGGTCAAAGTGATATAATTGTGGAAGGTGAAATGGGTGATGAAGGTGTTGAAAATATGTGGGGGCCGCCGCGAAGCCGAGCAGATCAAGGTAGACTACTGCCCCCTTGTCACTTTCAAATACTTCACGTTCCACCGAGGCAGGCTCGGACGTCCAGCGCCGCCGCGACACTCAACCATTTGCGTTCCTCACGGCCCATCAGTTATTGATGGTCACGGTGTCCCGATGCTTGCCGCCATCTGGCAAATACGCATGAGCGCTGGCAAGCAGGTTCCCGGCACCGTCAAGTTCACGACCAGGAGTGTCACAAAATTGGCGCCGACCTCCGGGTCCTGTACGATCTCCCGCATGGAAGCGTCATCTCTGGGGCTTGCCTCAGGTTCAAAACTCGGCTGGGAATTGCCATTTACCGACGTAGTTAAAGCGACGGTAATCGTGATTGACATCCTGAAAAAACGACATGATCCGCGCCAGGGCATCTTTAATCAGGCGCACAAATGACGCTATTGCGCCCAGCCTATGGACGGTGATTTCCCGCACCGCGAACTCGTCGGGCCCTACATGCTCGGCCAGCAGCACGCCGCCGACTTCGCGCCGCCCCGCTTTCTCTAGTGCGGTTTTTATTCTTCCGGAGATATCAGGTGGAAGCATCAGGTTCAACATTGGCCGCCTGCGTTGCCATGGCCAGCAGAACTTTCAGCGCTTCCGTCCGATCCGTCTCGCTTCCGCTCTGGCCGCCTTCGATGTCCCATCCCTCCCCTGTTACATCAATGGGGCGGGTATCAAACGTCCTGCTCGAAAATCCACTCCTTTCGTATGCCGATCAGATAAGCAGCGTATGGAAAATCGCTCGGCTCCCGCTGCAAAGCGCTATCGAGTACAAGGCGCGTCAGCGCACAGGCGATCTGTGCTACATCGCCATCATAGGCGATGACCGGTTGCTGATCGTTGCCATCATATCCATTCGCGTCACGAAATGGCGCGGCTGGGCGCACCAAATTCTGGCCAGCATCGCTCGTTACGCACAGCGCACGACCGCCGCGCAAGCCTTAAACTCTTGACACGAACCATTGGGAACAGGAGATAGATCATCGTTCTCTAAATAATTAATCAATAGAGACCTCGTCCATCTTATACTTCCATCGGAATACCACCGGAGCTGCATTGACTTCTTGGAAGTAGAGATGAATGCGCTGGATGAGTTCCTGTTTGCTGTGCACCCGGATCTCCCGGAGCATGCTGCGCGCCATCTTGCTGAACATATTCTCCACTAGATTGAGCCAGGAGCCGTGCTTGGGAACGAAGACGAACTGAAAGCGTTGCGGGCGACTCGCTAGGTAGCGTTGCGTTTCCTTGGAGATATGGGCGGAGTGATTGTCGAGAATCAGTCGCAACGTCGTGGCGGTCGGATAGGCAGCATCCAGCTTTTTCAGGAGCTCAATGAAGTCCTTGCTCTTATGTGTCTCGCTGACGATCTCGGTGACCGTGCCACGGTGCAGATCCAGCCCCGCTAGTAATGAAACGGTTCCCAGCCGTTGGTATTCGTAGTCCCGGGTCGGGCTGGCATGCTGCCCGGGTATGGGTGGCCGGTCGGGCGTTTTCTGAGCCAGCGCCTGAATGCCGGGTTTCTCGTCGTAGGACACCGTGACCGTCCCCGGCTCGCGAATCTCGCCGCGCAGTAGTCCTTCGTTGAGAATCTCTACTTCCTTGTAAACATGCAGTACCGCTGCCATCTTGGACTCGAACTCCGGGTCCCGTCGCTCCACATAGTAACGAACCTTGTGCGGTCGAAGTTCTCCCTGCATCAAGATCTTATGCAGCTTGGAGCGGCTCACCTGCTCCAGTTCCGGGTACCCCGCCGACCGGGCCTGCTGGCGTAGGTGTGCGGTCAGCAGACCGTACGTCCATAACTCTTGGGCATAGCCGAACTCCTGGGGTTTCTGACAGGCGGAGTTCTGAACCCAAGCATCGCCGCATCCGAAACCCGACGCGGTTTGCCCGAACGCGGCATTCTCCCAAGGCCGCCTGCACGCCAAAGCGCAGGCATTTCTGGATGCAGAGTATCACCGTGTTACGGTTCACCCGATGGGCCCGCGCAATGGCTTGATCACTCAGACCGGCGACCGAGTCCAGCAAGATCGCCGCGCGCACCGTACGCCTCTTCTGCTCGGTGCGCGATTTGCAGAGGCGCTCCAACATGCGTTGCTCGTCCTCGCTGAAGACCAGGAGCCGACGCCTCCTCTGAAAGGGCATGCCTCATTAAAACATCCCTGAGTTAAAATGTATAGTTACTTAGAGAACACTCATCTAGTTAGTAGAGGTCTTTTCCCGGATTCTTGTCCCAAGCTTGGATAAAACGGACCGATCGAGACATCCAGCGCCCTAACACCGCAGTAGCATCGGCACTCGCCTGTGACGGCCAAGGCTCGGGTATTACGGTGTTTCCACGCGCTTATTGCCACACTAAATAAGGATGAAAAGTGAAATCGACTTGGTGACAGTGCTCTTCAAGTGGCTATTGAGCAAGTAATTGAAAATACTAGAGATATGCTTGAGATAGAATGGTAGGGCAGCGTTCTAACCAACTGAACTACGTCCCCACTCCTAAAATCAGCCACATAGCTGAAAGCCGCTCTGGGTACGGCTTTGCAGGTTTTGCATACAGCGCACCATTTGCCGCACTTGCCGCAAATAGCGGCTGTTTCCGGCGGAACGGCCTATAAACGGCCTATAGAAATTTCCGGTAGCTGTGTTTGTGTGGCGTGTCACGGGAATGATTTTATCACAGCCGTTTGCGGCGCCGACGGGATGTACTTTTTTCTGATGGACATGCACTGAATCGAGGGCATATGATTCGTGGCACACCAGCCCGCTCTGGCGCGGTGATTTGTGGGGTAGTACAGTTGTGAACCTCGCCGATTCAATCGACGGGAGGACGAACGCCCTTACCGTCTCCGACGTTGCAGAACTGCTCAATATCTCCGAACGCCAGGTCTACAAACTCGCCGCAGAAAATCGCATTCCCTCATTCAAGATCGGCGGCTTCGTGCGCTTCGACCCCGCCGCCTTCGCAGCCTGGCTCCGGCAAAAAATCGCGCCATCGTCGGTCCGCTCTGTCGGTACTGCCCGCGGAGCACACAGGGTTTCCTGAGTTGCAATTTGAATCCCTCTTGCTGTGAGCGGTTGCTACTCGGACCTCATGTCGCGGAGCAAATACAAAGGCCCATCCCTATTAAGGATAGGCCTCAAGATGCGTGTAAGCTCCGGGTGATTACCCGCCCATGCCATTGGCACCGGTAGTCGCTTTGAAAAAAAGCGACGAATATTGGGAGCACGGGGTGCTACATGAGCCAAGATGCGATCTTGGACATGCCTTAGCCCCCCTTTGGGCTTCTTTAAGTATAACGCCAGTCGACACGGAATTGGGACACTGCCCACCTGACACGAAATAACCTCGCCCCAATCCCGCCTACGTCCTGCATCGTATCTTCTCCTCCAAATAAAACCATTTTTTTCGAAAACCTCGGATGGTTTGTCATGGGCCGGATCGGTCCGAAGCTGTCACAGGCCGAGGAGGAAACGACGCAGGGCGCAGCCGAGCCTTGACAGCGGGAGGAGCGCATCTGGCTGTTGTCCTTGAAAGTCCGAGGGTGGAGAGAAAAAAGGACGTGCGGCCCTGAAGTTTACAAGATGTTTCGAAGGCCCTGGAGGCGATCTTGAATTTCTTCCCACGATGGATAGGGGCCATAACAAAGCATTTTGCACTGCCGATCATATTCGGCCTTGATGGTGGCGGCGAGTTCCAAAGGCGGGAAAAGAGCATCGCTGTTCGCAAAGCTCATATCGTCGGGACAAAAAATAGCTTCTCGGAAAATGTGCGCGGCTGATTTTGTCATAGTCCGTCTTGATGTCGGCGTACTCCGCGGAGTTCAGCATGGCGACGACTTCCGCTTGCGCGGCGAGTTGAAACAGGTCGTAGTAATGCCGTGCGTAGGTTCCGAGCGGCTGTCCGTCGCGCTTGAGTAGCTGGACCTTGCTGTGAATGGCGAACATTTTCTCGACGAAGGTTCGCCGGAAATGGAGCAGGGGCAGTCGAAACGATCCTTCGTCGTCCGCGCCCAGCGAAACACCCGTCTCTTGCAAAAATTCCCCAAGGTACGAGCGCAAGTCGACGATTACGACGGGTTGTCGACCGCTGGCCGTGCCGGCTTCAACTAGCACCCGATTGGTTACTTCGCCGGGTCCGCCGAACCGCTGCACATAGGAGAAGCGGTCGTTGCGGCCGAACCCGCCGATGGTCTGGCTCTCGTTCTCGACAAAGGTGAGCATCGGGTGCGCACCGATGGCGTCGCGGAGTTTCTTGAGTGCGCGATCGATGCCGTTCTTTCCGAGGGGCGGCTCGAACGCGAGCGGATCGAGGAAGATATCCGCGTCCTCTGAAAACCGCTGAATCAAATTCCAGCCTTTCGACAAGCTGGTGCCGCCTTTGAAAATGACTTTGTCGCCGGCGGTGACGGAGATGATCCGCAATGCCTCTGTGACGTAGTAATCCTTCTCGATGATCGCGGGGCGCAATCCGCGTCCGCGAAAATGCTCCGCCGCCCGGAGTATCGCCTGCTCGAAATCGGGATGTTCATACAAATTCATCTCAGCGATGGTCCTTGGCCTGCCAGTGCTTCGCGCGCGGCAGAGCGGTCAAAAGTCCGAAGTCGTATTTGGAAAATGGGTTGAGTGAAGCGCGCAACCGCCGAATCGCGGCAGGCTTCTTTGCGATCTGTTCGCCGATGGCGCCAAGGATCGCGCGCACACGTGGAGGCTCAGAGTCGGCCACTCTGAGGAGACGCTCGAAGCGGCCTCTTTCGGACAGCAACGCCAAGGTTCGGGCGATGGTTTCTGTTGGCGACAGTTCGCTGGTCTCGCCTCCGCGTCGCAGGAAGTCAAGCAGTGCGGCATCGGTCTCAGAGAGATTGGCCCACGCCTCCGGTCGCCTTGTGTGAACCACGGTCTCAGTGCCAATGAGTTTGCGGGGCAAGCTGAGGGCGCTGGTGGAAACCTCGCTGCGTCGTCCGGTTTGCGTTGTGAAGCCGAGGAGATTGGCGGCGGCAATTCCCGAGGGAAAGACCGTCTTGCGTCTGGATGCTAGTTTCTGAATTGCAGCGGGACTTGGCAAGCTCGTTCCGAACGTGGTTGGTCGAGCGCTATAGTAGAGGCCTTTGCTGATGCGTTCGAGTATCCCTTCCCGCGTGAGGCGTGACAGCGACTGCGCGACTGCCGCAAATGGAAGATCACGAAAATCTTCAAGACGCCACAAGCGTTCGCCCGATGCCTCGATCCGATGACGGACAAGGCCCATGGTGCGGGTCGATCCAGTTGGCTGCTTTGTGTGCGTTCTCACGTGGCAAGTATCCGTCGCGGAGGTATATTATGTCAAGTTTTATTGCAAAAAAACTTGACACCATCGCGCGCTTTTCGCGGTCGGTCAGCCGGACGAAGTCCGAAATATGCCGCATTTTTCGGACACGTTCTCGCGGCCGGTGTGGTCAAAACGGACGTGGAGATTTGGCTTTGCGCGGTCTTTTGGAGTGGAAGGGCGGGGCCGTCATTTCTCTGGCGGTCACGCGCCAGAGCGTTCTGAGTTTTGATGGAAGGTTGCTGACCGTCGTGAGCCACGCAATCTGCCGGAATATGGCGGGCGGTTTTTTCCCTGACCCGAAGATGTCGAGCAGATTGGCGATGATGGCAGGGCAGGGGCGGGGGATGGGTTTGGGCCGCGCCATGTGATCCATATCGGGGGAGCGCATCGTGGTTCCCGGTCCGGCATCGCGCTCTTGGTCCCATTCGGAGTCCTGCTTCTGCTCGTCCTTCTTGGCGCGCTCGTCGCACGTGTGCCGGGCGATCAGCTCGGCGTAGCGGGATGGGCGTCGCCGGCATGGCGGTGGCGCTCGAAGGTCCGGCTGTTTGAGTGGCGCCGGCGGCTCGGCTTGCGGCTCGGTGCGTTCGGGTTCTTTTTCCGGAGGTGTCGCCGGTTGGAATTCGCGGAGTTGCGGGCGCAAATCCTGGCTGCGCCAGGTGCCGGCGCGCTGGCGATGGAAGAGCGGTGCTGTGATCTCGCGCGCGAGCAAACGCCACAGCGCTCTCAAGAGTGACGGCAGGGCGGAGGCCGTCAAGAGCCACCCGACCAGCCGGAATAGCGATAGGAGCGCGGCGCAGGGAGTTTCTTCGAGTGCCCGTTTGAGCGCCTGGTATCTGCGGGGGTGTGGGTTCTTGCGCCCTGGCTGTCCCGCGACGCCAGGGCGGGCTATCGTTCCCGGTCGCGTTTGCGCTGGAGTTCGCGCTCGCGCTCCTGCTGCTGTTGGCGCTCCAGGGCTTTATCCGGTTCCGGCTCCTTCGCTTTGGCCTTGTCGTCCTGGCGTTTGATGAGTTCGTCGAGGACATCCGGGGCGCGACTGACGGGCGGCGTCTGTCTCGCGGGTTCCGGCTGCTGCTCGGCGCGTTCGCGCACGGGCTCTTTTTGCGCGGTTCTCTCCGGTTGCAAGTTGCGGAGCTGCTGACGTAGATCCTGGGCCTGAATGCGGTAGTCGGCAGCTTTCCCGCGCTCGTAGAGGGCCTCCGCGCTGTTGCGCCGCCCGGTTATGATCTCGGACTGCGCGGCGATCCTGTCGCCGGTGAGGGCGAGATAGTCGGCGCCCTCGATCCGCTTGCGGAGATCGAGGACTTTGCGTTCTTCGGGGTCGGTGGTTTTGGCGATCTGTTTGTCGTACTCCGCGCGGTCGCGGCGGAAGGCGGCGTATTCGGCCATGGCCGATTTTGCGAGCGAGGCATAGTGATCGCGCATATCGTAGTTCTGGCCGAGGGCCTGGGAATAGCGTTCCCCGGCTTCGCGGATCGGGCCTTCCTTGGCCTTCTCTTCGAGCCTGGCCTGCCGTTCGGCTTCCTGTCTGCGCTTGTCCTCCTGGGCGATTCGGTTCTGTTCGTCTTGGTAGGCGGCGTCAAGCTTGGCACGCTCTGCCGTTTGGGCGTCGGCGCGCATCCGCGCCTGGCGCATCTCTTCGGCCTGGGCGGCGGCGCGTTCGGCGTTTTGCCGGGCGAGATCTTCGGTGCGCTTGTTGTCGTCGTCGCGGAGTTTCTGAAGGCGGTCGGCTTCGTCCTTTGCGGCCTGGCTCTGGCGCGCCTGTTCGGCATCATGGGCTTGCTTTTCGTGCTCGGCTTGTTGCTGTGCTGCGAGTTCCTGCTGTTTGGAAAGATCGTCCGGCATGGAGGCGCCGCCTTTGCCGCCGCCGGCGGGAACCGGCGGCGGAGTCTTAGGATCATATGATGCGTCTTGCGGCTGCGATGGCTGCGCGGGCGGCGGCGGCTCCGGTTCCGGAGTGCGAGGCCAGCGCGCTTCGAATTTTTTCCAGACAGTATCGGCGTGCCGGACGGTCTTTTTGATTTCCTCCATCCGTTCGGCCGCGAGCTGCCGCTTGAGTTCGGCGATTCGTTTTTCGGACTCGGCGAGTTCTTTCTTGAGCTGAGCCAGATTGTCGTTGGCCTTCTTGATGTCCCGGTTCCGCCGGGCACGGTCGGAGGCGTTGCCGCGCTCTTCCATCTCGCCGCCGGGGCCGACGTGCGTTGTCGGCTCGCGGTCGATGCCCTGGTCGACCAGGCTCCGGTGATCGATGGGTTCAAAACCTTCGCGTTCCAGGATGCGGTTGGCGTGGTCGGCCCACGCCTTGCGCCATTCAAGCAGCTCGTTCTTACGGTTCCATTCCCGCTCTTTTCTGCCGAAGCCGTCGCCAGTGATCACGCGCGTGGTTAGCGCGATATGGGCGTGGACATTGCGGATGTCGCCCTTGCGTCCTGGCGCATGGATGGCGATGTCCGCAAGCATTCCCCGGCTCACAAATACCGCGCGGACAAAATCGCGAACCAGTTCGATGTTTTGCTCCAGGGTGAATTCGTGGGGAAGCGCGATGTCGAGAGAGCGGGCAAGCTGGCTGTCTCTGCGCTTTTCAGCTTGCTCGACTGCGTTCCAAAGCTGCTTGCGATCGCGCATCCAGTCGGGCGCGTCGTCGGGGGTGAGTATCTCGGTATGCATGGACGCACTGGATGGCGTTCTAGGAGCGGTAGGGAACACCTTATTGTGTCCCCGATGTGTCCCCGGGTCTTTCAACGATTCTGAACTTCTCTGCTCCGTTTTTGAGCTGTTCGGAGCGACGGTAGAGGGCAGTCTTTTCAGAGCTGAACGAAAACGTATTTACAATGACTTGGAACGTACGGACGACACCGTCAGTCGTTGAAGAGCACCAAAGGGAATGAGTTCTGTGGGCTTTTTTTTGTGGGCTGCACCTGCGCCGGAAGTCTTTTTCAATCCCGCGCTCAATCCTTCGTGATCACCGGTCCTTCTGAGGGCGTTCGGAACACGGGTAGCCGTGTGATCCTGACTCCATTCTCCGTCACAGAGACCATCGCCCCTTTCAGCAGATCGTCGTCGCAAATCTGCATCACGCTGACCAGCAGCCGGGCAAGATCCTCTCCTCGCAGGCCTTCGATCCGAATGCGGATTACAGATGGCCCGGTAACGCCGGACAAGGCCAGCAGCGCGTGGAAGTCAGCATCCAATGTGACAACCACCATACCTTCCTGGCGGCCGACGTCGAGAATTTTCGAATCAGTTGCTGTCGCCCACGTGGACTGCCTCAATCTGCTGGTTACGGAGGTGAAGGACAGTTGAACGCGGGAGGCCCTGATCGAGCAGAAGTTTCATCGTGTCTGCAGCAAGGGCAAGACCTTGTCATCCACCAAGGCAGCTGCGAAGGCCAGCGCTTGGCGAATGTCTTCGTCTTCAAGCTCGGGGTATTCGCGTTTGAGTTCAGCTCGATCGGGATAGGTAGCCAGCGCTTCGAGCACTCGGCGCACCGTAAGGCGAAGGTCACGTATGCATGGCTCCCCATTCAGCACCCCATTCAGCCGGGCAACATTGGTTGTGATTCGGTCGAATTGTTCCACCCTAGCTCGTTCCTTTCTCGGTTATTCGCCGCGTACATCGATGCGACAACGCCCGGACGATGGCATCCAAAACCTCATCGAGGCGCTTGCCAACATCTTCGCACAAAAACCGCAACACATGATATCCGTTCTCCTGGAGCAGAACATCCTTGCGCCGATCACGTCGGTACGCCTCGGCATTAACCCGCATTATTCATGAAGTGTTATGAAGAGTGGAGTGGAGTGTGATTGCTCGCATGAGTGATATGTAATTGCGACAACGGCGGAATTTCCTTCGATCGAGTTACTGATTCCAAAAGAATTAGTCGGGTTCAAACGTCAATTTTGACAAGTAGTGACACACCTTCGCCAAGAGTGCGACAAGTCTGATTTTGGATTGTAAAAAGTGGGAGATTTATCCGCTCTGCGCGCCCAAACGGCAAGCGATAAGACGGAAGGCAGGTAGAAACGGGAACGACGTGGGCAGGTGAATGACCCAGCGCCGTACCGAGACCATTACCCGAGCCCCGAGCTTGAGCAAGCGCTCGCGCAAGGTGAGGACCTGGGCCCGGGCACAGGCTGTACCCGCAGCCCGCAAACGTAACTCCTGCATCAAGACGTAAGCCGCAGCGGTGAGCAGAACGCGAAACTGGTTGGCCCAAAAACTGGTGCAACTGGTGCGATCAATTTCCAAGTCGTGCAACTCACCGAGTAGCCGGGTCCCATTGCTGGGGCCCGGCCCTCTCAGAACCGGACGTGAGACTTTCGCTTCATCCGGCTCAAGCCCTTCAAACGCCTCTTTCAGGGAGACGCGGTTTCGATACGGAAAGGTGTTGGCGGTGAACCCTGTCGTGGCACTCTGGATGAAGCAGGACGCGATTGTCTGCCCTCGTGGAACCACCCGACACACGAGGGACGCAATAGTGAATGCGCCAGCCCGTGATCCGGGTGATCTTGGTGTTGCACAAGGGGCAGAACCCGCGTTGAAACTTCCAGAGAAAGCGAAGAGTCCGTGTCCCCCGAAACGTTCCCGCCATATAATCTCCTTCGCGTTTTTCGAAGTAGGTTTCATGGGCCGGATCGTACGGATTGGCGGCGCTCTTGACCTTGACGTGCCTTTGTATGGGCGTGCTACTGGCGAGTAGTAATCGCACTTTGTGCGGTTTGCCCTCGTCGTCACACGACTGCCCGAAGAAGGCCCAGTTTCTACCTCCGTGCTGCTCAAAGTATTTCTGTTTGAGCCATTTGGGAGATTTTTTCGGGTGCCTTCGCCGGGCCCATTGCCACAGACGAATGAAGATGGCGTTGTCCACGCGTGAAAAGACGCGTTTACTCACCACATGCCGATGATAATTGGACCAGCCTCGTATTTTGGGGTTGAGCCAATGGATCAGATCGGCGGCAGACATGCCCAGCGCATCTTTGATGTTTCCTCGGATGCCATCCAGAAAGGTCTTGCTATTCTTTTTGGAAGGCTGGATGAGCAATTTCCCATTGGGGTACTTGCGCACATTTTGTCCGAGAAAATCAAAGCCTTTCTCCACGTGCGTGATGACCGTCTTCGCAGGAGAAAGCTCCAGTCCTCGTTCGTGCAGAAATCGTTCCACGAGGGGCTTGATTTCTCCTTCCAGTAGTTCTTTGGTTCTACCGGTGATGACGAAGTCATCGGCATAGCGGATGAGATTCACAGCGGGGTATTTACCTCCAAGAGACGGGTGCCGTTTCTTTGTCGGGAACTTTTCCCGCAAGAGTTGCTCCAGTCCATCCAACGCACAGTTCGAGAGCGCTGGGGAAATAATTCCACCTTGTGGAGTCCCGTCCGTCGTTTCGTGGAGGACGTGTTGGTCCATATATCCGGCTTTCAGCCACTTTTGGAGAATGACTCGGTCCATGGGGACGTGAGCCAAAAGCCAATCGTGTGAGATTCGGTCGAAACAGGACTTGATGTCACCTTCTAGAATCCACTGCGGATGTGGCTTGACCAGTGTTTTGAAGCACTGTTCAATCGCATCGGCACAGGACCTCTGTTGACGAAACCCATAGGAGTTAGGATCAGCAGTGGTTTCCAGCACGGGGTCGAGCGCCAGCAGATACAAGGCCTGGTGGCTTCGATCTTTCATGGTGGGGATTCCCAGAGGGCGCATCGTTTTCTTGTCCGATTTCAATATGTACACACGTCGGAGAGGCTGAGGTTGGTAGCCCCTGCGTTGGAATGCATGTACTGCCTGTATCTTCTTTTCCGGAGTGTCCCAAATTTCTTGGTCCACACCAGGGGTTTTCTTGCCATCGTTTTCCGTCACTCGCCGAACGGCGAGAGCTTTGCCGCTATACGAGTGAGTCAGCAGGCGTTGCAAGGCTCGCACCTTGCCCCATCGGCCGACCTTCGTTGCCTGCGCGATACGCACTTGGAGTCGGCGAACGTTGCGGTTGATGGCCTGCCAGTCAATGGCATACCATTCCGCCGCTTCGCTAGAGACTGCACCAATGGCTTTCGCCATCGTCATCTGCTTTGCCCCCTATGCCGATTTGCCTCGTTCTCTCGCGTGAAGCACCTCAGGGAAGTGGGCTCGCTTTCGCGCCCGGTGATGTGGTCGATGCAACTGACGCAACCGGTGTCTGCTCCATTACAGAGCAGCCTTCGCTTTCTCCCTGACTGCTGTCCGCACCGCCGTCGGTCCATCTTGCGATGTACGTTCCCTTACTGGGGAGCGGTATGGATTTATCCTGTTCCGCTGGAATGACACGATAGGTTAGGTCCACTCTGTACGCCGGCAATGTTTGTTACCCATGACGGCGGAATAAAAAGCCGCCGTACTCACTGCAAGAAGAGCCACGCAGCATATTAGGCTCTTTAAACCTAACGACGCTTACGAGTGTTTGTGTATTCTGACCGTACTACCGGAGCCTAGCCTCGTCTCCGCCTTATGCTGGCAGATACACCGTCGCCTCGCGGTTCTGGTGCCACTCTTGCGAGTGTGAGTACATTGTCCGAGGGCTTCGAACGGTCTGTTGCCTCGCCGCTCCAACCTCGTAGGCTACGCGCAATGGGATGCACGGTTTGATCGTTTCCTCCTTTGTCAAACAATCATGTCCAGCAGCTTTCCAGGTCGCAGTTTGATGCGATTTTCCACGTCACCACGTTGGCAGTACACCCGTTCGTAAATCCATTGCGGACTCTGCTTCATGTTAGTAATAACGAAGCGGGGATTGTCTTTGGGATCTTTTCCCGGCGCCCGGACGACTTCCGCTTTGATCACCACCCGGCGTCGATGAGGCCACTTGCGAGCCGCGTAATCGACTTCTCCATAGAAATGTTCCGTCTTTCCGCTGCTTCCTGCCAGCTTACGAGCGCGACGAATTCCCGGAGCCGCGATCCGCTTCAGGACTGCGTTTTTGGCCATGGCCACCACATATTCCAGTTTGGTCTGCGCATCCAAAAACTCCAGCACCGCGGGATTGGCAAAACCACCATCCAGGCGAACCCGAATGGTCACTCCAGGAAAATGACCACGAATGATCCGGATCAGCCGCCGCAGCAATCCTACGGCGCCCACTGCGGCGGGGGCGTTGCCAGGACGCAACACCGCAGCGCACAAATACTGTTCGGCTTCCTCATTGAAACTGATAAAGCCCATCACCGGTAAATAGCACCAGCTGTCGTAATGCCCGTTAAAGAAGGAGAGTTGCTGGGCGCCATGGGTGGGATCATCGGTGGGATCCAGATCGATGGTGACCCGGTAAACCCGGCGCCGTAGTCGCTTGGCGTGCCGCCGGATGACACTCTGGGCCAAAGTCTCGCCCATGCGATACAGCTCCTTGACTCCGACCGCATTCTCGAAACGCGACACCGTCGGTTGCGAGGCCAGGTCGAGCCCTTCTATGGGATCGCGACCGAGAAGCAGCTTATGAATGGGGTCGCTGCCCAATCGGGCCGAGTCGTTGCCGTCGGGGTAGCCACAGGCAATCGAGAACACGCGCTGTGCGACTAAGTCCTGCAACGTATGATCGACCTTGCCGGCTTGTCTTTGGTCCTGCAGACATGCCGTTAGTTCCTCCACCAATCGGTAGTGACCATCGGCGGCCTTCAGCAGCAAAGCACCGCCATCGGAACTGCCTTCTCGCTGATCAAACTGGGCAACGACAGGCTTGAGAAAAATTCCTGGGAACAACAAACACTCTGTTGTGCTATCGTCAGACACGAAGAGGCCTCCGGAAGTGCTTCAAACAGTGTTTAGTCAACATGTTTGTAGCACGGGAGGCTTCTTTTGTCTTTAAAATCACGAATTATTCAGGTTAGCCAGGTGTTGACCACCATCCAGTTCGATTGCTATTTGGGATTCTGCGCTCAGTAAGTCCACTTCCATTCGTCCCCAGCCGTCGAAAGGAATCGGCAATTCTGCATTGAGCCGGAAACAACCGGCAGTCTCTGGCAATGTTTCCAACCGGCGATAAAGGAACGCCTCAGTTGAACTTCTTGCGCGCTCGGCCCCCTCCGCATTCAGATCGGGCGGTTTGGCGACGTGAACAAACAGGTTCGCCAGCGGCGGGTCCACACCGTCGCGCACCAGCCGACGGACGCTCGCCGCGTATTGGCTCTTCCAAAGGGGATCAACGGGAAGAGGAACCTCTGCAGGCCATCCGGGCACGGCGCTGCCGGGCAGTTGAATAGTGTAACCGACAGCTTCATATCCACGGCAGCGTCGGTCAAACATGCGCGACAACATCTGCACGTTGAGATCGGCGTAGTCATACACGCGCACTTCACGCTTGCCTTCGTGTAACCGGTGTAACCTGCCTACGTATTGCGCGATGGTTCCATGCCAAGATACGGGCAAGGTCAGGAAAAGTGTGTCGAGCCGTCCGTCGTCGAAGCCCTCCCCAATGTAGCGGCCAGTCGCCAATATTACTCGCTCTTCGCCCGCCGAAACGGCGCCCATCTGAAACCGCACTGCCTCCAGCCCCTTTCTACTCATCCCTCCGCGCAACATGAACAAGTTCCGGACCTCTGGCGCAAGTCGACTCGCCAAAGAGTCAAGGTGATCATTCCGCTCGGTCAGCACCAGGGGTGAACGACCGTCTCGAACCGCCCGGATGACTTCGCTGCAGATGGTCCTGTTCCGTTGATCATCGGCAATCAATTCACGGTAAAGATCCTGGAATTGAGCACGCACGTCCGGGCCCGTCGGTTGGAGCGGACGGAAATCGGTCGGCCGAATAATAACAAGGTGCTCAAAGGGGCGTGCTGCCGCCTGCGCCTTGGCATTAACGCGGTGCCGCACGGGACCACACTGCATGAATACGATCGGGTGGTGGCCATCCTTTCGCGCCACGGTCGCAGATAAGCCAGTAATGTACTTGGCCCTCGCTTGCCGGATGACAAGCTCAAAGCTGTGGGCGGAAAGATGATGACACTCATCGACGATCACATGCCCATAGTTCCCCACACAGTCATTGACGATTCCCTTCCGGACCAGGCTCTGTATGACAGCAACGTCGAGAACACCCGTCGGCTTCTTGCGTCCACCGCCGACTTGGCCGATTTCACGCGCCGATAATCCCAAGAACGTTGACAATCGCTCGATCCACTGCTCCTGCAATTGTTTGCGATGCACCAGAACAAGAGTATTAACAGCGCGTTTGGCGATTAACCATGCTGCAATAACGGTTTTGCCGAAAGCAGTCGTTGCCGCGAGCACGCCTGTATCGTGAGCAAGCATGGCTGCTGCAGCCATCTGCTGGTCGGCCCGCAATTCGCCGTGAAACGTTACCAGAAATTGAGAACCAAGCTGACGTTCATCCCGGATGGCGTGTTTGATTTTCAAATGCGAGAGGAGTTTGCACAGGTCGTCCAGACAACCTCGCGGTAAACCGATGTGCATTTGATAATCATTTGCACAGGCTACAACTCGAGGTTTGTCGTACGTTGGCAAGCGCATGGATTGCGCTTTGTAGAACTCTGGATTCTGAAATGCCGCCAGGCGAATCAACCGATTGCGGAGCGGCGGAGATAAGACGTTCTTCGCAATGAATATCTCGTTTCCAAGAACCAGTTCCAAGTTCTCAGGCAATGGCCCAAGAATCGGTGCTTCGGTGCGGCGCCGCGACCACGGCGCTGTCCAAGGTGGGCGTTCATCTGCCTCATCTTTTTCCTGAGGCGCAAACCGTACCCCAACGACATGTCCTTTGGTCTCGGCCTGACGGACAATTTCCTCAACTTCATCCCGGCTCATTCTGCGGATTGAGGACAGGAACGTCCATTGATCCTCATGCGGCACTAGTTGCTCGTTTACAAAGACGCTGTTTCCCGCCTCTCGCGGCCCCTTCTGAAGTGGCAAGGCGATCAAGTTGCCGAAGCCGCCTTGCGGCATTGTGTCCTGATTGGGAAAGAACCGGTCGTATGAATCGAGTCCGACATCAGGGCGCCTCTCCATCGTCTCTGTCAGAACATATGCTCCTAGCTTGCGAGTTAAGCTGGCCGGAACCGGCTCTCCGAAAAACATCCAAACGTGGCCGCCGTTTCCTGAACGCGAGCGCTCTAACGCCGCTGGCAACTGCATTCGTTCGCACGTTGCAAGGAACGCCTTCGCATCTTCCATCCAACTCGTCTTGTCAAAATCGGCCGCCAGCAAGAAGCATGTTTCATCTAGGAGCATTGGATAGATGCCCATGACGAAGTCCCGGCCGTCGTGATCCTGGCCAGAAAGATGCCAGCGGATTACGTCGTCGGTAACGGGCAGAAACCGCTGATGAGGACAATCAGCGCATTTGATGCGAGGCTTTTCGCAAATCCCTCGGATCCACTCGTTGGCGCACACCGGCGAATATCCAGCTTTGCCGGTCTTGCGGCTCTCAAAGCGGCGAGGGTAGACATCGTCACGTCCACGGAAAAGCGACCGGAAGAGTGCGATCTTAACGTCCGGCGGAGAGAGATGATTCACGTCGGCTTTCTGCTTCATTGCTTCCAACTTTTCCAATCTTCGGCTCGACGAACGTGCAAATTGCCCGCACATCATTTTAGCCGCAGCCTCGCGATCCCAGTCGTTGGACCGGGCAGCGTGCAATCCCCGTTTGTTCTCGCGAAGTCGGTTTTTGAGGACATCGCCGCAGCAAAGCAATAACCTCGCGGGTCTTCCCCAACATTTATCACCTATTCCTGTCGCCGTCGGAACACAATTTGTGCCTGGATTGTGCCTTTATGAAAGACCCAAGAGCGGGGCAGGCTGGCCAGCGGCGGAAAGGATATCTATGCAAAACGGAAGCGTGATTCGAGCGGAGCGGCAACGCGGACCAGATGTCTGGGAGTTCAGATGGTGTATGGAAAGCATAGCTGGCGAGTGGTTCGCAGGCCTTCTGCAGCCAGACGAAGGCCAGGTCTTTCTCTCCGAGGACCGCGTAGATTCTGGTGAGATAAAAGGATCCTTATATTGTTGCATGGAACGCCGCCGCAATTTGTCGGCGATTTCCAGCGCCTCTTGTCTTTTGCCCTGAATGGCGTAAACATGGCCTAGCTGCCCTTTGGCTAAGGAAAGAGTTTCCCAAGAGTTTATTTTCTCGACCTCGGCGATGGCAGCCGGACACAACTCCACCTGCTGAGAAGCCTGTGCCAGGTAGCGCCACGCTTGGACAAATTCGGGGTATACGTGCGGTGTCTTCCGTCATCGGCAACGTGATAGCCGAGTCCAGGCCAAGACGGGCGCGCAGCAGCCTCACCTCAGACCCAGCCGGCTCAATTTCCCACAGCAGGCGCGACAACCCCAGCGAGCGTCCACGAGAAAGATAGGCATCGTCCAGCGCGCCGATTCGCTGAGTAACGACGCGGTTGAAGCGCCGAACCAAATCGACTTGATTTTGTGCCATTCTCTGACTATAGTCAGAGAATGGCATTTTGGAAAGATGCCCCTGTTAAGGTTATCAGCTGTAAACAACGTCATGGCGCGCAACATCTAGCAGTGCCTTTTCCAGACGAGCTGCGTCTAATCGGGAATGGGAAAGCCCTACCGGCAGAGGCAGTCATACGAGCGCCGGAAAATGAGGACAAAATGATGAGAACTCTTGTGATCTCTGCCTTGCTGTTACTCGCCGCATCGGCGGCTGCACAATCAACGCCCGCGCAGACCAGCTACCCGGTTAGCACTGCCCTGAGAGACATCCTGCCCGGCCGGCAGAAAAACACCGTCGCAGCCGTCGAGGCCATGCCCGCTGACAAATTCAGCTACAAACCCACAGCCGACCAGATGACATTCGGCCAACTCGTCGTCCACATGGCCGAAACGAATTACTTGCTGTGCGGCAAGGCCACCGCCGTCCCCGCTCCCAAGGTCGAGGAGGTGAAAGGCACGGATTCGAAAGACAAGCTCGTGGCCGCACTCAAGGCCTCCTTCGATTTCTGCTCCGGCGCGCTGGAGAAAATGGACGATTCGAAACTAGCGGAGACCACGGAAGGATTCGGCGGAAAACAAGTTACACGCGCCTGGTTCAGCCTGGTCCTGGCCGGTACTTGGGCCGACCACTACGCCGAAACCGCAATGTATCTGCGGCTGAACGGTGTGTTGCCGCCGACCGCCAAGAAGTAGGCGTGCGGGAGCATGGCGTGCTTACGTTATGTGGCACGGGTGCGCTCGCTCGTCCACGCCACTCTGCCACAAATCAGTCTGTTTGAACCGTAAAGAATGATTTATCAGAAAAGAACATCGAAGTTACCCGTTCTTATGAGGTTAGGATACGACAGGATTTTTAACGCTGTGGCCAGGGCAGATCAGAGGCCGAAACCAGCTGGATTCAGTGTGATTGTCTTCATATCGGTCCACTCGAGGGGGTCTGATGACCACGTTATTGCAGGATATGCGGTACGGGCTGCGGCTGCTTTGGAAGAGTCCGGGTTTTACCATCGTGGCGGTTCTTTCTCTGGCTTTGGGCGTGGGCGCGAACACGGCGATTTTTAGCATCGTGAACGCGGTTTTGTTGCGTTCGCTTCCTTTTTCGCACCCGGACCGGTTGGTGAAGATCGTGGCCAACAATCGGGGGGTGGGGGCGCAGGATATTGGGTTTTCCGTTCCAGAACTGGACGATCTCAGAACAAGAGCGGGCGTCTTTGACCAAGTGACTGCTACCCAAGGTGGCCCTACAAACTTGACCGGCGGAGAGCGTCCGCAACATCTCGAACTGCTGGAGGTGAGTCCTAACTATTTTTCCATGCTCGGCACTTCCGCGCACATCGGACGGGTGTTTGGTCCGGGCGACGAAGCGCCGGGTTTCGCGGAAGCGGCGGTAATCAGCGACAGCCTGTGGGCCCGCGGGTTTGGCAGAGATCCGGGAGTTCTGGGGCGAAAGATGCAACTCGACAATGATCCCTACACGATTGTCGGCGTTCTTCCCCGCGGATTCCGCCATCCAGGCAGCACGGTTGCGACGGATGTCGAAATATGGGTGACAGCGGGATTCAAGGCCGATCCTTTCCCGAAACCTGATCGCAGCCTGCGGTTCTTGCCCGGAGCGATCGGACTTTTGAAGCCTGGAATCAGCCGGGAGCAGGCGCAATCCAGGTTGGACGCGTTCGCCTCCCAGCTACGGGCGGAATACGCCACCGACTATCCGGCGGGGTCGGGCTGGTCGATTGAGGCGGAGCCGTTGCAGGAGTCGTTGGTGGGCAACGTCCGGCCCATGTTGTTGGTGCTGATGGGCGCGGTGGTACTGATCATTCTACTGGCCTCGGTCAACGTTGCGAATCTGCTCCTGGCCCGGGCTTCCGGAAGACAACGAGAGATGGCCGTACGCCTGGCCTTGGGCGCCAGCCGCTCGCGCATGATTTGGCAGTTGCTCACCGAGTCGATGATACTGTCTTTGTTGTCTGGCGTGGTCGGTGTCCTGACCGCAATTGCCGCTTTGTATTTTGTACAGTTTCTACCCGCCCGAATTCCCCGGCTGTCCGAGGTGCAGGTGGACTGGACAGTGCTGGCTTTCGCCTTGCTGGTTTCCGTGCTTGCCGGGCTGGGGTTCGGTTTGGTTCCGGCCCTGCAATCATCGAAAGCCGAAATTGCTGTGGCCATCCGGGAAGGAGCCCGAGGCTCGGGCACGAGCGGCAAAACCAACCGTTTGCGTGGTCTGCTGATCGCATCAGAATCGGCCTTGGCGGTAGTGCTGATGGTGGGAGCGGGTCTGCTGTTGCGGACATTTTGGGGACTGCTTCAGGAAAATCCTGGTTTCAATCCATCAAGAATTGTTGCCGCCAATCTCTACCTTCCAGTACCCAACAATCCTGATATGGATCGCTACGCCAAGCCCGAAATTTTGAACTCTTTCGTGCGGGAGGCTTTGCGCCGCGTGCGCGCTATCCCTGGAGTTGATCTCGCTTCCATGACCACTGATTTACCAGTCACCCACTTGTCGCGGCGACGCCCCGTCAATATTGAGGACCGTCCGGACGAATCTGGCAAAGGTCTGTTTTCTGAAATGACCAGTGTGACTCCTGAGTATTTCAAGGTGTTACAGGCTTCGTTAGTACGCGGACGTTACTTCACGGAAGACGATGATACCGGCAAACAGCCGGTGGCAATCGTCGATGAAAGCACAGCTCGTACCTACTGGCCGGACCGCGATCCCATTGGCCGCCGTTTGAGCATGAGGAGCTTTAGGGGCGCAGCCAACCCGCCGTGGTGCACCGTGGTTGGCGTGATCAAGGACATCAAGAGTGATGGCCTCGACCAATCCGGAGCTCCCCACATCTACCGACCGATCTACCAGTTTCCAGGACCCAGGACTTTGTCTTTAAGCGTGACGGTCCGGACCTCTTTATCTGCTACCAGCCTGGAGCCGCTCATACGCCGTGAGATACAGGCAGTCGATCCAGATCTGCCAGTATTCAACGTACGCACTATGAATGAGGTTATTGACGGTTCTCTGGCTTCGCGCCGCTTCTCCGCGGAGTTGGTGGGAGTATTTGCCGTGGTGGCGCTTCTGTTGGCGTCGGTGGGAATTTACGGTCTGTTGGCCTACATGGTAGGTCAGCGGGCGCACGAGATTGGAGTGCGCATGGCGTTGGGAGCCATGCCCTCGACCATTGGGAAAATGATTGTGAGCCGGGGTGCGGGTCTGGCCGGCATCGGACTGGGGGTCGGCCTGATCTTGTCGGGGATCATGGCCCCGCTGATTTCCAGTTTGCTGTACGGAGTCCGACCGCTTGATCCGGACGTGTTTCTAGCCGTGCCGCTCATTCTGATGGTGGTTGCGCTACTGGCTAGCTATATTGCGGCGCGCCGCGCGGCAAGGGTAGACCCGATCGTCGCATTACGAGAGAGTTGAACTACACTGCGCGCGAGCGCCACTGCCTCTCGTGCAACGTGGCTGGCGTGGGGCACTCAATTCGCTTCGTTTAGGAGGAATTATGGCAACCGGAGTAGGCCGCCGCCAGCGCGCCGACCGCTTCGACAATCTCTTTTTCTCCGGCATGGCTGTGCTGATTCTCGCTTCGGTCTCTGTGGGTTTCGCGCGCAGCTACTATCTGGCCGGGGTATTCGAAGCTTCGCTGCCCAACCTGCTGGTTCATATCCATGGCGTAGTGTTTTCTTGCTGGATCCTTTTGCTGATCGTGCAAACCTCCCTGGTCGCGCCTTGGGTGAGTGCATTTCTATGACCAGTGAATCCCTTGTAGCAAGGTGTTTGCCGACCATTGAAGAAATCAGAGAACACTGGCACGTACCTTGATAGTCCCTTTCATCGCTTTCAGGAGGGCAAGGATATTTCCGAGCTCGATCTGTCAGGTCTTGCGGAGCTGGAGGCCGTGGTCGTGCGCGCCGAAGGCATGTCTGGCCGGGCAGTTGATCGACAGACCTTTGTTCCGATTGATGTGAGGGGCAAAGCAGTTCTCGTGCAGACCGGATGGGCGAAGCATTGGGCAACCGACCAATACTTCAAGGGGCATTCATTCCTGACGGGAGCGGCTGCGCTTTACCTCAAGGAACAAGGTGCCGTGCTGGTCGGAATCGACTCGCTGAATATCGATGATACCTCTGGCGGTGCGCGCCCGGTGCATACGGCACTTCTAGCCGCCGGGATCCCAATCGTCGAGCACCTTTGCAATCTCCATGAGCTTCCAGTCGCAGGTTTTAAGTTCACTGCCGTGCCCGTCAAGATCAGAGGCATGGGGAGCTTTCCGGTGCGAGCTTTCGCAAGGTTGAGTGCAACAACTAAGGTAATTTGCTGGCCTCAAGCAACAACGAAAGACTGGCGAAGGAGGAATCTCCTAAAGTGCGAAAGATCCTCATTAATTCCACATAATGAACGACTAAACCTTTGTGTTTGCTGAAAACAGTTGGGCACATCTCACGCTTTCTCGTTGAAACCTCTTCAGTATTCCACCGGCAGGAGCAAAGTGGTCAGCGAGCGGTCTGCTTCGGTGATGACCCGGAGCTTTTCTGTGTCGGTAACCAGATAGCTACTCATCAATCGGAACCCGCATTTAAGGCGCAATTCATTTTCAGTCTTGTCGTCGTGGCAGAGATCGCCCCAATCAGCGCGTAGATGTCGTGAGAGAAATTCCAAAGGTGACTTATGGGCCTGCTCCAATGTTCCACAAAAGAGTCCGATCCGGATTCAGGCCACCTGTAAGCCAAACGCCGCTCGAGCCAGTTGCCTTCCAAAGAGTCTCTGACTATAGTCAGGGAATGGACGCAGCCGCCGCCATATTACGGGTTAGGAGCTTTAATCGAACGGTCGCCGAGCGAATCGGCGCCGTGCACGACCGCTTCCTTCACCGGAAACGCCCCATGAATGAATCCCGGTTGATTTGGGAGATTGGCCCGAATGGGGAGGAACTGCGGACGCTCCGGGCGCGCCTGAGCCTTGATTCCGGATACCTCACCCGCGTCATGGGCTCCTTGGAGAAACAGGGCCTCGTAACGGTTCGCTCTACCAAGCAGGACGGTAGAGTGCGGCGTGCTCACCTTACCAAAGCAGGACTACGTGAACGTGCGGAGCTCGATAGGCGCTCCGACGACCTTGCAGTTCACATTCTTGAAATCCTAACGGATAAACAGCGCAAGCAGCTCACTTCCGCAATGGGGCAGGTGGAGCGTCTACTCCAGGCCTCTATGGTTCGCTTTGAAACTGAGGATCCCACCAGTGCTGACGCCATATGGTGCTTCGAACAGTATTTTGCTGAACTGAATGCTCGTTTCGAAGCTGGTTTCGACCCGGCTCGAAGCGTATCCGCGGATGCACACGAACTCGTGCGGCCTCGCGGTGCCTTGGTCATCGCGCGGTTGCGTGGCCAGCCGGTCGGCTGCGGAGCCCTAAAATTTGCCGAAAAGCAATCTGCCGAGCTTAAGAGAATGTGGATTGCACCGGCAGTTCGTGGCTTGGGAGTCGGACGGCGGATGCTGAGTGAGTTGGAGCGCTTGGCCTCTAAAAGGGGCATTCGTCTCCTTCGACTGGAGACGAACCGTACCCTGAAGGAAGCGATCGCCTTATACAGAGGCTCTGGCTACGTCGAAGTCGGTGCGTTTAACACCGAACCATACGCTCATTATTGGTTTGAAAAACGCTTCAAACAATCTCCGGGGTCTGGCAAAGGGAAAGAACACCGAGGCGAATCACGGGCGTCGATGGGACGTAAACGGAGGACCCCTATTTGAAATCGAACGCTAACGAAAGCCGCACGGTGGTCCCGGGACGGATCTCCTCCCTTCGAGCTAATGCAGGTGCTCCTCGTTGTCGATCAAAGTTCGGCTGTTGGATCTAGCGTCTTTGCCGTGCGGTCGCGGTAGCCGACGTAGAAGACGAACTTGCCAAACAGTCTCAGGGGAGGCTTGCGATCACCGCTGCCGATTGCGAGAATCACATGGTCAGGATCTCTGATCACCCGATCCAGCGCCTACCAGACCTTACTCCCGCGGCCTGGGTTGCCCAGCATTCGTAGACTCAAGCGACCGGGTTGTTGGCGTGACACAGTAAACGGCGATACATTTGCCGGGAAGGACAACAAGGGGAGGGTGATCACTGGTGGGGGTGCAATGCTCGGAGCTGGTTTCGGGTCACCCGCAAAAGTGGCTCTAACTGAGACTACAACAACAGTAACGCCGATCTTCGAACGCAAGAGCAGCTGTCCGTAAGTTGTGGTCAGAAGTTCAGAAGTGTATCTATGGATAACCTATGGGGCGAGAGTTACGACTGGTCAACTTTTCCAGTGTGGCGCAACGTTCTTATCAGTTGTTTCATGGTGTTGTTTTTCATTGTTGGATACCAACTATTCTTTGAGGAAACCGACATATACACTACGGCCCCAGACATTCCGGTAATGGAAACAAAACAGGTGGTCCCAGTCCACGTGAATCATAGCAACCTGCGGTATGTGACAGAAAAGGAGGCCGAGAAACTGAGCTACCTGCGAACGACAGTTCCAACAGTCGTTCTAACCCTGCTTCTCGGATCGGTGGGGTTGCTATTGACGCATCGGGATGCGAACAGGAACAGGAAAAGGAAAGAATAGCCGAGAGTTCGAGGCTTTTTCGCGCTGCCCCAGAACACCGGGACAGACTCCGACTGCGACAGAACTCGCGTCGCCGCATACCGCTGGCCCGCAAACTCCGCCAATCACTGCTGAATTTCTGCCCGTGTCCTTCCCTTCCGTATTGCCGCCCTCTGTTCTCCGATCATCGCTTCACGTCAGCACAGATTGCACTCCTCGAACAGGTGCGTTGGTCGAACGCTTACGATCGACGACAGTTTTCGACCTCGTGTCACATTATCGTGAACGTGAGCTTGATCCGGATACAGTCTGGAAAACGCACTCCACCAAGGTCACGTATGAGGGCTACCTTAACAAGTGGATTCTGCCGCGCTGGGAAAAGTATCCGCTGGTACGCGTCAACGCCGGAGAGGTGGAACTCTGGCTAAGGTCGTTGCCGTTGGCGAGATCAAGCTGCGCCAAAATCAGGAATCTCATGAGCGTAGTCTTCAATCATGGAATCCGACATGAGATCTGCGATCGCAACCCGATTCAGCTTGTAAGGCAGAGTGCAAAGCGAAAAGCAGTCCCGGTGATACTTAGCGCAAGCGAAGTTCAGAGACTTATTGCTGTTCTGGGAATTCGGGAACGCACTCTTGTCCTCCTGGCCTTCGGGACAGGCTTACGGATGAGCGAGCTCTTCGGTCTCAAGTGGCATGATATCGACTTTCAGAAAAATGAAATCAGCGTCACACGGTCCATCGTGTTCCAAGTCGTTGGTCCCTGTAAGACGGAGGCATCACAGAAACCGGTTCCCCTCGACTTGCGCCTAGCGGAGGCTCTCAAGGTGTGGCGTGAGCACACAAAGTACAGCAAGGCGGACGATTGGGTATTCGCAAGCCCAGCGGCGCGAGGACGGAAGCCCTATTGGGGGCAGTGCCTGATGCGAACGATAATCCGTCCAGCCGCAGCCAAGATCGGGATCACTCAGCACACCGGGTGGCACACTTTCCGCCACACGTATTCTTCATTGTTGAGAGCAAACAAAACCGACATCAAAGTAACCCAAGAGTTGCTTCGTATGCGTCCAGTCGGGTCACGTTGGATACGTATACTCAGGCAGTCACGGCACAGAAGCGACGAGCCCAAAGCAGCGTCATTCGTCTTCTCCAGGCGTCCACAATAGCTGCGGGTTGAGACCGTTGTGCTGGGGATGTGTTCCTACTTTGTGCCTGCTCGAAAAGGCTCGATCAGTGCGAAAATACTGGCTTTTAAATGAAGTGCATTCGCGTTGACGATGAGAATTGTGCCTTTTTTGTGCCTATATAAATGAGGTGGAAAAAGGTAAGTTGCTGAAAAGATTTGGCGTCCCCGACGGGATTTGAACCCGTGTTACCGCCGTGAAAGAAACTGGATCACGTTGTAATTACAAGGCAGCGGTCGCTCTGCAATGCCCTGTAAGGAACGACTAGAAACGCCAAGGAACCAGTTTTGGTTGTACCGTCCTTGTACCGCGAGTTTTGGGACGTGAAGTCTGAAAACGGGGAGATCTGGCGATCTTGAGAACGAATCGCAAGGATGATTTGGAGCCGTACTGGCAAGATGAGAAGGACTGGCTCTGCACCAGAATTCTTGCCCACTGATGATCCAGAGGCTGGTAGCGGCCGACATGGCTACAAGTCTGGGAAGGTGAAAGTCCTTCCGCCGTCAATTGCCTGTCAGACGGCTAGCATGCCCGATGCACGCATTGGTGACGATGCGTGATCTGCTCGGGTGTAAAAGTCACGGCTGTCCTGCGAGCCTGTTAGGACGCAGCGGCAGGGGAGACCTGGGTGGCGAACAAACCAGGAGGCCTGAACGTAAGGAATAGCGACGATCTCGAAACTCATCCCGCAGAAAGTCTCTTTGCGGGGAAACTTCGGGGAAGCCGACCCACCGAACCTCTTGGGGAAGGCCGCTGATGGAGGGGAAGCAACAGGTGGAGGCACCCTACAACCCGACGGGATCATGGCTCAAGCATCCTGGGAAAGACTTGCAGAATAACGTCGGGAAGAACCAGTTCCCAGCAGGGGTTCGCAGCAACCTGCAAGGACCTCGGGAGATAAGTGTGGAAACACGAATTCCGGAGGAGGGAGCTGGTTTGGCGCATGAGCTCGTATGAGCTACGAAGAAGGGGTAACGCCCTTCGAGGTGGTGCTGGACGCCACTCAGTCATGAGTAACGCTTGTGACTGGCAAAGGAGCTCTGAGCACTTGGCGGTCCTCGTACGGCCAACGGCGCAAGTCGGAGGAGCCGTGATTTAAGGACGAGCTGGGAGGCAAACCGAATGGGCTGGGGCGCACGCGTGCGAGCGCTTAAGTTTCAGACATCTCGGAAAGGCCTCTCGGGGAAAGCCAAGGCGAAAACCGGAATCGGGAAAACCGACCTTCCGGGATTGTAGGGGGGCCTCGGGAAACGTGGCTATGGTGGGATTGTGAACCCGCCTCGCAATCGAAAGAGCGAGCACGGTAACCCCTCACCTTACAGCCGGCGCACCCGAGCTCTATCCCGACCGGATGTTTGCCTCGGATATCGGGTATCTGTTCGGCTATGCACATCTGATGAACACTCGCTCCCTGGCACTCGTCGGCGATCCCGAGGCCAATGTTTACGAACTCCTATTTTCCTTTTCGTCGTCTGAAGAGAAAGACCAGTTTCTGGAGCTAGTCCGCTCAAAGCTGGACATGGGAAACGACTACATCGAAAACGATTTGTTGTCGCCCACAACTGAAGAGATCAGGGATGCTCGTCCACTTGCGATGGTCCTACCCCAGGATGTCCTGAACCATGCCGCGCTGATTGCAACTCCCCTGTGTCGCGGGTACACAAGGTGAATCGCTGCATATCGTGACTTTCGATCTCATCACAGGGGACCGCAGAACGTCAACCGCGCGTTCGAAGCGATCTTTAGCTACGGTAGCTCTGATCTAACCCGCGGCCACTTCCTCCAGCCGAGCGAGCGTATCCGGGTATTTCCGCACGAGAAGAACCAGAGCAGCTGCCTGAGGGTTCGGTTTCGCACGCCCTTGTTCCCATTTTTTTAGTGTTCGTTCGTTAATGCGCAGTTTGCGTGCGAACACCGCTCTTGAACAGCGCAGCCTCTTTCGAGTGTCTCGGATCAGCTTGGAATCTACCTTGGGGAGCGGCGCCACTTCTACTTTGTAGCTGCGGAGCGTGAGCTTGCCCTCGCGATGGCTCTTCATGGCAGCCACACCTTCCACCAACTCCCCCAAAATGTCTCTCTTTGCCATCACCATATCCTCCGTGATCTGCTTGGTCGAACCTGCCGCACGTGCCGCCAATTTGCTTTGAAGTAGCTGCAAGACACGTTGAGTGCGGGACTGGAATTGCGGACTGGCGGATTGCCGCAAGGATTCTGGGCTATCTCCGCTTAACGGAGGCGGCGCTTCTTCGCGCCAGATATTGCTGATCGAGCGCTTGACGGATCAGCGTCTTGATGACCGCTTGTCGACTGATGTTCAACTCCTTGGCAGCCCTGTCCAGTTCTTCCAGCATGCCCGCCGCGAGGTCCACATTCACCCTCTGGATTGGACCCATCATGCGCCCTTTGTTGGTGAAGAACCGTGACACATCCCTACCTTCGTCCGCAAGGCGGGCGATAGCTTCTGCCGACACTGGTTTCCGCCGTCTACGAGTGTTCTCCATAAAGTTGTCGCTCCTGCTTGGTGGCCTTCCAGAGGGTCACAAGGTGGTAGTACTCTCCCTCTTCGTCCTCACGCACTTCGAAAATGACGGTGTACAACCGCTCCCCCGCCCAGCCGATTGCCCGGTACTGTTCGGGCAAATCCGAGCGCCGGTCAAGATAGTACGGGTGCGAGAAAACCTCCTGCACCTCTTCGAATCCGATGCCTCTTTTCGGGTTGGCCCTTAGCCGTTCACTTTTCCGCCCATCGAAGTGAAATCGCACGAGTATAACAGTTATACCATATGAGACCGCGTCATGCTAACAGACGGTGAGAAGCGGGCCCGGATTCCGCGTGTGGGAGGGCGCTGCCCGAATTCTACCTGTTGAAGGAAATGGTGCAGACACAAAAGTCATGCAACGGCTGTTTCCCCATCCCTCCACTCGCGTGACACTGGACAGGTACACACAGGCTGTCACGCCTGCCAAGCGGCTCAAACTGAGCGGCTCAACTGCCGTCGTTTCGCAGTTCTTCCCAACGGGAAGACTGCCAGGGCTGCCTAAGCCGTAGTAGCGAAGTGGGTTGGAAATCTGTGCCCTTTTGTGCCTATGCGTTTTCTGAGGAACTGCCGCAAGCTGTTGGTTCTAAGTTGGCGTCCCCGACGGGATTTGAACCCGTGTTACCGCCGTGAAAGCGGGGATGGCTAAACGTAACTCTAACAAACCACAGGAACACGGACGCACTGGATGGCGTTCTAGGAGCAGCAAGAAACACTTTATTGTGTCCCCGATGTGTCCCCGGCCTTTTAGAGATTCTGGACTTCCCAGCTCGTTTCTGACTCTTGAAACAATGGTAGAGCGCAGGCTTTTCAGAACCGTGGTTTTGAGTACTTACAACGCTTTACAAGCCGCCGAGGACTGCCTTAGTACGTCGTAAGTCCTGTAAAACAGAACTGCCACAGGTGTAGGCTAGAGGACCAAGTGGGAACTGTCGCCGCTAACGAAAGGGCGCACTTGCGAAATTCGGCCTCTTGCGCCCAAACCGGCAACACCCTTTTAAACAACTGCTATGACGACTTGTGCTTCGGCGTCTTCGCGTTAAGCGTCGAGATCAGGCCCCCTGCCGCGGGAGGGACATGCGTCTTGTGAGCAATTACAATATCCTTCGCCGAGATTTTCTCTCCATAGATTCTCATGTTTGCGTCGTTGTCAGGTCGGATGGTCGAACCCTCGAGCGAAATGCCTGCAAATAGGCCGCGCGCGCGTGAATAGCTCAATATTTCAGCACGCATCGAGACATCGGTTTCTGCCGATGCGTTACGACCGACCGGTCCTGCTGCTACCGACGCATCTGCTCCGAGCTTCACTTTGCTGCTCAAGATTCCATTCGCACCGCGGTCATTCATCACGAGAAGGACGAAGTCAGTCGCTTGCCCGCCGATCTGAAAGCCTACGCTGCCACCCTCAAGGGCCATCATTGAGGGCGCGCCCCAGGGGCCGTTGAAATTGTCGCCCGTGCGGCACGTCATCGCGCCGCGGCCATAACTACCACCGACCACAAACGCGGCCTTGAGGACCGATGGAAAAACAACCACGCAGTCGGCTTTATCGAGGAGATCTTGAGGAATGTCGTCTGGAATATTCAGAATCTCTGTCAGCACCGTGCCGGCATTCTTTAGACGATCCTCGTCCTTTTCTTTGTCGTCTGCCCAACTGGTGATCGCAAGCAGCAATGCGCTCATCGCGCACGCTAATATTCTCTTCTTCATGACGGTCTCCTAGAACGGATATAGTTGCGGGTAACGCCCGGGACGTAACCCAGAGCATAATTGAAGCTTATCCCCTCGGTAGCACCACGCAAAAACTTTTCCTCGCGCTGCCGAATGGCCGCGCCTCCGCACAATCATTTTTCAGTATCCACATTGAGCGAGCTATACGCTGAGAATCGTAAGCGGGGGGAATTTTCCCTGTACATCTGCGCTGGTATCAAGTGTGGCAGTTGGGCGTTGCACCGCCTTTGACGCGCGCGCGCCGGCTGACGGGTACATGAATACCCACGTAGCCGCCTCCACACTCATAGATCACGCGTCCTGCGTACTCCTCCATTAACGTGAAGAACCGTCATTACACGATCACTGCGCCGGTGGAACTGCACGACAGTAACGCCAACGGCGTGATTATCGCGCAAGGTGGCATGTTCGCCGGCTGGACGCTCTACATGAAAGACGGGAAGATCCATCACGAATACAACTTTTTCGGGGTGGAAAGAACGAACATCGCCGGCGACTCAGCACTTTCCGCCGGCAAACACGTGATCAAGTACGAGTTCATCCCCGACGCAGCAAAGCTGGGAACGGGCGGGAAATGCATGCTCTTGGTGGACGGAAAACAGGTGGCACAAGGATACATTCCCAAGACCGTGCCCTTGATCTTCTCAGGAGACGAGGGAGCAGACGTAGGAATGGACGCCGAAACTGCGGTGTCCGACGACTACAAGGAAGGGGACAACAAGTTCAGCGGAACGATCGAGAAAGTGACCGTTGACATAGCGCCATCGGGGCTGAGCCCGACTGATCAGAAGGCTGTCGATGACGCCGGGGACGGTGATGTGATTGCAGTAGACTGACATGTACACTTTTCGCCCTCACCCGCAAGCAATCGCGTTGGGACGCGACCGAGACGACGTGATTGTGTAATGCCGACTGCAGCAAAAGATCGAATTCCTTTCGGATGACCTGCGAGTCGACTGAGCCCAGCGACACGGATTTGCAGCGCGGTAAGAATCCACTGGGCCGGTTAGTCCGTCAGATCGGCATAGGGGCGGCGGTCACCCGCCGACCCCTGCCACACCACCGTGCGTACGGGTCCGTACTCGGCGGTTCGAGTTGGTTGCACTAACAGCCATCGATCAACGTCGAAAGTCCCAGCGATTTGAGGTGCCCGAGGGGATTTTGTGTCATCTCCTAATTCTCATGCGACACGCGGCTCCGCGCGGGCGGCAGTTAACGAGCGGCCGGTAACCACCTCCGAGAAGTTGTACTCCTTCTCGCAGTCGCCGATTTCCACCTGGGGAAGTCCCAGGGCGTGTAACTCTCGGACGATCTCATCGCGGTAACGCACCTTGAGGTGTGTGACAACAACCTTGATGCCAGGCGGCATCTTGCCTACTTCCTCGGCGAACATCTCAGGCGTGAGATGAAAGGATGTCTCCGCTAGGCGCTTCATCGAATTCGGGAAACACGCCTCCAAGAACACTGCTTTGAGGCCGGAGGTCTGATGCGCGACTTCCCATAACCGTTCCGTTGGGCCAGTATCGCCAGCAACGATGACTGCAGTCTGGTCGTCGGTGATGACGTAACCGAAGGTCGGGACCTGGTGGTTGACGCGAACTGGTGTGACGCGGAGACCATCGGCTTCCACCGGCAGCTCAGTGTCGAGGGGGCATGGGCGCAGGAACGGGTGCATCTTCTTGGAGAGAAAGACGAAATCCGGCCACATCACATCATTGAAGATGTGCCGCTGCACAGCATCCAATGTCTCTGAACTACCATAGATCCGAGGGCATTCCCCCGTCGGCGTCCACGCATTCTCGACGAAAATGGGCAGGCTTGCGGTATGGTCGAGGTGTGAATGCGTAAGGAATACGTGCCGGATCGTCTCCTGCTCCTGAGGAGTGCCGTGCAACCCCAGACAACCCGCGTCGACGGCTATGGTTTCGTTGATGAGATAGCTGCTGACGAATTGGCGGGGGGAACTGTCCCCCACCGACGACCCCAAGATTCTGACTTTCACGAGGCCACCTCCTCGGCAACCACCTGACTGCGCAACAGAAAAGCGTCGATCTCCCCTTTTCCTTTCACCTGGATGGCGCCACGGCTTTCGAACTCGAACTTGCCCTTCAAGCGCTCGTACACACTCCGCGTGACTTGAATCTCACCCGGCACGCCTGTCGATTCCATACGACTGGCGAGGTTCACCGTATCGCCCCAGAGGTCGTAAATGAACTTGCTTGTGCCGATGACGCCAGCCACTACCGGACCGGAGTTGATCCCGATGCGCAGCTGAAGATTCGTTCCATTCTCCTTGTTGTATTGCCTGATCGCCTCCAGCATGCGGAGCGCCATGAGAGCCATTCTGTCAGCGTGATCGGAGTACGGGTGGGGCAAGCCGCAGACCGCCATGTAGCAGTCCCCAATGGTTTTGATTTTCTCGATGCCTAGTTCATTAGCTTCCCGATCGAAAAGGGAGAAAATGCCATTTAGTATGTCCACGATTCGTTTCGGGGATGTGTGGCTGGACAGCGTCGTGAATCCAACGAGATCGCCAAATAATACGGTAACGTCCGCAAAGTTGTCGGCAATCTCATGCTCGCCTCCTTTCAGGCGGGCTCCAATCTCTGGCGGAAGGATATTGAGCAGCAGCGCTTCATTCTCGCGGTTCTTCTGTTCGATCACTTCCGTCTTCTCACGAATATTCTTTGTCATGGAATTGAAAGTGTCGGAGAGGACTCCGAGTTCATCCTTCCATTTCCACTCGACCTGCGCAGTAAGGTCACCGGATGCCACCTTCGCCGCGGCATTCACCAGAGCGTTGACCGGATGTAGGATCTGGCGCGTCATGAGCCACGCACCTATCGCCGTGACCAGCAAAAGGCCCGCGCCCCACCAGCCGAACATCCGCCCCATGTCGCCTACCGGTATGAGCGCTTCATTCAGCGCCATCCGCGACACGACCACCCAGTTGAGACCTTTGATATGCAAGGGCATATATGACACCAGGAAGTTCCCTCCTGCCAACGCATCTTTCTCGATGAGAGTTCCTTCCTTGCCTTCGAGGGCCGCGGACACTGCCGTGGGAGACCTGGTCGGGAGCTGAAGAATGGTTGTCTGGTAGAGACGGATCTGCTGCACTTTCTCATCGAGGGTGCCGTTGGCGCTCAGCCCGGCAATAAAATTGTCCGGGTCCTCCAAATATTGGCGGTCATTCGTGCGCACCAGGCGATCCTGTCCGACAATGACCGAGTCGCCGGTCCGCCCCAAGCCGTACCTCTCCCATCCGCGCTTGCCGGTCATAACATTCTCGATGGCCTCTGTCGAGAGCTGGAGCGCGAACACGCCGATCCGCTCCTGCCCATCGTAGATAGGGCTTGCGACAAATTGAGTCGGCTCTCCCTTCGAAGCCTCATAGGGTTCAAAGTCGGAGAAGAAGACAGCGTCCGGATTATTACTAGCCAGGGATTGCTTCAAGACTTTTGCCAGATTGCTATTCCGATAGGGACCATTCAGGAGGTCAGTGCCAAAGTCCCGGTCCTTAGACACATCGTAAAGAGCCTTTCCAGTTTCATAGTCAATGAGATAAAGATCGTAATAGCCGAAACTTTCAATGAGATGCCTGAAGCCGCTGTGGTACTTTTCGTGGACGCGACTATAGTCGCTGCCGTCTCCGGCGTTTGCCAACTCATTTCGGTGCTCCGGCGGATGCGGATTTTTCACGATATAGAGATACTGAAGCTGAAGCGCCGCCGGTGAAGTCGGCAAGTAATCCTCGACGCGCGGCCGGGCTAGTTTGAGCTTCTGCATTTCGGGATAGAAGTTCTCCTGATAATCTGCGCGTACTGCAGCCCGGGTATCCGCCGGAGTGGAAGCTGCGTCCAGCTTGCGATAAGCCGCGCGGAATTCCCGCGCGGCATCGATGAACATGCGGTCTGCACTGAGGGTCTCCGCGTGCTTTTGGATAGTTTCATAGTAGGAATCGATTTGAAATTGTTTCGAGCGGGTTAGGCCAGTGAGCTGCCTCATTGCGTCTTGCTTCAAACTGCCACGGTATTTGACATAGGCGACCGTCCCCGTAAAGAGCAAGGTCCCTATGCCCAGCACCAGAAGAAGAGAGAGCAGCTTATAGCGAATGCTCCAATTAGCAAACGACTGCATAACCACCAGCTTTCTGCTATCGTCTCCAGTCCTCGATCAAAGCGGCTACAAGCGCGCTCCAACCGGTCTGGTGCGACGCTCCCAGGCCAGCACCATTATCGCCGTGGTAGAACTCGTAGAACAGGATCAAGTCTCGCCAATACGGGTCTTCCTGGAACTTTCGCGTTCCTCCGTAGAGCGGGCGCTGCCCACGCTCGTCACGGGTGAAGATCTTGATCATCCGGTTGGCAATTTCACCGCCGATCTCTCTTAGGTTGCGGGGGCGGCCGGAATCGCCCGGGATAGCCATCTTGAAGTCGTCGCCATAGCCGGCACCGAGCGTCCGCAGCGATTCGATGATCAGGACCAGATCGGACCGCGCCAGTTGGAGTTGCCGCCTTTGATCTTGTTGTCGGACTCGGCGGGATCGTAGCGCACCTCACTGTGTCCGAAGACGAAGGGATGTTGCTCGTGGTACTTGGACATGCTGCGAATGCCGTAGTCGGAAAGAAATTCCTCTGGGCTGAGCAGCCGGTCGAGCATGCGCCGCAGCTGCCCTTCGTCCACGATAGTGAGCACGTATTCCCGCTTGGATTCGTTGTACTGGCAGCAACTTTCGGTAAGTTGCCGGCGGTTGTTGACGAACCACAAAAAGTTGCTACGAAACTCCTTGAAGGGCTCGATGTCATCGAGCATTAGCGTTTCCGCGGCGTAAAGCGGGATGATGCCAACCAGGGACCGCACTCGGAACTTGTGAAAGCTCCCGTCCGGATAGCGAAGGACATCATAGAAGAAGCCGTCTTCTTCATCCCACAGCGAGTAATTCCGGCCGCCCATGTGCTTCATGGCGGCTCCGATGTAAATATAGTGTTCGAAGAATTTCAGGGCCAGACTCTCGTAAGCCCTGTTCTCTCGCGCCAGTTCCAGCGCGATGCGCATTAAGTTCAGGCAAAACATCCCCATCCAGCCAGTGGCGTCCGATTGTTCGAGAACCGCCGCGCCGGGAAGCTTATCGCTGCGGTCAATGACGGTAATGTTGTCCAGGCCGAGGAAGCCGCCTTCGAAAACGTTGTTGCCAGCACTGTCAACCTTGTTGACCCACCAGGCGAAGTTGATGAGCAGCTTGTGGAAGCACTTCTCCAGGAACTCCCGGTCGCCAACACCATTCCGCGACTTGTCCGTGTTGTACACGCGCCAGACAGCCCAGGCGTGAACCGGGGGGTTCAGGTCGGAGAACTCCCATTCGTAGGCGGGTATCTGCCCGCTCGGGTGCTGGAACTGCTCAAACAGCATGAGAAAGAGTTGCTCTTTGGCGAATTCCGGATCGATGACGGCGAGGGCCGCAGTGTGGAAGGCGAGGTCCCACGCAGCAAACCATGGGTACTCCCACTTGTCGGGCATTGACAGGATGCGCATGGAGTTGAGGTGCCGCCAGTGCCGGTTCCGGATACCCTGCCGCGACGCCGGCGGTGGACATTTGGGGTTGTCGCCTTCCAGCCAGGTCCCCACGTCGAAGAGGTAGATCTGTTTCGTCCAGAGCAGCCCTGCGAAGGCTTGCCGCTGCACACGTTTTTCGTCCTCGGTCGCACGGGGAGGCTGGATGGCAGTATAGAACTCATCGGCTTCCGCCCGCCGCTGCGCGATGATCTGATCGACGTCTTTGAGCGGCGGCTTCACGGGGAGCGGCGGCTTCACGGGCTCAGTCACGACCCGGATGGGCTCGTCGACAAGCCGGAGCCGCACGACCACAGAGCCGCCGGCTGGAACTGTGTACTCGTAATGTAGGCAGGACTTCGTGCCGGTCTTGTTCGGGTTGACGCTTCCTTCTTCTCTGTTGACGATGGCGCGGTGGAAGGCGTCTTTGCAGTACGGATGTCGGTTCGGAACACCATAGAGCTTTTGCGTGTTCGTTTCGTTGTCCGTAAAGATTGGCCGTCCGTTTGCCTCCGCGTACAAGATGCGCTTCCCGAGCCGGTAGTCGAAGGTCAGGTTCTTGAGTGCCTCATCGCCGGAGTCGTCCGCAACCAGGCTGATGGCCCCTTCAGCCGCAGGGCCCTCGCAAATCGTTGGCTCTGGACCTGGGGGATCCGTCCAACCCCATGTGTTCCGGAACCAGAGATGGGGAAGGATGTGCAGCGGTGCGGGCTCCGGACCACGGTTAAAGGCTTCGATACGGATACAGAGATCCTCGCCCGAGGCCTTCGCATACTCGACAAAAACGTCGAAGTAGCGGTTCTGGTCGAACACGCCTGTCTCCAGAAGCTCGAACTCAAATCCATGGCTGCCGCGCCTTCGATTCTCATCCAGAAGCCGCTCGTAGGGGAACTTAGCCTGTGGGTATTTATAAAGGTACTTCATGTAGGAGTGGGTAGGAGTGCTGTCGACGTAGAAGTAGTACTCCTTCACATCCTCGCCGTGGTTGCCCTCGCCGGGAGTGAGGCCGAAGGCCCGCTCTTTCAAAATGGGATCCTGGCCGTTCCACAGAGCAAGGCTGAACACCAGGAGCTGATACCGGTCGCAAATCGCGGCCAACCCATCTTCGCCCCAGCGGTAAGCCTTGCTGCGAGCCATGTCGTGGGAAAGGAAATCCCACGCTGCTCCGTTCGGGCTGTAATCCTCGCGAACTGTCCCCCAGGAGCGTTCACTGACGTACGGGCCCCACCGGCGCCAGCGGAGGGGGTTGTCTTGCGTGTCGAGAAGTCGGCGGCCTTCTTCCGTAAGGCTTACTAGACTCGGTGAAGGTACGGTCTGCTCTATTGGTTGTTTCAGTGCTGGGGCACCCATTGCATTCTCCTTCCCGCGTCGGCCGACGCGGTCAATGGGAGTTAGCCCAAAACGCGTCGACCTGGCGATTTCCCATTTTCGAGTGCGCTCCGGGACGACATTGCACACTCTTTGGCGGGACGCCACATTAATGACGCCACATTATGGGTGACTTTTCAATGGGTGCGGCTCTTTTGCGTTTGAAGCTAGAGCATGATCTTTCAATAGGATAGACGAGGAGTGTGGTGTTCATGCTCCTCAGATGAGGGGGATATCGGGCGTGCAGGGAGATATGTGTTGAACACCTTGCCACAGTTACCACTCTCAGAGAATACTTGGTCCTCACATTTTCACACGGCTGGACGAGCAACGAGTTCGCGTTGGTAATAACTCCTCCCTATTTACCTTGTTAATCCCAAGACCGCCTGGATGGATTCGATCGGGGCTGGACATTTCTCTCGTGGTTGGCTATCGTAAGGTTGCAGGGGAGGAGCAGCAGTGGCGAGCCCCGCCGACAGCAACGCGTTCAAGTGCAGTGGCCGGACCTTTCCGGCATCCGAGATCGCTCTGATTCGAGAGGTAGTGGCAACCTGTGGGGGCCTGAGTCGCAAAGAACTGGCCAACACCATCAGCGAGTTGATGGGCTGGACGCGGGCTAATGGTTTATTAAAGGAAGCCGAATGCCTCATGCTATTGACGCGGCTGGAAGCGGCGGGCCTGCTCAGGTTACCGGCGAAACAGCAGACGCGACCGGTGGGGTCGGCGACCTCGATTCCGCACACGGCCGAGGGCGAACCGGGTGTGCCGCTGAGCGGACCACTGGAAGCTTTTGCTCCCGTCTCGCTCGAGCTGATCAGCAATGCTGGGGCGCGACAGCGATTTCGCGAACTGGTCGACCGGTATCACCCGTTGGGTTACAAAGTACCTTTCGGAGGACACCTGCAATATCTGGTCTCGATTAGCCAGCCGGTGCCGACAGTGGTTGGCGCTCTGCAGTTTTCCAGTGCGGCGTGGCGGATCGAGGTGCGCGATCAATGGATTGGGTGGGACGGCGCAACGCGCGTGCGCCATCTGCCGCAGGTGGTCAATAACAGTCGCTTCCTTCTGGCTCCTTGGGTCCACATCAAAAATTTAGCCAGTGCCACGTTGGCCCGCGTACTCCGGCGTTTGCCCGCGGACTGGCAGGCCCAATACGGCGTCACCCCACTGCTGGTGGAAACCTTCGTGGACCCGGCGCAGTATAGCGGCACTTGTTATCGAGCGGCCAATTGGGTGGAGCTGGGAGAAACGAGCGGGCGGGGCCGCGATGATCGCCAGCACCGCCGCCATGGAGCGCGGCCCAAGCGGGTCTTCATGTATCCGCTAAGGCGGGATGCGCGGGTACGGTTGCGGGGAGGAGCGGTGACCCCATGAGCGCGTTGCCCTGTCCGGTTGCGGATCCGTTTGCTGCGGCCGACCAAGCCTATGCGAAAATCAGCCAGTTCCTAGGTTCGGAGGAGGCGCATCAGGTGAAGCATAGTGACTTGGAGCGGCAGTTGGAGGGGATGGGGCGTGAGTTGATGCGAAAATTGCTGCAAGCGCATCTCGACTTACGCCAGCCGGGGAAAGCGGTCGGGCTGGTACGGGATGCCGCGGGCACGACCCTCACGCCTACGCCGGCGCACACGCGCAGCCTGGAAAGTATTTTCGGGACGGTGGAGGTGACCCGCACTGGTTATCGAGCCGAAGACAAGCCTAGTCTGCATCCGCTCGACGGTGCGCTCAATCTGCCGCCAGAGAAGTACTCGTTGGAAGTGCGGCGGCGAGTGACCATCGAAGCGGCCAAAGGAGGGTTTGACGAGGGGGTCAAGACGCTGGAGGAGTTTACCGGCGCGCACGTTCCCAAGCGGCAGTTCGAAGAACTGGTAATCCGCGCGGCGCAGGATTTCGAGGCCTTTTATGCCGACCGCCAAAAGCGCGCTCGCGCCGACCCACATACCGGGCCCGTCCTGGTGCTCACGGTAGATGGCAAGGGCGTAGTGATGCGGCCCGAGGATCTACGCGAAGCCACGCAACGCGCTGCCGCGAAGCGAGCGGAGAGCTTCACGGCACGGCTGGGGCGCAGTCGCCGGCTGCACGCCAAACGGATGGCCTCGGTGGCCGCCATCTATACCGTCGCGCGCTTCGTACGCACGCCCGAGGAAATTCTGCCGCTATCGGAGGAGCGGCAGGAGAAGCCAACGCGGCCACAGCCGGAACATAAACGCGTCTGGGCCAGCCTCGCCCACTCACCCGAAGCCGTGATCACGGCCATGTTCGATGAGGCGGAGCACCGGGATCCAAAACGAAAAAAGCGGTGGGTTGCTCTCGTCGACGGGAATCGCACGCAGATCGATTATCTCCACCAGCTGGCAGATGAGCGAAAGCTAGATTTGATCATCGTGGTGGATTTCATTCATGTGGCACAGTATGTCTGGCAGGCATCACTGGCCCTTTTTCCCGATAATCAGGTAGAACAAGATCGCTGGGTGCGAGCGCACCTGCTGGAGATTCTGCGCGGCAAGGCGAGCGTGGTGGCGGCGGGCATTCGCCGAAGTGCCACGCTGCGAGCCATGGCCACTGCCGAGCGGCAGGCGGTTGACGACTGTGCCGATTACCTCCTTAATTACTCGCCGTATCTGCAGTACGACAAGGCGCTGGCTGAGGGCGTGCCCATCGCTACTGGTGTCATTGAAGGTGCCTGTCGTCATCTGGTTGAGGACCGGATGAATCTTACTGGGGCACGTTGGAGTTTAAGCGGCGCCGAAGCCGTGCTCCGCTTACGCGCCCTACGCTCGAGTCATGATTTCGATGCTTATTGGAAGTTTCACGAGGAACAGGAGTACAAACGCAATCACGCCTTGCACTATGCCGATCATCACGCGCCGAGCATCGTTCTGCCTGCGGCCCTCTTATCCCAACCCAGTCGTCGCAGCACTCTGAAAATCGTCAAGAAAAAAGGAGAGTCGTAACCGCCCTCGCACCAGCGAGCTGGCCCTGAATTTCACAGAAATAAGGAAATCTAAAAGAGCCGCACCCCTTTTCAATCCTATGAAACTGGTAAAAGTTACAGTTGCATGAAACATGAAAAAAAAGCATCTGGACACCTTCAAGCGAGGGTTCTCGGCTTGCATGGATACGCACGGATATTCGGTCAAGTAAACAGCGCCATGTCGCCGGTTTGCGAACGTGCCGCCAAGAGCCAGAATCCCGCGATCCGCTGGCAGACTACCATCACTGCGGCTCGCATCGAGACCGGCGAAAAAGACAGCGGCTGAAGAATGACACGTCACCCCCAAACGGGAACTGCAGGGATACCTGAAGTTCTCCGGGCTCTTAGTTAGGTGCGTCAACGCTTTCTGAATCAGCGACTAAGTTGTTTTTGTGAATTTCAACGTTTACGTTCGTAAACAAAATATCGTTCTCAGCCGATGATCGTGTAAACACACTGATTCGATTGTGGTTGTTACTTTCCGTCGAAGACGCTGCGCGCGATGCGTGAAGTGCGTGAATGCCGGCCCTTTTCGACGTAGGCCTACTATGAGCGCTCCCCGCATTCCGCCATCTTCGACGTCTCCAACCGATACAGCGCGACCGGGTCTGCGTGCCAAAACCGTTGCCACCCGGCTTAGTCCCGAAGAGCTGCAGGAGGTCGAAAATGCCGCCGAGCGCGACGGGAAATCCCTCGCGGAGTGGTTGCGCGAGCTGGCCCTTCGGTCGGCCCGTGAGCGGCCAGCGGACCCGATCGAGCTGTTGTTGGCCGAGCTGATGGCGACCTGTTATGTCCTGCTGAATCTGTTCCACGCAACCGCTCTGGCGGGAGCGGAAGGGAAGCAGTTGTTACCCGATTCCGTGCTGAAGATTCGCGACCAGGCCGACGCCCAGAAACGACAAGGAGCCCGCAAGCTACTGCAGGATTTCTTTGCCCCGACAGAGGACCCCGGGAGTGTCACGTGAGTGTAACTGCCTGGAATCTGAGCGTGGTCAGGCTGCGTGCAAGAAGAGCCGCTGTGGGGAGCGGAGCAGAATCTTTCCACGGCTCTTTACCACAGCGCCGTTTCGTCGCCATTCGCTCAAAATACGGCTTGCGGTGAACGGCGTGATGTTCGCCGCATTGGCCAACTCCTCATTAGTGACATCGAGTTCAACGCCCCCCGGTACTTCTTGGCCAATTCCGCGAGTAAGATTAACCAGTACCTCGGCAAGCCTCTCCCGAGCGTCAAGACAGGTCATAGCTACGTGGGTGGCAATACAGAGGGCCAAGTATTCCGATGCGGTTGATAACGCATTCACCGCTAACCTGGGATATCGTGTGACAAGTTCTCGAATGGTGGTGTGGTCCCAGACCAATACCAAGCTATCCTTCACCGTTTCTGTGCTGACAAGATAGAGAGAAGGATTCGGCAAAAGCGACATGCCGCCAAATATTTCTCCTGGCGCAAGCCAATGTAGAAGAATTCTTCGGCCCCCCTCCGTGGTGTAGAAGAGTCTGGCGCGGCCTTTCATCAGCAAGAAGAATTGTTTGGCAGAGTCGCCTTGATTTGTGACTACGGAATTGGCAGACAGACGCCTTTGAGTTGCAGCCGTAAGGATCACTGTGATGTCAGCTGGCGCCAGCCCGTCCAGAAATCGTGACCTCAGGCCCGTCCATAAGCTAGTAATCGACGAGGCAGCCATACAAGTTGAGATTATTATTGGCTAAGGTTAACCGTTTGAGGGGGCTTCCCCGCCAGAGTTCGTTTCTCTAAACGATCCGTCAATCGCTCATCTTCCGCGATCAGCTTGGGGGTTCTTTGTCGTCGGCCACTTTGGATTTCAAGTAACCTTTGCATCAACTGGGCGAAATTTTCCATAGCTTCCTTTTTACTATTCTCTCGCGCTCGAGCGAAACTAGCATTTTCTTTGTTAAGGCGATTTTATTCATAGCCATGCTGGAGTGCACAAGTGAGAGGTCATGATTGAAAAACACCGACGGAAAGCCGGTGAAGGATATATTCACTGGTTTACGTTTGATGGATCGTGCAACGAAATTTAGTTTTCGTAGCACGCCTGCACGGCAGAACGGCTGCACGAGGGGTGCGGCCTGGCCACAACGTCAAGCCGTCAAGCCGCGTGCTGTCCTTTAATACGTTCCTCGTGCTTACGTGCGATCTGCGTATACGCTTCAGCCACCGCTTGCTCAACTCTGCGCTCCTCACTACTTGGTTCGGGCCGCATCTTATACCAGCGCACGATATACGTTTTTGACTATGGCCGCGTCCGGCGTCCTGGGGTCATGACGTGCGGGAGTGTTGGCGTCGAGAACGTGCTCTCCTTACCAGTCCTGGTTCACTCTTCATTGTGGCCGATTTTCTAGGCCGGTCCCGGCGTAGTATCCGTGCTGGGCTTTCTCCGCGCTTCACTGCAGCTTCGCGTACTCCGCCTTGGCTTCCTTCCTGATGGGGATGTCGGGGTCGGCGTCCTTTATGTGGTTCGGGAGTCTTCGTAGGTCTCTTCGCAAGGAAAACGGTGCTGAAAGGTCTCAGGCAACACGTCCGCGGTTGCCCGCCACGCGTTCTCCGAGCAGTAACTCGATGTGCTTTCCCAGCGCCAATTCCATATCGTTCTTGGCGGCCTCGAAACTAGGTGCGTGAACTGTGAGGCCCAACGATTCGATAGTGGCGTTCCAGCCGTCGTCCACAAGCCAGAACTTACATTCGAGCAACAAGCAAGGCCTGACTCCGAGTTTCACACTGTGAGGTTGCATGGGGACAACTCCAGGCCAAGAGATAATGCTGCGTATTGTACGACAGCCGTTAGCTGAAGCTAAACCAGAATCGTTGCCGCGCGTGCCGCCTTTATTGCAGCTTCGCGTACTCTGTCTTGGCTTGCTTCAGGATGGGGATCTCGGGGTCGGCGTCTTTCCAGAGGGCGAAGAAATCCTGGTAGGCGGAGCGGGCGGCGGAGATGTTTCCCTCGAGGACGCGAGCGCGCGCCAGACCGAGATGGGCAAGGGCGGAAGTCATTGCGTTGCCCGTCATTGTTCTGTGATCGAGAACGTTCTGGAATTCCCGAGCAGCGTCGGGGCCATTTCGGATCCGCAGATAGGACAAGCCTCGGGCGTAAACGGGCGCCATAGTCCCCGGTCCTCCGAACTCATAAGGGCGAGTCACCTCTAGCACCTCAAGCGCCTTGGAGGGATTGCCACGGTGCAGTTCGATGTCGGCGCGAATGAGTGGAAGGCCATAGCCTTGGAGCAAGGTGTCCAGCGAGAAATTGTGGTTCAAGTCGTCCCTGACTACAACCGCCCTGAGAACCTTTATGCCGATCTTGCGGGATACCGGCAACCTCCATTCAGGTTCGGAGCCTTCGTGCTGGCTGCCGGCGCAGCGGGCGAGTTTGCTCCCATCATGGTCGTTTCCTTGGTGCTGACGCGTAAGTTTGGAGCGTGGCAGGAAATCGCGTGGATGCTTGCGTTTGTGGCCGTTGGTGTCGGACCGGCTCTCATCGCACTGGGGCTCAGGCCTCCCAGGGTTCTGAAGTTGCTGGAACGCACCATGCACTCGAGCACCCAGCTGCCGCCATGCCGCAGGGTCTGGAAAGACGACCGCCACCAACGCGTATGGTGGTAGCGCGACACATTACGCCGGACAGGGAACCACCGCCTCCAACGCATACGGTGGCTCTGCCTATCATGCGACAGGCTCTGGAACGACGACTGTCACCAACGCGTATGGTGGTAGCGCGACACACTACGCGGGAGCTGGTACCGTCGCTACAAATTCATATGGCCAGACGGCATACCATCCACCCACCACCGTGGCGTACTACGGAACAAGCTGCTACAACTGCAGCTCCGGTTCAACTGCAGGTGCCGGAGCCGCGGGCGCTATAGTCGGCATGGCCGTTGGCGCCGCCGCAGCCTCTTCCAAGGCCAGCTCCGAAAGCGCGAGCGCCTACAATGCGGGCTACTCCGCTGGCACGGTCAACGCGAGCATTGCCAACGCCAATGCTGCGGCTGCGAACGCTAATGTGGCGGCCGCGAATGCTAATGCCGCCGCTGCCAGTGCGAGTGTCGCGGGCGCCGCCAACGTCACGTATCGGATGGGCGCAGTTTATGGGGCGCTACCTGCTGGCTGCATAAGTCCCAGTGTCTCCGGAGGTGGAACCTATTATTTGTGCGGCAACACTTGGTTCAGCCCTTCTTACGGCGCGAACGGGGTGATTTACAAGGTGGTGCCCACTCCGTAAGGGGAAAGCACCGTTCATATTCACTAGGTTCGAGTATTACGTAAAATAAGGAGACTCTAATGAATCGGAACTCCACAAATACTTTTTCTAAACGGTCTGCCATAGATCTCGCAATCTGCATAGCAAGCGGCTGCTCATGGTGCGTGCGCTGACGGTTCTTGCTACCTTCCCTGCCTTTGCCCAGAATAGTGCGGTTCAAGAAAAGCTCGCTAGCGTCAAGCAGTCCATGGCGGAGAACACCCAAAGGCTCCACCAGTATCAGTGGACCGAAACAACACAGCTCACGCTGAAGGGCGATCCAAAGCCTCCATCCGAGAAGCTGTGCCAGCACGGTCCCGACGGGCAGGTTCAAAAGACTCCCATCGGCCCTCCGCCCGAACAACCCAGCGGTGGCAGATTCAAACAAAAAATGATTGCGAAGAAAAAGGGAGAGATGCAGGACTACATGGGACAGGTGAAAGGCCTTCTGAACATGTACGTGCCGCCCGATCCTCAGAAAATGGAGCAAGCCAAGCAGGCTGGCAAACTGTCATTGAATCCCGCTGGCAGCGCCATGAATTTGATCTTCACAGATTACGCACAGCCCGGCGATCGTCTGACCCTCAGTTTCGACACCGCCGCAAGAAAGATCGCGTCCTTGAACGTCCAAACCTACATGGATGATCCGAAGGACGCAGTGACATTGACGGTGCAGATGGCGAGCCTGCCTGATGGCACCAACTACCACAGCAAACTGTTCTTGACGCGACCGCCAAGAAACCCCAGGTAACGACGACCAATTCCAATTACCAGAAACTGGGGGGCTACTGATGGCGGGCAAAAGACGATCGAAACCCAAACCATCTGAGCCTCGCACTGCACCGGTGGGCACAGAGAAACAGCTTACGCTAGGAGGTCACCAATCGCGGGTCTGAGCGGAGGCTATCCAGACGCGCGTCCGTTGTCAGATGAACAGCCATACAACAAGATCGTTCTTCGTAAGCCCGATCGAGCCATGCGATTGCCTGATCCTTTTCTCTCAGGCCCGCATAAATGACTGCACGACCCAGCAGGCGACAATATCTCAGGCAGCCGCTCGAAGATCTATTTACCGCCCCGAAGGCCCTGATACCGCCGATTTTGCCGTGGCGCTCCGGCCCTCTACAGCTCACAGATGGCGGGTTGCCAGAGCCGAGTTCAAACGGGCCGGCTGGTTATTCGCGAAGACGACGATAAATCCGGGAGGGCGACATTCGATCCGACCAACCCAGCGCACCTGTGGCTCGTCCTGAGACACGCCCGGCCAAAACCAACAGTGACAGACACGGCCAGGGGCGTCGCATAGAGCCGAAGAACTGCCACCCGAAGAGACTAAAGAAACCTACACAGCGATAATATGATTTCTGATCGCGTATTGCACAAGCTCGGCACTCTTCTTGGCATTCAATATTTCCATGATCCGGTACTTATGGAAAGCAACCGTGTTCGCACTTATATTCAGCGTATCAGCCACTTCCTTCATCGCCTTGCCTTTCAGCTAGCAACTGCAAGACTTCGCGCTGCCGTTCGCTAAGCCGTCGCCCCTCGTCAATAAATTCCTCGTCCTGGCGCAGCAAGAAGTCGACTGTTTCCTTGGTGATTGCCGGAGAGAGATACGACCTGCCCTTCAAAACCTCCCGAATCGCCACCGCCAGTTCCGATGCCGCGTAAGTTTTCAGAAGGAAGCCTGAAGCTCCGCGTCGGAATGCCTCGGCGGCCAAAGCGGGGTCCGTATTTCATCGTCAAGAACACCAGTTTCACCGAACCCAGTATCTGCTTGATCTGCCGTCCGGCGTCGAGACCGTTCAGGAGAGGCATTCTGATGTCGATGATGATGACCTGCGGCTGGAGCGTAGCCGCGATGCGCACCAGGGCTCGTCCGTCGCCTACCGTAGCGACCACATCGAATTCCGGTTCCAGCATCTTCTTGCACGCTTCGGCCACGAAGGCGTGGTCATCAGCAATCATGATTTGAGGCCGGGGCATGCGCGACTCCTCCGTGCCTTTAATGCCCGCTATTGTAGCCCTGTCCTAAAAGACTCACAACGCTTCATTAGTTCATCGCTTCGCGCTGCCAGAGCCCGCGTGATAGTGTTACGCCGCTATATGTTTCTTGAGGAAGTCGAGATTGTGCCGGGCATCTTCAATCAATTGCCACTCATTAGCGTTAATCGGATTCCGACCGTGCAAAGCCATCTGCCAGCCGGTTACCGATAGCTTTCTGGGCTGCTTCGATCTTGTCCAGCAGTCTTATTGGGTCCGACTCGGCGGCAGCATCGTTATAAAGCGACTGCCAGTTGCTGCCGTTTTCGTTGGTGACCTTGCTTACGTAACACAGCTCATGGACCGCTTTTCCGGAGAACTCGGCACGGAGCGGGGAACGTGAGCTTCGGCTGTAATCGTTCGACTTCGCGAGAATACTGAGCACATCGAGATGATGCTCTGACCCCGTTCGAAGGCGCGGTTCGACGATTCTGCAACATCCGGAACCTGACCTTTTGTGCTTTGTTCGAACGTACCACTAGTTCTCACTGGCACATGCAAAACCCAGGAGTTTGCCAGCCGAGCGTCTCTCCTCCCGATTTCTTGGATCGCTCGCTCGTTCACTTCAATGCACCTCCGCAGGGTCATGCGCTCCTTCCTCGGTTGTGGTAAGCGGCTGAGGTTCGGCGAACACCCTCCCGCCCGCGACAACCCGCCAGGTGGTCAGTGTGTTCGCGATGTCATCCAGAGGGTTTGCGTCGAGAAGCACGATATCAGCTAGCTTGCCGGGCTCCAAGCTGCCCAACAAATCTCCCGCTCCCGCGGCCGAAGCGCTGCGCTGGGTAGCAATACGCAGTACCTCGATCGGTGGAATACCAGCTCGCACAAAATTCTGGAGTTCGGCATGCAGCGCTTGGCCGTAGTAGTCTTTAGGATTGAGTGAATCGGTGCCCGCAAGCAGAGGTACGCCCGCTAGATAAGCACGTTTCACCTCGGCAAGCATAGCCGTCCGAAGCGGTGACCCTTCCGGAATAAGCGAAAACTCGACCACGAGGGTTGGGGTCCAATAGGTTCGGGTTGCAGTGAGGAGTTGCAGGACATCATCGTAGTACACGTTAACGGGGAGCATGTGTTCCTTCCTCGCATGGCCGATGAGAGCCCCCCTGACAATCTCCTCACGGAAAAGACCATGAGCTGCCACAGGCAAGCCCTGCTTGAACGCCTCAGAAGCAACGGCACGGTGGAGCGGCCACGACAACGTGAAGTAAGACTTCACACCGACCGCACCCTCGCTTTTTTCTAGGTCAACGATTCCTCGCGCTTGTTCATCTGAGGTCGCAAAGACCGAGCCGCCCCAGATGAAGGGCATTCCCTCAATCATACTGCCGTAGGAGAACACCCGTGGCACAGGCGCCCCGAAAGCATTCCGGCGGTCTGTCCAGGCATTGAGCGTGCCGATGTCGCTGCCCATGTCTGCCATAGAGGTCACGCCATAGGCGATCCAGCGATCCATCTGGCTGACATCGCGGGCCGACTGGGAATGGATGGGAGTCGCGGTGTGCGTGTGCATGTCGAACAGGCCCGGAATAGCGAACCGCCCGCCGCCGTCCACCACTTTCAGGTCTCTCGGTAGCGAGTGACTCGCCTCGGTTCCGATCCAGTTGATCCTGCCGTCCTCGACCAGGAGCGACGTGCCCTCAGTGAAACCACCAGCCTTGAAATCGAGAATGCGCACGTTGCGGAGCAGTACCGGCGGTGGAGGTTCTGTCGACAATTTGAGCTGGATGGGGACTTGTCTCTGTTTGCCATCTTTAAGCGGATGAAGCCACACGTCGGCCCCCGTCGAGTAGATGAGCGAGGTACTGTCAGGCGTGAAGCTGAAATCGTGCCCGCCCAAAGGGGAGAAGCGGAACGAGGCATCATCCTTTATCGGTCGCGAGCTGAGCGGCGCTACCCAGATCTCGTCGTTGCGACGGAAGGCAAGCCACTTGCCGTCTGGCGAAACCTGCCCATTCGCCGCGAAGGCTGTAAACGCGGTGATGGGTTCGCTCGCGCCGGATGTCTCGGTCGGGTTGCGATGCACTTGTCCGTTGGCAGTGAAGTACACCCACTTGCCATCGCCCGAAAACTGGGCGGCTGGCTGCCAACGGGGGGATCCGTTAACAAGCTTCTGCTGCTTGCCGCTCACGAGATCGGCGAGGTAGACGCAGGGCACCTTCGGCTGGAGGGGGGCCGCGGGGGGCTCGAAGTGCGTGTAAACGAACTTCGTGCCATCGGGGCTCCAGGCAGGCTCGTAGCGCCCGGTGCGATCTTCCGACACCAAGGCGGAGCCTTGGCCGGTCGCCAGGTCTACGACCCTAAGTTGCTGCGTATCCCCTTCACTGAGTTGATAGGCGAGCCTCTTGCCGTCGGGGGAGAGCGCCGCAGGGCCCCACTCAAAGCCGCTGGTATCGAGCAGTCGCTGGGCTGCTCTTCCTGAGATCGACTGTCGCCAGAGATAGCCGGCGGCGGTGAAGATTACGCTTTTGCCATCAGGAGTAAGACGCGGGGTCAAAATGTTTGTGGGGGAGGCGGTGCGCTTCTCGGAATACACGGGTGGCGGCGAACCCGGGTAGAACTCGAAGGCGATGTCTGCAGAGAACGACACCTCGTCACGTTTGCCGGTCACTGCATCGATGCGCCAGAGCTTGCCCTTTTCACCCAAGTAGATCGCGCCCTTGGCAGCGCCAAATGCCGGCCGCGGCTGCGGATTTGAAAGCTGCGCCACATAGACGCGCGTACTTGGGCCGCGGCTCTCAACTGTCTGCGTCAAGTCTGTTGGACGGTCCAACAGTCCCTTGACGGTGGCCTTGCCACCGTCGGGGAGCGTCACGTACGCCAAGTGTTCGGGCTGTGGGACAATCCCTGCCATTAGTGACGCCGACTTGTAGAGACGGAGATATACACCACGAGGATCTCCGGGGTCAACCGTAATTCGGTCCACTACTCCTTCAACCGTGAGCGCAGTCGTTACGTCGCCCTTCTGGCTCAACACCTGGAGTTGGCTCGTGGCGGGCGTCTCTTTGGTCTCCGTCGCTACGACCGACCACACGGGGCGCCCATCGGCAAGAAAAGCGACGGCATGCACAAAGCTGGGCTCAGTCAAAGTCTCCAGCTTGCTGTTAGCGAGCCCGATCCTGCGAACTTGTGTCTTCATCGACATCGGGCCGACGAACCAATAGTTGCCCGCCGGACCAATCACCTGATAACTCAGGAAGGCAAGGCTCTTGCCGTCCGGCGACCAGACTGGTCGGTCAGCCCAGGCCTCGTCGGTGAGTTGGCGAATCTGACCGCTCGCGAGATCAAGCACAAGGACGTTGCCCTGGCTGCTCACTTTGCGATCGGATATGAAAGCCACGCGCGTTCCGTCGGGCGAGATCGCTGGCACGGAATCGTAGTAAGGACCGAATGTCAGTTGCTTCGCCCCACCACCCGTTGTCGGCAACTGAAACAGGTGGCCCAGCGCGGTAAAAACCAACCAACGTCCGTCGGACGACACCGCCACGTCGGGATCAGTAACCTCTTTGGTCGAAATCTTGATGGTCCGCGTTGGGGGATTCTCAACGTTTTGAGCCAACGCCGAAGCGACGGCGCCAGGCAGTACAATTGCCAGAAACCCGCTTATGAGTGCAGCGAGCACCAGGGTTGGCCAGCATCCGCTGTGAGGATGTACGCACGCCGCAAAATCACGCTCCGGCTTTCGCTTGGAACTCACGGATACAGGCTGTCTCCTTTTGTTGAGCCAATGCGGAGAGGACGCCTTGCAAAAAAATGCAAAACAATTTGCGGCTTGAGGGGATAGCATTCTCGTATCCTTTCGCCTCAGAAGTTCGTGACGCTAATATCGCGGCTACGCGAGGATGGCCATCGACCTTGTTGGCGCGTGCGCGGGTGCATACCAACTGGCGCTTTCACGATCACCCAACCCCCCGGACGAAGATAACACAGTGTTACTGATCCAAAGCAAAGATGAATCGCACGTCGCGTTCCTCGACATCGCGCCTACCCAGGCGGCGAACCCCCATCCCAAAACAGAGATAAGCTTCAACAAGTACGGCTCAACTGAATATCTCAGCCAGGTTTGGGTGGCGGGCCAGAGTTATGGGATGCAGGTCCTTCCCACAAAAGCCGAACAAAAGGCGGCGTCGAACGCGGCGGCTGAGCAACATTCGATATCTGCTAAGGCACGGTAGAGCGCTGTGTTCGACTGTCGCGCCGTTACGAATTGTAAGAGCCGAGGGGGAAGGGAGATACCATTTTCCTGGCTCATCCGTGTACTGCTGTTGGTGCCGCCAGCGGACAATCCGGCGAACGTTGCGAGGCTTGTTCTTGCAGTTCTCCGGCTTAGCCAATCGTGCAAAAGAGTACTGCGGTCAATGGTTGACGAAGCAACTAAGGCCAATTCGCAGAACTGACCGTTGAATAACACTACTAAGTGCTGAAGGCCATTGGCAGCGACTAAATCGCAGCCAAAGGCACAGGACGAAAGGCGTGCTCAACTCACGCTCCGTTTTCGGTAGCAAGTAGGGTGGGGCCAGGGATGGGCGTAACTGTCGCTTGCGACAGGGAAACAGAAATGGAGTGACCGCACAACTATCAGTCTTACTAGTTTCAAGACCTAATTACCGGGAGTAGCCTGCATGTCCATCGTCGGTTCCGCTGCTCCTTCCTTACTTTCTCATAGCGGCAGAGCTTTGCCTGTCGCGACGTTGGTGGAGCGGCAACTGTTCGCCTAGGCCAATTGCGAAATCGTTGTCGGGCGGGTGAACCTTTTCAATTTGGTGGAACGCGAACCGTCGTCTAAACGGGGGATATGAATATATGCACCCCACAGATATTGACGAACCGGAAGCCGTTCGAATGCCGCAGCCATGCGAACGAAACCCGCTCTCTCCTTGGGCGGAGTTCCCACTCCAATTGCTCGGCAAACCATCTCGCAGTAGTGTGCCGTGCGGAAACTGGCCCCGAGACACGCGTGTCAGCCAGACTAATACCAAAGTAGCCGAGCTGGTCAGGCGGGCGAGGTCCCGCCACTGGCCGGGGTTGCAAACGAAGAAGAGAAGAGAGCAGCCAACATGAACGTCCGAGCCCTTATTTTGAGTACCGTCTTTCTCGTTACTGCGCCTCTCCTCGCGCGAGAAAATACCGATAACCTGGCGGAGAACTCGATGCGACCGATCACATTGGGTCGAAAAAACTGGATCCATATTGGAAGCCCACAAGCAGGACCGAAAGTGACAGCCATACTTTCCGTCATCGAAACCTGCCGACGGCTGAAGATCTCGGCGCGAGACTATCTCGTGGCCGTACTCCCAGGCTTAGCCGATACGCCCGTGCGGCGCCTGCCCACCCTCACCCCGACAGCCTGGGCCGCCCAGCGTCAGTAATCAGCAGAATCCGCGTTCGTCAACACTGTGCTTACTCTGACGCATACGATTGGAAATGGCAGATGAGTCGCTTTGAAAGCTTGACTCCCTGGTCCCGAACTTGGGTGCCCGGAGCCAATTTCGTTGTTACTCGATCATTTGAGTGGTGCTTCAACTGCCTCATTCTTGCTCAATCACGGCAGTTTTGGCCGAATGTAAACCCTCAATTGCAACCCTGAACAATTTACATTGAAACAGGGGATAATCTGTTTGTGAGTGCTTCCTTTCTTCTCTTCCTTTCCAGACGCATCAGTCGATCTACTGATCTAGTGCTCATTCCTTATTTTGAGCGCCAACTTGATTCGGCTCTGAACGCTCTGCCTTCTGTCCTTAAGGGTGACGACGCGCGATTTCGCTGGCCGCAGAAATGATTGAAGAAGCCTACGCTCAAAAAGTTATGGCATCGGACCTTGTACGCCAAGGCGGAACGACACGGAAACGACACGGGAAAACCAACGAACTAACACCTTCTTTAAGGCCCTGGGAATGATTTGTGTGAGCCCGGACTCCGCGCGCGGACTCAAACTCCTGACGTCTACCGTGTCAACCTACCACGATTACGAGATACAAGCACTTACACAGAATGGAAGGCTGTCTTTCCGAGTTTTCTCCCTGTAACACAGGTATAAATCACAGGTAGGATTACGGGTAAGCTCATAGTGGTGACGGAAGTGACTCAATGCCGAAAGGAGGCAAGCAATGATTCATCCGCTACAACGGCGGTCTGCAAGTCCATAGCTCACTTTTGAACGTTGTACTCCATGACTAGCCCCTGGGATCCGAATCCCGCTCTCCAAGGTGCTTCTTTTCTCGTTTCTTGATGTAACGGCGTTATTACTACTGTCCTCTGATTCCATCATGCGGAGAGCAGCTATGCGCGCTCAGTCGATGCCAAACTATTGTGGACTTTCGTGTCGGTTCGCGTCGTCCTGCACGGACTTCGTCGTAGCCGACTTGTCGATCGTCGACTTGGTGGACAGCCCACATGCAAGTGGGGGATTTGTCATTTGCTTGGCAAATACGCGGTAGCTCGGCCCGTCCGGCTGCAACGTCGACCAGTATCCCGACCGGGTCAGCAAGGGTTTGTGTTGGACGATGGTCTGGTTGACCAGAATCTTCACTCCACATTCGAGATTGTTCTTCGGCTGGAGAATGGTTTTCGCGGGATCGTTCGGCTTTAGCACACGGTCCACTTGCCAATTGAAATCGCAGCCATAACGCTTCTGGTCTGCGTACGCAAGCTGCAACAATCCTTCACTGCGCATGGCCGTTCCTCTCACCTCATCGTGTTTCGCGACTTTCGGTTCGATGTGACGGACGCTTGTGTTGGGATTTAATCCGGCTTCAGCACCCGCAAGGGCCTGAAAGAAGTAGGCCCAAAATGCGCGTTTGTCTGTCTCGGCCATCTCGTAAAATCGCGGACAGAATCGACGGACGCCCGGCGGAACTTGCGAAGAAAGCATTTCGAGTGGCAGCGCCTTCTCGATGATCTGGTCCCATTGTGGATTCCAGGGCGTTCCGCCGAGCTCGACCCTTTTCTCATCGATAGGTGTCGGCGGGGCTGGTTTAGTGGCTTGCGCATGCGAAGCTGTGGCTATTCCCATGAAAAATACGAGACTCACGATAAACGATGTCAGCGCAGAGATACTCATGTTTACCGCCTCCGCTAATAATCGATACGTCCTTTTGCCACGCGTCTCGTAACTGCTCTGCTTAGCTGGCCGCTGAAGTTCAGAGTTCCTGAGTCCCGATGTCTTAAGAATCGACACTGCCTGCATTGGCCGCTTCTTTGGCGGTGTTTTAACCATTAGCCGAAATTGCCTTAAGCTTTCCTTAGTCTCGGAGTGAGGACGGCACAGGTTTTTACCGTTTCCACTGTCCTGGGTTCGACCGAAGGCGAACGGTGGCAGGCCGGGCCACGTTTCTCACCTCGTGACGAATTTCCTCACGCTTTCGCGGCGTCCACAGTCTCGGCTTCATAGACTGCGCACAACAAAAACGATCAATAGAACTACGACAATTGTTCCTACCAGGCCGTAACCTAACATAGTTCCTCCTAGTCCTACGTGTGCAAGATCTAACCAATCATGCTGCAAGATGATGAGCTTTCGCTGGTCAGTAATGCTCACAATGGATGATCCTCCAGAGAATTCGGGTCCGCTCTCTGGACGCACCTATCTTTCCGGCACCGGCAAGTCATCCCAGGAGAGTCGATTTAGCAGATTTCATTGCGACATTCCCGAATAGTGAGCCGTAGTGCAGTTCATTGTCCACTTGGACTTCGGCCCACACGCCATCGGTCAACATCGTAGGAAATCAGATACGACAATTATTTTACGCTAAGCCTCTCCGCTCTCACTCGACGCAAGGAAACCAGGCTCATTGGTTAAAGACACCTCACGTCCGAACCTCACGTCCGAATTTCCTGGCGTGAGAATTTAGTGGGAGAATCACGCCGGTTGTTTGAATACTGACGCCATGTCCCGGCTTATCGCGCTCATAGGGGTAAGCCCAACAGTCGTGTTACCAGGGGCCATTTCGACTATCTGATGGGCAATCGGGCATTCATGTCCAGTTCAAAGCGGCCGTAAGGGTTTACATGCTCCCAGATCAGTGGCGTGAGAGCGCTCAGATCTCTGGCACTGAGCTTGCCAGACCAATGCGGTTGCGCCAATACCTGCTGCAGCATGAGGGTGTTGATATAGACCATGCAGTTCTGTAGCAGGTGCAGCGCCAGCATGCTTATCTCGTGATCATCGCGGCGGTTGCTGGCAAGTTCTCCCCGGCGGGCGAAGAAAACGAAATCGTTGGCGCCGTTCCACTGCTCGATGACGTTCAGGCCCTCGTGAATTTCGCGGCGCAACGCTTCGCTGTGAAGATACCGGCAAAGAAAGATGGCCTTGATTGCCTTGCCGAGTTCGGAGAGCGCCTTGTAGGTTGGATGCTGAACGTTGTTTCGCGTAAAGCGCCGCAGGATTGCTTCTGTCTCGGCGGTGCCGAGCCGCAACGCGGTCGCGTATTTGACCATCTGCTCATATTGCTGACGGATCAGCTCCCAGTCGATTGGCTCTGTCAGCAGCACCGGCAAAAGATTCTTATAGGGATGGGGGCATGAATTGTGCAGTAAAGTACGCTAAGAAAATTCATACATCAAGTCATGCCCCCACCCCCACGTAGGACGGAATCAAGTTAAACGACAACTCCGGCCAGCGCTCTCGCATGCGCAGCAGCGCGATCCAGGGCGACCAGTCCTCGGACAGGAATCGGAACACCGCGACCGGCTTGCCGCCGCTTGCGTCGCGGCGCTCGATCGCGACCTGTCCGCCGAAGCCTTGGCGAAGGCGGAAGGTGACGCGCCGGATCGGCCACCAGTTCTTGCCGAGTGGGTTGTGTGAGGCGGATCAGGAATCCGTCTTGTGCAGCTTGAGAATGCGCCCCGTAAACGGATTCGAAATCGCTCTTAGATAAGCTTGCCCTACCTCCCTGGCGTCAACAGGGATAAACCCGGGGAAGTACGGATGATAGGCCACCGACTCCGTCAGCACCGTGGGGCTGATGCAGTTGATCCGGACGCCGCGCGGCAGCTCGACCGCTGCGGCTTTCACAAAACTTTCAACAATGTGATTGATGACGGTGCCGATCACACCGCCCGCTGTGTACTCATCCGTGAGAACACCCGAGATCAGGGCAAAGGAGCCCTTGTCGGCGATGAAAGGGAGTGCTGCCCGGACCAAATTGATCTGGCCCATGCCCTTGGTCTGGATCGAGTTGTCCCATTGCTCATCGGTTGTCTGTTCGAGAGGCGCTGGGAAGACATCGCCCGCAGCACATGCTACGGCTTCGAAGAGGCCAACTTTGCTGAAAAGCGCCTTCAGGCTCTTGGGATCGGAAATATCCGCCTGCTAATCACCGGACTTACGACCGACAGACACGACCTCGTGTCCCTTCTCCTCCAACGCCTTCTTCACAGCGGACCCGACGGTTCCTGTTCCAATAACGATTGCTTTCATGTGTTCCTCCAGTTCATTGTTGAAAATCCGATTACGAGCGGAATCGACTCCGCAAGCATCCTAGAACGCGCTTTTTATGACGCCGCCATCAACGCGTAAAGCGGCTCCCGTGGTTGCCGAGGCGAGAGGGCTCGCGATGTAGGCCACGAGGGACGCGACTTCTTGAGGCGAAGCGAATCGTTTAATGAGCGAGGTGGGCCGAACTTTTTCAAGGAACCCCTTCTCGAACTCGTCAGACGACTTTCCGTCGGCCTTTGCAAGGGCTACGACGAAATCACCAACCCCTCGCGATTTCGTCGGGCCGGGCAGGATGCTGTTGACGGTAATTCCAGTACCGGCAACCGATTCGGCCAGACCGCGCGAAACGGCCAGTTGCGCTGTCTTCGTCATGCCGTAATGGATCATTTCGACCGGAATTTGCACGGCGCTTTCGCTGGAGATAAAGATGATGCGCCCCCAATTGGCCCGCTTCATCGCAGGCAGGAAAAGCCGGGCAAGGCGCACACCGCTGAGGACATTGACTTCAAAGAATCGTACCCAATCGGAATCGGGAATCTCCTCGAATGGTTTTGGCTCGAAGATTCCGAGATTGTTAACGAGGATTTCCACGTCGGGATATTGCCGCGCAAGCGCCTCCGCCGCAGCCGCCGTGCCGAGATCACCGGCAAATCCTTGCACGGAACCGCCAGGCGCAGCTTTCAGCTTTCTTACCACCTCATCGACGGATGTCTGCGAACGGCCATTGATAATGACGCGAGCGCCTTCTTGCGCGAGCGTTGTGGCGATGGCCAGACCGATACCGGCTGTGCTGCCGCTCACTAGTGCGCGTTTGCCTTTGAGATTGAGGTCCATTGGATTTTCCTTTCAGTAGAATGATATCTTGTGCAAGCAGTGACACGACTGAGGCCAATAGGCCCTTCGGAGTCGTCTTGCAGGAGAGGGCTCCAAACAGCCATGAGCTGCTTCAGTCAAAAGCTGCGGTGGTGGACGTCATGGTTAAAAGGCGTGACTTAAGATTACGTCATGTGGGGATTGGGGAGACGAACGCAAGTGAACCACTGGAGACTTATCGAAAATGCAAAGACGACATCGAAACCAGAGCGTCCGACTGATCTGGGAGCAGCATGGAAGCAACCTGCTTACTGACCATGCGATGTCCGGTATAGAGGTGGCGTGAACCCACTCCGGGCTTCTGTACGGAACTTGAGAACCTGGCTGGCGATGATAAGGGAAAAGGCACAAGCGGAAGCCCCGCGAGGCCGAAAGTACCGAGGCGCCCGCAGGGGCGGACTGCTCCGTAGTAGCGGTGAAACAGGGCAATGCCTGTGAAGCGAAGGGGGCAGGTCATCCGAATCCGGTTCCGTGAGAGGCTCGGGGTGAAATTCCCCGGGCCTACTCGGCCTGAGTTCCTGACCTGGAAAACGATTACGAGCGAGCCTACGGTTGGAAAGGCAACACCACCTATGAGAGCGAAATGGCGCTCTTCTTTGAGTGCATACAGCAGTGCACTCGAAAAGGGCTTGACAGGCGCCGACATTGTCAGAGAGGCGATGTTTCGCCAATTGACACGATTTCCCCTCGGTGCGCTGGAGCTACTACTGGCTATTTCGACACAGAGAACGCCTGCATGCGCGCGCGAATCCGTGGCTGCTAGTTCCGCTTCGTGGGTTCCGCGTTAACGGAAGCCGTGGGCGTAAGGCTGACCGTGTTCGAAACCGGCACCGCAGTCACCGTTGGCCTCGGTGTGACCATGTCTCCACTCAACCCCTGAACCACCAACCTTGAAAAATGGATGCAGAGATGTTCGCAGTTCGTTAAGAACCTTCCCCGTTCCGGGATACCGCCCAGTAGTCCTCGTTGAACGGAATTCGTCAGAACGTCGTCTTCATAGCCGACCTGTTTGTTGAAAGCAATCAGATCGTGCGCGAACTGCTCTGATACGCCCGGCCCGAAGTACTGCTCGGAAAATCCCTTGGTCTTATTGGGGCCATCGGGAACCCAGCAATCCACCGAGAGATTAGGAAATCCAGGATTGATGTTGATCGTAAGGTTGGGCCACAGCAAATGATACTGGGACTGGGCGACCTCGCCGCGTACGTCGTAAATCTTGACCTTGGTCTTGCCCTCGAGCGCGGATTGACGTACGTCTCCCAGTTGGCTGGCGAACCAGCCGTGCATGGTGAGGTTATAGTTTCCCGGCTGTACATCGATTGCTGCGCTGAACCCAGGATGCGCAATCGCACAGTGATAGCACTCGAGATAGTTTTCCAGCATCGTTTTCCAGTTGGCCTTGGCGCTCCACTCTTCACGGCTGTAGAGCTCGAGACTTTCCAGATGAACCCCGCTTCCCGCGATGATGTTGAGAAGATCTCCGAAGTACGACGCCAGAGATTTCGCGTGGGGATCGAGGTTGACAAAGACAAACGGACCAAGAGACTCCACTCGAAGCGGCAGAAGTGGATAGTCCTTGAGCTGGAAGTTGGGCTCGGCAGCCGAGCGGGGCGCGCCCTTCAGGCATCCGCTAAGATCGTAGGTCCAAGCGTGATAACCACACTGCATAGTCTTGGAGTTGCCTCGGCCCTTCATCACCTCGTGCCGACGATGCCGGCATACATTGATGAAGCCCGCCAAACCCGATGCATTCCGGATGACGACAACCGGAACCTCTCCCGTGTAACCCGTTATGTAGTCGCCGGGCTTCGCGAGTTCCGTTGCCGACCCGATGTAGCTCCAGCTCTTGCGAAAGATTTTTTCGATTTCGAGAGCGGTAATCGCCGGGTCGGTATACCAATAAGCTGGAAGCGACTCGCCACGATCCAGCGCCGCGAGCAAACTATCAGGGTTTTCCATTGTCTGAGTCATTATTTTGTTTCCTTAATATCCGAATCTCAAATTACTTTGTGCTCCATACTGCTCCCCTCGCCGGCCTCTGCGGGGATTGCCGGTGGATGCGAACCTGCCCGGGTGAGAAGCGGGAGAGACAGCAGCAAGATCGCGCTGGCGCACAGTAGGACGCCCCAAAAATCGAGCCTGCGAGCGGCTGCAGAAGCAAGCGCTGCAGTTCCCAACATTCCGATCGAATAGCAAACGTTGTACACCGCGTACACCGCCGAGTAACAAGACATTCCCGCTCGATCGACCGCGTTTCCCAGTTCCGCCGAAGCCGGATTGAGCATGAACGCGAACGAGATGTTCACCAGGGATAACGCGACGCAAATCAAAACAACTCCTTTAAACACCGCCAGCAAAGGGAGCGTGACCGCCATCGCAATCGTTCCCAGCACGATGACTTTCGGGATGGGTAATTGCTCCGAGACCTGGCCTACCACCGGCGCGCTCAAGCCATACGCCAAAGTCGAGACGGTGAAGATGATCCCTATTGTCATCGAGGTTGCGCCATAATGCGCCAACCGCACCGGCAGCAGCGGTTCAATGATGCCGATAGAAAAGGCCGCGAGCGCTACCGTCAGCGCAGGCATGGCCACTGATTTGTTCAAGAGCAATGCACGGAGATTGTGCGTCTCGCTCTGAGTTCTCCCTGTAGCGGGAAGAAGAGCTGTAATCAAAGCAGCGTCGATCGCTACCAGGCTGCCGGTGACAAAGAACGGCAGTCTATAGCCCCCCACGTGAAAGAGCAATCCGCTGGCAATCGGTCCAAGGACCGAGCCAAGCGTTCCGCCAGTAAATGCATAACCGAGCATCTGGACGCGCTTTTCGACATAGTGGGTCGCGATGAGCGCAAGGCCGGACGTCCAAAGCGCGGCGGACGCTGCGCCCTGGAAGAATCTCGCGACTAGTAGAACGAGTAGGTTCGATCCCGCGCCAAAAAACAATATCGAGCACGCCGCAAACCCCAGACCGTACAACATTGTGGCGCGACCGCCGATGCGATCCCCCAAATAACCAAACAGCGGTGTCGCAAGCAGAACGCTAACCGCGTACGCTCCGTAAAGCAATGCGAACTGATCTTCCCTCTGCAAGTTCGCTGGCGAGTGCGCCGCCAACGGGAAGAAGATCCCGTATAAGAAGTAGTCGATGAACAGAGACGATGCGATCACGGCGACCGTGGCTCGGGAATGCAAGCGCGAGGCCGGCATTGCAAGATTTTGAACAGTCTGCACCACGGTCGATTGCCCAGATCACGGGATTCGTATTGGCCAAGGCGATGTAATGGGTGTGAATTCTGCCGGATCTAAAGGTTCTGGGTTGGAGACGGGAATCGAACCCACCTCCAAACAGCAAACGAAGAACCTCTTAGCGTCCAGACAGCACTCATAGGTCTCGTAAGTCTATCAAAAACCAAGGCTCATATTTCGACGGATTTCCGGACGGATAATGACGCCGTCGAAGCTTTTGCCGATGATCGCAAGGAGCCGGGTTGGTGTCCTCAGCTTTCGCCTTGGAGTTGCGGTGCCCGGCTGCTCAGTTGTCGGTTGTGCCGATGCGTTGACGATCCGAGTGCCGGCGGAAACTTAGGCCAAGTTAACAGTAAGGCGGTTTGGCCTCTGCAACGATTACGATTGCTACCCGATCCAGAAGACGGCGAACCGCTACAACTTGTTCGATCCACTGGCACGGGCGTGATACGTCGTACAATCAGTGCTGCCCGAGACATGCCAGCCGAATTTCACAGACGAGATTCTTCTCCTCCCGTATTCCAATATGTGTTTCTGGCAAGCGTTTTTGCCGGCGCGATGCTGTTTCAAATTCGCTATGCCCAGGACATCTGGCGCACCGAGAAGGTAGACGCGCCGTTTGTCATGCCCGCCTCGGCCAGCGCCTTGCTCGAGATCGTGCGACCGGAGGCTGAGAAACTGGGACTGCACACCGGTGACACCCTGCTGGCGGTCAATGATCAAAAATATACCGGTACCGCGATCTTGTCGGAAGCCTATGCTAAAGCTCGCCCCGGAGATCAGTTCGAACTCAGGGTAAAGTCAGCTTCTGGAGAACATTCCGTGGTTCTCCCAGTGACTGCGGGAACTACTCCGCTGAGCCAAGTGATTTTCGACGTTCTGCTGAATATTGTGGCGCCGATCGGATGCGTCCTGCTCGGATCCTGGGTGGTGCTCATACGCCCACGTGACCGGTTGGCGTGGATTCTACTCGGACTGATGTTCTGTTTCTCGCAGTTGTTCAGCTCGTTCAAGATTGAGAGCTGGGGCCCGGGCTATCGCGAAGTGGCCATGGCTTACCGTACGGCTCTCGCGGCCGGGTGGGTTATTTTCATGTTCCTGTTCGGCTTCTTCTTCCCGGAACCCTTCCCGCTCTACACGCAGATGGGAGCGTGGCGGAAGTGGATCCCGGCACTAGTGATCGCTCCGATTCTTGCGGAGGTCATGTATGCGGTTGTGGTGTCGATCACAGAGATGACAAACTTCGCGCACGCGCAAGAGATTGTTCAGAAGTTCCATCCTTTTGATACTCCACTGCGGATTTATCTTTACTGCGTGGTTGGGTTTGGGTTTTTCGGCTCGATCTTCACAAAGTCGTCGATGGAGATCTCGCGCGATGCCAAGCGACGGCTTCGACTGCTCTACTGGGGCGCGACGCTTGCCCTGACTCCGCTGTTAGTGATCAGGCTGTTTTCGCAGTACGCCGGGAAGTCCATGTGGACCATATTTCCCGACTGGCTGATCGCCATGGGATTGATCCTGACCACGATTTTCCCGCTGACTCTGGCTTATGTGATCGTGGTGCAGCGCGCGATGGATGTGCGGGTGGCTGTGCGGCAGGGACTGCAATACGGGCTGGCGAAAAACGGCATCCTTGTTCTGCAAGGCATCGCAGCTCTTGTGGTAGTTCTCACCGCTTTGCCGTTACTAACAAAAAGTGAAGGAAGACCGACAAAAATCATCGTTGCCGCGATTGGACTGCTTGCGATCTTCACTATTCGCCGTGCGGCCGATCGATTGCGCACCTGGACCGACCGAAGATTTTTCCGCGAAGCCTACAACACGGAGCAGGTCCTCAGCGAGTTGAGCGACCAGGTGCGCGGCATGGTGGAGACCCGGCCGCTGATCGAGACGGTGGCGGCGCGAATTTCGGAAACACTTCACGTTCCGCGGGTAGCGGTCCTCTTGAGCGGCGGCGGATCTTTTCGTCCGGCATACGTATTGGGATACGGCACAGCACCCGACGTTGGTTTTCTTGCGAACAACGGCACCGTGAGGATTCTTGAGAAGCAGAGAGAACCGGCGCGTGTGTATCTCGACGATCCCAATTCATGGCTGTATCGCGAGCCGGAGGTCAGCGAAGAAGATCGCGCGAAGCTGTCGCAACTGCAGAGCGAGTTGTTGTTGCCGCTGAGCACGCGGGACAAGCTCCTCGGGTTCATCAGCCTGGGACCGAAGTTGTCCGACGAACCTTACTCGGGAACGGACGTCCGCCTGCTGAAGTCGGTGGCGGCACAAACCGGGCTGGCGCTGGAGAATGCGCGGCTGATGTCGGCGATCGCGGGTGAAGTGGCACACCGCGAACGGCTGAACCGCGAGGTGGAAATCGCGCGCGAGGTGCAAGAGCGACTATTTCCGCAGACACTGCCGCCGATCGTGGGGATTGAGTATTCAGGCGCATGCCGTCCGGCCTTAGGAGTCGGCGGCGACTATTACGATTTCCTCGCGTTGCCGGGTGGACATCTCGGAATCGCGATCGGAGATGTTTCCGGCAAAGGCATTGCCGCTGCGTTGATGATGGCAAGTCTGCAGGCGTCACTGCGTGGCGAGGCGACGCGGGTGCCGGAGAATCTGGCAGGGCTCGTCGGCAACGTCAGCCACCTGCTGTACGAGGCTTCGTCGGACAATCGCTACGCGACGTTCTTCTACGCTCAGTACGATCCGGAGACGCGACGATTGACCTACGTGAATGCTGGACACAATCCGCCGATGCTTTTTCATCGCGATGGGGACAAGTGGCAGATCACGCGTCTTGAGGTTGGCGGCACGGTGGTGGGTTTGCTCGAAACCTTTCCCTACGAGCAATCTGCCGTGACCATCGCGACGGGCGACGTATTTGTTGCGTTCACGGACGGCATCAGCGAAGCCATGAACGCGGCCGACGAGGAGTGGGGCGAGGCGCAGTTGATCGAAACCGTGAAGCAATGCGGTGGGCTGGCGCCGTCGCAGATCATTGCTCGCGTCATGCAAGCGGCGGATGGATTCGTCGCCGGAGCCAAGCAGCATGATGATATGACGCTGGTGGTACTGTGCGCCACACCGTAACTTGGCACGTGTCGGCGGTCTGTTTCTAATCGGCCCATGTCATCGACCGGGAAGGACTCCTGTCAACGCGGGCCGGAAGGCGTCTTTTGGGAAGTTGAAAGCTCTGTTGGCGGTTTGACACCGATTTCGGTCGGATGACGGGGAACTCTGACGTAACGCGATTAGGGACAACAAGAAGATGTCGTGGCACACATTTCGCCACACGTTTTCTACGTTGCTCAAAGGCAACGGGGAGGACGTCAAGGTTGTACAGGAGCTGTTGCGGCACTCAACAGCAAAG
>CAWCKL010000003.1:0-510996 GCA_963796095.1 uncultured Acidobacteriota bacterium
CCTGTGGCTGGCGAATTGTTATTCCTCCCAAGATTCCTGAGGATTCCCCGTCCTGCTACCATTCTTCGATGCGCAATCTGGCCGTTCTTTTCATCCATTTCATTGCCGTCCTGGCTCGGTTGCTCGGTCCTGGCGGCGTCCGTTCCATCGTTGCGGAGTCGCTTCTCCTCAAACACCAGCTCCTGATCGTGAATCGCTCCAGGCAACGATCGCCGAATCTATCCGCGTCGGACCGCATCTTTGCCGGCTGGATGGCGCTCTTGGTGCGTCCCACTCGTCTGCTCCGGTCCGCAATTGCACTGAAGCCCTCGACACTGCTAGTAGTTCGATTCCTAAATAGCATTGCAATACCAGCTGTAGTGCCGTATGCTATCGCTATACCACGACTGGGTGGCCACTGGCGATGCCCTTTATCAGTCGACGTGCCCGGCTGAACCTGACCGACGAGGATACCATTTGGCTCGAGCGACTGGCGCAGTCGCGAACCGAATCGGCGGCGCAGGTGCAACGCGCGCAGATGGTTCTGCGCTATGCTCAGGGCCAAACGGTGTCCGCCATAGCTGCGGCTTTCAAGACCAATCGACCCAAAGTGGAACGCTGCGTTTCCAAGGCCCTGGAGTTGGGTGTCCGTGCCGCCATGCGCGATCTGCCCGGACGCGGTCGGCGGCGGTCGATCAGGGAGGAAGACAAGACCTGGATCGTCGACTTGGCCTGTCAGAAACCCAAAGATCTGGGCTATGCGCAGGAGTTGTGGACTACGCGCCTGCTGGCCAAGCACATCCGGAAGCACTGTGTGGAGGGGGGACACCCGCAGTTGCAAAAGCTGGGACGAGGGACGGTTTCCAAGATCCTGTCGGCACATCCAGTGAAGCCGCACAAGATCCAGTATTATCTGGAGCGGCGCGATCCGGAGTTTAAAGCCAAGATGATTGAAGTGTTGCACGTTTACCGGGACGTCGAGTTGTGGCGCAAGGTGGGCTTGCCTTCCGAAGTCGTGGGAGTGCTGAGCTATGACGAGAAGCCGGGCATTCAGGCCATCGGCAATACCGCGCCGGATCTGCCGCCGGTACCGGGTCGGCACAGCAGCGTGGGACGAGATCATGAGTACAAGCGGCACGGCACAGTATCGCTGTTGGCCGGCATTGAACTGCTTAGCGGGGAAGTGTTGGGCTTGGTTCGGGAGCGCCACCGGAGTGCGGAATTTATCGAGTTTCTCCAGTTGGCGGATCAACATTATACGGCGGGACTTCGCATTCGCATCGTGCTGGATAATCATTCCGCTCACATTTCCAAACAGACGCGAGCGTACTTAGCGAGTGTGCCGAACCGCTTTGAATTCATCTTCACGCCGAAACACGGCTCGTGGTTGAATCTAATCGAATTCGGAAGTCGGGCCCGAAAGGACCGAGCGCGGAACTCATCCGTGCGGTCGTCGAAATGAAGCAGCATAATCCCAACTGGGGCTGTCCGCGAATCGCACAACAGATGGCCTTGGCGTTTAACATCCAAATCGACAAGGACGTGGTTCGAAGGATTCTCTTCCATCACTACCGGCCGGGGCAGCCCTCCGGTGGTCCCTCCTGGCTGACTTTCCTGGGCCACATGAAAGACAGCCTCTGGAGTATGGATCTGTTCCGGTGCGAGTCGGCCACGTTGCGGACCCACTGGGTTCTGGTCGTCATGGATCAATACACGCGACGGATCATTGGCTTCGGCGTCCATGCGGGCACGGTCGACGGTGTCGCACTCTGTCGGATGTTCAACCGCGCCATTCGAGGGCATCGCTGGTTGCCGAAGTACCTGAGCTCCGACAACGATCCGCTCTATCGGTTCCACCAGTGGCAAGCCAATCTGCGGATTCTGGAGGTGACAGAAATCAAGTCCCTTCCCTACGTGCCCCTGTCCCATCCGTTCGTGGAAAGGCTGATCGGCACCCTGCGCCGCGAGTATTTAGATCACATGTTGTTCTGGACGACTGTAGATCTCGAAAACAAACTGCTCGATTTCAGGACCTACTTCAACCACCATCGCACGCACACCTCACGGGAAGGGCGAACGCCCGATCCGCCCCCGTCACGACTAGCAGCCAATCTCCGCTCGTTTCGATGGCAACCCCACTGTCGAGCCCTATATCAAACACCCGTGGCTGCCTGATTTTTCCAAGACTCGCGCTCGCTGCGATATTCGGCCAACCTCGGCAAAACTTCAAGAAATCATTCGGAGTTTCTCGATCGCAGCGTGGTTCGCGGCTCCGATCGTTTCACTGCCACCAGGAGCGTCCGAAAATGAGACTCAGCCGACGCACTTTCGCAGGTTCGCAGCGCGATTACCGGTAAAAGTCGGTTCCCCGTAACAATTCGCCAGATACAACCGCGAGTGTACCGCGAGTTTTTAATCAAGGAGCCTGGCGACCTTGGGGACCAAGCGCAAACACGATTTCGACCCGTACTGGGAAGATGAGAAAGACTGGCTCTGCACAGTCGGACTCTTGCCCACGGATGATCCGGAAGCTCGGCTGTATTCCGCGGACATTGCGGGTGGGTTTATGCTTGCGCATTTGCTCATCGCAATCCGACGTGCCATGGGGATTTCCTTCGATGCAGTCTTAGAACAGCGCAAGTCTACAACCTCAAAGTCCAACAGTACACGGAGAGGCCCTATGGCTGGGGCCAAGCGGTCTAGAAGGAAAGATGCCCCCGAACTGTTCTGGGGAACCGGTCATTAGTTTACTGGAACGCGCGGAATTTCATCGCTCTCCATACCGATGGCGACAGATGGTGCATCCGCACTGCCGCAACAACTTCGCATTCTATCGCAATCATGCACAGACACGTTCCATCCACGAAGAATACGGCCACCCCTGCAGCCAGCGTCCGGGACGCTTGCCAGGTCAGGAACCAGAAGTCGGCTTCGTGGAAGTGAAAAGCCTGTTTACTTTCTATCCGCGCGAGCACCGATCTCCCGTGCGAAGTTACGGCTTATGATTGGAGCTGCAATCAACGCACGATGGTGCTCGCTTTTTGGAGAAGTGGCTTCACTTATTATAGGTCCCCGTTCCCGCGTGGCTGAGCTCAGGACGTTCTGCATCATGTTGCGCAATGGCATTGCACAGTTCGTTGGCTCCTGGGTGTCCGAGTCAGGGTATCACTTGCGCATCAAGAAAGTGGATAAGGGCCGGGCCTCAGTGGACTTCCTTGATCCGCACGGTGCTCCCGTTCAGCGTCCCTACACGGGGGGTGCGCCCTCACTGAAGATGGTCGCGCACTACGACGACTACAACGGGATGTTCGAAGTGCATTTGTGGGAGGAAGGCAAGGGGTTCATTTTGGATTTGACTCACGAGTACAATTACGAGCTGGATCAGGAGCAACGCGAAGCGCTCGTGCCAGCCCTCAGCCGAAATGAGCGAGATCATTTTCTGGATGCATGTTACTCATTATTCGGCCCGCTAGATCACTTTGTGCGAAGAAAGGCGCAGAACAAGAGGCTATAGCCAAACAGCCGCCTCACCGAGCAGTTCACCGATTGCGGAACACTGAACATCCCGACTGAGGGCACGTCCCGTTCCGGCTGTTGTGCCTGGGCTTGGTCGTTAGGCTAAAGCTAAATCCCCGCTTGCGAAACGCCTTTGTTGCGGTGCGACCCTCTGACTCCGCAGAAGCCCGTATCTGGGGCGTTGGGCTGGGACGGCAGTTCCGCGAGTCGCCGACTACGCAGCCATGTGGATCGGCGAAGCCAACGGCGCTTTTCGTTCCAGATATGCGGCCGACTTCTTGTGCTCGCAGTTTCCGATAACTGGACTCTCCGGGCAGAATCATTGCACTGGGTTCAGCTCAGCTTTCCGACGACATAGGTGGCCTATTTCTCGGAACTCGGGGCCCACACCAGTGCTAATGTTCCAGAGCTCAGGCTGACGGATTTCTTGAGTGGGTTGAGCGGAGTGGAGAAGGTCTGGGACTGTTCAAGCAGCTCGACGGGCGATGGAGATATTGCTTCTCGATCATGTGCTAGCCGATGACAGTGAAGTTCGAATCGTTGACGCGTGCAAGCGGTTTGCTGAGGCTATTCCTCCGCTTGCCAACCGTGCTCCGCCGCATTTCGGCAAAGCTAACTGTTCACGCTGAGTGGCGAAACGGCCGCTCCGACAATGCTCCGGAATCCCTGCATCCCGGATCGAGCCACAACTCGTAATGTTCCGGATTGACAACCACCGCCCTCTTCTGTTTGCGAGGAGTTAACGGCTGGGTGCTAAATGCGCATCTGCGATTGAACTACACTGTGCTTAGTTTTCGGCGCAACTATGAGCACCGCAACCCAAAGCCGCGAAGCATTGACCGCAACGCGCGGTCGCAATTACCGGCCGCTGCAGTATGCCGAGGCGGTCCTGCTCGCGGCGCTGACCATTCTCTACAGCGCAGCGTGGATGTACTACGTTCGCCGTCCACTGCAGGTAACGCAGGTCGAAATCGGGATCGACGCATTCTACTCTTCCGCCGGAGTTGAGATTGACGACGTGCACCCGAACAGCCCAGCAGAAAAGGCGGGATTGAAGATGAATGACCTCATCGTCGCGATTAACGGAAGCAGCGCAGATTCGGCATCGGCGTGGAGCGGATTGGAGAATCGCACGTGGCTGAGGTCACAACCCGGAGACACAGTGACCCTGACCGTGCGGCGGCCGGGACAATCACAGCCCTTGGTCTTCACGCCTTGGTTTCGCGCCAAACAAGGCGCTGGCGACACCAAGAGCCTCGCACGCTCCGTCGCGGCGGAGGCCCAGGACTCATATCCTCTCGCGTTCCTTATCGTGGGATTGGCGGTGCTGTTTCTGCGCGTGGAAGATCGCAATGCATGGCTGCTGGCGCTGGTATTTGCGACCTTCATCACGGCTGCGCCCATGCCAAACGAATTTGCCACCGCGCCACGCAATCTTCGCTCCTGCCTCCTCGCCTATCGTACCGTCGCGAACAGCATACTTCCCGGACTGTTCTACTTCTTCTTCGCGGTGTTCCCCACGCGCTCCCCGATTGACCGCAAAGTCCCCTGGCTGAAGTGGGTGCTGCCTGTGATTGGCCTCTGCTTAGGCCTCGGAGGTTATCGGCACGGCAACTCCGAGACATTGCCCTTTATTGCTGCAGTTATGCCTTATCGGATCGCGCGGAACGCGAATATGATCACTGGTTACGGAGCCCTTTTGCTCGGCGTGTTCTCGCTGGTGTTGAATGTGTTGAGCGCTTCCAACGCCGCTGACCGCCGCAAACTCAAGGTGATTCTCTGGGGCACTGCAGTGGGAGTCACTCCGGTCGTAGCGATGCGGGCGGCCGAGGACAGCCTTCGCTACATCGTTCCCTTCTGGCTTACTTTCGTGTGTGTGTTCCTGCTTTTTCTGTTTCCCCTCTCCTTCGCCTACGCGGTGGTGAAGCATCGTGTAATGGACGTTCCGGTACTGCTGAAACGGAGCGCAAGATATTTTGTCGTCGAGCGCGGATTTTTCTTCCTGATTCTTGCGGTTTCGGTGGGTCTGACGTTCTGGTTCGGGCAGGCGTTCTCGCGCCACTTCTCCGCCGGATCGAGGGCAGCCATCCCCGTGGGCGCAGCCTTCGGCGTGTTGCTGATCTCTGCCGCGACACAAGTTCATCGTCGCGTGCGCACGCGGCTCGACCGCGCATTCTTCCGCAGTTCCTACGACGCGCAGCAAATACTGGAGAACCTTGCCGCGAACACCCTGAACGTCAGCAGCCGCGAAGGGCTGGCAGAGCTTCTCCAGCAGAACATCGGGGAGGCATTGCATCCGCGTTCGATGTTCGTTTACCTGGAAGCCAGCAATGGGCCGCTCGTCGCGTACGCCGGAAATCCGCCGCCGGAAGCGATGACGCTCTCCAATTCGTCGCCCGAAATTGCGGACTTGGCGGAACGCGGCGGGCCGCTGGAGCTGATGCCGGAGGAAATGTATGGAACCCAGCTTGCGCCGCTGGATCCGGAATGTCTGGTACCGATCCGCGGTTCTAGCAATGGGCAATTGCAAGGCCTAGCTGTGCTCGGACCGCGTCTCTCGGAAGAGTCATATTCCGCGATGGACAAGCGTTTGCTCGCGTCGGTCGCCAGCCAAGCAGGCATTGCCATGCGCAGCATCACGCTGGCGGAGAAGATGGCCCAAACCATGGAGGCAGAGCGTCGCAGCGAGCAGGAAATGCAGATCGCGCGCCAGGTGCAAAGCCGGCTCTTGCCGCAGCAGGCGCCTTCGCTGAAGACGCTGGACTGCGCCGGTAAATGCATTCAGACGCACGCCGTCGGCGGCGACTACTACGACTTCCTCGATCTTGGCTCTGGCCGTCTGGGACTGGTTCTGGCGGACATCTCGGGAAAAGGAATGTCAGCCGCGCTGCTGATGGCCAATCTTCAGGCCAACCTGCGCGGCCAATATGCACTGGCGCTGGAAGATGTACCTCACCTGCTGCGTTCGGTGAATCGACTCTTCTACAAGAACACCGAGACCAGCCATTACGCGACGATGTTCTTCGCGGTCTACGACGATGAGATCCGACGCTTGCGTTATGTGAACTGCGGGCATAATCCTCCGGTTCTTGTGCGAGCGAATGGCAACGTCGAGCGACTCGGGGCGACTGCGACGGTGTTGGGGTTGTTTGAGGAATGGGACTGCGAAGTCGTGGATTGTAAACTCGCTCCCGGCGACGTTTTGGTGATTTATACCGACGGCATTTCCGAGGCGGGAGAAGGCGAGGACGGCAACAGCGAAGAGTTCGGCGAAGAGCGTTTGATTGCGGCGATTCGCAAGCAGCAGCGGCAATCTGCGGGCGAAGTCTTGGATGGCATTCTCAGCGAGGTGCAGCAGTTCAGCCGTGGCGAACAGGCGGATGATATGACGCTACTCGTAGCGAGAGGAAGGTAGCAACTGGCGACTGCGACCAGCATCTAATCTTACAGCTCATCCCACAATGTCAGACATTGAGTTCCACCTCATGGGGTCCGCAGTTTCACTTAAACGAACACCTGTTTCATTTCAAACGTTCACCCACACTTTGTGGGTTGACGCATAACGTGAAAATGGCAGGACAGCAAAAACAACGACTTAGATTAGCCGTGTCCCCATAAAAGCCAGGTTTGGTTTCGTATTGCTTGCCGATCTCGGAGATCTCGTCGGCGCGCGTAATACAGCGGAACCACCCAGAAGCGATCGCCGAACTCCAGGACCTGAAAAACAAAAGGCTCTTTGTCCAACGACATGTAGCCGGGGCCATACACGGTGTCCTGGTTTCGGCAGGCGACGGCATGCTGTTCGGGGCTAATATTAGTCGGTCAGCATGGCGATCCCGCCGTACCCCATCGGCAAGAACCCGCCAAGCAGGCCGGGCTCGGGCATCTTGGAGAAGGTCCCGGCGGGGGTTGTGTCAGGAAGACGCGAAAGCGTCATGCTGTACGAAAGATGAAGGTAGGTCCTTCGGAGCCGCCTTGTAGGAGGCGGCTTCAAACTGCCCTAAGCTGCTTCGGTTCTAAAGGCCGCGGTGGTGAACGTTAGGGTTAAAAGGCGTGGCACAAGATCACGTCATGTATGGATAAGAGAGATGAGTGCAAACGATCCGCTGACGAAGCGTCGAAACGACCTTAGATGACTCCAAAACCAGGGTCTCCCCCGTGTCCTGGGAGCAGCATGGAAGGAACCTACTTACTGGCCATGCGGGGTCCGGCGTTCAGGCGGCATGACTCTTATCTGGGCTTTCGTACGGAACTTGAGAACCGGGTCGGTGATGTTAAAGGAAAAGGCGCAAGTGGAAGACCCACGAGGCCGAAAGTACGGATGCACCGATCAGGGGCGCACTGCCTCGTAAGAGCGATGAAGCGGGGTAATGCCCGCGGAGCAAAGGGGGCAGGTCATCCACGTCAAGATGGAGTCAACGGGCAACCGGAGGAACTCTTGTCTTGGCGGAAGCCCGGCAGGGCTTCCTTGGGGTGGCACGAGCCGGATGAGGCGAGAGTTTCATGTCCGGATCTGTGAGGGGCTCGGGGTGAAATTCCCCGGGCCTACTCGGCGGCGATCAGCAATGATCGTCCCTACCGCGACTAAGTAATCCTGAGTAACAGCCGATCGGCGATTCCGCCTCCCCGAAGATTGTCCCGAAGTCGGCTTCGGGGACATCACCATTGATCTCCCCCAAGAGCGTTTCTGGACCGCGATGCAAAGCTCTGAAGGGTCGCCGGATTACTGTCGCGGTTGGGACCACCATCGCCAGTGGTCCCAGGCACAGATTCGTACGAGGGCGTTTGGACCAAGCAGCCATGCCGCTACTCATCCTCGGTAAGAGCCGTATGCGCCGCCGCTGAAAGCGCTGGCTCGCACGGGCCGTGACGAGAAAGCCCTTTGCGCATGAAGACTTGTTGAAGGCGAATGCCCCGTCAGACGGGCATTCCCACGGAACCAGGGATTGCATTCTTCTCGAAGTTAAGGTAAAAGAGTTGCCTCCCCGTTGTGGAGTCGCAATCTCAGTTCTAAGTCGCGCTTTGAGGAGGAAACCAAGTGAAGAGAATGGCCATTTGTTATATCGGGATGTTGGTTGTCAGCCTGTTCTGTATTCTCTCCTCCGTACTCCAGGCGCAGGTGAATGTCACTACTTATCACAATGACAACGCTCGGACGGGACAAAACACCCAGGAAGCAATCCTGACTCCGGCCAACGTAAACAGTGGCCAATTCGGTAAGCTATTTTCCGTCTCCGTCGATGGATGGGTATATGCCCAGCCTTTGTACCTCTCCAACGTGACGATTAGTGGTGGTACCCATAACGTCCTTTATGTCGCCACCGAGCACGACAGCCTGTATGCCATTGACGCGGACAGTGGAACAATCTACTGGCAGATCAGCTTGATTCCATCCGGCGGCAGCACGGTCAACAGCAGCACGGATCTGGGTTGCGGCGACCTGGTCCCGGAGGTCGGGATCACGGGAACACCGGTCATCGATCCCACCACGGGGACGATCTACCTGGTGGCGAAGTCAAAAGTCAATGGCAGTCTGGTCCAGTATTTGCACGCCATCGACGTGGGTACCTCGGCTGAGAAGTTCGGTGGTCCTGTATTGATACAAGCGACAGTTCCGGGAACCGCGTCGGATGGCAACGGCACCACCGTAAGCTTTAGCCCTCACTTCGAAAATCAGCGCGCTGGCCTGTTGTTGGAGAATGGGCACGTAGTGATTGGATGGTCCTCGCATTGCGACATCAGCCCCTGGCATGGCTGGATCATGTCGTATAGCGCCAGCACGCTTACGCAAGAAGCAGCCTTTAACACTTCCGCCGACGGCAGCGCCAACGGAGTTTGGATGAGTGGAGGAGGACTGGCCGCGGATGCAAACGGAAACATCTTTTTCGCAACCGGAAATGGCACCTGGAATGGCACGACGGATTATGGCGATAGCATCGTCAAACTTGGACCTCCGAGCGGAGGCAGCTTTCCAGTCCTGGATTATTTCACGCCTTACAACCAGAGCAGTTTGGCCGGTGGCGACACCGACGTGGCATCCGGTGGACTCGTACTACTGCCTAATCTTTCTTCCGGGCAGCAACTGCTGACGCAGATGGGCAAGGAAGGGAAGATGTACGTGATTGATCGCAACAATATGGGCAAGTATTGCGTCAACGAGAATCCTCCTTGCAACGGCAGCGATCCGAATATCGTGCAGGAGATTCCAGGGGCAACGGCTGGAGTTTGGGGCACGCCAGCCTACTGGAATGGCAGCGTCTACTGGGGCGGAGGTAGCGATGGCGGCGGGCCGGACAATCTGAAGGCATTTTCGTTCAACGCCAATAACAGTGGACTGATTTCGACTTCTCCCACGTCGGAGAGTGCGAAAGCATTCAGTTTTGCCGCGCCTTCGCCAACCATTTCGGCTAACGGCAACACCAACGGAATTCTTTGGGGGTTGGACGACAGCGCCTTCGGATCGACCTGCAGTGGCGGCTCGAATTGCCAGGTGTTGTACGCCTATGACGCGACCAATCTGGCGAACATGCTTTACAACAGCAGCCAGGCCGCCAACAACCGCGATGTCCCCGGCGGAGCGGTGAAGTTCGCCACTCCGATCGTCGCAAACGGTAAGGTATACGTTGGCAGTCAGCTGAAAGTCTCTGTCTATGGCGCTATCAGCGCGACTCCAACCGCGGCGACTCCGACTTTCAGTCCCGCCCCAGGCGATTACACGAGCACTACGAACGTGACACTCTCCGACAGCACCTCGGGAGCGACCGTTCATTGCACGACCGATGGCACTACGCCCGCCCCAAGTTCCCCTGCGTGTAGCAACGTGGCGATCAGTTCGACCATGACTCTGAAAGCAATCGCGACCGCGAATGGATACAATCCAAGCGCGATTGCTAGCGGGCTCTACACCATCGACTCGGGCGACCCCGGAATCAATTACGGCGCCGGATTTACTTCAACGGGATTAACTTTTAACGGCACCGCTAAACTTAACGGCACTCGGTTACGGCTTACCGACGGCGGGGTCAACGAGGCTGGGAGTGCGTTCGTTAGCACACCCATTAACATTCAGGCTTTCACTACTGATTTTGGCTTTCAACTGAGTAGTGCAAGTGCGGACGGATTCACTTTCACAATCCAGGGAGTTGGTGCAACGGCTCTGGGACCTTCGGGCGGTGGCCTGGGCTATGGCCCCGACACGCCGGGCGGAACTCCGGGAATCGCCAACAGCGTGGCGGTGAAGTTCGATATCTACAACAACGCGGGCGAAGGCACAGACTCGACCGGTCTGTATACCGACGGCGCTTCTCCCACGATTCCCGCCCTGGATATGACGAGCTCGGGAGTATCTCTGCTCAGTGGCGATGTTTTCAACGTCCACACAACATACGACGGCACGACGTTGACGATGACGATCACGGACGCCACCAACTCGTCTCAAACCTTCACCGCCAGTTGGCCAATCAACATACCGACCACCGTCGGCTCGAATTCCGCCTACGTGGGATTCACTGGCGGTACCGGAGGACTGACTGCAATCCAGGAAATCCTGGACTGGACCTATGTCGCGACCAATCAACCCACTGCGGCGACGCCGACGTTCAGTCCAGCGCCAGGCGCTTACAACCCGGGTCAAGTCGTGACGCTCTCGGACACGACGACCGGAGCGGTCATTCACTGCACGACGGATGGAAGCACGCCCACGCCGAGTTCACCGGTATGCACCACGTTGACGCTGAACACGACCACCACGATCAAAGCGATTGCGGTGGCGACCGGATACAACAACAGCGCTATTGCGAGCGGGACCTACACCATAAGCGCGAACGGGAACCCGTATGTCAACTACGCTTCTGGCTTTAGTCCCACGGGCTTGGCACTGAATGGCTCCGCCAAGCTGAACGGCACCCGGCTGCGCCTGACCGACGGCGGAGGAACAGAGGCTGGCAGCGGCTTCTACACGACGCCTCTGAATATCCAGTCGTTTACCACCGATTTCAGCTTCCAGTTAACCAATCCCACCGCGGACGGCATCGCTTTTGTAATTCAGAACGTCGGTACCACAGCGCTCGGCCCCAGCGGCGGAGGTTTGGGCTACGGACCCGATACGCCCGGAGGATCCGGAGGTATTCCGTCCAGCGTAGCGGTGAAGTTCGATCTTTATAACAATGACGGCGAGGGGACGAACTCGACTGGGTTGTACACGAACGGAGCGTCTCCGACCATTCCCGCTATAACCCTCGGAGGCAACGTAAACCTTCACAGTGGCGACGTGTTTAACGTTCATATCACCTACAGTGGCACCACCTTGACCATGACCATCACGGATGCCACAACGCCGGCCGACACTTTCACGACGAGTTGGACGGTGAATATTCCCAGCAGTGTAGGCGCGAACACTGCCTATGCTGGTTTCGCCGGCGGCACTGGTGGCCTGACTGCGACCCAGGACATCCTGAGCTGGACCTTCACGTCTGGTGCGCCGGGTACTATCCAATACGAAGCCACAACGATTCCGGTTACGGGTTCGCCGAACGCGCGCTCATTTACCTGGACAGGCTTCCCCGACGGTGCAGGGGAGATTGCCGATGGCACCGCCGCTGGCGCATATTTGAATTTCACCGTGAACGTCGCAACGCCAGGGACTTACGACATCAAAGCCGCAACGAAAGAGTTCCCCACCCGCGGAATCTTTCAACTCTCCGTCAACGGTGCGAACGTTGGACCCCCGGAAGACGAATATAACGCGAACGGGAATGGCGTATTCCATGAATACGATCTTGGCAACATGACATTCTCGTCAGCAGGGAACTATTCGTTCAAGTTCACCGTGAGCGGACACAATTCCAGCAGCAGCGGATATACGGTGTGCTTCGATTACATCAAGCTCACGGCGCAATAGGAACCGGAGCCAGGGTGGGATCGCCCTCAAAACTTGGGTACGGCGCCAAGCCCGCTCGGTTTGTGGCCGTAATGCTGTTGCTTGTTCCGAGTTTTTTTCTGATGGGACAAGGCAACGGTGTGAGCTGTATTGCCGAGCATTACAAAGTGATCGCATTGCCTCTGCGGCCAGCCCACATCAACGAAAACAGGCAAATAGCAGGCACAACGACCGGTCACCGCGCGGCCTTGTGGACCGAGCAATCTGGGCTTCACGAACTGCCTCTGCCCGCGGGTTTCTACAACTCCGAAGGCGTCGCAGTCAACAATTCCGATCACGTGGTGGGAGTTGTCTACGACCGCACATTTGGCAAGCACCAAGCATTCACCTTTGCCAATGGCGTTCTAACCTTGCTAGCCGGAGAGCAATCCCGCGCCTACGACATCAGCGACTCCGACGAAATTGTCGGAGAATCGCTGCTCCCTGGAAAGACAACAACGGGGCCGGTATCTTGGACCAGAAACACGATTCGACAGCTAGGGGGGTGTTGTGGCGGATCTGCCAAGGGTGTCAACAAAAACGGAGAAGCGATCGGCGACGCGTATGACGAAACCGGACGTTATCATGCATTCCTGTGGCACGCGAGTCGCGGCATCCAGCCGATTGGACCACCCAATCGTTACAGTTCGGCAATCGGCGTGAATAACTACGGTCAGGTGCTGGTCCAGGCGTTTTCCGAGGTGTTCCTTTACGCAGGCGCAACTCTCACTCGCTTGGAATTGTCCCCGCAATACCCTAGCCACCCTCATGCGATAAACGACTCCAACATCATCGTTGGATCTTTCGGTCCATTTGCGGACGCGGAACGGGCCTTCGCGTGGGAAAAATCGCACGGGTTCCAAGACTTGAACACTCACATCGCATCCGATTCAGGCTGGAAGCTGGAATCCGCGACCAGCATCAACAACCACGGTGAAATCGTAGGCCGGGGAGACTACAAAGGCCAAGACGACACCGGCTTTCTCCTAATCCCAGACCGTTGACGGTTCGGCTATGCATCTTTACGATGGTCGTCCCTACAGCGACAGTTATGCCCAACGACTGACTCTCAACGAGCGTTGGCCCGAAGTCGGCTTCGAGGACATCGCCATTGATGTCCTACAAGCCCGTTTGAACGAAGCCGCTTCGCGGCAGACGCTTTCGCGTGTCAGGTGGCGGCAGTGTGTGTGAAGGAATAAAGTTGGGTCATAAGGAGCTAACCTATGACCCACCTTCGCAAAATGATGCTCGAAGAACTCGAGCGTCGTAATTACGCTCAGACTACCATAGACTGCTACATCCAAACGATCGCGGATTTCGCGCGTTATTTCCGACGCCCTCCTGATCAGCTTACTCCGGAGCACGTCCGCGAGTACCAAGCGTATCTGTTCCGCGAGAGAAAGCTAGCCGCATCCACCGTTACGCAACGTCTCGCGGCTCTGCGGTTCTTCTACACGCAGACGATCAAGAAAGCCTGGAGCGTGGCCGATACACCTTATCCGAAGAAGACGCGACACCTGCCCAGCATCCTGAGCCCGGAAGAAGTTACCCACCTCATCGACTGCTCCCAGACTCGATTTCATCGCATGGTATTGATGACGCTCTATGCCACGGGGCTACGGCGTGCCGAGTTGGCTCACTTGCAAATTCCCGATATCGACAGCCGACGCATGGTGATCCACATCCGCGGCGGGAAGGGTCGTCAGGACCGAGATGTCATGCTCAGCCCCAGGCTGCTGGAAGCCTTGCGCGACTACTGGCGTGGGCTGAAGCGTAAACCCACAGAATGGTTATTCCCGGGCGGATCCCGGCACACCTCCAATCGTCCCATCACTCCCCGAGCCGTGTGGTATGCCTGCCAGCGTGCTGCCCGGCGGGCGGGCCTTCAGAACCGGGTTCATCCCCACACCCTGAGGCACTGTTTTGCTACTCACTTACTGGAAAACGGCGCTGACCTACGCACCATTCAACTGCTCCTGGGACATCACGATCTGAAAGAAACCATGATCTATCTCCATCTCTCGCGACGGCATCTCAACGCCACCGCGAGTCCTCTGGACTCGCTCCAGCTGAAAGGTAAGGTGCCGCAGAGCGAATGATGAACCCGCCACCCCTCGAGGTGGCCGATCTGGTTCGCGCCGCGGGACGCACCTTCATCGAACGCAGCCGTAAATGGATCACCTGGCAACACCTCAAAGTGTTGCGCGCCATCGCGCGCTGTCGCACCGCCGCCTTGGGCGGGCATCTCGATGAGTGTACCGACTGCGCCTACCGTCCGCCCATCTCCTACAACAGCTGCCGGGACTAGAATGATGTTACTCACCCGAAGCGTCCTTATGGTGAAGTTCGCACTCACCAGGATCCGCTGTATCGAATTTCCACCAACTCGGAATATTTCGCCAGAATTCGGCCCCGACTCCTTGCCGATGCACAAGTTACATCCGAGCCTCTCACTATGCAATCCAGGAAATTCTCCTTTGCCCCACCCAATCCATGCACGAATAACACCGCCGGTCCGCCCGTTCCCGGCCGGTATAGGTAAGGAATGGCGAACGTCCGCCCACGATTGTGGATAGTAATCTGATCAAGGCGTGGCAACATTTTGTTTGACAGTTCTTTCACGGCGTACCTCGACGCCGACTTGGCCCAGCGCCGCCAACAGAAGCCGGTCATCTTCTGTCAGGTGCGGACAGCCCTTGTAAGTAGCTAGAGCGACTCGCCTCATCAAAGAGCAGTGACCTCAACCCCTCGCGAGATCGAAGCCTTCGTCCTTCCAGCCTTCGATCCCACCGATCATCTTCTTTACTTTTCTTCCGAGCCGCGCCAGATTCACGGCCGCGCGATCGGCACCGTTGCAGTGCGGACCGCCGCAATACACGACGAACAGAGTATCGGACGCGCAGCCGCTTAGGTTCCGCTCGTTGATCCTGCCGTGCGGCAGATTGATGGCGCCGGGCACGTGCCCGGCCTGGAACAACTGTGGGCCCCTCACATCCAGCAGCACGAAATCGTGGTCCCCATTCTTCATCGCTTCATGGACATCCCAGCAGTCGGTTTCGAGAGACAGGAGCTTCTCAAAGTGATCGAGGGCCGTTTGCGGATCGGCGGCGATCTCATTGTGTATGTTCATATTGTGTATGTTCATAAACCACTATTGCCCGATTCAAAAACTTTGTCGATAGGCAGAAATGCCAATATGCGCTAAAATCCTGCCATGCGCTCCTGCGACCATCGCCGCGTGGCTACTCTGCTTTACGACGGCCTCAGCATCTTCGAGTTCGGGATCGTGGTGGAGATTTTCGGCTTGCCGAGGCCGGAGCTGGAGGTCGATTGGTACAAGTTTGAGACCTGCTCGCACCAGCGCGGCCCGCTCCGCACGACCGGCGGCGTTCATGTCGAGGCACGTCGTGGATTGCGGACCTTGCAACAGGCCGGAACCATCCTTATTTCGGGCTGGAAGCGAACCAGCGAACCTCCTCCGGAATCTCTCCTTAAAGCACTGCGTTCGGCGCACGCTCGCGGCGCACGTCTGGTCTCCATTTGTTCCGGAGCCTTTGTTCTTGCGGCCACCGGCCTGCTCGATGGCAAGCGCGCCACCACCCACTGGCGTTACGCGGAAGAGTTGGCTTCCCGGTTTCCGAAGATTCGCGTCGACCCCGGCGTTCTGTACGTGGATGAAGGCAGCATTCTGACTTCGGCGGGCAGCGCCGCGGGCATAGACCTTTGCCTGCATATCGTCCGGTGCGATTATGGCGCCGAAATCGCCAACCGCGTGGCCCGCCGGCTGGTCATGCCGCCGCACCGCGACGGAGGTCAAGCGCAATACGTCCAAAACCCCGTCGACAGCCGGGCGGCCGGAGGGCTCGCGCCGCTCTTGCAATGGGCGCAATCGCATTTGGGCCAGGCTCTGCGCGTGGAGGATCTGGCCCGCCACGCGGCGATGTCGCCGCGCACTTTCGCGCGCCAGTTCCGCCAGCAGACCGGAACCACGCCTCACCAATGGCTCACCCACCAGCGTCTGCTGGCCGCGCAGACGCGGCTCGAAAAGACCGACGACGGGATCGATGCGATTGCCGAAGCGGTGGGGCTACAGACGGCGGCGACGCTGCGGCAGCACTTCAGCCGGACGCTGGACACGACACCTACCGCCTATCGCCGCCGGTTCTCCACCACGTAGGGCGCTGCACCGGTGTCGGGATTTCGCGGTTCAGTCGCGGAATCCGCTGACGGTCGCGGCCCTGATACGGGTGCCGGCGGGGATTGCCGATGCCGCATGGCTTTAGATGCGCAAAAAGAACTTGCTTCGCAAGCGATAGACGAAACCGCCTGTCCCACAATTGCACACCGGCATGCGTTGTGGGTCAGGCGGTTTCGCCTGTCAATCCCGTGACACCCTCACAAGCAGGTTAAACAGAGCCGCGACAGAGTCGCGCAAACCGAGCTTCCGGCCGCCATTGGAGCGTAGCGGTGACCCACAGATTTCTCCGACGAGGCATTTTTTCGGAAGGCTCAACAGATTTCCTTTGGCTAGCTATAAAGCTGGATGTTCGACAAGGTTGATATAGACAGAGGCTCCCGTGAACAGACTGCATGACAGGACAGCGACAAACTCGGCAATCTGTCGCGGGTTTTCGGAACCTTAGACAGCGTCAGTTTTGCGAGCCTACCGAAAGCCGATTGCGGATCGACTTCTCCAGTTCGGTAGCCGTGTGGCTTGGGACAACAAATGCTTCACCCGCGTAGTTCAGAATCTGAGAATCGTAGCCGCCATCCTTCAAACATTGCTGCACCGGCAGCGTGTTAGGCGCTGCGATATACGTCGCGAAAAAGTGTGATAGGTCAATTCCTGCTACCTCCGACGCGCTCTGTGCTAGGTCTGCCGTTGTGTATTGCTTTCCAGTCAGACCGTATCTGTCGAGCAGTAGGCGAAATAAATCGTCTAGGCCCTTTTTGCCGTTCGTGTCCTGCTGAATCATCATGTCAATGCAATAAGTCGCGACCCAGCCGCCGTTATAGACTCCGGCGCGCAAGAGTTAATGCGGCACGCAAACCAAGCGAGACGCGCAGAGCCGAGTTGTGAGCTTGTTGCTCGACAAAAACGAAGAAAAACCAAGCACCGAGGCTTATCGGACGTTAACGGACGTACAAAATTCTGAAGGGGATTTGCAAGTGGTTGATAAGGTTGGCGTCCCCGACGGGATTTGAACCCGTGTTACCGCCGTGAAAGGGCGCTGATTTCTTGTATCACGTTGTAATTACAAGGCAGCGGTCGCACTGCAAAGCCTTGTAGGGAACGGCGAAGAAGCCGAAGGAACAGGGTTACCTTGTACCGTCCTTGTACCGCGAGTTTTTGCCCCGGCACAGCCACCGCGAGGGGCAGTTCCTGTTGAGATGCAAAATTAGGCTATTTTCTCGAAGCCACTTTTCGCGCAGGATGAGCGGCGGCGAGTTCCTTGCGAACGATGGGCGCGACACGCGTGCCTAGAATCTCGATGGCACGCATCATCTTCTCGTGCGGAAGGGTAGAAACTCCCATTTGGAATGTGACCCGTGAGATGCCGCCGAGGACTGCGTTGTCGTACAGTATTTTTTCAGCAACCGTTTCGGCGTCGCCGACGAGCAGCGCGCCGGTGGGCCCGCGCACGGCGTCGAACTGCGCCCGGGTGGTTTGCGGCCAGCCGCGTTCCTTGCCAATCTCTGTGAACGTGTGCGCGTACCCCGGATAAAAGTCGTCGGCAGCTTGTTGGGTGGTGTCAGCCAGGAAGCCGATGGAGTGAAGTCCCACTGATAATGTCTCGGCGGGGTGACCGGCGCGGCGGCCGGCCTCGCGGTAGGCGTCGACGAGCGGGCGGAATCGTTTGGGCTCACCACCAATGATAGCCACCATGAGCGGCAACCCGAGCATACCGGCGCGGACGAAGGAGGTGGGCGTGCCACCGACGCCGACCCAGATAGGCAGCGGATCCTGCAGCGGACGTGGGTAGAGAGCTTGACCGGAGAGTGGCGCGCGATGCTTGCCGGACCATTTAACGTGTGTGTTCTCGCGGATGGCGAGGAGCAGATCGAGCTTCTCGGCGAAAAGTTCGTCGTAGTCTTCGAGGCGAAGGCCGAAAAGCGGGTAGGACTCCACGAATGAGCCGCGGCCCGCAACAATCTCGGCGCGGCCATGTGAAATCAGGTCCAGCGTGGCGAATTCCTGGAAGACGCGTACCGGATCGGCGGCGCTAAGAACGGTGACGGCGCTGGTCAGTCGGATGTCTTTGGTGCGCGCGGCAGCCGCGGCTAGGATCACTGCCGGGGCGGAGTCGAGAAACTCCGCGCGGTGATGTTCGCCTATGCCGAAAACGTCGAGGCCGACTTGGTCGGCGAGTTCGATCTCTTCCAGCAGATGCTGCATGCGGTCGACAGGACTGAGCGTAAGGCCGGTGGCCGGATCAGAGATGGCTGCGGCGAAGCTGTCGATGCCGATCTGCATCAGTCGGTCTCCTGATATGGGGTCTCCCATTTGATGACACGCCTTCGTTTCTGTTGCACTGTTATGTTGCAGAGCTGCTTCCTTACTCCGCATGGGACTTATGGGCGTCCCATGATGTGATCACAATGGTGCTCATACGATATCCTGACTACTCACTCATCTATTGGGAGTGCACAACATTACCTCCGTGCGATCCCGGCCCAATAAATCGCAAATCCACCGTCGCGATACTTCTTTGCCATGGCTGGTTTCAACATGATCAGGTCCATGGCGGTTTCCGCCAAAGATCCCAGCATCTTCGAAATCAACTCAATCGGAACGTCCACTCGGAAAATATGCCGATCAATGGCGTCGCGAATCATATTCTGCATTTCGATGAAGGGCGCGCTTCCGGCTTCGATCGACTCTTTCGAAAGCATCCCGGAGACCTGCAATTGGGCCAGCACTCGGCGCTGCTCAGGATTGTTGACACCCCAATTTACATAGCTATCCCATACATGCCGCAACCTGGTGTGAACACTCTTCTTGCGGGGAAACTCTGACATCATCGCGTCTGCGAGTTCCAACTTGATCTCGCGATAAAGGGCATTGATCAAATCATCCTTGGTCTTGAAGTAGGTAAACAGAGTTCCGTCGGCGACGCCTGCTCGTCTTGATATCTCTGACGTTGGGGCAGCGGTAAGACCACACTCCGCAAATACGCGAGTCGCGGCGTCGAGGATCGCATTTCGCTTGTCTTCGCTCTTCGGGCGAGCCACTGATCTCCTCTCTAGGAGAATGTATCCTCAATACTATATATCGGGCCGATTCCCGAAGCTATCAAATAAATGAGCATCCAGTCAGTTAACTTGGTCATCCTATGCAGAGGAGGATATTACAATGGCCAAAATCTGGTTGATTACTGGAAGCGGAAACGGATTGGGACGGGACATCGCCGAGGCGGCGCTGGCCACGGGCGACAGCGTTGTAGCCGGAGCGCGTCGCACGGAGGAACTGGCCCCTCTGGTGGCGCAATATGGCGAGCGGGTAAAGCCCGTCATGTTGGAAGTACGTGATGAGGCCGCTGCAAAGGCGGCCGTGCAGTTAGCGGTGGACAGTTTCGGGCGACTGGATGTTCTGGTCAACAATGCCGGTTATGGGCAGTTTGCGCCGTTCGAGCAGATGAGCGCGGAAGATTTCCAGGCTGTCGTGGATACGTGCTTCTACGGCGTCGTGTACACGACACGGGCCGCGCTGCCAGTGATGCGGAAGCAGAAGAACGGCCACATCTTTCAGGTGTCTTCGGTCGGCGGCCGCCTCGCGGTTGCTGGCAATACGCCGTATCACGCGGCCAAGTGGGCTGTGGGCGGTTTCAGCGACGCCCTGGCGATGGAAGTCGCGCCGTTTGGAGTCAAGGTCTGCACACTAGAGCCTGGAGGTATTCGGACCAATTGGGCTCGGCGCGCCGGTCAGAATGCGCCTGAACTGCTGCCGGACTATGAGGCCTCGGTCGGTTCGATACTCAAGATGTTGCGAAGCCTCGAAGGGCGTTCGGAAGGCGACCCGCGGAAGATTGCGGATGTAATTGTGCAACTGGCAAATAGCGACGAGGTGCCGGTGCGGCTGATCCTCGGCGTCGATGCAGAAAAGCGAGTGCAACAGGCACAGGCCGCGCGTGCGAGCGAGGCCGCGAAATGGCGAGATCTCACTGTTTCAACGGTTTTTGAAGATGGGCGCTTCGACAGCCGATTGTATACGGCAAATAGCGGAATCGATTCCTGAAGTCGCTGAATCATTAGCTCGCAAAGAGAAATCGCTCGGGGCAATTTTCTCGGGTTCATCCTTTTGGCTCGGTCGCGAATAAGGCTTGCAGATTCTTCAGACAGTGTCTGTAGAATCTGCGGCCTCGGTTCCGGCGCTTGAATTAGCTGCGACCGCGTTCGGCCCGCAGCACGTCGGGTAGCGCGACAATATGCATGCCAACACGCGCAAAAAGCGCCTTCATCTGCTCACGCGCGGCATTGCGAAATATCGCGACTGACTACGCCTTCAGCAGAGGGAAATCACGGTTAGACATATTGCGGCACGTAAACGGAATCCAATTTTTTGATAAACCACTTTTGCGCCATTCTCAGACTTGACGTGAAGAAAAGGAGCCTTTCCCGCCGCCAGAATCTGAGTTGCGAGAAACGTCGTCAGGTCCCGCGCATATCCGCGGCCGCGAAATTCAGGATGAGTGCACACCGCGCTGATTTCCGCGAATGCGGTGGATCGTAATCGTTCGCCGGCCATTGCGACCAACCGCCCATCGCTCGCGCGTATCCCGAAATAGCTTCCCATCTGGATGGTTTGCGGCAAGAACGGGCCTGGCTCGGTGGCAGCGGTGAGTTCTAGCATTTCGGGAACGTCCGTCGTCCCGAGTGGAAGCGGCACCACAGGCGGTGGGGCCAGTGAAGCGTCACAGATCATCTGGTCGATCCACCGAGAGCGGTCGACTCGCCAGTCGCCGGGCACATCGAGGGGACTGGCGGTAAATAGGGCGACGTGCTCGCCCGGACTGACCAGCCGTTGTAAATCTGCGAATGCGTCATTCGTGGGATGAAGCAAAGCCGCCAGCGGTGAAACATCCGGCGCATATCGTCGCGCGAGGCCGTGTGAGCGGGCGAGAAGCCGGTGTTCCGTTGTCAGCGCGAACCAGATCGGGTTGTCGAGAGACTCTAACATCCGTTGCGCGTGATCGTCTTTCACAGGGCCAATGTTTCGAAATATGATGCCAAATTTCTCTCGCTTCAGCCCAGCCACTCAATGAGGAACTGGTTCAGCCGGTCGGGCGCGTCCAATGGAATCCAGTGGCTGGCGTCATCAATCTGCTCATAGCGCCACCGTGCTTTCACGAATTGTCCCGACATCTTCATGCGTTCACCGTCGAGGTAGTGATCGTTGGAGGACCAGATGCCGAGAGTTGGAGCTTCCACGGGCGGCAGTTTGCGAGGCGACTCCGGCATGCGCGGCGCGAGGTTCGCGCGGTACCAGTTGAGCGATGCCTTTAGAGCATCTGGTCGGGACAGATCCGAGATGTTACGATCGATATCACCATTGCCTCGGAGCATTTCACGGAACAGTGCCCAATTCTCGCGCTGCAGCCATGCCTCCGCAATTCCTTCGAACTGGAAAAACAGCATGTACCAGGCCATCTCCCGCTGCCGCAACGTGTATGGCGCAAGTGGATGTGGCACCGAAAGAACGACAAGCCTGCGAACGCGATTCGGGTGGGCAGTAGCCGTCAGCCATGCCACGGAGGCTCCCCAGTCGTGAGCAACAATGTCCGCTGCGTCGATACCTAGCGCGTCGAGAATGCCGGCCAAATCGGCGACCGCGTTCTGCAGGGAATACGCGGCCACTCCTTCCGGGCGATCGGAGCGCCCGAAGCCACGCTGGTCCGGTGCGATGGCGCGGAAGCCATTCGCGACAAGGAATGGAATCTGGTTGCGCCAAAGATACGAAGAGTCCGGCCACCCATGTAGCAAGAGCACGGGCTTACCGCTGCCGTGGTCTTCTACATGAAGGGAAACGCCGTCTCGCAGAATATGATGCTCCATATACCGAGGCGTCGATGGACTTACTGGAACTAGCAGGCTTTCGCGTTCAAGACCTCCGCCAAACGTTGTTTTTGTGAGGGCAGCAGCGGCTGCCAGTACGCCGCCAAACCCGGCAATGAACGAACGACGGGAATTGACGGATTTTTGTTTACTGTGATCGTTCATATGCCCTTCTCCATCAAGTGGAAAATACGATTTCTTCGCGATTGCACGCGAGTGTCAAAGATTCCCGAATACAACCCGCTGCTTAACTAGCGATCTGTTTCAACCACAGTTCATGACCATTGAACGCCCCGACGTGCTGAATCGTTTTATGGGCGTTCCATGATGTGCACATGTGCGTGGGGCGATCCGGCCCACATGATGTAGGCGCCGGTCGGCTTGTGTGTAGTCGGCAGTCCGGTGGTTTTCGGATCAAACGGCCACATGATCATCCAGTGCGGACCTACCGTTATAGGAGGACTCATGGCGTCATATGGATCGGAATCGCTTCGTTGCGTGGCACCAGCAAGCATGTAGGTGATGCCAGGGACCGTGTTAGTCGGTTTCGGTTTGTGAGCCTTGGCATCAGCAAACCACTGCATCGAAGGTGCATGAACACACATAGGCGGTTCGCCTACAGCTCTAAGACTCCCCGGCATGCAGGTAAAACCGTTGTTCCCCTCACGGAGCACGACCATCTTGCCTTGCGCGTCGGTGTCGACGATCCTTGCCGCCTTCGCGACCTCTGTTGGCCCGGCAGACATCGCACGGGCTATTTTGACCTGCGTCGAATCGTCGTCGCTACCGGTTGACGAATTGTGATCCGACGGGGTTGTCTGCGCCGCGCCGCGGAGAAGCATTCCAGCGATGAGGAGTGGTACCGCAGCGGTGAATGTCAGAACGGTGAGACTTAGGTTCGTCAACTTCATGTGTTCCCTCTTGTTAGTGATTGGATTGCTGTTGCTCGTCGAAGCTATTCGGGCATTCGCTCTGCCTGAGCCATTGCCGTCAGGGCAAAACGCGAATCCAGCCTGCAAATCTAGGGTTGATGCACCTGGTTGGAATTCGCGAGGTCCGTTGGGACTTCTACTGCTCGGTCTTTCCCCTTCATTTGTACCTCTCGCTTGCATTTGGTTCTGGCTGCACGACAAGTGCATCACACCCTCACTGCTCTTATCAGCTTGACGTATTGGTATAACCAAAAACCATTTATCGGCCTGATTGGGGAGGGGCAAATGAATGATGTAGGTGCCGTTCCACCCGCCGCGGGTGAAACCCTGGAGATCTTCTGGATGAGGAGTCACCACCATAATGTGGGGTCCCACGTGAAACTCCCCGCCGGACGCCCCCGGAACCCATTGACCCATATACATGTAGGCAATGCCAAGCCTATCGATGTGCTGCGGCCGTCCGGCAAGGCCATCCGTCACCCACTGAAAGAAAACACTATCGAAACATCCCGGATCGTCATGCTTGGAGCCGGGTGGTGGACCCGGTAGGCAGGTCCATTCACTGGTACCCTTACGGAGAACTCGAAAGTCGGCGCCCTTGCTGGCTGGATAATCCACAATAGTCGCTTCGTCGGTTATGAAGTTTGGTGCGGCCCTCAGTGCGTCCGCAATTTTCTCAGCGTCCGTTACGGGCAGGTGTTCAGTCGTGCTCTGTGCGCCCGCTGTCAGCGCAGCGAAAAGACAAAGTACAATTAGCCTCATTTCACACCTCAGGAAGAATTTTCTTGCCATACAGCTTTCAGTCCAACGTTCCCAACCTTTGAAGCGCCTTCGCCTGGCGTGGCTCCAGCCGTCGTGATCTCCACGGAAAGGCGCTTTACAGTGGATCATGCGAGCGTAAACATCAGCAGCCTGACCCGAAAAGAACCGACAGCGCAGCGCCGGGTGGTGTGGCTGATCCCTCACCTTTTAAGCGCATCCCGGAGCTTAAAAAAGCTCTTCGTCACGAGCCATTGACCCGATCTCATCATGCCGTCCTATGCAGCGGCATCCTCGAAGAGCTTTATCAATTTCTCGTCGAGCAGAGCGGGCACAGACGACGGCCGCATCTCCGGAAATTTGCTGAAGAATGCCGACGGTAGGTCCATGTCGATCCGTGTCTCCTCGCCGTCCCGCTGGGACACGCAGATGCGCACGGGAGCGCCCAAGCCGGCGGCACCGGTGTACTCGAACAAACCACGGGCGATAACAGCGTTCCCGACAAGATAGAATTTCGACTCGATGGGAATCCCCGCGAGGCGCATTGTGGAGCCCTGCTCGAAGTCCCAGAAGATTGCCATCGGCTTCGAAGTGGACTCGACGTAAGCTTCGACACCCGCGCGGTTGCCGTGTGTCACATATTCCATCAGTTTGGGGGTGTGGAAGCGCTGCATGCTGCTCTCGATCGCTTGAGTAACCTCGAAGAAGGACTTGCGCGACCGTATGGTGAGCAGGACCGCATCGTACTTGGTCCTCGTCGTCTGTGGGGAGACTGCGACTGCTTTGTCGGTGGTTTTCATTTGTGCGTACTTCTCCTTTGAGTTTCAATTTGCCTTTCGTATCGCACCTCGGCATGCGACGACGAACCTCGCGTACTTCGAGCTCATCGCGATCGCAATGACACACTATCTACCGGCTGTCGACCCGCCATCGCCGACAAGTAAATGAAGTGGGGTCAGCGGACCAAGCTCGATGAACTCGTGCTTCATAAGGCCCGCTTGGCCTAACGGCAACTTTTCCATCAGGGCGCGCGCCTCTTCGAGCGAGGTCACGTTCAAGAGGAAAACAGGGCCTGTCTGCGTCTGGCGAATCCACCATTGGTCGATCTTGCCAGCCAGATACAGTCGAAGCGTAGCTGGCACTTCCTTCGGAAAAATCTCCTTTATTTGCTCCGGTGTTGGAGGCTTCGTGAATTGTCCGATAGCCAGAATTCTTGTCGTCGGGACTACTGGGAAAATGCTCTTAGGCATTTCCTTGGCGTTGGCCGCTTTGTCTTGAACGTTATCCATATCCAGCTCCTATCTTCATTGCGCGTCTGTGTTTCATTTGTATTACCTCTCATTTGTTTCTTAGTCCGGCTGAACGACAGGCGCGTGACTACTACGTCGCTCAATCCTTTTCTCTTTCCATCCATTCGCGAATATATGGAGTGCAATTCTCAAGTTTCGCGCCATCCGCTTCACAACTCATAAAGAAGCGCATTACTTCGCGATCGACCACGCCGACGTCATTCAGATTTATAACGATGTTTCGGTAATCCGTTTGAAGCCCAAAAAGCCTTCTCAATTCGGCTATCGCCGCTTTTTCGATCCGGCCACTCAGGACGAACACTGCGAATCTCCCTCGTGCCTCAGTCTCAATCCTGAAAGTCATCGATCAGTCCATTTTGACCGACTCGCGGTCGCGGCTGTCGTGCACTCTATGCCTTCTATCCGAGCACCGACGACGAGTAGTGCAACCGAGTGTCCAACTGGATTTCACTGAAAACAGGCGAGAAAAAAGAAATTGGAGTGACAGAATGTTGGGAGTACGCCAGGATTCTGGGAGTTCAACGAAGGCCTTACCGGATGGTGCGTTTCCTGATGTTGAGTTGTTTGATTTTCAGATCTAGCGTCGACCGCGGAATTCCAAGTTTGGCAGCCGCACCATTTGGTCCAGCAACTATTCCGTTGCTTTCCGCAAGAGCCGCCTCGATAAGTTCCCTTTCATAGTTGTGGAGGTTCTCTGTGAGGAGATGTGACGACGCCCGGCGAGGTGCGTTTTGGCTTGAAAGCCAAGCCTCATCGATCCAAAAGGTATCCCCCGTGCAAAGGATAACGGATCTCTCGACGATATTTTGCAGCTCACGGATGTTGCCTGGCCAATGATAGGACTGGCAAAGCTTCAGCGTAGTTGTATCAATCTTGCTGATTTTCTTTCGCGCCTTCTCCGCATGGCGCTTCACGAAGTACTCGATCAGCATCGGAATGTCTTTTGTTCGTTGCCGGAGAGGCGGCACATCAATCGGGAAAACATTCAGCCGGTAAAAGAGGTCGCTCCGGAACACACCGGCAGCGATGGCGGCTTCCAAATCGCGGTTTGTGGCGGCAATTACTCGAACATCAACGGGAATGACGCGGCTCCCTCCCACTCGTTCAAATTGGCGCTCCTGGAGGACTCGGAGCAATGCGATCTGGGTTTCTGCGGGAAGCTCGCCGATTTCATCCAGAAAAATCGTCCCGGAGTGCGCTAACTCAAAACGACCTTGTCGCCGCTGCAGGGCACCAGTAAAGGCGCCCTTCTCGTGGCCAAACAATTCTGAGGCGATGAGTGAGGGAGGAATCGCGGCGCAATTCACGCTGATAAAGGCGTGGCCGGCGCGGTGCGAACCCTTATGGATGGCACGCGCAATCAGCTCCTTGCCGGTTCCGGTTTCGCCCGTAATCAGCACGGTGGAGTCGGTGGGAGCGACTTTCACAATGCTGGAAAGGACAGTTTTCAAGGCGGGAGAGGATCCCACGATCTCTTCAAACATGAAGACCTGATCGATTTGCTCCCTCAGGGCTACATTCTCGTCGTGAAGGCGGTCTTTCAGCCGCTTGATTTCTTCGAAAGCCTTCCCTAATTCACCCTCAGAGCGCTTGCGGTCGTCAATGTCGGTCGCCAAGATATACCAACGGACAATGCGACCCTCGGCGTCACGCAGCGGACGAGCTCGCACGTGGAACCAGCGGTAGACGCCATCGCTTCGACGGCCACGATTCTCAAAATCAAACGGTTGCCCAGTTTCAAGCGCATGCTTCCAGGCGTCGAGCGTGCGAAGAATGTCATCCGGATGAAAAGCATTGCTTGTCGCCCAATTCTGCAATTCCCCCGTCGTCTTGCCGAAAAACTCTAGAATTTGGCGGTTGACGAGTTCGACCTCACCTCCCGCGGTCATGACGGCAATTTGGCCCGGAATGCGGTCGATGATCAGGCGGAGGCTCTGCTCCTCGATCATGGCCTCGCTCAACAGGATCTGCGCCGGCGCCTGTGATGGTGGAGACGATTGATCCTGGAGGTTCGTTGCCGTTTTACCGTTTGCCATAACAAAGTTGCCCGCCTAAGTCACGATCGCTGCCGCCGCACGGACTGGATGATGTAATCGCGCGTTGCAACCAGAACAGAATCTGAGGTTCGCGAATCGGGGGCAATGCGGGCTAGTATGATCGCGCCCACCATGGCAGAGACGATCGCCATCGACATTTCCGCTCGCTTGCGGGACGGAACCGTCTCCAGGTGGTTGGCAATCAGCCGGGACAGCTGGAGAAATCCTTCTTTGGCTGCGTGACGAGTCCTGGTGTCTCTCCGCGCCAGTTCGCTCCCCAGAGCGGCCAGGGGGCAGCCTTTTCTCGGCTGGTCGCGATGAGCGCGCGACACATAACGACCCACAAGGAGCCCGAGCGCCTGCTCGTGAGGCTTTCCGTTGATGAGCAATTCCAAGCCGGCAATGAGCGAGAAAACAGTCTTGCTGCACGCTTCCAGGAGGAGTTGATCCTTGGAAACAAAATGACGGTAGAAGCCCCCGTGAGTAAGTCCCGCAGCAGCCATCACTCGCGCGAGCGCCGCCTCACTGATTCCATTGGCTGCGAACTCGGCGCCTGCCGCTTTGACAATTCGCTCGCGCGTCTTGGCGGTCTCTACTCTTGACTTGCGCATATTCTTTGTCTCCTAATGTGACGTTTGCGCGCTACGCCAGTGACGCGCCAAGGCCACTTGCTCCAGATGGCAGGACATATGTCTCCCCCGGCTGAGCGAGATATTCAACCGATCTCGATTGGGGGTTTCGGTCCAAAGCGTACCTGATGACGTTTAGATGTTGTATGACATCTAACAGGATCGCTAAGGCGAGGGGTTCTGTCAATGTTGTCGCACTATTTCCCAGCACAGCAGGTTCGATGGCTGCGAGACCGCGCGGTCGCACCACCGTCGACCATCAAGAGGTGCACAAGGGTTATCTACAGGTTGGCGCTGCCCACCGTACCTACTACACAGGGACGCCCATCGAACTGGACCAGGTTGTTGAATTTGATTGGAGAGAACGAAGAAACGGAGCGGACGTGCAACTGAAGAGGGCAATCGAAATTCTGGAGGTCGGAAGATTGGCGCAAGCCAGCTGAGATGAAGATCCCTCGACTAAGGAGTCAAAAGGACGTCTAGTCGCTGCGCAAGGGTGAGAACCTCAAGAATTGCACTGCCGTCGGATAATAGAAGTGGAGTCGGCGCTCCACTCGCAACGAGCGCCGGACCGGTGAGGCGATCTTCAAATAAGACGATGGCGCGCTCAGGATCGGCCTGGCGAGAAGTCCAGGTGAGACCTTCGGCATCCGGAAGTTGGTCGTGTAGCGCCAAGGCCCAAGCGCGAGTCTCGGGATACTGCGAGCCGTCGGACTCAATCAGATCATTCCGGGAAATTCCCAGCTTGTGTAGGGCGATCGCCGAGAGACCGATCAGAGCGAGATCGCGGCTGAGCGTCAGCTGCGAGTACACCTTGCCAGCAACATGCGAGGCCTTTGACCAGATCTTCGGACCAGCCGCGAAAGGAACGTCGTGGAAGACGGTCTCCATCAGAGCACAGTCCAGAGTCGTACCCGCATAGATGGTCGGAATGACCACGCCCGCCGCATTCACAAGGGGGCTGAATCTTGCGTTGCCGGTTGCAGAGGGATTGAACTGCGCGCTGCCGTATGCATCCGGATGGACGCGAAATATCGTCTTTCCCTGACCCCAGGGAATGATGGTCGCTTCGAGTGTGCCGGTCGGAGATTTGATATGCGGTTCTCCTACCCGTGCTGTACGCCCGCCGCCTCGATCTCAGCCGCCCGCAGCACTTCCTCAGGTTTCGACTTCAGAAGTTCCTTCGGCATTTTGTTCCTGAGATAAGTGTTTACGCTCCCGAACCAAAACGCCTTCTGCCAGTCGTCCTTGTCCGCAAGAACCTGAAGGACCTTCTTCATGATCGGAAGAGGTTTTGCTCCTTTTTTGAGCTCCAGGGCATAAAGCGGATAGAGATCGACTCCCTTGTAGGGCACAGCAAAGATCAGTCCAGTTTTCTTCCATCTATTCGGCTGGGAGCTTGGATTTCTCTTGCTGAAATAAGCGATTTCAGCGATGTCTGTGGCCTTGGCAAAATCGTCGCTCTCTAAAATCCCTTTCATGGCTTGAGCGAACATTTTGGCCTCGATCATTCTGTTTGAAGTCAACGGAAGATCAGGCATCAGCGCTTCGATAAGGGCTTCCCAACTGTCTTCCTGTCGTTTGTCGATCAGGACGTCGATGAATTGCGACGCTCGCTTAAGGGTTTCGAAGACAGTTTTTGTCCATTCGTCGTCCCCTCGGGAATGAGAGACGAACACCAGCGCTTGGCCTTCGGAGTTCTCGAGGTCAGGAGCGAGATCCTGTGCCGAACCTTCTTGAACGTCCCAGTGCTGGTGACGGCCTGAATTTGCGAAAGTGCTAGAGGGCATGATTGCTTCCTCCTATGCGATACATATTATCATACTTACGTAATAATCTGTATCGCAAAGATATTAGATTCTTGGATCAAAGATCTTAAACAAGAATACTTCAACAATTGAATCTGTAACATCATGCAGCGGCGAGTAAGTCGACGATGTTCTGGATGGCCTTGTCGGCTTTGTAATAGGCAAGTTCGAGTTTGCTGTCGGGTGCGTGAGCCGGGTCGGGAGTGTGGTGAAAGCGGCTGTTTGCGAGGGGGCCGCAGAGGCGCTTGTGGAAGAACAAGAACAGCAGGGCCACCTGGACGCCTTTGGGAGTGAGCCGGTAGGCATAGCGGGAGCCGTCGCGTTGCAGCAGGCCGTGGCCCTTGAGTTTGCGCAGATCGTAGCGGAGTTGGTTGAGGCCGTAGGTTTTGGGGGAAAGCTGAAAGGTGGTGAGGACGGCTTGGTGGATCTGTTTCGCGGTCCATCCGCCGACGGTATTGCCGCCATGGAGCAAGACCTCAAGTAAACGGATGATGCGGGTGTCGTGGATCTTGATTCCGGGATAGCGGACCGAGCCGACGGTGAGGGGCAGGGCCAGGCGCTGCAGCAAGGGAAAGTCGACGTGGACATTGAGGCACTGGGCCTGGAAGCCGGCAAAGCGGTCGGTAATGACCTGGAATCGGGTACGCACGGCGTCGAGATGATCGAGGCCTTTCTTCAGACCAAAGTCGCGCAGATTGTTGGAGCAGAGTTCATTGCGCAGGTAGCGGGAGAACTTTTCATACTGTTTGAGAAAGGCGTTCTTCCAGTAGGCGCGGAAGACGTGATGGCCATGCTCGATCTGATCGAGGACGGTGGCCAGCTTTCCCCGTAGCCTCTTGTTCAGCCGGACGCCGAAGATCTCACTAATGCGGTTGGCGGTGAGGCGCCACAAGCCGATCTCACAGCTGCGCTCGAAGATCTTGTGAATGGGAAAGTGGCGCTTAAAAATAAAGTTGCGGCAATACTCAATCTGAGTGATGGCGTAGAAGCGGGACAGGTTCATCTGGCTGCGTTCTTTTTTGGAGAACTTCGGGCCCAACAGGAAGGTCCAGTAATCCAGCTGTTTGCGGATGATCTGCGGGCTCAGCCGATCCGCCGCTGCCTGCAGAGCAGCCACGTCGTCGACGGCGAGAAAGGCGTTGTCGCTCTTATGGAAGCCGATGCGAGATCGATTCAGTTCCTGCTCCATGAAGGAGTGGCCGTTGAGCCAGTAGGTGGCGTGAAAGGGAAAGAAGGAGGCTACGCGCAGCACGATCGGCCCCAGAACCTCATCCCGGATATAGAAGTAGTAGTGCGTGAAACGGCTGCGCTGGTGGGCCAGGATGCGATAGTTCGGATCGGGAGTGGGATATTTCGGGACGCTGATGCGGAAGGTCCGACCCTGTTCCATGCTCTTGAAGATGAAATAGACCCCGTAGGCATTGTTCTTGATCAGACGATGCAGGCGGGGGGACACGTAATCTTCTTTGCGCACTCCCTTTTCCGCCCACTCAACAGGGAGGTGATGGTTGCGGGCGTAGGCTTCCACCCAGTCCCGGTAATCCCCGGTGCGTTGGCTGAGCACTTCTTTGTTCACCACCGGGAGGCCCAGAACCTGACGGACGAAATACACCACCTGCTCGGGTCGAGACAGACCGCTCAAGTAGCCGTGAATGACGATTCGGTCGAAGCAGTGATAGACGAAGGCCAGCAGGTTTCCGAATAACTGCGTGAACTCTTCCATGGTCCCGCACTATACTCGCCAGGAAGCACCGAGGAGAACCGAGAGGAGAGGCCAGAACCATGAAGCGCGGATCGGGAAAGCAATCGGTCGAGGGGAAAGGCTTCCGCTTGGCGGAGGAAGTTCGTTACATCCAGAACAAGGCTGCCGAGCATGATGGGCGGGTGGTTACTCTCGGTCAACTAATCCTGTTTTCCACCGATACCGGAGACGCCTGGTTGCTGGACGTCGCCGATCAACTGGCTGCGCCCCTGGCTCGGGATGGTGATCCGGAGCCGCTTCACCTGGAGGAGACTGACACCAGCTTCGCCATCGGATGGAAGGGAAAGTATCGCATTGAGGGGACTGCCTTCATCTACGCCGATCGTGACTCGGGACGGGTCAGAACCATCCTCGGGTATCCCACGCAGAAGATCGCCCGAGCCGGTTAGTTCGGAAATTTCAAATATGTTTGGCTAGCCATAGTGTGAATTTTGCTTCTGTCCTATTGTCTACTTGTCTACAGCAGCCCGCTGATTTCAAAGGTTGTACAGCCCCTGAAATCTGGCCGCAACTGACTGCCCAAGAGCCAGCAATGCAGCAGTTTTCGACTGATTTGCACTCAATTCAAGGCTACGGCACCCGCGATTTTCGGCCTCTTGTTAAACAGAGAGTAGACATTTCTCCCCTAAGTTATTGAGTTGGCATTCCCGGCGGGATTTGAACCCGCGTTTGCGCCGTGAAAGGGCGCTGATTGGCTGTATCACGTTGTAATTGCAAGGCAGCGGTCGCTCTGCAACGCCTTGTAAGGAACGGCTAAGAAGGCGAAGGAACAAATCCAATTTGTACCGTCCTTGTACCGCGAGTTTTTAACAACGAGCATCTAGAAACTGGCCGTTTCAGGTTTGGGTGAGGCTTGGCAGATCACTTCATCTATGCCGACCGAAACGCCCCGTTCGGCAGCATTGGCCCGGATTTGAGCAGGTCATGCCACGAGGTTGGTCCTTCTCTGCCGGCGACATAATTGGGAAAGTCGGGCGCCGGTAATTGGGCCCACGCTTCTTCAATCGGCGTAATGATGCGCCACTTGGCCCGTGGCAGCAGAGCGAAGATCAGAAACGCAATGAGCGCTCTCTACAATCACGCAATACGCTGGCAGTTCACCGACAAAAACCCGATCACGGGACCGGTGAAAGGTGCGGGCGTCCGCGTAAGCGCTAAGAGGATGTCCATTCCCGACATTCTCACCGTTGAGGAGATGCAGAAAATGATCTCTGCCGTTCTTCTGCGGGAGCGGGTCCTGATTTTCCTCGACATGGTCACGGGGCTACGCCGCGGCGAGTTGGCAGGTTTGAAATGGGCCGACATCGACTTTCTGAACCTGCAAATCGACGTAAGTCGATCGGTGGTGGATCAGCACGTGGGAAGGTGTAAGACCGAGATCTCTCAGAAGCCGGTTCCCATCGACGAATACATCGCCGCCGACCTGCTGGAGTGGTACCGGCAAACTCCTTACCACGCTCCCACCGACTGGGTTTTCGCTACCGACAGCAACCGAGCCGGTGAGAAGCGCGGCAAGCAACCGCTATGGTTGTCAAAGGTGATGGGCTATCACATCCAACCAATCGCAAGAAAGCTGGGCATCCAGAAACGCATCGGGTGGCATACGTTCCGCCGCACCTATTCGAGCATCCTCAAAGACAACGGCGAGGATGTGAAGGTGGTGCAGGAGCTATTGCGGCACGCTTCCACGAAGGTGACCTTGGACGTCTACGCGCAAGCTCTGACGCCGGCCAAGCGGGCAGCGCAGCGCAAAGTCGTGTTGATGATTCGGGGAGAATCTCAGTGTACCGCGAGTGTACCGCGGCAACCGGGGACACCGGCATAAGTTGTTGATAAGGTTGGCGTCCCCGACGGGATTTGAACCCGTGTTACCGCCGTGAAAGGGCGATGTCCTAGGCCAGGCTAGACGACGGGGACTGAAAGGCAGGAGCCGCGGGCCGATTCATCGATGGTAACAGTGCCTCTTCGCAGTGTCAAAAAAACGATTTCATGGTAGAGCCTACCCCCATCGTATCCCCGTGGCGAGGTTAAAGTGTTTGAGTGAGAAACGCAATGGACACGTGGCCGTACGACTCCGCACAACAGCAAGATCAGTCACCGAGGTGAGCGCACGGGTTCGTGGCAAGGATTCGCTTTCTTATGACTGCTGAGGTCAGCGGTGCTGTCAAACATGCCTAGCACTGGGTCTCTCACAAGATCGCTCCCGACCCCAAATGTTCTAGAATCGATGAGTACGCCCCACCCTGGGGCGGGAGCGATTTGTGGCCGATGCCCTTTTTCTCAGCCTGTGGTTTCCGAGTTTCGAGTTGGACGAGATGTTGCCGCGTGCTTTGGCGGTGATGCGGCAGTTTCCGTTTTCTGTCCTGCAGCCCGGCATAACCTATGTGGCCATGCATCCCGTCTCCTGGAACGAGCCCACGATTTTCGAACAGCGTTTCACGCCCGGTGTCCCTCCTGAGCAGGCAGTGCTTCTCGCTTCCGATTTGCTTCACGAAGACTATGCTTATTTGTTCGAAGCATTTTGGGATCTTTGGATTCTTCCCCCTGAGCAGCACGAGTGGATTTTGCAGCCGTCACTGGTAAAATTCCTGGTCCACGGCGTGCAGTTTGAAGAAGGAATCTACAAGCATGAGGGGCATGTGGAGGTGGACTTCGGCATCGATTCGCCTTTCCTTCAGGACGAAGTGCAACTCACCAGCGAGGCCGAAACTCGAGTTCGCGCCAATGTGCAAAAGCTAGTCGACTTCACTAACAAGGCGGAAAGAAGTTCTGGCGCTAGCGGACGTTTGCTGTGGTCGGAGTCAGAGGAGAACCTCGCTCAGAAATTGATTGCACGGCTGCAGAAAGTGCAGTAAATGAAAAAGCGGGGACGCAGATCCGCGAGCCCCGCGTCCAAGTAGTTGGGTTATCTCGTTCTTCCACCTTCGATCTTCAACTTGTCGCTGGCCCCTGCTTGTGCCGCCGCGAGGCGCGCAGTAAGCACGCGAAATGGTGAGCAAGCAACATAGTCCATCCCCACCTCATGGCAGAACTTCACCGAGTCGGGATCACCTCCGTGCTCTCCACAGATCCCGACCTCGAGACCTGGGCGGGTTTTGCGTCCACGTTCGATTCCGATGCGGACCAGTTCTCCCACACCCTCGCGGTCGATCACCGCGAACGGGTCCTGTTTGAGGATGCCTTCTTTCAGGTAGGTCGGCAGCACTTTGTTCACATCATCGCGGGAGAATCCGAATGTGGTCTGGGTGAGGTCATTGGTGCCGAAGCTGAAGAACTCGGCTTCCTTGGCGATCTCGCCCGCAACCAGACAGGCTCGGGGCAATTCGATCATCGTTCCGACGTGATAGTGCACCTTTCTCCCCTTCTCGCGGAAAACCTCCCCGGCCACTCGTCGCACGATCGCCGTTTGGTTCTCCATTTCCTTCACGGTTGCGATAAGCGGAATCATCACTTCCGCATGCGTCTTCCCGCCCGCCTTGTCCACCGCAACCGCCGCTTCGAAGATGGCGCGGGACTGCATCTCAGTGATCTCAGGATATGTGATGCCCAACCGGCAGCCACGGTGTCCCAGCATGGGATTAAACTCGTGCAATCGCTCGACGCGCGCGAGTAGTTTTGGAAGGATAGTCTTTAGATCTCCGACGCCATTCGTGCCGTAGTCACGGTATTCCTCGACCAAACTTTTTTTCTGCTTTGCGTCCGCACTGGTCAAGCTGGCGATATCAACGATGAGTTTCTCTCGCTTGGGCAGGAATTCGTGCAGAGGCGGATCCAGTAGGCGGATAGTCACTGGCAAGCCTTCCATGGCCTCGAACAGGCCGATAAAATCGGAGCGCTGCATGGGCAACAGTTTCTTTAAGGCGACGCGCCGGGCTTTCTCATCCTTGGCGAGGATCATGGCACGCATGTGCTGGATGCGATTCTCAGCAAAGAACATGTGTTCAGTGCGGCATAGGCCAATACCCTCAGCGCCGAACTCACGCGCCTTTTTGGCATCGCGTGGAATGTCGGCGTTGGCGCGCACGCCGATTGTTCGGAAGGGCTCAGCCCAGCTGATAAACTTTTCGAGTTTTGCCAGATTCTCCGGATCCGGCGGTAACAGCTTTCTCTTGCCTCTCAACACGTGGCCGGTGGTGCCGTCGATCGTTATCCAGTCGCCTTCTTTGAACACTTGCCCTCGCGCACGCATTTCGCGTGTCCTCTCGTCGACAGCGATCTCGCCGGCGCCGGCAACGCAGCTTTTGCCCATGCCCCGAGTGACGACAGCAGCGTGACTGGTAATCCCGCCTTGTGAAGTGAGAATGCCGACTGCAACTTCCATACCGTGTATGTCTTCGGGAGTGGTTTCGGCACGAACCAAGATCACTGGACTTCTCTCCGCGCCCTGTCCAGCCTTATTAACAGCATCGTCGGCAGTGAAGACGATCTGCCCAACCACCGCTCCCGGGGACGCTGCCAAACCAGTCGTGGTCAGCACGTCTTCGGGGCGAACGTCTTTCTCATCCAATCGCGATACAAAGAAATCGACGACCTGATTGGGATCGAGACGGAAGATTGCTTCTTCTTTGTCGATTAGCCCTTCGTCAACCATCTCAATCGCGACTCGCACAGCCGCAAGACCCGTGCGTTTGCCATTGCGGGTTTGCAACATGTAGAGCTTGCCATCCTGAATGGTGAACTCGAAATCTTGCATATCGTGATAGTGGTTCTCCAGCCGCGTCGTGATGTCGCGCAACTGTTCGTATACGTCGGGCATGGCTCTCTGTAGCTCGAGGATCGGCACCGGGGTACGAACCCCGGAGACTACATCTTCGCCCTGCGCGTTCATTAGATATTCTCCGTAGAACTCCTTCGCTCCTGAGGCGGGGTTGCGCGTGAAGCCCACGCCAGTTCCGCTCGTGTCTCCCAGATTGCCGTAGACCATGGCTTGTACGTTAACTGCCGTACCCAGCATGTCATCGATGTTATTGATGCGACGATAGGTCTTAGCGCGGTCGTTCTGCCACGAACGGAAAACCGCGTCTCGCGCCATGACCAGCTGTTCATGCGGATCCTGCGGAAAATGGCGCTTGGCATGCTTCCTGATTATCTTCTTGTATTCTTCGATAATTTCTTTCAATGCTTTGGCATCGAGGTCCGTATCAAGCTTGGTTTTTCTCTGCTTCTTCTTGGCATCGAATACCTTGTCGAATTCTTCCTTCTCAATATCCAACACGACGTTGCCAAACATCTGGATCAATCGCCGATAGGAATCGGCTGCAAACCGTGGATTCTTGCTCCTCTTAGCCAGCGACTCCACACTCTTGTCGTTCAGGCCGAGATTGAGAATCGTATCCATCATGCCCGGCATGGAAAACTTTGCGCCCGAGCGGACGCTTACCAGCAGCGGGTTCTCGCCCTTTCCGAGCTTCTGGCCTTGCAGCTGCTCGAGATGGGATAACGCCTCTTCCATGTCGCGGTCCACTTCCTTCGACACGTCTCCGTGCCGCATATACTCGCGACAGGCTTCGGTCTGAATGGTGAAGCCTGGGGGCACCGGCAAGCCGGCGTTGGTCATTTCGGCCAAACCGGCGCCCTTTCCGCCGAGTTCGTCCTTCATCTTGCCATTGCCGTCGGCCTTGCCGCCGCCGAAGAAGTAGATATATTGGATGGCTGGTTTCTTGCTAATTACCGTCATTTCTGTTTCTGGGAGAGTTTGCGTCGCCATAAATGGGTCCTTTAGTGTTTAGAAAATTCCTTGGAGTCCTTGCCTTCCGTCACGATCTCTGAAAAATCGGCAATGGTGGAGAATTCCTTCAACAACGACTGCAGCAGCGCCAGCCGATTCGCACGAACGCGTTCGTCGTCGACCATAACCATTACTTTGTCGAAGAACCGGTCCACGATGGGCCTGAGCTTTGAAATCTCTACGAGAGCATGTTCGTAGTTTCGTTTGATGCGCAGGGCATCAACCACCTCGGCCGTTCGCGGGATTTGAGCGGCGAGTTCCTTTTCAACTGTTTCCTGGAGTGCGTCCACGTCGATTGCAGGAGCCACATGATTTCTGGTTTCAATTGCCTGACGGAGAATGTTCTTGATGCGTTTAAATGCGATCGAAATAGATTCGAAATCCGCAGATGGACGCACTTTAGTGACCGCTTCAGCACGCGCGACTGCATCCATCACGTCGTCAGATCCCGCGGCCAGCACCGCATTCACCACGTCATATTTAAACCCGAGCACATCGCGGAGATAGAACTCCAGACGCTCGCGGAAGAATGTTCGCACAGCAGCTGCGTAATCAAGCTCGCCTGAAAGCTTTCGTTCTGCAGCCGATCCACGATAGACTTCGCGCGCGTCAGCAAACAATTCACTCAGGCGGAGCGGTAGTTTTTTCTCGGCAATCGTCTTTACAATTCCGTTGGCTTGACGTCGCAACGCGAATGGGTCTTTCGATCCCGTGGGCTGCAAGCCAAGCGCGAACATTCCGGCAATGCTATCGGCTTTGTCGGCGATGGAGAGAACCGCGCCCTCGATCGAGCGCGGAACCGAGTCCTCCGTGGATTCCGGCTTGTAGTGATCGTAGATTGCCTGCGCGATCGCCTGACGAGTCGCATCGGGCATGCCGGTGTCGAGCTCCTGAACGCTGGCGTACAGCCCGCCCACGATCCCCTGCAGTTCGGTAAACTCTTTCACCAATTCAGTTGTGAGATCAGTTTTTGCCAAGGATGCCGCCTTGTGCACAATGCCGGGACGAATTTGCATTCCGCTATGACGGACGATTTCGCAGAGCCAGCTGCATAAACGCTGCACCCGCTTCGTCTTTTCGTAATAGCTGTCCAGGTCCTTCTGAAAGGTGACGTTCTTCAGCCACATCGTCCGCTCGCGCAGCGGATGCTTCTGATCGATCTGCCAGAAGAACCGGGCATCGCTGAACCGCGCTCGGAGCACCCGTTCGTGCCCATGACGAATGATGCCGCGCGGGTCGCCATCGGTATTCAACACTGCCAGAAAATGCGGCAGCAGCTTGCCGTCTGCATCTTCGACTGCAAAGTATTTCTGATGATCGCGCATCACCGTGACCAGGACTTCCTCGGGTAACTCCAAGAACTCGCGGTCGAAACTGCCCAGAACGACCGAAGGAAACTCGGTGAGGTTTACGACGTTATCCAGAAGGCTCTTGTCTTCGCGCCAACGCGCGCGGGGAATGGTGCGAGTGGCTGCGTCGAGTTCTTTGCGAATCTGCCGCTCGCGCTCGCCGCGCCCCAGGATTTTGGCGGCGCGCAAAGCCTCAACATAAACAGAACCGGCGCTTGAAATAAGAATCGGACCTTCGGCCAGGATCCGGTGACCTCGTGATTCGTTCCCAGCACGAACACCATCAAATTCGAGCGGAATCACTTCGCTATCGAGCAAAGCTACGAGCCAACGTACTGGTCGCACAAATTTTTCACTTGGCTTGCGCCAGTACATATTCTTTGGCCAGTAAATCGAGTTGATCTCTTTGGGAAGCAGTTCGGATAGGACTTCAGTCGCTGGACGGCCCTTCTTGGTGATCTTTGCAGCCAGGTATTCGCCCTTGGAAGTTGTCACTCTCTCCAGTCGAGAAACATCCACTCCAGCCTTCCGCGCAAAAGCATGGGCGGCTTGTGTTGGCTGTCCATCCTTGAAAGCCACATTCGCCGAAGGCCCGGTGACCTGATCGGTGACATCGGGTTGAGCTACTGGAACTCCCTCTGCGAGAACCGCCAGGCGACGAGGAGAGTCGAGGCTCACAATAGCTCCGGTCGCGGAGAGATGTTCCTGCTCCAGCAATTCTTGCACTCGCTCACGCAAATCAAGTGAAGCGGCATCGATCATCCGGGCCGGAATCTCTTCGCAACCGATTTCAAGCAGAAAGTCAGGCATCGAGAAAACCTTCATTCTGGGTAAATCAATAACATCATCTGCCTGCCGGACAGACGCGCTACACATTGACAGTCTCGTTCTTAGCTTTCGGTCTCTTATTTACAGGTTCTTCCTCTTCGGATGCCGTCTCGCCTTGCTGTTGCGCCACATACGATTTCGCAATCCCAACCGCGAGGGCACGAACTCGTGCGATCACTCCCACGCGCTCGGTCACAGAAATCGCCCCGCGAGCATCCAGAATGTTGAACAGGTGCGAGCACTTCAGGCACAGATCGTAAGCGGCAAGGACCGGGAAACGCTCCTTGTTCTGTGACCGTCCATCACCAGCAATCTTTTCCTTGCTCAGCGCGGCATATTGGTCAAGCAGCGATTTGCATTCTGCCTCGTAGAGCTCGAAGTGCTTCCATGCTTTTTCGACATCGGCCGTCTCGAAGTTGTACACGGAAAACTGCTGCTCCTCCGCGAGCCGCACATCGCCATAGGTGGTGACTCGACCGGTTTGCGGACCGCGGGCCCACACAATGTCGTAAATCGAATCCACATCCTGCAGGAATGCCGCGATGCGCTCCAAGCCGTAAGTCAACTCCGCAGATATCGGATCAAGATCCACCCCGCCGCACTGCTGGAAGTAAGTGAACTGAGTGATTTCCAGTCCGTCCAGCATGACCTGCCAGCCAACGCCCCAAGCGCTCAGCGTCGGCGCTTCCCAGTTGTCTTCCTCGAACTTGATATCGTGCTGACGCAGATCAATCCCCATCGCGCCCAGCGATTCCAGATATAGCTCCTGCACGTTCTCCGGCGGCGGTTTAAGAATCACTTGCAATTGGGTGTGCTTATAAAGACGATTCGGATTCTCTCCATACCGCCCGTCGGCAGGCCTGCGCGATGGCTGCACATAGGCCACTTTGTACGGATTTGGTCCCAAGACGCGTAGGAACGTTTCGGGCGCCATGGTTCCCGCTCCGACCTCGACGTCATAGGGCTGTTGCAGCACGCATCCCCGTTCCGCCCAAAAAGTCTGGAGGCGCAGGATGAGTTCCTGAAAAGTCAGCGGATTGGAGTTGGTCTCAGTCAAAGTGTGGTTATGGAGCACTTAGCAGTTGGCATTTAGCACTTGGTCCCGGAAATTTGCAACAAGAATTGTTAACAACGAAATGCCAAATACTAACCGCTGATCTTCTCCAGCATCCCTGCCGTTACCAGCCTCTTCTCCATGTGCCGTTGAAGAGCCTGCAGCAGAAACTTTCGTAGATCGGCCGCTTGCGCCTTGTGCCCCGGCATCGACGCAAAGCTCTCGACCGGTGCGCGTAACATTTGGCTCGCCAGCGTCCGCGATTCCGCAGAAATCTCAGATGACGCCAGCCGCTTGTCATCGGTACACATCAACCCGTCGCTCAGCGCATGAAAGAATGCCCTACTCCGATTCAGCGTCCGCCCGCAGACGATGCACTCGGAAAGCTCCGGCAGATAGCCCATCAGCCGCGTCATCCACAGCTCGAAATACGTGATCGGCATCCAAACATCGGCACCACGGATCCCTGCCAGCACTGCAAGGGCAAGCCGGAATACATCATCGTTGGCCTCGCGATCCGGGAGCAATTCGTCCAGCAACTCGGCCACATGACCCAGCGCGACCGCTCGCGCGTAACTCACTTCAAACGCCAGCGGTGACTCTAGCACTTCGCAGGAATCCAGCCGCGCTAACTCTTGCCGCTCGCGATCCTCGTAGTAAACTCGGACGTACGTAAGTGGCTCTAACGCCCCGCCAAACCGTCGTCTGGACTTCATGGCCGACCGGGCCACCCCGCGCACTTTCCCTTCCAAGCGGGTGAACAGCGTGACCAGCAGGTCGGCCTCGCGCAACGGATACGTCCGCAAAACAATCGCTTCCGACTCCTTCAGCGCCATGGAAGCTCAGCAGGTAATCTTCGATTGTAACGGAGCGGTGCTGAGATGGAAAGGCGGGGACCCGCCGCGTCGCCGCAGCATTGCCGCCATCAGCTGACAGCCAGCCATCATTTCGAAACTGCACCGATGTAAACGGAAAACGGCTCCAGAGATAAATGCGAAACCGAGCCCGCTTTCGATCCTGTCGCCATGGTAGTCAACAGAGTATGTGCGGTCTTTCCATCGAAGCCTTGAGGTGCGAGACCGAAGCTCACCTGCTGCGGTTGCAAAGACATGTTCAGTACGATCAGCACCGCCTCATTCTTATAACGTCTCAGGTAGGAGAGCACGTTCGGGTCGTTCTCGTTAAGCGACGTAGTCGCCGTCTAGCAGAGCTCGATTCTGATGTCTCAGGGCGAGCAGGCTGCGGTTGACATTTAGGATCGAAGAGGGATCTTTGAGTTCGCTGGCGACGTTGACGGTCTTGTAGATAAGCGGAACGGGCAGCCACGGCGTACCGCGCGTAAAACCAGCGTTGGGGCTATCGTCCCACTGCATGGGGGTGCGTTCTCCATCGCGACCTTTTTCCTGCGGCCAGCCCACGCGCCCGATCGGGTCTTTCACATCTTCCTTCCGCACTGGATCGGTGTTTTGCATTCCGATCTCTTCGCCGTAGTACATGATCGGGTCCCACGCAGAGTCAAATAAAGGGCCGCCATCAATTTTGCGATGGCTTGGTTGTTCTGCCCATCTCCGTAACGCACGTAGGAGCGCACGATGTCGTGATTGCTGAGGACGAATACCGGCCAGCCCCCGGCTGAGTCGACCGCGGCAATTTGCCGGCGGAATTCCGGTGGCGAAAGTCTGTCGACCTTGGTGAACATGAAGTCCATCGGCATCTGCAGCTCATTGCTGTGGTCGCCGTAATATTGCTTCAGCTCATTCACGTCCTTGGTCCAGGTTTCGCCAATGAGGACGGCGTTGTTTTCATCGGCAACCTTTCGCAAGTCGCGGAGAACGACGTGGACTTCGGGCAGCTTCGTGTTGTAAAGGTCTGTTTCGTTGGGATCGCCGTACTTGTTTAAGCCCGGAAGGACTGGATTGTCGCGCAGCTCGGGGTCTTCGAACAATGTATCCACGGCATCGAGCCGGAACCCAGCCACTCCGCGTTTGTACCACCAGCGAGTCACATCGAACATGGCATCGTGTACGGCAGGATTACGCCAGTTCAGATCAGGCTGCTGCGGATAGAAATAGTGGTAATAATATTGCCCGGTTTTGAAATCCATGGTCCATGCCGATCCACCAAAGGTTGAGACCCAGTTGTTCGGCTCTGCCGAAGCTTTGCCGTCATGCCACATGTACCAATCGCGTTTTGCGGACGTGCGCGACGATCGAGAATCGATGAACCATGGATGCTGATCCGAAGAGTGATTCATTACGAAATCCATAATGATGCGAATTCCGTGTGTCTTCGCCTCTTGCTGCAGACGATCGAAGTCCGCGAGCGTTCCGTACATGGGATCGATATTCTCGTAATCCGAAACGTCGTAACCGAAATCAACCTGTGGGGAGGGATAACAGGGCGTGATCCAGATCGCGTCGACGCCCAGACCTTTCAGATAGTCCAGTTTAAAGGCAATGCCGTTCAGGTCGCCGATGCCGTCGTTGTTGCTATCCATGAAACTGCGCGGACAGATCTCGTAAAACACAGCGTGCTGCCACCACTGATGGCCTTCGGAGTCAACGGCTTGCGTTTGGGCGCGGTCCGTCCTCCGCCACGTCTATCCACAGGCGGATGTGCCAGTGGTTCAGCTCAGCATCGACGAAAATCAGCCCTCGTCTTTCCACTACGAGATCGGCAAGCGTATTGCTCCCCTAAGGGAGGAAGGTTTTGATCGTGGGTAGCGGCAATCTGGTGCACAATCTGCACGCGTATGCTTGGGGGAAGCACACGGTGCAGCCGTACGATTGGGCCGTACGTTTTGAAAGAAATGCGAAAGAGTTCCTACTCGCGGCCGGCGATTGTCCCCTTGTCAACTATGAGAGCCTTGGTCGCGACGCACTACTGTCGATTCCAACCCCAGACCACTATCTCCCGCTTCTCTATGTCCTCGGTACGCGTATCGGCGGAGAGCGCCTCAGCTTCCCGGTTGAGGGAGTAGATGGAGGCTCCATTTCCATGCTCGCCGTTCAAATTGGCTGAAAGAGACCCGGCTGATCGAGAACCGCTTTTTCCACCCTCGAATTGTTGCAGTCATTCTTCAGCACGAGTATGCTTTATAAACGCCAATGCTGATTTCTGGCGTCGCCTGTTTTTGACTGAGGACTCCTGTAGCTGTTTGATCGGAAGAACCCAATAGCTTCCGGTTGCGAAAGGATGGTCAGACTCATGCTCAACACCCGGAGAGATTTCCTGAAAGTGTCCACGCTCGGAGGGGCGGCGTTGACTTTGTTTGGGTTTGACCTCGCCCCGGCCTACGCGCAGCTTCGCCAACTTAAGATTGCCCGAGCGTCCGAAACGCGATCCACTTGCCCTTACTGCTCGGTAAGCTGCGGCGTCATTATTTACACGATCGGCGACAAGGCCAAGAACGTGACCCCCCAGGTCATTCACGTCGAGGGCGACCCCGACCATCCCATCAATCGTGGCACGCTGTGTCCGAAGGGAGCTTCACTCGAGCAAGACATCCTCAATGAACGACGGCTTCTGAAGCCGCAGGTACGGCGCCCAGGTTCGGATCACTGGGAAGACATCGCTTGGGACCAAGCCGTTGATGAGATCGGCCACTGGGTGAAAAAGACGCGCGATAATACTTTCATCGAGAAAGACGCGCAGGGTCGAACCGTAAATCGCTGCGAAAGCCTCGCTTGGATTGGTGGTTGCACTGACACCAACGAATTTAATTACCTGGTCGTCAAGACCATGCGAGGCTTGGGTCTCACCTTTATCGAAAACCAGGCCAGGGTTTGACACGGACCCACGGTCTCAAGTTTGGGACCAACATTTGGACGCGGGGCCATGACTAATGGCTGGGTCGACATCAAAAACACCGACATGATGTTGATCATGGGCGGGAACCCCGCCGAGAACCATCCCTGCGGTTTTAAGTGGGCGATCGAAGCCAAGCGCAATCGAAACGCAAAAATGATTGTGGTCGATCCTCGCTTCACGCGTACCGCGGCGACCTCCGATCTATTCCTTCAGATTCGCGCTGGGGCTGACATCGCGCTGCTCGGCGGAATCGTCAGTTACGCCATCGAAAATAACCGGATTGCGAAAGACTACCTCGTCAACTACACGAACGCCGCCTTCATCGTGAAGGAAGGTTTCAAGCTGCCCGAAGATGGACTGTACTCGGGCTTCGATCCTGCGACCAAAACCTACGACAAATCCACCTGGAACTACGAGGATGGCAACGACGCGGGTGGCGTTGTGCCAGTCGCGCACGCTGCAACCGATAACGCGGCAAAATCCGCTGCAACGACGCTGGGAAAGGCCGCAACCACGCCAGCTCCGTTGCCGTTTCTGCCTCCGAAAGTGGCTTACGATCTGACGTTGCAGCATCCCCGTTGCGTCTTCCAGTTGCTGAAGCAGCAATACTCGCGTTACACGCCTGAAATGGTCGAGCGCATTACCGGAATCCAGAAAGATCAGTTCCTGAAAGCGGCCGACCTGTTTACTTCTGTCCGCAAAGACGGAGACCTGAAGAAGGTCGCCACGATTATGTACGCGGTAGGCTGGACACAGCATTCCTTCGGCACGCAAATCATCCGCACGGCTGCAATCTTGCAGTTGCTGCTCGGCAACGTGGGGCGCGCGGGTGGCGGAGTAAATGCGCTACGCGGTCATTCCAACATCCAGGGCGCCACCGACATGGGCGGCGTGTTCGACAGTTTGCCGGGCTACCTGAAGGTTCCGAGTCCCGCTGACACCGACCTGGCCGCCTGGTTGAAACGGATCACGCCAACCGCCTCCAAACCAGCGCCATGGGAGTCGTTTAACTACTACTCGAACACGCCGAAGTTTGCCATCTCCTACTTGAAGGCCCAGTTCGGGGAGGCGGCCACGAAAGAGAACGATTTTGCGTTCGATTACATGCCTAAGGTGGATCGCAACTACTCGTGGACTCAGATCTGGGACAACATGTATCGCGGCTCAGTTAAGGGAATGCTCGCCTTCGGCATGAACGGAGTAGCCATCGGGCCGGATTCGCAGAAGAACATTGACGCGCTGAAGAAAGCCGACTTCCTTGTGGTGGGCGAGATTTATCCCGACGAGACCAGTGAATTCTGGAAGTCGCCTGGAATTACTCCCGAAGAGATGAAGACCATCAACACCACGGTCTATCGGCTGGCATGCGCCGGATTCGCCGAGAAAGACGGGTCCATGACCAACTCGGCTCGCTGGTTGCAATGGAAGAACGTAGCTGTGCCTACGCCAGGCGAATGCCGTCTCGATCAGGACATTGTCTCGGAGATTTTTCTCAAGGTGCGGGAACTCTACAAGAAGGAAGGCGGCAAGTTCCCAGACCCAATTCTGAACCTCACGTGGTCTTACACTAATGCTGAGCCGTCACTTGCCGAATTGGCGAAAGAGATCAACGGCAAGGCGCTCGCTGATCTCACCGATCCCAAGACGCAGCAAGTCATCAAGCGCGGACAGCAATTGCCGGGATTCGCGTGGCTGAAAGACGACGGCACTACCTCCAGTGGCAATTGGATTTATTCCGGATGCTGGACCGAGGCAGGCCCGCAGCTTGCGCGCCGGGGCACGGAAGATCCGTCGGGCCAAGGCATTTATCCCAACTGGGCGTGGTCTTGGCCGGCCAATCGCCGCGTTCTCTACAACCGCGCATCCTGCGACCCGTCCGGGAAACCTTGGGATGCTGAAAGAAAACAGGTCTGGTGGAACGAATCAGCACAACTCTGGGTCGGCAACGATGTTCCCGACTTCAAGCCGGATTCGCACCCCAAGGAACACATGGGCCCATTCATCATGACCCCGGAAGGGGTCGGTCGAGTATTTGCGCCTTTAGGCGCATTCGCCGACGGACCGTTCCCCGAGCATTACGAGCCAATCGAGAGTCCGGTGCAAAACGCGTTTCACCCCAACCAGTCCAATAATCCAGTAGTGAAGAAATTGACCACGCCGGCGGACAAGTATGCGGTGCCGGGAGACGGATTCAACATCGTCTGCACCACATACAGGCTCACCGAGCAATATCACTACTGGACCAAGAACAATCCCATGAATGTGCAGCTCATCCCCGAGCCTTTCGTCGAGATTCCCGTCGAACTGGCGCAGGAACTGGGGATCAAAGGCAACGACAAGGTAAAGGTGACGAGTGCCCGTAGCTACTACGTGGCAAAAGCCTTCGTCACCAAGCGCATCAAGCCGATGATGATTGATGGCAAGAAGGTTTATCAGATCGGTCTTCCCATTCACCAGGGCTATCGCGGAATTCAGGAAGATGCGGGCCGGGACGCGAGGACGATCGCTAATCGTCTTACTCCGACTGTGGTTGATCCCAATGCGTACACTCCCGAATTCAAAGGCTTTCTGGTCAAGCTGGAAAAAGCGTAAGGCAACGTTATGAGCCAGGCAACTTTAGAAATCGTCAAAATCTCGGGCCACGCCGGACCAGTCCCCGGCGCTGGAGTTGAGAGAGCCGAGCAGGTCTGCAAGCTGGTCGACACCACGACCTGTATCGGCTGTAAGGCCTGCGAAGTGGCTTGTCTGGAGTGGAACGGTTACACGTTTACTGACACCGTCTTCGACAACAGCTATCAGACCATGCCGGAGACGGCGTGGAATTATTGGAACCTGATCAAGTTCAACGAGCACGAGCGCGAGGACGGCAGCGTCACTCTGTTGATGCGCAAGGACCAGTGCATGCACTGCGCCGAACCGGGTTGCCTGGCGGCGTGTCCGGCGGACGGCGCCATCGTGCAATACGCCAACGGCATCGTCGATTTTCAGCAGGAACACTGCATCGGTTGCGGATATTGCGTCAGCGGGTGCCCGTTTAACATCCCGAAGTTCAATTCGGGCACGAAGAAGATGTTCAAGTGTACGCTGTGTTCTGACCGCGTGAGCGAAGGATTGGAACCGGCTTGCATCAAGTCTTGCCCCACGGGGTGCCTGCATTTTGGCACGAAAGATGACATGAAGGACCTGGCCGAGACGCGAGCCAAACAACTGCGCGAGAACTACGGTATTGAGAAGGCGGGCGTGTACGATCCGGCGGGCGTGGGCGGAACCGGCGTAATCTATGTGCTCCACGACGTGACCAATCCCGAGGCGTACGGCGGATTGCCGAAAGACCCGCACATTCCGTGGGTCGTGCGCTTCTGGAAAGGTCCGGCGAAGTGGATCGGCAATTTCGCTATGCTCTTCGGCGTCGTCGGAGTGACCATGCACTACCTCCGCTATGGCCCCAAAGAAGTGGACGACCGGAAGAATGGGAATGGAGCCCACCCATGAGCACCTCGCAGATCATCTCTTCCGCACCCGCCGGCCAAAAGGGCGGCGGCCGAATTCTTCGGTATACGTTGAGCGAGCGCGTTCACCACTGGCTCGCTGCGCTCACCTACATCTATTGCCTGATCACCGGGCTTGCCTTCTGGTCGCCGTACATGTTTTGGCTGGCTGATCTGGTGGGCGGCGGACCGACGGCCCGCTTCTGGCATCCGTGGTTTGGCGTGGTTTTCACCGTCGCGATGTTCTGGATGTACAAAATGTGGCATGGCGACATGCAGACCACCGCCGCGGATCTCGCCTGGAAAAAGGCGATGGTGCATTACATCCGCAATCAAGACGAGGAGCTTCCGCCCATCGGCCGGTTTAATTACGGCCAGAAACTGTTTTTCTGGTTGATGTTTTACGGCGTGATCCTGCTGGTGCTTTCAGGGTTTGGGCTCTGGTTCGTGGAATCGATCCCGTGGAGCCTGCGCTGGCTGCGGTATTTGGCCGTCACCGTGCACGTCGCTGCTGCCCTCGCCACCATCGGAGGATTCATTATTCACGTCTACATGGGAACCGCCATGGTCCGTGGCGGGTTTACCTCAATCATTCGCGGCGAGGTTTCTGCTGCCTGGGCGAAGACGCACCATCGCCTCTGGTACGAACAGGTCACCGGCAAGATACCTCCGCGGAAATGAAGCGATCCAAGTGGGATCAGCGAATTCAGCGTGCGGATGAATTGACATCCGCACATCCTTTTGCGGCCGAGGCGTTGCGATTCTACAAAGGCATCGCCAACTTCCAGAAGGAACTCTACGCCCACGTCAACGCAGCCCGCGAGCATGGTTCGCGGAAAAAGGCTGCCGGCTTATTCGATGAAGATCTCAATCTTCCCCTTTTGCTGCCTAAGTTTCCCGAGTTCCTTTCCCGCGTGAGTGTTTTCAGCCCTCGCCCTATTGCCGAGTCCGCTGGTAGTTTGAGGACTCAGTCCGCCGCGAGAGTTGAGGAACTTCTCACTTTTCATTGGCGGAAAGCCTCGGATTCTCAGCCCGCTCCCAGCGAGACCGAAGCACTACTCGCTTGGATATTTTTACAACCATATGCGGAATGTCTCGCCGATCGCAGCGAACACGGGCCCGGTAACGATAGTCTTGCGCTCTGCCCTTTTTGCGGAGGAAAACCACTAGTCGGCGTCCTGCGCCCGGAAGGAGACGGTGCAAAACGATTTCTGATTTGCGCCCTATGTGCCACCGAGTGGGCGTTCCGGCGAATTCTCTGTCCTTCGTGCGGCGAAGAAGCTGTGGAGAAACTTGCCGTGTACACCGCGGCCGAGTGTAACCATGTACGTGTCGAAGGCTGCGACACTTGCCAGCATTACATCAAGACAGTGGACCTCACGAAGAACGGCCTCGCGGTGCCGGTCGTCGACGAACTGGCAACCATCCCTCTCAACCTCTGGGCGCAGGAACATGGATTCGTGAAGCTAAGAACCAACTTGCTCGGAATCTAGGCCTCTCCCTACGGAGCGTGAGAGGCAAACCGCAGCTTGAGCGTTTTGATCTCATACGGCTTGGTATGCACCGTGACGACGTCGTCGTGGTTGGCAAGATCAGCAATCGGTCTCTCCATCAGATCGGTTTCTGACGCGGACTGCGCTCCTGCCGGAAGCTGAAGTTTCACATCCACTTCTTTCCCAGCCCACTCGTAGAAACGCAGGACAAGAGAGTCATCGTCCTCAGACTTCTTGACGGCGGTGAGCACAACGTTATCCGATTCAATCTTTACGAAAGAGTGTTCAGCCGGGAGCGTTCCATCGTGTTTCTGCGACTGGACAGCGAGCAGCTTGTAGTTCAGTTCGTAGCCACGGCGCACGGTCTGAGCGTCCCTCCAGGTTCCGGCGTGCGGATACAAGGAGTAAGTGAACTCATGATGACCTTCATCGGCATGCGGATCGGGCCACTCCGGCGAACGCAGCAGCGAGAGGCGGAGCACGTTGCCCTTCACGTCGTATCCGTACTTGCTGTCGTTCAGCAGGCTGAATCCGTGTTTGGTATCAGAGAGATCGGCCCATCGCTGCGCTGGGACTTCGAATTTAGCCTGTTCGGCCGGCGTGTTTCGAGTGGTCGGACGCTCGATCGAACCGTAGGGAATTTCAAACGTAGCCTTGTCACTGTGTACGCTCAAAGGAAATGCTACTTTCAGCAGAATATGTTTCTCGTGCCAGTCGGCCTGCATCCTCACGTCGACCCGCGGCACCCCGGCGTACATTGTGATGTCCTGCACGAACGTGGAATTCTGGAAATGCTTCTTTACGCGGATGATGGCTCGAAGTGGCCCACTCTCAACCAGCTTCACCTCGTCGGTGTTGTCCAGATCCCAATGTTGCTTTTCGAAATCGGAATCGATATTCCACGCGTCCCACTTCTCGGGTTTGTCGTAAAACGCCTGCAAGAGGTTTCCGCAAGCGGATGTCTTCGGGCCACCCGTGTCGGTTTCGGAGGGAGCGAGCGTTTCCGTTTGATTTCGGAGATCGAGAAGGCTGTTGATACAGCCGGATTCTGGCTCGATAGTGACCCGAATGGCATCGTTCTCCATCGTATTGCCAGAGGCCCTGACGACCTGCATTAGGCGGCCATTGTAGACGTCCGGAGAGTTCGTCGGCTTCGGGGTGGAACGCACAAAATAGGTCCGGTAGCCGAGCGCCGGTGTATTCGCAAGGATGAGCAGATGCGCCCGGTTCGTTGCTGAGTCCATTGCGACCAGTTGGGACTCAACTCCCCGGCCTGAGGCCTCGACTACCTCGACCTGCTTAGTGCGACCAGGAAGTTGTACGTCAGCCTCGATGACTTCGGTTCGCGGCCAGGAGAGGGAATTAAACACTACAACCGGCACGCCATCACCCTGCGTGTTGATGTGAGCCACGATCTCACCGACCGCCCCGCCCGTGATCTCCTTCGCCGAGCGGGCGACGTCTTCCAAGTTTCGCTTGGCGTCGAGATAGTTCACCGCGATTCCGGAACCGGGCATGACATCGTGGAAGTGATCGAAGAGCAGATTCTTCCAGGCGAGTCCGAACTGATCTTGTGCATATGGGCGGCCGAAGAGCGAGGCTACGGACGCATACTTTTCGGCATCGAGCACCAGTTCCTCATCCTGGCGAATTCGCTGTTTGGTGTCCGCTTGCGATGTGTACACGCCGCGGTGATATTCGAAATAGAGTTCGTCCTTCCAGGTGGGCACTTTGAGAGTTGGGAGTTCCTGGTTCAGGTCAGCGAAGAACTGTTTGGCAGTACTGAAATCAATCTTCGGAAAGACGGTGTTCCGATCACGAAGGCGATTCGCCTGATCAAGCATAGTGCGAGTCGGGCCGCCGCCGTGGTCGCCGATTCCATACAGGTACAGCATCTGCGCCGAATCCGCGAGTTTAGTCCCGTAAATTAGCGGGGCATAGACTGACAGGTCCCTCGAAATCTGTTCAGGGTTGAAGTCATTGGCGTATTCGTGCGGAAAATATGTTAGCAGGCGACTCCCATCGGGCGCTTCCCACCAAAAAAGCCGGTAGGGGAACTTTGTGTAGTCCGTGGCCCAGAGCAGCTTACTAGTCACGAAATAATCAATGCCCGATTTTTTGTAGATTTGCGGAAGCTGCCAGTTGTATCCAAACGAATCCGGATTCCAGCCGATCTTGATGTCAGCGCCAAAGTTCTTCTGAAAATATCGCTTGCCGACCAGAATCTGACGTACCAGCGATTCGCCGTCCGGCATGTTGAGGTCGGGCTCGACCCACATGCCGCCGATAACCTCCCAGCGCCCCTCCTTCACCCGCTGCTTGATCTGCTCGAACATGTCTGGATATTTTTCCTGCATCCATTCATAGGTTCGTGCCGAGGACATGGTGAACTTGAACTCGGGATATTCGCGCATCAAATCCAGAACGCTCTGAAACGTGTTGCGTACGACCTCAACCGTTTCCGTCCACGGCCACAGCCACGCCATGTCGATGTGGGAGTTCCCGACCGCGCGAACCGTAAACTGTTCTAACCACGCATTCAAAGGTTGCAGTTGGCTTTGCGCATGGCGCAGCGACGCGTCGAAACCCGCCTGGTCATTCTTGTCGAGGGGCGAAAAATCGATGGCTTTCACCGCCCCGTCGAGTTGCAGTTCGCGATCCGGCCGACCCTCCTCGTAGGCCGCAATCATCGGACGCGCGGCGAGGATTTCCATTCGCAACAGCGACGGATCAGGCCGATTGGCAAGAGGTTCAATGCTCAACTGCGCGTGATGAAAGTCAGTCTCAACTTCGGGGGCATCAATTCGCACTGCGATCAGAAACTTCTGCCCAGGCTGCGCGTTCTCGGTGAGCAGAATCGGCTGCTGCATGTCGTCATCTCCTCGCGACACCAGCGACCCGTTCGAGAATACTGCGATCGTGACCGGGCCCTTGTTGTTCCAATTGAAGTCGAATCTAAAGTCCAATTTCGCGCGGGCGCCCTGCACTGCATAACCGTTGATCTTCAGCGGAATCTCGACCCAGCGGCGCAGCACACGAGACCCGGTCGACCATTTGTCCCCGACTTTTACCGTCTCCCAGCCGGAGTCATCTAGAGACGGATCCTCAGGATGTGGTACGTCCGCGTGAAACCGCCACTCGGAAAGCGGTAGAGCAGTTAGCGATTGCAGCCGATCCAAGGTTGCTTGATAGGAATTAGTTGTTTTCTGGCTCGGCTGCTGGGCCGCAACAAAGTTGACTGGTACGAGCGCGAGAAGCGCACACACGATCCATCGCTTCAACGGACGTCCCTCCTTGGTGGATTCGGATGGATAGATAAACGAACGAATAGGGTACTCGCTCCGATTGCGTCTTACCAGCCTTTAACGCGTTCGGGCTCTACCCGCCGGCAATTGCCCCTATGATGAGAAAGGGCTCCGCCCCTGACGCGACGGCGTCAGGCAGCGCAGCATCCGGTGATTCGTGGGAGAGATCTTCCTCGCACGCGAAGAACCTCAGGAACGGCCGGCGCTGGAGCGTGTCGTGCTCTCGGATGGTCCCGCGCAACATGGGATAGCGGGCTTCGAGGGCATCAAGGACCGAGCGCTGCGTGACCGAACCCTCGACCTCGAGTTGCAACTCTGCGCCAACGCGCGCCAAGGTTCGAAGGTGGTGCGGAAGTATGACGCGGATCATGTTCAGACTCATCCTAGTAGAAAGGTCAGGCACCCAGGCATGTCTTCAGCTAGAATAAATGGACGGCTTCCCCTTCGGATGTGACGGGCAATCCATCTGGAAGGAGATACTGCCGTGAGCAGCGAATTTTTCTTCGAACCAAGCAGCAAACGTCGCAAAGGATTCCCGTCCGAGACGAAAGTCAAGCGCGGCTTTCCGCGTCGTCCACAGTGACAAAGAGCTCTTCGAGAAGCCAGAAATGATCCCTGTCCATGCGGCTCCGGCCGTAGGTTTCAAGAAGTGCTGTATGCCAACCGGTCATTACGACGGCTCGCGTCGTAAACATTATCAAAGGTAAGCAAGGGCACAGGTGAGTATCCGTGCCCTTTTCCAATTCAGCAGGCGTGATCTCCTTACGCCAGCGTCTGCACCTCGACCGAAAGCACGGCTGGAAGATCTCGGACAATCGGAGCCCAGCCGTCTCCGGCATCGGCTGAAGCGTACACTTGACCGCCGCTGGTGCCGAAATATATGCCGCACTTATCGAGAGAGTCAACCGCCATGGCATCACGCAATACATTCACGTAGCAATCTTTTTGCGGCAGCCCTTCCGTGAGTGCTTCCCATTCGTTGCCGCCAGTGCGGCTGCGGAAGACCCGCAGCTTGCCTTCGTGCACGTAGTGCTCCGAGTCGCTCTTGATCGGGACAACGTAAATAGTCTCCGGCTCGTGCGCGTGAACGTCAATCGCGAAGCCGAAGTCGGTTGGCAGATTACCGCTGATTTTTTTCCAGTTATCACCGGCATCATCGGAGCGCATGACATCCCAGTGCTTCTGCATGAAGAGCACGCCCGGGCGCGTTGGATTCATAGCAACGTGGTGCACGCAATGGCCTATCTCAGCGGTGGGGTTGGGAATGTATTTTGAATAGAGACCGCGGTTGATCGGCTTCCAGTTGGCACCACCGTCGTCGGTGCGAAATGCCCCCGCCGCCGAAATAGCGATCCACATCCGCTGCGGATTCTTCGGATCGAGAATGATGGTGTGCAGGCACATGCCGCCGGCGCCCGGCTGCCACTTGGGGCCGGTGCCGTGTCCGCGAAGGCCGGGAAGTTCGTGCCAGTTCTGGCCGCCGTCTGTCGACCGGAAAATGGCGGCATCTTCCACGCCGGCGTAAACCGCGTTTGCGTCAGTCAGTGAAGGTTCTAAATGCCATACCCGTTTGAACTCCCACGGATGTTGCGTGCCGTCGTACCACTGATGCGTGGTGAGCGGCTTGGCGGCCGCGTCGTAGGCAAACTTGTTACTTTCGCTTTGTGGAGGACCAGGCGTAGCGGGTTGGCCGGCAGGAGTTCCGGGTTGATGCCACGTTTTACCGCCATCGTCGGAGCGCTGAATGATCTGCCCGAACCAACCGCTGGTCTGTGACGCGTAAATTCGATTCGGGTCTACCGGCGAACCTTTCATGTGGTAAATCTCCCACCCCGCAAAGTGCAGGCCGCTAACGTCCCATTTCTCACGCTTACCGTCTGAGCTGAGAATAAAAGCGCCTTTGCGTGTGCCAACCAGAACTCGAACTCTACTCATGCGTCGCTCCGTTTCCGTGATTTGGAATTCATTCGTTCCTCATCCGCGCTGTGTCCTACCCTGGCTCTTTCGAATCTATACCGTCTGGCCGCAGTTGATCATCCACGGGATGCCGAATTAATCGACGAGCATACCAAATCGTACCGCCCAAAACGTTTCCTGAAGCGGCATTTGCACCGTCCCATTTTCTGCCAGCGCGCTGAATACACGTTCCGCTTCTGCCGCGTCCTTGGGATCGAGCTTCACCGAGAAGCCCGCGGGTTTCTGATAGTGATCCGGCGGAGAGTCAGCTCCCTGCAATAGCCGGTCGCCGACCTGTAGGCTGGCATGAAGGATCTTGTTGCGCCAATCGCTGGGAACTTGGTTCGCCACAGGAGTGCCCTCGTGCGGCATCATGAACGTGATTTTAGCCCCCAAACACTTCTCATAAAACTTGAATGCCGCCTCGCATTGACCGTTGAAAGTCAAATAAGGGTTCATTTGCATCGCGACCTCCTTTACTCAACTCGTGGTTGATGAAATCCGGTGGGATTCCACCCCTGGTGTTCAGAGCGTGGAATCCCACTCAATCGCGAATCCGCCCTTCAGGCCGCTTTTGCAGGCTGCGGACGCATTTGTTTCATAAACTCGCGCATCTTAGCGATATGACCGGGCGAGCGCTTGTCCATCCAGGTCTCAAAGCGCTGCGCGGCCTTTTCCAAATGCGCGAGGAACTGCTTATTGGCCCATTGTTCCCGTCCTTCGGCGATAGTTGGCTTGATCCGCTCCCAGACACCGAAGAATTCACCGTTGGTTTCGAAGAATAGGTCCTCGTGTAGCAGACCATAATTCAGCAAAGCGCACGCCTGTTCCCAGTAGCTGACCACCATCATGAAGTTGGTGCCGCCTTCCGTCCCGGGCGCGGTGACTCGCATTGCGTCGTTCCAGTTGTCTGCGAAGTAGCTCTTGAAGAACCAGTCGCGGGCCTGCCGAAGTCGGGCCTCGCGGCGCTGTTCATAAACCTGCAAGTGAAGTTGTGCCTGTTCGTGAGTGGGTTTCGTTTCCATGATCTTCTTCTCCTTAAATTATTAGTGTTGCTCTTCTTGTTCTTACGAATCGACCGCCCGGAGCTTCCGCTTTCAGATCTCCTCGTGATGTTTTTGTTCACGCCCCATATGCTTCTTTCAACCGTTGAATGTCGATTTTATCCATTTGAAGCATTGCTTGCATGACTCGCTGCGACTTCTGGGGATCCTTGTCGCCCAACATTTCGCCCAGGGCCTTCGGAATAATCTGCCAAGACAAGCCGTACTTGTCTTTCAGCCAACCACATCTTTGTGGCGTTCCCCCGCCCGCCGTGAGCTTTTCCCACAGTTCATCGACTTCTTTCTGAGTTTCGCAGTTGACGAAAAACGAGATGGCCTCCGTGAATTTGAACAGCGGGCCTCCGTTGAGTGCGAAAAAGTCTTGTCCATCAAGTTGGAATGTCGCAGACATTACCGTCCCCTTGGGTCCCGGCCCTGCGTCCCCATATCGGGTAACGCTTCCCACCTTTGAATTCTTGAAGATCGAAACATAGAAATTCATTGCCTCTTCGGCTTTGTCGTCGAACCATAAGAATGGGGTGATTTTGTGCATAGGTTGTTCTCTCGTATTAGTAACTTTCTACCAACCCAGCCCCACTCGCCAGTCCGCCCTACTCGAGCGGGGCAGCCGTTCCATCGGACCACTTGCCCACTGGAACCATGAACACGGTGATTGGTTCGGGTGCACCGTGAAACTGCAGATTCAGCATCACCGGGGAGCCGGGCAGATCAGCGCCCCATGTGGCGCCGTCCATGAGTGGAGCGTAAAACATCAGATGAGACATGTTGTGCCCGTCCGCATCGGTAAGGTACGCGTCCTTCGACATCACGTAGCTCATCGCGCCGGATTCCAGTGCTGGTAGTTGATGATTATCGTATGCGGCCTTAGCATTGTCGATTATCCGAGCTTTGGACAGTCCCGCCAATACCATCTCTGTCCTGCTGTAAGTAATGGGCAGGACGGATCGTGCAGCGGGCGGATTGAAGCAGATCGGCCCGCGGAGTTTGGGGTTCCGGAACTCCGGGTTATCGAATGGGGGCATCCACGATCTCTCCACAACGCAGACCCAGCCGTTCTTGCCCTCGACTCCGGTCTCGTAGCCATGCCTCGCGAGGACCAGGATTCTTGCTTCGCGGGAGATTGCCTCGGGTGCGCCGCTTCGGGCCAGAGCGATCTCGGCATTGCGGTCCGTCATGAGATATTGATCGATCGAAGCCATGCTCGAATACGATGCTTTCGCGTCCTGGGCTTGCCCTTGCCATACGGGGTTCAGTACGGCGATCAGTGCAAGGACTCTCTGACCGATCGTCCTAAACGTTTTCCTCGCCATAGAATTTCTCCAGTGTCCGTCAGTTGCTCGGTTGTGGCCAACTCTTAACTCTGGGGCAAGTTTGGGATTTCCACCACCGGCCGAATTTCGACCGTCCCTTTGCGTGCGCCCGGAATGCGTCCGGCGATCTCGATGGCCTCGTCGAGGTTCTTGGCTTCCACCATAAAGAAGCCGCCAAGTTGTTCGCGCGTTTCCGCAAACGGACCGTCGGTCACCAGCCGTTTCCCCTCGCGCAGCCGAACGCTAGTCGCTGTCGACACAGGCTGCAGCGGAGACGTGCCCAAGAATTGGCCATTTTCCTTGAGCGTGTGGGCAAGCTGGGTCGATTCTCCATAACACTGCTGGCGCTCGGAGTCGGTCCAGGCATGTTCGTCGGCGTAAATCAGCAACATGTACTTCATTCTTTTTCCTCCATCAGTAAGTCGAACAGCAGATGTCAAAATCGACACTTTAACAAAGAAAATTTTATGGCGACGTATTGCTCGACGTCCTCCGGCCCAACCACCTTAATTATGTCGCTCCGACTATAAATCGAACGCCAAGGCTCCAAATCGACACTCTACGACGAAAAAATCTACAATCAGACATGTCCCAGGATGCCGCGGTCGCCGTCGACTCAGTTTATCGCTCCGATTGGGGGCGGATCGTGGCCACTCTGATCGGGATGGTCGGCGACTTCGATCTTGCCGAAGAGTCTGCGCAAGAAGCGTTTGCGGCCGCTGTCGACCAATGGCGGGTCGCTGGCGTCCCCGAGTTTCCGCGGGCATGGATCATTCAGACGGCGCGGCACAAGGCGATCGACCGCATCCGGCGCAATGCGAGGTTCGAGGAAAAACTTGAATCCTACGCCACTTCGGGCTTGGTTCGCACCGTTGAAGAACCGGACTACGATACCAGCGAAATTCCCGACGATCGTCTTCGCCTGATCTTCACCTGTTGCCACCCGGCCCTCGCTCTGGAAGCACAAGTGGCTCTGACCCTCCGCACGCTGTGCGGCTTGGAGACGGACGAAATTGCGCGCGCGTTTCTCGTACCTGAGCCGACCATGGCGCAGCGGCTGGTTCGTGCGAAGCGCAAGATTCGCGACGCCGGCATACCGTACAGGGTGCCCGAGACGAACGACATGGCCGTCAGGGTCGAAGCGGTGCTAACCGTTCTCTATCTCGTCTTCAACGAAGGTTATGCGGCCACTCGCGTCGGGCCGCTGGTGAGGACCGGCCTCTGCGCTGAGGCCATCCGCTTGGGGCGTCTGGTCCGATCGCTGATGATGCCACAGCCCCCGGCGGAAGCGACGGCTCTCGTTGCACTCATGTTGCTTCACGACGCACGGCGCGAAGCCCGTGTCGATGACGCGGGCGATATCGTGGTTCTCGAAGAACAAGATCGCAGCCGCTGGGATCAAGTGCAGATTGCGGAAGCGTTGCCGCTGGTCGACGAGGCTTTGCATGGCGGCGCCGGTCCGTTCGCTGTGCAGGCGGCGATCGCAGCTGTGCATTGTCAAGCGGCTAGAGCTGAAGACACGGATTGGCCGCAGATCGTGCGTCTCTATGATCTTCTCGAGCGAGTGCAGCCGTCTCCCATCGTGTCACTGAACCGGGCTGTAGCCGTGGCGATGGCGGACGGTCCCGAACCAGGACTTGCGTTGATTGACGGGCTGGCCGAAAACAACGATCTGGCCAACTATCACCTGCTGCATGCCGCGCGCGCCGATCTGCTGCGCCGCCTTGGTTCTCCAGGCGAAGCGGCGGAGAGCTACCTGCGGGCCCTCGCGCTGGTCACGAATGATAGCGAACGCCGATTTCTCGAGTGGCGGCTGCGGCAGGTTCAATCTCAGGTCGCGTAAATTCTGCTCCCTCGACGATCGTGAGATTCAAACGCCCTATCTTTTTCTTTGATCGTGATTCAAGAGTTCATGCGAGAAGGGAACCGTCGCTTCGCAGAAATCTGGGGCGCTCGTTCTGCGATTCAGCTATCGCGAATCCGTCATGAAGCTCAAGGCAACTCTTCAGTGCGCGAAGAGCGTAAAGCGCATCTTCCAACGCTTGCTCTTCTTCAATATTGTTTCCGGAAGCATTAAACAACTCTCTTGCCCTGTCTAAGATTGCGCGTTCCGCTTGCACGATACGTGCGGACATTCTCTCATCATTGGCTTCCATCAAAGCCGCAACATACAGCTCCCTCCATGCCCAGTCTCGCGGGGAAGGACTTCCAAAAGTGGCCATATCGGTTCTCCGTCCGATGTACGGGAAAGTCCGTTAAATCATGAGAATTACTGCACGTTCGCGCCGCCTGCAATACAGTCAATCCTGTAGGCTCCCGGACCGAATCGTGAGCGTAAGACTTTCATTTTTGGAGGCCCGAGGCATGGCTGGCAAAGATCGGAGACGGGCGACGAAACGCCCCGATGCCAATCGCTCTATAATTCCTCGAATCCGCATTGTCGATGCACCCGTGAAATCCTATCCCGGCCTACAGGCTTTCCTGACCTAAGCCGAGCCTCCCCGATCGCATCCAATCAGTTGAAGAAAGGGGGCTAGCCTTGGCAAACGGAAACGTAATTATTGAAAGGCCAGCACGGCCGAACAAGCCGTCGCCATTACTTCCCGGTGCGCGCACCGATGCGGCGGGAAAAGCGATCAACAATGTAATTCTGTTGTCGCTCCCGGATGAAGAATACAACCTGCTCCGGCCTCATCTGGAGCCGGCAGACCTGCCGCAGTACGACATCCTGCACGAGCCCGGAGAGAAGATCGATTTCGCATACTTTCTCAACGAGGGCATGACCTCCCTGGTTGCGCTCAGCGCCGATGGCAGGAGTGTCGAAGTCGGCATTGTCGGCAGGGAAGGGATGGTAGGGATGCCGCTCACAGTAGGCCTGCTGCGAGGGACCTTTCGCGCGATCATGCAGATGTCCGGAAGTGGTGTGTGCATACGGTCGGACGTTTTTCAGGAGATTCTCCTTTGCGCTTCGACGCTGCAGTCAGAACTCAGCCGATTCGCCCTGATGCACGGGATGCAAGTCGCCCAGCTCGCAGCCTGCAACCGGCTGCATGAAATCGAGCAACGCCTGGCGCGCTGGCTGCTAATGTGCCAGGACCGTGTGGATTCTCCTGTGCTCCCCTTAACCCACGAATTTCTGGCGCAGATGCTGGGTACGGGTCGTCCGAGTGTGAGTTTGGCCGCAGGGGCTCTGGAAAACGCCGGGCTGATTGAAAACCTGCGCGGTACGGTGAAGATCTTGAACCGCAAGAGCCTCGAAGAAGCGGCCTGCGAATGCTATGGAGTTGTCCAGCACTTTAACGGCGGGATGGGGTTAAGATAATCCATTGCCCCCTCTCCGTTCGCTGTCGAACAGACAAACTTCCTGCTCGGCCACTAGCCTACGCCCACCTGTCCAAAAATATCTGAAGCTGGCGAGAGCTTGCAAGGGAGCGCCGTGGGACGTACAAATAGCCGAAAAGAACGAAGAGGCATACGAACTGATTCCACAGGAGACCCGGTCCAGAACTCAATCCTGAGGTCTATTCCAGAAAACGAGTACAGCTTGCTTCGGGACCATTTGGAGCCACTGGATCTGCCGCCGCAGCACATCCTCCATGAAGCGGGTGCGAAGATTGACTACGCATATTTTCTGAATGACGGCATGGCTTCGCTGGTGGTGCTTACGAGCGACGGAAGAAGCGTAGAGGTGGCAATCGTTGGCAAGGAAGGTATTGTAGGCACGCCCCTCGTGGTGGGCCTGAACCGTGGTCCCCATCGGGCAGTAATGCAAATCGTCGGAAGCGGGCTGAGAGTGAAATCGGCAGTATTGATGGATACGCTGCGCTCGGCGCCACAGATGCGGCTGATATGGAACCGGTATGTGCTGATCCAGGGACTGCAGGTCGCGCAGATCGCCGCCTGCAACCGTCTGCATGAGATCGAGCAGCGGCTGGCCCGCTGGCTGCTTATGTGCCAGGACCGGATCGACTCGGAAATACTCCTGGTAACTCACGAATTCCTGGCGCAGATGCTAGGCACGGGACGGCCCAGTGTCAGTCTGGCGGCGGGAATTCTGCAACGTTGCGGCCTTATCGAGAACGCCCGGGGCACGGTGACCATCCTGAATCGCACAGGACTGGAAAATGCCGCCTGTGAATGCTATTTCGCTATGAAACACTTCACCGGTGCTCCGGGTATGCCGTGAGCGGCGCCGATTGTACGGCACCGAACAGACATGAATTCCTGCAGCGGCTATCGTCTGCGTTATAGCGGTATCGATAAGGGAAGCACTGTCAAGCAATGATCCACAGGAAAATGGGCGTGCCTTGTTCGAGGTGATTTCGTGAACGAAGAACAGCAGAAGGACTGGCGATCTTCCTATCAGGCGGCGCTTCTTGAACTCGATCCAGTCAAACTGCCCCAGCGGATTGAGCAGGCTTACAGCGCCATCCAGACTTGCTTGAATGCGCAGCAGAATGGCAACTGTGCCGAGTACCAAGCCTTGGCTGATGCGTTGGCGAATCTGCGCGTGTTGCGCCGTGAAATTTTGCCCAGCGCCAGTGACGCGCCTGATCAGCCCGCCTCCATCCGCCCAACGCCACCGTAACCACTCCCGCAAACCCCGAAAGTGTCTTACCTCTGCGGCACCGTCGACTGGCCTGCCGGCACGGTGGTCTGATTGGGCGTCCTGGACTCTGGCGGTGCAGCTTGATCAGGCGTGCTCGTAGGCGCCGCGGAGGTAGCATTCTGAGTGGGCGCGTTCTGCTCCACAGCCTGACCGATTGACGAACCCGATACCACCAGTTCCACCCGGCGATTCTGCTGCCGCCCCGAAGCTGTATCGTTCGAAGCGATCGGTTGGCTCGGACCGAAGCCTTGCGTAGTTATGGCTGACGCGTTGACCCCCTGGCTGGATAAGTAACTTCGGACCGAATCGGCTCTTTGTTGCGAGAGCCGGTCGTTAAATTCCAGGCTTCCCGTACTGTCTGTGTATCCGTCTATCTCGACGTGGATGTCCGGATACGCGATCAAGATTCCAGCAACTTTTGCCAAGCGCTCTCGGGCGGACGGCTTGAGATCCGCTTTTCCGGTGTCGAACAGAACGTCTGGCATATTCACGATCAGCCCTCGCACGGTGTCCCTGGTTTCTAAGACCTGATTCAGCTGCTGCAGCATGCGGGCACGCATCTGGGCTTTATCGTTTTCCGCCTGCTGGCGCGCCTGGTCTGCCTGCTGGGCGTTTTGCGTAGCCTGCTGCCGCGCTAACTCAGCTTGTTGCCGGGCTTGTTCTGCTTGCGCCGCTTGAGCCTGCGATTGCTGCGCTTGTGCCTGAGCTTGAGCGGCATCAGCCTGAGCTTGTGCCGTCTGGTCTGCAGCAGCCTTACGTCCCTGTTCGAGTTGCGCCTCTTGCTCACGCTTGATCGACATCACCCGCGCTTCTTCTGCGGTCTGTGTTGCTTCTCGAGCGACCGTTCCAATCGGACCGCCGCCCTGCTTCCGCCGGTAATAATCCTCGGCTTGGTTCAAAAGATCCTGCGCCTTCTGCAGCTCGGCAGCTGCATATTGACCGGCCCCGGCATCTTTGGCTATGCGCACTGCATTTCTGGCCTCCAGCAAATCGAGAGGCGTCTTATTGCTGACTTCGTACACTGGCGAGTTGATGGGCTGCACTTGGGAGTTGTAGGTATCGCGAGAAATAAGCTCGAACCTCACGTCCACTGGTTCGACCCCGCCCTTGGTGTCGTGCCGAATCACATTCTGCGCCACAACTAAATCGCTGGGCTGCGTGACCGCGAAATAGGGTTCTGCAGTTACCACCAGAGCAAACGCCTGCAAATCCGTAGTCGTTTGTACCGAGCTCTTGCCATCGTGGACAACGAGCTCACCCAGGTTGCGTGGCCGTCCCTCGGGAGTGATTGCCCAAAGGACATAGGTAAGGTACGCCAACCCAAAAGTGTTGGCGGGGCGCAGGTGCTCGAGATTCGCTTCGATTTTCACCCCGCCGGCTTTGCCTTCGACCTTGGCTTCTCCCTTTATTTCAGAGTCCAGGTCAGTGCCTTTCACATCTACTTTCGTCGAGCCCTTGTGGCGGTAGTCCACAGCTTGCGTGCTGCGCGAGACCACGCTCATGTGATATCCGGAAGCCTGATCACCGGTCACCGCGGTGCTCTGTTGAGCGAATGCCGGGGACACCAGCAACGCGAACGTCAGAACAGCTAACGAAGTCGAATATTTTCCAAGTTTAATCATGATGCCTCCTGGCAATATCAGTGCGCACGGTTCAGAACATTTGTTGCCCTCATAACCAAGGGCCTTCGGCCTTCGATAACTCGAATGAGCAAAACACACCCACTGCGACCACGAGCAATGGAGGGACAAAACCGCCCACGGGGTAAAGACTGACCACCCCGAGCAACCAAAGAATTAGCAGGATCGCCAAATTGTCCAGAGCACACATGCGTCCCTTCCCGGCTAACTACCCGTGTCGAAATGTTTGCCAAGATAAGAATGAGCCAAGAGAGCGCTCTACCCAATACACAAAAGACCCTAGGCCGGCAAAACATTTCACCGACAACCGATGCCGGGATTAACTCGCACGCGGCAGGGGCTTATCCGTCTTCTGCCAGTCAGCACGGGCCTCCCCGGTCGATGCGATATCCGTGGCCCCGGTGCGTTCCAGGACATCCTTCGCCTTCTTGGTCCAGTTCGAATCGTCACAGTGGACGGACAGTAAGATGCCGCCTTCCTTGACCCGGCCTTCGTAGCGCTTGGCTTCGTACTCTGGGATGCCCATGCCGATGAGCGCTCCCGCGATACCGCCGATCGCACCGCCAACCCCAACCCCGGTCAAGGCAGCTACGATCGGGCCCGCTGCGATCAGGGGGCCCACCCCCGGGATCGCCAGCGCGCCAATGCCCGCGAGCCAACCCAAAGCTCCGCCAACTACCGCTCCGGTAGTGACTCCGGTAGCTGTTCCTTCCGGTGCTTTGGTGCTCTTCTCCACCGCGAAGTCTTTGGTGCCCTGGTTTTCGGGAAACAGAACGGAGACGTCAGTATTGCGAAAGCCCCCGGCCCGCAATAGGTCGACGGCATACTCAACATCGGCTTGAGTCCGATAAATTCCGAACGCTGCTGTATTTTTTCCGGCCATGAAAGAAACTCCTTGGGCGCTTCGAGGTTAGGTCGCTCGTCGACCGCGGCGTCTAGGATGGCAACCAAGGAACTGGGGATGGCCACTCGGGGCCGAAATTAAGATGCGGGCAATCCTATTGCAAAGACGAGTGGACCGGAGTGATTGTCGATGCGGTGTTGACAGAATGATCCCCGTTGGTTGCTCTGAGCTTATCCAATTCCTCTTGAGTTCGTCTCCAAGCTTTCGCGTTCTTCTTGGTCGCGATTGGCGCATTCAGATCAGCGTAGAAACTCAGAATGTTCTGGCGGAGCTGTGGAGTTACCTGATCAAAGTTATGTTTTGCCAGATCATCCAGCAGATCCGCATAGGTTTTATCTGCCAGCGAATATTCTCCCGCGCGAGTCTCACGGCCGGTATCGAAGTCCAAGTCCTGGAGTCTGAGTTGCGCTTCACTTTGCTGACGTAGCAGCGCGCTATAGTCGTCCACGGTTCTGTTAATGCTCTTGATATACATGTCCTCGGTCTGCGTGGTCGGAATCTTGAAAGCCACCGCCTTGAATGGACCTACCTTTGGGACGATCTTCAACAACAACGCCAGCACCCGACTTCCGAATCCCGGCTTCCGGTACCCGTTTCCCCATTCTTTCTGATACTGGGCTCGGGAAAGGTGATATAGAAATTCCTTTTCGTTGAAGTTAGGCGTATCGCGGATGATCTCCTTGCGACGCGATATTAACGCGACACGAGTCATGTCGGGGATGAGTTTGCTGATGGCATGTCGAAAGCTTCCGATCGCCAAGTCTTCGTTGTGCATGACGTCTTGTGGTGGGAGCCCGTAAGTATCTGCGAAAGCGCGTTCAAGCAGGGGCTTGGAGATGTTGAAACCGATAAAATCGTGGAAGTTGTCGGAGGTGTAACGGTTTTTCGCCACCTGCACCATGTCGAAGCCGAACTCGGTTCGTATGTGGGCTGTGGGATTATCGACGTAAGTTACTTCGGGTCCATATTTCTCTCGCAATTTGGGAAAAGTTATCGCGACGACGCGATTGATGGTTGGGTGACCACTGTTATCGGAAGCGTAGTGCGCGAGCGCTCCCAACGCAAAGGCGTATTCATCAAGGTCGGAAGAGTCCTGAATGAGAGCCATCACAAAATCACCACTGCGAACGTAATGCACCAAATCGCTGAAGTACTTGCTCCCAAACGGATAGTAACCCATGTCCTGAACCACGCTTCCACCGTACGCGTAAGCATGGGCCTGCTTCAGATCCTCGTCGCTCGCCTGGGGAAAACGCTCAAGCAACATGGGTCGAAGCTCATCTTTCCACAGTAAATCGACTACCTCTTCGTGGGTAAGTACCGAATATCCGTTTCCGAATCCGGAGCAGACCAACACGAACAACAAGAAGGTGAAAACTCTACCCAACACGAACAACAAGAAGGTGAAAACTCTCGTGGCGACCTTTCGAGTTGATCGCATAATCCAGTACTTAGATTGCGGTTCTCCGTCCGCTTACGAGGTTGATTACGAGAACCACCAGCGCCAGGACTAGGAGAATGTGAATGAAACCTCCCAAGGTGTAAGAACTCACTAATCCCAACAACCACAATACGAGCAGTACAACAAAAATCGTCCAAAGCATGTCAGTCTCCTCCTCTTCTTAAACTTCTTAAACGCATTAGCGTTCTGCGCCCATATTCCCCTTAGGTCGCATTGCCAGCCGAGGATAGGTCCGCCGGGCTGTTCACGCCATCAGGTGAACGTGGTACATGGTCACCGTACTCGTTGTACCTAGGTTTGCACATGTCTACGGGCATTTCGCGGGCTAACTACGGCTCGAACTGGATTGGCAGGCATCCGCGCAGGGATTATGGTCAAGATGCAAGCGGTTGGTGGGGCAGTTCGGGTCTTGGGCGCACGCCTTAGACGAAAGATGATTCTATTCCGTCGGCCAAGTCCGATCCAACGTAAGGAGCAATCTAGTGAACTTGAAACGCGGTATAAGGACATTCCTTCTCGTGAGCTCGCTGCTGGGCGGTACTTGGGTAATTGCCCAGGATTCAGCTGCGGTGCCAGCCGACAACACAAAGGTCAATCAGCGGGATCAGAACGCAAGCGAGCCCACAGCAGACCAACAGAAGAACAAAACTTCGGACCGCGACATGACTCAGGAGATTCGCAAGGCGATCATGAAAGACAAGTCTCTGTCGACTTATGCCCACAACGTGAAAATCATTACGCAGAATGGACAGGTGACCTTGAAGGGACCGGTACGATCTGATGACGAGAAGCGAGTGGTCGAAGCAAAAGCTGCTGAAGTCGCGGGACAAAACAATGTAACCAGCCAGTTGGACGTTGAAGCCAAGAAATAAGCATCGCATTCAAGGAGAATTCATAATGTCAGGAAAAAACACGGCAGTTTTCGGTATCTACCCGAGCTACACCACCGTGGAAATGGGTGTTGAAGGCCTGAAGTCAGCGGGATTCAGCAATCGAGACATTTCCGTACTTCTTCCGGAGAGTTCAGGATCGAGAGATTTCGCACATCAGAAAGGCACGAAAGCTCCGGAAGGAGCCACAACTGGCGCGGGAACTGGAGTAGTGCTGGGCGGCGCAATGGGATGGTTGCTGGGCGTTGGTGCCCTCGCAATTCCGGGGCTGGGACCGTTCATCGCGGCCGGTCCGATCATGGCCGCACTCGCGGGAGCGGGCGTCGGGGGCGCGGTCGGTGGCGTTGCCGGAGCCCTGATTGGAATGGGTATTCCGGAATACGAGGCGAAGCGGTATGAAGGCAGGGTGAAGGAGGGCGGCATCCTGCTCTCCGTGCACTGCGATAGCTCCGAGTGGATAAAGCGGGCGAAGCAGGTTCTGGAACGAACCGGTGCCCAGGATGTTTCGTCGAGTGGAGAGGCTAGCTCCGACGATGCCAGAAGCACAAGAGATTTGCCTCGCGCGGTTTAGGAGGCGGGCTTTATCGCGAACACCATAAACCATAAATAGACCATAAAAGGAGAAGATCAAATGAACTCGGACCAGCTGCAGGGCAAATGGAAACAGATCAAGGGTTCGGTAAAGGAACGCTGGGGCAAATTGACCGACGATGACATCAACGTCATTGATGGAAAACACGATCAATTGATCGGAAAGATTCAGGAGCGTTACGGCATAGCGCGCGAGGCGGCTCAAAAGCAGGTCGATGAGTGGAACGCTGTCGACTCCCACCAGCCCGAGCTGGACCAAAGACGCAAGGCAAGCTAGCACGAAATAGCACGTATATGGATGGGGACCTCCTCACGGGTCCCCGTTGTTTCTTGGAGGAGAGCTCGCAAAGCCGAAGGATCTACAGCGGATGCTGTAGGTCCGCCGACCACTGCGAATGGACTCTTATCGATGCGCGTAGAAATTTCACGGCTGTCGGAGTGGCGGTTAGGGATCTCTTGAGAAGAAAGAGAACATCGCGATGGCAATTCAGTTGCCCCCAATTCGTCCCGTGGGGCATTGTCCTTTCCGAGGCGGTGATATGAAACAAACGTTCGCGTGGATTGGGTTAGTTTTTCTCTTCGTTGTTGTTCCGCCCTTGGCATTCTCGCAGGACGGAACTCCGCAGCCTTGCCCCGACGTCGAGCCAGGAGCTCTAGGATGCGAGCCGGTCGCATGGTCCCGATTGCAGGAGCCGACGCCGCTTCCGGAGCCAGACGCAAAACCCGCGCCATCTGCGGATCCGCAAGCTGGTCAATCATCGAATTCGCCAGCTCAGCCACAAACGCCCAAGCAGAGCATTACGGGAATCATCCTGAAACAAGGAAAAAAGTACGTTCTGAAGGCGGGAGACAACACGACCTACCAACTCGATGAGCAGAGCAGAGCCGTGCAATATCAGGATAAGCAAGTGAAGGTCGTCGGCAGATTGGATGCCGACAACAATACTCTCCACATTGAGAGCATCGAACTGGCGTCCTGATACGACCGGCCGAATGCGACGGCGTGCGTTGAGACCGTGGCTAAATGAATGTGCAGCAGAACGAAATACGGAACAACGAAATACGGAACGAAGAACTACGACTTCAGGAATTTTCCTTGAGAGAGTAAGGGGTCCGCTCGATGGCCCGGAATGCGCGAAAGCCCCAAGCTAATCGTGACAAGGGGTATCCCTTGATCGGAGGCTCGATGAACACCAAAACAACTGTTCTATGCCTTGTTCTGCTCTCGGCAACTTGGATAGTGGCTCAGAACACTGGTTCCGGTAGCGCAGGATCGGGAGCGGGGCATCCCGGGACGGCTGGTCAGACCACCACGCCTGGGCAGACGACCTCGCCCGGAAACACGAATCCAGCGCCGGGCGGCGCCACGCCGACTCCCGGCACCGCTGCGCCCACACCTGGCACCGCAGCGCCGACGCCTGGAACTGCCAGTCCCAACCCTGGAACCGATCCCAACACCAACGGGTCTACGCAGCAATCGCCGAACGGCACTCCGGCGCCAGGCACACCCTCACCGAGATCGGAAACTCCTGGGGCTACCACGCCGCCACCGGAGCAACCGGTGCAACCGGTGCCCAACAACCAGTCACCAAGCAATCAGCCACCAAACAATGGCACGAATGGGAGCCCGACCGGCCCCCCTTCGAACTAGTGGAATCCAGCGCGCGAAGTTCAGTGCAGGGAGTTCCGTCGTTCTGTCCGAACTCCTGCATGAGCTGCCCGAAGCAACTCCTCGAGCGTCATCCGTAGAACAGCATCAACAATGCGGATACCACATACGGCCTACGCTGCCGAGCCCGGATTTTGATATTGCGCCGGTACTTGTACCTGAATGATGTTGTTCTTCACTGCGTAAACAACCAGATCTCGGATCGAGTGGAAGCCAAGTTTCCGCATGATATTGCTGCGATGGGTCTCGGCAGTTTTTGTACTCAAATTGAGCACACAAGCTACTTCTTTCGAACTCTTCCCCTCGGCTAGGAGCTGAATTACTTCGCGCTCCCGCGCCGTCAATTTCGGCAACCTCGGGGCTTCGCTATTGGAGCGGTTGTGTCCTTTATCCAGAAAACCCGCCAGCACCATATCGTTTACGCGGGGAGTAAAAAACATCCGGTTACGCTGCAGCGCCTCGACCGCAGAAACCAGGTCCCGGGCAGCGTCGGATTTCAAGACAAACCCTCGAGCGCCAGCGTCCAGAGCCTCTCGTATAACCTGATCTGAGTCCGTGATGGTGAGCACGATGACCTTGCACTGAGGGTTATGCTGCGTCAATTGCCGGGTCGCCGCCAAACCGTTGAGATTTGGCATGCCGACATCCAGGATCACGATGTCGGGTTTCAATTGACCTGCCTTTTCGATGGCTTCGCGCCCGTCATTCGCCTCGGCGCAAATTTCCCAACCCTCGTGTGCCTGTAAGAGCGCGCACAGCCCGCGCCTTACAACTTCATGATCGTCAGCTATCAGAATTCGCAGCTTCATTTCTCACCTCGGCAAGGTTTGTAACGATTCAACCGCCGGACAAAAACTCGACCAAACTTCTCAGAAGGACTCAGCGGACTGCGCATTCAGCGCCCTAAAGGGCAGATGCTGGCTTACCGCCTCCACCGCCGCCAATAAATCGCGAGATGCGTTGGACTTCACGACATAGCCCCGGGCTCCCGCTTCCATCGCCTCACGCATCATGTGCGGAGAATCATGTTGAGTGACAATCAGGATTTCAGATGCCGGCGCCTTTTTGCGGATCAGCCGGCATGCTTCCAGTCCACTCATATTCGGCATCGTTATGTCGAGCACCACGACATCCGGCTTCAGGTCGGCCGCCTTAGCGACCGCTTCAATTCCGTCCGCCGCTTCGTCGACGATTTCCCAATTAGGATTCCCCCCCAGCAAAGTCCTCAACCCGTGTCTTACAACTGGGTGGTCGTCTACAACCAAAATGCGAACTGTCATAAATTCGTTTCTAGCTCAGGGGGAGGGCTGAAAACCGTTCTTCAGAATATCTCGATGTACTGTTCCTCCACGAAATCGTCTGACCCCATATTACGGCAGAACCACAAGTTCCTCATGCACCCTGGGCGCAATCGGCAGGAACCGGTATTGCGATTCGCACCGAGGTACCCGTGCTCCCCGATTCAATTTGAATCGTTCCCCCTAGCTCACGTGCCCGCTCGTGCATACTCATAAGCCCGACGCCGGTGCCTGTTCCCGCCTCACGAAACCGATCGAGCATTTCTTGAGACATTCCATAGCCATTGTCATTGACCTCCAAAATCACCTGTCCGGACGATCGCCGGATCAGAATGTCCGCCGCGGAAGCGCCGGAGTGGCGATGGACATTGGTCAAAGCTTCTTGCAGCACGCGAAAGAGCCCGAGTTCGATTGCGTCGGGCAAACGGACCGGATCATTGGGCGCATCGAGCGTCAACTTCAATCCGCTTCGGAGCCCAAAGCCCTCGACATACCACCGGGCGGCGGAGGCAATCCCCACCGCGTCCATGGTGGGCGGATGGAGGAGGTAGGAAATAGTTCGAACCTCAGCAATGCATCGTTCCATCAACTCTTCCGATTGCGACCACAATTCCGTCTCCGCCCCAGATCGCCGCCGCAGTATTTCAACGTTCAGCTTTAACGCCACCAAGTACTGCCCCAAACTATCGTGCAGCTCGCGCGCAATTCGGCGTCGTTCAGTGTCCTGCAAATTGAGCAACCTTGAGGAGAGCTGCCGTAACGCGGCAGTACGTTGCTCCACCAAAGATTCGAGCTCGGACTGGCTGCGCCGGAGTTTCTCCTCGACCAGGCGACGTTCTGCGACCTCGGTCTCAAGAGCTGCTGCTTTTTGCTGCAACTGAGCGATGCCACGTAGGCGTTCATCTTCACTCACTAACGCGGTATAGCTCTCGCCGGGCATTACACCAGAATGTTCAGCGCAGATCTTGAGAAGCAGGTCACCGTGTTCCTGCCGATAAAAACTGGACATCGGATAGGCGCAACGCAGCGAAAAGGCGTGCGTGCGGGCCAAGTCGTTCCACAATTCTTCGATCCGGATCGCGGCGTCGGCCTTGCCTTCCATCCACAACAGAGCGACCATCTCCCCGAATGCCGCAACGCCGCGAGCTTCGCTGCCACTTGCGGCCCTGACCCTCTCAATCAAACCGCCGACTACGCTGGCGAAACGGGCCGGGTCTGGCCAACTATTTAGCGTGATTTTCGCCAGAGTCTCGCTCGCATCCAGCGCCACGTACCGTCCCTGTGCCACCGCCCAGGTCGTGTCCAGACCCCACATCTTCAACCGTCGGGCCAAGCCATCACGGTGTTCCTTGGTGGCGATGACGAGAGCGGCTTCTCCCGCTCCCAGAGCGGTGCCAATGAATCGGCTCAAGTCATCCAGGAGGAAACCATCGTCTCCGTAGAACTGCACTACGTGCGCTGGCTTTTGGTGGTCGGCCCAGTGCGCAAGTGGTGCCATAGATACAGCGTCCGAACTCGGAGCGTTGGCGGTGCTCATATTGATGCGAACCTTGGTTGTATCAGCGGGCACCCACCTACGTGTGCCAAGACGAGACGAAATTCCCAATGACTATGTGATTCTAGTTCGTACAATCTCGTGCGGGATATACAGGAAACGCTGTAGACCCCTCCCGGATTGACTGCAGACTGGCTGAAAGCCACAGCAAAATTAACGCCCATGAAGCGCGAAGTCGTCATTTGACCCCGCGCTCGGCCTTCCAGATATAAAAGTTGTCTTCGTCCGACAGAGTCTCAATGCCCAAGCCTCTTGAAGCAGAGGCGCGATGGACAGCGGATCGCAGATTGGCCAAAGTGATTCCATCCAACTCCCCAAGCGGAATCTTGATCGCCGAACCGCTGGGCAACGTTTGCAAGTCCTGGAAGACCCCCTGGAGCAGATCGTGGTGTTTTCCACGTCGACTCCTTCTAAGATTCGCCAGCACCACACGATCGTAGTTCAGAGTGGGCTTTTGGTTCTTTACGGATTCCTTAGTCATACGTATTGCATCCCCAATGCAATCTTAATGGTTACTTTATAAGATCCCCATTCGCATTTGTCAAGAATGTTTTTGTTGCACGCTGAATACTTTTACCATATACGTTAAGTCGGTCGCGATACTTCCGCAGCGCAGTAGTTTTTGCCCGTTTCTTTAATTCTTGCGGATGTGCTTTTCCCACCCTTTTTTAGTGTGCGCTGTATGCTTCGCCTAGACTGCAGGTGGAGAAGAGAGAGCATGACGACAAATCCTTCGTGGCGGGAGTTATATCGCGCGGCTCTGCTGGAGGTTGAGCGTGAAGAATTGCGACGGCGAATTGACGAGGCGGAAAAGGCTATTTATCAACGAAGCGATGAGCTAAAGCGAAGCGGTAGCCAGTCCGGCGAAGAGCAGCGGGAGATGGCAGACGCAATTCGAGCCTTGCGTCTCCTTGCCCAAACCGAATGCCGAAGTTCAACAGGGACCGGTAAACCTCAAAGGGAGGTGGCATCATGAACCGCCCCTCGCGCTTTAAGACCCGGGGTTCTAAAACTAGGTGTTTGAAGACCCGGCGTGCGAGAGCCGGAAATTGCCGCAACTTGCTGGTTCCGTCATGGGTTAGAAGGGCAGTGATGGCGGAGAACCTTGATAAACTGTGGCTTGAACTCCGCCGCCACGCCACCGTCGAGACGGATCCACAGAAGTTATGGCAACTCGCGGCCGAACTGGAGAGACGTAAGCAGTTAGAAGTTTCTTCAACATAACAGAATGTCACTATCCGAAAGCTTGGATCAACCCATGTCACGGCCAATGATGCCACCACGTAAGAGAGCGCAAGTGGCATTCGCATCGGCCGTAATTCTGCTGTTTCTCAGCGGAGTGGCAACCTATCTCACCATCGTGCGGCTTCTGGAAAGTGAGAACTGGGTGGTTCATAGCTACGAAGTTCAGGCCGCTCTGGGAAATGTGGATTCGGCGGTCGTGGGCGTGGGACGTGCTTGCTCGGGATACGTGATTACTGGCGGCGCCGACTTTCTGAACACCTTTGAACTTGCGCTCCCCAAGGTTTCCCAGGCCCTTCAAAACGTGAGAGGCTTGACCAAAGACAATCCAGAGCAGCAGAAGCTATGCACGCGCCTGGAAGACCTGACGGCACGCAGAGTGGCCCTCTTTCGAGAGGCTGTCGAACTCAAGATGACTGCCCCTCAGGATCAGCAAGGGCAAGGCGACGTATCCCGTCGCGGCTTGCCACTCGCTTCCGAGATCACCTCTACCATGCAGCAAATGCGCGACGAGGAACAAAAGCTATTGGGTGCTCGTGCAGCATCATTTAAGCGTTTGTTCATCCTGGCCATCGTTGTCTTGATGGTCACATTTCTTTTGGCCCTCATCATGTTTTCGGTCCATTATCAGTTTCTTACGGCGGAGCTCGATGCCCGCGAACAAGCGGAGCGCACGGTTCGTGACAGTGAAAAATCGCTACGCAGTCTCACCGGGCGCCTGCTGCAACTGCAAGACGAGGAACGCCGAAGATTCTCACGCGAACTTCACGATAGTTTGGGCCAGTATTTGGCGGCCGTAAAGATGAATCTGGACATGTTCTCCAATTCGCAGCCTAGCGACCAGCTTTTATCCGAGGCGATTCATCTTCTGGATCAGTCGATTGCCGAAACCCGGACAATTTCGCATCTGCTGCATCCCCCACTTCTGGATGAAGCAGGATTCGCTTCGGCCGCGAAATGGTATCTCGATGGATTTGCGCAGCGCAGCGGAATCGCGGTGAAGGCGGATCTGCCTAGCGATATGGGCCGTCTGCCCAAGCCGGTCGAGCTGGGGCTTTTCCGGGTACTGCAGGAGAGTTTGACTAACATTCACCGCCATTCCGGCAGTTCAAGAGCCGAAGTCGCTCTCAAGCTTTCCCCCGACAAAGTCACCCTTGAGGTACGGGACTTCGGACATGGTATTCCCCCAGAACGGCTAAAGAACGTTCAGGGCGTGGGAACCTACTTTGGGGTGGGCCTCGCCGGAATGCGGGAGCGCCTGCGCGAACTGGGGGGGCAGCTGGAGATTCGATCCGAGCGCGGCACAATTGTTTCAGTCACCATGCCACTCAGGGAATCAGCGAAAGCTGTCGATGCTTCCGCTGCCGATTGAGATTCAGTTGGGGAAGTAGGTTTCTTCGCGAAGCAAAGCACCTACCGCATCGACCACGCAGTTGATGTTCCCCTTTGCGCAAGCGCCGCGTATCCCCACTTTTCGAGCCTCTTCGGTCAACTGTTTGGAGAGGTGGATGGTCACCATCAGAATCGGGGTTTTCGGTGAAAGCTCGACGATGCGACGGGCCGCATCCAAGCCATTCATCTCGGGCATCTGGAAATCAATGACAATCAGATCAGGCTTCGCCTCCCGGAACCGCTCGACTGCTTCCTTGCCGTTACTGGCCTCGTCACATACGCGCCAATCGTCGTGCTGATCGAGCAAACCGCGGAGACAGCGTCGTATAGCCGGGCTGTCGTCCGCTACGAGGATCCGAATCACCGAAATCTCTCCTATCCCAGGCGCGGATTAACGGCCACATTTCTCGACGCTTATTAAAGGCTATCGCCTGCAGGCAAACCGAACAATACACTGGACACCTTATAGCGCAAGAAAGCTGCTGATTTTTCGATCAGATCTTCGTCAGGACTTAACTCGCGAGAAGTGAGGTAATTTCCAGGCTGGCTAAAAAACCTGTGCGATCCCATTCCGGAGGGCGTAGAGGGTCAGGTCGGCGACCGAATGCAGATCGAGCTTGCGCATGATGTTGGTGCGGTGGGTTTCGGCTGTCTTTACGCTGAGGTTCAAAGCAACCGCCACTTCCTTACTCGTTTTCCCTTCCGCGAGAAGCTGTACCACTTCGCGCTCGCGCGGGGTTAGGCGACTTCTGCGAGGAGCCTCCTCTTTTTTCTGGTCCGGGTTCAAATATCCCCCCACCACGATTTCTGTGACTTGGCTGGTAAAGAAAGTCCGTTGGTTCTGCACGGCTTCCACAGCTGTTACGAGGTCACGCCCCGCGTCTGATTTCAAAAGAAAGCCGCGAGCTCCCGCTGCCAGTATTTCGCGGACGACCTGTTGTGAGTAGTGCATGGTCAGGACAAGGATGTGCGTCGCGGGGGCATTCGTGAGAATTTGCCGCGCCGCATCGATGCCATTCAGGTTCGGCATTCCGATGTCAAGCAGGACCAGGTCCGGTTTCAGTTCTCTAGTTTTCTCGATTGCTTCACGGCCGTCCCCCGCCTCGCCACACACCTCCCATCCCGGACGATGTTCGAGCAGAGCACGGATCCCTCGGCGCACGACTTCGTGATCATCCGCGATCAGAATCCGAAAATCCTTCATGCCTTCTCCGCCCAGCTGGTCTCCGCTCTTGTACGGCACCGAAAACTATGCACAACATGTGCCAAACAGAAACCGTATGAAATTCCGTGATCTCACGCCACTTAACTAACGGCCGACCACACAGCCGCGTGTAATTTTGTCCAGGCATTGCAGCCCAATGCCGACACCTATCCCCGCAAAGACCATACGTTCATGAGGGGCAAGTATCGATCAGCTAGATGCTTTAGATTGCGGCAGGAAAGCCTGTAAGGGATGTCGGCCAGGAGAGGGAGCGTGACTCGCCCTGACAGTCGTTGCGCTTCGGTCGAGCCCCAGGCAGGGAAACGACAAACACCCGGACCGCGCTTTCCACTCCCCGGCTGGAGCTTCCGCGAGGCTAGCACGAAGCGGACCATAGGGAAATCAGATCTTCGCATGACAAGGTTCTGCCACTTAACGTCAGCAAGGAAGGGATCGCCGGGAAGTAGGAATGGCCGCGCGATCTTCCGAATATTCGCGTTGCGCGGGTAAATGACTACGTGCAAAAAAGCACTCGGTACAGGATTCACTGTATTCACTTTCTTGCCCCGTTCTCCCAATATAACTTTGCAATTCCTTTGGGGGTAAGCATGGAAGCGCGGATACACAAGTCTCCGTCTGGCAACGATTGGAAAGAGCTCTACAAAGCCGCGATTTTCGAGGATGACAGGGTCAAACTCGGGGCGCGCATTGCTGAAGCGGAGAGGGCTCTTGCGGATCGGGCCGCTGAACTATGCGGCTCAAACGAGACTCCAGCTCGCGAACAACAGGCGATGGAAAACGCCGCCTATTTCCTGCGGCTGCTGCGGAAAACAAATGCAACGCTTAACACTTCATATGAACCTCCCAGCCCTCCTCAAATTTCCTCGCCGCAACTTTGCGGATGATGTGAGCCTTTGTTTTTCCGAACTGCGCAAGTTTTACATGCCACACATTGAACGTGCCTATTTGTAATGAACAACTTAATGTTCTGGCATGGTAGTTGCTCTCAGTAGTCGCGTTTTCACACCAGTGGAACCAGGGAGCGTGGAAATGGCTGAAAGCAATCGCACTGACTGGCGACAGCTTTGCGCCGTCGCCGCTACGGAAACGGACTCTGAAAAGTTAGCCGATCTCGTCCACCAACTTATCAAAGCCCTCGACGAGCGAGATCGAGTCGCATCGCCCGCGCAATTTGACCAGTGTGGCCAGCAGTAATGCCGCACCCCGTACAACTGCCCCAGGAAGAAAGTTCCGTTGGTGTGGCTAACGAGCCGATTGAACTCCCTACTAGACTCGGCCCATCAGTACCAGAATAAGCAAAATCACCAGCACGAGACCCAGCCCGCCGCTCGGATAATATCCCCAGCCAGTGCTGTATGGCCACGTGGGTAACGCACCCAACACTAATAGCACCAAAATAATCAGCAGAATCGTTGACATTAGCTCGCTCCGTTACGCAGAAGTCACCTGGCGGGTGAAGCCGGTGCGCATTTAGATGTCCCACCTCCAAAAACAATTACTCATGGATCGGGAACTAGCCGGGCCGTTCGGACACGAGCGTCCGGCTCTCACCAGAGTCAAGCTACAGCATCCCAACGCGGACCTCACATCGGGTTGATTGGGTACCGCGCCTCGGTTCATGCTGTACCATCGAAAAGATATGGAGGGTACGCGTGGCGGCGGGCTAAACATCAAATACGCGGTAGGCAGCGGGTGGCTGCTGTGACTGAAGAAGGGTGATGGCTACGTTGTGGACTGGAATTCCGCCAGTCGTGCGGCCATCTAACTTTCCGTTGTGAGCATGTCCGTGCACGACCAGATCGGCCCCATGCCGGTCGATTACTTCCGCCAGGCGTGAGCTTCCGAGAAAAGGAGAAATCTCCGGCGCTTCCCCTTCAATCGTCGCCGCTATGGGCGCATAGTGCAAAACGACAACGCGCTTCGTGGTGCGCAACTGCGCCATGGCCCGCTCCAGCTTTAGAGCTTCATCGACCGAGGCCCTCACAAAAGCTTTGATCTCAGGTTCGCCAAAGGCGGTCAAAGCCCCGCGCCCGAAGCCTCCTACGAACCCTTTGGTACCCGCAAAGCCAACTCCGTCGCGCTCGTAGGCGCTCCCATCCAACACCTTGATGCCTTCCGCCGTCATCATGCGAATCAACTCAGCCGATTGCTCACTTTCATAATCGTGGTTTCCTAATACAGCGACAATGGGAACGCGCAGGCGCACCATAGTATTCAGCAAGGGCTCCATTTCCACCGGCCGGCCGTAGTTCGTTAGATCCCCCGCGATGATGAGCAAGTCAGCGTCGTTGCGAACCTTGTCAAGCTGATCGCGCAACACCGTGGCGCTCTGCGGCGCGAAGTGCAAATCGGCAGTGGCGGCGATCCTCATAATCCATCGCCTTCTTTTTTCTTTCGTCACACCACACGGGCGTCATGCTGCATTACCGGTCCTGGACAGCCTGCGGGACCGATACTCTTGCAGAACATCGTCGAGTCCCCATTCCTTTACGTCAATGGCGAACATGTTGTCATCGACAAGGCTGCCGCGAAATTTACCTTTCCCGTCGGGTTGTAAGACTAACGTGAGAAATCGTCCGACAAGGTTTTGCCACAAAACCACGGGGACGAAGTGAGTTTGCGCAGGATAAACGTATCGGAACAGAACCAGGGCCCATAGCAGCATTTCCCAATGCTCCCCGGTAAGGTGAAGAATGCGACCCCAGTCCAGGTTTCCTGCTGTCCCATAAATAATGTGGGCAATGTCTGCTCCATCAAACCTTTCACGCCTTGTTACAAAGAGCTTGGACACAAGCAATTCTTCCGGCGCCAATACCCGGGTTTGGATCCCGAGCACGGACGCTGGCTGCGCATTGCGAATCCAGGAATCATCGACGCTGAAGACGGCATTACTCATGCCAGTGATGAGGTCGACGAAATAGTTATCGCGATGAACCTTGGCCAGCCATACGGGATCGCAAATTTCACACTGAAATCCTTGTTGCTGCAGGCATTTGAGTGCAGGGGACCAATTCTCTGAGGTTAGGAAAAGGTCCAAGTCTTTGGTACTCCGGCATATTCCGGTGTGCGCGAGCAATGCGTAGGCGCCGGCCACGGCGTGTGGAATGCGCTGTCGCTCAAGCGCCACGAGTACTTCTCTAGCCAGTGCTTCTTGCTCTTCCGGAAGTTCCGCGGGAACCGACGAGGTTACTGGCAGAGTCACTGGAATTTTGTCAGCTGGTTCAGCCACAGTCTGCCCCTCCCGTTGTCGACCGCGCTTAATAGCGAGCGGCCGTTACTCGCGGCAAATCGCGATGCGCGCTCATAAGATGCCGCAAAATGAATAACGGCCAGGCTCCCAGACCTGGCCGTCGCCGGAGCGCAGTTTGCTACTGGCGGTGTGTGTTTGCTGATGCAGTGTTGGTCGGCGTCGCCGTGTCGACCTTGCCCTGCTCTCGTGCCTGAGTGGAATACTTCTTCACCGCCGCCAAGAAGGGCTCGCTTGCCGCGGGAGGTGCAACCTTGCCACCCAAAACGTCCGCGAAGGGAATCGGTTTGCCGTAGAGTAAGGCCGTCTCATCCTTATCTTGGTGGACGACCGCGCCGCTTAAATCGATGCCGGCAAAAACACCGCGAGCTCGGGAGTAGGTCAGTACTTCTGCCCTCATCGAGATATCGGTGTCGGCAGCGGTGTCGCGGCCAACCGGTCCTGCGGCGGCCGAAGCGTCTGCCCCAAGTTTGAACTTGCTGGAAAGCAGGTGCTGCATTCCCTGGTCATTGGTTACAACCATTACGAGATCGATTGCCTGTCCGCCGAGCTGCAATCCCCAACTGCCGCCGGTGATGGTAATCGGTGCGGGAGCACTCCATCCTTGAGCTGTCCTGCAGGTGGCAATGCCCTTCCCGTGCTGACCACCGAAGACGAACGCAACCTTAATGACTGAGGGCACTACAGCGATGCACTTGGCGTGATCCATGACACTGTCGGGGATCGCCTTATCAGGAGTTGCCATGATTTCGTTAAGGACCTCAGCCGACTTCACAATGCGCTTACTGATATCAGATTGATCTTTGTCATCGTCCGCGGCCCAGGTCATGCTGGCCAGAATCAAAACTACGCTGGCGAGCGTCAGGAGATATTTCGGTACTGCACCATTTCCTAGTCTCATCTCAAACCTTTTCCGCCCTGTGGGGGCACGCAGAAATTTCTTTCTTCTCAACTCTATCTCTGGGTATCAGTTCCATTCCATCCGGTTAATCCCGTACATGGGTCGTGTCCATGCCTTAGCCTTAGTTTTCGAGCTCATATCGCCGGTCCTGCCAGTTGGGGCATTCGCGGAGCGGTGGGCAGAGCTAAATCGTCAATTGCCAAGTCCCACGTCTCAAAGAGTGGTCTTGCGGGTTGGGTGCGCGAACGCCCCGTCTTCGTGGTAGCAGGCCGGGCTTCCGAACGCGCCAGCAACTCACGAATTCGCAACTTCGCTTTGTGGAGTTGCGACTTTGAATTTCCTACCGAGCAGCCGAGCATCTCGGCAATTTCCTGATGTTCGTAGCCCTCGACTTCGTGCAGCAAGAAAATTGTCCGGTAACCGTGGGGAAGCTCTTTGATCGCGGACGCCAATGCCACCCGGTCGATGCATCCTGCGAGACAAGTGTCTCTGGTTCCGTATTCGCGGCGTACCTTGGCGCCGTCGCAATTGCTATAGGGCTCGTCCAGAGAAACCTGGCTCAGCGACTTCTTGCGAAAGTGCATCAGCACCGTGTTTACCGCAATGCGGTGAAGCCATGTCGAAAACGCAGAGTCTCCACGAAAGGTGGCGATCTTGCGGAACACTTGCAAGAACGCGTCTTGGGTGAGATCTTCCGCTTCGGCGGCATTGTTGGTCATGCGCAAACATACGGAGTAGATCCGTGCCTTGTGCGCGTGAAATAAAGCGGCAAACGCATCGGAGTCGCCCTGTTGGGCGCGCTTCACAACGTTGGGATCGAGAGGAACTGTGCCCACGCTAGCAGAGTCGCTGTTCACCGGAGTCTCCTTTCCAGTCTCAAGTCCAGTTGATGTCGATCGAAAACTTGCCTTCGTCGCATTCACACTGTGGAGAGTAGAGTCGAAAACGAAATTGGTCTATCCGGTGCAGCCTGTAGGCGTTTCTAGATGTTGCTGTATCGGATGGATGGTGCGTCAAAACGTAATACTCGTTTCTTCTTATTGTTTTACGGCGCCATTTTCTTTCTGTTTTATTCCCGCAATCCTGTGCTTTCAGATTGCCTTGTCTGAGCCAAGCAACTTGCTACAGAGAATCCTTACGAAGAGTACAGAGTCGGTGGGATTGTCCGCGCCTGACTAACGACCTAAGCTGCCCGCATGGAATGTTCCCTCAACGTGCCTACCTATCGAGCAGGAGCTGGCCGAACCATGCTGACTCCTGCTTCTCGCCCTCTTCAGCGGTGTGGACGCCGGTAATGAGTGTGGTCGATCTGTAGTGCCGTGTCCGGATCGTTTTAAATCGTTCCACTATCTATTTCCTGGAGGCGCAAAAGTGAAAGTCAATTCCCTGAATGATCTCTATCTGGAACAACTCAAAGACTTGTATGACGCGGAACAGCAATTGCTCAAAGCTTTGCCGAAGATGGCGAAGGCATCTTCCTCGGCAGAACTGCGTGGAGCTTTCGAGGAGCATCTCGAGAAAACCAAAGAGCACGCTCGACGCATTGAAACCATTTTCGAGGGAATGGGAGAGAAGGCGAAGGGCCAAAAGTGTAAGGCCATGGAAGGATTGGTGAAGGAAGGCAGCGAAGTTATCGAAGAAGACATGGAAGATGGAGTGAAGGACGCCGCTCTGATCGCCGCCGCCCAGCGGGTTGAACATTACGAGATGGCTGGATACGGCTGCGTGCGGACGTATGCCAGTCTGCTCGGCGACACCAAGGCTGCGGCTCTTCTCGCGAAGACACTGGAAGAGGAAAAGGAAGCGGACGAGGTGCTGGGAGGGATTGCCGAGGAAATCAATGTGGAAATTCCTCGAGGACAGAATCAGGGAGCACAGCCGACGGGGAACAGGGCCGGTCAAAGATCGAAGCCGGCAGCCTGATCCGTAGGAGTTGGCACCATCGGGAAAGATGCTTTCGTCCTTCCCACATCATTTCCCGATGGTGCGCTGCTACAGGTTTTTCAATTTGACTTTACAGAGTAATCCGGATCGTCCTTCACTGCGCCGCAATCTAGGCTAGGCAGGACGGAACCAACAGACAAGAAGTTTCGAACGGAGGCACTATGATCTACTGGGCACTGATGTTCTTGCTGGTTGCGTTCATCGCTGCAGTCTTTGGCTTCACCGGCATAGCTCTGGCCGCAGCGTGGACAGCGAAGCTCCTGTTTTTCATTTTCCTGGTGTTGTTTGTGATCACATTCGCTACACACCTGACGCGCACAGGCAGCACCAGAATCTAAATTTCAGATCCGTTGCAAGCATCCAAACGACCCGGCCACGGGAGTTGCCCCTGGCCGGGTCAATCTTTCTTCCAGCCCCAAAGCAGTCGCTGGACATTTCTTTTGATTCCGGCGAGGGAACGTCGTAGAGGGACCGACTCGTTTGACGCCATAAGGGAACTATCCGTGGCAAATACAGAATCGGCCGGATGGGTTTTTCGGAATGACAGGTTTATTCCTCAGAGCAGCCCCAACGCGAGGGGCAGAAGGCAGGCGTTGGATTGTACCTCGCCTTTTTAATACCGGCGCTTGCCTTCTGCCCGAATAGTTACGCATTCTGCTTTGCTCCAGTCCGACCAGAACAATTCATGGGAAACGAAACTGAAAAGGACCTCGGGAACAAGCAATCGAACCCGGCAGGAACGGTGGATCCGTCTCAAAAGCATCCCTCCCACCAAGTCGGACAGGGCCCGAACCAGCAGGATCCGTCCAAGCAGAACCCTCCCTCGCAGCGACGATTCGCGACAACCCGATAGTGAGGAGAGTTCCGAGCAGACTGGAAACCGCCGCGTATCGTAGTCATCCCAGCTCAAAAGGCCCCTAGCGAACCTGCTGGAGGACTATTCCCTGCCACCCCGTTCTCGAATCATCGCTAAATCATGGTGCTGTCTGGCTAACTCCTTTGAGGCTAGCTCTTACCGCCCAACCTCCTAAGGGCCTACAGTAAACACCCTAGAGCGAAGCTGTATCGTTCGTGATAAGAAATCCAACAAGGCCGAAGTTCTATCCCGTGTTTTGTGACACATTGGAATGGATGCCTGCACAAAGTGCGGCTAATTTGTCGCCGTACTGATTTGGCAAGGAAGATCGCGACCTCTACCGTCGGGACGGCGCATTTTCCGCACCAGGGATTGCATAGAAGACTAACTCTCCGTTCATTTAAGAATTAAGAAGAAGACCATGAAAAGAAATGACCGTAGCGCAGCCACCGCGAGGATAGAAAGCGCGCCCAAGACGAGCGGAAAGCACAATGGGCATTCGAGCGTGGCCGCCGCGCCCGCATCAGCTGATTTCACGGCGATCCTCGCGAGCCTGCAAACCATGCGCGATGGAGACTTTTCTGTACGTCTACCGGGCTCCTGGACGGGTCTCGCCGGTAAAATCGCCGACACCTTCAACGAGATTGTCGCTGCCAATCAGCAAATGGCGCAGGAGCTTAAACGTGTAGGGCAGGTCGTAGGCAAGGAGGGTCGAACCCGCGAACGAACGCGATTTCATGAGTCCAGGGGCGCGTGGGGTGAGATGGAAGTCTCGGTCAACACACTGGTGGAGGACCTGCTTCGGCCGACGACCGAGGTGACCCGCGCCATCGCAGCCGTAGCTCAGGGCAACCTGACCCAAACCGTGCGCCTAGACGTGGACGGGCGGCCGCTGGAAGGCGAGTTCTTGCGGTCAGCCAACATCGTGAACACCATGATTCAGCAACTGGGCGTGTTCACAGCGGAGGTCACGCGCGTGGCGCGCGAGGTGGGTACCGACGGCAAATTGGGCGGCCAGGCGCAGGTGCCCGGAGTTGCGGGTACCTGGAAGGACCTTACCGACTCCGTAAATTCGATGGCCAGCAACCTGACCGGGCAGGTGCGCAACATCGCCGAGGTGGCGACCGCCGTGGCCAGTGGCGATCTCTCCCGCAAAATTACCGTGGACGTCCGTGGCGAAATCCTCCAGCTCAAAGAAGCTATCAATACCATGGTGGACCAGTTGCGGTCATTTGCGTCGGAGGTAACGCGCGTGGCTCGCGAAGTAGGCACCGACGGCAAGCTCGGTGGCCAGGCGGTTGTGCCCGGAGTGGCCGGCACCTGGAAGGACCTTACCGACTCCGTCAATGCGATGGCCGGCAACCTGACGGCCCAGGTGCGCAACATTGCCGAGGTAACTACGGCCGTGGCTCGCGGCGACTTGTCGCGCAAAATCACCGTCGATGTGAAGGGCGAAATTCTTGAACTCAAAGACACCATCAACACCATGGTGGACCAGCTCAACGCTTTCGCTGGAGAGGTAACGCGTGTGGCGCGCGAAGTAGGTACCGAAGGCAAGCTGGGCGGTCAGGCGCAGGTGCCTGGAGTGGGCGGTACCTGGAAAGATCTCACCGATAACGTGAACTTCATGGCCAGCAACCTGACTGGCCAGGTGCGAAACATCGCCGAAGTGGCGACCGCCATTGCCAGCGGCGACCTTTCCCGCAAGATCACCGTAGACGTGCGCGGTGAGATTTTGCAACTCAAGGAAACGCTCAACACCATGGTCGATCAGCTGAACCGCTTCGCTGGCGAAGTAACTCGCGTGGCACGCGAAGTAGGTACTGAAGGTCGATTGGGCGGACAAGCGAATGTGCCGGGTGTGGCTGGCACTTGGAAGGATCTCACTGACTCTGTCAACTCCATGGCCGGAAACCTCACCGGGCAAGTACGCAACATCGCCGAGGTCACCACTGCCGTGGCCCGCGGCGACTTGTCGCGCAAGATTACGGTGGACGTGAAGGGCGAAATTCTCGAACTTAAGAACACCATCAACACCATGGTCGACCAACTCAACGCCTTCGCGGGCGAAGTAACTCGTGTGGCTCGCGAAGTTGGTACCGAAGGAAAGCTTGGTGGCCAGGCACAGGTCCCAGGCGTGGCAGGCACGTGGAAGGATCTCACTGACAACGTGAACTTCATGGCCAGCAACCTGACCGGGCAGGTGCGCAACATTGCGGAAGTGGCAACGGCCGTTGCCCGCGGCGATTTGTCGCGCAAGATCACGGTGGACGTGAAAGGCGAAATTCTCGAACTCAAAGACACCATCAACACCATGGTGGACCAGTTACGATCTTTTGCTTCCGAAGTAACGCGTGTGGCTCGCGAAGTTGGTACTGATGGCAGGCTCGGAGGCCAGGCGCTGGTGCCTGGCGTGGGTGGTACCTGGAAGGACCTTACGGACTCCGTCAACTCGATGGCTAGCAACTTGACTGGGCAAGTCCGCAACATCGCCGAGGTGTCCACGGCCATCGCTACTGGTAACCTTTCCAAGAAAATTACCGTAAACGTCAGCGGCGAAATCCTTCTGCTCAAGGAAACCATCAACACCATGGTGGACCAGCTCAATGCGTTCGCCGGTGAGGTAACGCGTGTGGCGCGCGAGGTGGGTTCTGAAGGTCGACTCGGCGGTCAAGCCAACGTGCCTGGTGTGGCCGGCACGTGGAAGGATCTTACCGACTCGGTCAACTCCATGGCCGGAAATCTCACCGGGCAAGTCCGCAACATTGCCGAAGTGACCACCGCGGTGGCCCGTGGCGATTTGTCACGCAAGATCACGGTAGACGTGAAAGGCGAGATTCTAGAACTGAAAAACACGATCAACACGATGGTGGACCAGCTCAACGCCTTTGCGGGCGAAGTAACTCGTGTAGCCCGCGAAGTCGGTACCGACGGAAAGCTTGGCGGTCAGGCGCAAGTGCCCGGTGTGGCAGGAACGTGGAAGGATCTCACCGACAACGTAAACTTCATGGCCAGCAACCTCACCGGTCAAGTACGGAACATTGCCGAAGTCGCGACGGCCATTGCGACCGGTGACCTCTCCAAGAAGATCACGGTAGACGTACGCGGCGAGATTTTGCAACTCAAAGAAACCCTCAACACCATGGTGGAGCAGTTACGCTCCTTCGCGGCAGAAGTCACGCGCGTGGCCCGTGAAGTGGGCAGCGAAGGCCGGTTGGGTGGACAGGCCAACGTCCCAGGTGTTGCGGGCACATGGAAAGATCTCACCGACTCGGTAAACGCGATGGCCGGAAATCTCACGGCGCAAGTGCGTAACATTGCCGAGGTGACCACTGCCGTGGCTCGCGGCGACTTGTCCCGCAAGATCACCGTCGACGTGAAGGGCGAAATTCTCGAACTCAAGAACACGATCAACACCATGGTCGACCAACTCAACGCTTTCGCGGCTGAAGTGACGCGCGTGGCTCGCGAGGTGGGTACTGAAGGAAAGCTTGGAGGTCAGGCGCAGGTGCCCGGAGTGGCGGGTACGTGGAAGGACCTTACCGATAACGTCAACGTGATGGCCGCTAACCTCACCGAGCAGGTGCGCGGCATCGTCAAAGTGGTGACCGCCGTAGCCGACGGCGAACTCACCCAGAAACTAACCGTGAACGCCAAGGGCGAGGTCGCGGCTCTGGCCGAAACGATCAACAACATGACCGACACCTTGGCTACATTCGCCGACCAGGTGACTACGGTGGCACGCGAAGTCGGCGTGGAAGGCCGTCTAGGCGGCCAGGCCAACGTGCCTGGTGCGGCTGGCACATGGAAAGATCTCACCGGCAACGTGAACCTGCTGGCCGATAACCTCACCAACCAAGTTCGCGCGATCGCGGAAGTCGCGACCGCCGTTACCAAGGGCGATCTGACCCGTTCGATCCAGGTGGAAGCGAGCGGCGAAGTTGCCGAGCTGAAGGACAACATCAACACCATGATCGACAATCTGCGGCTCACCACGGACCGCAACACCGAGCAGGACTGGCTCAAGACCAATCTCGCGCGTTTCACCAGCATGTTGCAAGGCCAGCGCGATCTGACCACCGTGGGACAGAAGCTGCTCTCGGAACTGGCGCCACTTGTGAGTGCGCAGCAGGGAGTGATCTACCAGATGGAGGCCGAGGAATCAGCTGGCATGGTGCTGCTCTCGGCGTTCGCTGCCGATGGGCAGGATGGGCATCTGCGGCGCATAAAGTTGGGCGAGGGCCTCATCGGACAGTGCGCAGCCGAAAAGAAGCGCATGTTGATTACCGGTCTGCCAGAAAATACGGTCCCCATCCGATCCGGTTTATTCTCCGCCGTTCCCCGAAACGTCATTGTGCTGCCTGTGCTCTTCGAGGATCACGTTAAGGCGGTGATTGAGCTTGCCTCACTGAACAGCTTTACGGCCTCGCATCTCGCGTTTCTTGAGCAGCTGACTGCCAGCATTGGCATTGTGCTGAACAGCATTGAGGCGACGATGCAGACCGAAGGGCTATTGAAGCAGTCGCAGCAACTGGCCACCGAGCTGCAAACCCAGCAAAGGGAATTGCAGCAGACCAACGAACAGCTTGCACAAAAAGCCCAGCAGCTCGCCGAGCAGAACGTCGAAGTCGAACGCAAGAATCAGGAAATTGAGCAGGCACGCGGGGCGTTAGAAGAGAAGGCAAAAGAACTTGCGCTGACTTCCAAGTATAAGTCCGAATTCCTGGCCAACATGTCTCACGAGTTGCGTACCCCTCTTAACAGCATCTTGGTGCTTGGCCAACAACTCACAGACAATCCTGACGGCAATCTGACTCCAAAGCAGGTCGAGTTTGCCCGCACCATTCACGGAGCCGGAACCGATCTGTTGAACCTGATCAGCGACATTCTCGATCTCTCGAAGATCGAGTCGGGAACGGTTTCGGTGGAAGCCGAGGAGGTTTTCTTCGCCAGCCTGCTGGACATGGTCGCTCGCCCATTCCGGCACGAAGCCGAGAATCGGCGGCTTACGTTCGAGGTGCACTCCGATGCGCACCTCACGCGCAGCCTAGTTACTGACACTAAGCGTCTGCAACAGGTGCTCAAGAATCTGTTGTCCAATGCGTTTAAGTTCACCGAACAGGGAGGCGTGCATCTTTCGGTAACGGTTGCCAGCGACGGTTGGAGCGAGGACCATCCGGTCCTCAATGCAGCAGCGTCGGTGGTGGCGTTCGAAGTTGCCGATACCGGTATCGGCATTCCCTCCGAGAAGCAACGTATCGTCTTCGAGGCTTTTCAGCAGGCGGATGCCGGCACCAGCCGCAAGTACGGCGGAACCGGCCTCGGACTGGCCATTAGCCGAGAGCTGGCCAGCCTGCTGGGAGGCGAGATTCAGTTGCGGAGCGCTCCGGGTAGAGGAAGTGTCTTTACCTTGTATTTGCCCCAGACTTATGTGGGTCCTTCCGCAGCCAGTGCTACGACCATGGATCAGAAGAACCGATTGATCGCTCCGCTTCTTCAATTGTCCGCAGTCCGGACGGCGGAAGCGGCAGTCGAACATGTCCCCGACGACCGTGAGAATCTGCAACCAGAAGATGCAGTCCTGCTGATCGTCGAAGACGATCCTCACTATGCCCGCATGCTCTGCGATCTTTCTCGCGATACGGGTTTCAAGGTGCTCGTGGCCATGAAAGGCGCAGAAGCCCTGGCGTTGGCCCGCGAATTCCATCCCACGGCCGTGTCGCTCGATGTCTTCTTGCCGGACATGCTGGGCTGGACCGTGCTCAACCATTTAAAACAGGATCCGGCCACGCGCCACATTCCGGTTCAGATGCTGACGCTGGACGAAGACCGGCATCACGGCCTGGCACGCGGGGCTTTCGCCTTTGTGACCAAGCCGACCACGCCCGAGGGACTGGGAGCCGCGTTGAGTCGTATCAAGAAATACACAACGCCGCGCAGGAAGCGGCTGTTGGTAGTCGAAGATAATCCGGCGGAGCAGTTGAGTATCCGTGAACTGCTGGGTTATGACGACATTGACGTTTCCATCGCAGCTAGCGGCACCGAAGCGCTCACTACTCTCAGCCAGAGCCCATTCGACTGCGTCGTGCTGGACCTGCGCCTTCCCGACATGTCGGGCTTCGACGTTTTGGAGCGCCTGCGCGACGCTCCAGGACTTAGCGACTTGCCGGTCGTGGTGTTCACCGGAAAGGAGCTGTCATCGGAAGAAGATGCCCGTCTGCACACGCTAGCGCGCAGCGTGGTCGTGAAAGGTGTGGAGTCGCCGGAGCGGCTCCTGGATGAGACCGCGCTGTTTCTACATCGCGTAGTAGCCGACCTTCCCGCGGAGAAGCAGAAGATGCTCGACCGGCTGCACCGTTCAGATGACGCTCTGGTGGGGAAGAAAGTGCTAGTGGTGGATGACGACGTTCGGAACATCTTTGCCCTGAGCAGTGTGCTGGAGCGCCGTGGAATGACCGTGCTGACCGCTGGAACGGGACGCGAAGCGATCGCAACCCTCGAGTACACCTCTGACTTGGCGATCGTCTTGATGGATATCATGATGCCGGAGATGGATGGATACGAGACCATGCAGGTCATCCGGCAAAACGCCTCGTTCCGGCGCCTGCCCATAATCGCGTTGACGGCGAAAGCCATGAAGGGCGATCGCGAGAAGTGTCTCGAAGCCGGTGCGTCGGAGTACCTGGCGAAACCGGTCAATACCGAACAGCTACTCTCTGCGCTGCGCATGTGGCTTCACAGATAGCGTCCGATCATGATTCAGAGTGTTTTGCCGATGGCGGATGGAGGCACGAAAGCACGATGACTGCAAATGAAAAGGTCAATATTCTCATGGTCGACGATCAGCCGGCCAAGTTGCTCAGTTATGAGGTAATCCTGGCTGAGCTTGGAGAGAATCTGATCAAGGCAACCTCGGGGAAGGAGGCTCTGGAACATCTTCTCAAAACCGATATCGCGGTCGTATTGATGGACGTAAGTATGCCGGATCTTGACGGCTTTGAATTGGCCGACATGATTCGCCAGCATCCACGATTTCAAAGGACAGCAATCATCTTTATTTCCGCCGTTTACCTGACCGACCTGGACCGCCTTAAAGGATACCAGCGTGGCGCGATGGACTACATTTCCGTTCCCGTCATTCCCGAGCTGTTACGAGCGAAGGTCAGTATATTCGCCGAACTGCATCGCAAGGCGCACCAACTGGAAACTCTCAATCGTGACTTAGAGGCACGTGTTGCCGAGCGAACCGATGAATTAGAAAGAAGAGCGGAGACGCTGCAGCAGCTTAATGTTGAACTGGCGCGAAGGAACCAGGAACTCGACGCGATTGTGCGCACCGCTCCGGACATCATCTTTAGTCGGCAGGCCGACGGCGCCCGGGACTATATTAGCGATCGCTTCTACGAATATACGGGAGCTGCCACCGGTTCCGCCAATGGCTTCGGTTGGCTGGACTTTCTGCATGCGGACGACATGGAGCGCAGCATGGCTCAGTGGATGCACTGCGTCCAGTCGGGTGAGAGCTATGAATCGGAATACCGCATTCGCGGGAGGCATGGACAGTACCGCTGGTTCCGGGCTCGCGCCGTTCCGATCCGGGATTTCGAAGGAAAGATCGTGAAATGGTACGGCACCTGCTCCGATATCCATGACAGCAAGTTGCTGGAGCAGTCGATTCGTGACAGCGCCATCGAGTTGGAGAGGCTGGTCGATGACCGCACGGCCGCGCTCCGACGCCTTTCCGGTCGGCTGCTGACCATGCAGGATGACGAGCGGCGCCGCATCGCGCGAGAACTGCATGATGGTCTGGGACAGGAGCTTGCCGCGGCAAAGATGATGATGGACGGCATTGTCGAAAAAAATTCCGCCCAATCCAACCGGCGAGCGGCCACGGAGGCCAGTGAAACAATTGATCGAGCCATCCAACAAGTCCGCAGTCTGTCCCACCTTTTGCATCCACCTTTACTGGATGAAGTTGGGCTACTCTCGGCGCTGCAATGGTATTTGGACGGTCTTACCAAGCGCAGCGGCATTGCAACCTCGCTTGAGGTTCAGCCGCCCGAATTCCCGCGCCTGACGGTCGAATTGGAAACCGCAATCTTTCGTATCATTCAGGAAGCTCTAACCAATGTCTATCGGCATTCGGGAGCACAGAAAGCGTGGGTCACCCTGACGCAGCGCGAAAAGCGCGTCGTGGTCAAAATACAGGATGACGGCAAGGGAATCGAAAATCCAATCGCCGAGCTGCATCCGGGCAGCATCGGCATCGGCATCGGAGGAATGAATCAGCGAGCGAAAGAATTTGGCGGCGAGTTGCGGCTGCTGAACGCCGATCCGGGCACAGTAGTAGAGGTCGTTATTCCTTCACTCAGTCCGCAACCCCAAAAAACGCACGCCATGGCGTGATTTCGGGTAAAGGCGTGCCCTCGCCCACTCACCCCGCCGTTCCGGTTGCGCCTTCCGAAGAGAACTGCCTCCGGACTCGGCCACCCATGTCGTGCACCTTGCCCGCTATCGCGCTGCGCGTTTCATCGCCGCTGGCAGGAGCGAGAATCAGGCCCACGCCCAAGCCGACGCCGATTCCTGCGGCAAAAAACAGCGTGTTGCGGAGCACGTCGTTATCCTCGCCACGAATGGCTCTGGACGCCCTTCTGACTCGGTCCGTCGCAGTTACGTACTTCTCCTGCGCCGCGTCGCGTAAATCGTCTATCCGGTCCGCGGCCTGGTCACGCGCGTTCTTCGTAGCGTTGTCCGAACGCTCGAGTAAGTAAAGGCCAACACCCAATAGAGTCTTCAGCAACGTATTCATAGACTGTCCTTTCGATTTCGTTACGATTCTCATATAGGTCAGAGTAGCATCTGAATGTTTCACTTGCCATCAAGTCGATGCTGTATGCGGACGCGTTAATTTGCGTACGGTTCCATGGAATTCATAGCCGACCATTCGGTCACAATCGGATCAGGCGACCTTCGGGCAACCCTTGCACCGGCGCACACAACAAAGAGCCGGACAGCCGACGCAACTTTGAGAGGCATCGTGAAACAGCACGACCGTTCGTGGTTTACTCTAATCGCCTTCTTTTTGCTTACAACACTCGCGTCGTCCCTGGTCTTTGCCGCAGTCTTCGTCGGTGTAACCGCGGCAATTGGCGATTCTGCGCAAACTGGGGACGAACTTCAAGTGGACCCACTTGTGCCCGGCCAGAACTTTTCCGGAATCGTCACCGACGCGCATTGTGGTTCTACACATGAGGATTCCGAAAAGAACGCGTCCGATTGCGCCAGAATATGCGTGCGCAACGGTTCGAGGTACGCAATCGTCAATGGAGACAAGGAATACGAATTAGTGGGCGAACTCTGGCAGATCGGCCAGTTCGCCGGCCAGTGGATGACTCTCACCGGCGTTCTCGATAGAGAAACAATCAAAGTGAGTTCGGCAAGCCTAGCTACCGCGAACGCGATCAGCGGTAACAATATCAAGAGGGAGGCGATGTCGCGCTCCATTCCCAGTTCCGTGCCACCTTCCCTCAAAGCATCCGGCTTACTACCATTTCTCGCCAGCGATTCTCGGGATGGCGCTGTATTGGAGCGTGAGCCAAGCGTCGTGCATGATTCGCCAATGCTCAATTTGGGTGCCGTAAAGACCACGTGGACTCCCGTCGAGAGGGCTCTCTGCGTTTGTGGGAGGCACGGGTATGCCGTTTGGAATCTTAATCGTGGATGATGATGTGACGATCAGGCGTTTGCTTCGGAGGATACTGGAAGAACGCCCTGGCTGGGAGGTGTGCGGCGAAGCAGCCAATGGCAACGACGCCATTGCCCAGATTGAGCAACTTGCGCCTGATCTAGCCATAATTGATTTGGCGATGCCGAACAAGAACGGTATCGAGGCCGCGCGGGAAATCTTCGCTATCTCACCCTTGACTCCCATGCTCCTATTGACCGTGCAACAGGTATCTGCTGAGTTGGCGAGAGCCGCCCGCGAAGCTGGATTTCGCGGAGCAGTCACCAAGTCTAGCGGCAGTGAAGTGGTGATGGCAGTTGAGAGTCTTTTGGGCAAAGGTACATTCTTCGATATCGAAGGATCTTCGGCCACTTATGGCTGATCGCATGGGGATACGGTATTCACCCGATTGCCTGGCATCGGCATCGTGGGTTAGCTTTCCGCAGGTTCGTATCTGCGCCTGGTGTCGGTGGGTTTCGACGCGGGTAAAGGCGGTCATGGGTTAGTGTCGGGAACTCCGACGTTCGGACCCTTACGACCGCCTTTCATATTTGGTGCGTAATTACACCTAAGTTATGCACACCTGAGACCGTGTTGACATGGGAGCGGCCGACGCTTCCGTGAGACCCAACGATGTATACTGCAAGTCATTGAAAATACGAGGCAATCTGTGCATGGAATATTATGCACAGAAGTGTGAACGAAATAGCATAGGCGGAAGGCGCAATTTTTATTGGGTTTCCCGATAAGTTCGCAAAACCGGCATTCTACGCGGGTCTCGTGAGCCTTGATTTTACTGGGGATAACCGCCGTGGTGCCCCCCAACGTTCAAATCAGTGCGGTGATTGCTACTCAACTCGGGTATTATGGTTATAACTGGGCTGTGGGACGAACCATGCTCACACAACAAAACTTTCACTTTCTTTCGGTACCCCTCAAGAGACACTCGATATAGGTTCTAATTATGGCGGAGGAGAGTTTCTGGATCAGCTGGCGTGAGCGCCTGGCCGCTCTTCGAAATGTGCCGCCAGTACTGAGAATCGTGTGGGAATCGGCGCCCAGGGTCGTGGCGGGAGGGCTGATTTTCCGCGTCTTCGCTTCGCTGCTTCCCATGGGATTGTTGTGGATCACAAAGCTGATTGTCGACAGCATTGTGAATGCAGTATCTACCCATCATGGCGTACAACCTCGCTTCTGGTGGCTGGTGGGGGCGGAATTTGGATTAGCTGTTCTAGGCACTATTCTCACGCGAATTATTGATTATTTGGATTCTCTTCTCGCCGACAAGTACACCCGCCACGTCAGCATCCGGGTGATGAAACACGCGGCTGAACTGGATCTCTTGGCCTACGAGAACCCGGTCTTTTATGATCGGCTGGAACGAGCCCGGGTACAGGCGACCGACCGCCTGGGAATGATTCAGTCGATTGGACGGCTTGTCCAGCAGGTCGCGACCGTGGTCTCGTTGTCCATCTCGATCATGCTGTTCTCGCCGTGGCTCATGCTTCTGCTTGTGGCCGGCGTACTTCCGGCATTCCTGGGCGAGAGTCATTTTGCATTCCTGGGCTACGCCAAGAACTTCCGGCAGACCCCGATCCGACGCCAACTGGATTACCTGCGGGTGCTGGGCGGCAGCCGGGAGGCCGCAAAGGAACTCAAGCTGTTCGGCCTGAACGAGTTTCTCACCGAGCGCTTCACACGTCTCTCCGACGAGATCTACGACGAGAACGTCGCCTTGTCGCGTCGCAGGCTGATTGCCGGCTCATTCTTGTCGCTCGTTGGTACGATGGGTTACTACTCGGCATACGTGTTCGTGATTTGGCGAACCATCTCGGGCGCGCTCAGCATCGGCACACTGACCTTTCTCTCCGGCGCCATCTTGCAAGCCAGCAGCAATATCCAGCAGATTTTCTCGACCCTATCCGGGATTGCGGACCAGGCACTGTTCCTGACTGACCTGCTGGCGTTCTTTGAAATGCAGCCGACCATCCGCTCCAAGCCGAATGGGCTGGCGGCTCCGAGGCCAATCTTGCGCGGATTTGAGTTTCGTGACGTCTCGTTCCGGTATCCGGGTAGTCCTCGACTCATTCTCGACCGGATGAATTTCCGTCTGCAGCCGGGAGAGCGAGTGGCGTTGATCGGGGAGAACGGACAAGGCAAGACAACCGTCGTGAAACTGATCACCCGGCTCTACGATCCCACAGAAGGACAAATCCTGCTTGATGGTGTGGATCTGCGCGAGTACAGCCTCGAGGATCTTTATCATGAGATCGGCGTCATCTTTCAGGACTTCATGCGATATGAAATGACGGCTCGCGAGAATATAGCAATAGGGCGCGTCGAGGAAGTTGACAATCTGGCGCTCTTGCGGACGGCAGCTCGGAAGAGCATGGCGGATAATGTAATTGCCCGACTTCCGCGAGGTTACGAACAAATGTTGGGCGCTCGATTCGATGGCGGCCTGGATCTTTCAGGTGGAGAATGGCAGAAGGTTGCCCTGGCTCGTGCCTACCTGCGAAACGCGCAACTTCTGATTCTCGATGAGCCCACGGCCGCGCTCGACGCCCGAAGTGAATTCGAGGTGTTTCACCGCTTTGCTGAACTGACAACCGGAAAGATGGCGCTTTTTATTTCACACCGATTTTCTACCGTGCGTATGGCAGATCGCATCGTTGTACTCGACAACGGAAGGATTGCCGAAGAGGGGAGTCACGACCAATTGGCAGGTATGGGCGGCCGGTACGCCGAAATGTTCGAAATGCAGGCCGCGAGCTATCGCTAGGAAACCAAAGAGATGCCACAGAATGTCCATCTGGAAATGATTAACGGGGGAGCCAACCGAAGCCTCGCGCCTTCGGGAGAGATGACGTCGAACGAGCGCACATTGCGCTCAAATGCGGCAGAGTTGGCACGTAATCTGTCGTGGCTACCAAGCGAAAGCCCATCACGAGTCTTTGCCGAGCGTTTCCGCAAGTTGACCAAGGCTCTGAAGCCCGTACTGAGAGGGGTTGCGGTACCCCTGCCTGGCACAGCGATTTCAGACGACTCCCGCTGGCTCTATGACAATGTTCACCTGGTCGTCTCGGAACTTGACTATGCGGGCGAAACCTTTAAGCGCCGGCAAAAACTTCCTCATGTTCGCACGCCGAGTGGCGCGATCGTTCCCAGGGTGGCAGCGCTGGCCGAGGCGTTTCTCGGCGCCACAGGATACGAGTTTAGCGCGGCGGCGTTCACTTCCTATGTCGAGGCCTTCCAACAACAGCGCATTCTCAAAACTAAGGAGCTATGGGCGCTTATTCCTGCTCTGAAGTTGGTTTTGTTGGAGCAGATCGCAGTTCGTGGTTCCCAGGTTATTGCGAATCCTTCCGGATCGTATGACATCGGCGTCTGCGTGCGCAGTCTTCGCGATGTCATGCAGACAACCTGGAAAGATGTACTCGAGCCGCTGATTCTATTCGACAACATTTTGCGCAGAGATCCGACGGGCACCTATTCGCGGATGGATTTTGACAGCCGTGACCTCTATCGAACCCGGCTTGTAGAGATTGCTGAGCACTCCGATTTCACTGAGATGGAGGTTGCCGGCAAGGCAGTCGCTCTCGCCCGAGAGGCCCAGCAGCGAAACGAGACAGATCCGCGAGTAGCCCTGCGGTGCTCGCAGGTTGGGTATTATCTTCTTGCAGAGGGAACCACCTTGCTTCATCAGAGGGTGGGTTTCACACCTTCGTTATACCAGCGATTATGTTCAGTCCTCCGCCGGTACCCTGATGAGTTTTACCTCTCCACGATTCCGTTGCTGACTTTAGCCTTGATGTCGGCGATTGTGTTGCTCTTGATCGATGCCCAAGGTTCGCCCACACTTGTTCTGTTCTCCATGCTGGCGTTGTGTCTGCCTTGTTCACAAGCGGCTGTTCAGCTGACGAATTACTTGATCACCTCTCTGCTGGAGCCGCAAATTTTGCCAAAGCTTGATTTTTCTGAGGGGGTTCCAGGCGACTGCGTTACTTTCGTAGCGGTTCCGAGCCTGCTCTTCGATGAAGGACAGGTGCGCAGGCTTGTAGATGAGCTGGAGGTACGCTTTCTCGGCAACCACGATCCCAACATGCATTTTGCGCTACTGACCGACTTGCCCGACTCGCCCTCGGAGCCTCGGGAAGACGATCCATTGGTGGATCTGTGTGCGGAATTAATAGGTGGCTTGAACGAGAAATATGCAGGTCGTGGGATGGGGTCATTTCTTCTCTTCCATCGCCACCGGGTTTACAACCCGCGAGAGGAAGTCTGGATGGGGTGGGAGCGGAAGCGCGGCAAACTTATGGATCTGAATCGACTGCTGCGAAAGCAGTACGACAGCTTCCCAGTCAAAATCGGAGATCTTTCCATCCTGCCGCGGGTTCGTTTCGTGATTACGCTTGATGCGGACACGGAAATGCCGCGAGGTTCGGCACATCGCATGATTGGAACTCTGGCGCATCCTCTAAACCAGGCAATCATCGACCCGGAAAAGAACATCGTCGTCGCCGGTTATGGCATCTTGCAGCCGCGGGTCGGGGTCAGCGTGCAAAGTACCGCGCGCTCGCGGTTGGCAAGCATTTATTCCGGGGAGACCGGATTCGATATCTATACCCGCGCAATTTCCGATGTCTATCAGGATCTGTACGGGGAAGGCATTTTTGCGGGAAAAGGGATCTATGAAGTGGACATCGTACAGCGGGCGCTCGATCGTCGGTTCCCACGCAATGCTTTGCTAAGTCATGATCTCATTGAAGGTGCTTACGCGAGAGCGGGCCTGGCGAGCGACATCGAGGTGATTGAGGATTACCCGTCTCACTACAGCGCCTACAATCGTCGTAAACATCGCTGGTTGCGCGGCGATTGGCAAACTGCCGAGTGGTTGCTGCCGAAAGTTCCGGATGAGTCGGGGCAGCGAGTCCGCAATCCGATCTCGATTACCGCCCAGTGGAAAATTCTCGACAATCTGCGGCGAAGCCTGGTCGAGCCTGCCACCTTCCTGTTGCTCGTACTTGGGTGGCTCGTGCTGCCCGGATCGCCAGCTTTGTGGACGCTCGCCACAATCGCCATTTTGATTGTGCCAACCTGGTGCCAGTTTGGGTTCGAACTGATCCGCGCCGCGATTCAGCAAAAATCCGTAATGGCTCGCGACGCTGTCGACACCCTGGTTGCCGCGAACATTCATGTCTTCTTAACGCTGACGTTTCTCGCGCACCAAATGTTGATTTCACTCGACGCTGTCGTGCGGACGCTGGTTCGACGCATCGTGACCCGGCAGCGGCTTTTGCAATGGGAGACGGCGGCAGAAGCAGAGATTGGCGGTTACAAGCGCACCCGGCTGGATAGCTATTTGGATTGGACACCCGCGCTTGCGGTCGCATTAGGTTTTCTGGTGTGGTTTGTGCGTCGCAGCGCTCTTTCTGCTGCACTGCCGATCCTGCTGCTCTGGACGTGCAGCAAACTATTGTCGCGATGGCTAAACTGCCCGCCGGGCGCCCTGCGCAGCAAAGTTCCCGAGCAGGATGAATTGTTGCTCCGGCGCGCCGCTCTCCGTACCTGGCGATATTTCGCCGAGTTCAGTACCGAAGAGCACAACTGGCTGGTACCGGATAATGTCCAAGAGCAGCCTCTTACGATTGCGGCCCGCATTTCGCCTACAAATCTGGGCCTTCTGCTGAATGCAAGGCAGGTTGCGTGCGAGTTCGGCTATCTCACCATTCCTGAGTTCGCGCAGCAGACGATCCGTACTCTGACTACGGTATCGAGGCTGCAACGCTATCGTGGGCACTTGCTCAACTGGTATGACACGCGGTCGCTTGCGCCGTTAGTGCCTGAACTGGTTTCTGCCGTCGACAGCGGGAACCTGCTGGCTTCGCTATGGACCCTTCAGCAGGGATGTCTGGATCTCCTTCGCCGTCCAATCTTGCAGACCTGTATATCCGATGGCTTCCTGGACCACCTTCGCGTTCTGGTAGATCTTCGCGCGTTATCGCAAAAGCGCTTCTCTGCTTTTCAACGACAGGTTAAGAGAAAAAAGTGGCTGTCACACCTGCTGAGTCTCCCGAATGCGTTTGTCGAGGAGGTCCACCACAGATCCGCTAGGTCAAAGCATTTGAAGGATGTGCAGTGGTTTGCCGAGGAAGCCAGTTCGCGGCTGGAAGCCTTTAGGCAAACCGTAAGCTCCTATGCTCCATGGTTGCTGCCAGAGTTTGCTTCGCTGTGGGACGACCCGGCTATCAACTTGAAATCCACGCGGGAGCTTCCGGCGCTCGAACGGGTGCCGGATTTCGTCGACGCTCTTGCCGTCCGCCTCCGCTCGGTCATGCAGTCGACGGGGGTTGCAGAGCAGAATTCCCTGTATCGGAGTCTCGAGGCTTTGTTGCCGGAGGCGCGATCAAATGCGATACGCCTGGCGCGAGATCTCAAAACGATCGCGGCTGACGCGGGCAAGCTTGCCAATGAAATGGATTTTCGATTCCTTTTGAACCAGCGCAAGCTGCTGTCGGTCGGGTTCGACGTCATGACTCAACAGGTTCATGCGGCCTGTTACGATTTGCTGGCAACTGAATCGCGAACGGCTGTGTTCGTCGCGATTGCCAAGGAGGACATACGACAGGAGAGCTGGTTCCTCCTTGGCCGGGCGCACAGTTTGGATCACGGGCGTCCCGTTTTGCTTTCATGGACGGGAACCATGTTCGAGTACTTGATGCCATTCGTCTGGATGCGCCCCTATCCGAACACGCTTCTGGAACGGTCGGCGAGCGCAGCGGTGCGTTCGCAACAGGAGTACGCGGCGAACAAACGCATTCCGTGGGGCATATCGGAATCCGCTTACTCCAGAGTGGACGAGGCCGGTAATTATCAGTACTATGCGTTTGGTATTCCTCAACTCGCGCTTAGCAAGCATGACAACCCGTTTGTGATCTCTCCGTACTCAACCGTCCTGGCGCTGCACGTGTGCCCTTCCGATGCTCTGAAGAATCTGCATCGAATGAGTAACGACGGGTGGCTGGGGCCCTACGGATTTTACGAAGCTGCGGACTTCACTCCTTCCAGAGAGCATTCCTGGCGTCGTCGCTACGAACTGGTACGCTGCTGGATGGCGCATCATCAGGGCATGAGCTTGCTCTCCATTGCCAATTTCCTTCACGATGGCATCGTACAGCAGTGGTTCCACAGCGAGCCGCGGGTGCAGGCTACCGAGTTGCTGCTGCATGAGAAGCCAGTCGCTCATGTCCGCGCAACGGGTGGCTACGGAGCCGCGGCCGCATGAGTCCAACCCGGGTGGCTGGATCCCAGTTTCAACTGAGTGGTTTCAGCGGTTTGATTTCCATCTTCTAGGGTGCTGGATGCCGAAATCTTACTTAGTCCGGATAGTTGCTATTTTGGTCGCGATGTTCGCTCAAGGTGTGCTCACGCTAAACGCTCAGGTCAGCCCGAAGCCGGATGTGATCGTCGTGGATGCGAACGCGCCATCGCATCCCTTTCCGCACTTTTGGGAGTTGATGTTCGGATCCGGACGCGCGGTGCTTAGCCTGCGAGATAGCTACCGGCGTGACCTGCGCGAGGTAAAGCAGGCGACCGACTTCGAATACCTGCGCTTCCACGCTATTTTTCACGATGAAGTTGGTGTGTACGACGAGGACAGCCAGGGTCGCCCAGTCTACAACTTCTCCTACGTCGATCAGATCTATGATGGATTGCTGGCCAACGGTGTGAAGCCGTTTGTTGAGCTGAGCTTCATGCCGCAGAAGTTGGCGGCTCACAATATCCTGCACAGTTTCTGGTACAAGCCGAACATCTCTCCGCCGAAAGATTGGGTCAAGTGGGACGACCTCATCGCCGCGTTTACGAAACATTTGGTCGACCGTTACGGCATCGATGAAGTCGCGCAATGGTACTTTGAGGTTTGGAATGAACCCAATCTGGATTTTTGGGCCGGAGAGCCCAAGCAGGCAAGCTACTGGGAACTTTATGATCATTGTGCACGTGCCATTAAGAGTGTGAATCCGAGGCTTCGAGTGGGCGGCCCCGCTACGGCGCAGGCGGCGTGGGTGGATGCCTTTATCAAACATTGTGCCGAGAACAAAATCCCCGTGGACTTCGTCTCGACTCATGTCTATGGCAATGATAGGGCTCAGGATGTTTTCGGCACCGACGAGGATATTCCACGCGACAAAATGGCGTGCCGCGCAGTGAAGAAAGTTCACAATCAAATCGAAGCTTCAGAGATGCCGCATTTGCCATTGATCTGGAGCGAGTTCAACGCCAGCTACAAGAATGAACCCGAGGTGACGGACTCAACGTATATGGGCCCCTGGCTGGCCGATTCCATTCGCCAATGTGATGGCCTGGTTAGCAGCATGTCGTATTGGACCTTCTCCGACGTCTTTGAGGAGCAAGGAGTGGTGAAAACGCCTTTTTATGGTGGCTACGGACTGATTGCCGTCGGCGGTATTCCGAAGCCTGCGTACAACGCCTTCAAACTACTGCACAAGCTCGGAGATCAGCGCATCGAGCTCAATTCCGATTCAGCCTTGCTCACGCGCAGGAACGACGGCACGCTGGTTCTTGCCCTATGGAACTATGCTCCGCCGGGCGAGAAAGGTTTGGCGGAGACAATCACTTTGCGGTTCGAGAACACGAAACCACAAGTCGCTACGATTTCGCGCCTGGATCACGAACACGGGGATTTTCACTCGGTCTACGGAAAGATGAGTACGCCCCGTTATCCGACACTCTCACAGATTCAAGAGCTGCGTCGCGCTAGCCAACTTCCCGAGCCAGAGACGATCGAGTTAAAAGCGGACAAACTGACCCTCACACTGCCTGCACACGGTTTGGTGCTGATTGAATTGAAGTAATTGCACAGATTCGTCATTCCGTCGTTTCGGTTCCGGGGCGCAGATAGGTCTGGAACCCGGCGCGTTCCATGCCGCGCTTCGCCTCCGGGTTCTTCATAAACGTTTCCCAGACGAAACCGGTGCGCGCATTCTCGGCCATCACCATCGTGATGCCCGTGTCGATGCCGATCACATCGGTGTCGTACCAGTTTTTCAATGGATTGAATGCATTCACGAATCCATACCGGCTCCAAGCTGCTCCATAATGATTCTTGATGTTTTGAAGAACGCGCATTACTGGCTGCGGCAGAAAGGGAAGGGAACCAGCCGACGCGCTCGGGACAACGGTTCCGTCGATTGGTCCCATCGAAGGTGGGCCACCCCAGATCACATAGCCTTTTTGCGAATCCGACGCCGTGATACCCCACAGGTCGTCGCTATAATCCGGAAACTGTTTTGCCAGCTCCAAACAGAAACGGCGATGGACATCGGTGGCAATCATCGAGTTATGAAAGTAGTCCGCGTATTTGTCGCGCTTGCCTCGGAAATCAAACCATGCTTGCGAGTACTGGTGCACGAACAAAGGCGCGAACGATCCAATGTACCGAAGGCCATCATATTCAAAGGTGGCCCGTTTCCATGCGTTCCAGGCTTCGACTCGTAGCGGAAAGGCAGACGATCCCAATCCCAAGAGATACATCATCATCAGCTCGCTATAGTAGTCCCAGCGGTACGGCAGGAAGCCGATCTCCGGGGTCCATCCGTGCGGCAATAACGATGTGTCTTCCGAAAGCCACGTCCAATCGACGCGATTGAAAATCTCATACGCCAATAGGCTGATCTCCGAATGCTGGAAGTGCTGCCGGCAGGTAAGAATCCCACAAAGCAGGATGGCGGTGTCGACAGAAGAGACCTCGGAGTCCCATACTCTCTCGCCGGTGTTTATATTGGCGAAGTGATAGAAGAATCCACGATGAGTGGGTAACTTCTTCCACAAGAAGCGCAAGCTGGCCAGGGCCCTCTCGCGCGCCTCGAACAAAGAAACATAGCCGCGTTTTTGTCCAATGCAGAGGGCAGTCAGCCCGAAGCCCGTAGCCGCTATACTCGCCACGATTCCGGCGTCATTCGTGCGCACGTTACATCGGTCCTTCACCATTCCGGTCTGCGGGTTGCCTTGCTCCCAGAAGTAGAGGAAATTAGCCTTCTCGAGTTCCTCGAGAAGCGCGTCATCGGCCGGTGAGAGCGATGTTGGCGCGGGAGGGAGCGCCGGCTTAAGGTGTTGTTCATCCGCAGTGGCTAAAAGCGGGTGAAGTCGCCAGGAGAAGGGCAGGCAAAGACCCAAGCCGGCGATCTGCTTGAGCAGATCCCTGCGCAGTAGGTTCTTACGTATGGGATTTTTTTCGCGTTTCCCGCTCACATATTGAAGTTTAGACGATTTCCGGGCCCCGTAGAGTCCAGGAACCACCAAAAGCAAAGAACATGTGCCTGTGGAAAAGAGTACTTCAGCGGAGCACGCGTCCCCCTAGTTCACTCCGGTGTCATAGAATGTAGGTGACGGCATGACTGGCAAGCGAAAGATTGTGATTTGGGCCTTTGGGATTGCAACGCTCGGAGGTGTCCTGGCTGCGGTGCTGGTTGCCATTCACAAAGCACAACCGATAACCATAAAAGGCGCGGTCCTTAGTCAGGACACCGATGCCCAAAAGCAATTGCCCATTGCAGACGTTCAAATAACGGGAACGGACGGTTCGGCCATCAGCACTTCCAGTTCCGATTCCGCCGGATTCTTTAGTCTGACTCTGCGCCGGGGACTCAGGCGACGCCAGCCGCTCATACTGCGATTCCGGCATCGCGATTACCAACCGCTGGATTTGAACGAATTTGTGGGGGACAAAATCTACATCGCTCGTATGGTGCCGGTTTCTCATGAGACCAAGGCCCATGGGCAATCCGACCACGGCGATGTCACGGTTTCCAACGTCCGAGTTCGCTATTCCGTAAAGGCCACGACCGAAGCGGACGTCGGCAGCGCGGTGAAAACCTTCCAAGTCGTGAATACCGGCGATGTCCCTTGCAAGGGCCGTCACCCGTGTTCGCCCGATGGGAAATGGAAGGCAGCGTTGAGTTCTACATCCCTCGATGCGGGCGACGGGAACGAATTCCGAAACGCCAGAGTTTCTTGCATCGCGGGCCCCTGCCCCTTCGCGCGAGTTGAGTTCGAGAATCTTTCGCTCGGAGGCCGGAAGGTCAACGTTTCGGTGCGGAACTGGTCGGACACGACGACCTTCCTGGTGGAGGCTGAGGTGGTCCACCCCATGGTCAGCGATCTTGTGCGCGAGTCGTATCCCGTGATTTTCGGCCAGACGTTGAATTTCAGTTTGCCGCTCTTGGCGGAGGGACCGAGCATTGAAGCTGAGATCAATGGAGACTCCATTGTTTTCCCCTTGGGGCCGGACCTCTTTCTGAGCTGGGCCGATTGTCACGTCAGAGTCGATAAGGACCAAGCCAAAGCCTATCGCTGTGAGCTCAAGCCTGAGTATCGGTTTAAATAGTTGACTTTGTCTGATCGGGGGATGACCAGATCTAAAGCAGTGGCAGCGTTGACTTGACCTGCTTGACGATCTCAGCCTCCGGTAGGGAAGCGTCGATTGTCACAGCGTCGGTGGGTTCTTCCAAACTTGCAAATTGGCTAGCCAGCAAGGTCTCTCTGGCAAAATGCGCCTGCCGCTTTTGCAGCCGGGAATAAAACAGGTTGAAGCTACCCTTCAGATATACCATCTTCATTTCCGTTCCTTGCTGCAATTGCGCGCGATAGCTTCGTTTGAGGGCGGAACAAGCAAGCACAAGGTTGTGACCGTTTCCTGTCTGGTCAACAACGAAGTCGTGGATCGCCCGCAGCCACGGACCACGATCAGCGTCGTCGAGGGGAACACCGCGGCTCATCTTCTCTTTATTCGAGGAGGAGTGGAAATCGTCGCCATCCACAAACATCCAGCCCAGGGTTTGAGCGAGCAATTGTCCAACGCTGGTCTTGCCTGAACCTTCCACCCCCATGATGAGGACTACCAAGAAGATGCTCCGAGGTAGCTAAGTGTATCAGTCCGTCGGAGTCAATCGGGCAGGCGGTTACGTCTGTCGCGCGGCGATATTGTCCACAGCCATGTCTTGCTGAGCCAGCATGCGTCGTTTCAGGCTCACGTAGATGGGCTCGCTATCGAGTAACGTGGCTACCACCATTGCGCCAAGAGATGCCACAAGCAAAGCCAAGGTCAGGTCACCGCGTCCGGTCATTTCCACGGTAAGCACGACGCCGGTTAGGGGTGCTCGAACGCTGGCGCAGAATAGCGCTGCCATTCCGACCACGGCAAAGGCGACGAGAGAAAAATCCAGAGTGGGCATGAGATGGTTCAGGGCCTGCCCGAAAAGTGCACCGGAGGAAGCGCCCAGTAATAAGAGCGGAGCGAAGAGACCTCCAGGCGTGGCCGCGGCATAGGACCATGGTCCGATGAGAAAGCGCAGGAGGAAAACGATCAGCAGCCCTGCGATGGCGTGGGGCTCGGAAAAAATTGTCTGAGTCAGTGCGTCGCCGCTGCCGACCAAGGTTGGGGCGAACCATGCGGTAAGTCCGACCACCGCCCCGATGAACCCAGCCCGAGTCACAGAGGAGATAGCAGCCAGGCGATCTGAAAGACGAAGCAGGGCTAAAATCAAGCTGTTGTACAGGGCACCCACCGCACCCAGCAACGCGCCCAGCGTGAGAAATGGAAAAAGCCACCAGGACTGGGTGGAACTGACGTGCTTCAAAGTGAAGTCCACAGTGTTGCCTAAAATCAGTCGCATGATCCAGACTGCGACGGAGGCAGAGGCGAGCGTCGCGATCAGCAGCCAGGGAGTGAAGCGGGACGTCAGTTCTTCGAAGACGAAAACTGATCCGCCAATGGGCGCGTTGAATGCGACCGCGAGACCAGCCCCTGCAGCGGCCGCATCGACCACGCTGCGATCTTCCTGCTCGCGCACCACCCACTTAGAAACCAGCCAGCCGAGTGAGGCGCCCATCTGGACTGTCGGCCCCTCGCGGCCAAGCGCGAGGCCTGAGCCCAGAGCGAGGATGCCCCCGAAGAACTTGACCGGTACGATAACGGGAGGGGATGGTTTCATCTCTCCCGTCATCACGGCCTCGACGTGTTGAACTCCGCTGCCCGCAGCGAAAGGCGCAAACCGAACTACCAGAATGCGGGCCAATCCGGCCGCGAGCGCGCCGAGCACGACTGGCGCTATCCAGCCGGCGTGAGGCCATGAGTGCGCCCAGTGCACGAGCGCATCGCGCAGACGGTCTCCTCTCACAAGACAATACCGGAAAACAGCACCAATCAATCCAATCATTGTTCCAGCCACAAGGCTGGCTGCGGCAAGTCGGGTCACACGCGAGTTCAAAAGTGCCATGAAAACGAGGCTCCGTTGCGACCGGGTATAACGGAACTAACGAGTGTTCTGGTCGGACAGGTCCTGCAGCTGAAAATAGGTCCCGGCAAACCGCGTCTTTCGAAACGAGGCGCAGCGATCACTGGGCACCCATCGAGGTCAAGTTTAGTGACAGCTCTTACGCTTCTCACCTGTAAGTTCTACCAGTTTCGATCGCTTCATAACCTGCGTAGTCTCGTATCGGGCAGCAGTTATCCGGCGCAGTCGCCCGCTAGGTCCACCGCGCTGACCTGCGGAATGGCTTGGGGCAGATCTTTTCTGTAGGTTTGCCGCTCCCGACCATATGCTCTTCGAGCAATGGCGTGTCAGCGTGACAAGGAGAAAAAATGCGACTCCAGCAACTATGGTTAACAAGCGTTGTCTCAGTGTTTTCGTTGTGTGCGTGGTCCAGCGTGGCCGCTCAAACGGAAAATGCTACTCCCAACTCTGATTTGCCGCAGACATATGCGGCCACGGCATTTGGACAATCCGGTGCTCTTGCTGGCAAGAGCTTTGGGGTGACGATATACGTCACGGCATGGAGCAGCGATCAGGAAGTTCACAATTTCGCGGCTGTTCTGAAAAGTGGCGGTCCAAACGCACTGGTGAGCGCCCTGGGGAAATCGCAAGAGGTCGGCCGCCTGTCTCCCACTGGGTTCGTCGGCAGCGCCTTTCGCATTGCGCGGCTGAAACCAGCACCGGGGGGAGAGCGCAAGATCATCATGGTAACCGACCGCCCGATCTCTTTCGGTGAAGCGTACAACAGCACACGTTCCCGCGACTATCAGTTCGGCATCGTGGTGCTGAACTTAGATAAGGATGGCAACGGAACGGGAACGCTGGCGCCCGTATGCAAAATCAAATTCAACAAGAAGGATGAACTGGAGATCGAAAACTACGGCCAGAAACCGTTGCGCCTCACCAATGTGCGGCCGATGAAATAAGGACACCTAAGATCACTCAACCTTGTGCCAGGTTTTGTCCGGCGCGTACTCCGCTATAGTGCTGGCCAGTTCGGCTGTCTTGGGACCGAGGTCTTTTTGGTAGATGATTCCATCCTGATCGACGATGAAAGTCATCACCCCTGAGGAACGGTAGTCAGCGGGATAGGCAAGGAGGGCGAAGCCGCCAGTCATCTCGCCGTTCACGATGTAACTCTTGGCGCCGGCAGGCGCACTCTTTCCTTGTGCAGTCAGGATCCGGTAATAGTAGCCGTGGAAAGGCGAAGGTCCCTCGCCCGGTTTCTTGCCGTATCCCTCGCCAGCGGCATATGCAACCAGCGGGCCGGCGGGACTCTCCGGTTCACCCTCGGAGGTCTTCCAGTACAGCCCGTTATGCTGGCCCTCGTCGCTGGCAAACTTCTGCGCGTACTGCTGAGGTTTGCCATCACGCGGCTGGCTGTAGTAGTCATTCTCGGCATCGATGAGGGCATCCAGGACCTCCATCGTCGCAAACTCGTTCTTGCCGATGCGGCGAAACAGGATTTCTTTCGTGGCGGTCGCGGTGTCAAAGTACCAGACACCACCTTTGCTAAGCAGCGGAAGGGGAACTGGCCAATTCTCAGCTCCAACATAAAGGGTTGTAGTCCCGTCCAGTTCCTTTGCCAGTCGATGCATCTGCTGGTACTTGGCGACGAACTCATCCCTGCTATTTTTGTCCTGTACGTCATCGCTTGAGGAGACGATCGGGGCTCCCGCCGGCCCGAGAATATCGAGCAGCGTTGACTTGTCACCGCTCTGCGCTGCAGCGTATAGAGCCTGACTTGCGTCATCGGCGGAAGCAAAGGTTTTCTGTCCGGGCTGCTGGGCGAACCCAAGCCCAGTCACGATGAGCAGCAACCAGAGCAGACCCAAGCCCGCAATTGCCAAATAGTGTTTTTCCGTTTCCCGGATCAGCCAGCGCTGTGACATTAGCATCTTCTCCATTTGAGTAGGTCCAATCGTTGTATGCGTCATGACTGCGCCATCCTCAGCGTTTTCTGCCGCCGCCCGTACGTGCCGCTCCGCCTTGGCCGGTGTAGCTCGATCGCCCTCGCGCCTGCGTGGCAGCAGTCGTTCCCCCTGCGCCGTAGCCACTGAAGGCGCCGGACTTCGTTCCTGGGTCGCGGTTCTGGCCGTATCCGCGAGCGGCCTCATTCTGCGCCCGATTTTGCACCTGCGCCTGATTGTTCTGCGCGTTGCCCCGATTCACAGGTTGCTGGCTTGGCTTGTTGGAGTTCGCCGGCAACTGGGTTGGTCTGTTCGTGGTGGTGTTCCCGCCCGTGTTGACATTCACGGTATTGCCACCACGATTTACCGTGTTACCGCTCATGTTGCCGCCGCGATTCACCGTATTCCCACTGCGATTTACGTTCGCGTTTCCGCTACGGTTAATATTGGCGTTGCCGCCGTATGGTGTCGGCCTCGGATAGTTGTTGGGGTTGCGGTAGTAGGAATTCCGGTTCACAAACACGTTGCTGTTGGATACGTAAACGTTGCGGTTGTACATCACAGTCCCGCCGTGCCAGTTGCAGTTCCAGGAATTCCATCCCCAACCGCAACATCCTCCGCCATTGATCGCCGCCCCGACCATCATTCCGACGCCAAACGAGATGATGGCCGCGGCGGCCACGTCCGCGCCGCTGTAACCGGGATAGACAGGGACCGGCGTGCCATACACGACTGTGGGGTTGTAGGTGGGAACGTAAACCACCTGAGGATTAGCCGGCTGCACGATAATTGTGGTTTGGCTCCCCTTGCCCTGCGAGGTGACCGTCTGTTGCGGAGTGGTCTTGAGATTGCCTGCGTCTTTAGCCTTTCTGCGCAGTTCCTGCACCGCTTTCATCACGTCCTGCTGCTGGTTGAAATATGCATCGCCAAGCGCCGAAGTCCAAGAGAGATTCTTGCTCATGTTGTCGAGCACCGAGGGAAACTGCGTCAGTGCTTTCACGCTCTCGTCCCACGGTTGCGGGTCGACTGCCTTGGCCAGATCTTCACCCTTCAGGCTGCTGTTTTGCTGCATCCAGCGGTCGGCTTCTACGATTTGGGTCGGATAAGTCGATCCAGCCAGAATCTGCGCCACCAGAGCGTCCGGGTAAAGGGCGATGGGCGCCACCAGTTGTTCCAATTGCTCCGCCGACTGCCCGGCTGGAGCTTGGGCAGCTGGCGGCGTCGACTGGTAGGCACTGGCCTCTAGCGGACAGGTCGCAATCAACAGGGTCCATACCAGAAGGCACGCTGTTATTTGTTTCGAAGTCGTCATTGTGTTCTCCACGCTTCGTCTCCGATAGTGATGCGAGGTTGCTACGGCGAGACAATTCTCTGCAGCTCTCCTAAAATTAAGAGCATGTAGAATCGGTCATCTGCCGGTAAGAACCGCGCGTGGTCCATACGGCATTTCGCGCGAAAGAGCTGCTGCCAGCGATTACTCGTCAACAGAACTTCGATGATTTTCTCAATCAGAATATTGGTCAGCAAGAAGGTATACGACTAGCAAAACTCTTAGTTCGGAGGCGGCGATCGAGGAGCGGCGCGGCCGAGGTTCAAACGCGGACTACGCAACCCGCTTGGTTGCCAGAGACGTTACGAGGCTTGTCCTCTCCTCGGCGGCGGAGACGATTTTCATTACGTTCCAATCATAAGGCAGTTCCTTGCCGCATTCGAGGCAGACCACGTATGTGCCGGTGATTGCAGTGGCCTTCCTGCGAAAGGAACCGGGACGAAGAGTAATAGGAAAACTATAGCGAAGGTGCCAACATCCGAAAACCGCGTTGAGCAATTTTTCCAACATATGCCCCTCCAACAAGCTTCCGATTCGTCGAAAACCGAAACCGCGCCCACGCCGCAAGATAGAAAGGCGCTCCCTTACACCGCTCGGCGGCGCCAGGAAGCGCTCTGACGGCGAGGAACTTCACTGTGCGGCGTCGCCGCCGTTCTCGAATTACAGCAGGGCTGCCCCTACCAATGGAACTAGCAGAAACACTAGAAAAAGGAAATAAATTGCATGCCGGTCTGCCAGTTCTGCTAGTCCGATCTTGAGGTTTTCACCCGGCATGGACCGACTCACCACCCTCGTGTGCCGTTTTCGAGCAATACGAGATTGCTCTTGAGCAACGACGGGAACACTCCCGCGTGTCATCCTCTTGAGTCATCAGTTCAGCACCGCCAGGTCCGTGACTTCGGCTTTTTGAACTTTGACCAGGCGGAGGCTGTCGCAATTGCTACAAGTCCGCACCCTCGTGGTCGATGATTTTTCGTCCTTCCGGCGTCGTGTCTGCTGGATGCTGGAGGAAAATCCCGAAGTGCGACTCATCGGTGAGGCAGCCGATGGAGCAGAGGCGGTTCAGAAAGCAGTAGAATTTCAGCCCGACCTCATTCTGCTGGACAGCGATCTTCCAAAACTAAGCGGAATCGAAGCTGCCCGACAAATCCGGAAAGTCGTTCCCAAGTCCAAACTACTGTTCGTGAGCCAAGATTCGAACCCCGAAGTGGTGCAATCCGCCTTTTACTTGGGTGCTCGGGGTTACGTCATTAAGTCGGATGCCGCGCGCGAGCTTTTGCCTGCCGTGAAAGCCGTCATCCAGGGCGCGCAGTACGTCAGTCGAGCACTGGCGGGTTTAGATCTAACCGACGCGGCGAGCGAGTAGTTCAGCGCGCAATCTCAAATCGTAGTCAATTACAAAAGGAGAATACTTCCACGTGACTCTTAGATGGCTAACAAGAACAATTCTGTTGTGTATGCTTTTGGCTGCTGCCTCATCGGTTTGGGCGCAGATCGCCACATTTCAAATGCTGACAAGTCCGACTCAGAATACCTGGGCAAACTTCGCCCTTTCCCGCGACGGCAAGGTGATGGCTGCCAATTACGGTGGCGAGATCTATCGCTGGACGCCCAATGGCGGATTCGTCGATCTCGGCCCCGGAGATCCCAACAGCAGCTCCATCGCTATTTCGCATGACGGTTCGACCATCGTTTCGTCGCTTCTGGGCTCCAAGCACGCCGGGACTCCCGGATTATGGAAGCAGGCAACGGGCTGGACGAATCTGGGCCATCCCGCCAACGGATGCAAGTTGGACGATGAGTGGGGCAGCGGGTATGGCGTAAGTGGCGATGGCACGGTGGCCGTCGGACTGGCCTGGTACTGCCCGGGCGCTGAAGGCTTTCGCTGGACTAAGAATGACGGCATGAAAGGCCTGTCACATCCTGCCGGTAAAAGCAGTCGAGCATCAGGCATTTCTGCCGATGGAAATACGATTGTGGGTTTCTCTGAGGACCCAATCGGAGGTTATCGTCGGCCAGTGCGATGGATTGCCGGAAAAACCGAATTGTTCGCCGGCGCCCATGCGATCGGAGAGGCATCAGCCGTGAGTTTGGACGGTTCACAGATCGTGGGCCAGTACACGACTTCGGCTAACGGCATTTACGCCTTTTACTATAGCCAGCAGCACGGTCTGGTCTCGCTCGGTACTGTCTCCGGTATCGCAACCGACCAGAGTTTCGCCAACGGCATCGCTAGCAATGGGATGACGGTGGGCTGGAGCGGCGACCCGTTCGGCAGCGGCATTCAGGCTTTCGTGTGGACTCCAAAGTTGACCATCCGCTCGCTCACAAAGTACTTGAAGAATCACGGTGCGAAGATTCCGAGTAACATCTACCTCACGACTGCGCTCGACATCTCTGCGGACGGATCAACGATTGTTGGAGTGTGGCAGGACGCAAACTTACACCAAGGGGGATGGATCGCTCACCTCAGGTAACGGGCTGCGATCTCGCAGAAGGCTGAGACCGGCCGATCGACCATGGCCGGTCTTCCGCCTAAGCAAGCCGTTCCAAGGAGTGGAGTAAGATCTTGCCGCGGCTCTTGGTCAGCGCTCCACTTCGTTGCCACCCGCTGAACAGACGGCTGGCAGTGAATGGCGTGACGTTCGCCGCGTTGGCTACGTCCTCATTCGTGACATCGAGTTCGATGCCCCCCGGAACTTCCTCGCCGATACTCTCGGCAAGACTCACCAGAGCTTGAGCCAACCTCTGTCGGGCGGTATGGCAGGTTAGAGCCACGTGGGAGGCGAGATGCCAGGCGAAATAGTCGAACGCAATCAACAACGCATTATCCATCAGCTTTGGATACCGCGCAGCAAGGCCTCGGACTGTCGTGCGGTCCCACGCCAACACGGAGCTATCCTTCAGGGTTTCCGTGCTCACGAGATAATGAGAAGGTCTCGACAAAATAGCCGCACCGCCAAACACGTCGCCCGGCAGAAGCCAATGAAGAAGAATCTTTCTGCCGGTTTGGGTGATGAAGAAAAACCTCGCCCGGCCTTTAGTAAGGAGAAATACACGTTCCGCAGGGTCTCCCTGGTGCACGACCACAGACTTGACCAGGAATCGGCGCCTGGTTGCGGCCGCCAGAATCACGTTGCGGTCGGCCGTTGACAATCCTTCCAGGAATTTCGGCTTCAGGTCCAATGCGGCCGCAAATCCCGCTGCAATCATGACACGATCCTCACTTGCCCGATTGGTTTCAAGCTCTTGGAATGTTGCGCGCCGACTGTGGCGAGAGATCCACCGAACCGGTGGACTGACACGCAGTCTTTCTTGAGAGTCGGCCACCAGTCGACCTTAAGTAGTTTGCCTGCTTGTGCGTACTGGCAAAAATACCAGTGTTCCGGAATTGTCAGACAGGTTGTTGTCGGGTTGATATCTTCCATCAACCTGCCCCGGCGACCATGCCCAGACGTAATCCCAGGCGGCTCCAATGGCAAAGATATAATGGGACGCAGATCGTCCGGGCACCACTCGAAAGCTGATGTGGCCAACTACCAGTTCCTATGGAACAGAACCCTGAGAGGGAATACCATCCGGTTCGTTTGCGGACGAATCAGGGTCGTGCGTTAACTTCTGTTTTTCTCTTTTTCCTTACGCTCCTACTTACTCCATATGGGCAGGCGCAATCCACCGACGAGGTGCACGTGGTGCCGCGCAATGAGTCCGGCCACGCGACTCCCGCGCCAATCCTCGAGCCGCCCAGCAACGACTCCGCCCTCAATGCGCACACCAGACCCTTGCGCGCCGATGTCGACCTGGTGCTTGTATCTGCGACGGTTACCGATGCAAAGAATCGACCGGTGATCGACCTTCAAAGACAGAATTTCACGGTTTACGAGGAAAACGAGCCGCAGAAGATCCGGAATTTCTCCACCGAGGATGCACCAATCTCAGTGGGGCTGATCCTCGACGTCAGCAAGAGCATGAGCAACAAGTTCGATGTTGAACGCAAGGCAGTGGCTGAATTCTTTCAAAGCGCTAACCCGGAGGACGACTACTTTGTGATCACCCTCGGCGATCGCCCCAGGATCGTCGCCGACACGACCGAGTCGCTTGATCAAATACAAGCCAAGCTGGCCATGGTGATACCAAACGGAAATACTGCATTGCTGGATGGGATTTATCTCGGAGTGGACAAATTGAGCTCGGCGCGATACCCGCGACGTGCGTTGCTCATCATCTCCGACGGCGGTGACAATCACAGTCACTACACCTCCAAGGAAATAAAAAAACTGATTCAGGAAGCCGACGTGCTCATCTACTCGATCGGTATTTTCGATAACATGCCGGTCCCGGTTTTTAAGACGATTGAAGAGAAGTTGGGCAAGCGCTTGCTGACCCAGATCACCGAAGAAACCGGAGGGCGTACCATCGCCGCTGATGACCGCAGCAAGGTTCCGGAAATCGCCGCCGCGATCAGCCGCGAACTGCGTGAACAATACCTTCTCGGGTATCGGTCGAGCAACGCATCACACGATGGCAAATGGCGGAAGATCAAGCTGCAAGTGACAGCAGCGACCGCATCGGAAGCCGTTCCGCCGCTGCGCGCTTACTACAAGAAAGGCTACCTGGCTCCGGGAAAATAGGTCGGGTGCGAGCCATGCGACCTTTCGGTGGCGGCTTCTACTTCGAAGGATACTGTTTAAACATTCTTATAATGGCCTTCTCGATTATTTCGAGCGACTTTTCTTGTTGGTCAGGATCAATATTGGCTTGGGCAACGCCACGCCACCTGAGTTTCTTCGCCGAGCGTTCCACGATGTCGATCACCAATGTTCCCTTGTCGATCAACACGGCGGCGCTGCCGTGCCCTATGGCGCCTGGGTCGCCCTCATCCCACCAGGGACCATCCAGACCAGGCATGGCGTAGACGTTAACGTCGTATGACACGTTCAAACTCCCGTCGAGTGCGCCGTAGGCGTTGACTAACAGATCAGGGTTACCTGTCGTCTTGGTCAGGCTCTTGGCTTGCAGTTGGTCGTCGACTTCGCCCATGATATCCATGACCATAAATGGGTGGGAGTTGGCTGATTGTTTCATCCATGCGTAAGTCTTGAATCCTGAAAAGTCCTGCTTCTTGTTGTATTCGACCCTGATCTTTTGCGCCTGGACGCTGGCTGCACAGGTCAGAAATAAGCAGGTCAGAAGTAAGAGATATAGCCGAGCCGATCTTCGATTGCATTTCACGTCGATGCGCTCCTTGATCACGGTCACCGCCTGCGTGAGGTCATTTCCTCGGAGAGACTCCACGAACCAAGCAGTCGAAGCTTCACTGTAAGGTGTAGGCACCCCCTGCGCTACTATCAAAACTCGCAGTGGATCCCGGCAGGCAGCAAATGCTAATCGCAGAAGGCTGCCCGGCCTCTGGCTGCAAGTTTTACTAGTTTTCGACAGCGAGTTGTGCGACTAACCTCTTTGTGACCGCACTGAGTGGCAAAGTCTGACTGGATTCGGCGACATAAAGGCATATGAATTCGCAGTTGAAACCCTTCATGGTGAAGAACGTACTTCTAGTGGACGCAGATGAGCAGATACATGCTCTGCTTCCGAGTGTTTTCAAAGCGGGGGAGTGGGCCATACAGCACGCGCCTGACAATGCGACCGCACTCGCCATGGCGCGATTGAAAGGGTTCGATCTCATCCTGACCAGCGAAAAAACGTCGGGCAGGGAGGACATCGAGCTACTTCGAAAACTTCGCACCGTACGTCCGCACACCCGGTTGATCATCCTGACCAATGAAAGCGCACCTGCGGACGTGATCGACGCCATGCGCGAACGCGCCTTCAGCTATTTTTCTCCGCCGTACCAATTGGATGTTCTGGCTGATATGGTCCAAAAAGCGGTTGAGGAACCCTGCTGGGACGATGGCATCGATGTCATTTCAGCAACGCCAGAATGGATTCGCGTGCTGGTTCGCTGCGACCGGAAGACCGCCGAGCGGGTGCTACAGTTCTTCAACGAAATTGCCGACCTGCCCGAGCCCGAAAGAACTGCGGTAGGAATGGCCTTTCGTGAGATGCTCCTAAATGCCATCGAGCATGGCGGTGGACTGGATCCGACGAAAAGCGTTGAAATCGCATATGTCCGTGCCCGCCATATGGTTACGTGCCAGATCAACGATCCGGGTCCGGGCTTTACCCTGGACGAGATTCCCCACGCTGCCATTGCAAACCCGGCCGAAGATCCGTTCCGCCATGTGGCTCATCGAGAGGCACAAGGCATGCGTCCCGGTGGATTCGGCGTGCTGCTGGCGCAAAAACTGGTCGACCAGCTTATCTACGGGCAGGACGGCAATGAAGTCTTGCTGGTGAAGTATCTCGATCCTAACCGGCTCCGAGTAGCATAGAATCGGGTTGCTGTGCGATTCTAGATGGTTGGCGTGCGAAAGCGAATGCGTAGAACATGTCCTGAACTGAGTCCCGCCACTGCGGACCAGCATTTGACGAGGCATCGAGTTGACCGGCTTCCGGCAAACTCCATGTGCCCGGCTGTAGATCCAAATACCGCGTCCTGCCCGAGGAAAGCTCACCTATGATTTCGAAGAAGATGCAGTTAGTTCATCGCAAACTATTCTTTGCGTTGTTGGGACTTCTCTGTGCCACCACCCTGTCGGCCGAACAATGGAAAGTCTTAGGGCCGGACGGCGGAGACGCCCGCAGCCTGGCCTACGACCCGCGCAATCTCGACCACATCTTCCTGGGTACGGGCACTGGAACCATGTTTGAATCGTTGGACGGTGGCCAAAACTGGTCTCGTTTTGCCCACTTAGGCAAAGGCGATGACTACGTGCTCGACCACATCGTCATCGATCCGCAGAATCCGGACCTCATGTTCGTTTCAGCCTGGAGCGTGGAGGATCAGAAGGCCGGTGACTTGTTTCGCTCGCACGACGGCGGAAAGACCTGGGAAGCCCTCCCCGATATGCGCGGGAAATCGATTCGCGCTCTGGCGATGGCGTCCTCGGACTCGAAGGTGCTGACCGCGGGCGCGCTTGACGGCGTGTACCGGAGCACGGATAGTGGTGAAAAATGGGTGCGGATCTCTCCCGCCGGCCTTGCCGAGATCAAGGATATTGAATCGATTGCTGTTGATCCCAAGAATCCGAACGTAGTATACGCGGGAACGTGGCACTTGGCCTGGAAGACCGACGACGGCGGGGTTACCTGGCATCACATCACCAAAGGCATGATCGAGGACTCGGACGTGTTTTCGATCATTATCGACTCGACGAATCCCGCGGTGGTGTACGCCAGCGCATGCTCCGGAATTTACAGCAGCGACGACGGCGGGGAGAGCTTCCGCAAGGTGCAGGGGATGCCGTTTTCCGCACGCCGAACCCGAGTATTGAAGCAGGATCCGCATAGTTCCAAGATTGTGTATGCCGGAACCACCGAGGGTCTGTGGAAAACGAGCGATGCCGGAAAGACCTGGAAGCGGACGGGCAATGCAGAAACTGTCGTCAATGATGTGCTGATCGATCCCCGAAATTCGAAGCTGATGCTGCTGGCGACGGATCGCAGCGGCGTGATCGCGAGTGACGACGCCGCGCAGACTTTCAGACCTTCCAATCACGGTTACGCGCATCGCTACGTCACTGCAATTCTGGCCGATAAGAATGACCCGGACACGATATTCGTGGGCGTCGTCAACGATCGCGAATGGGGTGGAGTGTTTTCCTATCGCAACGGCGGAAAGCGATGGGAGCAGAGCAGCACTGGCCTGGGAGGGCGCGACGTTTTCAGCTTGCGCCAAGCAGACAACGGTGCCTTGATTGCGGGCACGAATCGTGGCATTTTCATCCTCGATCGCAAGGCCGCTAAGTGGCGGCCAAGCAACACCATCATGAACGGTCAGGCTTCACCGCCGACAAAGAAGAAGGGAACCAAGGTGGCTGCGAAACCTGCGGTCACTTCGGTTCTCGACGCCAGAGTGAATGAAATTGAAGTTGCGCCCCAGCGGTGGTTGGCTGCCACGACGACGGGACTGTTCATGAGTGCGAATGCAGGGAAGAGTTGGAGCGGCGGTCCGGTGCTAGGCAAGAACGATTTCGTTTCCGCGCAGTCCGACGGAGACCTGGTCGTCGCTGCCACTCGAGGGGAGGTCGTGTTTTCCACCAACGGGGGGACTACCTGGCAGCAAGCGGCTCTGCCCGCGAACGTCAAAGTGATCCGTGGTGTAACGGTCACGCCCGACGCGCAGATTATGGTGGCATCCCGGGAAGGCGCGTTCCGCAGTACCGATAGCGGAACAACCTGGCAGCGGATGCTAAATGGCCTGCCTGACAGGGACATCAGCTCGATCTCATACGACCAGTCAGGTAAGAGCCTGCTGGCTACCAGTATGGCGATCAGCGCGGTTTTTCAGAGCAGCGATGGCGGGCAGACTTGGCATCGTGGCCCGGATTCAGGTTATCCCCTTCGTCTGATCAGCGTGGTGCGCGGGCGCTTCGTAGCCGCAACGCCTTTCGATGGTGTAATTGTTCAGCCGTAACCGTGAGACGACGCTCCTGGTCGGCATTCATCCGACATCGGGAGAGACTAAGCGGCGGCCAGCGGGTGCGAGTCTGGTTCGGTGGACTAAGTCGAGTCGCAAACGCAGTTTGGTTACGTAACCCAGTGCGCCAGTCTCGCAAGCGGCCTGGCACATAAGAGCATCCTGGTTGGCGGTCAGGAAAACAATTTTCGCGCTGGCGTTGTTTTGTATCAGACGTGCGGCAGCCTTGATCCCATCCAAAACGGGCATCGATATGTTCAAGACGACCTCAGGATCCAGTTGGGCAGCAGCATCCAATGCCTCCTGGCCGTTGTGTACGGCTGCTACAACGTCGAACGCGGATGCCAACGTTGAAGCCCGCCTTCTCGAGTATCGCGGGGTTGTCATCGGCCACTAACAGACGGGCTTTGGACATGAGGAGTCAATTGAAGGACGGCTTGCACCTTAGCAATTGACCCTCCATCCAGAAAACTTCGAGGCACGACAAGAGATGGCAAAGCCAGCGCACATGACCACCCAACGCTTATCCTCACCCTTTTGTTCAAGAGGTTGAGCTGAGGCGCAATTTCAGCGGCCCGGCATCTAGGAGTCTTTGATTCTGTCCAGCATGGACTGTCCTGAAATGCAGACGTCCGAACGGCTGGTGCCGGGCACTTATTTTCTTGCGACCTGCACTTGCGTAGAGGAACGCCTTTCATTGCCTAATCTGGCAAGACGTCTTTGAGCGCCCGCTCAATGTGATCTACCTCTTCACGGATCACTCGGATGGATTGCTGGTTCCTTGACGGGTGTGCCATTGGAGAAATTGCTCCCAGGGCGTGTCGTATCCTGTGGTTTCGGTCCCAAATCAGATGGAGTCTTGCGGTCGTTTGCTTTCGGTGCTGGTAAACGTTCTTGGCTAGTTTCGTGGCCAGCCAGCCCAGGACTAATCCGAATAACGCCTCGATGGGGAGGCGATCTCTGGCTCCGTCAAAGTCTGAAAACGCCAGCCGGTAAACGGCTTCGCCCAGACCCAAAGAGGCAAACAACACTGTGGTTCCGACCAGATAAACTTCCAGGCCTTCGGCCTGTTGAAAGCGTATGAAGCGATCGCCTGTGCGGCGCGTCCGCATAAACTCGATTGCCATAGGGCCCCCAAATGCTGCTATCGCCGTCCCGGTTTGTAGCCTCCGTTTGGAGATAGTGATCATTCCTCTGCTTCAGTTTACGACATAACTGAAAATCTATGGTGGCCAGCGCGCCCCATTTTTTTCCTTATGTTCATTCTGGCCGGAAAGCCCACGTCTCGAGCCGAGACCAGGGTTTCCTGGGAGTGGTTGATCTGGCTATGAATCGAATACCGCGGATACATAACTGCCCATCGAATGCAGATTTAAACACAAGCCGCAAGGCTTGCTCGAAATCTAATCAGCAGCACAGGGGACTGCCTACAGTCCCCTTGCCTAAAGACATCCAGTTAGAAGTTGAATACGATGCCCGCCTTGTACTGGAAACTGTTCTGACCGCTGCTTGCGGAGTTGTTGAAGCGAGTGTAAAGATAATCTATCTCGGCCGGCCGGAATGCGATTGTACCCGTATGGTTGATCGCAATGTCTATGCCTCCGCCCGCCGCGAGCGCAAAGGAATTGCCGGAGGGAGCCTTGGAGAACACCACGCCCGTTGATTTCTCCAAGTTCCCGTACACGTTGGAGTGCGCTCCACCCAGGAGGACGTGGCCGAACGGCCGGATTTTTCCGGTTCGGATCCCGATTTGCGGGCCGAACAAATAGGTGAACAGGTTCCCCTGCACATTGGCGCTGCAACCGAGTGGGCAAATGCTACTCCCTGAGGGGGCGGTGAATCTCTGGGTGTTGCTGCCGTAGCCCTGGAAGTCCCCCTTGATGCCAAGATACTTGGTGAAGTTGAAGTCAAACGCGCCACCACCTCCATTGAGACTGTAGCTACTCGTGTAGGCGTGGCTGGCATTATAACGAGCATAGCTGTAATCTATGGTCGCCTCAAATTTCGGGGCATCTTGTGCCATCGCCGCCAGCCCGGCCAGCATAGCGACCCCTGCAATCAGTACGCTTCTGAGTTTCATCATTTCTTCTCCTATTGTTCAAAGTTAGAAAAACCAAACCGCATCGCTGACGACTTCTGAAAGTTTGCGACCTGAACGGCTCATCGTCGTCCAGGAGATCACCTGCCTGCTTGTCAATGACTGTGTCTACGATCACTTTTACCTTGTCAGGCGGATGTGCGCGACTAGCAAAACCGACAGTTGAACCTCAAAAAGTTCGCTGCCCGAGACATCTGAGTTCACAATCACTGTTCCGACCACAAAACGGTGAGTGAAGTCGCAAAGGAATCAATGGCATCCATGCGCTACATTTCCTTTCGTAACAACTGCCTGGAGCATTCTGGCAATCCGCCCCCCTGGTGATTCTGTGAGTTTTTCCGTACCCCCCTGGAAGACTTACTAGTTCCGCGCCCAATGACGGTCAGCTAGTTTGAATTCATGCCACGGCGGCAGGACCGTCGCGGTCTCAATCGATTCCATCTTGCTGACTTAAGTGCGAGTATTTAACCGCGACAAGGATGCGATATCCCGTCAAAGACTGTCGGTGACTGACATGACCACAGCGATATTTGGCGTACTGACGTTTGTGTTGCTCACAGCGGGCTTGGCGCTGCACGGGATCTACCTCGAAAGCAAAATCGATCTGCCGTGTAGACCCTCCGCCCGACGCGACCCAATGTCGGACTCGGTTAAATCGCGCTTCTTCGGCAGGCGGTCGAGGATTCCCGTGGCCAGGAAGGAGGGTGGTGACTTCAGAGGACAAGGGTGAGTTCTGGCGATAAGAAGCTGTCCTCAGAGCTAGGAACGAAGTTCTTAACGTGAACACCAAAAATCTGGAGGGATCCGTGAAAAAGATTCTAGCAATTCTCGCTTCGATGTTCCTGATGTCAACCGCCGTGCTGGCGCAACAAGTATCAGTGAACTACAACCACAGTCAGAGTTTTGCTCAATATCACACGTATGCTTGGGGTTCACAGAATCAGAACCAGATTCAAAATTCCATTCTGGCCCAGGTGGCGCAGCAGGATATCAACAACGCAATGCAAGCGAAGGGGCTGCAGATGGTGCAGGAAAACCAGAATCCAGACTTGATCCTGACCGCCAATGGCGGCCTGAGACAACAAACTTCTTACAGTGCCTGGGGCATGCGCGGGATTGGCGGTGGAATGGGTGGGATTACTCCAGAACAAAACGTTGAGGGAACCATGATCGTGGATCTCTATGACGCGAAGAGCAAATCTTTGGTTTGGCGCGGAATCGCGCAAAATACGCTGAATAACAATGGCAACAAGAATCAGCAGATGGTGGAGAAGGCGGTCCAGAAGATGTTCAAGCAGTGGCCCAAGTAAGCACTGGCAGCCGTAGCCAAAGTATTTCAGAAGTATCTGTCACCGCCAGAAAGGTAGCTGCGATGAAGGGGAGACGATTTGGATCCTCAAACTTTGAATCGAGGCCGCTCGGCTGATCAAGCGGTTATTACGAGTGCCGCATCGAGCGGCCCAGGACCAGTCGCCGAGGGACCGAGTGTGCCTTCGACGAAGATCCTGGCCCACAGTCGCCGTTCGGTTTGGCTGCTCGTTCTTATTTTGGTGTTTCTGATTTTGAATCCGTTGCTCGAAAAAAATCAGATGGGTGAGGCAGTTCTCTTGCTTTCCATGTATGCCACTCTGATTTCTGCTACCCGGGCACTATCTGAGAGAACCCGCGTGCGATGGCCCGCGACGCTGCTCGCCGCTTCTTCAATGTTGGCGATGACCATCAACCACTTTTTCCCATCTCGACCCCTGGGGATCGTAAATTGGGCAATCCTGGCAGCGTTCTTTGGATTTATCTCAGTAGGATTTTTCTCCTACCTGGGCCGGCCCGGCGCCGTGACCGATGACCGCATCTTCGTCTCCGTAAGCCTGTATCTCTTGTTGGGGATGCTCTGGTTCAGCCTCTATAACCTGCTCGAAGCCATCCATCCCGGCTCGTTCGCCCTGCAGTCTACACCGCGGTCGTCACTTCCGCGCGGTACTTTGATCTACCTGAGCCTTGCCACGCTGACGACGCTCGGTTACGGTGATATCGTTCCAGTCACACCCATCGCACGCATGGTGGCCGCTCTCGAGGCGGTGGCCGGCGTGCTTTACATTGCGATTACGGTAGCGCGTCTGGTCGCAGGCTACCGCGGTGGCAAAGAAGAAACAGCGTAATCCGGACAATGGGATCGAAAAAAGAAAAAAGAAAGAAGGAAAATAAAATGTCGAATGCTGAGCCGAAAACGTGCAAACACATGCCCTGCCGTTGCGTCGTTCCACCCCATCAAGACTACTGCGGCGACATCTGTAGGGAGGCGGGAAAAGACGATGTGGAGATCGCGTGCGCGTGTGATCATCCGGAGTGCCGGCTAACCGCCTAGGAGAGCAGGGTCTTCGATCGGATGTCCGCGATTCGTTCTTTGCAGTTCATCGCAGAAGATTGCACCGCCAGCGTGGACCCTTGCGGGATGGTCGCGACCGTCTGCCCGCACGGGGCGAGGTCACGGACCAGTCGCGTTTCGATTACCCAGGCTCGCAGGCTTGTTAGTTTCCGCCACTCAGCACGATAAGCTCTGCATTTCCTGTCCCGCACATTCCGTAGATGGCTCCCGATACGCAGGCTCCTGCGGAGTACTTGTAACAGCCTTCCTTCTTCGCCACGGTCGAAACCGTACGATCGGAACCACCGATAATGGTTCCACCCTGATCAAACGGAGAAGAAGACCCGAAATCCAAGACGAACCCTGTGTTCTTGGATGTGCTTTGCCAGGTTACGGTCATGCCGGTTTTTACGCAAAACGTTGAATTCCCCTTCGCGTTCGGAATACTTGGAGTGGCTTCAGCCGCGTAGGCTGTCCGTTTGATGTCGACCGCACAAGGCGTGGCAGCTGATCCGCAGGTGTTGCTGGCATTGCACAGGGCCGCCGGCTTGGGTTCCGAGCAGGCATACTTGTTGCCCTTACTGGATTGTGCCTGGCCCCCCACGGAACTGGACAGCAAGAAGATCGGGAGCAAAAGTGAACTCGACCAGATTGCAAAACTGCGCTGAATCTTCATAAGGCACCTCACTCGAGTAAAGTTTCAAAAAGCAAAGACCCGAATACTTCCTCATCGGTAGCTGAATCAGAGGAAGATTCGGCACGGCTGCCAATCTTCCCCTGCAAGAAAATGATCGAAAAGGTCAGTCGGCCGCAGCCAGTCAACGCCAATCCGAAACCCAGGTGACTAGTTGACGCCCGGAGTTCCTTTCCAATCGAGAATGTCAACCAGTTTCCACGGGTTCTGATTCAGATCCCACTGCAATTGGCCCTGTTTGTCGAGGATGAGCTGCGCCGCCGGATACAAGACGCCGGTGCTCTTGCTCTTGTCCTGATCGTTGATTTCGATGATGCCGGCGGTTAGATCGTAGGACATCGTTTGGCTGTCCGTCCAAGCCTCAGCGAAGCGGATCTGGCGATTGGTCACAAACACGATTTTCCGTCCCGTCGGCGTCGGAATCATCTTGATATAGGAGCAGTCGTTGCCGAGTGTGCCAGTGATCTCGACGTGGCCCACGGCCTTCATCCTTTGCAGTGCGTTTGCCAGTCCCTGGGTCTGTCCCTTCTCGTACGCTTGAACCAGAACCGCTTTGTCCGCGGGAGTCGAGAACTGATAGATATTCAATGTCACGCCGATATTGGCCCCCAATTGCGTGCCCGTACCGAAGGCCGTGGCGTCAATGGTTTCATCCTTGTCTCTCGCGAAGCCGGGAAGGCTTGCTACCAACAGCAGACCACTCAGTAGCAAAATCGTGACGGCGAGCCTGTGAATGCTGGCAATTTCGTTTTTGATAGGCAACATTTTCTTATCCTTTCCTCTGAACACGTGATCAAATTCCGGCGACAGTCGCCCTTTCATCCTTAACTCTCGGGACTTCTACCGCCAGCTACTGAGGTGTGCCGCGACTCATTCCAAAAGCACAATACCGCCCGCTTGCAACCTTCGAAGTCACGCCCTCTTGGCGTGCTTGGTGTGGAGAGCGAGGTCTTTAGCGTCCTTGCGATCCTCAAGATCTGCCAGGAGACCTTCATCCGTCAGGTCGAGAGGATGAGAGTTTTCCCAGTCGTGGTGCACGACCTTGTGCAGCCGTCCTATTACGTCGTCGTCGCGGACTTCAATGGCCAGTTCACGCCGGCTGTCGAAACTACCCGGAGCCAGGTTGATCGAGCCAACGATGGCGCGGACTCCATCGGAAAAAAGCATCTTGGCATGAAGCTTCAGATGTTTGAGCTTATGGACTTTGATCCCCACATCGTCCATGATGCGCAGGCCGCCCACGCCCTCCACCAGCTTCTCCTTCTTCAGCGTATGCGGAGGACGCGCCATCACGTGCACCTTCACCCCTCGTTCCTTCGCTCGCACCAGGCGCTCAATAATGATGGCGTCTTGATACCGTTCGTTCTGCACGAACAGTGTGTGCTTCGCCAGGTCGATAAATTCCGCGATCTTGTCCCGCCCGTTGCCACAGCACCAGATGAGATGCGCATGTTCACCTGGGTCGAAGTCTTTCCGACTCCAATCCGCCTCAAAGCAATCGATAATCTCGCCCACCTCGTGTCCGTGGTCAGTGACTACGGCGTAGTCCCGGGTCTCGGTCAGATTCTTGGTCTCCCAGTTGAGGGACTTCACGAACGCTGTCCGGTCATCTACGACCATGGACTTTTCATGAGTGAGGTCAAATGCTGGATTGCTGTCAAGGACCTCGACTCCCGCCTTGCTGAGCGTTTTGCGTGATTCCTCATTTTCAGCTTCGCCACTGCGGCGGGCCGGGTTCAACATCACCCTCACCTTGACCCCGCGATGCTGCGCTTCGATAACCGCCTTCAATAGCGCGGGGTCGGAGAAAATGAACATCTTGACGCGAAGCGATTTGGTCGCTCCATTGATGGCATCAAGAATCGGCTTGGCGGAGTCATCGGGAAGAACCACTAGCGAACGGGACATACGGCCTCCAGGAAACAGGTATGCGCTCGCGTTTGTCGACAATGGTCGAGCAATCACGCGCGATGGCTGGCGATAATGTGTATCTAAGACGCAATGCTTTCCGATACTCCATCAACTTGAATGCGATGCAACTCGGCATAAACTCCGCCGAGGGCTATTAATTCCTGGTGTGTGCCTTGTTCCGCCACCACCCCCCCGCTCAGGACAATTATCTTGTTGGCATCGCGAATGGTGCTGAGACGGTGGGCGATGGTGATGACGGTCCGTCCCTTCATGAGCCGCTCCAGCGCTTCGATCACGAGTCGCTCTGATTCGGTGTCAAGAGCAGCGGTCGGCTCGTCGAGGATGAGAATCGGCGTGTTGCGAATGACGGCGCGGGCGATTCCGATTCGCTGACGTTGGCCTCCGGAAAGAGTAAGCCCTCGCTCACCGACCATCGTGTCGTAGCCGCGGGGCATTCGGGAAATGAACTCGTCCGCGTTGGCGAGTTTCGCCGCTTCCTCGATTTCCTTCTGAGTGGCGCCGGGTCGGCCATAGGCAATGTTGTCGCGTATCGTTCCCCTGAACAACACAGTATCCTGCAGCACGAAACCAATCTGGTCGCGGAGCGGATGTAGCTTGTACTCGCGAATGTCAACACCGTCAATACGCACGCAGCCGGAAGTTGGGTCATAAAAGCGTGGAATCAGGCTCACGACTGTGGATTTGCCGCCTCCCGTAGTACCAACAATTCCGACTAGCTGGCCTTGCGTGATGGTGAAGCTGACGTCTTTCAATACTGGTTCGTCTTTGTTGTAGCCGAAGGCCACGTGATCGAAGGCAATCTCGCCGCGGGTTGCTCCCGGTTCGCGCGCGTCGGGATGCTCAGGGATTATCGTATCCGTTTCGAGAATGGCCTGGATGCGCTCGACGCCCACCGCAGCCTGGGCGATGGCGTTGGTCATCTTGGCGAGATCCTGCACTGGCTTGAAGAACTTGTTTAGATACGAAAGAAAAACGGTCAACGCGCCCGCCGTCATGGTTCCGATCAGAATGAGCGACGCACCTCGCCAAAGCACAAACGCAGTACACAGCGCCACAGTTACGGTCACCACAGGCGAGAGCATCGATTTGACTCTGCGAGCCTTGAGCGCGGCATCGACAGTAGCGTGGCTTACTTCACTAAGCTCTTCTTGTTCGAGATCCTGCCGGCCGAACGCCTTCACGACGCGCATGGATTCGAGCCCTTGCTGGACCACCGCAACGATGTCGCTCTGGCGATGCCGCACTTCGTGCGTTGCTTTCTTTACCGCTCGCTTAAACCGCGACACGAACAGCAGCAAGAACGGGGTGACGCCCACGGCCACGAGGGCAAAATCCCAATTGAGCCAGAACATCAGACCGAGCATTCCGACAATCGTCAGCAGATCGACAAAAATACCCAAGGTCGCCGAGGATGCGAAGCTCTGAATCGTCTGGATGTCATCGGTAATGGTGCTGAGCAGTTGGCCCGTCTGATGGCTGTCGTAATAAGCCAGCGAGAGGCGCTGCAGATGGTGATAGGTTCGCATGCGAAGATCATGCGCCACCCACTGCCCCACGCTTTCGGTGTAATAGTTATCGATGTAAGAAGCGATCGAGCCGATGATGGCGATGAGCACTGCACCAAGCGCCGCTACCGCAGCGATTTTCATTTTGCCGGGGCCTAATCCGGCGGTGATCGAGCCCAGAGAGTCGTCGAACCATTTCGGAAGGTGATGCGATCCGACGACATTATCGAGAATTATTTTCAGTGGCCACGGCCCAGCGAGGCTCATCAAGGTCTCGACCATCATCGCGATAAATATAACGAGAAGCGTTCCTCGATAAGGCCGTATGAGTTCACGGATGAGACGCGGCATACCGCTCCGTTTTTTGCCGATCGGTTCGGCCATTGAACTTGGTTCGCTCCCGTTCATATGCGAACCAAATGTAGCGCCCCACGAACCGATGTTGCAGCTAGCAAAACTAACAGTTGCGCGGTATGCGCGATGGGGTGCATTGTGGCAGTCCCAGCGCGAACCACCACGAAGCCGGGGCAGGACGCCGAACCGAAAGGAAGCAAGTGATGACGTCGATCACGGAGAGAATGCCGGAAGCAGAAGCGATCGAGAAGGCAAGGAACGGCGATGTGACCGGCTACGAATCCCTGTATCACTTGCACCGGCACCGAGTTTATTCCTTGTGTCTGCGGTTCACGGGCAACGCGTCGGATGCGGAGGATCTTGCTCAGGAGGTATTTCTGCAAGTGTACCGCAAGATTTCTACCTTCCGGGGCGACGCAAAGTTTGGATCATGGTTGCACCGGGTCGCCGTAAACCTGGCCCTGATGCGTTTCCGACGGCGACGTCCACGAGAAGTATCGCTGAATGTTCCCGAGACCCTGAAGCCGGATCCAATGCAATCACAGTTACGCGATCAAGTTTCGACTAGTTCGTTCCTGGTTGAGCGTGTGGCCCTGGGGCGAGCGCTGGGCAGTCTTTCAAAAGCGAAAAGAAGCGTGGTTCTGTTGCACGACGTCAATGGATTTACTCACGGAGAAGTTGCCCGGCGTTTAGGCCTGGCAGCCGGAACCAGTAAGTCTCAACTTCACAAAGCTCATGTGGAACTGCGGGACATCCTGGGCCCTAGGGAAGCGCCCAGAAACCTGACTTCCTGACTACTCGCAACCCGGCAGTACCGCGACCCGGCCTCCAAAGTCGCAGGCTTGGGCCACAAAACTAGTAGTTTTAACAGTAGCGCCGCGAAGCTCCAGGGGGTTAATCTTGTGCCTCAACGAATACCCTACACCTGAGTCGCAATTTTATCTGGTAATTTCAGGGGCTGTGCCGTAACATGCCCGGCATTAGTCCGCCGCGCTGACTAGGCATCTTGAAACCGTTTCAACGGAGGAGCATCTATGACCCGGCCGAGAATCATGATTGCTGACGACCACGCCTTTGTAGCCGATGCCTGCAAGAAGCTGCTTGAACCGGAATATGACGTCGTCGCAACCGTAGGTGACGGGCGAGCACTGGTGCGAATTGCTGCCACGCTCAAGCCGCAAGTGATCATCATCGATATCGGAATGCCCCTCCTCAACGGTCTCGACGCAGGACAGCAGATCAAGCAGATACTGCGCTCGGTAAAGCTGGTGTTCTTGACCATGAACACCGATCCCGTTTTGGCAGCCGAGGCCTTCCGCCGCGGAGCTTCAGCCTTCCTGCTAAAAACTTGCGCTGCATCAGAGCTGTCGGTGGCGATTCGGGAGGTTTTGAAGGGCATGTCGTATCTCTCTCCGGCCATCGCCAAAGAAACAGTCGACTTCCTGCTGCGCCAGGACAAGGAATTTATTGACGAGGGGCAACGGCTTACCGAACGGCAGCGCGAAGTGCTGCAATTGCTGACGGAAGGGAAGTCGATGAAGGAAGTCGCGTATGCGTTGAATGTAACTACGAACACGGTCGCTTTTCATAAGTACCGGATCATGGAGATCCTGAATGCCAAGAGCAACGCCGAACTGGTGCAATACGCGATCAGAAATCACGTTATTGCGGCCTGAGAGGCAGTTCCGGCGAGCATCATGGTCTCCTGCATGGTTGATGGGTTGAACCGTCGCCAGAGTTCTTAGCTCAAACGTCGGGACTCCTCCTGCCAGTTTTTTCTGCCTCCACTAATATTTTCTCCAGTACCAAGATCTCAGAAAAAAGCCTACGGTCACATCAACGGGTTCAGCCGATATTGAAAAATAGTTCTCTGTAGACGGCCAAATCGCTGCATGAGACTGTACCGAAAAATAACCGGAAGTAGCATGGAATCCCGCAGATCAGTGGTTTCCAATGGGAGCTTGATCGTTCGTTCCGCGGTGGTCAGCGGGATATGCCTTTTGGCCGCTGTATGTGGCTTGGCGAATGGTGCAGCCACCCGAAGGGCAGCCTCCTCGCTTGAGTGCAAGGACCCGTTTTTGCTCACTGAAGCGCAGGTGCCACTGCTCAGTTCGAGAGTCGCTTCTGGCGATGTTCAGGCAGAGTGCCTGCTGGGATTTGCCTACCATCGAGGGTCTTCACTAAAGAAGAATGATGTCGAAGCGGCAAAATGGCTCCTGAAAGCTGCCGAAGCAGGGGTTCCTCTAGCTCAGGCTGAGCTGGGGTACTTCTACGAGTCCGGGGCGGGAGTGCAGCAAAACGAATTTGAAGCGGTCAAGTGGTACCGAAAGTCGGCTCAACAAGGAGTGGACAAGGCGGAGAACAACCTGGGAAATATGTATTTTGGAGGCCGTGGCGGGTTGCCGCGAAGTAGCGAAGAAGCCGCAACCTGGTTTCGAAAAGCCGCCGAGCAGGGATTAGCGGCAGCGCAAACGAACCTGGGAATGTTATACCGGTTCGGTGAAGGAGTCACCCGGGACTACTCCGAGGCTCTGCGTTGGTATCGCAAAGCTGCTGCCCAAGGCTACGGGGGCGCCGACGCTGAGCTCGGAATAATGTACCTGCACGGGGAAGGTGTCGCCCAGGATTATGTTGCAGCCGTCGCCTTCTTTCTGGCGGGCGCAGAACACGGCGATCCCTCCGCCCAATCTTGCTTGGGTTACATGTACACCAAAGGTTTCGGCGTGGAACGAGACTACGCGGCGGGTTTTAGATGGACCCGCGCGGCGGCGGAAAGAGGAATTGCAGCCGCCCAGCAAAACCTCGGCCATATGTATGAGAGTGGGCTGGGTACCATTCGTGACGACCATGACGCTTTCGATTGGTACTTTGCGGCGGCAGTTCAGGGTCTACCGGAGTCGCAGAACAAGGTAGGTTATTTGTTTGAAACTGGCAGGGGAGTTCCGCGGGACGAAATTCAAGCGGCCAAGTGGTATCGCAAAGCTGCTGAGCAAGGTTATGCAACCTCGCAGCTGAACTTGGCGATGCTGTACGCGACCGGACCCGGACAGGGAGTGTCCGTCGACCGTGTTGAAGCATACAGGTGGCTTATCCTGGCTGCGGCCAGCGGCAGGGAAGACAGCGCGGAGGCTTTGCGTCGCCTGGGGAACGTGATGACGCCGCGGCAATTGCGGGAAGCGCGCCTCCGCGCGTACGGTTGGCGATCGCGACCGGTCCCGGACCTTACTCAAGCACCTCTGTTTGCACGGACGTCCGTCGCTTTCAGCGACGCTGTGATCGAACCGTAGCTCTTCGCCCATGCCAACGGTCGACGGACTGTAGTATTTCTCTCCACCAACTACGAAAGTTGCTAGTTGGGAACTTCTGATCCTCGTCCTATAAGGGAATAAGAGAAACTGCGGTCAAACGGTTTCACCAATTAGCAAGCTGCAAAGGTTATTTCGATGAGAGATCTCGGTCGGCAAGAGCTGCCTCGGCAAGAAAAATGGATCGGCGGGAACGGCTCCCATGTTGGCGACTGTTATGTCTGGGCGGAAATTAATTACCTCGACTCTGCAACCGACTATCGTGAGTTCCTGTCGATCAATGCTCCGCCTCCAACGCCTGCAAATGGCGAACTCGTTATGCTCGATGATGGCGCCACGCTTCCGCGCAACCTTTTGAATTGGTTTCTTGCGGCGTGTTGGTGGCTGGCTGCAATTTGACCTGCAACCCTTTTCATCCTTCGCTGTCACTTGTGCTAGTTGAGACGCTCAGGTTGTCCAGCAATACTTGGGCGTACGCACGGTGCCTTTTATCAAAGGAGACATTCAGATGACTAGAACAATAGGCTCAGAGGAGAACTCGGTAGTTGCCGTCTTTGGCGAACACTCCGGAGCGGAAAATGCCATCAAGGAACTGAAGAAGACGGGTTTCGATATCAAGAGATTTTCGATTGTGGGACGGGACTTCCAAAGCGAGGACAACGTGATTGGTTTCTACACAACTGGAGACCGCATGGCTTACTGGGGCAAGACGGGTGCATTCTGGGGCGGTCTGTGGGGCTTACTAGTGGGAGCGGCGTTCCTGATAATTCCTGGGATTGGCCCGGTAGTGGTTGCGGGGCCAGTGGCGAGCTGGATCATCGGAGCGCTGGAAGGCGCCATTTTTGTCGGTGGAGTGAGTGTGTTAGGAGCTGGACTGGTCAGCGTTGGAATCCCAAGAGACAGCGTCTTGAAGTATGAAAGCTCGGTCAAGGCCGGAAAATTCCTTCTGATCTTACATGGGACAGCTGCGGAAGCTGAGAAAGTACGGGATGTCCTCAATACCACACCTGCCGAGATGGTTGAGGTTCATCGGCTGCCTGCAGTGCCAGCGCATGTCGCCTGAAGGCAATTTTATTGTCGGGTATGCGTTGAGAGCTGATCACAATTGAGTTGCCTGGCGGTATCGGAAAGCCGCCAAGCTCGATTCTTCGCAGATCCCGGGAGCATGCGTTCCTCGAGCTAATGTGCGGCGTGCGCGACCGTCTCGAGAACCATACCTGTCTTAGCTCGCTGGGTGGCATTCAACGACAGTCCTTTGGTCTTCACCAGTCGTTCGAATTCTGCGTATGTGGACGGGCCATCATCAGGCCCAACTTTGGTTGAGAGCTCGAGAATCCTGCCCCCAGGCCACTCCCAAAGCTCGAGCGTGAGTTTGCGAAAGCCGGGCTGTGCTTTGGTTTGCCAACTTGTTGCCTGGATGTCCGCGATTCTCTTCACGCGCGTCCACTCAACTGAGACTTGAGCTTCCGTCAGCAGTTTCTTTTGTCCCGCATCGAGCAGATTTGAGATCTCGATCCCGGTTTCCGGCACATGCGACGCAGTGTACTTGGTCCGCACTGTGTAGGACGGGCCCGCGGCCCCGCCAATCAGATCGATTTCGCATTCATAGCCCTCGCCAATGTCGGAGGGAACAACCGGCTTTGGGTCACGCGTTGAGCGCAGTTTGACGGTGAAGTCGTTGCTAGCGCCTTGCCGCAGCCTGAGGATGAGCCCCTGAGAAAGTAAATCGAGCCTGTTGGTATCGAAAAAGTAGACGCGACCCGCCGCTTCTTTCTCAAAATTGAGCGATGTGACGGTAGCCTGGGTCTGCGTCGGCGAAAGCAAAAGCTTGACCTCAACATTGCATCGCTCTTGCGAATGCAAAGCCGAGCCGAAGCATAGCAGAACCCACAGCCCGAAAATGCGACGCGGCAAGGTGCGCAGCACCGCAGTCGGGAAACCAGTACAACTGCGATCACGCGTCAAGGCCACCGCCATATTCCTGAGCCTAACCTGGATCAAGCCGCTCTGGAGACGACTCGGTCAATGCGCAGCCATCCCGTGGGCACTTCGACGATGTCCCCGACGCTACTGCCGAGCAAAGCCGCACCGAGCGGGGTAATCAGAGAGATCAGGTGGTCAGAATTTTTAGCATCTTGCGGAAAGACTACGGTGTAGACGGTTTGCTGTTGAAGATCCAGGTCTGTTACCACGACCGTTGAGTTGACGGTAACCACATCCTGAGGCATGGCGCCCGGCAAAACCACTCCGGCGTCGCTCAGCGCCTGATCGATCAATTCGACGTAAGGCCGGCCTTTCAAGAAATGTTTCGCAGATCTCACGATGGGTATCAGTCTGGCCAAGTCAGTTTCCGTCAGCAAAAGCTTCCGTCGGGGTAGAGCTGAGTGCTGGTTCGGAGGTTCTGTTGATCTCATGCGGTTCCCTCTCTTCGGAATTAAGGAGGCGGCCGCAATTCGCGAACCCCTGTCTCGCCTGACTGGCGTCAGGTCGTAGTGGATCACGAGTTGCGGCCGCTCGCGCACGTATTGTGCCGTGTCCATACCTTAGTGATAAAAGCTCTGTTGGCAAACTGGCAAAATTGTTAGCAGTGCGAGAAATATTTTGCAGCGGTTCGTGGGAGGATGTAACGGGTTGGACCGCTTCCGCCCTGAAGCCACCCGGGCAGGCAGCTCCGCTAGCCGAGGTGTGCAGTCCAAAGTTATCTTGTCCCCTGATTGCCTACGGTGGTTTGCTCTAGGGATGCGAATTGCAGCAGGCGACGTTTGGAAGCCGGTTTTCTTTCTTGTCCTGATCATGGGGTTCGGTGGGTTTGCTGAAGCCGCGACCCAAAAAGTGTGTACCGAAGCCGAGGTCAAAGAAGCGCAAAAAGAGGCTGACCAGCTGAGAGATTGGGCTAGCGTATATCGCTCCTTCAAGCGTTTCGCCCATTGCGACGAGGGAGGAATCGCCGAAGAGTACAGCGATTCGGTCGGCCGCCTTCTGGCCCGCGATTGGAAGCATCTGAACGCATTCGTGCGCCTCACCGCAGACCAGGATTTTGAGCAGTTCGTGATTCGGCACGTCGACGAGACTATGTCTGAAGACGAGGCGGCCCTGGTGATCAACAATGCACGCCTGCATTGTCCTTCGGGAGCGAAGCGGCTGTGTAGGTCGATCGCAGATTACTAGCAGGAATTGAATCGGCTCTTTCCGCGGTCCGCGAATAGCCATGTAGCATCCCAGAAATTCAGAATGCGCGCCGTTACGGCTGCGCCGCAGGGTTATGGTCAGATTCCGCTCTGGTGGCCTTGCCTTCCATGACCGTCGACCACGTACCGGCCTGTGTAAGCGTCTCGTATTTGAAAGTATATGAGGTTGGAGAGACTACTGTGATTGTGTAGCGTCCCTTCGCAATCACACCATTCATCTGCGCTTCGGACGTCCACGTCCAGATATTGTCCAGGACGTGGCCGGTCGCCATCTGGTGCTCCCCCAGGCTGTTGTAGGCGTTGTAGGTGTAAACCTTGTCGCCGGGGTTATATTCTAGGACCCTCACGCCTCGGACATCTCCCATCACAGAATGCATGGAGGAGTGAGTCTCGAGGAAGAACCCACCGGACACCCATTCGCCGTGCTCGGTCGAGGTGAAAGGGGCGCCTGGAGTATTCGGACTAATCTTCGTTGTGCCCTGCATTTTCCAGTCGCCGGCAAAGTAACCCATCTTCTGGTGCTCCGGCGTCGGTGTTGGCTGGGCGAACTGTGCCAAGGAGGACGGCGCATAGCAAAGGACGACAAACGCGAGAGCTACGAGTCGAGGCTTCGATTGGCGGACCATGATTGAGTTCCTTTCTCCGGATGGCGTCGTGGAGCTCCTACCTAATTTCTGTGGCCAAGAATCTCCCTATGCTTAAACCATCGCGACGCGCTGTGCCACTGGCAGAATTAGCAGGCCTCGACACCGGGGTTGTCGGGTGAAAGAAAGATCAGGCTCTTTGAGTCTGATTCCGCTTGATTGCGGTAGAGCAACGACGAGTCCCGTGAACTCCAGTAGTTTTAAAGACGGCGGTGTTTTCGTCGCCGCTGCAAAGTCTGGTTGCGGCTGTGCTTTCGCCGGCCAGTCGTCCTCCCAGCGGCTCGAACACCGCCGCATGAGCCGCGGCAGCGCAATCTCTATAGTAAGGACCCAGTTCTGAACGTTGAATAAGCCCCGAATTTTGCTAGCCGATGACAGTGAGCAAATCCTCCGGGCCGTCTTCCGGCTCCTGGATGTCCAATTTGAGGTGATCGGCTCCGTGCTGAACGGGGAGCAGGCCATTGAAGCCACGCTGCGCCTCAAGCCCGACGTACTGGTCCTCGACATAATGATGCCCGTGATGGACGGCCTTGAGGCTGCCCGCTGCCTGAAAAGAGTCGGTGCACCGACGAAAATCGTATTTCTGACTGGCCTCGAAGATCACGCAATAATGGAAACAGCAATGGAAGCGGGCGGCAATGGTTACGTCTTTAAGTCGCAGCTTCTGACTGACCTTCCGCTCGCAATTCATGCTGCATTGGCCGGACGGAGTTTTCTCTCCACTGACACTGGTTCCCGGAAACGTGAGCTGTAGGCGTTTCTCGCCCCGATCCGATCCAAATTGCCTGGCAATCGGACGCGCGAGAACAACCGAGCTATAACTTTTACTAGTGGCGACTCTCAGGTGCTCACCGTAACGTAGCTCCAGTAAACCGGTGGTTGGATCCTCGGCTTGCCATATCCAAACCTCTCAGCCGGTGGATCGTTTACCGGCTTGGTCGGAGTGTATTTCGACGGCAAAAGCCACGCAGCAATCTTTGGACTTCCAAAAACGAACAGGGAAGACGAGGAGAACAATACCAATGAAGAAGAGTGTGATTGCAGTTTTGATTCTTGCCGGTGTCATGCTGGCGAACGACCACGTTCTATTCGCCCAGGACCGCGCCAATTCGACCGTCACCGGCCAGGACGTTCTGTTGCGGAAGGACTTGCGGTCCCAGAGAAAACAGTTGATCGCCGCAAACCTGCCGCTCACGGATGCCGAAGCGGTAAAGTTCTGTCCGGTTTACGACCAATATCAGGCCGAAATCACAAAGATTGGCGAGACCCGCTTTGCCCTGATTAAAGGGTTCTGCACAACAATCTGTAAGAGTGCGCATTCTACACGGCTTTCTGGAAAGCGACGAATTCGGTCTTTGTGGCGGCCAAGCGCTGCGCCTTCAGCAGCAGATAGTTCATGTCTCGATAACCGCGGCCGCGGCGGAGCAGAGCTTTGATGTTGCCGTTGACGGCTTCCACCACACCCATTGGTACCTTCGTCCGGCAGTAGTTCAAAATGCCCTCGAGATGAGCCAGCAACGTGCCGGCTAGTTTCTCCATGGGTTTCAGCCGCTGCCAGCGCAACTGATCGATCCATTTCTGCAGGTAACGCAACAGGGCTCCTTCGTAGCGGTAATCCCACAAGTGCGAGAGGCTCTCCTTCAGCAGGTAGGCTTTGAGAATGCGCCGGTTCAGAGCAAACAGGGCGTTCAACTGACGCCGCTTGCCACGATCCAAGTTGAGCCAACTGCTCAAAAGCAACCAGCGCTTCCCCGTACCAGATCCCGCGCTGCTCCTCCTTTGCGGAAGAACTCAGCCCGCACTTCGTCCACCGCTTGGCTGGCATGCTGCAAAATGTGAAACCTGTCGTAGATGATCCGGCACTTCGGCACCCACTGTTCCAGGCTTTACAAACTATAACACCCTGACGGACACGCAGGCGCACGATCTCGTCACGCTCATGATCGGGGTAGACGAATCACTGGTGCAGTTGCGTCAGAAGTACATTCCCATCGTCCAAGAAGTTCTGCCTGGCAAGAAGACGGCGATGTTTTTCCAGATGGACAGGAGGGTTGCGCTGATGATCGATCTTCAGTTGGCGTCGATGATCCCGATCGTGCAACCGTAGGCGCTAAGCGAAAGTCTAGTGGCTTGTGGTTGAGGGCCGGATATTTAGTTCATTCCGGCCCCCTTGGGTGGACAAGGCTTCGCGCCCAAACTTAGTCGTTGCGAATGAATTCGGCCTTCTTCGCCGTTTCGTGCTCTTTCCTGAGCGCGCGTGCGATATCTCCGAGAGGTACTTTAGGAGACAGAGGCTGCACTTCCCAGAGGGGTCGCTCGCCCTCAACAAAAGAATAACCGGAACGGTCAAACAGATTCTGTTCCTGCGCCATGGGCATCTGCGTCGCACGTTGCGGATGACTCGCCATCTGAAAAACCTGTACCTCATTGCTCAACGCTCCACCGCCCGCAGCCGATTGCCCAAAGGCGGCCGTGGCGCAAAGAAAGCACAAAGCAAATAATGTAGTCTTCATCGTATTCATCTCCCCTGTTCCGAAACCCTGAACAAGCCCGTCTTTGGGGCTTGCCATGACTATAAGCAGGCTCCATACCAATCTGGCAGGGCTGAGGAATCTGGGCCTTAGAGAGACGGCGAGCGAGGAGAGTGCAACTGTTTGCACATTAATGGAGGCAGTCGGAAGCCAAGTGCTCTGGCCATCGCCGAATCTCCCACGTTGGGATAGGTTCACTGTTTAGTACCGGATACCTCTCCCCTCGATCATGCGCAAAATCTAGAAAACAAGAGACTTAAATTTTTGACTATGTGCCAGATCTTTGAGTTTAAATGACTTACACGCAAAATCCAGAGAACATGGGAGTTATGGAGGCCCCGGTTCCATTTTGGCACATCGCGCGGGAAGCGCAGCAGCGTACAAACCGGATTCGACTGATGGAGGGTGGGCCGGTACTGCTTTTGAGAAGCCGAGAAGGCAAGTGGGACACAATTCAAATTGTCAAAGATCAGATATTATCCTGGAGATAACCAGCCAAGTTATGTTTTATCTGCATTGAAGCCCATTGCGGGCCTCGGCCGTTATCAAGAAAGTCGTAAAGCACCTTGTAAGTTTGGGCGTGGGCTGGGATTGCTGCCCCGGCGAGGATCAGTCCAACCATCACGGCTACAAACGCCGCGAGCATGCGAAATGGCTTATCTTCTTGCCGAGCGTAATTCATTGCGAATCTCCCGAGCGCACAAGAGTCTTTCTGGTATTTCGCGGATCGTTTTAAATTTGACCTTGCAGCCCGGTGAGATCTCCTTGAATCTGAGACTCGCCTGGGAGTGCGCAAAATAGTGCACCTTGCAAGCTTCGTCAGCCCTTTCGGGCAACGAACGACTGCGGGGGGCGTATTCACAACATCGGCAGTCGCGCTATACTCTAGGAACTTGCTCCCCCAAGCAAGGGACATCACGGGACAACTCAGGACATTTCAGGCCTATGCACGCTCGCGAGCAGCAGGCATCGAACCGCCGACTGGATTCGTGGAAGGAAATCGCCGCGTTTTTCGGGCGCGACGAGCGGACGGTCAAGCGGTGGGAGAAAGAGCGGGCTCTTCCGGTACATCGCGTGCCGGGAGGCTCGAGGAGCGGTGTGTTCGCGTATACCGCCGAGTTATCCGAGTGGCTGAAGGATCCCGTTCCGGCTGCATCTGAATCCTCTGACGGCCCGGCCCCGGTAGCTGGAAGTAATGGTTTCCCATCGGGTGCGATTCAGGAGGTAGATTCGGCACGCTCCAAACAGGTTCGCGCACCTTGGGTCGCGTCGGCTAATCCGAAATCGCAGGTGGCTCGAATCCTGGGATTGCTTCTGACAATCCTGCTGGGATTTCTCATTCTCAAACATCAGATCCCGCGGCAGCCGACCGCAGCGTCGGCGATAAACAATGTTCCGGCGGCGCGGCAACCAAAGCCCGAGGCTGAAGAGCTCTATCTCAAAGGTCGCTATTTCTGGAACAAGCGGACCCCGGAGGATCTGAACAAAGCTCTCGACCTCTTTACCCAGGCCATCGTTTGGGATCCCGGCTACGCTCAAGCCTATGTAGGCCTTGCCGATTGCTACAACTTGCTGCGCGAATACTCCGTGATGCCGCCCAACGAGGCTTATCCGCGGGCACTGGCAGCGGCCAAGAAAGCCGTGGAACTGGACGACAATTCCGCTGAGGCGCACAATTCTCTTGCCTTTGCCACGTTTTATTGGATGTGGGATGCCGCCACGGCTGAGCGCGAGTTTAAACGTGCGATTCAGTTGAATCCCGACTACGTTGCCGCTCACCACTGGTACGCAACCTTCCTGATGGTCACTCGACGGTACCCCAAGGCAATAAGCGAAATCGAAATAGCCAGGAAGCTTGACCCGTCTTCCACGCCGATCATGGCCGATAAGGGGTTCATCCTTTATTTGGCCGGCCACCCAGATCAGGGAATTGCGCTGCTGAAGCAGATCGAAACCAGAGAACCAGCCTTTCTTTCGCCGCATCTTTACCTGGCCGAGATCTACCTTGTCGGCAAGGACTATTCGAACTACTTGGCGGAATCAAAGAAAGTCGCGCAGCTACGCCACGACCCCGTGGCCCTGGCAATCATGACTGCGGCAGAGAGAGGCTTCGCTGCCGGCGGTGCCCAAAGAATGTGGGAAAGCATGTTGCCGGTTCAGAGGAAATTTTATCTGCAAGGCAAGTTGTCGGCCTATGCATTGGCGCAGACATACTCTCAATTAGCAGAAAGCCAGGAAGCGATCAAGCTTCTGCGCGAGGCCTGTGACAAACGGGACGAGGCCATGGTTTCTATGGACGGTGACCGATCATTCGATACCCTTCGCAACAATCCTTCTTTTCAGGATTTGTTGGCGCGATCAAGCCAGCCTAGGTCGGATTGACCTGGGCGCTTGAGTGCAGCACTGCACAGGGCCGCACTTCCCTGAGACTTTGTTTCAATCTGAGACATAAAGCCTAAGACTCCTTCCCTGACCATCCACAATGCTTTATCTATCCCATTGATAAGACTACGCTTGCTGTTTCTGGCCGGCGGCAAGGCTTTGGCCGCGCTCGTGCATTCCTATTGCCCGATGCGGTCCGGGTGCCTCAGCCACGCTAACCGGCGGACTAGGGAATCCAGGCCGCATCGACGACCCCTGGGAATCAGGAATAATGCGGAATACTCTGTCCAAATCGGGCGCTGCGGCTGCTCCGGCGCGTGAAAGCTCGACTACCAAACTGGCAAAGTTCTTCCCCAACGCGACCCCCGTTCGTATCCCCGTACACCTTACCCGCATGGTGAGTGGCAACGGGACGCTTACCGAGAGCACCGTCATTGAATTTGGCACGCCCAAAGAAGTCCTGTTCGCCTCAACCTTGCCGCTTGAGTTCGCTGACAAGCTTCGGCTGCGGAATTCTGATGGCACGCTGGATACAGAGGCCTGTGTAGTCGCCGTGCAATACAACGGGGGGCGCACCGCCGTCGCCGCGCGCTTCACCGGCGAAGTCGCCAACTGGATCGTGAAACCTGAATAGTGAAATCTGAACTGTGAAATTATGACACCCACATCTCAACTCAGTGAACTGGCGGCGGAGTGGCGTGACGCGCGTCTGCTCTACCCGTTATACGCCGCGCTGGCACGGGAATTCGTGATCGATCTGCCATCGCACGCCGATCTCGAAGCTGGCGTGGATGCCCCGCCGCAAGAATCGATCGAACAGGCCCGGCAATTGTTTTCCGACTTAGATGCCCGCATTCAAGTGCATCAACTTCGCCAGTTCTTGCAGACGACGACCATCAGCAGTGACGAGGCTCTGCGGACCCTGCTGCTTCATCATTTGCACCGGCAGGAGCAAGCCGATTCCGACCGCGACAAGATTGATTTCCTCCTCGTCCAATTCTTTTCCCATTGCGCTCCGTCTCGCCTGGAAGATGCTGACGTCGACATGGCTTACGTGGCCCAGATCCTCGAACCGGTGCTGGGGCCGGTGGACCTGAATGTCCCTGAGTGGTTGAATCCGCTGGATGAGGTGATCCAAACCGCCAATGGCTGCCGCAATCTGAATCAGTTGCTGACCAGCCGGATTCTCGAAAAGGGAAGGAAGTTAAAAACTTCCTGCAGCAAGAAATATTTTCTGCCGGCGGCCATGGTCGCCTTTACCCGCTTCAGCTTTCTTATGAGGCGCATTTTCTTCCGCTTAATGCATCAGGACCTCAACGCCATTCTCGATGGCTTGCGCGAACTGGAAAACCGCGGCGTGGAGACACTCGACTGCCGGAGGGCCCAGTTTTCCGCCGAGGAACCCATCGCCCGCCTACGCATGATCTGCCAATCGTGGAAGGTGATGTTCCACGCCGAATATTCATCCGGACAACCAGTGTCGATGCTTGTCGATCTTCGCGCCGTAGTGGAAGCTGCCCTGGCAAAAAACGCCAAGAATGCGAAGACCGCCGCCACCGCCAAGCCGGATGTTACAAAAGCACGCGCCCAGGCTGCTGCCGCTGCGAACTCGGACGTCCCCGACTTTGAGGTCGCCAGCAGTTCGCCGGACTGGAGTGGGCAGGACGCTGACAACAACAAGCCGAAATAGCAGCGAGGTCTCGGAGGCTGGGCGTCAGGCTTCCGGTATCTCGGCCAGAATAGCGAACACCCGAAGCTTGAAGCCTGGCGTCGGAAGCGTGGATTTGCGAGAAGCACAAAAGGAAAACGTGGATCAACCATCCATCTTGATCATTTCAGACGACGCCGAACTCTCTCGCGCCGTCACTGCCCGGTGGCAATCGGAGCGCCGTGTTCCCGCGTTTACCCTGATGAGCAGTGATGTCTGCCTCGGCTTCGATCCCGACACCTTCCATATGGCGATCGCCGGCGGTCTTCGGCCAGAGGCATTCTCCGTAGTCCTTGAAGCCATGGACGCAGCGGGCAAGCGCGTGTTGTTTGTCACGGAAAATGTCAGGCAGGTGCAGATGGTTCGCGATCGCTGGCCCAGCATCGCAATATTGCGCCAGCAAGAGAACTGGCTGGACACCTTGGTCCTCGTGGCCGGCGAAATCCTCCATCGGGTCAGCGCCGAAGCGGATGCCCGTCGCTTCGAACAAGCCAATATCTTGCTCGAGCGACAAGCTCTCCTTGGCCGCTACATGCTGGAGATGCGCCACACCTTGAACAACACTCTCACGTCCGTGCTCGGCAACTCCGAGTTGCTGCTGCTCGAACCGGGATCGCTTTCCGCCGGCGCCCGCTCCCAGATCGAAACTATTCGCAATATGTCTTTGCGCATGCATGAAATCCTGCAGCGCTTTTCCTCGCTCGAGAAAGAACTAACAGTCGTCGATCGCCAGGCTGAAAAAGAAAGCGGAGCAAAGTCACAAGCGGCAGCCTTAAGTCTGTAGACCATCCGTTCCCGCCAAGGCTCACACCGACGTCACACCCGCAGCAAGCGCGCATACGCTTTCTTGCACGCCCGGACCAGGTCTTCGTCCAAGGTAGCCAATGGCAATCCGCTATCGAGAGCCAAATCCAGGTAAGCCGCATCGTAAGCAGTCAATCCGTGTTCGCGGCTGAGATGCTGAATCCTGTCAACAATCACTCCGGCAGGAAACTGTTCCAGCACGATGGGCAACGTCGCAAGATCATCAAGGAAGCTTGCGGCATAAAACACCTCCATCCGTAAACGGCACACATTATCCGTCCGCGCGCTTCGGCAGTCAAAACGATTTGTTGCCGCCGTCAACCTGATGCGCGCGGAGCCGCTCACCCGCAGAACCAATGCATAACCTGGCCTGCTGTCGTTATTGAATGTCTCTCTTGCGATTCGGGCGCAACTGGGGCGCATCTAGCGTCTTGCGCCGAACTCCCGGTTCAGGAGGATCAGGAATGGTTGATGGAGGGTCACTGGAGGGAAAAGAATCTGCTAACGTTTTGTCCAATCCCGTCTCTCGCACCTCGTCCTCCGTCGTGCGACTGCCATAATTGGGATCACGCCGTGGAATGGGATTCTCGGGAAGGATTTCGTTTGCCGGTGGAAGCGGCCAGTGCAAGATCGATCGCGCTGCCACGGCCAAACTAAGCAGCTCTTCGTAAAGCTCATGAATAAACTCTCGTATCCGTTCGTGTTCGGACCGCTCGCGTTCGGACTTCCCCGGGCGATGTCCACGATCGAGATTCGCGCTGCCGATGTGATCCGGTTCTTCATGGATCAGCTTTTTCAGTTGACTTCGTACGCGCCGGTCCTCCATGGCACCTCGCTTAAGTGAAATGGCGTCAACTAAGAGGAGCGGTCTCCCGGTTGGGTTGGCCGGGCGCCCACATTGTTCACACCTAACCGAATTTCAAGCTTGTTTTCCGCTAGCCTGTCACGATTGCTGCCAACGCGGCAAGCCTTCGAGGCCACGGTGCTCCAATCGGATCTCGAGCGAACGTGCGGATTGTTCAGCTTGGGACGGAAGCGACCGTCGGGCGCTCGGAACGCAAAGAACCCTAACGACCGAAGCGGGTCGCAAAAGTGACTCTGCGTTGTGGTGTATACTCATCAATCTACGGGATTAGAATGCATTTTCAATTCGTGGGGGCGGTCATTCTCGGACTTACCCTAAGCCCCCCGCCGAAAACGAGCCACAGCGTGCTGTTCCCAGGCCTATTTTCCCGGCGGAAACTTGAGAGATGGGATACTCTTGATGATTTTACGACGGAGATTTCTTCAAGAGTTACACACCAATGACCCAGAGCACCGTCGAGCTAGAGCAAGTCTATAAGAACTACGGCGACGGCGAACTCATACATGCTCTCCGTGATGTCAATCTCAGCGTCGCGCAGCGGTTTGACGGGTTCTGAAATGGGCTGCATACCACGGCTCGAGAATCACCCGTCGCCAGGATGGAGGCTATACGGGCTTTGGCGGCATACATAGCTATGACCTTCCTGCACCGCGTCGTAATGCTCTCTCGCAGCCGCAAGTTTGGCCGGTATCCAGAGGCCAGATGGGCGAATTGCGCCTTTGGGACGATTCAAGTGTCCATCGCTTTGCTGGTGCTGTTGTCGCTGGTGCATCCAGCGCGGGCCTTTGCGGCGAATCCTGATCTGGAGACCGTGCTGACGGGCTCGCGCCAGCGTATTGAGAAATTGGACTACCGCGCGACCGGGAGACTCACACGCGTGGAAGGTGACGGCAAGCGCACGAGCTACAAGTTTGTCGCCAAGGCTCACTGGTTTCCCGATGGTCTGCGTCTGTTATTTGAGATCTCGGGGCCTGGCTCAGAGAAGACGAGCCTGCTTCTGCAAATGAGCGCGAGTGGGCACGTGACCATCGAGGCGTTACTTCCTGGCGAGAAGGCCGCTAGCGTGTTGCCATTCGAACGTTGGAACGGCCCACTCGTGGGAACAGATTTCTCCTATGAAGACATGGTTGAGAGCTATTTCTTCTGGAAGAATCAGGAACTCCTGGCACCGGAGAAATACGGCGCACGGGATTGCTTTGTCCTTAAGAGCTTGTCCGGCTCTCAGGACCGGACTTACTATGATTCGGTAACATCGTGGATTGACCGAGGCATTTTGTTCCCTGTGCATGTGGTGAAGACGCTTCGCGGGACGGGACAGCAGAAGGAATTCGTTTACTATGGGCTGCGGCAGGTCGGCGGCGCCTGGTCTGCGTCGCAGGTGGAGGCAAGCCTGAAGGGCAAGCCCGGCTCCTCGATTCTTGTGATCGAAGGGGGCTCGGGAAAGGCAAATCTTAGACGCAAGGACTTTGATCTCGGCCAGTCCAACGCTCAAGGAGAGAAAGGGAAATAAATCGCGCCGCTTACTCAGCCTCTTGCAAGGCCCTGTGCGGTCACTGGAGTATCCACGGTGTTCGGCGTCATGAGATAAGCTCCTTTTCAGGCGTCGCAGGGGCGGCCCCAGATAAGCCAAAGGGCCACCAATTCCAGTCGCCGGCAAGTTGCAATAGTGCCGGCCCGACAACCATCCGCACCACTGTAGCATCAATGAACACAGCCACAGCGAGCGTAAAGCCCAGCATTTGAACGACCAGGAAGCTTCCCACGGTGAATGCGGCGAAGACGGCAATCATAATTGCCGCGGCGCTCGTGATGAGGCCGGCCGTCCGCGCCAGGCCCTCAATCACCGCTGATCTCTCGGATAGACCGCGTCGCCGTTCTTCGAGGACTCGGGCGACCAGGAAGACCTCATAGTCCATGCTCAATCCGAAGACGATGGCAAACGAGAGAATCGGCACGATCGGGTATACGGTGCCGGTCGGTCCGTCGAGCCCAAAGAGTTTGCCACCGTGGCCTTCCTGAAAAACGACAACTAACGCACCGAATGAAGCGCCAACGGAGAGCAGATTGAGCAGAATTGCTTTGACCGCCGCAAATAAAGAACGTAACCCGATCAGGAGCGCCAGCAAGCTCCCCAATATGACGCCAAGGACCACCCTCGGCAACCGCTCTTTTACTACCGAGTCATAATCTGCTTCGAGCGCCGGAACGCCGCCGACGCGCAGCACAGCGCCGGGCACGCCGGTTATCGCCGCGACATCGGAAGAACGCACCTCTCGTACCCATCGAATCTGGTTGTTGGGCGAAAGAGCGGCGGTGGGCAGCAACTCAATCAAAGTAGCTTGGCCATCGCTGCGAAGAAAACTCTTGCGGATTGACTCGGGCACTTCGTCGACAGCATCCGCAGTATCGGACATTCCCGTGAGCGTCGGAAGAGATAAGACTTCTTCCGCCCTAGGATCGCTCTGGAAGCGTTTCGTCAAGCGACTGACAGCAAGCCAGCCAGCCGGAGAGAGGGGCGGAGACTGCGGCGGCAACTCCAGGACCACTCGGAGAGACTGCACAATACCCGACCGCCCCATGTCTTGAAGCCTGTGCAATGCTTGCACCGACTCGGCTGCGGCCGGAAGCGAGTTGTGGTCAGGAACCCCGGGAGAGATTTTCCGTGCCTGGAATGCAAGGATCAGTAGCGGAATCCCGGCGATAAGCAGAGCTGTCCAGGGCCGGCGGGTGATGATGCAGCCCCACCGCACCCACCGCTCACTCGCCGCGCATAGGCTCTCAGGCGTTTTGAATCGTCGAGCTCGTAGACGCACTCTGGCGGCATCGATGCGATGCCCTAGCAGACCAAGCACCCAAGGCAGAATGCATGTACACAGCATGACACTCAAAACGGTTACCAGCAGGCCCGCGATCCCGATGGAGCGCAGTTCGCTGATGGGCACAGTGAGCAGGGCCGAAAATCCGATTGCAACGGTCGTGGCCGAGATGATCAGGGTCCGCCCCGCGCATCCGGCAGCAATATCGGCAGCCTGGCCGGGATCATATCCCTCGGCCAATGCTTCGCGAAACCGGCTCACCATCAGCAATGCATAGTCGATGCCCAAGCCAAGGCCAAGCATCGTCGCCAGATTCTGCACCAGAATCGACAGCTGCAGATAATGCGCGAGTAGCGCAGCCGCACCTAGCGCCATCGAGATTGAGAGCAGTCCAACCCCCAGTGGCAATAGCGCGGCTACGCAACTGCCGAAAGCCAGCAACAGCAGCAAGAGAGTTACCGGCATCGCTCGTTCCTCGGCATGGTTGACGTCATCTGCACTGACCTTGCGAAGATCGAAGTTGAGTGGCGTTTCACCCGTAATCTCCAGTTTGATATTGGGGTATTGCGACCTGAGTTGACCTTCCATCCAGTCTGCTCTTGCCCTTAGTTTGGGGACCAATGCCTCGACCGTTTCATCGTGTGGATCCAACCCGACGATGATCAAGGCCCCACCATTGTTCCCAGTGAAGAGAGAATCTGGCCAATCCAGACTCGAGACGGCACCCGACACTCCTGGCACACTACGCAATGAACTGGTTAAGAAGCCCAATGCATCAGCGCCTTTGGCTGAATCCGGATCGGGAATACCGCTGATCACCAGAACCAGGCGGTGGGCGTACGGAGAGTGGAAACGCTGCGCCAGTTCGAGGTCAACTTTTTCGGATTCTCCGCCCTTGATGTGAACAACTGTCTCCAAGCGACGTTCGACTTTGTAGGAAAAGGGCAGCAGCACAAGCGCCATGACAAACCCCGACATCGCCAACCAGAATCGGCGGCGAGCGGCACCGTGGCCAGTCTTCAAGCTTGGCCTTACCATGGAAGATCCACGTCGTTTCCTGGTTCGTCTGAGAGCAATGAAACGGCTCCGGTGATCGGGTACATCCCTGATAAAAGGTCAAACTGGATATTCATTGGGGCTCGGCCTTGAGCTCAGTTAAGGATAAACCATTGATGTGCAGAACTGCCCGTTAAACCCTTGTCAATCGAGGGACGTGGCTGACGAAGACTTCACTGTATGATTACCCGCCAATCACTCATCAAGGAACGAATTGGTGCCAGGCAATCTCAGTGGATCCTACCCGGTCACAATGTAAGTACGTCATAAGTACGTCTACTACTGGGTAGTGAAGACGTTGCGGTCATTCTAAATGCCCCAATGCATGACAAAGATGGAAAATTAGTCCGCGAACTTCATGCCTCGGGGCTCAACAAAGCTTCCGGCAGCTGGGGCGCGCGTCATGTTGAGATGCGGTCTGTAGAGGAAAAAACTCGCACGGTGCTGACCATCGACGAGGTCCGGTTCAATCAACATCTCGATGAGAAACTCTTCACGCCTGAAAACCTGGGGAACGCGCCAGCCACCAAACACTGAGCTACCTTAGAGAAACTGCGCTCAACGTCCACAGAAATCTGAATTCGACACGCGAATTTAGCTTCGCAGCCTCCGATTCGATCCCCTATTGGTTTTGCCAGTTCCCTAGAAGCCGCCGATGGCCTAAAACTACCCTCGGACGAACGGAGCTCCGCGGGTCGCCAAATTGAAGGCGGAACATGCCTGTCACATTTGACAGTACCTCCGAGCAATCGTCACGGGTGATAGCCGAGCATTGTTTGGGATTCACTTGGTTGCTTTCTGGCAACCCACAGGAGGAGATTTGTGTCTGAAAAACTCACACCCAGCACCATGCGATTAGCTGTCCTCTGTCTCCTAGCGTCCGCTATGTTTCCGTCATTAAGTCGAGCCCAGGTTCCTGTTTTCAAGATTACGACGGAAGACAGCTCGGTTAAGTTTGCCGTGAAGGCATCGGTGGCCATAAACGGTACTTTCGACAAGTGGGATGCCACTCTGACCTTTACGTCTACAGATGTAACGACCGGCGTTTTGGACATCAAGATTCAGGCAGACAGCGTCAATACCGGGAGCGGCATGAAGGACGGCAAGCTGAAGGGCAAAGACTTCTTCAACGCCGATCAGGATCCGTTGATCACCTTTCTGTCAAAGAAGGTTGTACAAACCGGCCCCACCACCTTCGATGTCCAAGGTGATTTCACGATCCGTGGAGCGACTAAGCCTCAGACGCTGACGCTAACCGTTTCCGGCGCGGGGACAGGCACAGGCGACATTAAAGGGACCATGGTCTTTGACCGTAAGGACTATGGGATGAATAAAGGCATTCCCTTCGTCCACATCGGCGACAGCGTCGACGTGACTGTCGACCTCCATGGGAAGCGAATCAGTGGGCCTGCATTGCTGCCTAAGCAATAGCCAGCCTAGAATACTCACAGCGGCTGCGACGCGAATACCTGCTTAGCTGGGCGCCGCATCAAGAAGTGGCCAGCGAGGGTTGACCGGACTGGTGGCTTTTGTACCAGTGTCGGCGCCGATCCGATCATTGGTTTGCGCCGTTTTCGAGCAGGCTATTGCGGACCCTTTGAAAACTGAGCCCCAGCATGACCGCTCGCTTTGTCTTGAAAATCGGCGATCATCTCGAGAACCCCGAGAGCAAGAAATACTATAACGAAAAGGTTTTTTCTGAGATCGCGCCGCGATACGATTTCATTACCAGGGTACTTTCTTTCGGACGCGACGCGGCATGGAAGCGCGCGCTGATTTCATTGCTTCCCTCCCACGAATCCCCTGTTTGCGTTGATCTCGCCTGCGGCACCGGCGACATCTCTTTTCTGCTTGCCGGCAAGTACGCGCGTGGCCGCATCGCCGGATTGGACATCACCGAGCTGATGCTGGACATCGCCCGTCACCGCAATACTCATCCGAATGTCAGCTTCGTCAATCAAGATATGGGATCGCTTGAAATCGTCTCCGAATCGGTGGACATCGTTACCGGTGGATACGCCCTGCGGAATGCACCGAATCTCGAAACCGTGATTGACGAAATCAGCCGCGTTCTGAAACCGTGTGGCGTGGCGGCCTTTCTCGATTTCTCCAAACCGGGCGCCAGCATCCCGCAGACGATGGAATACTGGAGCCTGAAGATGTGGACAGGACTATGGGGCGTCCTTCTTCATCGCAATCATGAAGTCTATAGCTACATCGCCGAGAGCCTTGAGCGCTTTCCCGACCGGCGTCACTTGCGGAACATGTTCCAGCAAAAGGGATTTTCGGTGATCGATTCCCGTCTTTTCTTGGGAGGGATCACCGAACTGCTAGTGGTCCAAAAACTGCCGCGTCCCCAAGCGCGATGACCGACGCCTATCTGAAACAGCGGACGGGTGACTCGTGAACCGACAAGATTTCAGCCGACGCAGCACGGCGACCGAACTCATGGACACCGAGCCAACTTCCTTTGAGGAATTCGATGGCTATCTGCGCGATCTTGAGCGTATCAATGTTTTGACGCTGGCGTACCGTCCCACTCTGCTCTGGCTAAAGCGCGCCATGGCCAATTTTCCGGGAGGGCGGCCGATATCGGTTCTCGACGTCGGCAGCGGCCGCGGTGGCATGTTGCGGTGGCTGAGGAAATGGGCACGCGGCAAGAAACTGCAGCTCGATCTGACCGGAGTTGATATAAACCCGTGGTCCACAAAGTCGGCGGCGGAGTCCACGCCACCCGAGATGTACATCCGCTTTGAAACAGCCGACATCCTAGCTCAATCGGAACTGCTCCAAACAGATTTCGTCATTAGTTCGTCTTTCACCCATCACCTCGACGACGCGGATCTGGTTCGTTTTATCCGCCAAATGGACCGGTATGCCGCGCACGGCTGGTTCATCAACGACCTGCACCGTCACATCCTGCCTTATTGCTTTATAAAGTATGCTACACGGCTTCTGCCCGTGCACCGCATGGCACGAAACGATGGGCCGATCTCGGTAGCTCGGGCCTTTGCAGCAGTTGACTGGCGGCACTTGTTGGCTGAAGCCGGCATCCCGGCAGAGCGGGTGTGCATCGAATGGTTCTTTCCCTTTCGCTATAGCGTGTCGTGCAGAAAAGAGATATGACGCTCGGGTGCTGGTAGTGTGCTTCGCTCGTTGCAACTTCTCCCCTGGAAATTTAGCCAGGTCCCCTAAAACTCCTTCTCCGATGCTGCCGGCTTGCGGGTGCTCACCAAATTCGTTTGCGCTCGTCTTATAAAAGTGCCTCCTCTTGACAATCTAGGGTAGGGCGCAGTAAGATTCCTCTCGATTAACTAGAGGAGACCAATCGATGGCCGACAAGAACAGCGATTTGGTACAGGGCACGTTGGATATGTTGATCCTGAAAACCCTAGCACTTGGGCCCATGCACGGCTATGGAATCGCAATCAGGATCGAGCAGATCAGTAAAGGAGTATTCCAGGTGAATCCTGGCTCCCTGTTCCCGGCCTTTCGCCGGCTGGAGCGGTCGGGTTGGATCAAGAGCGATTGGCAGGCCACCGAAAACAATCGCCGCGCCAAGTATTACATCCTTACGGGCGCGGGACGCAGAAAGCTGGAGACAGAGACCCGGGAGTGGGGCCGGCAGATCGCCGCTATCGCCAGAATCCTGGAGGCCTGAAAAGGTCAGTCATGGCGTTATTGCGAAAATTCGCTCATGGAGTCCGTGCCCTGTGCTGGAAAAAGCGCATGGGAGACGAGCTGGAAGAGGAGTTGCAGAGCTTCATCGAGGCCGCCGTTGAGCAGAAAATGCTGTCGGGAATGACTCGCGAAGAGGCTCTGCGGGCGGCACGAGTTGAGGTAGGCAGCGTGGCGGCGATCAAGGATAACGTCCACGATGCAGGCTGGGAGTCGATTGTGGAGCGCGTCTGGCAGGATGCGCGTTATGGGTTGCGATGGTTCGGTAAGAGTCCTGGCTTTACGTCGGTTGCCATTTTGACGTTGGCTTTGGGAGTGGGTGCGAACACGGCGATTTTCAGCATCGTGAATGCGGTGTTGCTGCGCTCACTTCCGTACCGCGAACCTGACCGTTTGGTGAGAGTCTTCTTTAACAACCCAGGGGTGGGATTGCGAGACGTTACGTTCTCCAAGCCCGAACTGGACGATCTCACAGATCGAGCCGGCGTATTTGAAGACGTGAGCGCGATCGCCGGCGGCAGCGTCAATTTGACTGGCGGCAAACAGCCGGAGCGACTCGAGTTCGTGGTTACCAATCTCAACTACTTTTCTATGCTGGGCGCGATCCCCCAGATTGGACGGCTGTTTGGGCCGCAGGACTTCGCGCTCGGTTTCTCGCCCGCCATCGTAATCAGCGATGCTTTGTGGCATCGCGAATTTGCCGCCGATCCCAATGTTGTCGGGCGCACCATCCGGCTCGACAACGATCCGTGTACGATTATTGGTGTTCTTCCTCCCGGATTTCGACATCCCGGGCCGACGATTTCCGGAGACGAAGAAGTTTGGACTGCTGCCGGATTCAGCGCCGAGCCCTTCCCCAAGCCAATCCGTAGCAACCGGGGGTTGAACGCCGGGGTGATCGGACGACTTAAGCCGGGAGTGACACTGGAGCAAGCCCGGATACGTCTCACTTCCATGGCTGCGCAGTTGCGGCGCAATTTTCCGGCAGACTATCCCGCAGAGGCACGGTGGACCATTGAGATTCAACCGTTGCAGGAGGTTTTGGTCGGCAATGTTCGACCCATGCTACTGGTGTTGATGGGTGCAGTCCTCCTGATCGTTTTCATTGTGTCGTTGAACATTGCCAATCTCTTGTTGGCGCGCGCCTCGGGACGACAACAGGAGATGGCGGTGCGGTCTGCGCTGGGGGCGACCCGCGCCCGGTTGATTCGCCAGATGTTGATCGAGTCCGTGCTTCTTTCTGTGATCGGTGGCGTCGTAGGAATCATGACTGCGGTCGGCACCCTCGGTTTCATTCTGCACTTTGTACCTTCGAACATACCACGGCTCAGCGAGGTAAGAATCGATTGGGCGGTCCTGGGGTTTGCACTGCTCATTTCGATTCTTACCGGCTTGCTTTTTGGACTCGCCCCGGCAATTCACTCAGCCAAAGTCACTCGTTCCTCGGCAATTCGGGAAGGCGGTCGAGGTTCCGGCTACAGCACCAAGACCGGTCGCTTGCGAGATGTTCTAATTGTTTCGGAATTGGCATTTGCGGTCCCGCTGATGGTGGGAGCCGGCTTGCTGCTGCGGACTCTGCGCGGTCTGCTGCAGGAAAACCCCGGTTTCAATCCAACCCAGGTCGTCACTGCCAAGGTTTGGTTGCCGATTCCGGACAATCCGAACGAGGATCCCTACCGCGGCATCGCTCCCAAAGTGACCTTTGATCGAGAGTTGCTGCGGCGCATGAAGGCAATTCCGGGAGTCGAGTTCGCCGCCATCACCTCAGATCTACCGACAACCAATCACAGCCTCAATGATCCCCTCGGGAAGTATGCCCTGGCGATTGAAGATCGTCCGGTCGAGTCCTTACAGGATCTGCGCGCCGAAAGAATTCGGATAAGCCCTGATTACTTCAAGGTAATGCAGGCGCCACTGGTGCGTGGTCGCTCATTCACCGAGAGCGATGAAGACGGCAAACAGCCGGTTGTCATCATTGATGAAACCACCGCCCTTAAATATTGGCCGAACCGCGATCCGCTGGGCCGCCGAGTTCGGTTCGGACAAAATCCTAGCCAGCCATGGATGACCGTCGTGGGCATTGTGAAGGACATCAAGAGTGACGGTCTCGACATCGATGGCGTTCCCCACATTTATGTGTCGACCTATCAAAGCCCCGACCGGCAACTGAGCGTGGTGTTGCGCACCTCTCTGCCCGCAGCCGCGCTCGACACACAGATTCGACACGAAGTCCAGAGCATTGATCCCAGTTTGCCCGTATTCAATGTTACTTCCATGAATGACGTGATCGATCGTTCGCTGGCTTCGCGCCGTTTTTCTGCCCAGCTTGTCGGCGGATTTGCTGGACTGGCACTGGTTCTGGCATCCATCGGAATTTATGGTTTGCTGGCCTACATGGTCAGCCAAAGATCGCACGACATCGGCCTTCGCATGGCTTTGGGGGCCGGGCGGGGCGATGTCCTGAAATTGTTCTTACAAAAAGGTGTCGTGCTTGCAAGCGCCGGAATTATGGCCGGCGTCATCCTTTCTTTCTCCACTTCGTCGATGATGGCCAGTTTGCTCTACGGCGTGCGCCCCCATGATCCGGTTGTGTTTCTGATTGTGCCTCTGCTTTTGTTTGCCGTTGCTGTTGTGGCCAGCTACCTCCCGGCCCGGCGCGCAACGAAGGTGGATCCAATGGTTGCCCTTCGCGAGGCATGAAACGCGCCGTGTTTACGGCCCGTCCAGGAGGGCCTGATTTCGGTTATGCATCGGATGCTTGAAACTCAATGTCTTTTGGGTTCAAACAGATTGAGGAGAATCACTCGATGAAATATATACCCATCTTCTTGCTGATAGCAGTACTGATCTCTACCGCGACCGCCTTGGGACAGTCCACAAACACCGCCGCCCCCGCGAGCGTGCCGCAGGCGCAACCGTCGCCGCCACCAACCATCGCTTCAGCAGTGGATAGCGAGATCAGCAACATCGAAAGGCAAATCATCGACGTTGCCGAAGCCATGCCGGAAGATAAATACAACTTCTCACCCGAGAGCTTGAACATTCCAGGCAGCGACTTCAAGGGTGTGCGTACGTTCGCCGTCCAAGTCAAGCATGTCGCCGCGTCCAACTATTTCATATGGTCCCATCTTACCGGCGATAAGCTGCCGGAAGGCTTGAAGGATGGGAACGGTCCGGGGAACTTGAAGACCAAAGCCGAAATCATCAAGTTTCTGCAGGATTCTTTTGCCCTGGGTCACAAAGCCGCGGCTACGTTGACTACTGAGAACATGTTGCAGAGTGCGGAGGGCAGCAAGTCGTCCCGCCTGCACTTGGCCACATTTGGCGTCGCCCACGCCTCCAATCACTACGGACAGATGGTGGAGTACTTGCGGATGAACGGAATTGTGCCCCCGGCGAGCCGGGGAAAGTCAGACTGACGGGCAGAAGTGCTCAGCTGCAGAAGTTGCATATCTGTCGGGCTCAGGCAAATCGAAGAGGGTCACTCCAATGAAGCAAATGCGAATCCTCCTTCTGTCGGCAGTTATCGTGCCCGCCTTGGTACAGGCTAGAAACAGCGCTGCAGCGGCGAGCGCGCCTCAGGCGGAACCGTCGCAGCAGCAACCGGCTGCCCGTGTGGTCGACCTGAAGACGTCCGACGGTACCCTCCTGAAGGCAAGCTACTTTGCCGCAGCCAAGCCGGGCCCTGGTGTTTTGCTGTTCCATCAGACCAACCGGACACGTAAGACATGGGACGATGTGGCCGTCCAACTGGCGGGGGCTGGAATCAACACGCTTACCCTCGATATGCGGGGATTCGGCGAAAGCGGCGGCACCCCTCATGACAAACTGACGCCCAAGGAGAGAGCACAGATACGTGAGCGCAGGCCCGCCGAAATTGACACAGCGTGGCAATACTTGGTTTCGCAGCCAGGCGTCAAGGGAGATGTCATCGGCCTAGGCGGAGCCGGGTTGGATGGCGTCGAGAATTCCATCCAGACGGCGAGCCGGCATTCCGCACAGGTGAAATCGCTGGTATTGATTTCCGGACAAACCGAACTGGCGGGCCGTCAATTCATGCGGCAGGCGTCGCAACTGCCCGGGCTGTTCGTCTGGGCCGACAGCGACGACTACCCTCCCACGGCAGAGGTGATGGAATGGCTTTACGATATCTCCTCCAACCCCGACAAGAAGTTCATCCACTACGCTGGGCCGGAGGCACCCTGGCTTGCGTATGAAAACAAGGATGTTCCCGCCACCGGCAGCCACGGAACCGACCTGTTCAAGGTTCATTCCGATGTGCCCGGCACCATCGTGGATTGGTTCGTGACCACGCTGATCAAGACACCAGGTCAAGCGCCAGTCAGCAACAATGGTGCAGCGGGCTCCATATGCGTCTCAATCCTCGATCAAATCGAAACGCCCGGCGGAGCCGCTCAGGTCGCGCAGCAACTAATGGAAGCGCGACGAAAAAACGTCGAGGCGCAATTGTGGCCGCGAAATCTCGTCAACGTCATGGGCTATGACAATTTGCAAGTCGGCAACACGAAATTAGCGCTCGAGATCCTGAAGCTCAACGTCCTCGCTTATTCCGAGTCAGCCGACGCCAACGATAGCCTCGGCGATGCGTATTTGGCGAACGGCGAGAAAGATCTGGCACGGCAGTATGCCGAAAAGGCATTGGCCCTGCTGGCTTCTGATACCAAGGAGTCAGAGGCCCGGCGCGATGTTATTCGCGACAGCGCCCAGCAGAAAATCAACCAGTTAGGTGCGGCCCATTGACGTTGATAAGGGCCTGATTTCGGTTACTCATTGCCCACCAATACATCGGAAGCTAAGCTAAGACCCAACCGCACATGGAAAAACTGCGTGTGCGCCAATTAGCCAAGCGTCCGGCCTCGCGCTACGCGATGGCATCCGCCGGTTCCCGAAGCGTACTTTCCGAATCAGTGTCCATTTCTGGAGCGAGCGTGTGCGTACGCGCCACCAACATATAGATCGACGGCACAACGAACAGGGTAAAGAGCGTTCCAATGATCATGCCGCTGACCAGCATAATACCGATGCTGTTGCGCGCTCCCGCTCCTGGACCTTTCGCGAGCACGAGCGGGAAGTGACCACACACGGTAGCGGCCGTTGTCATCAAAATTGGTCGCAGCCGCGTGCCTGCCGCTTCGATGATCGCAGCGAGCTTGGCCTTTCCTGTTTCTTGAAGATGGTTCGCGAACTCCACGATGAGGATGCCATTTTTGGCTATCAGACCGACCAGCGTGATCAGGCCGACCTGGCTGTAAATATTGAGTGTGGTGAGTCCGAGAAATGAGAACAGCAGAGCGCCGGAAATGGCTAGCGGTACCGAGCCCGCAAGAATGATGAACGGATCGCGGAAGCTTTCGAACTGAGCTGCCAGAACCAGGTAGATCAGGATGCCCGAGAGCAAGAAGGTGCCGAGGAACTTGCTTCCCTCAACTCGCAGCTGGCGCGATTCTCCTGCGTAGTCGACGGTGAACCCCTGAGGCAGGATCGTTTTGGCCTGATCCTCGAGAAACCGCAGTGCCTTGTCGAGTGGCACATTCGGAGGGATCACACCCTGAATGGTCACCGCGTTGAGCTGCTGGAATTTGTTCAGTTGTCGCGGCTCGGTTGTGGTCTTCACTGTGGCGAAGGTGGACAGCGGTACAAGTTTATTGTCGGAACCAGTGACGTAGATCTGCTTCAGTTGGTCAGAGGTCAAACGGTCGGCGCGTTTGATCTGCGGAATTACTTTGTAGCTGCGACCCTGGATGCTGAAACGGTTGACATAGTCGCCGCCCAGCATGGTGGCAAGATCCTGGCCCGCCTGGGTCAGGTCGACTCCCTGCGAACGAAGTTTGTCGCGGTCGAAGACGACCTCAGCCTGTGGCTGATCGAACTTCAGGTCAGTGTCAGCGTAAATGAACAGGCCACTGGCAAACGCTTTCTGCACGAGCTGGTTGGCAAACTCGCTGAGCTGCCTTGGCTCGGCTGCCGAGACAATCACGAACTCAACCGGGAAATTTCCGCCACCCGGCAGCGGCGGTGGGGTCAGCGGGATTACGCGAATGCCCGCAATTTTCGAAAGCGGTCCGACCGATTCAACCAGTAATTGCTGCGCCGTCTTCTTGCGCTGGCTCCATGGTTTCGTTACCATGCCTCCGAAACCACCGCTCGGAGAAGTGATTTGAAAAATGCTTTCGCTCTCCGGGAACGAGTGATAAACGTCGTAGACTTGCGTGGTGAACAGATTGGTCTGATCAATGGTCGAGTTGGCGGAGGACTGGATGACCCCGAAGACAACGCCCTGGTCCTCAGCCGGCGCGAGCTCGTGCTGCGAGAACATATAGAACGGCACGATCAACGCGACCACAATCACCCAGAGAACAAAAACCACGGGCCTGTACTGTAGGGTGCCAGCGAGCAGGCGCGAATAGGTACGGCGCACCCATTCAAAGCGGCGATTGATGATTCCCGCGAAGCCGCGCTCGGTGTCCCCGGCACGCAGCAGCTTCGAGCCCATCATCGGAGACAGTGTCAGCGCTACCACACCAGAAACGATTACCGCGCCGGCGAGGGTGAATGCGAATTCGCGGAACAGCGCACCAGTCAGACCACCCTGAATCCCAATCGGCGCGTACACCGCGGCGAGCGTGATGGTCATGGCGATAATTGGCCCCACCAGTTCGCGGGCTGCATCAATCGCTGCCTTGAAGGGTGGCTTGTCAAGATGAAGATGTCGCTCGACGTTTTCCACCATTACGATTGCGTCGTCCACCACTAAGCCAACTGAGAGCACGATCGCGAGCAGGGTTAGCAGGTTGATGGTGAAGCCGGCCAGCAGCATCAGGAAAACGGCGCCGACCAACGAAATCGGGATGGCGACGACCGGAATAAGCACGGAGCGAAACGACCCGAGAAAAAGAAAGATAACCACCACCACGATGAGCAGGGTCTCCGTGAGCGTATGCAACACTTCGTTGATCGCGTCCTGAATGTACGCCGTCGAATCGTACGGGACGCCCACTTTCATGCCTGGGGGCAGTTGCGACTGGATTCCCGGTAGCGCTGCGCGGACTTGGCGGATTACCTCGAGAGAATTGGCCGTTGGGAGCACCCAAATCCCCATGAACGTCGCGGTCTCGCCGTTGAACCGAACATCCTGGTCGTAGTCAACTGCGCCCAGCACGACATCTGCGATTTCGCCGAGCCGGACGACTACGCCCTTATCTTCTTTGACCACCAACTGGCGAAACTCTTCCGGCGTGCGCAGATCAGTATTGGCAATCAGGTTGACCGAGACCATCGAACCCTTTGTCTGCCCGAGAGCCGAAAGGTGATTGTTCTTCGACAAGGCGTCGCGGACTGCCGAAGCCGAAATGCCAAGCGCCGCCATTTTCTCGGGCTTCAGCCAGACACGCATCGCGAAAGTACGGTCGCCGAGGATGTCGGCGCGCTGTACGCCATTGATCGCGCTTAACTTCGGCTGCACCACTCGCGTCAGATAATCCGTGATCTGATTCTGATCGAGATTGGCGGACGAAAAGCCGAGGTACATAGCGGCAAATTCTTGATCCGCCGTCTGCAGGTCGATCACCGGCGCCTGGGATTCCGGCGGCAGGTCGTTACGGACCTGAGCCAGCTTCGCCTGGATCTGGGTCAGCGCCGCGGTGGTGTCATAGTTGAGCTTCAGGTGCACAATAATTGTGCTAAGGCCCTGAGCGCTTGACGACTCCATGTAATCGATTCCGTCTGCGCTGGCGATGACGCGCTCGATCGGAGTCGTGACGAAGCCGCGAACCAGATCCGCGTTGGCACCCACATACACCGTCGTGACCTGGATGATGGCGATGTCGCTGCGCGGATACTGACGCACACTCAACGAGCGTATCGACTGCAGGCCGGCGATGAGGATCACCAAGCTGACGACCATCGCGAGGACCGGCCGCTTAATGAAGAGGTCGGTAAACTTCATTTAACTGTCCTCAGGCTTAGGAGCGGGATTGTTTCCCGGCTGGACTTTATTATTGACCTGGACGGCAGCTCCGTTGCGCAGCTTGAACACGCCGGAGGTAACGACCTCATCGCCCGGATTGACGCCCGAGATAATCGCGACTTGATCTCCGTGGGATCCTTCGACCTTGACGAACTGCTGTTGCACGCCGCGATAGGTCTTGCCGCTTGGATCTTTAAGGTCGGTAATCACGAAAACTGAATCGCCGTAGGGTGCGTAGTTAATCGCAGAGGCAGGCAGCGCGATCACGGAACGGGCCGCCCCCAAAGGAACCTCCACTTGAACGAACATGCCGGGGCGCAGTTTGCCTTCAGGATTCGATAGGGTCGCCTGTATCTGAATATTCCGGGTTGCCTCATTTACCACCGAGTCGACGGCCGTGACTCGCCCTGAGAACGCGGCATTTGGTAGATCTTCCTTGGCGACGCGCACAGCATGGCCGATCACCATCTGGGAAAGTGTCTGCTGGGGCACGCCGAAGTTTACATAAATCGGATTCAGCGCCTGAAGAGAAACGATCGCTTGGCCGGCCGACAGGTACTGACCCAGATTGACCTGGCGGATGCCCAGGATGCCGGAAAACGGCGCCCGGATCGTTTTCCGCTCAATGGTCGCGCGGATCTCGGCCACATTTGCTTCGGTTGCCTTTTGTTGCGAGCTGGCTTGGTCATACTCCATTCGGGAGATAACGCCTTCATCCACTAACTGCTGCATCCGGCCGAAATTCACCTTCGCTAGGTCGCGTTGCGCCTCAAGCGCTGCCAACTGGGCCCGCTCCTGCCGGGTGTCTAATTCGACGAGAATGTCTCCTGCATGAACTGACTTGCCGGAATCGAAAGCGACTCGCGCCACTGCACCCGGAAGGTCCGCGCTGACCGTGACACCCTGGACCGCCTCCATGGTGCCGATCACCGTCAAGGTTGCCGGCCACTGCTCCCGATGCGCCACAATGCTTGTGACGGCTTCTGGGGGTGGTTGAAACGCAGAGGCTTGCACAGCCGACTGGATCTGTTTGAACTTTAATAAGCCCAACCCGGCGAGGAGGACTACCACCGCCCCCAGCATCAGGATCATTCTTTTCGCCATTTATCTGCCCCTTTTAGCAACCTCGGGAAACGCAAAATCCTGCTCAAACCGCCCCCGGCGGCCCTGCAACTCGATAATTCTATTGGATTCACGGCCTATGTGGAAGGATTCGGGCTAATTCGCTCGCCATTACCCACAGGACACGGACCATTTGCATTTGGACGCCTATTTAATGTTTTGGTCTACATTGGCGTTCCTCCATTGATAGATCGAACGGCGAGGGGCTAAATCGACAGCGGAATCGGAGAATATTGACAATTAGAAATCTGGCTGGGTGCTGCCAAGTTCATGGAAGCAGTCTATCACTCAGGCTATATTTACGCGGACGGATGGCGCTCACCTCTGGCACAAAACTCGGCCCGTATGAAATCCAGTCTCAACTGGGAGCGGGCGGTATGGGTGAGGTGTATCGAGCTAGAGACACTCGTCTCGAACGCATCGTTGCCATCAAGGTCCTTCCCGCCTCATTCTCGGCCGAGCCGGACCGCCTGCGCCGTTTCGAGCAGGAAGCGCGTTCCGTTGCCGCCCTCAACCATCCCAACATTCTGGCTGTGCATGACATTGGAACCCACGATTCGGCTCCATACATGGTCTGCGAACTGCTGGAAGGGGAAACCCTGCGCGAGCGTCTGCTGGGCGGGGCCATATCGTCAAAGAAGGCCATTGAACTTGCCACGCAGATTGCCCAGGGGTTGGCTGCAGCCCACGACAAGGGCATTATCCATCGCGATCTGAAACCTGAAAACATCTTCCTCACGAAAGACGGACGGGTGAAGATCTTGGACTTTGGTTTGGCCAAGATTGCGCTCAGCAAATCTGAGGCGAACGGTGCGGGGCAGACGCTGACATCGGCGGCTGTTTCCTTAACCGAAGCCGGGCATGTTCTGGGCACGGCGGGCTACATGTCGCCAGAGCAAGTGCGTGGCGCTGCGGTCGATCATCGTTCCGACATCTTCGCGTTCGGGGCAATCTTGTTCGAGATGCTAAGCGGTCAGCGCGCCTTCAAGCGAGATACGGCGGCGGAGACCATGACGGCGGTCCTGAAGGAAGACCCGCCTGAACTGACGGAGATGAATCGCGGTGTCTCCCCGGCGCTGGACCGAATTGTGCGTCACTGCCTGGAGAAGAATCCCGACCAGCGATTTCAGTCGGCCCGCGATCTAGCCTTCAATCTTGAGGCGTTGTCTCAGTACTCGAGTTCTTCCGTGGGTGCGATTGCCAAGCCCACCGCAGTCCAGCGAGTGCGGCGCTTTCAGTGGCTTATCGCGCTTCTGTTGTTGGCATTCGCAGCCGGCTTGGGTTATCTGGTCGGCCACGGTGCGAAGGCATCCTCTGAGCTGACGTATCACCAACTGACCTTCCGCAAGGGAACGGTGCTGAGCGCACGCTTTGCGCCCGACAACCGCACGATCATCTATAGTGCGGCGTGGAGTGGAAAGGATCCGGAACTCTTCTCCCCCCGGCAGGACAGTATTGAATCGCGGCCCGTCGGACTCAGTCAAGTGGATCTGCTCGGCATCTCCTCGAACGGAGCGATCGCGATTTCGTTGAGGCCCACTACCCTCCCGGGATTCTTCGGCGCGTTGGGTACGTTGGCGCGCACGCCGCTGACCGGTGGAACGGCGCCGCGCGAAGTGCTGGAGAACGTGGAATGGCTGACTGGTCGCCCGATGGATCAAATTTGCTGGTGGGAGCGGACGGTCGGCAACGAGAACCGCATCGAGTATCCCGCGGGGAAAGTCGTCTTCAAGGTGACGGTCCCGGCCTGGATCAGCCAACCGCGAATCTCCCGCGACGGCAAGCGAATCGCTTTTTGTCAGCATCCGCAGCGGGGCGATGATCGGGGCTCAGTCACCATCATCAATTCTGCCGGAGTGGGCAACGCAAAATCAGTCGGAGACTTTGCCAGCCTGTATGGACTGGCCTGGTCGCCGAAGAATGACGAAGTTTGGTTCACTGCGGACCCTGCTGTCACTACCATCGCTCGGCGCTTGATGGCCGTTACCTTGTCCGGCAAGCTCCGTCTCCTGGCAGCTGCCCCGGGAGACTTGACGTTACACGATGTCTCCGCCGATGGCACGGCGATCATTACTATCGACGATCGTGAGCGCAAAATCTTTTTCTCCGATTCCAAAGATACCCAGGAGAAGGAACTCACCTGGCTCGACCGTGCTGTGCTGACCGGCCTGTCCCCGGATGGCAAACCAGTGCTGTTTCATGAAGGTGGAAAGGGAGGAGGATCGCAGGGAACGATTTTCCTGCGGCAAACAGATGGGAGCGCTGCGGTACGGCTTGGTGAGGGCTATTCCATCGCTCTTTCGCCGGACCAGAAATGGGTGCTCGCGTACACTCCGACTACCCCGCCCCGTCACTGGCTCATTCCGACTGGAGCGGGGGAAGTTACAGAAGTGAAACCGACAGGAGTAGAGAACCCCGCGGGAGTGGGGTTCTCGGCAGACAGCCGTCGAATTGTGTTTATCGCCAATGAGCCGGGACACCCCGCGCGCGACTACTTATTCGACGTCATTTCGGGCAAACTGCAACCACTGACCCCCGAAGGCATCCGTGGGCCGGTCACCCCAGACGGGAGGTTCGTATTCGTACGCGGGAACGGACCCTCTCCCGAACTTATTCCGGTCGACGGCGGATCGCCGATTCGCGAGATGAAGGAATTCGAGGACCGCGACCGGCTGATTCAAATCACCTCCGACGGAGCCGAAGCGTTTGTCGCCAACCCCAACGGCCTGTCGGCCGCCATCTATCGCGTTCGTCTGGACAGCGGAGATCGGCAACTGGTCAAGACGCTCGGAATGCGCGATCCTACGGGCGGGTTCGGCTTGACCCGCACACTGACGACGCCCGATGGACAGTACTTTGCCTACGGCACGCTGCGACAGCTTTCTGAACTCTACTTGTTGCAGGGACTGCACTGATCTGCCACAACAAGCAGGCGCGTTTCCTCTGAGTTGTTCGTTGTTCTCAGTTTGCAGAGTTTGGCAGACCGAGATGGTTCAGTTCTGGCTCGCGCCCCCCCATGCCGGCGAGGACGCCTCGCATATAAGCGAAGCTGGCGATAACGCCCGGCATTGGGTCTTCGGGATGGATCTCGTACTCCAGATCGACGAAGCCTTTGTACTTGGTGACGAAAAGGGCTTCGAAGATCTTGCGCACTGGCACGATACCGTCGCCCACCGCAACCTGACTTTCTTTACTCTCGAAGTTCGTGAGGTCTTTCATGTGTACGTTAAACAACCTCGGGCCGACTTCGTGGATGGCTTGAACTACATCTGTGCCAGCGCGAACCGTATGTCCGACATCGATGCAGCACCCCATCCGCGGATCCATGTCCTTCACCGCCTTCAATACATCCAGCGGCGACCGCCACAACTTATCCTCGGGCCCGTGGTTGTGGATTGCGATGCGGATGTCGTATTCCTTCACGAACTTTTCAATTCGCGGAAGAGTCTCTGGTGCGGGGCCGCCAGCGACAATGACGCCAATCCCTGCTCGCTTGCAGTATTCGAACTTAGCGCGGATGTCCGCATCTTCGTCTTTGTCTTTTGGGAAATAGATTGCCCCGGCAGCGTGCAGCATGATGCCCGCGGCCGCATAGTCGGCGAGGGCAGCCGACTCCTCTTGCGGATCCATCGGGAGATGATCTTTCACGTCCTTCGCATTCAACGCAAACACATTGAGCTGCTTCATGAATCCGATCAGTTGCGCCCGGTTGAAATTACGAAACGTGTAACTGGCCAGGCCCAAGCGAACCGGCGATGCTCCGCCGGTCGATAGCGGAGCCTGGGCAAGTGCGAAGACCTTGCTCGGAGCGGCAAGCGCTGCCGCCACGAGTGAGGTGGCGCGTAGGAAATCCCGACGGGAGACACTATCTCTCTTAGACATGCGGCGCCCAGCCTTGCTCGTATTCGCGCCCCCACATCCTCATCGCTTCCGGGTCGTTCTGGATATGTCCATCTTTTGTGTCGAGATGAAGTTCCCGGTTCACTTCCCACGCGATGTTGGAAAGCTCGAGCATGGTAACCGCGATGTTGCCCTCAGACACCGGAGCATTCAACTTCTCGCCTTTGCGGATTGCCGCGATGAAGTTCGCGAAGTGAGCGTCGGTCATTGAATCGCGGCCGATAAGATCCGAAGATGTGCTTGCGCTTCCAGCCCTGAATTCGCTCGTCTTGTTCCCTTTGAGATCGTAGATCTCGTAGACATCGCGATCGACCAGCACCGTACCGGTCGTTCCCATGATTGTCGAACCACGATCCCGTCCGTAATATTTCATTCCTTGGCAGCTCTTACCCTCCCACGAAATCAGGGCATCGCCGTACTCAAAGCCGGTCACCAGCGTGTCGTAAAACTGCCAGTCATCTTTGAACTGGTATCGGCCGCCAGACGAATTGACCCGTTTCGGATAGTCGACGCCAAGAGCCCAGCGGCAAACATCGACTTCGTGCGTGCCATTGTTGAGCGTCTCACCGGTGCCATAGGTTCTGAACCAGTGCCAGTTATAGGGATGAACATTGTCTCTGTACGGCTGGCGCGGAGCCGGGCCCTGCCACAGGTCCCAATCAAGCTGCGGCGGCACGGGAACTTCTTTGCCTGTGCCGATCGACTTTCTTACGTTGCTGTACCACGCCTTCGCAAAATACGGCCTGCCAATAACGCCTTGATGAATCTTGTCGACGATCTCGATTGTGTGGAGTGAAGAGCGCTGCTGGTTGCCCATCTGTACCAGCTTGCGATATTTCTGCTGCGCCTCGATCAGCATTTCTCCCTCGGCAGGGTTGTGGCTGCAGGGTTTCTCTACATAGACGTGCTTGCCCGCTTGTAAACCGGCGATCGCCATCGGTGCATGCCAATGGTCGGGTGTGGCAATCGTCATGGCGTCCACATTTTTCTGCTCGAGAATCTTGCGAAAGTCCTTCTCCGCCAGCGGGGCTTCGCCCATCTCCTGTTGCACGGCGTCGGCGAACTTCTTGAGAATGTTGCTGTCCACATCGCAGACGTGCGAAATGCGAGCTGACTTCTGATTCGCCTTGAGTGCCGAGAGATGAGCGTAGGCGCGGCCGTTCAAACCAATCACGGCAAAGTTGAGGCGGTCATTCGCACCAAGGATCTGAGCATAGCTCTTTGCCGTCGTTCCCACCGCAAGTCCCGCCGCGCCCACGGCAAGTGCATCGAGAAACTCACGTCGTGTAACGGTCATTTTCTTCCTCATAACGACCAGTCATCGTCGCTCTTTTACCAGCCGACAAGATGGGTCGGAATCAGCAGGAGAAACCAGCTTTCGTCAGAGTTTTCTTGAGCCCTTCCATGCTAATACGCGTGGACGCTTCAGGCGTGCTGGCCCCGCGCCAGTGGGTTTCGAGACTCAGACCATAGCTGAAACCGTCACGCTGCAAAGCCCGCAGTTGCCCAACCCAATCCACCATGCCGCTGCCGACCGGAGCCCAATCGTATTTGTGATCGGGCTTGCTCACCACATCCTTGCAGTGGCAATGCCCGATGCGATCTTTGGGCAGCGCGTTGTAGCCGGTTGGATAGGGCGCGCTTCCTACGGCTGCGGCGTTGCCGGGATCCCAGTTCAGCATGAAGTTCTGGTTTGGAATCGCTTTCAGCACGACAGCCGCCTCTTCTCCGGTTGCGGTGTTGCAGGACATTTCGTTTTCGAGTAGCAGGATGATGTTGTGTTTAGCGCAGCGTTCCGCTGCCTGCTCGAGTTTGGCATTGATGGCTGCCCGGTACGGCTTCTGATCATCCAGTCGCCAGTAGTCGAAGCAGCGAATCCGCTCCGTGTTGAAGGATTTGCAAAGCGAGATACAGCGCTCCAGCAATTTATCTTGCGCGCTCGCGTCGAAGTTCGCATGGAACTGGTCGCGAGTTTGGCTCTGAGACGACCGCGGCGCGCCGGGCCAATCCGTCTTGAACAGCGGGCTGGCAATGTCCGTGACTTGCAGCTTGTGCTTGGCGAGAATCTTCCGCGCATCCTCCACTTCATTCGTGGCGAGCTCGGTCACGTTCTTGTTCCACATTGAGCGCAGCTCGATCCAATGCAGACCGAATTCGCCAGAAATCTGGCACGCCTGCTCGAAATCCTGCCCGATCTCGTCATTGATCACGGCTAGCTTGAAGGGGCACGCGCTTGCACCTGACGCCAACGGTTGCATTCGCGAGAAGGCTGTAATTTTCTCGACCAGAGACGGCTCTAGCGCCCCGAGCCCCGCTATTCCCATGCCCGCGAGCATGCTGCGTCGCGTGTACCCCATGCATCTACCCTCCCGCTCTTCGGACGATTCTAGATCGCCACGTTGCCACATCTTAAGCCTTGTTATGTTCTCTTCGCCGGTCCATACATCGCTTTCAACATATCCGTGGCGCAGTCGAGGTTCACGCCGAGAATTCCACCTTCCTGAGTCCGGGAGCCAATACGCACAGGACGATCAGAGCCAACAAGTACGCGCTGGCTGCGATGCCGAACAGGCTCGCATAGCTGTGCCTGAGTTGCAGAATATGGCCTGCGAAAAAAGCAAAAAGAGCGCTGCCGCCGGACCCTGCCATGCCACCGATACCGACCACCGATCCCACTGCGCTGCGCGGGAACATGTCCGACGATGTTGTGAAGAGATTGGCGGACCAGCCTTGATGCGCGCCCGCGGCGATGCTGATCAGAGCAATGGCGGTCCACACCGACTTCACACTACCGGCGGTGTAGATGGGAACGACCAAAGCAGCGCAGAAGAGCATTGCCGTAAGCCGCGCGTAGTTGAGCGAAAGGCCGAGACGACGGAAGGGCGCCGGCAACCAGCCTCCTCCGATGCTGCCAATGGCCGACACGTTGTAGACGATGATGAGTGGCAAGCCGAGATGCGAAAGGTTGAGATTGAACTTCGCGCTGAAATAAGACGGCAACCAGAACAGATAAAAATACCAGATCGGATCGGTCAGGAACTTCGCAATCGAAAAGGCCCATGTCTGGCGACATCGCAGCAATCGCCGCCAAGGCATAGACGGGCTCACGTCCACAGCCGCTTCCTGGCGGATATGTCGCAACTCCTCGCCGGTTAGTGTGTGGTGATCGGCGGGATTGCGGTAATAGCGGAACCACCACAGAATCCAGAGCACACTGAAGAGGCCAGTGGTCAGGAAGGCCGCGTGCCAGCCCCAGCGCAGCGTCACCCAGGGAACGATGGCCGGCGCCAGGATCGCTCCAACATTTGCGCCGGAGTTGAAGATACCCGTAGCCAGGGATCGTTCGCTCCGAGGAAACCACTCGGCCACGGTCTTGATCGCGGCGGGAAAGTTGCCAGATTCGCCGAGTCCGAGGAAAAAGCGCGCGAAGCCGAACTCCATCACCGTGCTGGCCAGCGCGTGGCCCATGGCCGAGAGACTCCAGACCGCCATTACCAGCATGTAACCGATGCGCGTACCCAGCTTATCGATCAGCCGGCCGGCGGCCAGCAGGCCAATCCCGTAGGCGATCTGGAATGCGTCCACGATGTAGCCGTAGCTCACCTCCGTCATACCGATACTGTGCTCGAGGGTCGGCTTGAGGATCGCGATCACCTGGCGATCCATGTAATTGATCGAGGTAGCGACGAACAACATGGCGCAGACTGTCCAGCGCACGCGTCTCTGGGGCGGGCCCGGCGACGATCCACTTTCTGTCCGGCGCTTGAAAGCCGTTGTCTCTGCCATCCCGCCTTCCTACAATCGGTATGTTTTCTTCACTAATCGATAAGCCAGGTCGTTTGCCACTTCAAAGGCTTCGTCTTCCTCGAGTCGATGCTGGACTACAAGCTTCGCCAAAAAAGTGCAATCCACGCGCCGCGCCACGTCATGCCGCCCCGGAATCGAGAGGAAGGCTCGGGTATCGTCATTGAAGCCCACGGTATTGTAAAAGCCTGCTGTCTCCGTCACGCGCTCGCGGAAACACATCATTCCCTTCGGACTGTCGTGAAACCACCACGGCGGGCCAAGCCGCAGGCACGGATAGTGCCCGGCCAGCGGAGCCAGTTCGCGGCTGTAGGCAGACTCGTCGAGCGTGAAAAGAATGATGGTCAGATGGCGCTCGTTGCCCAACTGATCGAGCAAAGGGCGGAGCGCGTCGACGTAATTGGTCGGCATCGGGATGTCGGCACCCATGTCGCGGCCGTAGCGCTCGTAGAGTTTGCGATTGTGGTTGCGTGCGCTGCCCGGGTGGATTTGCATGACCAGTCCGTCTTCGAGGCTCATCCGCGCCATTTCTGTCAGCATTTGGGCGCGAAAGAGTTCTTGTTGGGGGGCATCTGCGTTACCGCGGATCACCTGACGAAAAAGGTCTGCAGCTTGTTCTGCGGGAAGATTCGCAGTTCGCGCGCTGGGATGACCGTGATCGGTTGCTGTGCATCCCAATTCTCGGAAGCGAAGGCGCGTCTTTCGCAGAGCGTTCAGATAACCGACCCACGTCGAAGTGTCTTCTCCGGTCTTCTCGCTGAGCTTTGAGATATTGTCGGCGAATCTCTCAAATTCAGGATCGACAACCGGGTCTGGTCGGAAGGTCGGCAGAATCCTCGCCTTCCAGTTCGCGTCGCGGATAGTCTTGTGGTCGTCCAGCGAATCGAGCGGAGCATCCGTAGTCGCCAGCGCTTCCAAATTGAAACGCTCATAAAGTGCGCGCGGCAGGAACTCTGGCGTCAGCAGCTTTTCCGAGATCGTGTCGAAGTAGAGATCGGCGGTCTTTTCGGACAGCCGTTCCTGAAGTCCGAAAAGTTCCTGGAAAGCAAAGTCCAGCCACATGCGCGTCGGAGTTCCGCGGAACAGATAATAATGGCGGGCGAAAATGCGCCAGACTCTTCGCGGATCCTTCAGTGCCGGTTGCCCAATCTCCAGATCCTCAAGCGAAACTCCCTGGCTATAGAGCATGCGGAAAATGTAGTGATCGGGCTGCACAAAGAGTTTTGCCGGATCCGGGAAGGGCTCATTCTTCGCAAACCATGCCGCGTGCGCATGGCCATGAGGACTGACGATGGGTAAGGCACGCACATGGTCATAGAGGGTCCTGGCTATCTTTCGCGTGCTGGGCTCGGCCGGAAAGAGACGGTCTGGATGGATCAGCATAACTCCGACGCTATTTATTGCTCTCGCATCGGCGAGCGGCGATGCAGGAGCAGCGTTGCGATTTAGCCACCAGCATACACGCCGTTATTAAGACCCAAAGTAAAGCCGCGATACTATTTGACAGTATCTATATAGATTGATATATATACAAACTATGACTGACGCCGATTATCAAAGGTTTATTCCATTAAAGACGCACTGGTTTCATATCATGCTCTCGCTTGCGGGTGGAGAACAGCACGGCTACGGAATTATGCAGGAAGTCTTGAACCGCACTACCGGAAAAGTGCGCTTGTGGCCAGCGACGTTGTATGGATCGATCAAGCGGCTGATCGAGGCGGAGCTGATTGAGGAATCTGACGAAAGGCCCGCGCCGGAATTGGACGATGCGCGACGCCGCTATTACCGGCTGACCAAGCTCGGCAGGTGTGTGCTCGACGCGGAGTGTGAGCGTCTACAGGAATTAGTTCGCACAATTCGGGTGAAGCAGGCCATGGTGACGGAATGAATTTCGCATTGCTGCTGTACCGACGTTTAGCGGAAGCTTTTCCGCATGAGTTCAAACTGGTGTACGGCAGAAATGTGATGCAGCTCGGGGAAGATGTTGTGGAAGATATTGCCAAAAGGCATGGAGCCGTCGGCCTGATCCGTCTGATCGCAGACATCGCGATCCGCGTACTGCTCGAATATCTGAGCGAAATGCGGCGCGATATGCGGTATGCGTGGCGAGGGCTAATCAAGTCTCCCGGATTCGCACTGGTCGGCATCATTTCGATGGGACTCGGAATGGGTTTGACGACCGTGGTGTACAACTCAAAATGGCAGGTGATATCTCGTGATCTGCCGGCGGCGGCCAATGCCAGACGTTTGGTGATGCCGGAGAAGCCGGTCTCCTATTACTACATCGAGCAATACCGTGATCAAAAGAGCCTGTTCACCGGGGTCGCCGCATTTCAGACCGGGATCCCGTTCAATGTCACCTTCCACGGTGATGGGAATGCGAGACCGGAACGCGTCTTCGGGCAACTTGTATCAGCCGATTATTTTTCCGTGCTCGGCGTTCAGCCGCAGCGCGGACGAATGCTTAGCCCCGGACTTGACAAGCCCGGCGACGCGCCGGTTGTGGTGATCAGCGATCGTTTCTGGCGCAATCGCCTTAACTCCTCGTCTGACGCGGTGGGACAGACGCTTCGCCTGAACGGGCAGCCCGCGACTATCGTGGGAATCACACCGAAGAATTTCAATGGTGCTCTTTCCCTGAATCCGTCCGAGCTGTTCGTCCCGATCACAGCGCCGGCGGCGCTTGCTCCGGAGCTCGGGAACGATGTGGTGCATGAACGCAATGCCAAGGAGTTCCTGGCAATGATATGCCTGGCTTCGGGCGTCACCACTGAATCCGCGGAAGCCGCCCTCGACGCGATCACACGTCATCTTGACGAGCGGGATCCTTCGGCTCCAGTGCGCGCTGACCAAAGCAGACGCGTGACCCTGCTTTCGGCAGGCAGCATGGTGCCGCTTCCCCGGGAATTGAAGCGCGTGGTGGTCGGATTCTATGTCGCGCTGATGGGGCTGATTATGATCATTGCGTGCATGAATCTGGCCAACATGCTGCTCGCGCGTGGCGCCAATCGCCGAAGGGAGTGGGCGATTCGTCTGGCAGTCGGGGCCAGCCGTTTTCGGCTTGTCCGGCAGATGATGAGCGAAGGCATTTTGCTCTCACTCCTCGGGGGCATCGCAGGGTTCGCGCTCGCGTATTTCATCTCCATGCTGGCCTCCCAATTCATGCTGCCGACGGCGGTGCCGATGGAATCCGATTACACCCTGGATTGGAGCGCAGCGGTTTTCGTGTTCGCCCTCGCGGTTGTGTCCGGTATCGCATTCAGCCTGGCACCCGCCCTACGAGCAACGAAAGGCGATATGACCCCCGCGCTCAAAGAAGGCTCGGCGCTGCAGTTGCCCGGTTACCTGCGCTTTGGTCTGCGCAACTTGCTGATGGTGGCCCAGGTTACGGGATCGCTTATGCTTCTGCTGATCACCGGGTTCCTGGTCATGGGAATTAGCCAAGCTGAGTAGCATCCAAACCAAATTCGAGCCGCGCACGATGTATCTCCTGTCGATCGATCCGGTGCGCGACGGCTACGTGCCCGAGAAAGCGCAAGCTCTATTCGAGAAGCTTCCGGAACAGCTCAAGACCGTGGGCGTGGTGCGCAGCGTTGCCCTGGCGGCGCAGGCACCGTTTGCCATCAAGGATGAAGATGGAACTATCCAACTAACTGCGGAAGACTCGCGCGGGGCCTCGCGGGTGCAGATATCGGCGGTCGAGGAAACGGTGGGCGCGGGCTATTTTGCCGCGCTGAGCGAGCCGATGCTGGCGGGCCGAGAGTTCGTCGAACCGGATCAACGCAGCTCGGCAGACGGATCGAAGACCTTGCCGGTTGTGCTGAATGAGAGTGCCGCCCGTGGATTTTTCGGAAACGGGAATGCGATCGGGGGGCGCCTTAGGGACGACCAGCACTCCTATCAAGTGGTTGGCGTCGTGCACGACTTGAGGAATGGCATCGGGATCAGCCAATCCGTAGTTTATTTACCGCTGACCCAGCGCAATTTTGCGCGGCCGCCAGCCGATGGCATGACCATTATGGTGCGGTCGGATGCGGGAACGGATGTGCTGAGCGGCATTCGGCGCGAGATCGCTTTCATCGATCCGAAGCTGACGATCTTCAATGTGCGAACCCTCAGCGACCACCTGCAGCTTAGCCGGTCCGCTGAGCGTTTCGCTGTCAACACCTACGGCGGGATAGGAGTGTTCGGCTTGGTGTTGGCCGCAATCGGGCTCGCAGGAGTAACGTCTTACGCGGTTGCGCAAAGGCGCAAAGAGATTGGAGTTCGCATGGCGTTGGGCGCGCGAAAGGGGCAGGTTTTAGGGTTGGTGCTGCGCGAAGGCGCAGCCCTGGTCAGCGCCGGAACGGTTCTCGGATTATTGGGTGCATTCGCGGCGGCAAAATTACTTTCAGCGGTGACCAACATTCTTGTCGATGCTTTTAAGGTCGGTACGGGGGATCCGCGCTTGCTGGTCGGCGCACCTTTGCTTCTGGCAACGCTGGCCATGTTCGCTTGTTACCTACCGGCGCGCAGAGCGTCCCAAATCGATCCGCTGACGGCAATCCGGGAGGAGTAGAAACTATCATCGGTTCGTCGTTGGCGTCCACCGCAACACGAAATCCAGCACTCTGTACCCTACATCTGCGCATGCACCCGTGGCCGGTCAATCTTGCCCCGTGCAAGAATACACAACCTGGAAGTCACGACGCCTGCTTCTGAACGTGTAGACTGTTCCAGAAAAGCTCAATCGCTTGACAGTATTTGGTCGACTCATAATTCTTTTTCGGTCCCGGATTCAGCTTGACAATGTCCCGCTTCGGACGCGAATCATGGATCCCTGTAGTGACGAACCGCGCGCAATGACCTTTCGTCTCTTAGCTCTGCTTGCGGCTCTACTTGCCGTTCTCGTTCCTGCATCTTTACTGGCGCAGTTGCCAAGGCAAACAATTAATGACTGGCAGATGCAAGATTCTGCGAAAGTTCGAGCCGCGGCTCCGATCATTTCGACAGCCGCTGTTCCGCCACAGGGCTGGTATGCGGCGACCGTGCCGGGGACCGTGCTCACTACCCTGGTCAACAACGGGGTTTACCCGGAGCCGCTGTACGGCGAGAACATGCGCGCCATTCCGGAGAGCCTGAACAAAACCAGCTATTGGTACCGCGCAAGCTTTACCGTGCCTGCGGCCTACAAAGGCCGTCATGCCTGGCTTCATTTCGGCGGCATCAACTACGGCGCAGAGATCTGGGTGAACGGCCGCCAGGCCGGGACGATGCGCGGCGCCTTCATACGCGGTGATTTTGATATTTCTGAGTTCGTGAAACCGGGCCGCCACGCTGTGCTTGCCGTGCTGGTTTCGCCGCAGCCTCACCCCGGCATTCCGCACGAGCACACCGTCGCTCTTGGCGTTGGCCAGAACGGCGGCGAGACTGCCATCGATGGCCCCACGTTCCTTTCCACCATTGGCTGGGATTGGCTTCCCGCGGTTCGCGATCGCGACACCGGCATCTGGCTTCCGGTCACGATGGATGCAACTGGGCCGGTGGTTGTGAGAGATCCATTCATCACTGCGGATTTGTCGGCAGCACACAACAGCGCTGAGCTTCACGTTTCGACGACGCTCGAGAACAAGTCAGCGAAGCCAGTCACCGGGACGCTTACCGGTATCATTCAACTGCAGAATGCAAAAGAGCATGAGATTGCGTTCCACCAATCCGTGACCATTGCGGCGAACGGGACGGAAGCGGTTGCGCTGGACAGCAAATCCACACCCGAGCTGCAGCTTTCTGATCCGAAGCTGTGGTGGCCCAACGGTTATGGTCCGCAGAACCTGTACACGCTCACGCTGCGCTTCGATGTAAAAGCAAATCCTTCCGATATCGCGACCCGGCAGTTTGGTATTCGCAAAATCGAGTACCAAGTCGCCGACTCAGAGAACCTTACCCTTTCCGTCAATGGAGTTCGCGTCATGGCGCGTGGCGGCAACTGGGGTCTCGACGAGGGAATGAAGCGGATTTCGCGAGAAAGGCTGGACGCGCAGTTTCACATGCACGCGCTTGCCAACCTGAACATCATCCGCAACTGGGTGGGACAAAGCACCAGTCCCGACTTCTACGACATGGCGGACAAATATGGAATCCTGCTGTGGGACGAATTCTTTCAGCCCAACCCAAATGACGGTCCGGACCCGACCGATATTCCGACCTATCTTGCCAACGTCAGCGATAAAGTAGTTCGCTACCGCAACCATCCATCGATCGCAGTATGGTGTGCGCGCAACGAGGGCTATCCGCCCAAGGAGCTTGACGACACGTTGAAGAGGCTGATGAGTCGGCTTGATCCGACGCGGCTCTACCAATCGAACTCCGCCGACGGCCGCGGTGTCTCCTCGCATGGACCTTATTATTGGCGTTCCCCGCGCTTCTTCTACGCGTTCAACGAAAGCTTCAAGACCGAGACCGGCTCCGTTTCCATTCCTACGATCGAATCCATCCAGGGCATGATGCCGCAAAAAGATTGGGAGACGATCAACGACGACTGGGCCCAACACGATATGGCGGCTGGCGCGCAACGGGGCAACGAGTTTCCAACTTCGCTGGCTGAGCGCTACGGACACATTCGCAATCTCGCCGACTTCGTCCAAAAAGGCCAACTGGCTACCTATGAAGCTTTCCGCGCCATGTATGAAGGACGAAACGCTGAAATGTTCAAGACGACTACGGGCGTGATCACCTGGATGAGTCACCCGGCCCAGCCCAGCTTCGTTTGGCAGCTCTACCATTACGATCTCGAGCCCAACGCAGCCTTGTACGCGGCGAAGAAGGCCTCCGAGACCGTGCACGTGCAGTTTAACGAGGAAAACCGCGGCATCGAGGTGGTCAACAATCGCCCTGACGCGCTCACCGCGCTCACGCTCAAGGTGTTCATCTATCGTTTTGACAGCACGCTGGATTCACAAAAAACATATCCGGTAGCGCAGGTTCCCGGCAGCAGCACGATCAAGGCCGCGCAGATTGTGGTGAGCGCCCGCATCAGCCCGCTCTACTTCATCAAGCTCGATCTCACCGACGCGAGCGGAAACTTGCTCTCCACCAATTTTTATTGGCAGCACGTTGCTCAGGATCAGTTCGACGGTCTGATGAATCTTCCGACCGTCGTGCTCGACGCCGAAGCCAAGGCTCGCACCGAGGGCGACAATACCGTGGTAACAGTAACCTTGCATAACCATACGGACCACGTTGCTCTGCTTTCGCACTTGCAGCTTCATCAAAAGAAGAGCGGACGGCGCCTCCTGCCCGTCTTCTATTCCGACAACTATATTTCACTCGTGCCCGGCGAATCCTCAACCGTCTCGATCGAAGCGGCAACGAAAGAGCTTCAGGGCGACCTGCCGCTCGTCGAATTGGATGGATACAACGTGGATGTGAAGCCGGTCGATGGTCCAGTTTCGATCGTGGCCAATGTCAATGCGCAGCCTTCCCACTGGCCCCCATCCGACATCGTTCCTGAGAACAGGTAGGTCCCTCGAATCGTTCCGCGTTCCTCGAACGCGAGATATGGAAAGCCGGTTATCGTCAGCCGACCCCCAGCTTAGAAGCAGGGCTCTTCTTCGAGAATTGCCTGCGCACGATGCTCACGAAGGCCTCGACCGCGGGATTGTCGAGGCTAGGCTTCAACCCAATATCAATCGACGACCAATGGCGAGAGCGCACTTTCTTGTAGACGACCCCCGGCATTGCGAAATTTGCCACACAGGCCGGAGCCAAAGATATACCGGACCCGGCGGCAACCAAACGCACGACGGTTGGCCACTGCGGAGCCTCTTGGACAACATTTGGCCGGAAGCCTTCTGCTTCACAGCATGCCAGAGTCCGATCGAAAGCAAGGGGTCCCATTCGCCGCGCGAAAAGTACAAACGACTCGTTTCGAAGATCTCGGGGACGAATCGTGAATTTGCTGGCAAGTTTGTGACGAGTCGGGAGCACTGCAATGAATCGCTCTCGCAGGATTGATTCAATCGAGAGCCCATGCCGCGGTTCGCCGTCACGAAGGAACCCCAAGTCCAGTGTTCCATCCAGCAGAGAAGGCATTTGCTCAGCGGTGACCAGTTCTCGCAAACGCAATTCCACCTTCGGATACAGGCGGCGATAGCGTTCGATTGCTTTGGGCAGGGTGGTGAGCATCACGGAACCACTGAATCCCACCGTCAGAACGCCCTCCTGGCCGCTCCCCAAGCGTCGCGCCATCTCCAGATCATCCCGCATCCTTATGACGGTATTGCGTGCCCGTTCCCTGAAGTACTCACCGACCTTGGTCAGCCGGACTCCGCGGGTCGTGCGTTCGAACAGGGGATACCCGATTATCCGTTCCAGGCTCCTGATCTGCTGGCTGAGCGGTGGTTGCGCCATGCCCAACTGCGCAGCCGCTTTGCTGAAGTGCAGGGTTTCGGCGACCGCGAGAAAGTAACGTAAATGTCTGAATTCAATTTCTTGTTTCATATTCAACTCGTCTCAGTAGAGATAATTCAGATATTGGACATATCTCCATCGCAGATTTTATCGTTGAATGATCGTGGATGAGTAATCAAGGAGGCGTTATGCAAATGAGTTTGGCTAAAGAACAGTCCCCGCCGGTGACCGAAATCGGCATCCGCCAGTTTGAGCCAGGGGACGCAGCTGCATTCCGAAGACTCAACGAAGAATGGATCACCCGTTATTTCCGTATAGAGCCAAAGGAGGAGCCCATTCTTGCCGATCCGCAGACAACTATTCTGGATTCGGGGGGCAGAATTTTCTTCGCGACTGCCGGGGAACGATGCGTCGGCTGCTGCGCACTGATTCGCATGAGAGACCCAGAATTTGAGGTAGCAAAGATGGCTGTCGAGCCGTCGTACCAGCGGGGCGGACTCGGTCGCAGGCTGCTTCAAGCAGCGATCGAAGAAGCCCGAAGCGCGGGCGCACGAAGACTCTATCTGGAGACCAACCACGTGCTGACACCCGCCATTCGGCTGTATGAGTCTGTGGGATTCAAGCACATCGACGCGAACCGCATAGTCCCATCCCCGTACGCCCGAGCTGATGTGTACATGGAGCTAATCTTGGTTTGAAGGCGCTGCGCTATCAGGAGACACTACATTCTGCGGGGTCGAAAACCTGTCCGCGGATCTGTCCGGAATCGTCGCATCCCCGCTACGTGGCAGTCAGTACTATAATTGCGCTCACTCATGGCGCTAGCCTCTGGCACGAAACTCGGGCCGTACGAAATTCAATCTCCGCTGGGCGCTGGCGGCATGGGCGAGGTCTATCGAGCGCGCGACTCACGGCTTGATCGCATCGTAGCCATCAAGATTCTTCCGTCTCATCTTTCCGAAAATGCCGAGGCCCGGCAGCGCTTCGAGCGCGAAGCACGCACGATTTCTTCGTTGAATCATCCGAACGTTTGCACGCTCCACGATGTCGGTCACCAGGATGGCATCGATTACCTGGTAATGGAATACCTGGAGGGCGAGACCCTGGCGGACCGGTTGCGCAAGGGGCCAATGCCGGTTGAGCAGGTCCTGAAATACGGAATCGAAATCTGTGAGGGCCTGGAGAAAGCGCATCGCAGCGGCGTGGTGCACCGCGATCTGAAACCGGGCAATATCATGCTGACCAAGACCGGGGCCAAGCTGATGGATTTTGGTCTGGCTAAGGCGTCGATCATAAGCCCGAATGCGACCTCTGGTTTGACGGCAACGCTGACCACGCCGGTCGGAAGCCATCCTCTAACCGCGCAGGGAACGGTGGTGGGAACGTTTCAGTACATGGCGCCCGAGCAGGTGGAAAGTAAGGAAGCCGACGCGCGATCGGATGTCTTCGCGTTGGGTGCGGTGCTGTACGAAATGGTGACAGGCAAGCGTGCGTTCGAGGGCAAGACTGCGGCCAGCGCGATGGCTGCTGTGCTGGAGCGAGATCCGGCTCCGATCTCTTCGTTGCGACCGGCGAGCCCGCCCGCGCTGGAACGATTAGTCAAGACCTGCCTTGATAAGGATCCGGACGAGCGCTGGCAAACCGCGCATGACGTCAAACTGCAACTGAAGCAGATCGCCGAGGGCGGATCGCAGGCAGGGATGACGGCCTCATCTTCGGCGGCAGTGCCAGTCGCGCCGGGCAAGAACAAGCATCGCTACCTGCGATCGGCTGTGCTGGTGTTGACGATTGCAGCCGCTGCGGCTGCGGGATATTTTGCCCGTGTCTCCCGCCCGGCGCCGCTGGTGTGGGGAGGTTTGAATCTTACGGGCGAACTCGGCGAGGAGGGAAGCTTTGTACTCTCTAGTGATGGCAGCCGCCTGGCGTACGTGGCCGCCGACTCCCAGGGGAGAATTGTTTTGTGGGTGCGAAGGCTGGATTCGCCCAAAGGGCAGCCACTCGATAGTACCGAGGGTGCGGAGTATCCCTTCTGGTCGGCCGCTGGCAGCAACATTGGCTTCTTCGCAGATGGCAAACTTAAACGCATTGAGGCGGCTGGCCAGAATCTACAGACGGTTTGCGATGCTCCAAACGGGCGCGGAGGAACATGGAACCGGGATGGTGTGATCGTCTTCACTCCTAACGCCGTGGGTGGACTAGCGAAGGTCAGCGCCTCAGGTGGGACAGCAGTGCCAGTCACTCAGGCGAGCGCAAGCATCAATCATCGCTTCCCTCACTTTCTTCCGGATGGCCGTCATTTTTTGTTCACGCTCGCATACGGCAAGAACGGTGAAGACGGAATCTACTTCGGCAGTCTGGATTCACCGGAGATCAAGCTGGTTTCGGCTGGTCCGAGTTCCAACCCTGCGTACGCTTCGGGCTATATGCTGCTGGTGCGCGAAAGCAAGTTGTTGGCGCAGCCATTCGATGTCCAGCGGTTGCGAGTAACCGGCGAACCGTTTCTGGTGAGCGACGGAGTGCGCTGGGCGTTCGACCGTCGTGCCGCGGATTTTTCTGCCGCGTATAACGGCACGCTGGTCTTTCTAACCAGTGTGGGCAGTGGCCAGCGGTTGGTCTGGTTAGACCGCGAAGGGAAGGAGGAGGGAGTTGCGGTCCCCGACATCGGAAATCCCACCAGCGGCCTCATGGCGGGTACGCTTTCACCGGCTGGCGACCGGGTAGCGATCGCGCGTGCCCGTGGGGCGGGCTCTGATATCTGGATCTACAATCTGAAGACTGCGCTCGGCACGCGTCTGACGTTCACGGATGATTTCAATGAGAGTCCGGTCTGGTCGCCGGATGGCAGCAAGATAGTCTTCACACGCAATCTTCTAGATCACTACGAGCTGCGGCTCAAGTATGTTTCTGGTGCGGGCGAGGAAGAAGTGCTGGTAAAGAATCCCGGAAACGTGATCGCCAGTTCATGGTCGCGCGATGGCCGGTACGTCTTCTACGGCGCTGACATCTTCGGTACCACCGGCAAAGTTCAGGGCATGGCGCTGGCGACGGAGAGCGCTGACCACAAGGCGTTGGCCGCAACGCAATCCGGGGGAAACGTCTTCGCCGGTTCGTTTTCTCCAGATAACAAGTGGGTCGCTTATCTCTCCGACGAGAGCGGCCGGTTTGAGGTGTACGCTACGACGTTTCCGGCTCATGTCGGTAAATGGCAACTCTCGGCCGGAGGCGTCGATCCAGCGGTATTTCCGATCTGGACGGGCACAGGTGCTGAAACCGAAGTCATTTTCAGGGATATGCAATCGCATTTGATTTCGGTGCCCGTGCGCACCGAAGGAACGTCTTTGAGCCAGGGCGCACTGCGCGTGCTGCTTGGAGGACGGTCCCTGGCCAGTTCACGCTTTATTGATGTTACATGCGACGGCAAGCGGATCTTGCTGGGACTGCCACAGGAAAATGCCAGCACGCCGCTGACATTGTTGCTCAACTGGACGGAAAATCTACGGCGTTGAGGGCGAACAGCCGGTCGGTTAATTGCGCGACAATGTATCCTTCGCGGGAGCGGACGAAGGGTGGCGCGCACTCTTGGGTCATTCTTGGGGCGTTCGAGTGTTCGTTGACTAGCGCATGCTTCGCCTTTAAGATGGAGCGTCCCGGCAGCCGCATCTCTTCTGAATGATCGACCAGATAATTTCGCACTACCGCATCGTTGAAAAACTTGGTGGCGGTGGCATGGGTGTGGTCTATAAGGCCGAAGACACTCGGCTTCATCGCTTTGTAGCTCTGAAGTTCCTGCCCGACGAAGTTGCGCAGGATGCCCAGGCGCTGGCGCGCTTTCAGCGTGAGGCGCAAGCGGCGTCCGCGCTGAACCATCCCAACATTTGTACGATTTACGACATCGGCGAGCACGACGGCCATGCGTTCATCGCCATGGAATTCCTCGACGGGATGACGCTAAAGCACCGCATCGCCGGTCGAGCGATGGATCTGGAAAGCATGCTGCCGCTCGCGATTGAAATGGCCGACGCGCTGGATGCGGCCCATGCCGAGGGAATCGTGCACCGGGACATTAAGCCGGCGAATATCTTCGTGACCAAACGCGGGCACGCCAAAATCCTGGACTTTGGGCTGGCAAAAGTAAAGACCTCGCTTGGGAGCACGGCGGACGGGATGACAGCCGCGACTGCGGGGCCTGACCTGGAACTGCTGACCAGCCCGGGCACGGCGATTGGGACGGTGGCGTATATGTCGCCGGAGCAGGCGAAGGGGAAAGAACTCGATCCGCGCACCGACTTGTTTTCGTATGGGGCGGTTTTGTATGAGATGGCGACGGGGCGAGTGCCGTTTGAGGGAGAGACGTCGGCGATCATGTTCGACGCAATTCTGAACCGTGATCCGGTTTCACCGGTTCGCTTGAATCCGCAACTTCCGGCGAAGCTGGAAGACCAGATTAATAAGTTGCTGGAGAAAGACCGTGAGCTGCGCTACCAGTCGGCGGCGGAAGTGCGCAGCGATCTGAAGCGGCTCAAGCGTGACACGGAATCTGGTCGCTCCGTGGCGTCGTCGGGAAGCGAGAGAGTGCAAGCGAGTCCGGCAACGATTAGAGAGGGAAGGGAAGAGATGCCGGCGACGACTACTTCGTCTTCGGGTAGTTCGTCGTCCCGTAGTTCGTCTCTGGCATCCGCGGCGCGCGAGCACAAGACCGGCCTGGGAGTGATTACGGCGGTAGCTTTGGTGCTGGTAGCAGCCGCTGCATTTGGAATCTACTCGCTCTTCTTCTCGAACCGCAGTGTGCCGTTTCAAAGTATCAAAATTTCGAAGGTCAGCGGCACTCACAATGCGCGCCTCGGCGCTATGTCGCCGGACGGCAAATATCTGGCGTACGTCCTCAATGAGGAAGGGAACGAATCCTTGTGGCTGCGGCACATGGCGACCGAGAGCAACGTACAAATCGTCAAGCCGGAGCACGTCCACTACGAAGCGATGCGTTTTTCTCCGGACGGAAGCTACATCTATTTCACACACTCGGAATTGGCCAGCGGCCCGGAATCGCAAGACTACGATCTTTACCGCACTCCCGTGCTGGGCGGGAACCCGCAAGTTCTGACAAAAGACATTGATTCCACCCCGAGTTTTTCTCCCGACGGTCAACGCTTCGTATTCCTGCGCGCCAATGACCCGGAGCCGGGTAAGTATTTCATCCTCATAGCGAACGCAGATGGCAGTGGCGAGAAAACGATCATGAGTGGCTCGATGACAGTCCCGGGGTTTGCGCCGGTTTGGTCTCCGGATGGGACGGTGATTGCTGCTCTAACCTATCCGGAGTCGGAAGGCGATATTACATCCGTGCTGGCGATCGATCCCGCGAGCGGCAATTCGAAAACAGTCTACCGATCGAAGGACATGGTGATCCAGGACCAGGCGTGGTTGCCGCGGCAGAACGGGCTCGCCATGATCTTCTACGGCCCGGACACTTTCTTTCGGCAGAGACAAATTGGCATCATCAGCTATCCGCAACTTCAGTTCCGCCAGGTTACGGCGGACACCAACGACTATTCGAGTCTGAGTGTTTCGTCCGACGGCTCAACCATCGCCACTGTCATGCGGCAGTCGACCCGGGACGTTTACGTGAGCAGTGGTGAGAAGCCGGATTACTCGGATGCAAAACAGCTCAGTTCCGGCGAAGTGTTGTGGACAGTCTCATGGAGTAGCGACGGGAAGGTCCTGGCTGAGCAGGATGCCACGATCAAACAGATCGGGCTGGATGGGGTGGGCAACTCGCTGCCTGGGGAAAAGGACACGACTTCGCAGAACCCGCATGGTTGCGCGGGCGGGCTCGTGGTCTTTACCCGAGCCAACCTCAAGACTGGTACGCGCAATATCTGGGTCAGTGCGACCGACGGCACCGGACTGCGGCAGTTGACCACGGGACGGTTCGAAGACCAGGGTGCCTGCTCTCCCGATGGGAAATGGGTTTTCTACATCGGCGGGAGTGACCGCACATACCTGAAAGTGCCGCTTAGCGGCGGGAAGCCCGAACCATGGCTAAGCCCGCCAGCGGAGGGACGCGCAGGCTTCGACGTAACCGGCGATGGCAAGATGGCAGTGCTGGGAACTTACGACTTCAAACTGCGGAGGCCGAATATCGCCTTGTTCTCGCTGGAGTCGGGGCAGCTGATACGAAACTTCGACTATGATCCACGCCACGCCGGCGCCCTGCGCTTCAGCCCCGACGGAAAAGGGTTTGTCTATCCGATCCGGGAAAAGGGCGTGGACAACCTTTACTTTCAGCCATGGGATGGCGGGACGGGACGGCAACTGACGAATTTCACTTCACTGAAGATCTATTCCTACCAGTGGTCACCCGACGGTAAGAAGCTTGCGTTGGTACGCGGAGACTCGCCATCAGATCTGGTCCTAATAAAAGACGCACAGAACGACAGAGGGCGCTAAGTTCTCGCGCTTATGCCAGACGCTTGCCCTGGTCGCGCTTGCGCAGCTTGGGGTCCCGTTCACGGGAGTTCATCGTCAGCTTCTTAAGTTCACGGGTAAGCTGTGACAGTTCGCTTTCGAGAGCGAGATAAGTGCCCGGAGCGGCGTCAAGTTTGCCGGTCTTGCCCATGGTCTCCAGTTGGCTGGCGGTCTCGAAGGCTTTCTTAGCCCCGAAGTTGCCGACCGAGCCCTTCAACGCGTGCGCAGCTCTGCGCAATCGCTCCGCGTCGGCCGCCTGGATTGCAGTTTTGATCTCGGCAAGTTGTTTGGGGTAATCGGCCAGAAAAATGCGCGTCAAGTCCCGGAGCAGCCTGCGATTCCCATCCATGCCGCTCAGGATGGCCGCCTCATCAACCATGGTGTCCTCAGATGCGCTTGCGCTTCCGACGCCGCTCGGTTTTTTCGCCTCCATCGCCTGCTCAACGGCTTCTTCAACGTCCGCAACCCGGATTGGCTTTGAAACATAGCCGTCCATGCCAGCCGCCAGGCAACGCTCGCGATCGCCCTTCATCGCGTGTGCGGTCATGGCAATGATTGGGATATGTTTGCCGGTTGCTTTTTCCAGTTTACGGATCGCTGCCGTCGCTTCGAGGCCATCCATCTCGGGCATCTGCACGTCCATGACAATGAGATCAAACCGGCCAGCTTGGGCCGCCGAAAGCGCCTCGCGGCCATTGCTCACGACGGTTGCATGGTGGCCGAGGCTCTCAAGAATCCGCGAAGCCAGCAACTGGTTTACGGCGTTGTCCTCCGCCAGCAGCACCTTTAGCCGCCGTCGTATCGACCGCGATCCTCTGCCCGGCTGTGACGCAAGAGATGGTTGCTGCTCCCGCGGACTGAGGACGCTGACGATCACATCAAACAGTTCCGATTGCTTCACCGGCTTGGTGAGATACGCGGAAATCCCCAACGTCTGACAGCGGGATACATCCTCCGGTTGGCCCGCCGAGGTCAGCATGATGAGCTTGATCCCAGGGCACCGGGGATCCTTTTGAATGCGCTCTGCCAATCCGAATCCGTCCATCATCGGCATGTGCGCATCTAGTAGGATGACCTTGAACGGATGATTTTCTGCGGCCGACTTCTCCATGGCAGCCAGCGCCGCAGCGCTGCCATCGGCCGCAACCGGCTGCATGTGCCAGTTGGTCAGCACCTCTTCGAGGATTCGCCGGTTGGTCGCATTGTCGTCCACAATCAGCACGGGTAAGTTAGTCAGCTGGTGTCTGAGAGAATCGCGTTCGAACCCAGCGGGGGTCTGTACCTCGAACGTCGCCGTAAAGTGAAATGTGCTGCCCTGACCAGCGTGGCTTTCCACCCAGATTCTGCCGCCCATAAGATCGACGAGCTGCCGCGAAATTGCTAACCCTAGCCCCGTTCCTCCGTAGCGACGGGTGGTGGAGCTGTCGGCTTGCGAAAACGCCTCGAAGATCAGCTTCTGTTTTTCTGGCGGAATCCCGATGCCGGTATCGGTTACCGAAAAGTGCAAAAGAACCTCACCATCGAGCTGAGACTCGGGCTGGACGCGCAGCACGACCTCACCGCGATCCGTGAACTTGATCGCATTTCCCACCAGATTCACCACAACCTGGCGAAGGCGCAGAGGGTCCCCCGCCAGCGCCTCGGGTACTTCAGGACGAATATCGCATGCCAACTCCAGACCTTTGTGGTGGGCGCGAAGCGCCAGTACCCGAATGGCGTCTTCGACCGTGTCGCGGAAGTTGAACCCGACATGGTCGAGTTGCAGTTTCCGGGCTTCGATCTTTGAAAAATCCAAAAGGTTATTGACCAGCGTGAGAAGCGCGTCAGCCGAGGTTTTTGTGGCGTCCAGGTACTCCCGCTGCTCCCGAGTGATCCTCGTCTGCAAAGAAAGCTCGGTCATGCCAATGATTGCGTTCATCGGTGTGCGGATCTCGTGGCTCATGTTCGCAAGAAATTCACTCTTGGTCCTGGTTGCCTCTTCCGCGACCTGTTTTGCGGTCTCGAGATCACGCGCGTAAACTCGCAACGCCTCTTCTGCCTGGCGGCGCTCGATGAACTGTCCGATCTGGCTTCCGATGGCACCCATCATTTCCAGCAACCGGGCATCAGGTTTCAAAATTTGACGGCTGAAGAATTCGAGCACTCCGAGAACTTCGCCACCCACCAGGATGGGAAAACCGATGGCGCCGTGCAGGCCCTCCTTTACGGCAACGTCTCGCCGGAGAAAGTTGGCATCTATGGCTATATCCCCGATACAGACAGGTTCAGCTTGTGCCCAGACCCGTCCTGGGAGACCGACAGCGCGAGCAAAAGTGCGTGTACGAGTGCTTCGATCGAAGTCCGATAGATTCTGTGACAGGATTTGCCAGGCCTCCACGCAGCGCAAAACTCTTTCTTTGCTGTCTACCTGCCATAGGGCTGCCGCCTCCCAGCCCAGACTCTCGCACACCGCTTGGAGGATTCGCGAGCCTGCATTTGCCAGGGTTGGGGCTTCGGCCAGCACGCGCGTAACGGCATGCTGAGCCGCCAGGCGTGCTTCCTCGCGCTTGCGCGGCGAGACGTCGCGCGCGATTGCGTAGATGACTCCCTTTTCCGCGCGCACCGCGCCGGTCCAGCGCAGCCACTTGTAGGAACCGTCCTTGCATCGGAAGCGGTTCTCGAAGATGAAGGTGTCGCGACCCACCGCCAGACTCTTGGCTTCGGCCATGGCCGCTTCACGATCTTCGGGGTGAACGAAGTCCACATAGGGTCGCGACAGCAACTCCTCCTTGCTGTAGCCGAGCGTCCTCTCCCATGCAGGGTTGAGGTGCTTGAAGTAACCGTCAACCCCGGCGATACACAGCATGTCGATCGACAAGTCGAGAAACCCTCGCAAGTCGTCTTCCGTTGGCGGATTGAAACGCGACGCGGTACTCATGAGGGGCGGGGGACTGCCGCAATCCCGAGGTTCCAATTGTGGTGCAAAGAGGGCATCCATGCAACCATTCATGTGTATTGCACTCCCACTGTGAAGTTGACCCTGGTTCCCCGCGGGCGTAGCATGGCGGCCAATCGCTGACTGCTATTCGCCAGCCCGAGGTGGGATCGATGCGCCACACCCCCGCGACAACACAGAAGATATTGGTCGCCGATGACGACCGCACCACCCGGCATGCGATAAGCAGGATGCTGCGTGACGCAAACTACGTGGTCACCGCTGCCAAAGATGGCATTGACGCGCTGCGCAAGATCCAACAGATGGAATTCGACCTAGTGTTTCTTGACATCTGGATGCCGGGAATGAGTGGTCTTGAGGTCCTCGCCTGCATTCGCTCGGGGAAGTCTCACCCCAAAGTCATTATCATGACCTCGGACACTACTCCGCAGTCGTTACTGCGTGCGGTTCGTGAACAGGCCTACGAATACATCAGCAAGCCCTTTCCGCCCAAGGATGCTGTCGAGGTGGCACGGCGAGCTCTGGAAGAGGGTTCTTCGCCGCCGATCGAAGTGGTCTCCGCCCTCCCGCACTGGGTCGAATTGCTCATCCCGTGCACCCGAGACGCGGCAGAACGGATCCAAGCCTTCCTGCTCAAACTGGAGGCTGACCTGCCGGACGACTTGCGCCACGCCATCGCCATGGCTTTTCGCGAACTGCTGCTTAACGCGGTCGAGTGGGGCGGTAAGCTCGACCCCAATCGCAAGGTCCGCATTGCCCAGGTGCGTTCGTCCCGCATGTTGATGTATCGCGTTGCCGATCCCGGCCCGGGCTTCAGCTTTGAGGGGCTAGGCCACGCCGCCATCGGGCAGCCAAAAGACGAACCGGTTGCCCACGTGGCTCTCCGGGATCAGATGGGGATCCGCCCAGGAGGCTTCGGTATCCTCATGACTCGCGCCTTGGCCGATGAGCTGCTCTACAACGAAGCTCAAAACGAGGTGATCTTCATTAAGTACCTGGGCTCGTAGCTGCTGGCACCAGGCTTATCGGGGTGATCGGTCGACTACGGGAATAGCTGTTGGGGTGTCCGTCACTTGATGGCCGTAACAACCACTATGACCTTTTGGGAGGGCTCGCCCCCCAACTGGAATGTTGCGAAACCCACTGTGCCAATTTTCCCCAAGTCACTGATAAAAAGGCAGATTCATTGGTGGCGAACAAAAGACGAACACGCTACAGTCATGATTGGGGATGAAGGCAGAAAGTGCGTGACTCTAATTGCTGCTTGCATTCTGGCAGGCCGGAAGGTGACATAGTGGGACGGAAGAAACTCTCCTGCATCCGAGTCCGCGATTTCTGACGTGACTGCTCTGGCGGAAAGCATCATGGCGAAAATCGATTCTCGGTGGCCGGTCAGGTTATAGCGAAGGTGTAGCGAATGCGAATGCGATGGCAAGAATTCATAGACGGTTATGACTGGAAGGCTCGCCTGATCCCAACGTCGATCTTGCTGTTTCCGATGTTCGGCACGATCTATTACTTCTTTCCAGGAGTACTTAGTAATCCATTGCCGTTAATCGCGAGATCTTGATACATCGTGTAAGATGCTCCATTTCTATTAACCCAGTCCCAACTTTCTTGCGATCTCGCTTTGGTACCGGCTCATCCGCAGTTCTGTGCCATTTTCAAGCAGGACTCGATGATGGCCGTGAAACCAGGCTTGGATCTCCTTGATACGGTGGATATTCACGATAGTGGAGCGATGTATCCTGAGGAACTCAGAGGGGTTGAGCTTCTCTTCAAGGGCGGCAAGCGTCTCGCGGAATTCGTAGTCACGATTGCCGACGTGAAGACGTACGTAGTTGCCTTCAGCTTCGATCCAGTCGATGTCTTTCGTGGCGACAAACAATATTCGTCCGTTCTTGGGAATCGACAACCGGTCCGGGTATATTCGCGCCGCGGCAAGCCGCTCCAAGCTGGATATGATGCGGTGCGCCTCGTCGCAGTTGAACTGCCCAGCAATTAGGCGCTTGGCGCGAGTCAGAGCGCGCTCAAACCGCTCTTTGCCGATCGGTTTAAGCAGATAGTCAATGGCATTCGCGTCGAAGGCACGCAAGGCATAGCGGTCGTAAGCCGTCACAAAAATCGTGACTGGCATCTCGTTGGCGCCAACCTCGCTGAGCACCTGGAATCCGTCCATCTCCGGCATCTGGACGTCGAGAAAAACGAGATCTGGTTTTCTCTCCCGAATTGCTCTGACAGCGGATTCCCCGTCGCCGCATTCGCCAATTACATCCACGCCCACATGCTTGCCAAGGAAGCGCCGTATAGCGCGGCGGCTCAGCGGTTCATCATCAACAACCAACGCCCGGATGCTCATCGAGATGGTTCCTCGATTAGAACCGGAGCCGACCGCAACGGAATCGAAAGTTCGGCGGAGACTCCGGTCGGCTCGAGATTTCGTAGCCCAAACTCCTGCCGGTTTCCGTAGAGCTGCTCTAAACGTGCGCGCGTATTCGCCAGGCCGACGCCGGGCGCCAGTGACCGGGCCGGGTTGTCTTCCAGACAGCTGTTCAGATTGCGTACTTCCAGTCGTAGGAACTCGCCTTCGCGAAAACCACGGATTGAGACCGTGTCACTTCCTTTATGTCTGCCAATGCCGTGCCGAATGGCATTCTCGATCAGCGGTTGCAAAATCAACGCGGGAACCATGTAATCACGTACGTTTTGGTCGATTGAAACCTCAAACCGCAGGCGATCTCCAAAACGGCGCGCCTGGATTCCCATGTAAAGATCGAGCACTTCGAGGTCCCTTTCAAGAGGAACCTCCTGGATGTGGGACTCGTCGACCGATACGCGCAACAGTTCACTTAGGCGGAGGAGTATGTCTTCCGCGCCATCAGGATCCTCATGGATCAGCGTGGTGGCGGCCTGAAGTGTGTTGAACAGGAAATGGGGATGAATCTGCGCGCGCAGCACTTCCAACTGCGCCGCGCTTAGCTCCGCTTCGAGTTTAGAGGATCGCAGTTCGCGCCTGTGGGCTTCATCGCGCATTCGGTACAGCTGCACCGCGCCCACAAGCATCCAGTAGGTAAGCAGGCTGACCTGCGCATGACGAGTGAAGTAGTGCCGCAGCGCCTCTTCAACCGACAGATCATGGTGCAGGCGCAGCTTGCCCAGCATTGCTTCGATTGAAATCTCAGTCGCGACGAGCACAAAGCTGGCACCAAGATGCAGTGGGAGAGCTCGTTTCCAGGTCACGGCGCTTATCGGCTTGTGATAGGCAAACGTCACTACTACGGGAGTCAGTATTCCCCATGTGTAGCACGACCACCAGAGGTAATAGCGGAAGGGGTCGGCGTTTCCACGAGCCGCATCATAGACGAACCACTGCATCGCGAAAACGACCACCGCGGCCAACCAGGCTGCAAGCAACCACACTTTGCGCCGCCCAACGGCAAACTGGGAATGTGCCATAAAAGTTGAGGTTTTCCCGCAATCCAGCCAATGCTAAATCAAGACTCTGGCGCGAAACAATTTTCGACGCGCGGCTACAGAGTCCTCAAATATTCGTGCAGATCGTCGATCTCAAGCGGTTCGAATTTCTCTTGGAACGCTGGCATCGTGCCTTTGCCATTCGCAATTACTTGCCGTACCGCTTCCTCAGAGTAGCCTGAACCCTCCCGGAGAATTCCGTACAAAGATGGGCCAACTTTGGTGTCACCCGAGCGGATGCTATGGCAGACCGAGCACGATTTTCGAAAAATGGCAGGTGCTCTGTCACTGGATGCATGCGTAGAAGCGCTGCTGGCAAACAATGGAGAAGTGACAACCACCAACCAAGTAAAGAAAGCAATGTGGAGATATACGCGAGCCCGGTGTTTCATGAGGATACCGGTGGAGTCGCAGCAAGAGAGGCTGGATCGATCGGCAGTCTGCGAATTCGCTTTCCCGTGGCGGCGAACACAGCATTAGCCACGGCAGGGGCAAGGGGAGGAATGCCAGTTTCGCCCATGCCGCCAGGATCTCCGTTGCTCGGCACGATGTGCACCTCCACGTCGGGTGCGTCACTCATTCGCAAGACCTGATAGCCATCAAAGTTGCCCTGCTCTACCGCTCCGTCTTTAATGGTGATTTCGCCGTTGAGCACCGGCGTGAGCGCATAGTTAACGGCACCCTCGGTCATGGCTTTTACCCCATCCGGGTTCACGGGCGTGCCGCAATCCACGGCACTCACGATGCGCAGAACATGCACGGTGCCGTCCTTCTCCACTGAGACCTCAGCCACATGAGCCAGATAACTTCCGAATGCGCAACAACACGCAATGCCGCGCCCCTGCCCCGCAGGAAGCGGTCTTCCCCAGCCCGATTTCTCCGCTGCCATTTGTAACACCGCCCGAAACCTTCGCGTCTCAAGCGGCGGATCATCTGGCCACATAACCCAGGGCAGCTTACGGTCTTCACGCAACAAGTTCATTCGAAACTCATACGGATCGCGACCGGCGGCGTGTGCCAGTTCGTCAACAAAGCACTCTGTCGCGAAGGCATTAAACGAGTGTTCCACGGACCGCCACCAGGCTCGAGGGACGGAAGAGTGTACGGGAGCGTAATCCAAGCGGACATTCGACGCAGCGTAGGGGAGAACATCGGCGCCACCCAACTCTTGTGACGCGACGTGCTTCGGATCCTTCAATTTTTCTGGCGCTTCGAAGACCGCGCGAATGGGTGTAGAAACGACGCGGTGAGACCATGCCGCGATGTTGTTGTGGGCGTCCAAGCCACCCGACAAGCGATGGTAAGAGTACTGGCGATAGAAGTCGTGCTGCATGTCGTCCTCGCGTGTCCACAGCAGCTGCACGGGTTGCTTCATCTCCTGAGCGACTTGCCACGCTTCCGCCGGAAAGTCCCACTGATAGCGGCGGCCGAACGATCCACCACAGAGCGTCATGTGGACCGTCACTTGCTTAGCCGGGAGCCCCGAAAGCAGAGCGATTTCCTCTTGCAGTCCGGCACCAATTTGAGTGGGAGACCAGACCTCGATGCCATCCTCACGCACGTGCATCGTGGTGTTCATTGGTTCCATGGTGGCATGGGCCTGGAAAGGTAGCTCGTAGAACGCATCGACCTTCTCGGCGTTTTCTTGAAGCGCCTTGAGCGCATCTCCCTGGTTTACTGCGACAAAGCTAGGCGGAGCCACGGCTTGCGTCTTAAGCTGCTTGCTGAGGGCTTCGGTTGTCTCGGGTCCGTTTGGCCCCTTGTCCCAGGAGATCTTCAATGCCCTACGGCCCTGCATAGCCGACCACGTCGAGTCGGCTACTACGGCCACCCCTCCTGCGGTATTGATGTTGCGTTCGAGCTTCGGAAGCAAGCCGAGGGGTGCAATCGGAAAAACGGCGCGAACACCCAGGACAGCCTTGACGGCGCTAGCGTCAAAGCTCTGTAGCTTCCCACCAAAATGCGGACAGCGCGCGACTACGGCAAAGAGCATTCCAGGAACTCGGACATCAATGCCAAACATCGCGCTGCCACCTACTTTGCTAGGCAAGTCGACCCGGGGAACCGGTTTACCGATGAAACGGAATGCGGAAGGCGGTTTCAAAGGTATGCTCTCTGCTTTGGGCGCAAGCAGTTTCGCAGCCGTTTCCACCAGTTCGCCATACGTAAGACGGCGTCCGCTCGGACCGTGCACCACCGTGTTGTTTTCGGCCCGGCAGTCCTTTTCCTCAACTCCCCACTTCTGCGCCGCCGCCGTGAGAAGCATCTCGCGCGCTTGAGCGCCGACCTTGCGCATGTAATCCCAGGCTGACCCGGTGCCGCCGCTACCGCCGGTGGAGAGATTCTGATAGATCTCGGGAATGACGGGTGCCTGTTCCACACGGATGGTGGACCAGTCGGCTTCCAGTTCATCGGCCAGCATCATCGTGTCCACGGTGCGCGGGCCTTGACCCATTTCCGGTATTTCGGTGAGCACGGTGATTTGGTTGTCGGGAGTTATTCGGATCCAGGCATTGGGCCGGAAAACCCGGCTGTCGGCAATGTCCTGACCTGATCCACGCACCGGCAAATAAAAGCCAAGAATCAAGGCAACACTGCCCTTTGCGGTTTTTTTCAGAAACTCACGTCGATCGATTTCAAGCTGGGTGGTCATGTTCATCTCAGGACTGCGAACGCTTTAGAACCTGTGGATCGATAGGTAGACGCCGCACCCGCACTCCTGTCGCGGCGAAAACCGCATTCGCTACCACAGGAGGCACAAGCATCGCGCCCAGTTCACCCACACCACTCGGATTTTCGACGCTGGGCACGATATGAACTTCGATATCCGGCGCCTGATTGATTCGTAGCACCTGATAATCGTGGAAATTGCTCTGCTCGACTGCGCCATCCTTGATCGTGATCTCGGCGGTCAGCACGGCCGTGAGCGCAAAATTGATGGCCCCCTCAGTCATCGCTCGCACCCCGTCAGGGTTTACCGCGATGCCGCAATCGACCGCCGCCACCACTCGAAGAACTTGCACAGTACCGTCATCATCAACGGAGACTTCGGCAACTTGGGCACTGCAGGTTTCGCCGGAACGGCAGGCAATGCCACGGCCGTGGCCTTTCGGCAAAGGCTTGCCCCAGCCTGCCTTTTCCGCAACCAACTCCAATACCCTCCGCAGACGTTCCGTGTTCGGCGACGTGCCCGTGAGCAGATCCATTCGAAATTGAAATGGGTCGCGGCCGCGGGCGGAAGCTAACTCATCGACAAAAGATTCCTTGGCGAATGGGGTGTACGACGATGCCACCGACCGCCACCAGGAGCGCGGGACGACGGAATTAACGGGAGCATAATCCAGGCGAAAGTTTGGGATCGAGTAGGGCGCAACATCCCCGCCATACCATTCCAGAGCCGCAATGGTGGCTGGGTCTTTCAGTGTCTCCGGAGACTCAGGAAACCCCGTATAAAGGTTAGACCCCGCAATGGGCGTGGTGACAACGCGGGTGGACCACGCGGCAAGCTTGCCCTGAGCGTCGAACGCACCGGCGAGACACTGGTAGTTGTAGGGCCGATAGAAGTCGTGTTGCATGTCGTCTTCCCGCGTCCAGAGCAGCTGTACCGTTTTTTTTATTTCCTTTGCGACCTGCCATGCCTCGGCGGCGTAATCCCACTGATACCGCCGGCCGAATGATCCTCCCGAAAGCATCATGTGCACGGTAACCTTGTCCAATGGAAAACCAGAAAGCTTAGCAATCTCGTCTTGCACCTCATCCGCAAACTGCGTGGGTGACCACACTTCAATCTCGTTATCTCGGACGTGAACCGTCGTGTTCATGGGCTCCATCGTGGCATGGGCTTGAAATGGCGACTCATAAGAAGCATCAACTTTCTTGACTGGGTCTGCCAAAATATCGAGGGCATCACCGCGGTCGACAGCGATAAAAGTGGGAGCGGCGACCGCCCGCTGCCTGACCTGCTTGCGCAGGTTTTCCGTGCTTTCGTTCTCTCCCGGTCCCTTGTCCCACCTCGGTGCAAGTGCTTTGCGGCCCTGCATGGCTGCCCAAGTTGAATCCGCCACCACAGCCACACCACCGGCCGTGTTGAAGTAACGCAGGAGGGGTGGAACCGGAAAAACGGCCTGAACTCCCGGAACGGTCTTGGCCGCAGATGGGTCGAAGCTCTGCAGCCTGCCACCGAAGAAGGGACAGCGCGCGATCACAGCGAAGAGCATGCCGGGAACTCGAACATCGATGCCGAATTTCGCACTGCCATCCACCTTGCTCGGCACGTCGGTACGCGGTATGGGTTTACCGATAAAGCGGAAATCCTTAGGCTGCTTCAAAGTTATTTCGTCTGGATTTATCAGCGGGAGTTGGGATGCTGCCTCCACTAGTTCACCGTAGCTCAAGTGGCGGTTGGTCGGACCGTGCACTACGGTGCCGTTCTCGGCTCGGCAGTCTCTCTTCTTTGCCTTCCATTGCTGGGCCGCAGCTGTAATAAGCACGACACGTGCCTGTGCCCCCACCTGACGCATCGGGGTAAACGTACTTGCCACACCGCCGCTGCCACCGGTACGCAAACCCTGATAAATCGAAGGAATCGTTGGGGCCTGCTCGACATGAATGGTGGACCAATCAACCTCCAATTCCTCCGCGATCATCATCGGAGTATATGTACGCGAGCCCTGTCCAAGTTCTGGTTTTTCTACAAGAATCGTGATCTGATTATCGGCAGTAATTCTCAGCCATGCGTTGGGTTGGAAGACCTTGAATGGTCCACCTGAGGCCGGTTCCCGAACTTGTGCGCGTGTGGGTAGAGAGAAGCCGAGAATGAGGGCTCCGGCAGTCTGAGCACTCCTCTTCAGAAATTCACGCCGACAAAATTTTGCTGGATGACTCATTAGGCGCTCTGTCCTGACGCGCGCTGGATCGCGCGGCGAATCCTCTGATAGGTGGCGCAGCGGCAGATATTGCCGTTCATGGCCTCATCGATTTGCTCGCGTGTTGGGTGGGGAGTCCTGGCCAAAAAAGCCGCAGCTTGCATGATCTGTCCCGACTGGCAGTAACCACACTGCGGAACCTGCTCGGCAATCCAGGCGCGTTGAACCGGATGGCTGCGATCGGGTGAGAGACCTTCAATCGTTGTGATCTTCTTCGCTCCGATCGAACCAACTGGCGTTTGGCATGATCGCCGTGCCTCGCCATCCAGGTGTACCGTGCATGCACCGCAGAGTCCCATGCCGCAGCCATACTTAGTGCCCGTGAGCCCGAGGGTGTCGCGCAAAACCCATAGCAGCGGGGTATCAGGTGCAACATCGATTCGGTATGACTCTTCGTTTACTGTGATCGCTATATTGGTCATAAATCACATACGGAGCTGAAATTTCTTCTACGGTACCGTGACTTGCGGGAAGGCGAAAACACGATTGGGACGAATCGTAGACGCTACGTGATCAAGCGTATCGATCATCAGTAGATTGCGCTGCGATGTTTCAGCTTGCGCCCCCGCGCTGCTGCACGGATGTCCGCCGGATTGGCGCGCCGCCGTCTAGAACAGTTGCTTCCGACCGAAACTGGATTTATGAGATGGTTTCTAAAGAAATAGCCGAGCGTAATCGTCACCAAATGCGCACAAGATACGCTGCGTTGTTACGTCAGGAGTTGAGTTCGCGAAATGCGATCTATGCCTCCACGCTTGGATTGCCTACCGATGGCGATATGCCGTGAGCGTCTACGAGTCCTCGGTCGAGGAACGGGAGTACGGCAACTTTTTCGATGCGAGCTATAGATCGATTCTCAAAAAGCCAGGCTGGGAGGCATCGATTAAATTAAGGTTCGCACTGCTGGGGGAACTTACTGCCTCAAAGCGATACGGGTTGGAGAGAACTCGATTCCTCAATGAGTTCGGATGCCTTACTCATGAATGTATTCTGTTGTCGCCGTGTGACGCAGAGCCGGGCTCTGGCGCTGAAGTTAGGATTCGAAGTTGGCGAGGTCCCGGAGTGTGGATTTCGAGCAGGCATTCCACGCGATCTAGGCGTGGACCGAACCGAAATCGACATGAAACTCGGAACACTTCGGGCTGAGTCAAAGCTTACAGAAACGGATTTCCAGAATCAGCGTCCGGAGATCGTCGAATCCTATCGAGACCTACGTGAGGTATTTGATCGGGAGTTGCTGCCGCGACCGAACGGGGGATACGCCCTTCCATAAGCGCTAACTTAACGAAAATTGTTGTGTTTTCCAGACCCCTGCTTGGGGGCTTGCGCTATTGGAGGAATGGTTCCACAAGCTGCTGCACGCTGCACCGAATCTGCTTTCGGGACTGGCCGCGCGGTTTCGTGGGCCTTTATTTTTCCCCGAGCTGTCCTTGACTCGCACCCTCTGACAAAACCTGTGCCAAAGCGCTGGTTTAGGTAACGACAGCGAATTTCTAAAGCTCGATTCTGGCAACGGTTTGGATGTTCGAATCCGGGGACAGCTCCTGATACGACAATACTGAGACTTGAGGAAACTGGGCCCGCATGAGCTCGCGCAACCGCGGGCGCACTTCGCTGGAAGTCAGCACGACCACATTCTGCGCATTTTTTGAACTGGACAACTCACGCGCGATCGCCTTGAGAATTCGATCACCAACCACGTCCGGGATTCGGCGTTCGTGCGCCTCAACTCCTCCAACTAAGGTTTCCACCTCCGGGGCTAGTAGATATGCCAAGATTGTGGATCCGTCAAAAGCGCTGCGATAGCTGATGTATCGCTTCAGACGGATGCGGACGAAGTCGGCGAGTGTTTGCGGATCCTGAAGCCAAGAAGCTTCTGGCTGCAGCTTGATGGGCAACCGGTCATCAAATGTAACCAACTGGCCGGCATCGCAGACGACGTAATCGAAGGCTAGCAGACCCTCCAGAATCGTACGTAAGTTGCGGATCGATATCCCCTCAGCCACGAGTCTCCGCAACACCCTTGTTATCTGCGTCAGCCCCACCTTCGCCTTCGCGCGGTCCACCAGGGCAGGGAAGGCACCGGCGAGATTGGTGAGATGATCTTCTGTCGTCCGAAGCGTCACAAACCGAGAGGCCCGTCGACGCAGTTCAGAGCTCAAGCAGAGAATCAGGTAACCAAATTCATTCCATGTGATGAGGCCGGCGCCTTCGGTCGTCGCGCCGTCGGCAGACCGAATCACACTGAATGAAACCCCATTAGCCGGGTTGATCGCGGCCCCCCCTTGATACCCAGAGGTTGTAGTCGATGGGGTGCAATGTTGACTAGCAATTCTTCGGGCGCCAGCCCCACGCGTGGAATTGTCATCCACCCGTGAAACTTGAATGCAAAGGTTCCATCTCGCATGGCATCCCTGGCGATAAAGCGCAGGCGAGGATAGATCATTCCTAATTCGTTGAAGAGCTCATGGCGCATCATTTGCAGCGGCTTTTCACCGCCTGATGCCTGCAATGAGACTCGCTTGACCAATTCCCGATTGGCATGGATCTCAATCGGATCCGACGCCAAATCGGCGATCAGGCGCTCCGCCAGGTCGGCAGGTGTGTCCTGTTTTGCCCAGCCCTGCTCCAAAGTCGGAGCAATCCGGTCGATATCCTCAAGGCTGAGGCCCATGTCCAACACCTGGCCGAGAGCAAGATCGAAGCCTCTCACGGTTCCAGGATTCGCGGCCGGGGCGATCTGCCGTACGTACTCTTCGACCTGCTCAGGTCCTAGCAAGAGCAAAGGTTGCAGTTCCAGAACCGCACTGACGAAGAGTCGCCAGAATAACAAGTTTTCCTGGCTCACCCGTTTCTCTGCTGTAGAGCGCAGCCAACCTCGCTCGGCTCCTTCACTTCCGGCCAGCCTATCCTGGACGAAGGACCAAGCAAGGCTCGGAATCTCTTGCGGGTAGCGGCACTCCCGCGACTGAACAAACCATCGGATCGATTCCGGCTCCGCCGCATCCGCGATGATCTCTACTTCGGGAGTTCCGCGCACTCCCAGAGCTTTCAACCGCTCCGCCAGTTCGGTTTCCAGAGCTTGCTGCAACTTCACATGGTCGAGCGAAGAGGCATTTGTCAGGTGGGCAAACGTCGATCCGAGGAGAAGTCGGAGCCTCACGCTTGCACTAAGTGGCATCATTAACCTCTACTGTTTTTCTTCGGCCAACGGCTCGTTCCATTCGGCAATCACCGCAACTAACCGGAACTGCTTCTCTCGATCCTCATCCGACAGCGTCTCCTCTTGAGATTGCACCATAGAATCGGGGTATTCGCCTTCCAGAAGTCGGCGTAGAGGACGCCGTGTCCTGCTTTCCCCAACCACAAAGACTGTGTTCGGGTCCGCTTCGTTCACCAGAGGCCTCAGATCGGTCAGCAACTCCCCGGCTTCCTTTGGGGTCAATGCGACAACGATGCGATCATTGACGGTCCTGACGGCTGAACCGATTCTCTTCTCGATCTCCGTTGGCACCGTGCGTACTTTTGTACCACGCCGGTTCCCAGGCAGATCGGTCTTAATCGCAAGGCGTACCCGGCGAAGCAATCCGTTGGTCTCTTCGCTCCCCAACCCCATTTCCCGAACCGCCAGCAAGATCCTGTCCAGGTTTGTAATCGGGACTTGTTCGCGCAGTAGAAGGTGCAAGACTCTGAGGAAACGTTCGAGCGCCACGCCGTCCGGCAGTGCTGCCCTGATCAGCTCTCGCCGGGCCTCGGTTGTTCCCCAGGATTCAAGCATATTCATCAACTCCTGAAATCCCAGGAATTCGGAGAGATTTCGGCGAAGCTCAGCCTCGAGGTGGGCGACGGCGAACTGCAGCGGATCACGCCACAGGATGCAATGCTTAGCTTTCTCCGCATCATTCCAATATCGCTCCGGCACCCACGAACCGGGTTGCCTGGAGAGCGGGTGACTCGCTGGCTCCAGTTCTGCCGTGTTTATGCCAGCGTCCCGCAACCGTTCTTCTGAGGAGGGCGAATAGCGAGCTCCGGACACCACTCTTCCTCGTGTGACCGGCACTTCGTGCACCATGATCACGTAGGCGTCAGGGGCTTCGTTTTCGTTGCTCCAAACGCTGACGCCCGGTACCCGGACCCCCATTTCGTCCTCGATCCGTTCTCGCATCTCGGGCAGGAACTGCTGGAGGACAGGCCAATCATTCTCCTTCCCTTCTGGGGGGACAAGATTGGGTGCTATTTCCAGGACAATCGGTGTAAAGACGGGCTTGATGGATTCGTCGCGCTCCGCATTCAGCCCGAGCTCATCGTCCAGATAGTCACCCAACCCCTCGATCACACGGGGGAGCAGGGAGCGCAAAGCCGGAGGAGTGGCAGGATCTTGGGCAACCTCCCGCAAATATGTGTCCAAGTCCCAGAATCGCTTCATGTTGGGAAGGAATACACGACAATCTTCTGCCAGCAGTCCAGCGGCTTCAGCGTCAGTGATCTTTTCGAAAGCGGTCACGGCAGCATTAAAGCTAGTCGAGGCGGACGGGTCTGAGAGCTGGAATTGCCCAAGGGCCTTTCGGGCAAGTAGTTGGCCAAGCTCCCGCTGGTGCGATTCGGGCTGGAGTGCCATGGCTCGCTCAAAGCAGTTCAGCGCCTTGCTGCTCTGGTTCGGCTCCTCCCATCCTGCTCGGAGAGCCACCTCGCCCTGTTCGCGGTAAGCAGCAGCGACGTTTTCCAGCGCTGCGGCTGTTTCCGAGAAATGCTGTGGATCTTGCTCCAGATCTTGATAGATCACTTCAGCCTGCCCAAGCTCGTTGGTTTCAAGTGCATGCCGGGCAAGGCCAGCGTTGGCTGCAACCCATACCCATTCCCCGGTGTTTCTCTCCCCTCGCTCTTTGAGCTTGAGCAATTCGTCTCGAACCGAAGGTACAGCCGCGACTCGCTGCCGGGCACTCTGGATACGTTCCCTGAGCCGTCTAAGGAGCTCGATAACTTCGGTTCGGTTTGGCCAGCCCGCGGCATCTCGCTCGATCTCTGCCAGCAAGAGAGCGTCTAGTAAATCCAGTTGCGGTGTCGTGTTCGATGCATCGATGCCGCGATTGAGGCACTTCTCCGCCTTCTCCAACTGCCCCATTCGCAGATAACAACATCCGATCATTCGATAATTGGCGTCGCTCGTGTCCAGGAAGCTGTCAACCAGGCTTTCCAGCATGCGAGCAGCTACCTCCAGATTGCCAAGTCCATACTCAGCCCACGCAAAGCCTGATTCGTAAGCTCGATAGGCAGGATTTTCCTTTCTCTTTAAGATCTCGCTGTAGTCGGCTCGCGCCTTCCTGAGATTGTCCTCGCGACCTCCATCGCTGGATTCTGTTAAAGCCAGGCGACGGAAACAGTCGGCTCGAAAGGACAACGACCAAGCGTCCTCTGGTTCAGCCGAAATGACCTTGCTGATCTGATCCACAGCTTCAGCGAACTTGCCCTCCAGGGACGTGAGGTAGACTTGCACGACTTCCGTCCAGTTGGTTCGCTCCAGTTCCATGCGTTTGACAATCCATTTTCGGGCCTCCCGTGATTCGCCGCGATCGCTGAGCAGGGCGGCTTGCTCTTCGATTGCCGTAGCATCATTTGCATTGATTTTCAGCGCCCGGTCCGAGGCGTCTTGCGCACTCCCATAAAGATCCGCGGACCGGTACAACCGCGAAAGATTCACCCATGTGTAGAGATCTCCCGGGTCCAGGACGAGCGAGCATTCCAGGTACGATATCGCCTGCCAAGTCAACCGTTCGCGCTCGCTCGTGGAACTGAGCTGGCCCTCGCCATCCGCAATCAGTGCGCCGCTGAGGTAAGCCCACGCCTGGGACCGTCCTGGATAGCCGGCCTTCATCGCCTCATCCCACATACGCCGCGCATTGGCAACCATCTCCGGGCTCCAATAAGGGTATTTCGGCAAAGAGGCCTTTCTGCGCAATGTATCTGCCTGGTACCACCGTGCATCCTTGTAGGATCGTTCGAGAGCAAGCACGAGATCAAACCAATGCAGTGCTCGGTCAAGGTTTCCTGTGGCGTAGGCTTCAACCCCTGCGTCGTAGTAAGCCACGAGCAGTTCGTCGCGCGACCGCTGCAACGCTTCTCCAACTTCGGCGCGGAGGTCAAGAGCCACACCGCGGGCGTCGCCGTCCAGCCCGGTTGCGAAGGCCTCACTCACTACCGACCATGCGCGGGTGCCATCTCCAGCTTTCTGTGCCGCCAACGCGAGTTTCAGCATCAGCACGCCGTCGCCGGACTTGGTGCGATTGGCCTGCTCCCACACACGAACTGCTTCCGGGTACCGCTTCTCCGTTTCGAGCAGGCCGCAGCACCTCTCCAGCACAGGCAGATTCGTCGGCGCCAGATTGACAGCCTGCTGAAACGCGCTGAGCGCTTCGGTCGTCTTGCCCTGTAGGCGCAGGGCATCTCCGCGGATTCTCCAGTAGCGGACGGGATCGGGGCTTTGGCTCTTCTCAGTCCTGTCGAGCGCCCGTTGTGCCTCGCTCCCATCGCCTGCATCCAGATATGTCTCGGCCAACTCCAGGTTGAGATCACTCCCTTGATTTTGGGGCTCCAAGGCAATCCCTGCCGTGAGCAGGTCGATCGCCTCACGCGGAGGATGCTTGGCCAATCGAAGGGCGCGTGCTAGTACCAGCCGTTGCTCCAGATCTGCTGGCTTCTGGTCCAGATAGTGAAGCATCAGCCGGATGCCCTGCTCCACATCGATCTCCCCATCCAGGAATGCCCGTCCTTCAATCCGCATGGCGATCAGATCCTGTGAATCCAGGTTCAACGCTTTCTCTGCTTCATCAATCGCTTTGCGGTACTCACCCTGCTGCAGGTAGACCGCCGCCACAACCGCGTGCGGCGCGGCCAAGTGGTCGTCTTGCTCGATTGCCTCTTTCGCAGCTTCGACTGCACCTCCCAACCGGTTCAACTCGAGTCGGGCACGGGACAGAGCCGTCCACAGTTCCGCGCCACCGCCTCCCAAGGCCAGCAATTGCCGCAGCACGCAGATCGCTTCCTGACTACGTCCCAGTTCGATGTAGGACCAGCCCAATCTCATGCGGGTCGTCTGGGCGCGCTCGGAAAGGCCAGCCCGTTCAGCAAAGTGGAGCGCGTTCCGTAGAACTCCTATCGCCGCGGATACATCTCCCGCCTTGCGCAGTGCTTCTCCTAATCCTGCGAGTACTAAAGGATCTTCCGGCTTTGTCACCAGAGCCGCCTGGTATCGTTTAACAGCGGAACGGTAGTCTCCGCGGTAAAGACTGACGCGTGCGAGGAATTCGTCGACCGCGGTCCGGGCGGCAGGCTCAAGGTTGGCGCCCATAGTCGCTGGAACCCATTCGGAGTCCAGCCACGGCCCAAGAGAGCGCGCCATGGGCGGCGTCAAACAGTGGTGAGCGCTGGAGAGAATTTCTGTAGTCTTTGAAGCGTCGGCCAGTGCTGCTTCCAGATACGCACGCAACGCTTCTTCAAAGCGCCGCTGCCCCTCTCGAGCACGTGCTAGGCCTAGTGCGATGGAACTGGGGCGTCCGCCTTCCCGAGCCGCGTGCAGGAAAGCTTGACTGGCCTCCTCGTAGCGAGCATCCGCTCGCGACGTCTCTCGGTTAGATCCTAGTTCATCGCCCGCCCGTAGCAGTGCCCATCCCAATGCCTCATAAATCTCGTAGAGGGTGGATTCCGGAAATCTCTTCTCATTTACCATTTCGGTGTCTAGGGGCTGGCCCACGGGGTCCTCTGGGTAAACACCAATAATTACACACGTCCTAATTCCAGGTTCCGCTGCAGAGAAATCTTAGTGTGCCAGGAAGCGATCCCGACCTCTGTCAACGCTTCTTAGGAACGCACGTGGAGTGATCGTCCTCCCGAAATTGTGTCAGTTTTCTCCGGACCTCGGACGGCTCCGGCCTGCAAATTCGTCGGGAGGAGCTGGGCGGGGTTGGTCGGACAACCTGCTCTGACCAAGGCCCTGGCTGTTGAGCGCTCCGACCGCGCTGGGCCGTGTCTTGGGTCGAATCAGACTGCTGTCATTGACGTCGAGCAGGCTCAAAGTATTTCGTGCCACCTCTTCTACTGCCTCCGGCGTACCACCAGCTCGGGCTACCCATGCGGCATTTAGCACCGCCCAGATGTTCGGACGAACGTCGGGCCAACTGTCCACGTTTTCCACGGGCGATCGGAGAACTTTCTCTAAGTTTATAGAAGTATTCCAGGATACATAGGTGCTTTCGATAGAGGTCTTGTACTTATCGAAGCACTCGTAGATCTTATCCAACCAGTCCCTGTACCGCTCTGCCAGTTCCTCGATTGGCGCCATTCCCGCCGCTAACTGAGCAGTTCGCCACAGCTCTTGCAGCTTCTTGATCTCTGCACTGAAGTTGGCGCGGAACCAGCTCGGATGATCCACGGTCGGCTTCACATCCATGCGTTTCAGGGTCTCCAAGGCAAAAACAAAGCGATCCTCGAAGGGGGGCATGTCTGCGTTGACCACGTCGTTTGGCCAAAAGCGCAGGTGCAAGAGTGAGTACAAGTAGGCAGGGCCACCGAACAGGGTTGCAAAGGCATCTGCGAACAGTCGGCATGTGAACCGATGTTGCTGCTCCTGCAGCAATGCGATCTTGTGCCGTTGGCTCTCGATAAATCTCCTTTGGCTCTCTGGAGCCGTGCCATCATACTCGTGCCAAAACTGCTGAACGCTACGAAGGAAGCAGGCTTCATTGTCTCGGATGTTGTTCTTAGGATCCACGGGGTTCGCGGATGGATCCACTTTCCTTCGAATGGTCTGGCAAAATTCATAAAACTTCCCGAGCCGCTCCGTTCCTTGTACGGTCCGAATGGCGAGCAAGTAGCCGTACTCATGGGCTGTGAGGGGCAGGTTCCAAACGTCCCACGCGGGAAAGCGCAACCGGATGACGGCACCGCTGACGTCGGGCCGCTCCTCACCCACGATCAGAACCGGGTACTCTTGCTCGGCCGAGCGCCGCACTAGGTCTTTTACCAAGTTCTCGGCTAGGCCCGCAAACGATAGCCCTTCCCCCTTAATGTCGTTGACCCCATCTCTGGCGTTATCCAGGCGTCGGTATCTGAGATAGAAACCACCAATCGCAGCGAGCAGGTCGTTCGCCAGCGCCGGCAGCAGGCGCTTTCGTGCTTCCCCATAGGCTTGCCACGCTTCGGGCAGGTGGTTTTGCGCCATCTCGTTTTCAACACAAATTACCTTCTCCCTGAGATCAAGCAGTGGTTTACTGAATCTTTCCTGGATCTTCTCCGCAGCGTCCTTCAGGGCACTGAGTTCATCGTCTGACCTTGCGAGTAGTCCGATCCCTGACGCGATGAGGTCTTCGATGCGAGAAACTTCAGTTCTTAGAATTCTGTAGGCCTCCGCGAGCAGCGGCGTAGGCTCGAGGCGGATATGTGCAAGGATCGGATCTTGATCCCGTCCCGGCGCACCGCGTTCACCTGCCAACCGTGGCGTTTGCATGAGTTCGCTGGCGCCCTTGTCCGGTACCTCCAGTTTGAGCTTTTCGATCCTATCCTTGACGAACGCGAACAGCTTGTTGACCCGCACCGCGTATTCTTTGGAGGGCTCGTCCCACTCTTTCGCCTCTCCTTTCAACCCTTGAAAAGAACGCTGGTAAAAGCACCCCTTTCATTGCCTGCTTCTTTCCTCAATTCCACTGCCTTGAGCCCGGGAGAAGTAGCTTGGAAGACAAACTGCTGGGGGATAACCGAATCCGGTTCGCGCTTCCGAGGCCGGGGCCACTCGCCGATCCGAAACTCCTCCACCCACGGGATGTTGCGGCACGCATCGATAAAGAAGACCTGCTCCTCAAACTTGGTTGTGCCGAAATAGTTCAGAAGCGACCGGAGCGAGTAGGAGTTGGTCGTCAGCTTGTCCGTGAAATCCTCTGGCACTAAAGCCTCCTCATCAGCGCCATCTTGCCGGCAGCTAAGGCCGTGCCCGGCGTAGTAGAAGTAGAGCCGTTCCCCCTCCAAATTACTTTTCTTCTGGAGCCAGTCGATGGCTAACGCGAAATTCATCACCGAGGGAGCTGAGAAGGAGAGTCCCTTGACCTTATCAACATCGCCCGGACCGTTCGGACCAAGCAGGTACTTCACATTCTCTTCAGGAACAGCTCCGCTGGAGATAAGCCATTCGCCCATCGCCACCGCGTCATTAACTGCTCCTTTAAGACACGCATCTTCTCGCCAGTATTTGTTGACGCCAATTACGATAGCCCAGTTGGCCATGCTCTTCGACTCACTCGCCGCCCAGGCGCACGAACGGACTTACCCCCGTGTAGCGCGTCGCTCCGTCGTCCTTAGGAGGTTCCAGCCCTCTCATCGCTCCTTGCCCCGACTCCAGGGGCCTGAACGCTGTGTATTTCCCCTGCTCGTAAAAGAGTTGTACCGCCTGGAATCCGAATACCAACGGAACGTTGCCTTCATAAGTCACTTTCGCACTGGCGTCCGCCTCAACTGACACTTTTACGTTCGCTCCGACAACTTGCTGGACAACTGGCACATCAACTTGCACCGGAACCTGATTTGATTGCTTGGCTTCGACGGAAATTTTTCTAGTTTTGAGCGTTGCCGTTGTTACGTAGAGTTCATCCGCTTCCATCAACTCGGCCGCGTAACGCGAAAGGGAATTGACATCGGCAGTCGCCAAAAACTGATCGAGTTTTAGCACTTCGATTCTGTCTTCGAAGACGTCGTTGAATTCAAACGTCACGGTCTTGGCATTCTTATACTGCACGTCCAGTCCCATCTTCGATCCACCCATTGCCCCAATGACATTGCCAAGAAAGGAGAGTCCCACTCCCAGACTGACAGTGCCGCTCCGCTGACCGGAGATGCTGGCAGCCTGCTGGTTTGCAGACACTCCGGGCAGAGTTGCGCCGACGCTCGGAACCAACAACGTTGTGAGCTCGCCTAGGCGATCGAGGTCTTTGCCCCGTTTCTGCAGGACCTGCAGGGGTCGAATGTCTGCTTTGGGAAGACGAACAACGGAGTACCCACTAGCCTTCAGAGCATTTAGAAGCGGGTCGGAGCACCACATACAATCCACCATCCTTTTAGGGCGCTAAAGCTACCTTCACGACTGCACGTCGGGACCGGAAGACGACCAGTTACACAAGCATCTCCCGACTTCTAGCAGCCTTTGCGCTCTGCCACTCGTTTCCCGTTTGCTGTTTCGGAAACGCCGTGCCCTTTCGTTTGTCCGCACCCCGTACATAGCATCGACACTCTGCGGCAGTCAACAAATGATGCCCAACTATTAGCTCCCCCGAGTGGCGCAGATCCAATTTACTACAACAGCTCGAAAATCAACTGTCGTCAACTTTGAGAATGGATGCCTTCCGAGCTTGACTTTTTTTTTTTTTTTTTTTTTTTTTTTTTTTTTTTTTTTTTTTTTTTTTTTTTTTTTTTTTTTTTTTTTTTTTTTTTTTTTTTTTTTTTTTTTTTTTTTTTTTTTTTTTTTTTTTTTTTTTTTTTTTTTTTTTTTTTTTTTTTTTTTTTTTTTTTTTTTTTTTTTTTTTTTTTTTTTTTTTTTTTTTTTTTTTTTTTTTTTTTTTTTTTTTTTTTTTTTTTTTTTTTTTTTTTTTTTTTTTTTTTTTTTAAAAAAATGCCCAGTTTCTGGTATTAAGTTCCGGTAATTACCGACATTACCGGCCAATCTCTGCCTACTCTCGAGGATTCCGATTTCGCGTGGTTCGATAACGCCTGCTCTTTATGCCACTTTCCGCTTCCGTGCACAAGCCCAAAGCAACTCGACGTAAACTGTGACGTGGTTTTCTTCTGCGCATTTCTTCGCGGCTAAACACGATTCGGTTGTCCGCCGGAGATGTCGTCTGAAGTAGATGCACGGTGAACTTCACGATTGGATTGGGCGCAAATGCAGGTTGACGCAGAGACCAACCACTGCAAGACAACATCGCCCACGGAGGTTCTGCCTGACCTTCCGCTCTCAAGACCTTGCCGTCGAATTGCAGACCCTTCTTCTCGAGAGAAGGTCCGCCTGGAGAACCATGCACTTTTCTTCGCAGTTCCTACAGGTGTGATTCACGAGATTGACCGGTAATTACCGACAATACAAAAAGTGGCTCGGTTTACGCGGCAGGTTCTGGCCGGCTGAGGTGAGCGTCGCGAAGGCTATTCTCTCAGCAACGCTTTCCAGTTGAGGGTGACGGTAAACGGCGCATCACTGCCCGGACCGTAGGTCACCGCGTAGAACTTCTGCCCATCGCGAGAGGGAGCAAAGAAACGGCTGACGGGGTGGGCCCCCAAGTCGAAAAGATTACCGATGGGACCCACTTCAAGGTAATCACCTTTAACGATCAGCGGGACCGTGGCGATACCGATGAAGGAATTGCTGGAAAAGTACATTTCTTTCCCGTCGCCACGCCACGATGGTGCGACACTTCCTCCGCTGGTAATCTGCCATTTGCCCTGTCCAACCCCCACATCATCGGAAGCCGAGCGGAACGGCACGACATAGATCTCCTGCGGCGCGCCTGATTCGGCGGACACATAAGCCAGCCACTTTGAATCTGGGGAGAGAGCGCCGCCCGCGCCCGTCGACTTGATGTCAAGCAGCTTTGCTGTCTTGTGCTTGCCGCTAAGAGCAAGAACCTTGATTTCTCCCGTGAGCGTCAGCCCCGACCGATATAAGAGATAGCGGCCATCCGAAGACCAAGAGAGCGGCAACGTCCGCTGATTCTCATTGATGACGATTTGTTCATCGCCACCTCCCGAGACCCTCTTAATGACGATTTGGGATCCCGGGTCTGTTTGGCGGCTAAAGGCAATTTGTTTCCCGTTGGGAGACCAAACCGGACCGGAGGAATGCTGATCGAAGGTCAGCCGCGTACTGCTATGCTTGGGAAGGTTATATATCCACAAGTCGCTCAGTTGTCCGGAGGAAAGGCCAATGTCAGCTGCGATCTGGTCGCCGTTGGGCGACAGCGCGATGTTCTGAAGAAGATTCGCCTCCTTCCAAAGGATCTGTTGCTTCCCGGCGCGATCGGCTTCGACGAGCCATGTTCCTGCGGTGACTGCTCCTGTTTGGTAAGTCAAGACGGAAGGCACGACAGAGAAGGCGCCAAAATTGAACTGCGGATCGTTCTGCACCTGTCGCGCCAAGACGGTGGAGTCACCGATAAGCTCCACGCGATCTGGATCGAAGCGTCGAGCCAGAAGATCGCTCTCTTGCATGTAAAAGAGGTAGCCCCCCGAATAGATGCCGTAGCGCACCTCTTCGGCCAAGGGTTTTCCCTGCGGCGAGTCCAAAGAGGCCACTGCCAGGTGTGCTGGCGGATTCGTCGGAGCCTGGCTGACGTACAGAAAGTGCTTCTGGTCGGGAAGAAACTGCGGCCAGCGATGGCTTGTTTCCTGGAGTTTCGGGTCGAGCGTGGTAAGGCGTACAGCCTTCCCGCCCGCGCCGTCGACACGGAATAAACTATCGGCCCGAGCCCCAAATAGGATGACGCCGTTGCTGGACCACGTACCTCCCCGCCCTTCGGGAACGACGCACAAGGTCATGACGGTTGACGTGCGGAGATCGAATCGCTTGAGTTTTCCCTCCGCGAAGAAAGCCAGCGAACTGCCGTCAGGCGACCAAAACGGATAGGTGGCACCTTCGCTTCCTGCAATCATGTGTGCGTCTGACGAGTGCAGGGCGCGCAACCACAACGATTTTGAATTTGGCTCAGCTCGTGTGTACGCCACAAAAACGAGGTTCTTGCCGTCGGGTGAAGGTGTGGGTGGACCGGAGAGCCCACGGAAATTGAAGTACGTCTTGTCGGGCGCGACTACCTGGAATTCTGCAACCGACGGTGCAGGTCCACGCTGCAGCGAACCCAGCCAGAATGCCGCCGCAATCATCATCGCTGCGGCCGCGGCCGCAACCGCGGCGGCGATCCAGCCGGCGCGCCGCCCGGACGCCGGTGCTATTGCCGCGCTACCGGCGTTTTCCGCAAGCCAATGCAGTTGGCGACCGACATCAGCGGCGCTTTGCCAGCGCTCATCCGGATCTTTCGCGAGGCAGGTACGGATCGCGTAGTCGAGCGCCGGCGGCGTCATTGGTTGGAACGAAGAGACCGGCTTTGGCTGGGCTGCGAGGACCGCGGCCATAGTTGACGCCGCGGTCTTCCCCTCAAATGCCGGCTTGCCCGTGACTATCTCGTATAGCACTGCGCCCAGCGCAAAGATATCGCTGCGCGCGTCTGCGTCCCTTCCCTCCACTTGCTCTGGCGACATGTACTGGAAGGTCCCTAACACCATTCCTTCCACCGTCACCGGATGGTGTGGGCTGGTCAGTGTCTGCGTCAACGCCGATGCGGGCACCGCCTGCACAGGTTTTGCGAGCCCGAAGTCCATCAACTTCGCCCCCGCCTTCGTCAGCATGATGTTGCCGGGTTTCAGGTCGCGGTGGATCACCCCCTTCTTGTGCGCCGCCTCCAGACCTGCACAAATCTCCATCCCCACCTTCAGCACTTGATCGAGCGGCAGAGGGCCTTTACGCAAGCGGTCCGCCAGCGTCTCGCCTTCCAGATACTCCATAACGAGAAAGTGGGTTCCATCTTGCTGACCGACATCGAACAGATGGCAGACGTTGGGATGACTCAGCGACGAGATGGCGCGTGCTTCGCGATCGAACCGCTGGCGGGCTTCAGGGCTAGACAGGTGCTCCGGCAGGATTTTTATTGCGACGATGCGGTCCAGCCTCGTATCGCTGGCACGATAGACCTCACCCATGCCGCCCGCCCCCAACGGAGCGACGATTTCATAGGGGCCGAGTCTTTTGCCGTTCGCCAAGGCCATGGATGGAGCGGATTATAGGCCCTCGCGGTGCGCAGACAAAATCCATCCGGAACCGGTCTCAAGTTTGCAGAAACTGTTTATGTTCTCCAACTATCGCTCGACGCCGCAGTGGACCAGTGCTTCGCCGTAGAGTCCACGGTTTCTCGTTAAGCATGTGTTCTTGAGTGCGGTTTTGATCCCTAGTGACGGGCTACTCGGGAACTTAAGCTCGGATTGATGTCGCCTGCCAACTTTCCGAACTGCCGTTTCTGGGCCGTGAGAAACGCTGAAGGGCCCTGGATGTTGTTAGCAAGTTAAAATGTCCGGTTTTCTTAGCACGTGACCTGTCCGGTTTGAGTTAAACGACCAGCAGCAGTCGAGGCTGTGGGAAACTGGAAATCCCGCGTCTTTTGCGGGAATTGGTAGGTCATACGCTTACCCGCTCGTTTTTTGCGAATAGGGACTGCGGAGGAATCGTTGCGGCGAACTGGCGCGCTTGCCCTCCCGATGGAGAGAGATTGCGGGTAGACTAAGAATGGATTTCTCGATGGCAGAAGCCTTATCTGGGAGCCTGCATTTGCTGCGTGGCCTTCACGCGCCGCTCCAAATCTTGGAACCTGGAATCGGAGCGTAGGGGATCCAGCAGAGGATTTTCAAGGTCGAAATAGAAATCTCCCTGTTGGTACGCCTTCTCAAGCCAGCTGACGGCCTCGTTCTTGTCGTCCAAGCCGACGTACACTATAGAAACCATCCAAGGGTGGGCCGCTTTCTCGGCGAGCCGCATGACTTGCGGCAGCATTCTTTCTGCTTGTGTTTTCCTTCCCTCTAGCCCGTAGATGTACGCGATGGCACTGAGCGAGCTTACGCTTCCGGGCGAAATTTCTTCGGCCTTCTTGAATTCATTTTCAGCATCGGTGTAGCGGTGTAAAACAGCGTAGGCAAATCCCAAGCGGATGCGGGAATTGAATTGCTGAGGATCGAGTTCTACCGTCTTGCGGAATTGATCTAACGCCTCGTCAAACTGCCGCCTTTCCATTAGCAACTCCCCAAACAGGCCGTTGATGTTGGGTGACACGGGGTCGAGTCGTAGCGCTTGCTGGACTTGATCGAGCCCTTCCTGGTTGCGATCACCCAGGAGCAAGATAGCGTACCCGTGATGAGCCGTGGCATAGTTTGGGTTCAGCGCGATGGCTCGCTTGAATTCGTTTTCGGCACCCGACTGATCGCCGTCATAGCAGAGCTTATGAAATCCGAGCGCCGAGTGCGCCTCGGCACTGCTGTCGTCCAGTTCTACTGCCTTGAGCGCGGCAGCCTTGGCCTTCGGCCCGGCCTCTGCAACGGACATACCGGCGGGAGCCGCACATCCTGTAACGGTGTAGGCGTCTGCTAATCCGGCATAAGCCGCCGCGTAGCCTGGATCCAATCGAATTGCGTCATTGAAATATTCGATACTCTTATTGATCGCCTCTTTGTTCCGCTTGTTCCAGAAGAAGCGGCCTCTCAGATAGGCCTCGTAGGCTTCTGGGTTTACAGGGCGTGCGTTCCGCAGTCGAGCCTGCTCCGTGGGCGTTAGTTGGATCTGGACTTCAGCAGCGATGGTGCGCGCGAGTTCGCCCTGTAGCACGAGCACATCTCGAATGTCGCGCTCGTAGCTGCTGGCCCAGAGGTGGCGATCCGTAGCTGCCTGGATCAACTGAGCATCAATACGAACTCGGGTTCCAGAACGGGCAACTGAGCCCTCGACCACCGCATCCACTCCAAGTTCCTTGGCAATCTCGGGGAGTGTCTTGCGCGAGTCGCGGTAGTACATCGTCGAGGTGCGCGAGATCACACGCAGAGATCCGATCTGCGCCAGTTTTGTGATCAAGGCGTCGGTCATACCGTCGGCGAAGTATTGCTGCCCTGGGTCGCCAGTGAGATTTTCCAGCGGCAGCACAGCAATGGATCGAATCGGAACAGGAGCGGCTCTCGTGAATAGCTGGCGTCGCCACCCGAGCGCCAACCCCAATGACATCGAGAGCGCTAGTGCCAAGAGAGCGCCGGCCCAAAGCCTCCTGTCACGCGTCGCTGTCCTTAATGCGGGCTGAGTGTCCAGTTTCACTGGCTCCATGTTCGAAGGTGAAGTTGAGACTCTGTGTATCGCTTCTTTGAGTCCCTTCATGTCGGTGCAAATTTCGGCGGCATGTTGGTAGCGGCGATCGCGGTCTTTCTCCAGTGTCTTGGCAACGATTGCGTCCAGTGCCGCGGGTAAGGACGGATTCACTTTGCTGGGAACAGCCGGCTGCGCATTCAGGATCGCGTTCGTCAGCAGTATGCGATTCTTGCCAACGAAGGGCCGCTTGCCGGTGGCCAGTTCGTAGAGGACTACACCGAGAGAAAACAGGTCGCTTCGTGTATCAATCTCATCTCCGCGGGCCTGCTCGGGCGACATGTACGAAGTAGTGCCTGGAATAACGCCTTCCAGCGTCAACGCTTCCTGTTTCGGCTCATCTTCAGCAACAGGAGGGGGGAGCACCTTGGCTAGACCGAAATCCAGAATCTTTACCCGCTCCCCGGTGGCGACGAAAATGTTCCCGGGTTTTATGTCGCGATGGATAATCCCCTTCGCATGGGCCGCTTCCAAAGCGTCGGATGCCTGAATGCCGATATCCAGGAGTTCGTCAATGGCCCTTGGCCCTCGGCGGATCTCCTCCTTGAGGCTCTGCCCCTCCAAGAGTTCCATGACGATCACCGGCCGCTGATCATGCTCTTCCACCTCATAAATGGTGCAGATGCCCGGATGATTCAAGGAAGATGCGGCGCGGGCTTCGAGCTCGAACCTCTGAAGCGCGCGATGGTCCCGAGCCAAGTGCTCAGGCAGAAACTTCAAAGCCACACGGCGTCCCAAACGGATATCTTCCGCTTCATAAACTACCCCCATCCCGCCGCTGCCTAGCTTTGACAGGATCCGGTAGTGGGAGATCTCCGTGCCAAGCAGATCCTGGCCTGGCGCGGCTTGCGACTGGGCAGGAACTTGGGCTGCTGGTGGAGCTGTCTCTACAACCGGAGCGATGAACCGATATCCTCGTCCCGTAACCGTTTGTAGGAACCGCGGATGCTCAGGATCGTCCTTAAGGACCTGGCGGATTTTGCGGATCGCTGAATTAATACTGGTGTCCGCATCCAGGAAAACGTCCTTCCCCCAGATTCGCTCAATAATGAGTTCTCGGGTTACCAGCTGTCCACGCTGCTCGACCAGGAGCAGAAGCAACTCCATCGGGATGCGTTCTAGCTTCTGGGGGCGACCAGCGCGGCGCAGTTCATAGGCGCGCGGGTCGAGTTCGAAGTCGTTTCCGAACTTGACGGGATGCGGGAACGCGACCTGTTCCGGCGCCATAGGTGCTCACCCCAGCGTGAAGTCATTCTACCGCCACGACCGCCAGTCGCAGTAATTGGTGGATTTCCAGCAGGTTACGGCATCACGAAAAATCAGACAATCTCCAGACACTCGCCATTCTCAAGAGATCGCCGGTGCGCCATCATGCGCGGGAGTTCAACGGAATTCGAACTCGCAAACAGGAGAGCTATATGAAATGTCACACACGCTTGATGTTCGTATGTTTCCCGCTCACGTTGTTTTGTTCCATTGTGTGGTTGTTAGCTGGAATCTGCACAGGACAAACGACCGCTAACATGCCAGGTAGGGACCCGGCGGAGGATATCAATCAATCTTTGTCCGACGAGATGGGAATCGGACGCAGCAATATCATGATGCCGAGGGACTTGCAACTCAAGAACAAGAGTAAGGTGCACGTTCTGTTTGGTTCTCATAGCGTCGAAAGCGGGATATTCCCGACCGACATATTCACCGTAGCCGACGAGGCGCAGATAACCGGCCGCCGCGTGAATCTGCCGTCGCCTGATTGCAGCGTGCGGGTGTCAGACTGCCTGGACCTGTCGCATATCAACGAACTAGATGGCTTCAACCTGCAACCCCGCGTAACCGTTCCGTTCGATGGCGACATCGATCCGGACAGCGTGAATAGCAGGAACACGTTCTTCGTGGAGCTCGGGGACGCAGACGATCGACGCGACGGCGAGCGGCGAGAAAGGCACTGCAGAGTGATCGGTGTTAATCAGCCTGTCTGGGACCCCGTTGCGCGTGTTCTCGCGGTCGAGTCCGACGAGCAACTCAAACAACACACGCGCTATGCCTTCGTCGTGACGCGCGGCGTGCACGACGCATCAGGCGTGCCACTGGCCGCCGACCAGGATCAGCCCGGTTTCAGCGCGGACGAGAGTGACACTTCGGAAGCCCAGCCAAAGCGTTACGCGGTGGAGGTCACGTACGCGCTCAGGACCCTCGAGCATTCGCGACTCAATGTCCAGAAGGGCGACATCGCGGGCCTGAGCGTGTTTACGACGCAGAGCGCGACCGCCGTACTCGAACATATTCGCGACGACCTCAAGGCCGCGACCCCCGAGCCGGTCTCATTCACCCTAGGCGCGAACGAGACTCGTACCGTCTTCGCGGTGAGCAGCCTCCAGAGCATTGATTGGCAGGTACACCTCGGGGGGAACCCTCCGGTTTTCCAGCCCTTCAAAACTGCGTTTTATTCCTACTTGCCTGTTCTCCCGCCAAAGTATTTCACGCTGCTCGATCTTTATAGCCCGGGAGCCGTCGATAGCATCGCCTACGGTAGTTACCGCTCGCCTCGGTACATTTCCAACGAGCCGGTCATGCCGGCGGTTGGTACTCGCGCCGGCAGGCCTCCCGTTCAATCGGTCGATACCATCTACGTGAATTTCTTCCTGCCCGCCGGCCAACAGCCAGCGTCCGGGTGGCCAGTCGTTGTCTTTGGCGTCGGCGGAGGAGACTACAAGGATGAGGAGGTCTACCTTTACGCAGCGGCTTTCGCGGCCCACGGGATGGCGACGGCCTGCATCAACGCCAACGGCCAAGGGTACGGCCCCCTCAGCTACCTCACGGTCACTCTCAACGACGGGTCCTCGGCCCAGTTCCCGTCGGGCGGCCGGAGCACCGACCTGGACGGAGACGGTGACATTAAGGACAACGAAGGCGTCCAGACGGTCAGCGACGCGCACAAGATCCTCGGGGCGCGCGACACGATCCGCCAAACAGTGATCGACTTCATGCAACTTGTCCGCGAAATCCAGGTAGGCGTCGACGTAGACGGCGACGGCAAGCCAGACCTCGATCCTTCCAGAATCACCTACTACGGTATGTCGTTCGGCGGAGGCGCGTTGGGCCCCACGTTCATGGGCGTCGAGTCAGACATGACGTTTGGCGCGTTGGGGTCGGCGGGAGGTCTGAACTCGCGGTGGGACATTCTGAGGCTCCGGCCATCGGCCCGTCCGCAAGTGGGTACAAACCTGCAGTCGCGCATTCCATCGATCCTCAACTCCCCCGGCCTAACTAGCTGGGGCGGAATTCCAGTGGACCCGCCGTTTTTCGATGAGAACATTCCGCTTCGAAACCAACCCATCGTCAGGACCCATGTCGACGGCGCGTTCGAGATCCAGAAATATATGGACACTGTCGGGTGGGTCGCGGGCTCGGGCGACGGTGCCTCCTACATACCGCACATTCGTAAGGAACCGCTTCCTGGCAATTCCCCGAAGTCACTGCTCTTCATGATGCAGAAAGGAGACCAGTCAGCTCCGAACCCGAGGTCCACCCAGTTGGCTCGGGCCGGCGACCTCGCCGACGTAACGACGTTCTACCGCAATGACCTCGCCTACGCCGACGACCAAACGGTGAACAAGAATCCGCACGCGATGCAACTTAGGTGGACGATGTCGGGCCTCTCCGGGCCGATTGGGCGCGGCTCAATAGAGCAGACCGCCATCTTCCTCGGTTCGGCTGGCCAGATCATCGTGCATCCGGAACCCGCCAAGTACTTCGAGACTCCGATTGCTCTGCCTCTGCCCGAGGATTTTTCATACATCCCTTAGTTCGTGCGTGATCGTCGATATGGCGGCTTGCGTCTGGACACAGGGAGTTATTCGAGGCCCCGCGGAGGTTGGGTGAAACTCCAAGGGGCCCTCTCTTAGTCGCGGGTGGAGCAACGGACTGTCGCGGGCGGCTTCGGAGGCAACCGATTTCCTGCGGGGGCCGATTTGATGATCCGCCTCAAACGAATTCTGCCTGCCCGCATTGAAGTAAAACCTGTTCCTTAAGAACTACATTCTGGTTAGCTCGTTATCCGCCGAGCACCATAACACTTAACTTCTCTTGTCTGTTTACAGTTGGAAGGCGAACGGTAAGTGCGGCCTGAAATCCACATACTCTTTTCGCCGGCTGCCATCAAATTCAATTTCGAGCAGAGATGTTGTTCCCGTGCGGGTTGAGAGAATTCCATTCTCCACCATGGTCTGCGCCACGGCAGACCGGAGCGGCACGGGGGTGGTCAGAGTCAAGCCAGTGATCTGGCGAATTCCAATGGGATGCTCAATGAACCACTGTTCACGCTGGACCCGCTGCATAAAGTTCAGATAGACCCACATCGGCTCCTCGACTCCCGCTTCGCCGATATTCATGAAAAGGGGATCTGTTAAATAGGCCGGCCGATACTCCCACGAAGGAAAGGGTGCCTTTGTGTCTTGAGAATTGACAGGCCGCAAGCAAATGCCGAAAGGCGAGGCGTTGCCCGCCCGACTCGACCATCTCTGCCAAAGCAAGGTGCGCCGTGCGTTTTGACTTTGAGCCTCCATTGCATCGCTCACCCAGATCAACTCAATCATGGCGTTGGCAAAGGCAAAGCGCCGACAGGCCGTACCCTGCCCAGGATGTTGATTTGGAGGCCCCTCATGCAAACCAAGCTGAACAAGTTTTTCCGCCTCGGGAGCCCCCGGCCTGGTGCAGACAAACAGATGATCCAACTCGATCCGCATTACGAGCAAGTCTACTTCAATCCGAATTGCCTTTATTGAACCCGGGTGTATGAGAGGTTCTGGGCGGGTGGTCGCTAGCCTTGATCGGAAACGCCTCGGGGCAGACTTTTGGGGCGGAGTGGGGACCTCGATCCGAGGCGTTTTCGATCAAGGCCAGCGACGATTCATCAGTTAAGACTGTCTGAGGAGAGAGCATCGATTGAATAAAGCGCTTGCCATCGCCCACCCAAATCAGTCAAGTCCGTCGGCCGAATCCCAGCAACATGAAGAAATTGTTCGACCTTTGGAGCTAGATCTACCGCCGGCGCAGACCGCAGCTCTGCTTTGCGTTTTGACAAAGCCCTCCACATACGAGCACAATCTGGGGGCCGAAAGCGCCGAAGGTACTTCGCTATGCGTCCTGCTGCGGTTCTTTTGTTCTTTATCGCTGCGGCATTCCCAACCATGTCGTTCGCTGCCGTCGCGGAGAGGAGCTTTCCTGAAATCACGGCAAACGACAATCGGCTGCCGCAGGGTCATCTCAGCAATGGCGTCTTGACGATCAAATTGGAAGCCCGTGTTGGTACCTGGTATCCAGAAGAACGGGATGGTCCCGGACTCCAGGTACAGGCGTTCGCGGAGGCCGGCCGTCCCGCAGAAATTCCAGGGCCGCTCATCCGAGTGCCCGAACGCACGGAGATTCAGGTCTCCGTCCGCAACACGATCCCCGGTGCCGCTCTCGTCATCCACGGCCTCCACACACGACCGGGCAACCCCGATGAGACCATTCAACTGGCGCCTGGAGAACGACGTGAGGTTCGCTTCCGAACGGGCAATCCGGGCACTTATTACTACTGGGCGACAACGACCAGAAAGGCTCTTCCAGATCGCTACGGCGTCGACAGCCAGCTCAACGGGGCTCTGATCATAGATCCGCAGGGGGACAAGAGCAGACGATCGGGTCTTCGTGATTGGGTGGTGGGAAAACCCTGAGTTGAGAGCAACGGGCGGTGATCCGTTCACGAAGGGCCGGAATGCCCTTGTGATAAATGGCCGCGCATGGCCTTATACAGAACGGCTGACATACGGAGTTGGCGACTCAGTCCACTGGCGCTGGATCAATGCCGCACAGGGAAGCCACCCGATGCACCTCCACGGCTCTTACTACACTGTCGATAGTATCGGCGACGGAGAACGCGATACTCTGCTCAGTAGCGAACAGCGCCGGCTGGTCGTCACAGAACTGATGAGGCCCGGTACCACTATGGCGTTGACGTGGACGCCGCCGCAGCCGGGCAATTGGCTGTTCCATTGCCATGTCCTTGCGCACATTTCTCCGGGTCTTCGGCTGCGGCCAGCCGACAAAGAACCTTCGTTTGCCCGAGGCGAATCACACCACGCTATGGATGGGATGGCCGGCCTGGTGTTGGGCATCAACGTCCTTTCATCTCGTGCCGCGCCGGCCGCAAAGGATTCCGATCAGCCACCGCGGAGGCTTCGGCTCGTGGCACAACCGCAGCCCGGGCGCTACGGCAAGGATCCGGGTTTTGCATTCGCTCTTGAGGAAGGGGCAGGTCAGCTCACAGAATCTTCAGGTCGGATTCCCGGACACCAATTGTGCTCACTCGAGGCCAACCCGTGGAGATCACAGTGTTGAACAAACTCCCCGAGCCGACATCAGTGCATTGGCATGCGATGGAATTGGAGAGCTACTACGACGGCATCGCAGGCTGGAGCGGTACGCCGGGCCATATCGCGCCGATGATTCAGCCTGGCGCTTCATTCGTTGTTACATTTACGCCTCCGCGCGCGGGAACGTTCATCTATCACACGCACCTCGATGATATTCGCCAGCTTAGTTCTGGACTTTATGGTCCGATCATCGTGCTCGAGCCGGGTCAATCTCTCGACCCAGAAAGGGATCGGGTGATGCTCATCAGCGTCAGGGGGCCGTCTGACAACACGCCGATTCTACTCAATGGTGACGCTGAGCCCAGTCCGATCGAATTGAAACAAGGTATCAGATATCGGTTCCGGTTCATTAACATCACGCCCCACGATCCCCTCCTCACCGTATCTTTGCTGGCGGGTTCGTCCCCGGTCGCGTGGCGCGCGATCGCAAAGGACGGAGCTGATTTGCCCGTGTCCCAGGCGACTGAGCGTCCGGCGCGGCAGACCGTGTCAGTCGGCGAAACGTATGATTTCGAATTCAAACCAAGATCTGCCAACTGAACTCCGGCTCGAAGTCTTTCGCCCGGCTCGGGCTGCGAGCGCCCAGTCGCAGATCGTTGTTCCGGTCCATGTCCACTGAACTTCCTTGTGTCCGTGAGCATTGTTGACAACCAGAAAAAATTCGCGCAGTTCAATTTCCTGACTGAGAATCTTGGGGAGGCGATGGCGCTTCTTGGGATAGGGAGTGTCGGCAATGCTCCAGGGCCTCTTGAGCGCCTGGACGTAGAAGAAGCGCAGGGCGCAGAGATGGTTGGTTACCGAACCAGGAGCCAGTTTGTGCACGGTGAAGAGCTGGGCTTGGTGCTCGCGGATGTGCTGCGGTCCCAGGCGATCGGGCGAGCAGTGGAAGTGCTGGGCGAACCGCTCGATGAAGCGAATGTGACGCTGTGTGGTAGCCTCAGAGTAATGACGTCGCTGGAGTTCTTCCAGCATGATTTTGCGTAGATGGGTCACAGAGACACCTCCTTGTGACCCACAATTATCTGAGCCGAAAAATCAGAACTGCGGACCTCACCCACGCGGCAGCGTCCGCCGCGTCAGCGGCTTCGTTCTGACGGGCAACTCTGAAGTTGCGGGCCAGGACCGGGCCCACGATTCGGCATGGAAGTCGGTTTCTGACAGGCAGCACGTTCCGATCCGTCAGTCTTGGAGCGATGTTCACGAGGCATGCCATTTCGCCAGTTGGAGTAGTCGATAGCGCGACTTTTCCGCAAGAGCTTGTGCAATCTGATTCCACGAATAGAGCGTTTGCTGGAAGGAGAGGTGCGGTTCGATGGCCTGCTGGATCTGGTGAAGCGCGAAACCGAATTCACGCGACGGACAACATGGCCCCCGCGCCGAGAGTAGGTAGCCCGAGGGGGAAATATCGCGCCCGATGCGAATCAATTTTTGTGCCAGAAGCGTGACAAGCAATTTCCCATAAAGCCAAGCGCGAGAACTGCGATCGTCATGCTTGGGCACGTGCCCCAGTTGGGCAAGGCTCTTCAGTCGCTTAAACACCAGCTCAATTTGCCAACGCATACGGTAAAGTCTCAGAACGTCCGCCGTCGAACCGCTGGAGCGGGTCGTAAACACGATAACGTACTTAGCAAATTCGAGTGTTCCCGGCCTAGTGATCATTTGCTTCTTACTCGCTTTGCGCAGTAATCGCCGATGAGCCTGTTGAACCGCGCAGTCGCTCTTTCGCACGGCACACAACCGGCCCGCAAACGCCGAACCGTGACTATGAAGGACAACCCGCCATTCGCCGAACTGCCCCACTTTGGACAAAGTGCGTAATCGCGGCAGGAGGGAGAAACGTCTGCCGTATGCAGAGTACGCCACGAAACTCTGAGGGTTGACACGAACCAACACATCAGCACCATGTTGCCAAACATACTCAATGCCAGCTACTGAGCAGTAGCCGGCATCCGCGAGAATGAGTTCGTGCGGACCCACAGGTAGACGGTTCAATGACTCGCCACTGCCTTCGCCAATCGTGGCCGTTACCTCGAAAAAGTCACACACCAAACGCGGCAGTCTGATGCTGTACAGAATCCTCCATTGGCTCCCGGTCTTGCCTGGCTCTCTGACGATCGTGCCATCCACAATCGGATCGCGCGACTTGTAGCTTCGTCTAGCCGGTATGCGACGTTTTCCCGAAGCAATTCGATACACAACCAACGTAGCCACTCCTCGCTGTTACGCAGGCGTTTGAGCAAGGCGACATCCGAAATGTCCGCCCAGTTCGCCAGCTTAGCGCGCACAACCGTCTCCCGCAAAGAGTAACCCCGCGCCACATGCAGCATTAGCATACGCAACAGCACGTCAGGCGATGGAAACCCACGCAATCGCTCGACCGCACCTGACTGCCACGCCATTTGCTGCCATGCTGTGGGAAAGAACGACGTGAGCACCTTCCAGTTTTCTTCGAGGATACGCATCCACCAAGAATAGGTCGGCGAACACTAAAACCTATTCCTTAAGTTAGCGCTTATGGGGCATTGCCCCCGAGCCAGCGGCACTCGCGGCAGCCGCATAACACCCCAACACCTGCACCGTTTAGCTTTCAGGCCCGACGTGTGCGCCCGAGTCCACCAACACATGACCAAACACGTATGAGAGGAGAAAAGATCATGCCGCGTACGCAAAAGGCAGTCAACAACCATGAATACCGCAGCGTTCCTATCACCGCGCTTGCGGAGTCAGCAACCAATCCCCGCAGACGCTTTGATCCAAAGAGCCTCGAAGAACTGGCCGCGAGCTTCAAGACGCAGGGGATTCTGGCCCCTCTTCTGGTACGCGAACTGGAAGAAAGCAAGTACGAGGTTGTAGCCGGTGCACGTCGCCTAAGGGCGGCCAAACTGGCGGAACTCGAAAAACTTCCTGTCCGCATCGTCAAGCTGACCGATGCGGAAGCAATAAGGGTGGGCACGGATACATTCTTGGCCTGCCGGTTGCCGCCTATCTGACTTGGCAAGGGCGAATGCTGGAGAACAACGGCATCGTTCCAAAGTTTTCTATTGAGATCTCGCGAGAAGCATTAAAGCAAGGAAGGGATACCCAACTCGGAACCGCAATCGAGGTGGCGAAAGCCTTGTAATAGCGGAATCTCGAACCGTGCGGAAGTTATCATTTCGTGAGCGTCCGGCGAGCGGGCCACGTAACGCGAAGTCCACATTCCATCAAGGATGCGAGGCGTAGATCCGGGGATTGTGCACGGAAGATGCATTGACTCCGGATATTTCTGCAAGCACCATTATGAGTATGTATGAGCACAGTAAGAGACTCCGCTTGGTGGTTGCCTCACCTGCCGACGTAAATGCCGAGCGAGCAATCGTCACGAAAGTCGTCGATGAGCTAAACAAGGGGATTGCCGCCGACCGTGGATTGGAGGTATGTGTCATCCGATGGGAGACCGACACGTACCCGGGTTTTCATGCCGAAGGTCCGCAGGGCCTGATCGATACAATCCTGCACATCGAGGATTGTGACGTTGTCATCGGCATTTTCTGGAAGCGTTTTGGCACCCTCACAAAAGAGGGTACCACTGGGACCGAGCACGAAATTCGTCGTGCATACGAAGCCTGGGAGAAACACAAACGGCCCCAACTGATGGTGTACTTCAATCAGAAACCTTCTACTCCACAGTCAGAGGAGGAAGCCAGACAGTGGGGGCAGGTGTTGAGGTTCCGCAAGGAGTTTCCTAAAGAAGGCTTATGGTGGTCTTACAAGGGCACAATTCAATTTGAGCGTATTTTGCGTGCCCATCTCACAAGCTTAATTCGCGACAAATTTCCTATCACGACCACCGCTTTTGAGAAGGAGCCTGAAGGCGGATTGGGCGTCGCTACCGAGGCGGGCACTTGGGCTCCCACCGGCCTCGACCACATCCGGATCATTGCCTGGCCCGACGTGAACGAGCTCGCCACGACGATATCGGTCCACATGAAAGAGAGAAACATCCCGGAGGCGGTCGACGCGGACGTAATTCTTGCGAAACGTCTCAACAGTGGAACTTGGGATCGGGCAGCGGTTGCGCGCGGGTTAATGAAAATCCTCTCGGCTCTATTTGTGATCGCTAAGAGACCACATGTGGGTTTTGACAGGAGGTTCTCCTCTGGTCCCTATCCAAAGTTTCCCGAAGCCGAAATCAAATTTGGCCTTGACCAGCCCTATGACCAGCTTGAGAAGCGCGACGATCGCGTTCGCTACTTTTGGATTGAGGTGCATCAGGACCACTTTCTAGTTTCTTTTCTTGATGACGAGCAATGTTGGGGTTTTCGCGACGATAAGGATGAACCGCAGTTGTGGAAGCTTTCGGACATTGCGGTCGACTTTCAGCGGCTGTCGCGTGGGGCAATGGATGTTGCAGTCCAGTTCGGAATGAAGGTCGTTGGCAAAGCTGGAAAACCATGGTACGGACCGGAGGGTGAAATCCAAATCTCACTAGAGCTATCCGCACTTGTGGACGATTCACAAAGCAATCGCAATTGATACGAGCAGGAGCGTACCTAGAAACGCCCCAAGTGGTCATCACTCCCAAGGCCGCTTCCGAGCTGTCGCCTGCCGAAATCTTAAGCTGCAGTTGCACCCAACTTCTTTTATCATTTCTGTGCTTCAAGTTCCTTTTGCTAGATCTTTGTCTGCTTTGGCAAGATCTCTGAGGCGCTTTTCCTCTGCCACGCGCTCGATGAACGCACAAAAGTTCCTACCTACACCCTCCAGGTCATTCCATACCGTGTCCTTGCTTGCTGCGACATCTTCGGTCTGAAGCAACTCCGCCTGCACGTGACCGAAGAGCATTCCGTTTACATCTCCGCGATGCGCGTCGTAAACGAGCGTATTGCAGAAATCCGCTCCGTCGTAATGATCCGACAGCACCACGAAATATGTGAGTTCCCCGAAGAGCCGCACTATGGCATCTACACGACGCTTATCGCGCCGCGCTGCAATCGCGACCGAATGCTGATGAGGCCCCTGCTGGCACGCTTCCAGATAGCGCTTATTGATGAAAAGCCGTGAAACGCCGTCCGGCCTGCCTTCAAGGATGTACGACCGCACCTCGATGAATGCATCGCTCCCGGCGACTCTAACCCCGACCATATACGCGAGTGCGACATACGCAATCTTGGCTGCCGTCCGCAGTCCGTCTTGCGACCCGATGACCATCAGATCACCGCCGATGTGTACTTCGGCCGTGACCGGATCTCCCGGTCCCATCTCAACGAGCTCTTGGCCTTTCTCTTTCGCCTGCACGCGCAGTTTCTCTGTATCCGTCCGGCAAACACACGGTTGACGGCGGGCGGGAAGCGAGTTTAATTAGAGATTGTCAGGACTGTGTCCGCGAGTGGATCCAAGCTGTAGGTGTGAGTTCGGGGACGCGCTGGATGGGCGTGTTGGCGAGCCCCGGGAGGATGGTGCCGAGGTAGTCGCGCACCGGGATCTTGAGCCGGCGGCAGCTTTCAACCACCGACAGGATGGCGGCCACACGCGGCCCAGCCTGCTGGCTGCCGATGTGGATCCAGTTCTTGCGGCCTATCGCCACCGGACGCATCGAGTTTTCGGCCAGGTTATTACTGAGCTCCAGTTGCGGGTATTCGAGGAATCGGTTCAGCTTCTTCCACAGCGCCAGCGTGTGACTGCACGCTTTGCCTACCGCGCTCTCGGGCAACACCGTCTTGCTGGTTGCCAGGATGTGTTCCCGGATCTGATCGAGCAGAGACGGAGCTTTCTCCTGGCGCAGCCGATGGCGCGCGGCGTGATCCATCTGTGCCTCGCTGGCTTCGCGGTCGATGGCGAATAGCTCATCCATCAGCTTGACGGCACGTATCGACGCAGCATCCTGCCGGTGGAGTTTTACGGCATCCACAAAGCGCCTTCGCGGATGAGCCCAGCAGGCCGCGTGCACCATCTTCGGCCCACCGATGCCGCGCTCGTAGGCGATGTAATCATCGGTTTGCAGAATTCCCTCGAACTGACCCAGAAACCGCCACGGGCCTTCGCGTCCGCGGCTCATGCGAAAATCGAAGACCGTCGCCCCGCCCGGTGTCCCGTACTGCCATAAGTACGCCTGATGATTTTGGCCGCGCTTATCATGCGTCTGCACATCCACTGGCGTCTCATCGGCCTGGATGTAACTACCGGCCAGCAGCTCCTTGCGCATGGCGCCCACCACTGGCTCGAGCAGCTCGCCGACTCTCATTACCCAGCCGCACATCGTCGCCCGGCTGATGTCCACGCCCGCCTCGCGCAGCAGAATCGCGCTCTGGCGGTAGAGCGGACTGTGATCGGCATATTTGCTCACGATGGTGTCGATGATGATTTGATCGGAAACCAGACTCTTGTCGATGATTCGTACGGGCAGCGGAGCGGCCTCCACGCCTTGTTCTTCACACTGCTTTTGCTTGCAAGCCCGCTTCTCGCGCTTGGTCACTTCCACGTAGTACTCGGCCCGCTTCACCTTGAGAACTTCGCTCTCATCGTAGCCGATCACCACGGTTTCGTTTCCGCAGTTGCCGCACACGCACTGCTCCGGCGTGCAGGCCATGACCTTTTCCACGCGGGGAAGATCGGCAGGCAGCGTCTGCCGGCCGGGATGCGGACGCCGCTTCCTCTTTTTCTTGTCGTCTCCAGCCGCGGGCAACGGCTCGCCTTCGCTCTCCGCCGCAACCTCTTGCCTTGAAACCCCAGGCTCCTCTTCCAGCAACTGCAGCTGCAGATCGCTCAACTTCTCACTCCCCGGTCCGTACTTGGCGATCCGCCGCAGACGCAAATGTTCTTCCAGCACCTGGATCTTCAGCCGCGCATACTGTAACTCGCTCCTGGTTGTATCTAACTGCTTCGACGCCGCGCCGAACTGCTCTTCATAAGTCGCAACCCTGTCGCTCAGGGAGACAAACAAAGCCTGGGGAAGCTGCTCCTTCAGTTGTTCGAGAAGTTCGGCGGGGAAACAAGACCCTGCGCTAGCAGTGGGCATCGCGGCAGTCGGTGGATTCGCACTCACGATGCTTCTTTGATAACAGATCTGGCTGTGGATAAGTTAACGAAATCGTCAGTGTTTATGCTGGTATTCGTAACTTCTCGGATTCTTCCGTGAGCGGCTTGCGATACCATTTCCGCCGCCGCGTCTCCGCCAAATCAATGCCTCCCAACAACAGCGCCAGTTCCTCGTGGCTCAGTACGATCTTCGTGTCCGAAGTGTCTGCTCCCGGCCAGCGAAACCTTCCGCCGTCCAATTTTTTCGAGCATATCCATAGTCCGCTATGGTCATATACCAACAACTTCAGGCGATTGCGCCGCGCATTGCTGAACAAGAAAACGTGGCCGCTCTCGGGATCGCAGCCCAGATGGTCGCGCACCAAACCGTACAAACCATTAAATCCCTTGCGCATGTCCGTGGCTCCGGTGGCCACGTAGATCCGCGTCGCTGGCCCAAATCCGAACATCGCCCTATCCCTTGTCCAACACCGTCAGCAGGCGCTCCAGTGTGGCCGCATCGAAGTCCCGGTTCACTTCGATCCTGCGTCTGCTGGTCAACGACACCACCAACCCGCTGCTGGTGCTCGCCGAGCTCCCGCTTGCTATCCCTATTTCTACCGCCAACAATCGATTGCCTGCCCTGCTTCCTTGATCCTGGGCACGTTGTTTTCTCAGATAACGATCGAGACTACTTCGCGAGATCCCTCGACTGCCGCAGAATTCACTCTGTGGCATGCCGCTAGTTGCAAACTCCGACACAATCTGCCGAATCTCTTCCCGTGTCCGTCGTTTTGCCGTGGCTACGTTCGTCTGATGATCCATAGCCGCATTTCACCACGGGCTCTGCGGCTTGACTAGGTGGGTTGCTCACACGCGCACGTTTCTCTTTCAGCCTGTCGGTCAGGAACCGATGGACGAACTCCCGCTGCCCCTTTTCGTTCTTCTCCTTTGTGACGAGCGGTTTAACCAGCACGCTGCCATCACCTTTTACGCGACCGTCATACGTCTTTTCAGTAGTGATGATCGTTGCAGCGGTATGCGGGACGTTTCCATATCGGTCCGGTATCTGTAGCAGCATGCGGATAGGCGTCAACTCGCCAGCCAGCGCTTGCTCGAATTTGGAATTGCCGTGATTGCACGCGTCGCAACTGCCGTCCCTGACCGTCAGGTTTCCGCCGAGTGCCGCCGGGAATACATGCTCGTCCGTGAAGCAGACGGAGCCACCCTCTCCCTCATGGAGGCAAAACAGGCATTGCGGCATAAGGGAATTCTAATACCCAAGGTGGGCGAAGATAGGGGCGATTAATCAGGACGCATCGCATGTACTCACGTTTCAGTAGCAAGCATCATGCGGCGATACCCGCTGGGTGAGACCCGGCCCAGCGCTTGAAGGCGACATACGATCAGGGTCGTATCGAGATCTGGCAGAAAAACTGCGACAGGGGTAGAAACGACGAGTCCGACGCTGGATTACCCCGTCAATACCCTCTGGTCCACGCATCGAAACATCTGTTGAAATGCTGCTCTGCAATTACGTTCAATCCAAACAGGGCTTGGCTATTTCGTCTCAAAATCATTAATTGCTGCCACAGCATCGGCGTCTGCGCAAGCGCGGCCAGACACGCCCTGATGACCATGCCGCTTCTGAATGGAGTGATATCGGAGGAATACAGATGATTGAGGAATTGCCGAAACATCCCGAAGCGAACTTGTGGGTTGGCTTGAGGTGATGCCATGATGTCTATCGCCTGCCGAAGCGGAGCGGCCTCCGGATCATATTGGGACTGCCGAGCACACTCAATGAATACGGCACCGTCAACGTACGTACCAGCATATTCAAAGCCTACCAATTTTGCCGTTGCCGTGACGTAGTCTTCCCGAGTAAGGGCGCCAACATCGGCGAGTCGAGCAAGGACACATTGCGTCCAAACACCGACAGTACCGAACATTCCTGCGCCTAGCTGTGCCTCAATAACATCGTCCGTCCATAGCACGGTGTTAGTCTGCTTCGCTAGAGCAATTGCTTCTGCGCCATAGAGTCCTACAAAATCCGTAACACTCTTTCGTGCTTCCGGCGACCAGGACGCAAGCTCGATAGGAGACAGTGTTTCAACGTGGTCATGAAGTTCCTTGAGAAACTCTTGGTCTCTCTCTAGCCTCCGTTTCCGCTCCTCAGCACTTTCCTGATACATTCGGTACTCGCCATCTTCAAATGCAAGAACGCCACCCTCCGATGCCTCAGTAATTCCTGGCCCCAGCGTCTCATTGATCTCAAGAGCTGTCGAGTCAGACATTGCGAATCTGTACAGCTTGGATTTCAGTACATTGACAAGTCCAATGAGCCGTACTGTTGCTATCGCGGACAGATCCAAAATGATGGTCGAGGCGTTGCCTTGCCCCGCGGCTGCTCGCTGGTATTCCTCGCTTGTACCGATTGCGCACTTCACTGCCAGCTTGTCGGCCAACGCAATGCTCATTAACGCCTCGTAGGCGTTCTTGCCGAAATGCGCACCGAACAGGTGCAGTGACATCGGCATGGTCTGATAAAGCTTTTGCGTTTCCTCCACCCTCTGGGAGCGGGTCTGAGCGGAAACCAGCACAGCGGCTAGTCCAAGCTGTAAGGGATGGTCAGCAGGTTCGATGGCAACAGACTCGATAACGTGCGAATCCGGAAACCGCACCGCCAGTTCCGCTAGACAATCGTGATGCCTACGGAGATACTTCGGCATGATCTGCTTGATGACGGCCTCGGTGTCCCGAATACTTCCTTTCACGACAACGAAGACATCCCCAACCTTCTTGCCAAGCAGTTCCGTCGTCCGTGGATCGGCAGGCGAGATTTCGTCGAAGTCCCTGACCGGGTGTTCCGTTTCTTCCAGAACAACCCACTTCAGTTCACCGCTCGGTTGCAGTTGGTATTGAACTGCCGCGCCCATGACAACCTCCGGAAGCGAAACGTCGGGCATCGCCATACTTCCCGTCGCAAGTACGCTTTGGATCATCGCCTGATGCGCATCCAGTTCATCAAAGTGGATACGGAGATAGCGATATGCATAATCGACCGTCTTGGCTTTGTCTGGACCTTGGCTCAAGACCCCTATCGCGACCCGAATATAGCCTACAGAGGTATTCAAAATGTCTGCAGAGAAACTGCGCCGCAAGGCTCAACAACATGACAGGAAAGCGCGCTTGGCTGTGCTCTTCTCGGCAGCTCTCGCGATCCTCTTGTTCCTGTGGTTTGGCTGGGGCTTCCTCAGCTTTCAGAATTTTCAAACCTTCGGTTTAAGCCCATTCGGGACGTGGATCACGCGCCTGGGGTTCGGCGTATTAAGCCTCTGGAGCGTTTACAGTGGATATCAGACATACAAAGTCCTTTGGCCGAGCCCCGCAGCGTCCGATGCGGACCTGAAAACTACGCTGCAGTCGTACCGACAGCAACTGGAAAAACGGCGTGACTATTCCCGGAATATCTGGCTGCGGTCGGGTCTGATTTTCTGTTTCCTGGGCATGGCGATGGTCGTGATGCCTGTGCTGGTTCAAGACATTATGACCCCACTACGACTGCTCGCGAACTTGGGTCCGATTTCCGCACTCCTCATCCTGTGGTTAGCGATTTTCATTCCCCAGAGGAAACGCAGACTGCGAAAGCTCCAAGCGGAAATCGATCAGCTGCGCGCTTCTGAGAATGAGTACCAGATGTGAAGACTGCCGGGGAAGTCAATTTGATGTAAATCTCTATAACACTCAGCACCCGCCCCGCCAATTCTCAAAACGTGTAATGGCCTTGCTGACCTGTTCTCGACAGTTGAGAATCGCGATGCACTTGCTTTCCTCTGTTAACAGCCTATCGGCCCACGGCTTCGAGTCATCACGTGGCGGAAATGCCTCGCAGGAATGCGGCCTCCTTGCCGACCGCAAGGGCCTTCTCGGGATCGAGGTAGCCGTAGAGTTGGATCGCCTTGGCCACGACCCCAGTCGAACCCGTCTGATGGCTCGCGCCGAGTCCCGCGCCATTGTCGCCGTGGAAGTATTCGTAGAAGAGGATGTAATCGCGCCAGTGGGGATCGGACTGAAACCTCTCCGTCCCCCCATAGACGGGACGGCGGCCGCGCTCGTCCCGCAGGAAAATTCCGGTAAGCCTGTCCGAGATCTCCTTCGACACTTCGAAGAGATTCATGGATTTCCCGGAACCCGTGGGGCACTCGATTTTGAAGTTGTCGCCGTAATAGAGATAGAAATTCTGGAGCGCGCGGATGATCAGTGCGTTCGCCGGGAACCAAATCGGGCCTCGCCAATTTGAGTTCCCTCCGAACATACCAGTGTCCGATTCAGCTGGCAGGTAGTGCACGCGGTGCTCCTGTCCATCAGCGTGGAAGATATATGGGTGCTGCTCATGAAACTTCGAGAGCGAGCGAATACCGTAAGGGCTCAGGAATTCATTCTCGTCGAGCATCTTCGACAGGATCCGGCGAAGTCGTTGCGGGTTCACCAAGGCAACGATCCCTCGTCCAGCCACACCGAAATGTTCCGGACCCGTAGGGTGGATCGAGTTCAGTAGCTCGGGCATCTGGCGCACGATCGCCTGAAGAGCGGCCTCTACCTGGGGAACAAGATCCCGCTGTGACTTCTCGACCAATGTAGCGGCGCAAAGGGGGAGCAACCCCACCATTCCGGAAATCACCGGCGACGGATCATTGAAGCGGTGATCTCATCGCGACAGAGTCTTCTTAAGCTCCTTGATCAGCTTTTCCGCTTCTTCGAGCTTTCGCAATACCTCCTGATCGCCCCTGAGCGTGTTCAGCGTGGTCCACGGGTATTGCCGCAAAGATTCAGAAAGCTGTTCAATATCACCGAGGAGACCTTGTCCCTTTTTCGACGGAGCTGGCGATAACGTGCCCAGGGCACTCTCGATCGTCCCCTCCGGCGACAAAAAGTGTTCCTTGGCCACGGGATCTTTGAGAACCTGACGAAGCTTCCGGATATCCTTGGAATTTGTAATTTTCTGCTCATTGATTCGCTTGACAACCGTATCCAGTACCGTCGGCGAAACCAGCTTCTTGTTGAGGTTCTTGATTTCTCTTGCCCACGTGATAGAGGCCCCCGGTTCCACCAGATTCGTCAACTTCTCCGACAGGTCATATATCTCGACCAATTTGTCGAGCTCTCGAACCGTTATACCCAAAATGTTTGCCGCGCTGGCTCGACCCACCATGTTCACCAAGCTGTAGGCCACCATTTCCTTCTCTTTGGTATCCCACTCGCGTCGTTGACGATGTATGTAAATCCAGACCCGTAGTCGCTCTTCGTCCGTTAGCGTCCGGTCCGTGACCTCCGCAGGCACCCGCCGGTACTGCTCTTTTTTCTGGTTGTCGACGAGAATTTTGGAATTCGTCCACCGCCGATCCCCGTCGATGATCCGGAACTTGTTTGGAATGTCCGGATGAGGCTCCAGCAGAAGGGGTTCGAAAACGCCTTCGTTGGCTTCGATCTGTCTCTGCAGTTCAGGATCAACCTTTGGACCCATGCGAGGTTGTTTCGGATTTGGCACAACGTCATCGATATCTACGTTGTCGCGATAGGTTCGTAGGACAGTGCGCCCGAGCCGGCGCTCTTGCCAGCGGTATGTCACGGTTTCTTCCACGTAGTTACCTCCTCACCGCGGATACGCTTGTGGAGGCTATTTTGACGCTTTGAGCAGGGTAAGGTTCCGCGCTAGGCACGTCCTCATCGCCTTCAATCACCGCAGCCACGTCGGTTTCTATTTCTCTCAAAACGTTATTGATCTTCGTAGCGAGAGTCCCACGCTTCTTCCAGACGTTGTCGTGGGTTTTCTTCTCCTGGACATCGAGTTCGAGAATGTCTTGAGTGAGTCTGCCGGCTTCGCTGAATTTGTGGCCGTACGACTCAGATGTGATCAGCCTATAAAGCTTGCCCATCTTGTCAGCGCGCTCCTTCATGCTGAGCCCGCGCACGTGCATGGTGATCATCGCCTTCCGCAAAATGTCCGCAATGTGCACCACCCGAGCGGGGTTTGCAATGATGATGTCGGACTCTATGCACAGTTCCTTCGTACCGGCGGGGAAAACGGATGTGGCAAGAATCGCCTGTTCAGCACCCGCTTCAACTTGGTCCTGCCTGAGTTTGGTAACGAACCCGTTTTGCCAACCTTGCCGAACCTTCGAATCAATAACGATTCGTCCGCAAGGCTGTCCCTTGTGCAGCACCTCATGAAGTATGTCTGCTCCCGGTTGTCCTTTCTTAATCCGCGTGATCCGATCACCAGGAAATGCCTCCCGCAGTGCTTCAAAGACGTCAATCTCACCACCGTCGCCTAGTTCGTTTGCCGTCTTTCTTTGAAGCTGGTGCTCCATTACCTTCACTTTCTTTTGGAACGCTTCACGCTCACGATTGAATTCACCTTGCTGCTTCAGGAGTGCCATAGCCTTGTCTTTCTCCAAGACTGCACGCTGGCCTGCAAGCTCTTTTTCACGTTTCTTCTCTGCTTCTGCTTTCGCCTGCTTCTCAATCTCAGTTGCTCGTCTCTCCGCTTCCTTCAATTTCTTGTTGGCCTGGTCACGCTCTGCGCTGATCTTCTTGATTTGCTCGTCAGCCTGTTGCTTGGCCAGTTTGGCAGCAGCTTCCTTATCCTTCTCCGCTTGCTTCCGACTAACTTCTTCCCGTGCCTCGGCTTCCTTGGCTTTTTTGGCTGCTTGATCACGTTCCGCCGCAATCTTCTTGATCTCTTGATCGGCGTCCCGCTTGGCGAGTTTCGCCGCGGCTTCCTTCTCGGCCTGCAACTCTTTCTTAAATTCTTGCTCCAGGCGGTGACGGACGGTTGTTTCTGCCTCCGCCACTTTTTTTCTCTGTTCCGAGAGCTCCTGCTGTTTCTGCTCTTTGAGCTTTGCTTGGATTTCGGAAAATTTGACCTTTGAAAGCTCTGTTCCGCACAGTGGGCACGATTCGAGAATCGCTTCCATGTTCCAACTCCTATGGCAAGAAGCTGCTCAACACATACAACGCAACTCCAAGCTTTGGGTCCCTCGCCGGACTTTGATAGAAGGACATCATATTGTCCTTGTTACTCCTTTTTCGTCCTTCTGTAAAGAGCTTTTTTCTTCGCTTCTCGGGAACCACGGATCCTTTGTCTTGCTCGCCAGCTTTGCACTTGCCGACGTCTGATATCAAGCCACTGATAGTGCGATAGTTGTACCATACTGGCTCCTTGACATATGTCAGTAAACTAGTATATGATTTCTGACATGAGGAGGGCAATTCGATGCCGGGAACCGTCACAAACATGATTCAAAAGAGGATTAAAGCCAAGCATCGCGGCTGGGTGTTTGCATCCAATGAGTTCGTAAATCTCGGTTCTCGTGCGGCTGTGGATCAGGCCTTGTCTCGTCTCCAGCGAAGTGGCACCATTCGTCGCTTGGCACGAGGCCTTTATGAATTCCCTCGGATCCATTCGCACATTGGGGTTCTTTCTCCCTCACCTGAAGCGGTTGCGAAGGCAGTGGCAGCAAAAACTCACAGCCGCCTTTTGGTCTCCGAGGCAAAAGCTGCCAACCTACTTGGTCTTTCTACCCAAGTCCCGGCGCAAAACGTGTTCTTGACTGATGGACCTTCTCGTACCATGCAAATCGGAAAGCAAGAAATCGTCCTTAGGCACGCTGCTCCCTCAAGGATGATTGGAGCAGGCTCAGAGGCCGGAATTGTGATTCAGGCTGTTCGCTCTTTTGGTCCCGAAGCATCCGGAGACATTCCGGTTGAGTCGCTTTCAAAGAAGCTCCCAGCCGCCGTCAAATCGGATCTGAAGCGACTCGCTTCCTCTGCGCCGGTGTGGTCGCAGGCCATTCTGAGGAGCATTGCACTTTAGCGATGGACACGTTCGCAAAACTCACGGCGGCTGAGCGGAAACCATACCTTGAAGAAACCGCCAGCCGCCGTACTTCGACCAACACAGCTATCGAAAAGGACTTCTGGATCTGTTGGACGTTGAAGCACCTGTTCTCCCTCACCGGCATTCCCGAGCTCCGTTTCAAAGGTGGAACCTCACTCTCGAAAGTCTTCAACTTGATTGAGCGCTTTTCCGAAGACATCGACATTTCTCTCGATCGTGCCGCATTGGGCTTCACTGGTGAGCGCGACCTCGCTAACCCCAAACTCTCTAACACGAAGCGCAGGGAGCTTGATCTGGAGCTTCGGGCCGCTATAGAGAAGGAGGTCAAAACCAACATCCTGCCAAAGTTGCAGAAAACATTCGGGTCGATCCTCGGCAAAGAAGGCTGGACCCTGGCCGAATCCACCGAAGCCAATGAGGAAATGACCCTGATATTCAGCTACCCTCCGGCCTTCGAATACAAGGAGTACCTACGTCCAAGCATCAAGATCGAATTCGGCCGAGGCGACCAACAGCCCAACGAGAATGTAGCAGTGACACCCTATGCGGCTGAAGAGTTTCCTGACGTTTTTCGAGAAGCGAAGGTCACCGTACCTGTCTTAAGATGCGAGCGCACATTTTGGGAAAAAGTCACCCTATTGCATGCTGAAAATCATCGCACGGACCTCACCAACTTCAAACCTAGAATGTCTAGGCATTGGTCTGATATCGCAGTGATGAGTACCGCCCAGCCTTTCGCTACTCTGGATTTCGCACTACTCGATATCGTGATCGCCTTCAAACAGATTTATTTCCCCGCCAATTGGGCCCATTACGACATCGCGATTCCCGGCACACTCAGCATCGTCCCTAACGATGCGCTCAAAAAGATTCTGCGCGAAGACTACAAGCAGATGAGGGAAATGTTTCCACGACCGCCACTGTCCTTTGAAGAGGTCATCGAGAGGTTACAAGCGCTTCAGGGTAGGATTAACGCCACGAAGACAAGCGATACCCCTGAATCAGCACCCTCCATTGACGACTCCGGCCGTCACGCGTCGAGCGTCTGATTCAATTCCTTTCACACGAGCTGTACCCTCCCGTCCAAGAATTGTTAGGCCAGAGATGAGGGCTCACCCCTTCCCACCGTTTGCCGCTTCCCCAGCGTTCCCCACGATGATTCCGCGGAGGAGTTCGCGAATCTCGTGGATATTAGCGGCCTGCTCGTCACCAGCTCGATCTAAGACTCGATCAAAGACACAAGCGTTGGCACGAATGATCTTTCCCCAAGGAGGCAACGGAAATGAGTCGCGACATCAAGTATATCGTGCGCGTGTGAGCAACCCACCTAGTCAAGCCGCAGAGCCCGTGGTGAAATGCGGCTATGGATCATCAGACGAACGTAGCCACGGCAAAACGACGGACACGGGAAGAGATTCGGCAGATTGTGTCGGAGTTTGCAACTAGCGGCATGCCACAGAGTGAATTCTGCGGCAGTCGAGGGATCTCGCGAAGTAGTCTCGATCGTTATCTGAGAAAACAACGTGCCCAGGATCAAGGAAGCAGGGCAGGCAATCGATTGTTGGCGGTAGAAATAGGGATAGCAAGCGGGAGCTCGGCGAGCACCAGCAGCGGGTTGGTGGTGTCGTTGACCAGCAGACGCAGGATCGAAGTGAACCGGGACTTCGATGCGGCCACACTGGAGCGCCTGCTGACGGTGTTGGACAAGGGATAGGGCGATGTTCGGATTTGGGCCAGCGACGCGGATCTACGTGGCCACCGGAGCCACGGACATGCGCAAGGGATTTAATGGTTTGTACGGTTTGGTGCGCGACCATCTGGGCTGCGATCCCGAGAGCGGCCACGTTTTCTTGTTCAGCAATGCGCGGCGCAATCGCCTGAAGTTGTTGGTATATGACCATAGCGGACTATGGATATGCTCGAAAAAATTGGACGGCGGAAGGTTTCGCTGGCCGGGAGCAGACACTTCGGACACGAAGATCGTACTGAGCCACGAGGAACTGGCGCTGTTGTTGGGAGGCATTGATTTGGCGGAGACGCGGCGGCGGAAATGGTATCGCAAGCCGCTCACGGAAGAATCCGAGAAGTTACGAATACCAGCATAAACACTGACGATTTCGTTAACTTATCCACAGCCAGATCTGTTATCAAAGAAGCATCGTGAGTGCGAATCCACCGACTGCCGCGATGCCCACTGCTAGCGCAGGGTCTTGTTTCCCCGCCGAACTTCTCGAACAACTGAAGGAGCAGCTTCCCCAGGCTTTGTTTGTCTCCCTGAGCGACAGGGTTGCGACTTATGAAGAGCAGTTCGGCGCGGCGTCGAAGCAGTTAGATACAACCAGGAGCGAGTTACAGTATGCGCGGCTGAAGATCCAGGTGCTGGAAGAACATTTGCGTCTGCGGCGGATCGCCAAGTACGGACCGGGGAGTGAGAAGTTGAGCGATCTGCAGCTGCAGTTGCTGGAAGAGGAGCCTGGGGTTTCAAGGCAAGAGGTTGCGGCGGAGAGCGAAGGCGAGCCGTTGCCCGCGGCTGGAGACGACAAGAAAAAGAGGAAGCGGCGTCCGCATCCCGGCCGGCAGACGCTGCCTGCCGATCTTCCCCGCGTGGAAAAGGTCATGGCCTGCACGCCGGAGCAGTGCGTGTGCGGCAACTGCGGAAACGAAACCGTGGTGATCGGCTACGATGAGAGCGAAGTTCTCAAGGTGAAGCGGGCCGAGTACTACGTGGAAGTGACCAAGCGCGAGAAGCGGGCTTGCAAGCAAAAGCAGTGTGAAGAACAAGGCGTGGAGGCCGCTCCGCTGCCCGTACGAATCATCGACAAGAGTCTGGTTTCCGATCAAATCATCATCGACACCATCGTGAGCAAATATGCCGATCACAGTCCGCTCTACCGCCAGAGCGCGATTCTGCTGCGCGAGGCGGGCGTGGACATCAGCCGGGCGACGATGTGCGGCTGGGTAATGAGAGTCGGCGAGCTGCTCGAGCCAGTGGTGGGCGCCATGCGCAAGGAGCTGCTGGCCGGTAGTTACATCCAGGCCGATGAGACGCCAGTGGATGTGCAGACGCATGATAAGCGCGGCCAAAATCATCAGGCGTACTTATGGCAGTACGGGACACCGGGCGGGGCGACGGTCTTCGATTTTCGCATGAGCCGCGGACGCGAAGGCCCGTGGCGGTTTCTGGGTCAGTTCGAGGGAATTCTGCAAACCGATGATTACATCGCCTACGAGCGCGGCATCGGTGGGCCGAAGATGGTGCACGCGGCCTGCTGGGCTCATCCGCGAAGGCGCTTTGTGGATGCCGTAAAACTCCACCGGCAGGATGCTGCGTCGATACGTGCCGTCAAGCTGATGGATGAGCTATTCGCCATCGACCGCGAAGCCAGCGAGGCACAGATGGATCACGCCGCGCGCCATCGGCTGCGCCAGGAGAAAGCTCCGTCTCTGCTCGATCAGATCCGGGAACACATCCTGGCAACCAGCAAGACGGTGTTGCCCGAGAGCGCGGTAGGCAAAGCGTGCAGTCACACGCTGGCGCTGTGGAAGAAGCTGAACCGATTCCTCGAATACCCGCAACTGGAGCTCAGTAATAACCTGGCCGAAAACTCGATGCGTCCGGTGGCGATAGGCCGCAAGAACTGGATCCACATCGGCAGCCAGCAGGCTGGGCCGCGTGTGGCCGCCATCCTGTCGGTGGTTGAAAGCTGCCGCCGGCTCAAGATCCCGGTGCGCGACTACCTCGGCACCATCCTCCCGGGGCTCGCCAACACGCCCATCCAGCGCGTCCCCGAACTCACACCTACAGCTTGGATCCACTCGCGGACACAGTCCTGACAATCTCTAATTAAACTCGCTTCCCGCCCGCCGTCAACCGTGTGTTTGCCGGACGGATACAGTATATCGGCTATATCGAGCTCGACATAGCCGACAGTATGTGGCCTTCCGGACTATGTCGAGGAGGTGTGCAAACTGAGCCCAGACGACTTGGCCGAGTGGCGATTCGAGGAACCGGTCCACTCACTACTCAACATAGTCCTGAAGCTTCAAGAAGGTTAAAGGCTCTTGAGAAATGACATGAGCTCATCATCAGGTTTGTAGCGGCAAAGCCTCTCATTGGGTGATGAACGAGACTTGGCCAGGATCTTCTCTTTCAGGGCAAGATTGGCGTGAAGGTAGACTTGCGTAGTTTCCACGGACTCATGTCCCAGCCAGAGTGCGATCACAGCACGGTCAACTCCGGCCTGAAGGAGTTCCATGGCCATTGTGTGGCGCAGCACGTGTGGCGTTACTTTTTTTCTGACCAGTGAAGGGCAGGTCTTCGAAGCCGTCGCGATGTGCTTTGAAAGAATGTACCGCACTCCGTCACTGCTGAGACGACCACCTCGGGCATTGGGAAACAAAACCCCAGTATTGGCCTTTTCGGGTTGATTCAACCAGTTTTTCAAAACAGCCCTGGTTTGCTTGGTGAGCGGCGTACATCGCTCCTTCCGTCCCTTCCCCGTGCAGCGCACATGAGCTCCTGTACCCAACACGACATCCTGTCGTTTCAGCCCGTTGAGTTCGGATAAACGCAATCCCGTCTGCACCGCAACCATCAGCAGAGCCTGGTCTCGACGGCCAGACCAGGTATCGGGCTCAGGAGTCGCGAGAAGTGCGTCCACCTCAGCGCGCGACAGGAAATGAATCAGAGCACGGTTGAACCGTTTGCTAGGAATTGCCAGCACACGCTGGATCTGATGCGAGTGTGCTGGCGCTTCAAGGGCCGCATAGCGAAAGAAGGAGCGAATCGCAGTCAAGCGAAGATTACGAGTCCGCGGTGAAATAGATCGGTTCTTTTCGAGATCGTTAAGAAATGCCGCAATCAAAGGGGCGTCGATCTCTTTTAGCGTGAGACGAGATGGAGGTTTGTGCAGGCGTTTCTCGGTGAACCGGAGTAGATACCGAAAACTATCCCGATATGAGGCAATGGTGTGAGGACTTGCTTGTTTCTGCTGCATCAAACGCTCGGAGAAGAAGCCCTCTAGCAGGCCGGGAAAGTTAGCTTTACTTTTCATCATCGGTCCTCCAGCGCCTCTCCAAGCGTTTGACCGCCTCTCCCATCAGTTCTGGACATGCTGTCAAATACCAGTACGTATCCTCAGGGTGGACGTGCCCCAGATAAGCGGACAGTGCCGGAAGCCGTTGCTCGACGTCCTTGCCTGAGCGATACCAGTGCACAAGAGCACGGATAGCGAGTCGGTGACGAAAGTCGTGCAGGCGTGGCCCGTGGCTATCGAACTCGCGGCGTAGCCCGATCTGCCGGGACAACGCATGGAATGTCGTGCGGACGTTGTTCTTTTCCAAGCGAGTTCCTCGTGTTGTGACGAAGAAAAAGTCTGAGGCCGAACGGCCTTTGAGGTACTGAGCCCGACGCGACTTGTACCGTAGTAGCACTCTGCGCGTCGAATTATGAATTGGGACCAAACGGGACTTACCAAACTTTGTGCCCCGAACTGTCAATACCGCATTTGCTAGGTCGACGTCACTCAAGCGCAGCGACAGAGCTTCACTCAGGCGCATACCGGTTACGGCCAGCAGACCCAACAAACCGTGATAGGTCCACTTCCGGAGTGCATCATGTGGCGACAAGCTCAGACACACGTTCAGCAGCAAGCGCACCTCATCGTCTGTATACAAGTATGGAGTCGCTCGTTTCGACCGCCATGGCAATACCCTTGACGGAGGAACCTCCGTTCGAGGATCAGTAGCACTGCGATATCGGGCGAAACCGCGAACCAATGCCAATCGATTGGCCCAGGTTGCTGGTTGAGCGCCCGCTTTCTGCGCCCATTTCAGCGCTATTGTGATGGTGATATAGGACGTTCGCTTGCGCTTCAAAAAGGAAACGAAATCTTCTAAAGCAGGGCCAGCGTTAAGGAGTTGGTATCCCAAAGCCCGGCGCATCGCCAAATAGTCTTGTACCGCTTGCGGCAACGTTTTCATCGGACACCTCCCGGCCATGGAAGTGCCAGCATTCGTAGGGAAGCGATATCAACCTTGGCGTAGATAGAAGTCGTTTGCGGGTGCCGATGCCGCAAGATCTCACCAATCTCAGCCAATGACGCACCCTGGCGCAGCATTTTCGTTGCTAGGGCATGTCGGAACTGATGCGCCCCTTTGTGACACGTATTGATTCCAGCCCGCGCCAACGCCTTATTAACAATTAGGCCTATGGTCCCGCTGTTGAGTTTGGCGACCGGCGCACATGTCTTCAAAAACAAAGAGCGGTTTAACGAGCGCTGTCGTCCATTTTTTAGATACGCAGCGATCGCCCTTCCGACATCTTTTGGCAGCGGAAGTTCGGCGCTGTAATTTCCTTTGCCTCGGACCGTGAAACTGCCGACTTGCCAATCAATATCCTGTAGCTGGAGCGAACAAACCTCGCCTGCGCGCAGACCCAGTCGTGCCAGTAGCAACAGGATTGCGTAGTCCCGCCGCCCCATGGCACTCCTGCGATCGCAACACACCAGCGCTCGTTTCACATGCACGCTCGGTAACCCTTTTGGTATCGATGCGCCCGACCAGTCTGCTACGCAAGGTACACAAGCCGCGAGATCCGCTCGGATGAGGTCCTGATATCGCGCGTACCGTAGGAATGTCCGCAGTGCACTCGTCATCACTTTTGCTCTTTTACGGCCAATGGGTAATGCCAGGTGCCGGACCGACTCGACAACCTGGGCGACCGTCAGCTTGGACATGTTGATGGGGCGCCTTCTAAAACGGTGTGCCAAGAATTTCTCGGTGTCTGATAGGTAGTTGGCTATCGTTCCCGGCGCGAGCGCACGCTCTTGTTGAAGGTACAGACTGAACTCGCCGAGTACCTTGGCAACCGGTGTCTTTCTCACGGTGCTAATCGGTGCAGCCATTACCCCATTCCGATACAGCAATTCGAGAAAGGCCTTCAGGCAAGTAGCAGAGCCAGGGCCGACAGGCTGACGCAGCGCTCTCGATCTGAGAAATCGCTTTACGCTGGTGACTGTAATATCCCTCACAGTCAAGTGGCCGCACCACAACCAGTGACTGAATTCGGCCACCAGTCGAAGACGCCGTCGAGCGCATTCTCGGGTATAGCCCTGGTCGCTCAGCAGTTGTGCGAAATCGTCGATATATGCGCCTAGGGGGCCCTGACGTTTTTGGTGGATGATTTGCGGGTTTCTAAAGAACCGTTCCATGTAGTCCTCCTTGTGCACTGCTATCGCAGTGGGAGGACCGAGTCTATGTCGAGTCAAAGGTTCACTGGAAGGCCTGAATACGAGACCATGGAGCTGCTGCTCGACATAGTCCGGAAGGCCACATACTATCGGCATGGACGTGCACAAGGAAGCGATTGTGATCGCCGTCCTCGATGGGAGTGGCAAGCTGGTCATGGAAACCATCCTTGAAACCAAAGCCAGCAGCATTCTGCAGTTTCTCCACGGTTTGCGGGGCGAGCTGCATGTGACCTGGGAAGAAGGAACCTGGGCCGCCTGGCTGTACGATCTGCTGCAGCCGCAGGTGCAGCACATTGTGGTCTGCAATCCGCGCCGCAATGCCTTATTAAAGGAGGGCAGCAAGAGCGACAAGGTGGATGCGCGCAAGCTGGCCGACTTGTTACGCAGCGGGATGCTGCGACCGGTCTACCACGGAGAAAATGGACTGCGAACGCTGCGCAAGTTGGCGCGCAGCTATCAGACCATCGGCAAAGATTTGACCCGAGTGCTGAATCGGCTGAAGGCACTGTATCGCGGCTGGGGCATGGCCTGTGGCTGGCGAATTGTTATTTCGCCCATAATTCGTTGGAATTTCCCCTGCTAGTCTAGTGTATCTTAAATAGCCGACTGGAACACGCTGAGGGCGTCCTGCCTCAGTGCATCGCGGACGCGCTCGTAGGGATGGTTCACGTAGTCGTAGCAGCGAATCTCACGCCCTTTACTCATCTACGTCGTTCCGTCCAAAATTGAGAGACTATCTTCGAACCGACGGTCACGGAACTGTACCATACTGCGACAGGGGATTGCGCCCAACGCTGCCTAATAATCGGGAGCTTGTGCTTCTTGCACAGCCTTTTCCTCGGTGGCGGCATCTTCTTGGTTCTGTAGCAGTCCGCGCATCCTGTAGTGCGGTGGCCAGCGCGCCAACGACTCGGTCGGATTGGCTTGCCATGAATGTTGCAAAGTCTCTTCTTCTGCAAACGGGTTCGTTTCAAGACGGTTTTTCTTGAGATCACAATCCTTAGCATAACCTTAGCTTTGAATGCTCGCCACATGCACGAGGCATATCTCATGGGAATACCTATCGCAATTCAATCGCAAGAAACTGTACGGATAGCGATCAGAGGTTGTGGAGAAGTCTTGCTTAGCATCCGCGTATGGCGCGGCGTTGGTTCTATGGTTCGTTGTGGCATGTGGCAACATCCACGCGCAAACGACAACGACTGGCGGCTCTATTATCCGAGGCTCCTATAAGGTCGTGAGCTGCAAAAAAGATTCGCAGTGCCCGCCGGTCAGCGCTGCGGCTTTACATCCGGCTGTGAAAGTAAAGGCAAATGCGTCGTCCCAAGCGGCAAGGCTTCGTGCATCGATCCGGGTGGCCGCTGCGGTTGCGATGGTCGACCCGTCGATATTTTTTGCGGAGTGAGTTCGCGTACCGAATTCACGTCGGCCCCCGTAGATGCCGTGGGGCCGTGTCCACGACCTTGCACCAAGGAATTAGGGTGTGGATCTCGTCTCGTTTGTCAGAACGGCTTCTGCATTAAGCCGTAATGCACACCCTTGAGAAATCGTCTTTGTTGGTCGTCTCTCTCCTGATGCCTCCGATGTTCAGGAAAACTGGCTAAATATGGCGATTCCACCAACAACCCTGTCGCGAGGCTTGCGTTTTTCGGCGGGAAGAGAGTGTGAAGCTCTCCTCAGGCTTTTTCAGTAAGCGGGTGATCCAGACCAAAATTGCTGCGCCCACGAATGCCACGATGATGGAGCCGATCATGCCGCCGCCCGACCAAATTCCCAAAAAGCCCGAAGACCCAGCCGCCCAAGACGCCGCCGAGGATGCCGAGAATGATGTCGACGACTACGCCGTAGCCACCACCCTTCATCACCGGAGGCTCCGACGGCTTTGTTGTCTCCACCGCCGCTCCGATTGCTACCGGGTGGAGCGATCCAGTTCCCGGGCGGGCCTTTCATCCGGCTGTGGACCAGCGCTTTTCACGGCGCACCGCTATGGCCTGGTTACATCAATTATCCAACTTTCGTCGCCGACCCATCCGGCTTTTTAGACAAAAGGCCACTCGATCCAAATTGACCAGTTAACGCCCCGGATTTCTGAGATCATAAGTATATGTCTGCCCGAGGTGGCTTATGACGCTGACTGTCGTGGCGGTGATCTTCGGAGTTTTCGCGATTGGTCTGATCGTCCTCCTGATCTACAAGAGCACACTCACCATGCACAGGGATGACCAGTTGTTTCTGGATGACGCGAGTTCGCACATGCACGAAGAGCAGACGGAACTGTTGGCCAAGGTCAACCGGCTTACCATCCCGCTGCGCGTGTTTAGCATCGGGTCTGGGGTCTTTCTGCTGGTGCTCGTGGCGATGTTGCTTTACCAGAAGCTAAACGCAGTACAGTAGCGTCGAAAGCGGGAGACTTACGTCATCCGGCCAACGTTCTCGCGCAGTTGCAAGGCGAGGCGAAACCTAGCTCGTAGTTGGTGTATCAGCGCCATTACCCCAACAACTCCAAAAAGGGAGTCCTGTGCGCGGGTTTTGAGTGTAATGGCCTGTGGCTGTTAAAAAACTCACATGGGAGAAATCCGCAGAAAAAACATCGCGTCAGGATGCCCTACAAACGACTTTCTCTTGCTTGGCTAGACATTTTCTATCCCCAAAATTTCCACTGATTCCTGAAATCTCGAGTTTTTCAACAGCCACGCCTGGTTTCGACAGTTATGTGACACGAGCCGACAAAAAGCCGCCCCATAGGGCGGCTCCTTTCTTCTCTCCTTATAAGTTATTTCAAGGTTACTTCGCGGGCGAGTGAAGTGCTGAGAGTAGGCGCTGTTTCGTTGCGCTTCTTCGCGGCATCCATCATAGCCTGTCGGCTGCCATAGTGCTTTTCCGAAATCCCGGCGGCCTTTTCTGCCATTTCATCCAGAGTTCCCCAGTTCTTGTACTCGATTGCTATGGCAACGCTCCAGTCATCAGGATGCTGTGCGACAGGGTTTGTGTAAAACTTATAGTCCAAAACCCAACCCTGCTTTTTGAACTCGTCGTAGATTGGTTTGAAATTCTGCCGGATGTCAGTCCAGAAAGCGTCACCCATGCCCGCTTTTACGTCAATGTAAATGACGCGCCAACGGGACCGTTATTGTAATTGGGATTCTGCGCAACCAGCGTCGGGGCCACAAGTAACAGCATCATCACGGAGAACAACCACAGGGCATACCTTTTCATTATGGTCACTCCTTCTGCCTATGATTAGGCCGCAAGCGCGGACGACCGACTCGCCACTGAAATCGCCAAACAGCGTACCACGGAAAAATGCGGAAACGCTACGCGCGATGAGTTTGGGTACCGATAGTTGTCGTAATAATCGCCATAGCACTCGTTGACCGGACAGCACTAACTAAGTCTATTCGGCACCGAGAAAGAGATGCACGCCGCAATGGAACAAAGTTTCCTTCTACAAATCGAACTGCGGTGAGGCGTCCGACAATGCTGCTGATGCATGATATTCGGCTTGTGATTGTGCTGGAGAGGTAGTGGCTTGAGACCAGCCTTCGTCCGAGCTTTGCACGTCACGGAACTCTTGATTTTCAAGCCTTCCTGTGCCTTAAGCCTATGGGGGGTACCCCATTAACTCGGGATACGCCCCACACCCCGTTCCAAAATGTCTGCGGCTCTGCGATGGCGCCCCGCCCCCTGCTCCAGATCTCATCCCCGGCTGAAAACGAACGGCCTCAGCGCGACACTTCTCTGGGGGCCTTACCCGCTTCGACGGGCGTGGACGCCCGTCCCACCACAACGAGAGCTCTGAGTGGTCGATCCGCATACGCTGCAGGCAGCAGTTCGTGAGTGGCTTAGAGCAGGATAATTCCCATGCGGATGCCCATGGTTACGGCTTCAGTGCGGCTGGCTGCTCCTAGCTTGTCCAGGATGGAGCTGATGTGGAACTTGACGGTGTGGTCGGAGATGCCGAGGCGAGCCGCCATTTCCCGGTTACCCAGACCCTCGGCGAGCATGCGCAAGACTTCGACTTCGCGGGGAGTGAGGTCGTCCAAAGCTGCCGCTGGTTGAGCCGATGGCGCGGGAATGCGGGAAGCCAGATTCTGAGTTACGTCGGCGTCGAGCAATACCAAACCGGCATGAGCGGCTTGGATGGCCGCTAGAATTTCTTCCATGCCAGAATCCCGGGGCAGAATTGCTTTTACGCCGGAGCGCAGGGCGTGCGCCGTCCAATCTGCGGAAGGCTCGTCGATCAGTACGACGAGGGGAAACGCAGCGGATTCGCGTGGGGGAGTTTCGCTCTCAAGGTCGAGCAATACCACATCCGGCTGAAGCTGAGCTGCGTATTGCGCAACCGCCAGAGCGTTATGAAGGCTTCCCGCAAGCTCGAGCAACGGAGCCTTTTTGACTAATGCTTCCAGCCCCGCCCGCCGGACCGTGGGGGCAGCGGCCAACAGTACACGAATGACCCTGCCTCCGTTTCTTTTTGTCATTTTAAAATCAGCTCTACTTCGCTGGACGTTCTCCCAACGTAATCGACAGCTCGAGAGGTGCGCCGCCCCGGATTACGGTTGTCGCGATCTTCTCGTTGACTTTCGCGGAGGCCAGCAAATTCTGAATATGTTCCGTGTCCAAGGCTGGCTTGCCTTGTAATTCGACGATCACATCGCCTAGAACGATTCCGGCTTTGTCGGCTGGGCCTCCGGCTTCGACATGGAGAACCATAAGACCGCCTGCCGCGGACGACTTCAGCTTGGCGCGCAGCGCTTCGGGAACGGCGACGGGCTGCATGGCGATTCCTAGATAAGGTCGGGCGATATAACCCTTAGCGAGGAGTTCGTCGACGACGCGATTGACGGTTGAAACGGGAACGGTCACAGCGCGTCCGCGGTCGAAGCCGTTGCTGTTGAGGCCAAGAACGTTGCCGTCGAAGTTGACCAGAGGGCCTCCGGAAAAGCCAGGGTAAAGGGCAAGATCGAGGCGAATGTTCTGGTCGATCCGACCGCCGCGCCAGGTGCGCCATTCGCCGCCCAGGCCTCCGATGATCCCGGCGCTGGCTACCAGGTTTCCGAAACGCGTGCGGCCCAGCGCGAGTACGAAGTTGGCGAGCTTTAAGTTTGCGGTGTCAGCGAATTGCGGAATGGGAAGGTCGGTCTCCTGATCGAATTTCAAAGCTGCGAGATCAGTACCGGCATCGCGGCCCGCGAGTTTTGCGGATACACGTTTTCCGCCGTAAACGAGAACGGTAATGTCATCTTCGCGGCGCACTGTGTGGTTCGCGGTGACCACGATTCCTCGCCGCCAATGAATGCCGCTCGAAGGCACGCGATGCCTCGCGTGTAAGGTGACGACGGATGGTCCTGCTTTTTCCGCCGCGGAGTTGAGCTCTTGCGAAAAGCTGGCGAGTACGGAAGCCATTTAACCCTCCCTGATTGATGTGGCACGAACAGTTGCTTGTCCATGTGAGTTTCATCATGCGGGGAATAAGAAAATCGCACATCCGCCAAACGGTTAGGTGAGACCTGGAATATCGGCTAGGGGTGCTTTACCTCGGCGGCCAAAGCCCTCGTTTAATCTCGAGAACTAACCGCAGCGCTAAAGCACTGTGCCACCCAAAACCGGATTCCGGTCCGGTCACAATCGCTGACGGCGATTACTTCCGCTACCTTTCTCGACTTGCGCGTTATAACGAACAATGACTCCAACGAATGCAGCGGGGAAGTGGCAATGGGCGGTGAAGGTTTCTGTAACAAACCTGGCGTGCGAGTGGACGCGGATTTCCGCTTTGCTGCGGGCTGCCCAGGTATTGCTCCTCTTCTGCTTACTTCCAGCATTCGATCCCGGGAGGAAGACACCCACGCGTCCGCCGACATCGCGCTCCGACTGGAGGTTGTTATGCACCGTGCTTATTGCCGAAACGTAGATCGCATAGCGGTTGACGAGGACACAGTGAAGAAAAGAGAGCCGGGATTTTGTGTGGAGTGGTCTTGGAGAGTTGCGCGATCGCCTTCAACCCAGGCGCCCTCGAGCAGCCCGGTGCACGTGATTGAAGTCTTGGCGGACAAAGACAGCCGGTACGAGATTGCGGCGAGAAAAAAATCCGAAATCACGGTGAAGGCCGGCGAACAGATTCTGTTACGGATCACGACGCGTAAGGGGAAATCGTGGAACCGGAATGGATCGATACACGGATTCTCGCTGCTTCGAGCCAAGGATCGGTCCAAAGTGCCGGGCTGGGATCTGTTAATGAAGCCAGGTACGCAGGAGTTTTCCATGACCGCACCAGACGAACCTGGCGAATACGTCGTGGTGTGTACCGTAATTTGCAGTGAAGAGCATGAGGGAATGTTCATGAAGTTTGTCGTGACGTCGTAACTTGAGAGGAATATATGAAGCGAATCTCGATTGTAAGTTCGGTGTGGCTACTGGCGCTATCGTTCGCGGCTTTCGCTGGAGAGGAAGAGCCGAGAACGTTTCGCGGGGAGATTTCTGACAGCTAATGTGCACTCAACGTTCATTCCCTGACGCAGTCGCATCAGGAAATGCTGAAGTCGAAGTCCGTGGACGCAGGAAACACTCCGGCTGCATGCTCGCAATTTTGCATCGTGCACATGGGAGGAAAATTCGTGCTGGCATCCAAGGGTCACGTCTATCATCTCGCCAACCAGGATCTGCCACCCGGCTTTGTCGGTGAAAAGGCGAAGGTCCGCGGCTTTCTGGATCCAAAGGCCAAAATCATTCGTGTGGTGAACATCGAGGCCGAGTAGATTCGGCCGGTAGGCAACCTGAAGCTGCTCACCGGCGGTTTCTTACTGCAATGGTTTGCCCATGGTCAGACACGAGTCGGCTTTGCCGTTTGCAGAGAAGCGAATTACCGCCGATTCATCGCTGCAAAAGGCGCGCGTTCCGGAAGTTGGATCCGCAGGCACGGCGGTGACCCTGTACCTCGACGTCTGGGTTCCGTCGCACCCGCTGAGTGCGAAGAGGTAGCCGTTTTTCTTGCCGCTCGCAAGCCGCGGATCAATCAACATTGCCTGGTGCTCCGTGACCCCGCCGCCTCCCATGCCTCCCAAGTCTGACAAGGCGCAGGTGAAACCATGCGCGGGAAAACTGGCGGCATAGGTTATCTCAGCCGTATTGAGCGCGTGGAGCCCGCCAACTGCCGCAGATTCATTGGCTGCGATCATTCCGCTGATTGGGGGGAACGTTGTCGGACCGCTTGCGGAGGCTTGGCCGCCCACCATGGTGGTCGTGGCTGGTCTCGTATCGGTTGTCATGGCTTTCAGAAAGGCGGGATCGGTCAGCGACATTCCGATGGTCATGGAAATGTCGCTTAGCCGCCAAGTGCCGGTTTCCTGCTTCATGGTAAGAGTGAGACGGAATTTCGCCCCTGCGGTTTGCGGCTCTCCATCTTTCGAGCCGTGAAACGAAAGTTCGATTTCGTCTTCATCGCCACGCAGGTCGTCACGTTCCACGTCGATATCAAACTTGCTGTGGGCACCGGGATTCTCAAGCAGTACCAGGGTTGGCCCGGCTTCAAAGGTCTGCAATTGCTGCCCGCGGGAATTGAGCTGGCCGGTGAGCATCGAGAATCCGCTGAGCAGCGATGCGCCTGAGTTCGTGCCCGCTTTGCGCATGGCCGCTCGCGTAGCCTGGGGCAGATGACTTTCGAACATTCCAGGCGTCTGGCTGCAAAACATCTCCAGCAGCGCCTGCCGTGCGGTTTGGGGCGCGGGTTGCGCGCTGTCAGATGGAGTGGCGGACAGGCTGGTGCCGAGTAGCAACCCAAACACACTGGTGAAAATCGTGGCTTTCTTCGTACTAGTCATGGCCTCCCCACGCTGCTGCTGCTGATGATCGCAGGCCGCGTGTACCCGCGCCAGTTACATAAGTAAGGCGCGATGGAGCGTTATGCCGAACTCTCCCAGTAAGGCGTCTCAGGCTTGTGACTTGGGTCATCGCCCGCTCGTTACGAGTGTTCGACGAGCCCCACTAATGAGCCATTGTTGAATCGCCGTTCGTGCCGCAAACTGATCGCAGTCGAGAACAAGTTGAAGGCTGCCGGGAGGAGAGAGAACATGACTGACTTTCTGCGGAAAACACAGGCAACGGGCGTGGTCGCGAACGTCGCGGAATACGTAGTGATGCTGTTCGTCGCGGTAATGACCGGGGTGAGCACGCTGCGATTGCTAGGAATTCTGCCCTAATTGGACGGAGAAGCAAGGCATGGATGTTTGTCTATTAGCATACTAGACGTTAGCCGGTCGACTTGGATACAATATCCGCGGCATCACGTGAGAAAGGCCCGGAACGCGGATCTCCTCCCGACCGGGCTTTTTCTGTTTCAGAAGAGCGAAGTTGGAAATTACACTTCGTCCTTTAATGCTCGCCCTTGATCGCTGCGGTTTACTTGGGTGGGATGTTCTGATTCAACCGGAAAAAGTTGTCGGGATCGTAATGCGACTTGACCTCGACCAGGCGATCCCACCGATCACGATAGGCCTCGGGCACGCGGTCGTCCTCGTCGCCACTCATGAAGTTGACGTAAACTCCCGGAGTCATTGAAGGACGAAGCACTTCGAATAGATGGCGAATCCACGTGACGTTCGCGGCGTCCTCTGATGCGTCTGACCAGTTCGCGAGCAGATTTACGACGAAGGGCGAACTGCGGTCACCAAATGCCGTTTCTCCAGCGGCGACCCGCGCCGCGGCTCCGCCCATGTAGGCAAGCTCGATCTGAGTCGTCGGAGATGGGACGGTAGCCAGAGCCTGGACCATTTGCTCGATGCTGCTGTTATCGAGAGACTTGGAGTAGCCAGACTTGGTGTAATAGCGCCGGCCGTGCGGAAACTCGTTATCTGCCATGGTCTGCAGGGTTAGGTAGGGCACAACTTTTCGGTTCACCGCGATCGGTCTGCACAGGGACAGGACATGGTCGAGATATGCACGGCCTTCCTCGGGGTTGCCCACCCAGAGCACGGACTCGCTCGCGATCGGACGTCCGCGGACATCCGCCGGAACATTTTCCGTGTCGGGAGCGATGCGCAGATTTAGGTTCCATTTCAACTTGTCGGGCGCTTCCGGCATGAAATCCCTCCAGCGCTGCAGAATGCCCGAGATGTCATCGCCCAGGCACAACGCCTCGGCCAAAACCACGGATGTTAGCGGATGGAGTTTTACTTCGAACTCAGTGACCACTCCAAAGTTGCCGCCACCTCCGCGCAGGGCCCAAAACAACTCGGCGTTTTCTTTCGCATTGGCGCGCACAATGGAACCGTCCGCTGTTACCAGAGTGAGGCCTTCAACGTTGTCGGCAGAGAGCCCATGCAGCCGGGTGAGCCAGCCAAATCCGCCGCCGAGAACCAGCCCAGCGGCTCCCGTGTGCGAGACTACGCCAGAGGGAAAAACAAGTCCCTCTTGCTGAGTGGCGACGTCGATCGAGCCGAGCAGGCATCCCCCCGCAAAGCGGGCGCGACGAGCTTCACGGTTGACAGATACATCTCGCATTCTTGACAGGTCAATTACCAGTCCGCCGTCGCAGGTACTGAAGCCGGCGAGACTGTGTCCTCCGCAGCGCACCGCGGTGAGAGCGCCCGCTGCAGTGGCTGCCCGGACGGCAGCCTGGAGATCTGCGACGTCTGCGCAACAGGCGATGAGGCCGGGTGTGCGGGCCACCATCGCGTTCCAAATGCCTCGGGCGTGCACATAGGCCTCATCTTGTGGACGAAGTAAGTCTCCACGAAACTGACCCTGGAGTGAAGTAAATGTCTCTTCGATGGCTTTCTTCATACCTTAGGTTGCGGCTGCAAAAGTAATAGTGCTTATGTCCGGGCTTGAACGTCTAATCATATTCGCAAGCAATCAAGATGCGGAGTCGTCCCATGACCCGATTCCACATGCTAGGGAAGACCACCTACGAAAGACGAGCAACGGGAGACCAGTGAAACTTCGATACGCGTTTTGCATACTCGCACTTTTCGCGGCAACGCTCGCAGCCCAGACGCCCAAATCTCCACCAGCAACCGAGCCGGACGCACGTTTCAAGGCCGACGTTCTTCTAGTGGTGGCCCACCCGGATGATGAGACTGGAGTGTCCGCTTATCTGGCTCAGCTTCTCGATCAACCCAAACGCGTGGCCGCAGTCTATCTGACCCACGGCGAAGCCGGTCATAACAATATGGGGCCGGAACGGGCGATTGCGCTGGGGGCGGTGCGAGAGATGGAGCTGCGGCATGCGATGACGAAGGTTGGAGTTGACCATGTGTGGTTTCTGGATGGCCGCGACACTCCCAGTCAGAATGTATTGCAATCGCTGGCGAACTGGCACAACGGAGCGGCGTTAGAAGAAGTGGTTCGCATGGTCCGGCTCACGCGGCCGGAAGTGATTGTGACCTGGTTGCCGGGGTTTTTCATAGGCGAAAATCATGGCGACCACCAGGCTTCGGGCGTACTCGCGACCGAAGCATTTGATACTGCAGGCGACCCCGCGGTTTTTCCCGCTCAGCTCGCGGCTCCTGTCCGCGTCAATGAAACCCTGCTCGAAGGACTGCGGCCTTGGCAGCCCAAGAAGATTTACTACTTCTCCGATGCCCAGGAGCAAGATCAATTCAAGAATACCGGTCCGGAGTATCCGACTACGGGGATTTCGCCCACGCGCAAGATACCGTATTGGCGGATCGCAATGGAAGCGTTCGAATTTCACCTTACGCAATACCGCAGTTACATCGAAGGCCTGGAAAAAAAAGACGAACAGGAGCAGGCGAAAGATTGGGGTGATCCGGTACAGCTCACTTTCGGCAAATCGAATGTCGGTGGGAGCGCCACCGGCGATGTTTTCGAGGGGATCACGCCGGGAGAGATTGCGTTCGTCCGACGGGTGGAAGAAGTGCCGGAGCCGCCATCCGGGCTTTCCGTGGGGCTTGCCGGTCCCTGGGGTTTCTACGCAATTTTCAGGCGGGCCCACGGCCTTCAGCAGCTGCCCCAGGCTCCTGTTCCCGAGATCGCAATCGCGCCGGGTACAAGCTTGCAGATTCCTCTAAGCCTGCGGAACAACACTGCCACGGCTAAAGAATTGACTTTGTCGCTAAGCGCACCCGAAGGATGGGTGACCCAGAGCGGAAACGGGAGCTACACGCTCCGTGCCGGAGAGCAGTTACCGGTACTGATCACGCTGGACTCGCCAAAAACAGTTGAAGGCAAGGTCGACGAAATCGTTTGCCGCGCCCAGGTCGATGGACAAACGATCGGGACGATCAAGTTGCATGTACGAAGACGGTCAGGAGGCCTGCCGCAGAACTGACGGCAGACCGTCGTGGAACCATCGGTATCCTCCCACAAACCAGTTGCGAAACATTACTTCTTCTTGTTGCCAAAAAGGCCCATGATCTGATCCACCTGATTTTGTTGCTGTCCTGGCTGCTGGCCTTTCTGTCCTGTAACTCCTCCTAAGATAGAGGAAGCGGCGCCCAGGGGATTGTCTGCGGTCGGCATTAACCCCTTCAGTTTCATCTGAGCCATTTTCTGGACGTCGGGCATAATCTTTGGATTCTGGAAAGTACCGCCCACAATTGCCGGTATCACAAGCTCTCCCTGACTATTTGCCAGTGCAGCGCTCATGTAGTTGCCACCTGCCGCGCCACCTAACTGCTGGGTGAAGGCTTTGCTGAGCACGGCGGTCAACTGCATATTCAGAATCTGGGTAGCCAGGTTCGCGGTGCCGGTCGCACCTACATTGCCGATATCGAGTGTCGCTTGCAGATTATTGGTCTGGGCGATCCCGTTCTTCACCAGAATGGTGCCGGTCATTTTCTGGATGTTGGTGTAGCCCTGATCCTTTCCGCCCTGGCCAGAACCGATCATGGACAGCAGTTGGTGCGAGATGTCCACGCCTGCGTAGCGCACGTTATTGAAATTGACATTGATGGTGCCGTTCAGCGCTTTTACGAGCTGGTCGGAGCTCATGGATTGCACCGGACCGGCAGCATGCATATCGACGGCGAGATTTCCCGCGCCGCTAATTTTGTCCAGTGAGGTCACGCCGTAAGCTTTCGCCATGGCGAGCAGATCGGGCAACGCCGCCTGTGGAGCGCGCAAGGTGGCGTCCACCTGGGGAGAATTGGAGGTGTAGTCCTTCACCGAGAATTGAACCGCTGCGGTGGTTCCACCGGAGGTGACATTAAAGCTATCGGAGTGGATTTCGGTCGGACTTAGCGCGATGTTCACCGCCTTCACGGCGACCGGCTTGGCGATTTCCTTGCCGGAGACCTGGATGTCCCGGCCCGCGAGAGTCCCATTCAGTGCCGGCTTATCCGCAGCGCCCTGAGCCTTTATGTCTGCGCTGATCTGTCCATTCACGGTCGTGCCGGGAGCGAATGCGATCCCGGCTGCTGCGGCCAGCCTTGCGATCTCTGCGATGGATACATTGTTGGCTTTCAGGTCGAGGTTGAGCTGTGCCGGAGTGGGCTTGGAGTTCATTGTGCCGCTAACGGAAACAGGGGTCGGCCCCAACTTGATTGCACCCTGGTTGATGGTGAGCAGGTCGTTCGGGAGGTCGTCGCTGACATCGTAGTCCATGTTGATCGGATATCCCACATCGATGCCGTGCAATCGAGGCTTTTCTAAATCCATTTGCCCCTTGGCCGAGAGTTTCCCACTTTCACTGGCGATATCCGTGTGCCCGGAAAGCACACCATCGGTGTTAACCAGCGCCGGACTCTGCAGGAACTTCTGCAGTCCGGCGATCTCGACTCCTTTTAAGTCGAGCGTACCCTTGAACGGCGTTGTGGCGGGATTCGCGTGGGAGAGAGGGCCCCCCTTGCCCTTTAAGCTAACTTCCTGGCTTCCGGCGCCGGGCAGGTGCACCGAAGCGTCGAGATTGAACGGAGAGTCGGGTGCGAAGTCAGTAAGCTTGAGATTAATGTGATCGTAAACGGTTCGCGGCTTGCGATCCTGCAGGTCAGTAATTGCGACCAATCCGTCGTTGATCGCCAGTTCGCCGAGCGAGAATTGCTGGCTGGACGAAGACGAAGACGAGGGGGGTGCGGGCGTTTTCTGGCCAATTGAGGCGAAGTTCCACATCCCCTGCGCATTCTTGATTAGTTCGACACTCGGACGCTCGAGGGCGAGCGAATCTATTTGTACGGACTTGCTCAGCAGGGGAAGCAGCTTGACAGAAACGCTTAGCTCCTGGGTTTGGACGAACGCACGAGTACCGAACTTCGGATCGTCTGCGATCGAGAGGTTGTATACCCGAAAACGTAATGGGAATAATCCCAATTCCATGTTGCCGAGCGCAACTTTTCGATCCAACTGTTGTTCGAGCTTTGTCTGGAGTGTGCCCCGGTAGTCGTTAGGATTGAACGTGGCTACGAATATGCCTACGGCGAGAACAATAACGACCAGTACGATTCCGATGACAATTGCGATCTTGCGCATGGAAACCTCCATTAGTGACCTGGATTCTGAACCAGCATTTTAGACTAGAGTGGCCGCGCAAGTCCGAAACTGGTGGCCTTGCCGAATCAAGCCAGAGGATACTTCAAGCATACTCTTCCCGAGCCGTTGGGTGAGCTATCCCCATTGTCAGACGGCGAAGGGTAGACGCCTCGACGCAACCCCGGGTTGTGCGCGAGGCAGGCTTTTGTTTCGGATTGGCGGTGTCAAACGATTGGAGGATTGATCCTGCGGTTGTCTACCTGTTTGCGGCGATGCCAGTCTTCGCTGGAGAGAATTCGGGGCCCCGCGTCTATCAGCCTAGGCAACATTTCGAATACCGATACCGGAGTCCACTTCGACCCTTCGCGGGTTCGGTATCCTCGCCGATTCAGTTCCTCTGCGATCGAAGAATATGGACCATCCTGGATGATCAGCTCCATCATTGCCTGGAGAGCCTCATTTTCACTGCGGTCTTCGACCAGGGTTAAACAGTCGGGGGCGATGCGCAAGCCAAAGGGCGGGTCTTCCTGGTCGTGCTCCTCGCCTGCTCTACTCTCTCCCGTAGGCAGGTCCCGTTCCCACTCGAGCGCAATCAGCCTCCAACCCTCATTTTGAAGCTTTTGAATTTCATCCCAGGTGAGCTGGCCGGATGCAGACTGGCGGATACGCTCGGTTCGGTGCATAGAGTGGCCCCTTCGAAGCGGAGTGACGCTTCGGAAGGGCAAGCATTAATTTTGCCATTCAGCCGGAAAATAACCGCTTGTTCTTCAACTACATTGCGACGCTAGAAACCAAGTCTTAGATTTCGAGCGTCCATTTGTGGGATTTCGCGTCCGAAATCGGGGAGATCATTTGCAGCAAAGGCCAGGAGTCCGCGTCACGAGACCGGTTGCGCTGCCTTGGGCGCAGACTCCCGATTTTCGCAAAGTAACTCTTTGGAGCAACTACTCACTGCTCGATGGGATCTTTAAGATCTTTCGAGCGCAGGACGAACTCTACGTGTCGTTCCCGGTTCACACGAACGGTTTGGTATAGATCCATTGACTCGAGCGCGACTAACTTCTGCTCTCCGTCTGAACTCAAGCAATGGAGTTGTCCGGCTTCGACCCAGTAGTCCTGGGCCAGCCAGGCGGCGCCACCCTTGAGAACAATCACAGTGGACGGGCGTTCGGGGGACTGCAGTTCGTGGTGCTCCACCGGCTGAGCCTCGACTGCATGCTGCACGAAACTAGCGGGCTGCAGGGTTGCGGTTTGACCTCGCGGAGCTAACGACGCCGGCGAGTAGATTACGGACGAAGATGCGTCGTAGCGGCTGGGGGAGACCCACGGGGGCATGGGGACCGAAGCCCTCGCGTTTGATGGCGACAAAGGAACTTCGATATCTTCCAGCAGACGCAAGGTTAGCCGGGCTTCACCTTTGAAGGAGGGGTAGGGCCCACGATTAGGCAGAGTGAGGATCTTGACCGGCCAGAAGACGGGCACCGCCCAGAGCGTGGCGTCCCTTTTCGGATGACCCTTACTGTGAACCTTGCCCTCGGCGTCGACTTTCAGATGGGGTGCTGAAATAACTTTCGCAGATAGTGGGTAGACCTGAGCGCCGGGAAGGATGATGCGATCAAAATCGATCTCAATCCAACCCTTGCCCACAAAGTGTCCGGGGTTTTGATAGTCCTGGAGGTGGCCGCTAAGTTCCGCGCCTCGGGGAAATATCGAACGCCCGAAGGCCGAGATGTGTCCCAGATAACAAAGCACAGGATCGCCGACCTGCGCGGTTTTGGACGAGAAGTTGGGTTCATCCAGGGTGCACTGCAGAAGCGTTCCGGCGGGAATGAGCTCATCATTGGTCACAGCTCGAGCTACGATGCTAGCCGAAACACACAGAAGAACTGCCAGAAGGAAGTACTTTCGGGTCATACGAGCGTCTCCTCGGGATCTTCGTTAAGGAGCGCGCCCCATGCCGCACTGCCGCAAAGCGGGGGGAATCTTACCACGGATAACGATGGAATACCAAGGCTGAAAGAATGTTGTTGTTGAGTTTCTCGCTTTGACAGGGAGGAGCCTAACGGTGGTTTAGGTCATATATCACTGCAAACACCGACGCCCCAATGTTGAGCATAGGGGTAAGTCGCTCCAACTGATGATGCCCGGTTTTGTGGAAGATGTAGCTGAGCCCGATGATTCCCGCTGTTTCGCCGGCGAAATTGGCCGCCAAGCCCGCCGTGCTGCCGCTGAAAAGGCGGGTCACAGGATTCAATTCCTTTCCGCCATTTTGCAGGATGGACCGGGTCAGCGCGAAGTCAGCGGCGCTCAGAGCGGCGACGGTCGTGAATAGAGCCCGATTTTCGTGATCCCAAAATCTATGCGGGCTGGGTGCCTCGGGCAGCACACTGGCACTCGTCGGCGAAGCTGTCACTGCGCCGGGGGCAAACGAACCTGCATTGGGTGCAGCTGGGCTGGATGGAGCCGAGTTTTCAGAAAAGGAGCCAGGTGGGCCATCATCAAGTGTCGCAACAGAAACCGCTTGGGCAAGGCCCGCGCCGCTCAAAAGAGCCACCAAAGTCAGGCTTTTTGCACTCTGCCAAATCGCTGCTGATAAGAAACGGAGGTCCTGGAATTGCGGGTATCTCATGGGCTCTCGATTGGCCTGCTATCGGTTCCATCGCAATTCTGCAGCCTACGGGGGTTGATTCTTAATTAGTGCTTACTATCGCGGATTCAGGAATTTGCGCGATTGAAGCTTATCGATGGTCGAAAGAGTGTGTGCAAACTCTTGCACAAAGGTTGTCACCGGTTCTTTCAGCCGTCAGTTCGGGAGTCAGTGCGACAGACTCGGTAGAGGTACTGCTGTGCTGGCACAACTAGCGGGGCTTGGTTGAGGGGGGATTGGTTGAGAGATTCATGATCGCGTCGAGAATCGGTTTGGGAGTGCCGCGCTGGCGATTGCGTGGGTGGGCTTTCAGCTTGGCACTCACCGCCACACCGGCATATCGCGGATACTGGCTAAGGGCAAGCACTTCCTAAGCAATTGATTGGCGTCCGCGGACGAGCAACAGCGCAGTGCAATGGCGTCACCCGACCCGCAACATAGCGTCCATCTGTCCTAGAAGCCGAGGGCATCTGCAGTCGTTGGCTATAACGTGTACCGTCGGGGCGCATCGGGCGTGGTCAAGGTGAATTCCGCTGCGGTCTCCGGAACCAGTTTCGTCGACAATACCGTTCAGCCGGGATAGACGTACTTTTACGTGACCAGAGCGGTGAATGCGAAAGGAACCGAGAGTACGTCCTCGAACGAGGTTCGAGCCGTCATCCCGCCGCCCTAGATTTCACTAAATCGAGTTCGGGCAGTCCTTCGCCGGAGATCTCGCGAGAGCGATCATCTCAGATCAAATCAGCAAGCATCACGGAATTGTGGCCTGAGCCTCGTTGGAGTAGACGCTTTCCTCGTATTCCTCGTCGTCGGAATTGACGGAAGTGGTCAGGTAATAGTAAGTGGTTCGATCGGCGACGGACGTGTCCCTATAGGCCAGGTTTGGGTCTAGTACGGAATTGATCTTGTTGTTGGGGCCCTCCCGACTGAAGGCCACGGAAGACGTTATGGCCAATGACCTTCTGGGAGCTGCTGGCGTTCCAGGAAAGATTGACGCTGTGACCCTGCGAGACCCTACCGACGCCGCTAACAGATTCGGTTGCGAGAGGATCGGTCCCGGAGACATCCATGAAGGATAGGGTTCCGGTGGAGTGGACCTGTCGCTTGAGGGTAACGTGACTAAGAATCCTTGGCTACCTCCAGGTGGAATCGTCAACGGGAATGAGAGTTCACTCCGGACAAACTCCGGATTGCTGCGCGTAGCAGAAGAAATCGTCACCTGTGAGCTACCAGCGAAAAGGGTTCCACTTTGACTCGCGCTCGTTCTTACCTGCACCGTACCAAAATTCATGGCGGATCAACTGTGAGCTGGTCGTCATCGGCGCCCGTCCCCGTCAAACCCAACATCGGGATCTGGCGCGGGATTCCGAAATGTCTGAAACTGCGAAACGAACGAAATGCTTCCGTTCCTGGCGCCGATGGATTGTGGTGCAAAGATGGCGCTGAAGGTGAGGCTCTCTCCGCACGCCAGGGTCAAGGTAAAATCGAGCCCGATAACCGCGAATCCTGTTCCTCGGGTGGTGACCTGCAACACCTGCAACAGCGTGAGTTCGGAATCGCCCGCGTTAGTGATCGTAACCATCCCGAACTTTTTGTGGCGGACAGCGACTGTCCCCAAACCCAGAGTGGCGGGTGTAAAGATCAGATGTCGATTGCACGAAGCCGGCTTGCCGAGGTCGACGTCAGATGCCTGCGCGCGAGGAATTGATGCAAGCAGCATCGCGATCACGGCTGGAGCAAGGAGAGATCAAGACGTGGCGCGGGAGAGTGGCATGGCGCCAGTTTTGTTGAGACTTATCGGCCAAGAAAAGGTGTCGGCAGTACATCCTGGAAAGATTCGAGGTGGAAACCGACCGCCCATGAACATCCTTGAACATATGTATTTTCTTATGGAAATCCGCGTAAGACTAAAGAAATAGATTAAGTTCTGCAAGGGGCAAAGCCCAGAAGGGGACGTCCGAAGCCGGCACCCTCCGCGAAACTGTGGACCGGAGGCGTTGCCAGCGCTCCACTTTCAGTGTACCGGAATTTCTACCGAGCGGAGAACTACGGCGGCGGAATCACAGCCGTGGTCTGATTAGAGTAGCCGCTCTCTAGGTTGCTCGAATCGACCGAAGTCGTTACGTAGTAGTAGGTCGTTCCATCGGCGACAGTCGTGTCAGTGTAAAGCGTGCTTGCGTCCAGGACCGAATTGATTTTTGAATAAGGTCCACCCGACTTCACGCCACGATAGATGTTGTAGCCAATGATGTTCTGCGACGTGCTCGCGGTCCAGGAGAGATTCACGCTGTGCTGCGGGGCAGGGGCTCCAGTGCCAGTGAAGTTTTCGACGGTCGGAGAATTCGAGGCATTGCTGGCAAATGATACGCTGCCCGATGCCGCGCCAAGTCCGGACGGTGTAAACGTCACGGTGAACTGCACGTTTTGTCCGGCCGGAATCGTAACCGGGAATGACAATCCGGTTACAGCAAAAGCTGAGCCGGCGACGTTATCGGAAGACACAATCACAGTCTGACCAGTTGCGCTGAGCGTCCCGTTTAGTTGGCCATTCGTTCCCACGATCACATTGCCGAAGGCCAAGGTTGTAGGCGACACGGACAATTGTCCCTGGGGCACAGGCGTGCCTGTACCGGTGAGCGGTATGGACAGATTCGGGTTTGACGCGTTCGAGACAATCGCAACACTTCCTGTGAAATTTCCGCTGGAGGGCGGCGCGAAGGTCACGGCGAAGGTGTAATTCTGTCCAGGCGTAATCACCACCGGCGGCTTCAACCCAGTGATGATGAATCCGGTCCCGGAGACAGTGGCCTGTGAGATATTAACGTTCACTCCGCCGGAGTTGGTCAGGGTTTCCTGGAGTTGCAAGTGGCTATCGACCTGAACGTTTCCAAAGCTGAGGCTCGATGGACTCGGGGTGAGTGCGCCGGCCGCCAAGCCGTTTCCGGATAGCGCAAGGTTTACGGTGGAATTTGAAGCGTCGCTGATGATCGCCAGATTCCCGCTGCTGCTGCCCGCGGATGTCGGCGCAAAAGTAACCGTGAAGGACTGGCTCTGGCCGGCCGTCAGCATCAACGGCAAGCTCAACCCGCTCACGCTGAAACTAGTGCCCGTGGGGTTTACCTGAGTTACGGTCACGGTCGTTCCGCCAGAGTTGGTCAACGTCATGGGGAGGGCTTGATTGTTGCCAACCTGAACGCTTCCGAAGTTAAGGCTCGATGGACTTGGAGTAATAACACCCGCGGTCTGTGCGCCTCCTGAGAGCGCGATGTTTACCGTAGCGACTGAGCCGGTGTTGACGATGGCCAGGTTTCCGCTGGCAGTGCCCGCAGACTGCGGTGTAAACGTAACGCTGAAGGGCTGGCTCTGACCGGCCGGCAGAGTTAGCGGCAAGGTCAACCCGCTCACGCTGAAACCGGTCCCCGTAGCATTCACCTGCGTCACCGTGGCGCTGGATCCCCCAGTGTTGGTCAGAGTCTCGGAAAGGGTTTGCTTGTAACCTACCTGCACATTTCCAAAGTTAAGGCTGGAAGGGCTCGGCGTAAGAGCACCCTGGGTCTGTGAGCCTCCCAAGAGTGCGACATTCACGGTTGGAGTTGAGCCGGTGTTGGCGATGGCCAGGTTTCCGTTGACTGTGCCCATAACCTGTGGAGCAAAGACGACCGTGAAGCCCTGGCTTTGACCCGATGCCAGAGTTACCGGCAAACTCAATCCGCTCACGCTAAAGCCCGCACCGCTGGGCGTCACCTTGGTCACGGTGAGGGTCGAGCCGCCAGAGTTGGTCATGGTCGCGGGCTGGTTTTGGTTATTCCCAACTTTTACGCTGCCGAAACTAATACTGGTTGGTGAGATTGCGAGCAGACCCGGCTTGGTGTTGTTAGGCGGCGGAGTAGCTGTAGTGGCCGCCTTGTTCGAGCTGCTAAGACCTTGGCAGCCCAACATCGTCGCAATAGCCAGAAGCACAACAAGCGCATTGCAGCCAGCAGCAAGCTGTCTCATCATAGATGACCCTGTTGCCTCTCCCCGATCTACGCATCGGGGCGAAAAAGGTAGTCTGAACTTCGATCGGAGAGTTGAATAGGTCGCGGAAGGACATGCCAGCAAACGGCCGAGGGCGGGTAACAGAACTTGCCTAAATTCACTGCCACGACTTAGCGATTGGACAACCCGTATTGATCCATAACAACGTACCGGTTACTTCGAATTGCTTGAGAAAAGACTGGCCGGTCCGACCTCAAGACTTGGCCTCTCGGGCAGCGTCCTTTCGTGCTCTTTTGATCCGGGCGAATCGAATTTAGCATCGGGGCCGATCTCGAAAGTAACCGCACGCCATGAAAGGAATTAATCACGTTGCACCATCGGCGTCTTCGCAAGAGCGCAAGTATCCCGCGTCAGCCTGCAATACCCGGTTCACCTCAGGGCTTACTCTGCGGACTTGATGGTTGAGTTCGAAGCCGAAAGCAGGAACATCAGTATCTGCGGCCTGCTCTTGGAGGCCTCTTCGCTGATTCCACGACATATCCCCGTCAGCTTCACTGTGACCGTGACCCACAACGAGCGTGGCCGGCGGATTCAGTATATGGGTGAGGGGAGAGTCGTGAGGGTCGACCCGAAGACAGGGGAGGACGTCTTCGCTATCGCGGTTGAGTGTCAAAGGCCGATCACTCAAGTCGACGCTTATCCCGCAGGTGGAAGTTGAGGTTGACTCGCGCCATTACTCTTTCTTCTTTCCCTCGAGCATCGCGCGCGCGGCCTGCAACTGCTTGCGCGTAGCAGGATCCACTTTGGGGTAAGCGACCTTTAGATCCTCCAGCGTTTCAACGATCGCCGCCGCCACGACCAGGCGGGTGAACCACTTATTGTCCCCCGGTACCACGTACCAGGGCGCGTGCGGGCGTGCCGTATGGACGACCATGTCCTCGTATGCCTTCATGTAGTCGTCCCAGTACCGGCGTTCGCGCACATCGGAAGCGGAGAATTTCCAGTTCTTTTCCGGATGGTCCAGCCGGTCCAGGAAACGGCGCCTCTGCTCCTTCTTCGAAAGATTAAGAAAAAACTTGCGAACCACAATTCCATTGCGCCAGAAATAACGCTCGAAGTCGTTGATGTCCTGAAAACGCTCTTGCCAAATATCTTTGGTCACCAAAGATGGAGGAATTCTTTCGTTCTTCAACAGCTCCGGATGAACCCGCACAACCAGCACTTCCTCGTAGTAAGAGCGGTTGAAGATGCCGATCTGGCCCCGCTCCGGGGCGCGCCGCATGGTACGCCACAGGTAATCGTGACTCAGTTCTTCGGTTGACGGTGTCTTGAACGAATAAACTTCAACCCCTTGCGGATTCACTCCCGACATTACATGCCTAATCGCGCCATCCTTGCCGGCCGCATCCATGCCCTGAAAGATGAGCAATACGCCCGAGCGGTTCTGGGCGTAGAGCTTGTCCTGCGAATCGGCCAACGATTCGATGCCCTTGGCTAGAAGTTGCTCCGCGTGCCGTTTGGAATGGATCTTCCCGGTATCGCTGGGATCAAAATCCTTCAGCCGAAACTTCGTGCCATCTTCTACCCGATATGGCTTCACCAGTTTGCTGGCCCAGCTCATCGCAACCTCCATCTCCGCAACCTTACTAGACTATCCGACGAATCATGCAGTCTATATCACGCCGAGACGATACCGGCGCAGCATCTTTGCCCACACGGCTGTCAGCCCGGTGCTGGATGAAATGGTGGCTCGAGTAGTCGAGGTTCTGAACGTGTGAGTTCGTTGCATCCGGTTGCAAACTGCTGCAACCTCACGAACATTACCTTTTGGTTACTTTGCTGGTTACTTTCCCAAACCTTCGTGCTACGTCTATGGCCCATTCGGGCGTTGCACTAGTGGTGTGGCCTTGCTACCTTGACGACATTGAGCCTCCCCTTAGGTGCTGTGGCGCATCTTCTCGGGGGTGAGATATGAAACTCGTTCATCTGTGCTACGCGGCGTTGGGGTTTGCGGTGGCTCGTTGGATCTTTAAACGGGAACCCATGCCGATGGTTGATCCAGTCACTCGTTTCCGCTCCTCTGGCTTGCTGTAAATGTCACGGGCGTGCGGCGCCCTGTTGCGAGGCTACTTCGTCCCGCACGTCCGTGATTGTTTCACCCGCGAACCGCCCTTCCTCTAAAGTTCTACGACCAACGTTCGCCCCTCCGTGCTGATTCCTATGCTTGTTTCTGACTACAATTTGTACGGGGGAGAATGCCCGTTTTCGCGCGCGAATGTTCATGAGATGTCAGGGTTATTGCGGCGTCTTTGTGGTTTTTCTGGGGATGATGTTGCCGGTTTGCGCGGCCGCGCAATCCGACGACCCAGTATCTCTGGGTGATCTGGCACGCACCCTGCGCCAGAACAAAGACCCGAAGGAACCGGCAGCGCCGAATATCATCGACAACGACAATCTTTCGCAAGTGATTGATGACGTCGAACACTTCCGGCTCGGCGTGAGACCAATGTTTTCCTTTGACGGCGTGGGGAAAAACTTTCGCATGACGTCGCCCGATGGAACCTGCAGCCTCTCGTTCAACGCCAATGTCACCGCGCTGCTCACAAGTCCCTATGCGGCGCAGGATCTCCCGCAGAGTGAGCTCGCCAAGCTCGACGGTCCCGCGAACATTCTCGGAGACACACTTGAAGTCTCGGTCTACAACGCAAGCTCATGGAGCCTGAGAGAGATCACGGTAGGTCTGACCATTGTGCGACATGAGGACACGAACGCTGAAGACTACGGAACTGCGAAGCTGCTGCCCGCTGTCGCCGAGGATAACGCCCCAGCCCAGAAGCGTTCTGACGTGACGGTGCTTCTCCACCTGAAGGGCTCGACCGCTCCTTTCGCGACCACCGTCTATCGGGAGAAGGTGGTCGCGACTCTGGAGGATGGCCAAGAGTGGCATTGGGCAATTGTGGAGGCCAAGGGTGTTCCTCCGAGTACAGTGGCGAGCGGGTCAGCGGATCAAAAGATTAGCCCCGTCCCGTAGCGCAGATTAGAAATATCTAGCCGGGGCTCCGAACGTTTTCGGTTTTCCCGCTCTTCATGCTTCGGTAGGCCGCGTCGAGAACTTCCTGATTGCGCCAGCCTTCTTCACCGGGAATCGGAAAGTCCGCCTTGCCTTCGACTGCGGCGGCGAATGCGTCCACCTGAAGCGCGTAGGCCTGTTGGTTCGAGACGGTTTTCGTGTCTACGACCGTCCCGCCTCGACGCCGCTCGAGATTGACTGGATGCTCTACGGTCAATGCATCGTCAGCGCGCAGGACGCCGGTTTCCCCAACCAGTTCGAGGGGTGTACGGTACTCGGCAAGGAATGAAACCGTGACCGTGGCCAGAGTGCCGCGTGAGAACTCCAGCAACAGCGCCGCCCCGGTCTCCACGTTGCCCGCTTTGCCGGCAATCTCGCGAGCGCTCACCCGGGTTACTTCGTCTTGCAAAATGAAGCGCAGGGAGTCAATGCAATGCACCCCCACGTCGGCCACCGGGCCGCCGCCGGCGACTGCGGGATCATTGATCCACGTGCGGGCGTGCCCATGGGCGGCGGAAAAGGAAAATTCGGACCGTGCGAAAACCGGTTTGCCGATATTTCCCGCGGCTAGTTGTTCCCGGAACCATGCCGTGCTCTCTTCGAAGCGAAACACCTGCGCCACCCCCAGCAGAACCTTGGCTTTGCAGGCGGCCTCGACCATTTGCCGGCACTGGTCGGCGTTAACGCCCATGGGCTTCTCGCACAATATCGGCTTGGCACACGCGCTCGCAACCAGCACATCCTGTAAGTGGAAGCCGTTCGGTGTGGCAACAAATACGGCGTCAACTTGAGGGGAGCGGCACAACTTTTCCCCCGAATCGAAAGCTAGCGGAATATCGTACTGACGCGCCGACTCTTGCGCCTTCGACAGATCGCGCCGGGAAAGAGCGGCGACCCGGCAGTTCTGGGCACGAGCGAAGCCAGGCATCAGCCGCTTCCCGGCGTGGAGTCCGAAACCGATGATCCCGAAGTTGATCATGAAGATAGTTATTGTGCGACCGACATGGAGACCGGCGGAAAGTCAGTTGTAGTCGTTTCGCCAGTCTCCGTAACAGCCCCCGTTGTGGCATCAATCGAAAACGCGGAGAGCATCTTCGCAGTTTGGCTGCCGGTGTACAGGAATTTTCCATTCGGATCAATCACCTCGAACAAGGGGGCGTTGCCGGCAGTGAATGGCGAACTCGTAATCGGCGTGAGAACGCCTGTGAAGGGGGTAACAGTGAACACCGATATGTTGCTGGATCCGAGGTTGGCGACATACAGATACTGGCCCAAAACCGCGACCGCAGTCGGAGTGGTCGCGGTGGCATAGGTGCCCAACAGGGTCAAAGCCCCGGTATTGGAATTGATGGATAGCACTGAAACTGTGTTATCGACCGAATTTGCCACGTAGACAAAAGTTTCCGCGGGATCGACCGTGATCGCGAGCGGTCCGTTGCCCACCTGTACCGGGAGGCCGGCTACTGCCTTCAAGACTCCCGAGGTGACGGTGTACGCGAAAACTGCCGCCACATCGCTGTTGAGCACGTAGAGGAATTTCCCCGAAGGAGTCAACGCGAATGCAAACGGATCGGTAAAGGTGGGGAAAGGAGACCCGGAGACCGGGGTAAGGGCTCCGCTACTCGAGTTGATGGAATAGACCGAAATACTGCTGGAGACTCGGTTGAGGGCAAAGAGAAGAGTGCCTCCGCTATCCATGGCGAGGGCCGCGGGAGTGAGTCCGGCAGGGGTTCGCGGCAGCACTTCCAGGAGCGAGCCCAAAGTGCTGTTGACCGTGAACAGCGAAACGTTGTTCCCGATTTGATTGGCGGCGTAAACAAACCGGTTCGAAGGATGCACCAGAACCGATGACGGCGATGTTCCTCCGGGATACGGAGATCCCAGGATGTTGGTGAAAGCCGCGGAATTGTTGTCAACCTTGTAGGCTGCCACCGCATTGGTGGTTGGCAGGGCGACAAAGGCAAGGTGCTGGTTCTCGAATGGTTGGGAAGACGACGATGACGAAGGGGAAGAAGAACCGCATCCCACAACCGTTGCCAGTCCCATTGCGACAAAAACCAGGGACGTTCGCTTGCTCGGCATCATCGAGCCCCTTCGGGAAAAATGGAAGTTTCGACAGGTCGAAATTTGGACAAATCTAAGAAACATGGTTTCCGGGTTCAAGATGCAATATTATAAATTCAAAGCTTGGGACGCCGGCCAATATGTCCATGATGGAAAACCAAGCCGGTTGAGATGCGTATGTTGTTTTGAGTGGCCCCAAACGTGTTGGTATTCAGGTAATCGGCCTGGACGCGAAGGGTGAACCGCGGCGTCAGGTCCATGTCATAACCTCCGCCCACCGCGAAGGCGCGTCCCACACTCAGGAATCCATCCCTGGTTGCCGTCGCGATATTGACCGTGTCTTGCACTTTGCCAAAAAGAGCATGGGCGAAGATCGATGACTTGTCCCTTCGCACGGTATACTGCGGTCCGCCCATATAGGTGTACAGGCTGAGTTGGTCCCCATAGTGACCGCTTCCGTCGGCCGTCAAGGTCCAAGTGGGGGTGAAGTTGTACGAAATCTCGCCGTTAAACCCGTTCAAGTTAGACCAATTCGCGTAACCGATCGATGTTGATTCAAACCTAAGGTAGGAATAGCCGCCAAAGAAATCCCACCGGGCAGCGACCTGTCCCGCCGAAAGGGAAGAGCCGACTACGACGACCGAAAAGACCAGGAAGAGGAAAACTGCCGATCTCTTGCAGGGGATGCCCACAGGTTCGATGGCCATTAGTATGAGAGTACCAACTTCCCTCCAGAGTTGTGCCTGCGTCGAAGGGCTTTCAGCAGCTAACCTTCGCACCGATTGCGTGGGAGATTTTAACTGTTTGTAATCAAGTGTTCGAAGTCCAAAGTCTAACAGAGTCGTGTTGCTCCTGGCCATTTCCAGGCGACCGGGCGGTGACGCTCGCTTTGGAAGTTAGATGCGGGAAAAGCCAGCACCGATCGTAAGGTGAACAAGGCTCTCGACCAATCGTCAGGTCGGTTTTACTGTCGCTAGTATGCCGAGCGGGTGGCAATGAACTACCGACACCAAATCAAAGGCCCTTACTTCTTGGTGCTGATCTTTTTTCTCAACATCATGGCGCTTCTGCCAGTAGTGTTCCTCATCAAGAATCCAACTCCACACGAGCGTGTTGTAATGGCGGGAATATGGGCATACATGGCGCTCAATACGGCGGGGATGGGCTGGTGCCTTTGGGGCCGTCCTGCCGGAGCCGCTATCCACTTACAACCGGTTTCAGAACTTCTTGTATCGGCGGCGTCGACAGGTAAGCCGTGGCTGCAGCGTTCCCGGATCGTCATCTTCGGTATCAACCTGGGCCTTGGAATTGCTACGAGGTTCATGCACGGACATCACGGACAACTAACGGGACCGGCGAACGTGAGCAACTGGATCATAATAGGCGGTGCGGCGCTTGTTCTCGTGATGAAGCTTTGGCCGTTGCCTTCCGTAAAGGCAGGACAGCCATGAAGAATCCGATATTCTGGTTGGCCTTGGTCGCCGGTAACTTGGCCGCTGCCCGGATCATCGTGGTCTGGCGCTACACGGGCAGGGAGCACGCCGAGGCCGTATTGATGAACTCGATTCCGTTGGTCCTCGTGACCGTTTGTGCGCTCGTAGTCCTCGCACTCGCAGTCTGGATCGTGGGGCGGGTGTGGAAGCTGGCAACAAAGTAGCCTCTCCAGCAGATCATCCTGCCCGGTTATCAATCGTCCGTTATCCCTTGAAGCACCAATCCGTTGAATCCGTTGAGGCACCGGTTGACATCAGCCCTGACCCGTCCTAACATGCCGACAAACGCCGCTTCAGCTTTTGCATGATTGGTAAAATCCTCGGCCACTATCGGGTACTCGAAAAGATAGGTTCGGGAGGGATGGGGGAAGTATATCGCGCCAGCGATCAGCGGCTGGGGCGGGATGTGGCCCTCAAGATACTCAAACCCTCTCTTGCCCATGATCACGATCGCCTGCGCCGTTTCGAGCAGGAGGCCCGCGCTGCCGCTGCCCTCAGTCATCCCAATATTGTTGCGATCTATGACATCGGCATGCACGATGGCGCCCCTTACATCGTTTCCGAGTTGCTCGAAGGGCAGACTCTGCGCGAGCGCTTGTTCAACGGTCCCATACTGCGGCGTCAGGCGATCGACTACGCCCGACAGATAGCGCAAGGTCTAACCGCGGCGCACGAAAAGCGCATCGTGCATCGGGACCTGAAGCCGGAAAACCTCTTCCTCACAAAAGATGGACGCGTCAAAATCCTCGATTTCGGTATTGCCAAACTGGTGAACTCGGCGTTTGACACCGAGGCTGGTGAAGTGGGCTCGATTGCGAGCATGACCACCCAGACCAGGTCGGGCTCCTTGCTGGGGACCATCGCGTACATGTCTCCCGAGCAGTTGCGCGGCAAGGTGGTGGATCATCGCACTGACATCTTTAGCTTTGGCGCGATTTTTTACGAGATGCTTACCGGCAAGCGCGCCTTTGCAGGAGAGACCCAGGTCGACACCATGACCTTGATCCTCAAAGAGGATCCTCCGGAAATGATTCGGGAAGGTCAGGACATTCCCGCCGCATTTGAGCAAGTCGTGCGTCATTGTTTGGAAAAAGAGCCGGAGAACCGCTTCCAGTCGGCGCGCGATCTCGCCTTCGCGCTGAGCACTTTGGCGGACGTTACGACCAGCAGGCAAATCCTCCTCCCTTTCCACCTGGAGACTACCCACTTTGGGACGTGGATGCTGCGCATCATCGCTGCTTTGCTGCTGGTAACCGCCGCGATCTATCTGGGAATCCGGCTCAGGACGGTTCAGAATCCCGAATTCCGGCGCGTTACCTTTGAGCGCGGGACGGTTTACTCCGCTCGCTTTACTCCTGACGGGCGGACCGTAGTCTACGGAGCCTCGTGGAATAGCCACCCACTGCAGATCTATTCCACAATCCCTGACTCATTGCTCGCCCGTCCCCTGGGTCTAAGTTCTGCCTATCTTCTGGGCATCTCGCGCAGCAGCGAACTGGCGCTCACCATGCGCGGGAGGCCTGGTTCCCGCCTCGACTTCGAGGGCGGAATGCTGGCCGATGCGCCCATGCTTGGAGGTACGCCCCGCGAGATTCTCCAGGATGTGGCGTGGGCAGACTGGAGTTCGGACGGACAGCTTGCCGTGGTGCACCATGTGAACGGACGCGACAAGCTGGAATATCCGATTGGCAAAGTTCTCTACCAAACCAGCGGCTCGATCAGCAACATCCGCTTTTCGCCCCAAGGAGACCGGATCGCGTTCCTCGATCATCCCAAGCGGTGGGACGACGGCGGTTCGGTTTGCGTCATCGATCTGATGGGACACAAAACCACGCTGTCGTCCGATTGGGGTTGGGAATACGGTTTGGCGTGGTCTCCGCAAGGCAAGGAAGTGTGGTTCAGTGCCGTGGAAAACGGGTCGAGCAATCGTTCTCTGTGGGCGGTGAACCTCTCCGGACGCCAGCGCAAAGTTCTCACCACGCCGGGCGGGTTGACCATGCAAGACATTGCTCCCGACGGACGTATTCTGGCCACCATCGACGTTGAGCGGCTCGCCATGGAGTGGAGCGGAAAGGACAAACAGGTACTAGATCTTTCCTGGTACGACTGGAGCATTGCGAAGGATATTTCACCCGACGGCCAGTCGGTATTATTCGAAGAAGGCGCGGAACCTGCCGGGCTGAACAACGCGGTTGCCATTCGCAAGGTTGACGGCTCGCCGCCCATCCGTTTGGGTGACGGCACGGCCGACACGCTGTCGCCTGACGGTAAATGGGCAATTTCATTCTCGCGAACCGGGCCAGCGCGGCTCACTCTCCTTTCCGTTGGCCCAGGTCAGTCCCGTGAGATCGCTTTGCCGGAACTGGAGCGCCTGCAAAACGGCTCTCACTTCCTCCCCGACGGGAAGCGAATCGTGATCAACGGAAATGAACCCGGACACTCAGGGCGTACCTATGTTGTCGATGCTGCCGGAGGGAAACCTGTGCCTGTCACTCCTGAAGGCATCTATGCCACTCTGCCTTCGCCCGACGGAAAATTCCTCGCGGGTGAGACTGCGAACTACAAACTGGATCTGTTCCCGCTCGATGGAGGCCCGGCGCGCCATATCCCCGACGTCGAACCTGGCTACGTGCTGGCGCAGTGGTCCGCTGACAGCAAAGCGTTGTACGTCTACCGCACCGGAGAACTGCCGCTGAAGATTCAGCGCCTGGACATTGCCACTGGAAAGACGAAACCGGTTCGCGAACTGGTCCCCCCAGATTTGGGCGGAGTGGTCTCAATTGCGCCCGTGATCACCAACGTGGATGCCTCCGCGTTTGCCTACACCTACTACCAGACATTTTCGGTGCTGTATGTGGTTTCCGGACTAAACTGATAAGCCATGTCGCGGACGTCGAGTGGCCCCACAATCAGTTCGGCAAGGACTGCTGCAAGCTCACGAGATTTTGCGGGGCTATGTGAATGAAGCCTCCGCGCGGGCTGTCGATGTCCGCTATGAGAAGGAACGCAATAGATACAACCAGCGGCAGAACAAACAGCAGGCCGGACTTTGCTCCGGTGCTACGTGTTCCGTACCCGATCAACAGGTTGCAGGAGACGGCGATAGCTATCATCAAATCCCAGGCGGCGGCCGGAATGCGATTCCACCATGCGGCCTGAGTGTATCCCTGGGAATTCAAGACGTCGTTCATGCCCGCAACGGCGAGAGCGATTACGGGTGACGGTTGCGCCACGGCCGGATCCTGCACCGCGGACCACATCTCGTTTTGTATTTGAGCCGTATCAGCATTAATCTGCTGAAGTTCGCGCTCATCGCGCGTTCGGTAAAACGAAATGCGCAGAGCGAGATACTTTCTCAGCAGGGTGCGCACCCCCGCTGCATTCGCGTCGGGAAAGAGCCCCGCCCGGACATATTCGGTACCAATCGCATTCGCCTCCGCTTCCTCGTAAGTCTTACGCAGATCGTAACGGCTTGTGGCCATCGAGAAACTGAATCCGATGATGAGGCCGAGCAACGTCAGGGTAGCGGCCTCGATGACCCCGAAGTCTTGACGCTGCTCCTCTGTCAGGACCCGCCGCTTGCGCCAGTAGGCACCGGCCTGCGCCGAGATCCACAGCACGAACAATGAAACCAGGAAAAAAATACGTGGATGGTCAAACATGCGCTCCTCCGCGAGTTCTAGGGCCAGTGGGCCAAGCTTTTGAAGTATACTCTCGCGGGATGGAGAGTTGGTTCGGCCCTCACGAGTTCACGGGAAAGTCCGAAAGAGCTGCGCTGCGGCAGGCTTGTCAAAGGGATAAAAGCGCTGTTTCCTCGAGGTAGGAAAAAACCTTCAGCCCGCGTTTACCTGCTCCAATCCTCGATCTTCAATTGCAAGAGCTAGGCGCTGGCTTTGTCGGCGAGAGGCAGCATGGGTTCGTCGTTCTTTTTGATGGTTGCGTTGGCGGCGGCTGCGTCCAGATCCAACTGCTCCTGGCCGCTCAGCGCGGTTACTCGGCCGCGATATGTCTTCAGATGTTTTTGCGCCGTTTCAAAGGCTTCCTGAGCCTTATTCAAATTCTTGCCAACGTTCTCAAATTGGCTCTGGAAGAAGTCGAAGGACTTTTGTGCCTTTGACAATTCCAGACGGCTCTTTTCGAAACGGCTGGCGACTTCGTACCATTTGTGCACCAGGGCGATGGTTTGCAACGTCATGAGCAAAGAGTTCGGCGAAACCGGGAAGACGTGCTGGAGGTTGAGCCAGTCGGCGAGCTCGCGGTCACGGATCACTTCCATGTAGAGCGTCTCGCTGGGCAAATACATGAGGGCGATGTCGGTGGTGCCGTTTTCCGGCTGGATGTAGGTCTTGATGCGCTTCGCTTCTGCCTTCATGACTCGCACCAGCGCGACCCGGGCCTCTTCGATCTCAGCTTCAACATTGCTTTCAAACAGCGCCAACACCGCCTCACGCGGAAACTTCGCGTCAATGGGCAAGCGGCGGTCAGGGAACTGAATCATAGCGTCGGCGCGCCCGCCGCCCTCGGGCAACTGTGCCTGCATTTCGAACATGTGGGCGGGGAGGAAGTCGGCGAGCAGGCGTTCAAGGCTGGCTTCGCCAAACCGGCCGCGCAGGTGAGGCAGCTTGAGCAGATTATTCAAGTCGTTGATCGAGTGCCCAAGGGCCCCGACCTCGCGGAGTTGTTCCTCTGCCGCTTTCAAGTGCTGCTGCACTTTTTCGAACTGGGCAAAACCTTCCTTGATGTTCTGTTCGAGTTTTTGTTCGACCTGGTCGGTAATCGCGAGCAAGCGAGCGTCGACGCGGTCGCGGATGGAATCGAGGCTCTGTGCAGTCTTCTGGTTCAGGTTGTCGAACTCTGATCTTAGCTGGGCCGTGGTCAGCGCGAGCGAGGTGGTCAGCTCGGTACGAACCTCGGTGAGCCGGCCTGCCTGTTCTTGCCGCCCCGCCTTCATCTGCTCCTCAACGGCGGAACGAATGGCCGAGAAGCCATCGCCCAAGCGGTCGGCGACCTGCAGGCCAATGGCCCCTTTGGTCTGCTCGAGCCGCATGGCCGTATCGGCTGTTGCCGAGGCGAACTGGGCGGACAAGGACGTCTGCAAGGCCTCCGCCTGACCTGCAAGTTGCTTTAATGCTTCAAGTTGCGTGGAAGTGCCAAACCTTCGCTGGAATGCGAAAAGAACCAGTATCAGAAGTACTAGCTGCAGAAGGAGAAGAAGACCAAGCAGGGACGCGAAGAAAGTCAATTCGAAGTATCTCCCTTGTAATGGTGCCGAGCTCGATTCTAGAGCGTATGGTCACAGAAACAAAGCTGTAAAGTTGGTCCCCCAAACGTGATCCTCCCGGGTCCTGAACGTAGGTAAGGCGGAACATGTTTCGGGTCCCAACAGCTTGGCTGGCGGTGTTTCTGATCGGCGGAGCGGCTCCGGTAAAGGATCCGAAGTCGCCGCCTGCGAAGGTGTTGAATGTGGCCTCGGCGCAGCGGCCCTCCCCCAATGATTCAGCCCCTTATGACGCCCAGGCCGAGCGCGAACTATTCAATCTGGCGAACCAGGCGCGGGCGCAGGAAGGATTAGCGCCACTGCAGATGGACGACGGGTTGACGCAGGCCGCGCGAGCGCATGCTGCGGCGATGGCCGCGCAGATTCAGCTTTCGCATCAATTTGCCGGTGAACCCTCCCTGGCAGAACGGCTAGCCGCAAACTGCGCGCTGCATCTGGATAGAGCTGGAGAGAACGTTTCGGTTGCGAGCAGCGTGGAGCAGTCGCATCAAGGCTTGATGCATTCGCCTCCGCATCGGGAGAACCTGCTGAATCCTGGCTACAACGTAGCTGGATTCGGCGTCGTCCGTGCCGGAAACTCGCTGTATGTCACGCAGGATTTCGCACACAGTCTGCCCGCCTATTCCCCACGTCAAGCTGGAGGCCTGGTCAGCGGAAGCATCGCTCGCTTGCGGCGAGAGGCCAACTTGCCTCAGTTGCACTGGATGGATAGCGATGCCGCAGAAAGCGCCGCTTGCTCCATGGCGCGGGCCGATTCCCTGAAGACCGTGTCTTCTCGTGGATCCTACATCGTTCGCTACACCACCGCGCAGCCGGAGGTTCTACCGGACGCGGCCACCAAGGCGATCGAAGAGCGGGCGCTGCATACCTTTTCAGTCGGGACCTGCTACGCGCGCACCAGCAGCTATCCCAATGGCGTGTATTGGGTAACATTAGTCCTGCAGTAGGTTCGGTCTCCGCCGACAGTCGCCTTCCATGTGCTAACCTGCAATTCTGCAACTCTTCACTCTATGGAAACCTCGCGGGAGATTCGCGTCGGCACGGCCGGCTGGAGTTATAAAGACTGGGAGGGAGTGTTTTATCCGCCGGGGATGCAGCGCCAGAAACGCCATGCGCTGGAATTTCTGGCGCTGTGCTTTGACGTGGTGGAGATCAACACTTCTTTCTACGGGCACATCAAGCCGGAATTGGCCAAGCTCTGGGTGCGTAAGGTGGACGCGGTGAATCCGAAGTTTGTGTTCACCGCGAAGTTGCACCGCTCGTTCACGCATTCTCCAATTGCGGTAATGGAGCCGACGTCGGCCGCGACCATCAAGCCCAATGATGAAGACGAGAGACTAGCGCGCGAGGGATTGGATGCGTTGGCGGCAAGTGGAAAACTGGGCGCCCTGCTCATCCAATTTCCGGTTTCATACAAGAACACATCCTTAAACCGCGAATACTTGGAATCACTGCTGCGCCAGTTCATCGAGTTTCCTCGCGTGGTGGAAGTGCGCCACGAAAGCTGGAACAATCCCGAGACACTCAGCTATTTCACCGAAAGAAATGTCGCCTTCTGCAATATCGACCAGCCGCTGATCGGGCGCTCGCTCGGAGCAACGGAGCACGTCACCTCGCCGGTCGGATACGTGCGACTGCACGGACGGAATTACGATCAGTGGTTTGAAGCTGAGAAGGGTGCGGATCGCTACAACTATCTGTACAGCGAGGGAGAGTTAGCGTTATGGAAAGAAAAGATCGAATGCATTGCGCACAAGGCTGAAGTCACATACGTGATCGCGAACAATCATTTTGAAGCGAAAGCAGGGGTTAACGCTCTGCAACTGAAACACATGCTGACCGCAGGGAGAGTGACAGCCCCGGCACCGCTCTTAAATCACTATCCCGAACTGAAGAGCATCGCCGATCCAATGGGCGAAGATAACGACGGATTGCCCCTGCTATCGATGTCATCGTAGGACTGGTGGCAGCCTCCATGCGCGAGACGCCTTTTTTTCATTCCCAATTTGGGTTTTCGCCGCCATTCCCATTTCGCGACAAAAATCTTGTCAAGGGGGTTAACACCATGCATTCCTCTTCAAACCATTCATTCGGAAGAGAAAATAAATTTTCATTTCTTGGCGGGTTTTCCGTCTGGATTTGCTATTCTAAAAGTATAGACAATTAATCAGGCGTGGGGTCTCGATCCCGCGCTTTTTATTGAGCGTCAACACGGCCCATCCGGGCGGTGCTCCCGAATCAACTATCAGCAACTTACGGAAGGATGAAGCGCCAGCAAAATCTGGCGTCTTTTTTATGGCCAAAACCAATGCCGCTCGTGGGCGAGCGTTTGAGAAGAAACAAGAGATGCGTACCCGTCAGGGAGCCAAGAAACACGGCGAACTGGCGGGGATGGCCTTTTACTCTAAAGGCTGAGAGCTTGGGGTTTGACGTAGGCGAGCCTTACGGGGAGAAGAACCGCTACGATTTCATCGTGCGCTCCAGCCAGTAGTTCTGGAAGGTACAGGTAAAGTCTTCCAGTCCTCATCGACCGGGGCAGGTATAGGGTACATGCAGGAAAAATTTGGCACGGGCAAGTCATTCCGTGCACTGCGGACGAGATGGACTTTCTGGTTGTCTACATCGTGCCTGAGGACACATGGTTCGTCATCCCGGTCCGAGCCTTCACGCCCCCCAGGAGCGTCCCCGTCTATCCGCAGGGAACCGCCGACGGGGCGGTTACGAAAAGTATCGCGAAGCCTGTTGGTTGATGGAGTGAACCGCCGGTCCAGGAAGGGCCAGGAAGGCGAGGAGCATCTCGGAAAATGGCTCGCAGGCGTATAATTTAAGCGGAGAACGACCGTGGCGAAGAAGGTACAAATCGATTTCGCAATAAAGACTCCCGCGGAGTTGGCCGAGAGGCTGGGCGTGTCCAAGGCGAGAATGGGCCGACTCGTTGCCATTGTCGGCGAGAGTAATTCACATAAAAATGGCAGACGCTCGGGACACGTGGCGTTCAGGTCCAAATCCGGAGCTGTAAACTCCCGCTCGGCACGGCGCAACAATGCCAAGACAGCGCGTTGAACAAGACGCCGTATTTCTCAACATCCCTTACGATCCCCAGTTCGAAAGGCTCTACCTCGCGTACATTGTAGGACTGACGGTTCTGGGCGTTGTGCCACGAGCCACGTTAGGTATACCTTCCGGTGCGCGGCGCTTGGAACGGATTTTCGATCTCATCCGGCGTTGCCGGTACTCCATTCATGATCTTTCCCGCGTACAACTAGATCGCAAAGCGCCATGCACGCCCAGGTTCAATATGCCTTTCGAACTAGGAATTGCAGTGGCATGGGCTGTAGAGAATCCCTCCCGTCACACCTGGTTCGTCTGTGAAGAAGATCGATACCGGCCGATAAAATCGATCAGTGACCTCAACGGCACGGACTTCCATATCCACGATGGCACGGTGGAAGGCGTGATGCGGGAACTGTGTAATGCATTCGTCCGCAATCAGAAACGTCCGACCGTTCCATTTATGATGAGTGTCTATCGAAAGTTGAGGAGACGACTGCCACTCCTCCAGCAAATCGCAGGAGCGGCATCGCTCTTCGAGGCGCGCGTATTCGATGACATGTGCATTGCCGTGGCTGAGTTGTCGAAGCGGTAGCGGCAAAGTTCTGGACTGCGGGAACGATGCAGTGGCTTTCGGATCCGCATACATTGTCGTCCCGAGCGCAATAGCCGGTTCGCGAAGCGAAGAAATGTTATTTCTGCTCAGGCTCTAAAACCGTGTTGACGTTTATCTGACCGCTCGAAATTGCAATCTTTCGTTCGTTCCCAGGGTTCGAAGCCGGACTTCTGTACAGATATCTGGTGCTGTCCTGCTGATACTCCTATAGTGGACGGCGTGTTGCCGACGAAGCTGCCGTCGATTTCGACGTCGGCGGCATCAGGCGTCGAGGACACCTGTATTTGCGTTTTGTCTGAGGAGGCAGAGGCAGACGTCGCCGCAGGAACCGAAGGGCCGTGGGAGCGGGTTGCCCCGCGGGCGACGGAGCCGCGGCAGCGCGGATTACCTTCCCGTGAGCGGCTCAGTCAGTTGTGATGCCCTCGCATGCGTCCTGAACGGATCCTCCCAGAGAGAGCGTGGACTTGCTGACGATGGAGTCGCCGCTGACGCGGTTGAAGACTACCACTTTGTTCTTGTGGCGAAGAGCGCCTTTACCGCCCTCGTGATCAAGCAAAACAATGAAGTTGGCCTTGGTTTGTACGTTGTTGATCACGACTTGTGGGCAGCGTTGTCCGAAGGTCTCGATGATTTCGGCGGTCTGTGGGGCGCGCGCCTCCGGCGACGGTTGATCCGTACCGCCGCCTCCAGCGATCGACCACGACTGGCTGTCAGTGATGAAGATGCGGGCACTGTTTGCGTCGGGGGTTTGGGCCATCAGCAGTGGAGCGATGCAAAGGAAAATAGCCAGCAGACATCTCATAGGCTCTGCTTAATCCCAAGTTTCCAGAGGAATACTGCGGGGCCGACTGCTGGGAGAGCGAGAAACATATTCCGAGCGGCGGATTGGCGTCAAGCCAGAAGTGAGAGCAACGTGAGCTGAGATGCAGAAGAAAAACTAGACGGTCAGACCTAACGCGCGGCTACCTCTTCTCTCGCGGCGTAATGGGACTCCACGTACTCATCCAGAATCTTGATGAACTCGGCGACGATGTGATCGCCCTTGAGAGTGGTGAACAGCCGGCCATCCACGTAGACCGGGGCTTTGGGCTCTTCGAACGTGCCTGGGAGGGAAATGCCGAGGTTGGCGTGCTTCGATTCGCCGGGGCCGTTTACCACGCAGCCCATGACGGCGACCTTCATTTCTTCGACGCCGGTATAGCGATCTTTCCACATTGGCATCTGCTCGCGAAGGTAGGACTGAATCTGTTCCGCCATCTCCTGGAAGAACGTACTGGTGGTGCGGCCGCATCCGGGGCAAGCCGTGACCTGCGGGGTGAAGCTGCGAATGCCCAGCGACTGCAGGATCTGCTGCGCCACACGGACTTCTTCGGTGCGATCGCCGCCGGGGGCGGGCGTTAGAGAAACGCGGATGGTATCGCCGATGCCTTCCTGCAGCAGAACTCCGAGGGCGGCGCTGGATGCGACTACACCCTTTGCCCCCATACCCGCTTCGGTCAGACCGAGGTGTAGCGGATAATTGCAACGTGCGGCCAAGGAGCGGTAAACATCGATCAAATCCTGCACGCCGCTGACTTTCGCGCTGAGAATGATCTGGTCGGCGCGCAAGCCGCACTTTTCGGCGAGTTGGGAGGAATTCAGCGCGCTCACGACCATCGCTTCCATGGTGACTTCGCGGGCGTCTTTCGGTTCGGCCAGCCGCGAGTTCTCGTCCATCATGCGAGTGAGCAAAGCTTGATCGAGCGAGCCCCAGTTCACGCCGATACGGACTGGCTTCTGATTCTCGACGGCGACTTCAATCATGGTGCGGAAGTTGGCGTCGTCCTTGCGCCCGATGCCCACGTTGCCGGGATTGATGCGGTACTTGGCCAGGGCTCGGGCGCATTCGGGATACTTCTTGAGCAATTGGTGTCCGTTGTAATGGAAGTCACCAACGATGGGGACGCTGATCCCCTGCTTGTCGAGCTGGTCGACGATAGGCGCGACCGCCGCCGCGGCTTGTTCGTTGTTGACGGTGACGCGAACCAGTTCGGAGCCCGCCCGCGACAAAGCAGCGACTTGCTGGACGGTAGAGGAAATGTCCGCTGTATCCGTATTAGTCATCGACTGCACCACTACCGGTGCATCGCTGCCTACGCGGACGCCATCGATCGAACAGGTAACGGTTTTTCTGCGCTGAATGTTTGCCATGCGGAAGGTCTAGTTTAGCACGTACAGGTTGGAGGACGGGCGTTTCGCCCGTCCGGCCGGGCGAAGACGCCCGTCCTCCATATTACGGCATTACGGCAGTCTGTGCATCATTCCGGGTAAGGTTTTCTGAAGATCGTTAAAGATGACCATCACCGCGAATAGAACCAGGAACACGAATGCGGCCTGATAGATGCGCTCTTTGATCTGCAGGCTGATGTCACGTCTCATGATGCTTTCGACGAACAGCAGCAGGATCACGCCGCCATCGAGGATGGGGATGGGCAGCAGGTTGAAGATGCCAAGGTTCAGGCTGATCGCGGCGGTCAGCGCCATAAGGGGGGTCCAGCCTTTTTCCGTGGCTGCTTCTCCGGCGGCGCGGCCAATCCCGATCGGACCTTCGATGGTCCGGATCGAGATCTTGCGTTGAATCATCTTCTGTACGAGTTCCAGGATCAGGAGCGAGCCTTCCTTGTTCTGCTCGATCGACTTGCGGAAAGCAGCGGCCAAGGGCAGGGCAGTTACTTTCATTGGCAGGCTGCCAAAACCAACCCGATAGCGTTTCTCTTGCTGGCCGGGGACGTCGGCCAGCACCGGCTGCATGGTGAAAGTTTTTTCCTGGCCATCGCGACGGACCGTAATTTCGACTGGCTTGCCCTGGGTGCGCTTCAAAGCCTCGATCATGGCCTCGATAGCAGGGATTGGTTGGCCATCGACGCTCAGGATTTCATCGCCGATTCGTATTCCAGCCTTCTCCGCCGGCATCTCCTTTTCCAGTTCTGTAACCGTGACGCTGGGCTCTTTGGGAACCCATCCCGCGTATCCCATCTGGTTTACGCCGTAGGCTTCGGGCACGATGGTTTTGTCAAAAGACTTTCCGCCGCGCTCGATGGTCACATCGAGCGGCTGATTCGGGCTCAGGGCCTCTTTGGGGTCAACTTGCTTCCAGGTGGGATTCTCAATCCCGTCGAGGCGGGCGATGCGATCGTCAATCTGAATTCCGGCTTTCGCCGCAGGTGTGTCGGGCAACACCCAGCCGATGACCGCGGGCTCGTCCAGTACCGCTGGATATTCGTAGTGCACCATGTAGACGAAAGTGAGTAGGCCAATGGCCAGCAGAATATTCATCGACGGGCCAGCGATAGCGATCAGGAAGCGATGCCAGCGCGGGTGCGACAGGAACTCGCCGGGATCGCCGGTGCGTTCATCCATGGGATTCTCGCCGCTCATTTTCACGTAGCCGCCAAGAGGAATGGCGCTGATACGGTAATCGGTCTCGCCGCGGCGGAAACCGAGAAGGCGCTTGCCAAATCCGATGGAGAAGACTTCGACTCGCACGCCCAACAACTTCGCGACCGCGTAATGGCCGAATTCATGGATCAGAATCATGAATCCCAAAACTACCGCGACCGCGAGCACAGCTATAAGAAATTCCGACATATATTTTTTGATTATTCCCTTCGATAGGTGGAAGCTGTTCGCGCCGCCCCGGCATAGCCTAACTGCTCTATTTTTTCGTGGGCGATCCGGCGGGCTTCCGCATCTGCTTCCAATACCTTATGTATAGATTCCAGCTTCCCGACTTTCGTTTCGGCAAGAACCATTTTAATTATGTCAGGAATCTGGGTAAAACGTATACAACCATCGAGAAATGCGGCCACCGCGACCTCGTCGGCGGCATTCAATGCAACCGTCTTTGCGCCCCCAGCCTCCGCTGCCTCATAGGCCAGACCCAGGCAAGGGAATTTTCCCATGTCGGGTGGCTCAAAATCGAGGTGTCGTAAGCCCATGACCGGGAAGCGCATATCGGATTCGATACGTTCTGGAAAGGTCAGAGCATAGAGGATCGGCAGCCGCATGTCGGTCACCGAGAACTGAGCAAGTATGCTGCCATCCACAAATTCGACCATGGAGTGGATCGTGGATTGGGGATGGACGATTACCTGCACCTGGCTGGGAGGCAAATTGAACAAACGGCACGCTTCAATGACCTCAAAGCCCTTGTTCATCAGCGTGGCGGAATCGATGGTGATGCGACGCCCCATCTTCCAGGTGGGATGGTTCAATGCCTGCTCGACTGTGATTGAGGAAAATTTTGACGCTGCAGTGTGAAGAAATGGTCCACCGGAGGCGGTCAACCAGATCTGCCGAACCTCGTTCATGCGTCCACCCCGCATGCATTGGTGTACCGCATTATGTTCGCTGTCGATCGGCAAGAGAGGTTTGCCTTGACGGCGGGCTTCGGCGGTAATCAGTTCTCCGGCGGCGACCAGACACTCCTTGTTGGCAAGCCCGACCGTCTTGCCCGCGCGTACGGCTTCGTAAGTGGCTTCTAGTCCAGCCACGCCGACAATGGCGCTGACTACGAAGTCGGCTTCGGGATGAGTGGCAACTTGTACGCTTCCATCCGAGCCGCAAACAATTGAGACTCCAGCTACGCCAGCTTTTCTTAGCCGAGTGCGAAGGGTTTCGGTATCTGGTTCATCCGCAACCGAGAGCAACTGTGGCTTCCATCGCCGAGCCTGTTCGAAGGCGGCATCGATATTCCGGCCTGCAGCCAGAGCAATAACTTCGAAGCGTTCGGGATAGGCTTCAACGACGCTCAACGTGCTGCGGCCTATGGAACCGGTCGAGCCCAGGATGGAAATACGTTTCATGATACGAAATTCGAGAACCACAAAGGACACGAAGGAAAACACTAGATGGCGACTCTTGTCTCAGTTCGTTTCGGTTCCTTTGTGTGCCTTCGTGTCCTCTATGGTTAAAGCCTTTGCTTACTGCATGACCCGCCACGCCGCATAGTACCATAGCACCGGAGCGGCGAAGAGCAGGGCATCGATGCGGTCCAGCATGCCTCCGTGGCCGGGGAGAATCGTCCCCGAATCCTTGACTCCGGCTCCCCGTTTGATCAGCGACTCCACCAGATCGCCCAGCTGCGCCGCGATGTTGATGGCCGCCGAGAGTAGCAGCGTGGGTGCTAACGGCGGTTTCTGCAGTGCAAAGAATCCATCGCGCCGTTCGATGAGGTGCGCATTCAGCAGTGCCGTGCTGATCGGCAGGGCATAGTTGTACAGCAACATTCCCACCACGAGACTGGCCAGCAGGGATGCCAGCGCTCCCTCCCAGGTTTTCTTGGGGCTGATGCGCGGCGACATCAGATGACGGCCGAGGGAACGTCCCACGAAGTAGGCAAAAATGTCTCCTGCCCACACCAGCAACAGCAAATACAGAACTAAGAACGCTCCCGACCACTGTTCGCGCAATTGCACCAGAAATCCGAGAGGCAAAGCGATGTAGGCGAAGGCGAAAGCCGAAACCATCGCCGCCGGAAACGAACTGCTGAGGTTAACTCGCCGCATGGCAATCGTGAGAAAAACAAATGGAGCCATGGCCGCTGCGAATCCCGCGCTATAAACGAAGATCGCGGTCGAGAGCAGGGGCTGACCGCTTCCTGGATTGATGGTTAGAAGCAGGAAGAATAGGCCGACAAAAATGTAGGTTGGCCAGCGCAAAGGCCGGATGCCGGACGCCTCGGCAAGGTTGAGTAGTTCCTGCACCGTGAGCAACGCGACCAAAGCCGCAACCAACGCGAGCACAGGCACAGGGGCGCGCAGAACCAGGAGCAGGACAATGGGAATCAAAACTACTGCGGTGAGGATTCTCTTGAGCAGATGCAAGAGCCTTAGCTCCTGCCCGTCTTGGTGCTATGGGCCTCGGGAGGGTGCGCTTTCGTCCGAGGATGTTCAGGGATATGAACCCGAGAGGCATCGCTGGCCAGACCGCCATACCGGCGCTCTCGTTTCTGGTATTCCGCGATGCCCTCGAGCAAGTGCACGCCGCGGAATTCAGGCCACAGCGTAGGAGTCACATAGATTTCCGCGTAAGCTAGTTGCCACAGCAGAAAGTTGCTCAGCCGCATCTCGCCGCTGGTGCGAACCACCAGATCGGGATCGGGTAAGTGCCGAGTATAGAGATGACGGGACACGGCGTCCTCATCGATTTCCAGATGATCCAGGCCGCCATTGCGCGCGGCAGCGTCCACAATCGAGCGGAACGCATCCACCAGTTCGGTGCGCGCACTGTAGTTGAGCGCGAGAGTCAACACCATGCCGGTGTTGTGCTCTGTGGCTTCGCGCGCCCACTCCATTTTCTCCTGTACCGAGGGCGGCAGTTCGTGCTGGCGGCCAATGTATTCCAGGCGAATATTGTTCTTGTTCAGCGTGGGTACTTCTGCCTTCAAATACCGGCAGAGCAAACCCATCAGGAAATCGACTTCGCCGGGAGGACGTTTCTTCCAATTTTCCTCGGAAAACGCGTACAGCGTAAGCGCGGGAATGCCGATGTTGGCCGCGGTTTCAACCGTCGAGCGCACGGACGAGACCCCGGCGCGGTGTCCGGCGATGCGCGGCAGATGGCGCCGCCGTGCCCAACGGCCGTTGCCGTCCATAATAATGGCGATGTGTTTTGGGAGCCGCTTTGGGTCCAGCCGCAAATAAACTTCCGCTTCTTTGCGGTCCAGCCCGGCGGGAACTGTTGCTTGCAAGCTAACCTCTGCTGTTTGTTGAAGCTAACACAGCAGGGAAGGTGGTGGCAATGACACCAAAGAGCCCCATGTGGGTCGACATGCGTGGTGGCTCGGGCATCAACCGGGCGAGCAACAGCGAACCTAGCATCGCCATAAACCCAGCCAATCCCAAAGAGATCGATATTTTCGCTTTTACTGCCGGTTGGGGAGCAGACGCGCCCATCTGGCACTCCACGAACGGCGGAAACATTTGCTCGCTCGACTCTACTATTCCCAACCCAACGGGCTTGTCAGAGTCCGGGTGCCCATGTGACCAAACTCCTGACTGTGGCCGCAACAATCGTTTGTCAGCCACTTTTCTTGATACAGATCGCTTGGGCATCGACGCCTACAGCGGGGCCACGACCGATCCCACTTCGGCGGCAGCCTGGAAATGGTTCGTCGAGAATGGCGTGGCGCAACCCACCGACCAGGTTGGAGAAGGCGGTACCGATCAGCCTTGGTTGCTGGTAAACCACGATCCAACCACGAAGTCGCAGGACGATGTTTACGTTGCGTACGACAACTTTGACGGCGCGCCAGACATGCGCATCGCTGTTGCTTGCGGGAAGCAATCCGCCTGATTTCACGATCGATAATCTGGCGGGATTTTCGCAGGGAGAGATCAATCTGGGCCAGCGTCTTGCGGTCGATCCCAACACCGGCGCGGTCACACTCTGTTTCAACAGCGCCCCACCACTGTGGCAAGCCGCACTTTGTTACGGGCCAGGTGCAAGCGGCGCTCCCTTCGATGGCCATTGCGAAGAACAGCAAGGGAACTATCGGGATCCTCTACGTCGTCTACAACGGAGTCGACCAGAAGACCGGATTTCCGACCTACGCCGCAAAACTGGCGATCAGCGACGACCGCGGCGTTACGTTCACCACCCATCAACTGGAGAAGTTTCTCTCGCCCTCGAAGGACGATGGATTCAACGTCAGCGTGTCTTCGGGGACTATGAGCAATTGAAAGCTGTGGGGACGACCTTCTACGGAGTGTCCCCGGGAAACGGCGTGCCCTTCGGGCGTCCTTTCGCCAACATTGATCCCATCTTCCTCAAAACGACAGGGAGCCGATAACGCTCTGCTTCGGCTGAGGAGACGCGTCGCTCCTCCGGCGTCGTCGTGGCCGCGTCCTTAAATGTGGGACACAGTTCGGCTCGCACGCATGAGCAAGGCGGCCACGCTGCCTACGTTATCGTTCGCGAGCTTCTTCGGGCACCACTTTCAACTCCAACTTCTCCGTGTGCCTCAAGACGGTGAGCACACTGCATGCTCCCACCGTGGCATCGGTCAACAGACGATGCAGGTCGTCCACGCCCGCGATAGGTTTGCCATCCATAGCGACGATTACGTCGCCTTCCCGTAATCCAGATTTCTGCGCCGGGCTTGCATTCTCCACGGAGGCGACAATCACGCCACTCTCGCTGGGGAGATCGTAGAAGCGCACCACGCGGCGAAGCAACGGCACGGTCTGAGCCTCGACGCCGATGTAACTGCGGCGGATTCTGCCCTCGCGCAGCAGTCGTCCGGCGACGAACTTCGCGGTATTGATTCCGATGGCGAAACAGAGTCCTTGCGCGCCCATGATCGTCGCCGTGTTCACGCCCACCACGCGCCCGTCGGAGCTTACGAGCGGACCACCGGAATTGCCCGGGTTGAGCGAAGCGTCGGTCTGAATTACATCTTCGATCAGCCGCCCGGAGTAGGAGCGCAAAGAACGTCCCAAAGCACTGATGACGCCGGCGGTGACCGTGTACTGAAATCCATAAGGATTGCCGATGGCAATGGCCAATTGGCCTACGCGAAGTCGCTGCGAGTCTCCGAGAGGCGCGGCGACGAGATGAGGAGCGTCATTGTTGGGCAAACCGATGCGAATCACAGCCAGATCGGTGGCTGGATCGTCGCCGATAATGTGGGCAGGGAAGCGCTGCCCGTCGGAGAGCGAGACATCAATTCGCGTCGAGCCGTGTACCACATGGCTGTTGGTCAACACGAGGCCATCAGGGGTGAATACAAATCCCGAACCGCCGCCCTGACGCTCACGCGGTTCGCCGGAACGGGTCCGGGCCGCCTGCGCGACATCGATCTTCACCACCGAGGGACTGATCGCTTCCGCGGCGCCGACCACGGCTTGCGAATAAGCGTCAAGCAAATCTGCGTCGTGAAGCCGGGCTGCGACGGAAGTTTGGGCAACGGCTTCTGAGTAATCGGCCAATGGAAAAATACTACCTTGCTGAGCCATAGCTGCTAGATGAGATCAACGGGATTCTGGATTCAAGGCTCGGCGCACATCTCCGCGCACTCTGCGGGTGTTCTCAGCGACCTCTGCGTTTCCAGGTTTGAAGATTTCCGCAGACGGAAAATCTTGGATCGCAGAGACCGCTGAGAACACCCACAGAGCGCGCGGAGAAACTCGGTAGAGGGCGGCCGCGACATCACCTGACCCGACCTGACCCGCCGGTTCCATTGCGTATTCCGCTGCTTTCGATTAAGCTGGCCCCACTTGGGGCACTTACGCAACGACAATTCCTGTTCCCCTAATTCAAAGGAGGATCCGTATGCGACTTCGCGTATCCGCTTTGTTCGGCCTGTTGTTGTGCGTACCGTCGATTGCTCAAGACAATTCCGCTCATACTCAGTCCAAGCCTGTAACCCTTACGAGGGGAGTGGGAAACGCTCATCATCCGGTTTCCACGAGCAATCCTGAAGCTCAGGAGTTTTTCGATCAGGGATTGCGATTGATTTACGACTTCAACCACGATGAGGCGGCCCGCTCGTTCCAGCGCGCGGCTGAACTGGATTCGAAACTCGCGATCGCTTACTGGGGTATCGCGGAAGCCGTGGGACCAAACTATAACGATCCGGCCAGCGAAGAGCGCTTCAAGCAGGCCCACCAGGCCATCCAGAAAGCAGTCGATCTCTCAGACCATGCCTCGCCCAGCGAGCAGGCTTACATTCAAGCCATGGCCAAGCGTTTTCCGGCAGACCCCGAGGCGGACCTGAAAAAGGCGGCCGAGGATTATCACGACGTCATGCGCGAAGTGGTGAAGAAGTATCCCGACGATCTGGATGCGGCCACGCTGTTTGCCGAGTCGGGAATGAACCTGCATCCCTGGGGCTTGTGGCATGTGGACGGCACGCCCGAGGCGGGAACGGAAGAGGTTGTCGCAACTTTGGAATCAGTGATCCGCCGCGATCCCAACCAGCTGGGTGCGATCCACTATTACATCCACGCTACCGAAGCTTCCTCGAATCCGGAGCGCGCGCTGGCGTACGCCAACAAGTTAGCGTCGTTGGCTCCCAATGCAGGACACATCGTGCACATGCCGTCTCACGTCTACATCCGCACCGGAGATTACGAAGCAGCGGTGAAGACTAACGAAGAAGCCGCCGCGGTGGATCGGGCGTACATTCAAGCGACCGGTGTGCAAGGCATTTATCCCATGATGTACTACAGCCACAACCTGCACTTCATCGCCATGTGTGCCAGCATGAATGGCAACTATGCAGAGGCCAAGAAGAACGCGGACCTGCTGGTCGCGAATGTGGCTCCGCATGTCAAAGACATGCCTCCACTCGAAGGTTTCATGACCATCCCGATGGCGGTGGATATTCGCTTTCACAAATGGAATGAGATCTTGGCCATGCAGCAACCGGATCCGGCGATGAAAATTACCACCGGGTTCTGGCATTTCGGTCGCGGCATGGCGTTGGCCGGAACCGGCAAACTGAATGAGGCCGAGGCAGAGTACAAAATCGTCTCTGAAGCCGAACAGAATACGCCGCCCGATGTTGTCTTCTCCGCGCCGATCAATAACAAGGCGAAAGACATCATGAAAATTTCCGAAGATGTTCTCGGAGCGAAGCTCGCCACGGCGAGAAAGGATTACGCCCAGGCGATCTCCCTGCTCACGGCGGCGGTTGCGATTCAGGATACCTTGAAATATGGTGAACCGCCGGACTGGTTTTTTCCGGTCCGCGAATCACTCGGCGGTGTGCTTCTGATCAATGGCGATGCCGGAGGCGCGGAAAAAGTCTTCCGGGCGGACCTCGATCGCAATCCGCGGAATCCGCGTTCTTTGTTTGGATTGCAGCAGGCGCTGAAATTACAAAACCGGAACTACGACGCGCAGTTTGTAGAAGCCCAGTTCCGCGATTCGTGGAAGGGTGGGGAAGTGCAAGTAGGAGACCTGGTATAGGCCCCGGTGAAGAAAGGATGAGGACACGCCATCTCTTTGGTTTCCTGGCCATGGCAGGGTCGCAGGGGGAAGCGGCTGATGCTACTGCTGGGATCGCAACCGCGTGGCTTCATCCGAAATGCTGCAGGCCTTCGATACATTCTTCAGCGCTTGGTCCAGTGCCGCCCCCAACCCGTCGAGCTCTTGCGGGCTCATGAGTCTCTGCAATCCCTCGAAGAGCTGGCGCTCTTCTTTGCGGATATGACGAGCCAGTTTCTGCCCGAAGTCTTCCAAGGTCGGCCGGTCGAGACTGCTGGCGGCCGCGCCCGCGAAATAACCCCGCAGAACAACGTGTTCAGCGAGAAGTTCCTCTACCAGCGCCTGCATCTCGGGAAACCGCGCCGCAGCCGAAAACAGTTCTTTTTCTTCCGCCGCGAAGTGGATTCCAATCTCGCTCTCAAATTGTTCTCGGATCTCCGCCTGCCATGCCTCGAGATCAATCGCTCCCGCTTGAATCGCACGGTCAAGGCGCACGCATAACGCTAGCGCGTGCTGATGCTGGCGCGAAAGCGGAACGAGGTTCGGATCACGCAGCATGTCGCAATCATAAATGACAAACCATAAACGAGGTTGGTTTGCGCGGGCGGGGATGCCTGTGCCAGTATAGGCCGCTCTAGCTCGCGCCGACCACTGACCAGTCGCGTCCGTCCGAGCGTAGAGTGAGCCAATCGGTGCGCACTCGATCCCACTCCTGAATGAGCATCCCGTAGGACTCGAAGAATTGACGGATGCGAGGCCGCTCCCAGCCCACGACGTCCTCCAGGATGGGTGCCAGCACGGCCAGGGCATTGCTGCTGAGGATGGTCCTCTTCGCCACCTGCGAAACGTGCTTGGCTTCCGAGACTGCGATGGTGAAGCCGTCGCGAACGTTCACGTGCAGCATCACGTGCAGATCAGAGCTGCCATCTCCGGTGTAGATAATGTGGTCCGGCCCAACTTGCCGGTCGCTTTGTAACTGATCGAGCACCGCCACTTTGCCGTAGCCGGCGGTGGCGCGAGTGATGGATTCAATCTGTCCGGACTCGTTGTAGCGGAATTCGGTTCCGTAGATGTGATTGCGCGGGACCAGTCCCTCAAGGGCGGACTGAATCACTTCAACCGGAGCTGCCGAGAGAACGTAAAAATCGAAATGATAACCTTCAATTCCGCTCTCCAGAATTTGGTAGAGCAGCGAGATATTTTCCTTCAGTCGAATCTCTTTACCCACCTTGAACAGGTGTTCTTTGCGGACTCGAGTCTGAAACTGGGGATCATGCAGAAGCAAGTACGCAAGCTCGGCGCCTTGCTGCACCAGGTTGAGCTTGGCCATCCCTTGCGCTTTGCGCTCGAACTCCGCAGTCGGGATGCCCACTAGCTCGCTGAGCACGTAGCCGGAGTCGTTGAAAGTCAATGTCTGGTCGAAATCACTAGCAAAAATATAACGTTTAACGGGTTTATCACTCATCTTGGTATTAGATTCGATAGGGAGGTAAAAGACCAATTAAAAACATTGATTGGCGCTATGGGGCATTGAGATTTAACCCGTTGTTAACAATGAGTCTTACCGTTTTGGGGCACTGCGTGGATAGGTTTCACGCGTTGGAATTCTTTCTGACTCACCGTCACCATCCCTCTAGGTTACAAAGTCGGGTTGCAGTTAGGGGGTGACATTTATCTTTGGAGCGTCAACACGCGGTGACTCGCAGTATTGACAACTCGTTCGCCAGCGTGGGCGACTCCCGATGCTTCGGTTGAGCCTTCCCCGGACACAAGCCCACGATATGCGAATCCTGCAAATTATGATTCGCGAGAGGTAAGTACGCATTATGAAACTTGAATCGATAACAGCAACAGCCGGGCGCGTTGTCACTCCCGGGCATCGGGCGAAACGGATTAGAACAAAATCGTGTGCTTTCGCGTTAGCCTTAGCCGTGTTTGCGCTAGGGGTGCTTGCACCTCCGTCGGCTCACGCGCAAAAGTTGACCTTACTTTACACCTTCGTTGGAGCGCCAACGGACGGGGCAAGCCCCTCCGCCGGCCTGGTCATGGATGTGAACGGCAACCTCTACGGCACCACCTACGATGGCGGTGCTTTCTCTACCGGAACGGTGTCCAAGGTGACCAAGGCTGGCAAAGAGAGCTTGTTGCATAGTTTCACTATTAGGACGAGGGACGGGTCGCTTCCGTACGCAGGTTTGCTCATGGACGCGAAGGGCAATCTCTACGGCACGACCACAGTCGGCGGATTGATAAGCGGAAATTGCGCAATCGGATGCGGCACAGTGTTCAGGCTGACGAAGACCGGGAAGGAGTCTGTGCGGTACCGTTTCAAGGGTGGGACCACAGACGGGTATTCCCCCTTCGGCGCTTTGATCGTGGACGCAAGGGGCACCTGTTTGGCACTACTGGGGCGGGCGGCGCTTCGGCCGCTGGAACTGTGTTCATGGTGGACACTTTAGGCAAGGAGACTGTTTTGTACAGCTTCAAAGGCGGAAGGACGGATGGGGCAGTCCCCTGGTCTCCCCTAGTCATGGACGCGAAGGGCAACCCCTACGGAATGACACAAATCGGCGGCGCTGCCGACGTGGGAACGGTATTCAAGATCAGCAAGAGTGGCAAGGAGACTGTGCTGTTGAGCTTCAATGGATCTCCGGACGGGGGAATGCCTTTAGCGGGCTTGGTTATGGACGCGCAAGGCAATCTTTACGGCAACGCTCCGTATGGTGGCGACTTTCGCTGTGGTTTTGATGGGTTCGGCTGCGGCACGGTGTTCAAGCTGACTCAGACCGGCAAAATGACTGTGCCGCACACCTTTGAGGGTGGGACAACGGATGGGCGTGTCCCCAGCGGAAGTTCGATCTTGGACGCGAAGGGTAATCTCTACGACACCACCCTCCGGGGCGGCCCTTCCAACGCGGGAACGGTCTTCAAGGTGAATAGCAGACGTAAGGAGACCGTACTGTATAGTTTCACCGGTGGCATGGACGGGGGCGGCCCCAACGGAGATTTGGTACTGGACGCCAAGAGCAACTTCTACGGCACGACTAATGAGGGCGGTGCCCAGGGCGCCGGAACGGTGTTCCAGCTCACCCCGTAGCCGCGGAGCAAACCAACGCTCACAAAACCGGGCCTCTTCGGTCCGGCTTTTTCTTGCTGGCTTCGTCTTCTCAGGAACCACTCGGCTGATTCTTTGGAATCAATCGAATGGCATTGGGCGAACACGAGGTCTTGTCGAAAGTGAAGGCAATAGTCGTCTTTGACATGGGAAGACAGAAAAATCCCTCCCGCCTCGGGAGGCGGTCGAGGTTAGCCGCAGCAGCAGACGGGGGCGGAGTCGCGCACAAAGAAAAGTACTCTTCGGAACGGGATCAACCGGCAGCTGCGCCACCGATTGTCACCACTGTTTGGGGCCCGGAACTCGGGACCTGGCTTCCAATCGAGCTTCCACAGCACCACTGACAATCCGGCCTACTTCCGCCGCCTACCGCTAGTCTGAATATGATCGATCGCGGGGGATGGCGCTACCGTGTGTCCAGTTCCTCGACCGTTTGGTCCCGCGCACGCGGGCCGCTGCTTCCAAGACACCCGTTACTCTATCTCATACCGCGGCTTTACTAAATGCTCCACACCGTTGAAAATAGTGGTTCGCCCTCAAACGCCGATTGTTTCTGAGTGCGAAGTTCATAACACAAGAATCATTGCCCGCTGACGGGCCACTGGAGCAGAACTCATTATGGGAACTTCCGGAGAATTGATTCGCCTGATCAACTACGTGGACGACATTACGACCACGCTGCGTCGCATCAGCGCCTTTGTCGCGGCCATGGAAAGCGACGAACGCAAGCGTCTGGCTGAAAGCTTGAAGGTCGCGGGCACCAACCTTGATGCTCTCGTCGTCCGTTTGGAAAAGGGCGGGCAGTAGTGGCGCAGGTCCACACCATCGCCGTGATCGGCGCCGGAACTATGGGCCGGGGCATCGCTCATGTGGCGGCGCTGGGCGGCTATCAGACGATCCTAGAAGACTTGCTGCCCAACGCTCTGCGGCGGGCGGAAACGGAGATTCGCGGCAATCTCGACCAGGCCGTGGAGATTGGGAAGGTCTCTGCCGAAGATGCCAAAGCCGCGTTCGGCCGGTTGCGGTACGCGGGAAGCGTGGAAGAAGCCGCGCGCGAAGCGGATCTGGTGATCGAGGCCGTGCCCGAGGAGATGGAGTCGAAGATTGAGATCTTCACGCTCCTAGATAAGATCTGCCGGCCCGGAACCATTCTGGCTTCGAATACTTCTTCGCTCAGCATTACCGAGATTGCCAGCGTCAGCTACCGGGCTAAGAAATGTGTGGGGATGCACTTCTTCAATCCCGTCCACAAAATGAAGCTGCTGGAAGTTGTCCGCGGGCTCGAAACCGATGGGGACACGCTCGCGACTGCCGCCGAGGTGGGCAGGCGGATTGGCAAGGAAGTCGTGGTGATCAAGGAGTCGCCCGGCTTCATCACCAGCCGCATCAACGCCATGATCGGAAATGAGGCGTTCTACATGCTGCAGGAAGGAATCGCTTCCGCGCAGGATATAGATAAAGCCTTGAAGCTCGGTTTGAACCATCCTATGGGGCCGTTCGAGTTGGTGGATCTGGTGGGGCTGGATACTCGCTTGCATATCCTCGAATACCTGCATAAAAGCCTGGGAGAGAAGTATCGGCCGGCGCCCCTTTTAGTGCAGTATGTGAAAGCCGGGCGTTTGGGGCGCAAAGCTGGACGCGGGGTTTACGAGTATCCTGAACAGAAGACGGCGCAGGAGAAAACGCCGGTTGCCAAGGCTGGAGACTGAAGCGGGACGGGTCGAAGACCCGTCCCCACAGGCTCTCCCTCATGAGGTGGTTGTGCGAAGATTCGCAGGCGAGGGCGCCCGCGCCACATGATTTCTAGTTTTTGTTGATGTCCTGCCCTGCTTCCAACTTCTTCACTAATGGCTCAAAGAAAATCTTCTGGTTTTCGGGAGCGCCCGCCAAGGTGATTTTGATTTCCTTGAGAGCGGCGCTGTAGTCGCCCTTGGACGAATAAATCCGCGCCGTGCCGTCGTGAACTACCCAGTCGTTGGGGTCTTTCTTCGCGGCCTGGCGGAATAATTCGAACGCCTGCTCCTGTTTGCCCTGGGTCTGAAGTTGCCGGCCGTAGTAATACAATTGAGCTGCCGTAGCGCGGTCGAGCGCTTGTTTCTTGGCAACCTCGGAATCGTCTTTTCGGCCCATGGCTTCGAGGATCTGTGACTTGGTCAAGTAATTGTCGAAACGCGGCTCAGTTCGTATCGAAGTCTCTTCGTACTGCAAGGCTTCATTCAAATCATATTTGGCGGTGAGAAGATAGGTCGCGGCGTCATCCCACCCCTCCCAAGTATATTGTGCCAGGCCTTGAAGCTGGTTATGCAGGCTGGCCTGCACGATGTCATGCACATTCACGTCAACCTTGAAGGGGACCGCGATCTTTTCCCAACGCAGCGTAGCCACTGCGGAATCCGCCTTCACATCATCGAAGTCGAAAGTCATGGCTTCACGGGGTTCGGTCGCCTGCGGCTTTACGGTCACCCTTAGTGCGTCGTCAGCTTGGTTGTAGGTGAAGCTGCCCCATGCGATGTGGACCTTGGAGAAAATGATCGTCCACTGATTTTCCCCTGGAATCGTGAAAAGAGCATAGACGCCCTTCGCCAGCGGCTTCCCTTCAATCGAGACATCGTCAGTAAACTTGATGATCGTGTTTTCATTCGCTCCGGTGCGCCAGACTTCGTTATAGGGCACAAGCTTGCCCCAAATGGGTCGGCCCTTTACCAGCGGCCGGGAATAGCTAATCGTGATGTCGGTGATTCCAATCCGCTGCGTCACCGCGGAGTGCTGGCTATCCCGCGGCAAGTCCAGGAGCGCGGATTGAGCATAGCAAAACGAACTTCCAAAGGCGAGCCCCGCAACCAGGGCGACGATCAAATGTTTGAGCATGGAATAACCCTCCGCTTCTAAATTGTGTTCCGAGGAACGGAACTGGATTGAGGAAACGACCGTTTAGACGCAAGGACAGACCGCCGGATAGCGAATTGTAACAAGTTGTAAAAATGCAAGGCGGCTGTTAGCAGAGGTCGTCTAAGTTACTGAACGGCCGAATCAGGGGAACCAGCAAGCATTGAGATGCGTATCCCATGTAGGCGCGGCTACATTTATGAGAACGCTTCTCGACATCGTTCGCCAGTCTCTTGCCACCCTGTGGGGGCACAAGCTGCGTTCGTTCCTGACCATGTTCGGGATCGCCTGGGGAGTAGGTTCGTTGCTCCTGCTAGTGGGATTGGGAGAAGGATTTCGCAGCGGTCAGACGAAACAAATGGCGAACCTCGGGCAAGACATTATGTTTGTCTTTCCGGGACACATCCCGGCGGTCGAGGGCAGCTACCAGTCGGGGCAGACGTATCACTTCACTTATGACGACTACATTGCTATTCGCGGCGAGGCTAAGCTGCTGCGCGCGGTTTCACCGGTGCTCGAACGCGACGATATTCGCGCTGTGAGCGATTACGGTACGACTAATGGTCAGGTGTTCGGGGTCGCCCCCGAGTACAACCAGATTCGCACCATCCCTACCGATCCTGGTCGCTGGTTCGATGACGACGACAACAGCCAGCACCGCCGCGTCGCTGTGGTTGGATACGAGATGCTCAAGAACATGTTTCCCGGGCAGCCCGCCGTGGGCAGCACGATTCTGCTCAATAGCATGGACTTCAAAATTATTGGGGTGATCCCGAAGATCGGGAAAGAAGGCGAGAACGGCACCAACGCGCGCATTTTCGTGCCCCTGGAAACTATGCGCACGCTGTTTCCAATCACCACCCAGAATTCCGAGAATGCGATCTCGTTTATCAACTACCGGCCGTTGAAAAAAGAGATGCATCTCGAAGCTCAGAAAGAAGTACACACAGTCATTGCCCGCCGGCATGGGTTCGATCCCAAGCTCGACGACGCGTTCATGGACTGGGACACGATCGACGGAGCGATCCGCGTGGGTAAGATCTTTGACGCCATGGATTGGTTCCTGGGGGTTGTGGGACTGGTGACTCTGGGGCTGGGGGCGATTGGCATCATTAACATCATGCTGGTTTCAGCGACGGAGCGAACCAGGGAGATCGGGTTGCGCAAGGCGCTGGGCGCGACCCATAGCACTATCCTGACTCAGTTTTTTGTGGAAGGCGCTTTTCTCACCGCGTTGAGTGGAGGAATTGGCCTGGCGATTTCCGGTGGTTTTGTGGCATTGCTTGCCCAACTACCTTCGCCCGAAGGATTTGACACGCCGCGCATTGTGCCGGCGTCGGCGGTCATCGCAATTTTGTCGCTCTCGATCGCTGGCATCATCGCCGGCCTTTATCCGGCACGCAAGGCAGCTTTGCTTCCTCCGGTGGAAGCGCTGCGACAGGAGTAACGATGTTTGGCGGTCTGGGAACTCAAGCTTACAACGCGCTGAAACACAACCGCAGGCGCTCGCTGCTCACCATGCTGGGCATGGCCTGGGGAATCGCCACAGTGGTGCTCTTGCTGGCTTACGGCTCGGGTTTCGAAAACGCCCTGATGATTGCCTTCCGCACCTTCGGAGGCAACCTGATTGGCGTTTTTCCCGGCCGTACTTCGTTGCAAGCAGGTGGCAGCAAAGCGGGCACACAAGTCCGCCTGACGCGCGCCGACCTGGACTATCTGCGGGCTGAGGTTCCAATGCTCACCCGAATCTCTCCCGAAGTGGATAAGCAGAGTCAGGTCGCGTTCGGCACGCGGAGCGGGAGCTACGGAATTCACGGAATCTTTTCCAGCTACCAGAAGATCCGTGATTTGGAAATTGGCGAGGGCGCATTTTTCGGCGAGCAGGAAGACTTCACTCACAGCCGTGTCGCCGTCATCGGCTCGACCGTGAAGAAGAAACTGTTCTCCGGTCAGAATGCTTTGGGAGAAAGCGTCCGCATTGACGGCATTTCCTACAGAGTCGTCGGCGTGCTCAAGCACACCATCTCGAACGGCGACGAAGACATGAATTCGCTGGTTTACCTCCCCTACAGCGCGATGGGCGACATCAAGAACACCTACTACCTTGATGGCATCTTCCTGGACTACGAGGGAGACCACGAGAAAGTAGTGCGGGCCGTACGCAGCTCCATGGCCTTTCACCACGGCTTCGATGCGAAAGATGAGCGCGCGGTTTTCGTATTTGACGCCAACAAAGATTTGGCCGACCTCACCGTCATTACAGTCGGCATCAAGATTCTGCTGGGCTTCATCGGCATGCTAACGCTGGGCATCGGCGGGGTGGGATTGATGAACATCATGCTCGTCTCCGTGACCCAGCGGACGCGCGAGATTGGCGTGGAGAAAGCTCTGGGCGCGCATCGTTGGCACATTCTGTTTCAGTTCCTGGCCGAGGCACTCGTCATCACCATGTTGGGCGGCTTGCTAGGCGTGGCATTAGCCTACTTGGTTTCCTGGTCAGTGGGTTCGCTTACACTGTGGAGCGCCTTCATCGACGATGCCAGCGAGGGAGACATCCATCTGATCATCGATACAGGAACGCTAGTCTGGTCCACGGTGATTCTGAGCTTCGTGGGGATCGTGAGCGGGATGCTGCCGGCGATTAAGGCCGCGCGGCTGGATCCGATCGAGGCGCTGCGCTACGAGTGATGAACGTCAATAATGATACCGAGCCTGAAGAAAATCGATCCTGCCCTCGGCCACGCGGTATACCAGACGATGTTCCTGAGTAATTCTGCGCGACCAGCAACCCGCCAACACGTACTTGAGCGGTTCCGGTTTGCCCATGCCGGCGAAAGGATCTCGCAGCACCGCTTCGATTAATTCGAAGGCCCGGATGGCTACCTTGCGATCTGTGTTCATCCAGTAGCGCAGATCCTGGCGAAACTCGGGGTGGAATATCGCCTCGCGCTCACCGGTTCGGGCCAAGTCCCATCTCCCGGCGCAGCTTTTCGAGCGGCTCCGGCTTGCCTTTTCGCCCCACAGCTCGTCCGAGCGCCGTAAGCAACCGCTGCGCGTTCTTGGGCGATCGCAGGAGGTGAGCCGTTTCCATCAGGCCAATGAGTTCGTCCGCTGGAACCATGGCCACCGTCTTTTCGCCCCTACGGCGAACAATGACGACCTCACGATCATTCGCCACACGGTCTAAGACGGAGGCGAGACTCTGGCGCAGAGCGGTATAAGTTGTCTCTGTCAAGTAACCCCCTTTTTATATTGTACAGGGTTCCTGTACGCTGCAACAATTACTTTAGAATCGATCTCGGTTCCCATGTCCCATAAGCCCCGTCTGGATCGCGTTCTCGCTCAACTGCGTCTCTACGAGCATCCCCTGCTCGATTTCGATGCTCGCGCCAAGGGCGATAGCGTTGAACTAATCATCCAATTCAAGAATCCACATGTCCCGGTGCACACTTATTACTTCGACTTGCACCCGCGTGATCTAGACCACGCCCAATTCGAATGGACCTTCCAGCGCCAGCTCTACGACTGTCTGCACGATTATCTGATCGAAATGTTCATCCGCACGCCGCAAGACCGCGTCGAGCGCCAACGGGAAGGCTCGTGACCCTGCGTCAGAAAATTGAACGGGAAATCCGCGAGCGCGGGCCGATTGCATTTTCGCGTTACATGCAACTGTGTCTGTACGACTCCGACCTGGGTTATTACTCGCGCAGAACTGAACAATTCGGCAAGGCTGGCGACTTTTACACATCGAGCGACGTGCACGCGGTATTCGGACGCCTCCTGGCGCGTCAGTTCGAAGAGATGTGGCGGGCGTTGGGATCGCCGGCGCAGATCGAGATCCTGGAGCTCGGCCCAGGCCGCGGATTATTCGCTCAGGATGTACTGGACTGGTCGGAGAAAAAGTTGCCCGACTTCTCTCGCGCCTTGCATTACAGGCTGGTGGAGACGTCGCCCGCTTTGCGAAAGCGATTGCAAGCGGCTCTGGAACGGCACTTCGCGGCAGGGAGGACTTCGCTCACTTCGGCGAGCTTGACCCTGGGGGAGAGCACGACTTCAGTCGTGCCGAATAACGCCACTCTCAGGAGGACTCTAGCCCTTGAAGTTCCCCTCATCGTTTTTGCCAACGAATTCTTTGACGCGCTCCCGGTTGAGATCCTCTCGCCGCAAGGCGAGTTGCGCATCTCTCAGAAAGATGGACGACTGGTTGAAACCTGGGACGCGGCATCTCCCGAGGCGATGGAGTTTCTCGACCGCTACAGCGTTCATCCCGAAGCCGGAGAGAGAATCGAAACTTCCTTGATCGCGCAACGCTATATGTCGCAGATCGCCGCCACGGTAAAGCGTGGGTTCATGATCGCCATAGACTACGGATACACTCGGCAAGAGCAACTTCAGGGCCGGCATCGCGGCACGATCAGTGCCTATCGGCAGCACTCGGTGAGTGCGAACCCTTACGAAGCGCCGGGAGAGCAGGACATCACCGCGCACGTGAATTTCACCGCCCTAACCGCGGCAGCCGAGCGGGGCGGAATGCAAGTCCAACCCTTGCTGACGCAATCTCAATTTCTGTTGGGAATCGGGGAGCACAATCAATTCGCCGATGCCTTCGAAGAATGCCGCTTGCCGCAGGAACGAGCCAAGGTCGCGCTCCAGCTCAAGCACCTCATCACGCCCAGCGGAATGGGAGAAAGCTTCCATGTGCTGATCGCATCGAAAGACATCGACACCGACCAGGTGTCAAGGTTAAGCGGACTAATGTTCGGGAAAGCGCCCCGCCCATAAGAGAGATGCCTTTGAGTTCATCAAAAAGTTTTATGAGCGACGCATGGTTCCTCGGAAGTCACGGAACCATCTATAAGCCAGTCACGTCTCGTTGCCTCTAGGGGAGGTCGCATTGGAAACCGCCGCGCGTCCGTCTTCGTGGAAGATCCTTCTGGCATTCGCCATTATTTATTTTGTCTGGGGATCGACGTTCCTGGCGATACGCGTCGGAGTCCACGAAGTGCCGCCATTCCTGTTGGCGGGCATCCGCTTTTTCGTGTCGGGCATCGTGCTTTACGGATGGATGCGGCTCAGGGGTGCGCCACCTCCCAGTCGAACCGAATGGGCCTCGGCAACGCTGTTGGGGGCGTTGATCTTCCTCGTCGACTATGGGTGCTTGTTCTGGGCCGAGCAGCGCGTTCCCTCTGGCATCGCCGCAGTTGTGCTGGCGACCATTCCGGTGTTCATCACTTTGCTCGAGATCAGCTTTCTGCACACTCAGCGGCTTACGGTTCGGCTTGGATTGGCTCTACTGGCGGGTCTGTGCGGCGTAGCCGTTCTAACCGTTCCGTCATTCTCGTTCGGTGAAGTCCCCATCAATCGCGCCGGCGCTCTCGCTCTATTAGTCGCGTCATTTACCTGGTCTGTGGCCACGATCCTCACTCGCCGGCTCACTCTTCCGAGCTCGAAGCCGATGAGTGCAGCCGCTCAAATGCTTACCGGGGGGGCCCAACTGTTCGTGCTCGCCGCTCTTTCGGGTGAGTTTGTCGGTTTTCACTTGCATGCGGTTTCCGCGAAAGCCTGGTTCGCGCTGCTGTATCTGATTGTCGCGGGTTCGATCGTTGGCTTCACGGCCTACGTTTGGTTGCTGCACCACGAATCGCCAACGAAAGTGGGAACATATGCCTACGTAAATCCCGTGGTCGCGGTTGCACTCGGCTATTTCGCTGGCGGAGAAGCGGTCGGTCCTCGCACCTTGTTGGGAGCTTTGCTCGTCCTGATCAGCGTGATTACGATAACCACAACTCCGAGGAAAACCAGTGATGACGGGAAGCAACCGGACCTGTCAATTGCGGAAGCCGATTAGACCGTTCTTGAGAGCTGCACCGAAAGTACACCGCCGGACGTTACTCCGAAAAGCGTGTCCCAGCATCTCAGCAACGATATGATGTTCAGCTATGCGCTCTGGTTATCGCCTGGGGATGCTCGGATGGCTGCTAATGCCGGTTTTGGCCTTCGGCCAAACCAGCCAGCAACTCAGCACTCCGCCATCAGCTGACGCGCAGCCTACCGCCTCACAACCGGCCAGCCCGCAACCAGCAAACCCAGAACCGATCAAGCCCTCAGCGGTGGCATCTGCGGCCGATGCCTCGAGGCAAGCGCGTGAATCTGCTCCGCCGATCAAAGTAATCAGGAACCACGACTTGAACGATGGCACCAACCCGCCCGAGGCGGCCCAATCCGAGCCAAATCCGAACGATGCGGCGGCGCAAGCTGTCCAGGATAAGGCAAGCGAGGATAAGACGACCCAGGACGAGGAACGAAAAGTGCGGCAGTTCTACGCGCAAGGCCTAACGTTCAAAAATCAGGTCAAAGTTCAGAAGGGCAAGATCGTAGACATCCAGAACCGCATCACAAGTCTCAAGAATCAGTTTGCCGCATGGAGCGTAGGATTCGCCCAGGATTCTGAAGCGCAGGCATGCTGGACCTCGACATATTACACGCCTTATTACAAGGACTGGTGCGACAGAGGCCGGAACTTGAAAGCACAATACGAAGCGTCGCAACTTCAACTCACCCAGGAAAAGGTCAAGCTCGAACAAATGCAAGAAAAAATCCGCCGCGCAGGCTATGGCAACGCGGTCTATGACCCCGACTAGATCCGGGACGGCTAGAGTTTTTCTCGGAAGGCGTCATCCCCGAACTCGGCGAGCTGCAGACTAGGCGAATCAGAGGATACGCAGTAGAACCGCGACGTAAGTGCGGACTTTGCTGAGCAGCGCGGGATCTGCCTTGGAGTGGAAAACTGCTTTGCGCGCCTTCCAGTCCACGCTTTTGAGATGATCCACCAGAATTGCCCCTTCCACCGTATACACAACAACGGGGAGAGCGAAAGGATACGGTTTTCGCTTGCTGGTGAGGGCAAACGACTGCCAGACCACTGGCGAGATTGTAGGCTTGATCGGTCAACACCAAAGCCGGGCGGCGTCGGCCCTGCTTGCGTCCGGCCTGCGGATCAAAATCCAGCCACGCGATATCTCCAGCCTCCGGGACGTAGCGCACTACCATTCAACGATTTCCTTACCTCTTCACGCCCCCCATGCGGTTTCCTCGTAACCATTCTCCGGAATGATTTGCGCCACCAGTTCCTTCAAAGTCGGAATCTTCTCGGTTCGACGGAGTTCGATGCGATTTCTTGCTGCCTTGATCACGACCGCATCACCCTCTTCCATGGGGGCTTCTTGGGCCACAGCCTTCGCTATTCGAACCGCTAAGCTGCTAAGCTGTTGCCCCACTTGACTACTTGCGCCTTTAACATAAACCCCCTCATGGATGTAAAAGCTATAGCACACACTAGGTATACAGCTCGTGCATGCAAAGACTTGGGTGCAGTAGGCAGGGGAGCTTGAGTATCTCGTCTCACGGCAAAGTCAGTAGACGGGCGCGAAACTTCGTTTGACTTCGCGTGCTACGGCCGCGTCATCTTCTCCGGCTTCATCAACTCATCGAATTCTTCGCCCGTGAGATGCCCAAGCTTCAGTGTCGCCTCGCGTAGGCTCGTCTTGTCAACGTGGGCCGTGTGTGCGATCTTTGCAGCTTTGTCGTATCCAACCTTCGGGGCCAGTGCGGTCACCAGCATCAGAGAATTTTTCACGTACCCATCAACCTTTTCCCGATCCACCGTAATACCCTGGATCATGTATTCGACGTATCCGCGGCAAGCGTCAGTGATCAGGGTTACCGAATGCAGGAAGTTGTAGATGATGACTGGCTTGTAAACATTGAGCTCGAAGTTGCCTTGCGATCCGGCGAATCCGACCGCAGCCGTCGCGCCGTGAACCTGCACGCACACCATGGACATAGCCTCGGCCTGCGTGGGGTTTACTTTGCCCGGCATGATAGAAGATCCGGGCTCGTTCTCCGGAATGAATAATTCGCCCAGGCCGCAACGCGGACCCGACGCCAGCCAGCGGATGTCGTTAGAAATCTTCATCAGCGAAGCAGCCAACGTTTCCAACGCACCCTGGGCAAATACGATCTCATCGTGCGCTGAAAGCGCAGCGAACTTGTTGCCGTGTGAGCGGAAGGGAAGTCCCGTGAGTTCAGCGATCTTCTTGGCCGCTCTCTCCGCGAATTCGGGATGAGCGTTCAGCCCGGTGCCCACCGCGGTTCCGCCGATGGCAAGATCGTAGAGCCCGCCCAGCACCTGCTCCAGCCGCTTGATGTCTCGCTCTAGCAGACTAGCCCAGCCGCCGAATTCCTGTCCAAAGGTCAGAGGCACCGCATCCTGCAGATGCGTGCGTCCGATCTTGACCACCTCATTGAATTCCTTCGCTTTGGCCGTGATCGCATCGTGAACGCTCTTGATAGCAGGAATCAGCGCATTCTTCACTCGCTCCGCCGCCGCGATGTGCATCGCCGCCGGAAAGGTGTCGTTCGACGACTGCGACATGTTTACATCATCGTTCGGATGGATCGGCTTCTTCGATCCCATCTCACCACCCGCGAGCTCGATGGCGCGGTTGGAGATGACCTCGTTGACGTTCATGTTGGTCTGCGTGCCGCTACCCGTCTGCCAGATGCGCAGCGGGAATTGGTCGTTGAGCTTTCCCGCGATGACCTCGTCGGCAGCCTGCACGATCAGCCTGGCTTTGTCGGCGGGAAGCTTGCCCAGATCCTGGTTGACCAGCGCGCACGCCTTCTTGAGAATGCCAAATGCGCGGATCATCTCCGGCGGCATAACATCGCGCCCAATGTTGAAGTGGACTAGGGAGCGCTGCGTCTGAGCGCCCCAGTAAACGTTGGCCGGGACCTCGATCTGTCCCATGCTGTCAGATTCAATGCGGGTGCGAGTGGTGGGTTCAGCGGAGATTGCCATGTGATTCCTTGGTGGACACAACGATTGAAGTAAGTACAAATTATAACAAGCGACCTTTGGAGGTCTCGGCATGAGGGAGTTGGTGCTGGTCTCCGACTGGCGCCGGAGTCGCGAGAACACTCGTTTAGCCCGACACCTGCTCCCTCCGTGTGGGCCGCACATCAAGGGTGTCGGTGTTCGGACGCGCGAGAATCGCGCCGCGAGCCCTGAAGTTTTCGAAGACTGCGACGCGTGGCCCATGCTATCGCTCCGAAGACGGGTCCCCGGGAGGAGGAACACTCCCCGCGCGACCGCCCATGTTTTACTTGCCTGGTAGGTCCGAACGAGTATGGCCCTATAAGAACCAAAACACAAAGATCGCTTGGATTGCCAAGCCTACTGTCGTTGAACGGCTGGAGGAGCCTTTTCCGAGGTTACGCCAGAATCGCGCTTCGCTCCGAACCGTGTCCGGAAAGACTACGTTCCGCTGTCGCGCATGTAAGTCTCTCAGTCACTCGTCGCGCTGGTGCCGACTGGTCATGTTGCAGGTCAAGGCATACCACGGAGGGGCAAGTCAGCGGGAACCAAGGAACTCTATGTCTCGTGCGTCGTTTTGCTCGGTTAATGGTTGGCGTTAAACGCTATACGTTATAGAATGTCTTTTGTGATTCAGTCGTTCCGCTCCCCGGAAACTGGGCGACTTCACCATCGGCTGCCAAGCCGACGTTTTCAGGCTATCGAGCATATTGCGCGGCGGAAGCTACGGCAATTGGACAGCGCGACGGAATTGCGAGACTTGGTGGCGCCGCCAGGAAATCGTCTGGAAGCCTTGCACGGCGACCGAGAGGGACAATACAGCGTTCGGATCAATGACCCATGGCGTCTCTGCTTCGTTTGGCGTGAAGGGAACGCATACGATGTCGAGGTCGTGGATTATGACTAGGAGCCTGCATGGCTAAGCCTCAAAAACGCCTTTCCCCCATCCATCCCGGCGAAATTCTGCGCGTGGAGTTCATGGAGCCGCTTAAACTCAGCATGAATCGGCTGGCGCTGGATCTCCACGTTCCGGTGACGCGTATTGCGGAGATCGTTCACGAACGTCGCGGAATCACGCCAGATACCGCCCTGCGGCTTGCTCGGTACTTCCAAACCAGCGCGCGTTTCTGGCTGAATCTCCAATCGGCGTATGACCTCGAAGTTGCGGAAGACGAGTTATGGCGGAGTATCGAGCGCGAAGTTCGACCGAGTTCCTCGGCTGCTGCCGCCGCTCGCTCTTGAGGCAAGCCGCCGGAAGTACCAGCACGCCGCATGCTAGAATCGGTATCTTCAAAAGCCACACGATCTTGGTATGTGCTGCAGTTCTCTAGCCTGGGAACGATCATTTGCTGACGAAACAGATGTCCGAGACGGCGCTCCAGGTTCCAGACACGCTCCCGCGTGCTCAATCGCAGTCGCGCTCCAACACTCGGGTCGACGTGCTTGTCATCGGAGCCGGGCCGACGGGTCTAGCCTGTGCGATCGAGGCGCAAAGAGCCGGATTCAAGGTCATCGCGATTGATAAGGGTTGCGTGGTCAATTCCATCTTCCACTATCCCGCCAACATGACTTTTTTTACTACGCCAGAGCTGCTCGAGATTGGCGACATCCCGTTCAGCACTGCCAACCAGAAGCCCACACGTCAAGAAGCGCTCGAGTATTACCGGAAGGTCGCGGAGCACTATCGTTTGCCGATCGCACAATATCAATGGGTGAAGACGGTGAATGGGCGGGACGGCGATTTCCAGGTCACTACCACCGATCGGCTGGGAAGAATCTACGATTACCACACCCGCAAACTGATCGTCGCGACCGGATACTACGACTTGGCGAACCTCCTCAATGTTCCCGGTGAAGATCTGCCGAAGGTGTTTCACTACTACCGTGAGCCGCATCCTTACTATGATAACGACGTTCTCGTTATCGGGGGCAAGAATTCCGCGGCAATCTCGGCGCTCGATCTTTGGCGGCACGGAGCGCGCGTGACTCTGGTGCACCGGGGGGCGAAGCTGCATCACCACGTCAAGTACTGGATCTTGCCGGACATTGAGAATCGCATCAAGAACGGCGAAATCAAGGCTTACTTCAACAGCTCCGTAGGAGAGATCGCGGCGGACCATGTGGTGATTTACACGCCCGACGGTGTGATTCGTGTGAAGAACGATTTCGTCTTCGCCCTGACAGGATACCATCCCGACTACGATTTCCTGCGCTCGATGGGCATCGAACTTTCAACCGAGCAATGCCGTCCGGTTTGCGATCCCCAGACACTCGAAAGCAATGTCCCAGGAATCTATGTGGCTGGCGTGATTGTGGCCGGTTCCAGGACGAACGAAATCTTCATCGAAAACGGACGCTTCCACGGCCAGCAGATCGCCGCGCACTTGAAGCAGAAGATGGGAGCGGGAGCGGGCGCCTAGCATTAGTCCTAAGCAAGCGTGACTTTTTCCTCGCCCAACTGCTGATTGATCAATCGGGACACTAAAGGCTTCAAGTCTTCTCCGGTCTTCTGCAATACAAAATCTTGATTCGCGTCCGACCAGTCCAGTTTGAAACTTGTGGCCAAGGCCGAAATCCATATTTGCCGAACTGGTGCGTTAGGTGAAATCACAAACCTGGAACCATCATCGAAAGATATGTGCAGGGCTCCCGATTGGTCCTCCACTTCAAGGTCGGCTGATTCTTCAGCTGTAATCAGACTCTGTTTGAGAGACTCAAGGGCAGCGTCTGCCCGCTTGCGAAAATCGTTTTCATCGAGCATGAAGAGATTATAGAGGCTATCAGCGCTCAGCTTGCAGCCGTCAGCCTTCAACTAAGCCATCGATCCTGGCTGCCATGATGAAATCGCTCTCGGTCAGGCCGTCGATCTTGTGCGTCCACAAAGTGATTTCAGCTTTGCCCCAGGCGAGCAGAATGTCGGGGTGATGTCCTTGCGCCTCGGCGACCGCGCCTACTCGGTTCACAAAATCGAGCGCTTGCTTGAAATCAGGAAAAGCGAAAGCGCGAGTGATGTGGTGTTCGTTGACCACCTTCCATTGCGGCACTTGCTGATGCAGTGCTTCCAGTTCTTTTCCTTTAAGCGCAGGCCCGCCGCCGCGGCAGGGAACGCAGGTCTTGCTGGCGAGAGAGGACATAGACAATCTCCGGAAGCATTGTAGCGGTTTATGCGCCAGTCAGCTGGGAAACTAAGAGAAACTGGCGCGAAGATGCTAAAATTATAATAGTTGTAACGAGAACTATCTTCATGGGTCTAAGTCTTTGATAAAGAAGGTTTTCCTTATAGTTGCGCTAAGTGCTGTGGTTTCGGCGTCGGGAGCGAAACTCAACCCGTCGCCGGTCGCCGAATACCGCCTGCGGTTCTACCACACCCATACCAATGAGCGACTCGACATCGTCTACCGCCGTGGCGACGCATACCTGCCAGAGGCGCTCAACCGCCTCGACCGATACCTGCGCGACTATCGCACCGGCGATGTGCACCATTACGATCCACGGGTGTTTGACCTGCTGCACGACCTGACCGCTTCCCTCGGTCGTCCCTTGGCCGAGATTGATGTCATCTGCGGGTATCGAACTCCACGCACGAATGAGTTGCTGCGTACGCGCAGCCTTCACACCGGAGTCGCCGAGCACAGTTTGCACATGCAAGCGGAAGCGATCGATATCCGGCTTCCCGGCGTACCGACTGCCCAGTTGCGCGATGCCGCCCTGGAACTGCATCGGGGCGGGGTCGGCTACTACCGCGCTTCCGATTTTGTCCACGTTGACGTTGGCCGAGTCCGGCGCTGGTAAGATTCCCGGGTATACCCTCCCCCCGATCTTTTGGAATGATGAGGTTACGGCCAGACTACTCAAAAATCTTTGAGCAATAAGGACTTACACGTAAAATATTCCGGAATAAGGAGTTAGGGGTCCCTCCTTCCAAGGCGGGGATAATTCTCATAGAGCTAATGAAATAATATAAATAATAGCTCTGTAGGAAGCTTGACTCAAGCCCAGAACCGACGGGGCGGATCACTTGGGATTTAAGTTCTTTCGCCCCTGCCGGGGCTGGGGTGAATGGGACACCTCACCCACGGCTTGCGCCGTGGGCTGCATTCTTACGCCGCTCCGGCGGCTGTTGTTCGGCGCCAAACCAGCTCGGCGACGATCAGAACGGAATATCTTCGTCGCTGATCGGGGTCGAGGCTGCCGCGTGTTGTGGCTCGGGAGCACTTTGGTCGAAATTGTTTCCAGCGGCAGCGGCGACGCGGGAGCGTCCGCCGGAATCATCTCCGGCGCCTTCGCCGCGTCCGCTTAACAGGACCAGGTCGTTGGCGATGATTTCGGTTTTGTACTTCTTCTGGCCGGTTTCCTTGTCGTCCCAGGAGCTGGTGCGCAGGCTACCTTCGATGTAGCACTTGCCGCCTTTTTTCAAGTACTCGCCGACGATCTCAGCCAGGCGTTGGAAGGCCGTGATGTTGTGCCACTCAGTGCGATCCTGCCACTGCCCCTCTTTGTCCTTGAAGCGGTCGTTGGTGGCCAGCGTGAACTTGGCGACTGGCATGCCGCCCTGGGTGTATTTCACCTCGGGGTCCTTGCCCAGATTTCCGATGAGAATGACTTTGTTGACGCTCTTCATGAGTGCTGCTCCTTCCGCCCTGGTCGAGACGCGAGAATCGACACGAAATTATGCGCTTGCAGGCCAATATATCAGAAATTATCCAGGCTTTGGCCAGACCGACGGAAAGAGTCCGCGAAGACAGGCCAAAATGAAACTGGTTTCTGTCGGTTACACTGCGTGCCCGATCCCTCGACCGGCTGAAGTACGCCGGATCTTCGGGATGACGGCGGTCGAATAAATCCGACAGTCCTCGGTCTTTGGCCAGGATGAAAATCTCAAACCCTACGGTATAATCGGTGCCATGCCTGCTGAAGCGGACTCTTTAAAGCCCGCCGGGATGGTGCCCGACGAGTTCAAGTTCGAACCGAAATCCAAGGGGCTGTTGACTCCTCGAAAGAAGAAACCCAAGGAGTTGGCGGTGATTACCGAGTGCTGCACCGGCTGCGCGGGGTCTCCAGCTTGCGTCGAATATTGCCCGGTGGAAGATTGCATGTTCTGGGTCCCGGACGAAGACAGTACTCCTTTTGGGCGAATTCAGGTTGACCCGATTCTTTGTATCGGATGCAAGAAGTGCATCAGCAAGGGTCCGGATGGGTGTTTCCTCGACGGCTGCCCGTGGGACGCGATTGCGATGGTGGACACGGTCGAAGTGGAAAAAGAAGTCGGCGTGATGCCGATTTAGTTCTCGGCTTTCAGCCCTCAGCTTTCCGCGAATCAACCTACACCTTTCTATTTCGTTCTCTCCCTTATCGCCTTTTCTGTTTCGATAGCTTGGTTGCGCACGTCGTTGGAAATGTCAGGCACATCTCGTTCGAAGGGTGAGACGGCTCGGATGTCCTCGGGCTGGCCAATCAGATAGAGGGCGCGCAGTGCCTCCCAGACCTGTTCCGTGCCCGGATCGATGGTTGCGAGCTCAGCGCCAGCCTCTACCGTCTGTCCGGTTTGAGCAGACAACGTCCGCAGACGGCCGGTGATCGGCGAGCGGATTTCTATGGTCTGATCGCCTGCCTGCAATTTCGCGACGATTCCTGCTTGATGAATCGTCGTGCCCACTGCGCTGCTGTCGATCACTTTTCCCGGCTGCGGTGCGGTGACTGTAGCTGGCTGCAACAGTTCGAGAATCTGAGGCCTTCCGGATGCGTCTCCGAAGCGAACCAGCGAAAGCGCAGCGTTGCCTCGCACCATTAGCGAAGGATCGGCGAGCATTTTGAGGAGAGCCTCATGGAATCCGGCGCCGGATGCGTCTTGTCCCATGACCCAGGCGTCGGTATTACGGACCTCTTCGACTGGATCAGAGGCCAGGCGCACCACCTGCGGATACCACTGGGTCACACTCGTGTCATGTCGAGTGATGTGTTCCCCGATTTGTACCAGGGCGTGCTGAATGTGCCGGGGATGTTTTTGGTCTTGCAGATACTCGGCAAGTAGTTTGTCGGAGAGCTGGCGACCGAACCACGTATTCCACCAAAACAGAAACGGCATGAGAACGATTAGCCACCCCGTCCCGAAGAAGAGCAGCCGGTTGCGCGTAGACATGCGCGGCTTGGGGGGCTTGCTTGCGTCGGGCGCAACCTGTGGAGTTGCATTAGGAACGACAGACATGGGATGACGGTTCTCCCTGCGCCTTCAGATTTGAGTTACTCCACAACATCGGCATCGAGCACCCGGTTCTGCTCCAGATAGTGCGAGACGGCATATTGAGCCAGAAGTGGCGTCTGGAGCCGAATCTCGGCGCCGATCCATTCGCCTTTGTTGTGGGGTGCGTTGAGCGGATGATTGCACCGTCCGCCACTGCCGAACTGCGGACCGAAATCTGCACTCTGGATCTGATCGAACTGTTTGAGTTCGCGCCAGGCTTCATCGCCCACCGTGCCGGAAACATCGATCTTTAGTCGGACGACAGCCATGCGCGAAACAATCCTCAAAGCTGATTTTTCTCTTCCTTGGTGTACGAAGGTACACAAGGGAGACCGGCTCACGCAGCGAATAGATGATAAAGCATGAAATAGACAACCACGCCGGTGACCGAGACATACATCCACAAAGGATAGGTCCAGCGCGCGATGGCGCGGTGGCGGTCGAAACGTTCGCGCAAAGCGCGGCTAAGCGTAATCATGATCATGGGCACAATCGCCGCGGCCAGGATCGTGTGGGAAATCAAAATGCTGAAGTACAGCGGCCGCGACCAGCCCTGTCCCTGAAAATGCACCGAGCCGACATGCCAGTGATAGTACAAATAGCACGCCAAAAAGATGCTGGACGAAGCCAGCGCAGCGAGCATAACGGCGCGGTGGGCGGCCATGCGTCCACGTTTGATAAAACCGCGCCCAACCAGCAGCAGTACGGCGCTGGTTCCATTCAAGCTGGCATCGATCACTGGGAAACTTGCGAATTGTGGCGGAACTTGCATTATGCGGCAGGCCTCGTGGTGCGGCGATTTACTCTGAAAAAGCACAGCCCAAACATGAAGATGGTGAACAGTGCGAGCGCAGTGATGGAGGCAGGCAGTGGCAAGAGGGTCGGGCTTTCCGGATACAGAAGAACCCGCAGGGCCTCGACACCGTAGGTCAACGGATTCAGCCGCATCACTATTCGCAGCCAGCCCGACGCTCCCGCCAGCGGGAACAGCGCGCCCGAGAGCAGCCACAGCGGGATCAGAAAAAGATTAATGATGGCATGGAAGGCCTGGGTGGAATCCATAGGCCACGCGATAGCGAATCCCAAAGAGGTCAGCGCAAAGGAAACCAAAAAAACCACAAACACGACCAACAAAAAATCGACGGGCCCCATGTGCACGCCGACGAAAGGCGCGAAAGCCAAAAAGATGAGGCCTTGAATGGCGGCCAACGTTGTTCCGCCCAGAACCTTGCCGAGCACGATGGCAGAGCGGGACACGGGCGCAACCATCACCGAGAGAAGGAATCCTTCCTTGCGATCTTCAATTAATGACATCATGGCGAAAATCGACGTGAACAGCACGATCATGATCAACGCGCCGGGATAGAAGTAATCCAGATAGTGCTGCTGTCCGGGGGAGCCGCCGGCGCGGAACGAGGTGCCGAAACCGGATCCGATGACCAGCCAGAACAGCAGCGGCGAGGCAATCACGCCAACCACGCGCGAGCGCTGCCGGTAGAAACGTACGATCTCACGCCACCAGAGCGTAAAGGCGGGCAGCATCACTCCGCTGGAGACTGCGGCAGACTGCGCTGGCAAAGTTGCGCTTCGTGTGACCACGTTAACCTTTCTTTTGCTCGAGCGCCGCGGATTTCTTCATTCTCCCGCGTAGCTCGAGGAATGCATTCAGGAAGAGAATGCCCGACAGCGTTAGCAGAATCAGGCTCATGAAGAGGCCGTCGACGGTGGTGACACTTGCTTTCAAAACGATCCACGCCACTCCCATTAGCGGAACGATCCCCAGTACAACGGATAGCACCAGCATCATAGGCGAGTTCCTTCAGTATTTATTTTCTGCGTCTTCTCGACCGTCGGTCCAGAATCGATGTCCGGTGCGGTGAATGAAAACGTCTTCCAGCGTTGGCTTGCTTACTGAGATTGACTCGATCTCGCCCGGGAAAGCCTCGACCACATCAGTAATGAAGTGATGGCCATTCTCGCGTTCGATTCGGACCTGCCCGTGAAGCACCTGTGCGTCCAGATGGAAGCGGGCACGGATTCCTGCGGCCAGCGAGTCAGGGTTTTTGGCATCCAGCAAGATCACGTCTCCGCCGATTTCATGCTTGAGATCATCAGGCGTGCCCAACGCCACCACTTTGCCTTCGTTCAGGATGGCGAGGCGATCGCAACGCTCGGCCTCTTCCATGAGGTGAGTGGTGACGATCACCGTCACTCGTTCTTCATCACGCAGAATCGCAAGATATTGCCAGAGATCACGCCGGGCGCCAGGATCGAGGCCGGTGGTGGGTTCGTCGAGCAAGAGTACCGACGGGTGATGAAGCAGTCCCTTGGCCAATTCCAGCCGCCGCTGCATTCCTCCGGAAAAAGTCTCCGCTTTTTCATTGGCCCGATCGGCTAGTCCAACCCGGCCCAGCATTTCTACGATACGCGATTTCAGCGACGCTCCGTGCCAGCCATAGAGATGTCCCTGATGCCAGAGATTCTCGGCGGCAGTCAGCTTCACGTCGATGCTTTGGGCCTGGAAGACGACACCGATCTGGCGGCGCAGACCGTTGGGGTCACGGGCAACATCAAATCCCATGATCTCGGCTCGCCCGCCTACCGGAATCATCAGAGTAGAGAGGATGCGAAACAACGTCGTCTTTCCACTGCCATTCGGCCCCAGCAGGCCGAAGAGTTCGGCCTGTCGCACATCGAAGGAGACACCGTTCAGCGCGGCGCGATCACCATAACGATGCACGACATCTTGCACCGAAATAACCGCGGGCCCTACAGCGAGGTCGGTCTCGGAGCCAGCCACAGCAAGTCGAGTTTTGGAAGCCACAGACTATTCTACGATGAGATGCTGGCCGGCGGGTTAGGCGGCTACCGGTTTTCGAGTTCGGCTGGGGACTCGCTCTTCAAACGCTACCGGCACCTGCCGCCACACCTGAATAGCGAGAACCACAGCCGTCGCTAAAAGCAGCGCTCCAACGGCGACGTGGGCCACAGTCGAGACCACCATGGGCAGTTCAGGCTGAACCGCGTCGCGTCCCCAGGCCACCCGCGTCAGAAACGCGACGAAGCCAAGGCAAAGTTGCGCGATCAACAGCGATACGAGAAGGATCGCTGGCCGTCGTACCGCCTCGATCTGGGAGAATTGCGACAACGCACGGATCGCTGTCCAGGTCAGCACGAAGGCAACGATAACGGCGTTCGCGACGTGCGGCCACCAACTCATACCGTGATGGCGAAACATTGCCCCCAGAATCAGTTGAACGTAGACCACGAAGATTGAGAGCAGCGCGAGTGTGATGAGGCTGGGACGGCGGCTGTCGAATTCGATCCCCGGGACTTCTTCCACCCACCTGCGTCCGGTGAACATTGCGATGACAACCGCGACGCAGAAGAATGTCTGTGCCACGGCCGCGTGGGCTGAGGAGACCCAGGGCGGCTGAAACAACAGGACCGTAAGCCCACCGAGGATGGCTTGCGTAATAACTGTGCCTAGAGCGGCAACGCCGAGCCACTTCATCCAGCGACGGCGGTCTGCAAACCACGTCCACGCGGCAATTGAAATGGTAAGCAGCACGATCGACCCGGCAATCGCGCGATGGCTCCACTCGAACTTTATTCCTCCATGCAATGGTGGGACGCTGAAGGATCCGAAGGATGTGGGCCAGTCAGGAATGGAGAGTCCGGCGTCGTTGCTGGTAACGAGCGCACCGGCGATGATGAGCACGAAAGTCGCGCAGGCTACGAAGACAGCGAAGCGGTGGTGCGCGCGATTATACGGTGTAGCGAGAGACTTCAGCGGTTTGCTCCCTGGTCGATTTGACAGCTGCCGAGCTTTGCTCGGATGGACGGGGCAGAGACCCGTCCCCACCCGATCCAAGCCAAACTACTGCGCTTTGAATGTTTGGTCTACCGTCTTGCTGTCTTTTGCAGCGAGCGTCACCTTTTGGGTCTGTTCGCCTAATTTCTCCTGCACGAAGGCGATGGTGTAATCCCCAGGCGGCAGGCCCTTGATTTCGTACTTGCCATCGGGGCCGGTGACCGCGTAGAACGGGCTCTTGACCACGTTAATGTACATGCGCATCCAGGGGTGCTGGTTGCACTTCACGGGCAGCATGATCTCTTCGCGGGCGAAGCTCTTTTCTAGGGGGGCCGCCGCAGGCGGTTGAGATTCGTTCCATTCGCGATTGGCTTGCGGCGTGGGGTGGATGTTGTGCGTGGTCTGGTCGTCGTTCTTAATTTCAATGTTCTGACCCGCCATGGCGCCCAAAACGTGAGGGTGATATTGGCACCCCTTCTGATCGATGGTGACTGCCGCGGTTGGAACCGCAAAGGTCCGATCGCCCAGTCCATCTTTTACGTAGACGAAAACATTTGCCAAGTCGCCGCCGTCGACGACGATGGTCTCGGCCGTGTTGGTTCCCTTGCAGGCGGCATCCTGGCTCATATCGATCTTGGCGGGCTTGGGAGCTGCGCCATCGAGCTTCACGGTGCCGCTAACGGAAGCTACTGTGCTGGGATCGATTGGAGTGGCCGCGGCCGCCGGCGCCGCCGTGGTGGCCGGCGTGGAAGCCGGCGCTTCGTTTGTTTCCTCTTTCTTGCTACAGCCTACGAGGAGCCAGAGGCCGAGAAGACAGAGCAAGCCAAACATTGCTACAGATGTTTTCTTATTCATTATGTCGCCCTTTCGTGAAGTGTTGAATGCGTTTTGAAAATCAGAATTCAGGTTTACTTGCTATCCCGAAATCTTGCCCCGAATGCCCGGGCGGGACGCCCCCTCGCGACAGCCGCCGGGACGGCGGCGCTACAAAACCCTACATTCTACCGCGAACCGCCGGCGCTTGCCGGGTGAGAAGGCCTTGCAGCCTGCTTGGACCTCTCCGGAAATCGGTTTGCCGCGCTGCTTCGTCCCATTGACGCTGCAACTCGTTTCTGCTCTTCCGGCGTCAGTTGGAAAATGTAATCCACCAATAACTTGGACTGATCTCCTTCATAGCCTTGGAATGAGGACGGGGTCGGGCCGGCAAACACCCAGTGATCGTTCTCGCGCCGGAACAATCCCGACGGCATGGATGTGCCCGGGCTGATGGCTTGGGGATCAAGCACCCAGCGCTGGGCCCAGTCCGGTTTGAGGCGGTCCTTAGCCAGCAGGAAGTTTGGCGCAGTGGCAATCTTGTCATGCGCGGGATCGCCCGTCGCGTGGCACTTCAAGCACGGTGCCGCTGTACTCGAGAACAGGCTCCGCGCCATATCCGTTTCCTTCGCGGTCAAGACCGGAACCTGCTCAGGAATATATGGCATCGGCTGCTGCGAAAGCGCCTGGAAGAATCGCACCAGCTTGCGCAGTTCATTATCCGAGAAAGAGAACGTGGGCATGCGCACTTTCAGATACGGACGCACCCCGTTGCGATTCGTATCTGTGGTGCTCAACGAAGGATTAGACAGGAAGCGGCGCAACCATTCGGGATCGACACGCGCGCCCTCGGTCAGGAGCTTCGGCGGCAATTGATCTTTCCAATCCGGGTCCTGATATTTCTTCATGCCCATCAGCACGGTCTGCTGACCGGGGATGAATTGATGGCATCCCATGCAGTTGTATTTCTTGACCACCCACCAGCCTTCCTGAATGTCACGACGCGAATCGCCAGGGCGGTATTGGTACTGGATGGGCAGGGAACTCTCTTCGCTTCCCAGCAGGAATGTGGTGAGGGCGCGAATCTGCTCCGAAGTAAGGTGCAGATTGGGCATGCGCAGGGCCTCGGTCTCGGATTTTATTTTGCCCTGGTCGTAGATGTTGGGCTCGGCAAGTTTGTGTTCAAAGAAACCCTTGTGGTCGTACCACGAACTCGTCGCCGGACCCTGCGGGAGCCGGGCCAAGTCTTCGGGATTCTTGATCGGCTCGGCATTCTTCCCTCCGCGTTGGGCCACTTCGGTGAAGAGGGCGAAATCCAGACGCTCGATCGGCTTGCTGCCTTCGAAGGTCAGTTCAGTGCCGATGCGACCCTCGTCCTCCATACCGGAGATTTCATGACATCCGGAGCAGCCGTAGTGACGGATCCACTTCTTGCCTTCCTCTTTGAGAGCAGGATCATCCATGAACGAGGCATCGGCATAAGACCCTGGTTCCTGCTTCTTTTGCGTCATCAGATAGGACGCGATGTCCTGGGCATCTTCGGGAGCGAGGCGCAGGCTCGGCATCACCGTCATGTTCTGTACTTGCAATTCGTGGCCGTCGTTGGGGCACTGGCTGTGCTCGAGGTCGAAGACGTAAGGCAAGCCCTTCTTGGCGTAATCCTCCGGACCAATATCTTTCTTTTCGTACGGACAATACGGACGAGTGCGTTGACGGGCATTGTGAATCCAGCGCACCAGGTAATCGTAATTGGCCTTTTCACCCTCGCGCGTCAGGTTCGCGGCAAAGCTACCGCCCTGCATCTGGTCGCCTTCGCCGATGGAATGGCAGGCGAGGCAGCCGCGAGTTTCGAACAGCTCTTTGCCGTGCTCCACGTTTCCTGGCTTTTGTTGCGGCAACGGGTCCGTGAGTGCCGACTGCCACAAATAAGCCGAGATCGCCTGGATTTGATGATCGGTCAGGCGGAAGTTCGGCATCTTGGTGGTGAGACGGAAGTCGGTCGGCTTTTTTAACCAGACCGGAATCCAATTCTTGTTCAGCTTGAGCCGGATGTCCTTCAGGTTCGGCCCAATCTTCTTCATGTCCTGCATTACGCTGTGCAACTGAAAGTCGAGCTGCTGAATGTGGGCATCGTCCTTGCTGTTGGCAACTTTGAGCGCGATCGCCTGATCGTTCAAGCGGTTGGCTTCTTCGTTGCTTTCCGCGGAGTCCGCCTGCTTCATCAGGTAAGCAGCCTGCTTGAGGTTTTCGGTTTTTTGCTGTTCCAATTGCTTGATGTGTTGGCTGAAGGTGTTCAGGTCCTCGGGTTCCTTGTCGTAACCCTCGTAGCGGTGGCAACCCATGCAGCCTTTTTGTCGGAACAGGTCTTTGCCTTCGCTGATCGTCCACCCCGCCTCGCCGCTGACCAGAACCATGTCGGCAGCATGACAGGTCTGGCATCCGGCTTCGACGTTTTGCTTGGGAAACATCGGCCACAGCCAGTGCTCATAGTTTCCGTGCGCCTTCTCGACACTCGTGGTGGCGCGGCCGTTTCCTTGATGGCATGGCGAACAACCAAACACGTCAGGATCGTGGATTTTCAAAAGCCCTGGTTCAGGATGACTAACGAACGCCTGCGCATATTCGTCAGGTTTCTTCCCGCCCTTTGCAGTCATCGAAGCGGTCGTGATTTTCAACGGCTCGCGAATGCCCATATGGCAGGACTCGCAGCGGTCCACGATGTTGGCGTCCGCTACGTTAATCTGCACGATCTTGGGATCCCACTCTTTCGTCTTCTTCTCGAGGCCCTCAATCTGTGTGGGAGTGAGGTCGACCATGTTCGCGGAAAGGTACGCAGACAGTTTGGTGCTAGCGGCAGTCACCGGCTTCAGCACATCACCCAATTCCGCGTTTACGCTGGTGCGTTCGTCTTTGAGTTCGTTGTATTTCTCCTCCAGTTGACGAAAGTTGTATTTCTCTTTGTGACCGTCGGGATACTCGACCGTCCAAAGCTTCTTCTTGTATTCGTCCAGTTCCTTCTGCTTACTTGCCTTTCCCGAGGCGCTAGTCTCGGTCTCAATCTGGTAGTTCAGAGAGTTGGCATACGCGCGCTTGTCGGTGAAGATGTTCTGGACCGCGAGAATCTTCGCGCTGATGTCCATGATCTGTTTCTGAAGTTCGTCCCGGCGTGGCTTAGCCGCGGCGTCGGCCTGCTGGAAAGCCTGTTGCAGTTTCTGATACTCGGGATTATCCTCAACGCTCTTTACAGACTTATCCGATGCAGGCTTGGTCTTGTCTAGGAAAACGCTGTAGCGTTGTTTCCATTCGTTCTGGAAAGTCTTCCAGGGCCGCTGTCCATACGCTTCATCCCACAGTGCCCAGAACAGCGTCGCCATGAGCAGTACCATCGAGACGACGTAATACAGCGCGTACGACTTCGTGACTACTGGATCTTGATCGGGGATTGGTTGTTCAGGCACCAGATTCTCCCTCTAGTCGTTGAACACGGAAAGCTCGTTCACGCTTGTCATTCCGAGCGAAGCGAGGAATCTCGGTGCTTGCCGGCGGAGACCCAGATTCCTCGCTTCGCGTCGGAATGACAATCTTCTTTACCTCACACGTTGAACCAAGGTGTTATCCATACGTACTTGATATTGAACGCAAGCCGCAACAGCATTTTGAGCGGTAGTCCCACCATGGTGAGCCAGAAAAACATCATGATGGAATATTGCAGCAGGCTCATACGCTGATAATCTTTTGGGTTGTAACGCCGGAAGAGCGCATGCACCAGGAATCCGCCGGCCAGGTAATAGCCTCCAACTACGATCGCGCCGAAGATGGCTTTACCAAGGTTCGAGGTGATTCCGAAAAGATCAGGCAAGTCACGGTTCACCTCATAAATAAGCCGATTGTGATCCCAGGTTTGTCCCGGCCAGAACCATTGCCAACCGGGACCGCGGATGAAGGTCCCAATAATGATCATCGCCACCCAAAGAATCACGAAGCCGAACATGAACGTGCCAATCGCAAACTTGCGCTGCTTCCAGGTGTAATAGCCGCTGCCCAGCGGGTTGGTGTCGATGTATGGAATCACCATGAGGCCGAGGATGATTAGCGTTGGCATCACGACGCCGGCGATCCACGGATCGAAGTAGACCAGCATTTCCTGCAGGCCGAGGAAGTACCATGGCGCTTTTGCCGGATTCATCGTCAGGTTGGGATTGGAAGGCTCTTCGAGCGGCGCGCTCAGCGTGATCGACCAGATCATCAAAATAATCGTGACAATGATGGCCGCGAGGAATTCAATGCGCAGGAGAAATGGCCAGACGTGAATTTCTTTTTGCCAGCCGGGACGGAACGGCCACGTCTTGCGGTGATGAGTTTTCGCCATCGCTGGATGGGTTTCGAGTTCGCCGATCAGTTCATCGTTGGCCTTCGCCTGCTTCCACGCCAGATAAATGTAGAAGATCAACAGCGGGATCAAACCGACGATAGGCACGTTGTCAGGCGCGGAACAGATCTCCCAAAGTTGTCGCCAATCCATAAAGTCTCCCAAGACCACTTTGTAGCGCCGCCGTCCCGGCGGCTGTCGGTGCGGGCGTCCCCGACCGCACCAGCGAAGGCGAGACGCCTTCGCGACAGCCGGCAAGATGCCGGCGCTACCAACTGCGGAGCTTCGCTCTGCTGGACAGCCGAAGGCGGCTGTCCCGGTGTGAGCCTACGAGTTACGGCGCGGCTTGTCCGCTTCTGCCGTTAGCATTACTGGCGCTGGGCCCGAGATGCCGCCATCTTTTCTTACCCGCCAGAAATGCACGATCATCAGAACCGAAGCCACGATCGGAATGCCGATGCAGTGCCAGATATAGGAACGAAGCAGAGCATTGGCATCTACAATCGAGCCGCCCAGCAAACCAAAGCGAACATCGTTGTACGGAGTCATCCCCAGCATTTTGCCGAAGGGGCCTTCGTGGCCCAGTAGAGGCGTGGCGCGAGCCATGTTCGTTCCCACCGTGACTGCCCAGAATCCAAGTTGATCGTCGGGAAGCAGGTAGCCCGTGAACGAGAGTAGCAGCGTGAACACCAATAGGAGGACGCCGATGTTCCAGTTGAACTCGCGGGGCTTTTTGTACGAGCCGGTCAGAAAAACCCGGAACATATGCAGCCAGACCGCGATCACCATCAAGTGCGCCGCCCAGCGATGCATGTTGCGCAGCAACTTGCCGAAGGGAACATCGTGCTCGAGATAGAGGACGTCGCGAAAGGCCTGCACTTTGCTGGGATGGTAATAGAACATCAGCAGCACGCCCGTGAAAGTGAGCACGATAAATAAGTAGAACGTGATTCCGCCCATGCCCCAGGTATAGCTGTAGCGCACCGCGTCGCGATTGATCTTGGCCGGGTGCAGGTGCAGGAAGACGTTCGACAGCACGCCCAGCGCGCGGTTGCGCGGCGTGTCGTCATGCTTGTGGCGGAAGATCGAAGTAAAGAGCTGAGTCTTGGTGGGATCTTTCAGGCCTTCAATCTGCTCTTTGGCCTTCGCCGGCATGTCGGTCTTAAGCGACTGGACATCTTCTTTAACTCCAGCCTTCACCCGTTCGAGCAGGCCCACGCGATTGCCGTTCTTGCCGTTTCCATTCTCTTCAGGCATCGTTTCCTCTGTTTGACTCGGTAGCCACCGCGGAGCTTACGCTCCGCCCGGACAGCCGGGGGCGGCTGTCCCCCCACAAACCACTACGCACGCAGGAAAGATCCGTCGTCGTTGAACTGACTCGGTTGGCCTTTTGGCCACTGATATAGCCGCGAGACATCCACCAGGATCTGGCCGTCGGGCGCGACTTCCACGCGCGCGCGATCCATCGGCCGCGGCGCTGGGCCTTCGAAGTTAATTCCTTCGCTGTCGTATCCGCTGCCGTGGCATGGGCACTTGAATTTGTTTTCGCTCGGCTTCCAGTCGGGAGTGCAGCCCAGATGGGTGCAGCGGGCGTAGATCACGAAGATGCGATCCGGCGTACGGTCCACCCAGATCCGGTACTTTTGCTGGAACTTTGTGTCTACTCCCAGGCCGTACTCCTCGGGATACCCGATCTTGAAGCTGGTCGCAGGCTCGAATAAAGTGCGCGGCAAAAAGAAGCGGAAGAATGCCAAGAACCAGGCCACCAGGAAAGCGGCAACGGCGCTCCATACCAATCGGCGGCGCTGCTGATTGACTTCACTGTCCTCCGGACCGATCGATGCCACGCCTCCGGCTTTCGCCGCTCTGGAGGTTCCGACCGCCGGGGTGCCGACGTAGCTAGTGGACTCGCCACTGCGGGATACGGAGGCAGCCGCCGAAGCAGTAGCAGCCGCGGCTGCAGGTCGAGGAGCAGCCGGAGCAGCAGATGCGACCGGAGCCGCAGTCGCTGGAGCCGCGGCAGGTGCGGCCGGCTCTCCGAGTAGCGCGGCGATTTCGGCATCGTTGAGCGCTGGCAAACCTTTTCGACCGCGCCGCGCCTGTTCCGCCGCGATTGTCGACTTGCTCCACTTGCGACCCTCCGCAACCCACTTGGCAACGTCCGCGCTAATGGGACCACTGGGTGCGGCCGCAGGAGGTGGTGTTGAGGCAGTAGCGGGAGCGACCGGAGGAGTCGCAGCGGCGACTGGCTCTCCAAGCAGAGCTGCAATTTCGACATGGTTGAGCGCCGGTAAACCTTTGCGCCCGCGTCGAGCCTGTTCCGCGGCAATGGTCGACTTACTCCATTTCCTTCCCTCTGCAACCCACTTGGCGACATCCTCGCTGAGCGTGCCATTTGTTGTAGCCGCTGGAACTGCTGCCGGCGGGGCAGTTGCGGCTGCGGTAACTGGAGGGGCGGCCGCCGCGACCGATGAGGATCCACCATTTCCACTTTCCCAACCCATTGGCTGGCCCGCCTTCAGGGCCTCAATGTCGGCATCGCTGAGCAAAGGCAGACCCTTGCGCTGGCGGTAGGCCTGCTCCATTGCGATGACCGAATTATTGAGCGCATTCCGCGGCCACGGCGGAAGATGCCCCAGAATGCCAGCTGTATTGGCGGATTCGTCTGCCATCCGACCTCACCCCTTTTTTGTACTTGGCCCTACGTCGATTCCAATATTCTAATTCCTTTAGTACTCAGTCTCCAGCGGCAGCGAGCGATCCCATCCCGCGTTCACTTCTTAGATCAACTCCCATGGCCGTGTTCACCAAGTCGGCCAATGCCGCAATGAAAGTTGGCGAATCGTTCAATCCCGACGTCATCTCGAAGCGCTTGATCCCAAGCCTAGCGGCTTCCGAGCGAGCCTCATGATCGATCTCTCCCAGCGTTTCCACGTGATCGGAGACAAACGAAACAGGAACAATGCAGACCTCACGGGCCTTTTCCGTCGCGAGCTCGCGCAGCGCCGTGTGCAGCGATGGCTGCAGCCACTTGCTGGCTCCTACCTTGCTTTGGTAGCACAGGCGGAAACCATTGGTCCATCCCCCGCGTTGCATGAGCAGTTCAACCGTCTCTTCAATTTGCCGCTGATAAGGATCGCCCTTTTGGATTACGGCGACTGGAACACTATGTGCACTGAAAACGATCTCCGGGCGTTCCGGGTCGGAGAAGCGTGCCAGGGCTTCGTCTATCTTTTCGACCAGCGCCTGCAAATAAAGTTCGTTACGATAGAAGGTCTCGATGCACCGCACTGCGATGTCGTCCTGAAACAACCGGCGCCACTCGTTCAAGCTGCTGCCTGTCGTCGTGCTGGAATAGTGGGGATAAAGAGGCAGCAGTACGACCTCGTCGCAGCGGGCGTCGCGAAGTTGTTCGATGGCCTGGGCGGTAAAGGGATGCCAATAACGCATGGCGACGAAGCAACGCGCGTCCAAACCAGACTCCGCCAGCTTCCGCTGCAACGCCCGAGCCTGCTGCTCGGTAAATCGTCGTATGGGCGAGCCTCCGCCGATGGTGGCGTAGTGATGCTGGACCTTTCTGGCGCGGGTGCTGGAAATCAGCTTGGCCAGCGGCTTTCGCCCGATCCGGGCAAACGGGAAGTCAATGATGTCAGGATCGCAAAATAGATTAAAAAGGAAAGGCTCGATCGCTTCCAGCGTGTCGGGTCCGCCAAGCTGGAAGAGCACCACACCAATCCGCCGTGTTGTGTAAGCCATTCCCCCGGGTTCCTTGGTGAAAAAGGATGTTACTCAATCTGCGCGGGGTAGTCAACGCGGAACTCATGGGTGCGGCCTAGATCTACTTCACGGGAGGGTGTATTTGGATCTTGTCGCCAATCTCGATGCTCATTAAGTCTTCACCAACTTCCAGCGGTCCCGCATAAGTTTTTCGAGTATGTGGAATCACGTCGGGAACCTCAGGCGGCACGATGTGTGAGTAGACCGCGAGTTTTGGCTTCACCCGGGAAAATACGATCCCTGCCTGCTCGGGAGTTGTATGGTGCTCGATTATCGCTTTCCGTTGTTCCCGCGAGTCCGTGCTGGCCAATTCTGCGAACGCCTCGGGGTCAATCACCTCGTGAATCAGAACGTCCGTCCCTTGAGCGAACTTGATCAGGTTTTCCGAAGGACGAGTATCGCCCGACATGGTGACCGAGTGCCCGCCGTAATCAACGCGATAACCGAACGCGGGCTTGATTTCGCCGTGATCGACCAGGAACGCCGTGACCTTCACTCCCGATCTTTCATAAACGACGCCCTCTTCAATATCCTTTGCGACCACCATCGCACCCGCGCCGGGCAGTTTTGTATCAACGTCGCGCCTGATGTGGATGTCGAATGCGTACGCCTCCTGCAGATGCTCCATCATCGCTTTCGTGCCTGCCGGACCCCACACGGGAAGAGGAGTGTCGCGGCCCATGACCCATCCGGTCAGCCACAAGTCTGGAATTCCGACGGTATGGTCTGAATGCAAGTGCGTGAGAAAAAGGCCAGTGATGTCGGTGAACGGAATCTTGAGTTGATACAGGCGTTGCGTGGCGCCACGTCCGCAATCGAAAAGCAGCTTCTCTTTCCCGGCTTCCACCAGAATGCTTGGGCCGAAGCGGGACATCACCGGCCGCGGATTGCCCGTGCCCAAAAGCGTTACCTTGAAGTCCTGCGCGTACGAGGTGGTGGCGAGAGCAGCCACAAACGCCAATGACGAGGCTACCTTCGTCCAAGAAAACCGACCTTGCTGCAAGACGGACTTCACGATTTCAGATTGACGCTTCCGCAGACACGGCCGGGGCTTGAGCTCCAGTCTCGGTCGCCATGGCCTCGATGATGAAATCTGCGAACTCGGAGGTGCCGGCTTTTCCGCCGACGTCACGCGTTAACTTGTCGCGCGTGCGATAGACCTTTTCCAGAGCGTTCCGAATCCTGAGCGCTGCATCGTGCTCGCCGAGATGGCGCAGCATCAGTAATGCGGAACGCAACATGGCCGTTGGATTTGCCAGGTTCTTGCCGGCGATATCAGGAGCCGAACCATGCACCGCCTCAAAGATCGCACAGTGGTCGCCGAGGTTGGCGCTGGGAACGAATCCCAGTCCGCCCACGAACGCGGCGCACAGGTCAGAAATAATGTCGCCGTAAAGGTTCTCCATCACCAGCATGTCGTATTGATACGGATTCATAACCAGCTGCATGCAGGTGTTGTCCACGATGTGCTCGCCGTAAGTGATCTCCGGATAATCTTTGGCGACGCTGCGGGCGCAGCGCAGGAAAAGGCCATCCGACAACTTCATGATGTTAGCCTTGTGAATGGCGTGGATCTTCTTCCGATTGTTTTTGCGGGCGTATTCGAAAGCAAAGCGCGCAATGCGAGTCGAAGCTTTCTCGGTAATGATCTTGATGCTCTCAACCACGCCGGGGACAACTTCGTGCTCGATGCCGGAGTAAAGGCTCTCCGTATTCTCGCGCACAATGATGAGGTCCACGTCGGGATATCGCGTCGGGATGTGGGGCAGATTGCGAATGGGGCGGAAGTTGGCATAGAGCTCGAACTTCTGCCGCAGTGCGACGTTGATGCTGGCAAAGCCGCCGCCAATTGGAGTAGTTACCGGCCCTTTGAGCGCAACATGGGTACGCTCGATGGATTCCGTCAGCTCTTTCGGAATGTATTCTTTGTATTTCTCAAACGCTTCCGCCCCGGCCATGAAGGTTTCCCACTCGAACTTCACCCCCGTGGCCTCGAGAATGCGCACCGTCGCTTGCGTTACTTCGGGGCCGATGCCGTCGCCCGGTATCAGGGTGATCTTGTGAGTCATATCGTTTAAGAGCAATGATCGGCAACCGCGAAATAAACTGTAGAAACGTTGCTTCGCAACCTCTGCTTCCCTGACAACCTCACTCCCGTCATTCCGAGGAGCGAATGCGGCGAGGAATCCAGGGTCTTGTCGGTCGCTAAGAACCGAGATCCCTTGCTGGGCTCGGGATGACGATGACCGGGGCCTTGTCGGCAAACAAAGACGTCTACAGCCTGCTCAACCCTTGGCCGCGGGCTTGCCACGAACTTCCGGTTCTTTTGTCCTGAGCAAGTCTTTCAATTCAGTCATGAATTCCTGCACATCCTTAAAGTCCAGATAAACCGAGGCGAAGCGGACGTAAGCCACTTTGTCATAGCGGCGCAGCCGATTCATGATCAGCTCACCGAGTTCACTGGTCTTGCGCTCGCGTTCGGCCGATTCGATCACAAAGCCTTCGGCCTCATTCACGATCTGTTCCAACTTGCCAATCGGAACCGGCCGCTTCTCACAGGCCCGCAGCAGGCCATTCAATACTTTCTGGCGATCGAATTTCTCCCGACGGCCATCCTTCTTGACCACCATGTAAGGAATTTCGTCGATGCGTTCATAGGTGGTGAAGCGCTTGCCACACTTCAGGCACTCGCGGCGGCGGCGGATGGAATCGGCCTCCTTGCTCTCGCGCGAATCCACCACTTTGTCATTTGCGAACCCGCAGAAAGGACACTTCATGGCGCTTGGAACGGTGACCCGACTGATTGTAGCAGGCACGCCTGTAGCAGGGACGCCCTAGCCGGGACGGCAACGCATCAGGCCGGCGGAGACGAGGGCGAAAGCTCGGCGCGAGCTTCCTCCTGCTCGCTCTCTTCCGAAAGCTTCCGCAAAGAAAGCCGCTCTCGCTGAGCCAGCAGCAAGCCAACCGGAACCACGGAGACAAACGTCACCACCCACAGCAGAATTCCACAACTGGCCGCCAGTTCATGTGACGCATGGAAAATGTGCTGTAGGGCGGAAATGGTCGCCAACTGCGAGCCTCCACCCACTCCGGGCAGCTGTATCAACGACCCCAGCATGCCGGAACCCATCAATAGCAGGACTTTAGACACCGTCATGTGCTCGAGTGACGCTCCATAGGCGTGAGTGACCTCGCGATACGCCAGCGCAATGATCCACCACATGAAAACCGAAACGCCGGATAGCTGCAGGAAAGAAAGCGGACTGTGAATGGTGTCTAGTCCTCCGTGGAATTCACGCACCTTCTGCGCCACTCGATGCCCAAAGTGCGCCGCTAGGTGAGCGAAGCGGGTTTCAATCCAGGTGGCTACTGCTTCTCCGAATTTAGCCACCCAGAAAGCCACCAGGGCTAACCCTGCCACCACAGCGACGAGCAGAAAGCCTGCCACTCGAAGCCGGGGATAGATCTCGGGGTTGGGCAGGAATCGCAATTCCGTCGGGAGGAAGATGGCCAGGACCATTAAGACGGTGAATCCCCCAATATCGAAAATGCGTTCGATCATCCAGGCGGCCATCTGTGAGGAGAAAGTAAGGCCGGTTCGACGCGCGATCAGGTAGGGACGAATCAACTCTCCGGGGCGACCCAGTAACGCCAGGCCGGCGAACCCGATCAAGGTCGGTGCGATCAGCCCGATTGTCGAAGCTTCCTTGCGTACAGGCCGCAGAAAGATTTTCCAACGCAACGCACGCAGAAAATAGCTGAAGTAGATCAGCGCTGTAGCCTGCACAATGTGGCGAACGCTGAGCTGCCGTCCCTGATTCCAAAAGGTGGCCCAGTCAAAGTCCTTCCAGGTTCGAAACTGCAGATAAACCAGGGCAGCAAGAATCGCCGCGACGACCGCGTAGGCTAGATACTTTTTTTTGCCCATTTAATCGAGGCGCCCCGAGCCAGAAAGCCGAGCCCAGAAATGCTTCAAGAATTACTCCTCTTGCCAAGGTAAATGACACGAACGCAAGGGTCAACGCAGTCGGGCTTCGATGGAAGACGGGCGTCCCCGCCGTCCGCCAAAATGCAACCGGACGAGACGCCCGTGCTCCATTAATCCTCAAGACTCAGCGGGAAGCTTCCTGGGTCGTCTCCGGGAGCGTTGCTTGCTTTACGGCCGGCACATGATGCGACGGGCTTTGGTGGTAATTGGCTGCTTTCAATGAAGCCGCTTTTCGCTCCGCCAGTTTCTTGCGATTGAAGTCACGAATGATGCGGGCAACGTAAGCCTGAGTTTCGTAATACGGTGGGACGCCGTGGTACTGTTCCACGCGCTGCGGTCCGGCGTTGTAAGCCGCAAGAGCTTTGATCAAATCGAAGTTGTATCGTTCCAGCAATTCCCGCAAGTATCGAGTGCCGCCCTCCACGTTTGCACTGGGATCGAATGCATTGCCAACTCCCAGCTTGGACGCAGTTTGCGGCATCAGTTGCATCAGGCCCTGTGCTCCCTTGGGCGACACCGCTCGCGGATTGAACCCGCTCTCGGCATGGATCACGCTGTTGATCAGATCCGGATCAAGGTGATGCCGGCTGCTGACGGCATTGATGACTTCATTCATCGGTTGCGAGTTATGCGGCGTTTCTCCGGCGGGTGCCGACAGGTCTTTCTCAAAGCTATCGATTTCGTCGGTGGGCACATCCACATATCCGGCCCGGTCAGCGCCCAGATAAAGCCGGGTTACCGGACCAATGATTTCCCGCCGCTCGTGGCGAATGGAAAAACCATTGCGCAACACCGCGAGGTCTGAGGCCAACGATGGCGCCCCTAAAAGGCCAAATACAAGAGCGAGTTTAGCCACCAACTTCATATAAACACTGAACGAGGTCACAAGACAATCTTGCGAACTCTATACTCCTACACGCGTTCCCAGCACCTGCTCAATTGCCGCGGCCACGCCATTCCGGTCGTTGGCGAGGGTTACTGCCCAGCCCCTTCCCCGCAACTCTTCCGATGCATTCCCCATGATAAATGGCAGCCCAGCGAAGGCAAGCATTTCGATGTCATTGTAGTTATCACCAATGGCCATGACCTGTTCGCGGGGGATGCCTCGGTAATTGGCCCATCTTTCCAGGGCATGGCCTTTGGAACAGCCCTGGTTCAGTACATCCACGATCGAAAGATCGCGTTTTGGATATTCCGTACGCAGCACGGTGATGTCTTTTTCCAGTCCACTGGCTGCCAAAACCCCCAGAGCTTCATGCATGGGCTCGATCCGCCCGCAGAACATGGCCTGGACGGGATCGGTGGTGAGAGCGTTCTCCAGGGGAATGACGAAATCAATATATTGCAGGTTCTTCTCCAGCCAGCGCTGAATGCTCTCGTTTAGATCGCGCATGTGCTCGAGCACGATTGCGCCTTTGCTCTCGATATCAAAGGTCAGGACCGTGTTCCCGCGAAACTCCCGCATCGTGCCACAGAGTCTGCGGCAGGTTTCAGCCGGAAGCATATCGCGATGGAAGGTTTCGCCCATTAGCGATCGGGTAACGGCGCCGTTTGAGCTGATCAGCCAGAGATCGAAGCCAAGCTGCTGGGCGATAGGAAGGGCAAATTTGTGCCGCCGTCCGGTTACCAGTATGACTTCGACGCCCTCCTGGTGAGCGCGGCGCAGCGCTGCCAGATCCACTTCTGAGATCTGAAACTCTGGGTTGAGCAAGGTGCCATCGATGTCGGCGGCCAGCAGGCGGATCGGAGGTCTCAGCACATAAGATTCTAGCATCCACGCGCTGAGTACCGGCGAACCGCGAGCGCCATAGGCAGTCCGATCAAGAACATGTGCACGAGGAAATCGCTCGCCCTGGAGGCCCACGTGTGATCGAATTTTGGAGCCGCCGAAAGCGGCACCACGATAAAATTCATGAAAAAGTAGATTGTAATGCCGTAAAGCACTCCCCACAGAACCGCCCGCCTGATCAGGAAGGTCAGTTTCCGGCTCGCCAAATAGTAAATAGCCGTTGCTACAAACGTGATGAGAAACTCCAATGCAACGCCGAGTATGGCGGTGGGAAGGCCTCCCTGAAAAGATTTCATGCCGAGCAAGCCGGTAGCGATCGCTTGGGGGAGGACGATTGCGGGGTTCCCTTGCAAGACGACGGAGGTAGTGGCGTAGATCAAGTCCAATACTCCCGAGACCAGCCCGCCCCAGAAAATGGCGGACGCCGCCCTTGATCGTTGTGTTCGAGACTCGGAAAAAGATATGCCCATCGAAATTCCCCTATCCCCGCGAGGTCGCACCTTCGCCATGCTATAGTCCGATCACAGCATGGGATCGCTAATTTTCTTATTCTTTCCCTGGGGTCTGATTCTCCAGGCGGTGGCCATTGTCCACTTCATTCGCCGGCGCCCGGACGGCTATTGGCTGTGGATCATTATTTTCTTCGGCGGCCTCGGTGCCCTGATCTATATCGCCGCCGAGGTCATCCCCGACGCGGGTTTGATGCGCCAGTCTTTCAAAGTGTTTCCCCGGCGCAGGAGGATTCACGAACTTGAGTCCGCTATTTTGGACAATCCCTCAGCGGGGAATTACGAGGAACTCGCTGATCTGTATCTGGAAGAAGGGAACTACGCCCGTGCCCGCCAGTGTTATGACAAGGCAATCTCGTCGCGTACCGACTCTCTTGACCCGTTTTATCGTCGGGGCATGGCCGCCACATTTATGGGAGACTTCGCCGCAGCCGTGCCCGATCTGGAGGGTGTGGTGGCGCAGGATCCCAAGTACGACTTTCAGCGCGCCGCAGGCTTACTCGCCCACGCCTACGCCAACACGGGCGAGCCTGACAAAGCCGAGGCTTTGTTTCGGGAGGTCACAAAAATCTCCACTTCATCTGAGACTTATTACAACTACGCGTGCTTCCTGGCGTCCCAACAACGCCATGCCGAAGCCCGCGAATGGGCACAGCGCATTCTGGACAAGAAGCCGACCATGCCCGGATACCTGCGTCGCCGCGAGCGACCCTGGTTCCGCAAAGCAGCAACTCTGCTGAGCCGGCTGCCAATGTAGGCGCGAGCGTCCCGCTCGGGCGGGAGCGGCAAGATCGCTTGTTCTTGCGAATTAATAGAACGCACCTATCTGAGCTTTGTTTGGGCAGCACGGGCGAGGACGCCCGCGCCTAGATTCGCACCCTTGCTAAGCCGACCCGAGATAGTCTTTCAATGCGCGCTGGGTTTGAAGATCGAGGGCTTCTCCGAATTGAGTGAGATCTTTAACCAAGACGTAGGCGTTCATCTGTCGACAATGTTCCAGGGCTAGACCGAAAACGCAACGCCGGACCAGGTTGTACTCTTCTACCAAACCCGTCGCCGTGAATCCCTGGGCTTGCCGCAGCCGTCCGTGCTGCTGGGCAGCTTTCATGGACGCGGTCGCCATCCCCTTCACGCTCAGTTCCATGACCTTCAAGGTCTCGTCGAGAACTGGAAGAATGGGTGCTGTCCGTATCTGATCGGTGATTTTGACCCGCCTGAGATTGGCATCGGATTGGCTGTGCGCCAGCCATTGCTCACGAAGGCGGCTTCGATGCTGCTTCATGAGACCTTTGAGCCGCTTGGCCGAGGTCGCGGTCGGCGCTACCCCGTGCTGGCCAGTGGAGGATCCTTGACCCAGTCGCTGGTTGATCTCTGCCAGCGCCTGGCCCAACGCGCTCTCGACCTCGTCCGATCGTCGGTCGCCGCGAGCAACCCGGCTGACATACGACGGGTCCACTCCAAGTTTGCGCGCAATTCTTATATAGAGGCCGCGATACAATGTTTGCGGGGATCTTATTTCAGCATGTGCATGTGTGCTAGAATTGTCACGGTACATGACAACCTTTCGTGGAACCGGCGACAGGGTGCCGCCTAACGCGAGCGTTATAACGATCGCGTTAACTTCAGTGTAGCAGGCGCGTCATGAGGAACACAAGAGATTCGAAGATTGAGTGGGCAAGACGGATTATCGCCCTTCGCCGCCGCCTCCAAATGAGCCAATCTGAACTGGGTCAGCAGATGAACGCATCTGCCATGGCGGTGTCACGTTGGGAGCGAGGCGTTCAGGAACCTCCCGCCAATATCTACGTTCAACTGGGCAATATCACCGGAGATCCGGAGTGTTGGTATTTCTGGGGTCGGGCCGGGTTGAGCAGCGACGATTTGATGCGGGTTTTGCCCGCGGTTCGGTCCCGTTCGCGCAAGAATCGGATGTTGAAGCTGGAAGTGGTCCAAGCCGGCGCGCACCGGGCCCCTAAGCAACCGGAGGAGTTGGTAGCCATTCCCCTTCTGTCGGTTGTAGCAGCCACCCATGGAGGAAAGGGAGACCCGGTCGAAAACCTCACCCAGATTCCTCCGGAGTCGATGCTCGCCGCGCCCAGCAAGTGGTGTCCGAACCCGGCCTATACCAGTTGTCTACGGGTTCAAGGGCGCTCGATGATGCCGCTGATTCACGACGGCTACATCATCGTGATCGACACTTCCCAGACGAATCGCGGCAAGCTTTACGGTCACATCGTGATAGCGGCTCACAAGGACCACGGTTTGATTGTCTCCCGGTTGCAACGCTTTGACGATACCGAGGTTCTGGTTCCGGAAAACCGCGAGTACGATTCGACCGCGGTCTCGACCAATGGGTGGCGCATCGTCGCCAAGCTCCTGTGGTGGATCGGGCGAGCTGAGTGAGTGCTTCCTAAATATCCGCAGTCTATTTCCGAGCCGGACGTCCCAACGGCGAAAAAGTTACAAGCCCAAGTTGCGTTGACATTTGCCTGAGCCGGTTCTATCGTGCCAACCGGACAGCAATGAACATCATCAAGGCAACTCACCGCTTCGAAGAGTGGCTTGGCCGCCACACGCCGCTGGTGAAACCGGATCTACGCCTGAAACACCAGCGCATGGCGGAAGCGGTATTTCCTTTTCTTCGTGCAACCTTCTATCGCTGGATGCAGATCTGGCCTGAAGTCTGCCCTGACCTGGCCAAAGCTCCGCGAGTTCTTGCCGTGGGCGATCTCCACGTCGAGAATTTTGGCACTTGGCGTGACATCGAGGGCCGACTGGTCTGGGGAGTCAACGATTTCGATGAAGCTGCCGTCCTGCCCTACACCATCGATCTGGTACGGCTGGCCACAAGCGCGATACTCGCCATCGAAGACGGCCACCTGGCATTGAAGCCGAAAGACGCTTGTGCCTCGATCTTGGAAGGCTACAAAGAATCTCTTGCCAAGGGCGGCCGACCCTATGTGCTCGAAGAGGAAAACACCTGGCTGCGCCAGATCGCGACCGGAGTCTTGCGCGATCCGGTTCATTTTTGGCAGAAGATGGACAGCTTGCCGAGGATCCGCGGCGAAGTTCCGGTCAGTGCGCGAGAGGCTCTTGAGCATCTTATGCCGGAGCGTGGCCTCACCTACCGGACAGTACGACGGGTGGCTGGCCTGGGAAGTCTTGGCCACATTCGTGTGGTCGCCATCGCGCTCTGCCACAGCGCCCGGATCGCTCGCGAAGCCAAGGCGCTTGCGCCCTCTTCGGTTTACTGGGCCGCTGGAGATGATCGGCCGTCGGAGATCCTGTACCAGGCCATTATCAGCCGCGCCGTCCGTTGCCCCGATCCTTTCGTACAGTTGCGCGGACACTGGATCGTTCGGCGCTTGTCGCCCCACTGTTCGCGCATTGAACTAAGTGTTCTCCCCACCAACCGCGACGAACTCCGGCTGCTTTCTGCCATGGGATGGGAAACGGCCAACATTCACCTCGGCACCGTGGACGCGCAAAAATACATCCGTGGCCACCTCGCGCGCCTCAAACCAAGCTGGCTGTACACAGCCGCCAAGAACCTGGAAGAGGCGGTTACCTTGGACTGGCGGGCCTGGAAAAAGTCCGGGGACTTCTGGTAGACGCATCTCAACCGCCTTCAGATCTCCCGCGGGAATCCGTAGCACATTGCGTCGGCCGACTCGAACCGCACGCCGATTCCTTTGCTCTCGCGTTCCAAAGCATTCAGCAGTTCATCCAGGATCACTTGCAGCGAATCCGGGTCGCGTCTGAGCGCTCGCCGCACGCTATCTCGGTCAACCGCCAATTCACCGATCAGCCGTCCGCCCCTGATATCCGGTTCTTCTACGCTGGGCAAAATCCAGCCCAGGCGATGTTTGCGCCCTCCCACCTTGTTGCCCACCGTGGCAAACGGATAATCGAGGCTCCCCGTCGTCATCCAGTGCACCACCAGTTCCTCGACGTGCCCCCCGCTGCAGGCCGCATAGATTCCTCGTCGTCGCGCCAGTTCATCTTGCCACTCCAGAACCTTCCGCTTGTCTTCCCAAATGGCATTCCGCCACCAGAAACCACACCTGCTCCGCCGATCCTTCCTCGCCGCAGATCGCGCACGGCTGCATTCTTGGATTATCCATGGCGTCTCCTAGGCGGACTGTTCTGTCCGGCTGCTTGTGTAGCTGGAAGCCTCGCGCGCGTGCCCTGCCGCCGCGGGCCTCTTCTTCGTATCTTCAGGCCGGGGCACCGTAACCACGCCTCGCCCCTTTTCGTACGACAGAGTCAACGCGAACGCACACTGCGCGCACAGCCGGTATAGTATTCAATGCCATGAGAAGGCTGGCCTCGTCGCCCCCCGCCTCAGCTCAGACACTCCGAGAGCCTCCGTTTCCACCAAAAACAGTTTTCCCTGACTCAGCTTGCGGAAGGGGATGGGGCAAGATGGATTTGCGCATTTGTGCAGCACACGAGGCCTCCTGAAAGTGCAGTTCTGCAACCAGAGCGAGCATTGGCGTGCACGCGAAGCAGCGAACGTTGTGACCGCGGAGCTGCATGGAACCAGTTTGAATGCATCCGTTCCGCTGTCTATCTCTTGCGTTTCCCAAAGCTGAAATGCCCAATCGCGGTCTCCGTTGCCGAAATCCCGGCTGATGTCATGACGTGAACCCTAGTTGGCAGTTTTGAGCGGCGTCATCCCGCTAAACCCAAGCTGGAACCGGCCATCGCCAGTCGTTATCATGAGGGTACATGCCCAAGACCGCGTTAATGTGCCCGCCCACATTCTTCGACGTTCGTGAACCTAAGAACCCTTACATGGGTCGCCCCATCGATCCTGCAAAGGCCCAGCGGCAGTGGGAAGGCTTGCGGAGAGCGCTCGAGGACGCTGGGGTAAGAGTAGAGCTCATCGATCCCGTCAAAGACCTCGACGACATGGTCTTTGCCGCCAACCAGATGTTCGTCGGGCACCACGACCAACTGGGCAAGTTCATCGTACCCAGCCGCATGCGCTACGCATCCCGGCACAAGGAAGTAACCTTTTTCGTCGACTGGTTCCGCCAGCGCGGCTACAAAATCATCGATCTGGATGTGGACGAAGATTATCTCGAGGGCCACGGCGATCTACTCTGGCACCCCGACCGCTCGCGCATCTGGGCAGCTTACGGCTTCCGCTCCACCCGCGGCGGTATCGAGAAGTTCGCCTCTGCAATGCAGCAATTAGGTTTTCCAGTAATCCCCCTTCAACTGGTCGACCAGCACTGCTACCACCTCGACACCTGTCTCTGCCCGCTGAACAACGATGCGGCGCTGATTTACCCCGGCGCGTTCTCCCCTGAATCACTCGAGACAGTTCGCGGTCCCTGGAAACGAATCCACGAACTAACCCGGAACGAAGCCCTGCAATTCATGGGAAACGGCATCGTAGCCAACGGTCGATTCATTACTCCGCGCCTCACCCGCAGCCTTGAGCAGATCCTCGCGCAGGAAGGCCTGACGCCGGTGGTGGTTGAGACCTCCGAATTCGAAAAATCCGGTGGGAGCGTGTTTTGCATGAAGGCGTTTCTCGACTAACAAGATTTTGACGGCTGCACTCGACGAATTCCCACGCAATCCCTATCATGGACTCATCCCACTAGCTCGAGGTAGCAAAATGCCCGAACCAACTTATGAAGAACTGAAAGCCCGCTTAGCCGAACTGGAAAAGCAAGGCCCACGCCGCACCGGCAGCCTGGAATTCCGGGTCAGCGAAAAAGGCGGAGTCAGCGTTTATGGCCTCGGCCGCTTTCCGGTCACGCTCTATTACGAACAATGGACGCGCCTGCTGGACACCGCCGACAAACTCCGCGAATTCCTTGAAGAAAACAAATCCAAACTCAAGCTCAAAGACCAATAACTTCGACCGCGAGCAGTATCTCTATCTCACCACTCGAGGCCGCAGGAGTGGTTTGCCCCGCGAAATCGAGATCTGGTTCACCCATCGTGACGGACGCTTCTACCTCATCGCCGAGTACCCGACCTCGCACTGGCTACAGAATCTGCAAGCGCATCGGGAAGCGCAGGTCCGCGTTTCCGGGGAAAAGTTCGCGGCGCGAGCCCGCATCGTCTCTCCGCAAACCGAGCCCGAATTGCATCGCGCGATTGCCGGTCTCTCGATCAAGAAGTATGGCTGGGGCGAGGGCACAATAGTGGAGTTGATCCCGGACAGGTGACATCACGATTACAATCGTCCCAAGCACCAAGAACCAGGAACTGAGAACCGGTATCTGACTAAAGACGCCCGAACCAATGTCCTCGGAAGATATTCTCGACCTCCCGCCACCCCCAGCCGATGCCCGACTCTCCTACGGCACCGATCCCAATCAGTTTGCAGATATTCGCCTCCCTAAAACCAAGGGCCCGTTCCCGGTGGCGATGACCATCCACGGCGGCTACTGGCGCGCCAAGTACGACCTGGCCCACTGCGGACACCTGTGCGCCGCGCTGACCTCTAAAGGAATTGCTACCTGGAACATGGAGTACCGCCGCGTCGGCAATCGCGGCGGCGGCTGGCCCGGCACCTTCGAAGACATTCGTAACGCTTACCGTTACGTCGCGCAAATTGCAAAACGATACGACCTCGACTCGACCAAAGTCGCGGTGATGGGCCACTCCGCCGGCGGACAACTCGCCCTCTGCCTCGCCGCCCACGAATCCTCTCTCAAACGTGTGGTCTCTCTCGCGGGCGTACTGAATTTGCAGCAAGCGTGGGAACAACACCTCAGTAACAACGCAGTCGTCGAGTTTCTCGGAGGCAAGCCCAGCGAGGTGACAGAGCATTACCGCGAAGCCGATCCCATGCAGGAGGCTGTCGATCACGCGACTACACAGTGGCTGATTCACGGTGCCGCGGATGACGAAGTTCCGTCCTATTTTAGCCGCCAGTATGCCGAGCTAAAGAAGGAGAATGGAGAGGATGTGCATTACACAGAAATCGCAACCGCCGGCCATTTCGAGCTGATCGATCCCCGCTCAAACGCTTGGCCCACAGTAGAAAACACGGTCCGGCGCCTGCTAGCTTGACGAAAATGGAAAACCGGCGTCCCCGCCCGTCCGCCAAGAGCAAGTCTGCGCGACGCGATGCCAATCAGTAATCGATGTCAAGCGCCATTCCTTAACACCAGCGCCGAGTTCTTCGACCCAAACGCAATGCAATTGCACACCGCGTGTTCAACCAAATGCTTGCGTCCGACGTCTGGCACGTAATCCAAATCACACTCTGGATCCGGTGTCTCCAGGTTGATGGTCGGCGGAATCTGTCCGTACTGCATCGCCACAATCGTGGCCGCAACCCCCGCCGCACCGCACGCTCCCTGGGGATGCCCGATCTGCGACTTCAACGCCGACATCGGAACCCGCCGCGCCCGCTCGCCGAGGGCCAGCTTCAGCGCCCGCGTCTCAATCCGGTCGTTTAACTGAGTGGAAGTGCCGTGCAAGTTTACGTAGTCCACATTCGATGCAGCGATTCCAGCTTCCTTCATCGCTAATCCGATCGCCCGAGCAGGCTCTTCGCCGCACTCCTGCAACCGCACCCGATGAAACGCCTCGCACGTGGATCCATACCCACAGACTTCCGCCAGCATCTTCGCTCCACGCGCCCGTGCGTGTTCGTATTCCTCGAGCACAAACATCCATGCCCCCTCAGCCAGCACGAAGCCGTCGCGATCTACCGAGAATGGACGCGATCCCCGCTCCGGCGCATGGTTCCACGAGTTGGTCAGAATCTTCATCAGAACGAAGCCTTTAATAATTCCCAGTGCGATGGGCGCGTCCGCTCCGCCGCTCAACACCATGTCCAACCGTCCTGATTGAATCTGCCGCAAGGAATATCCGAATGCGTCCGTCGAAGAAGTGCAACCCGTCGTGATCACATGACTCGACCCGCGCAAACCGAAGCGCACATTCAGTTCGCTCGAAAGCGCACCCATCACTCCAGTTGGCACGCAGAACAAACTCATCTGCTTGTATTGCTGATGGAAGAACAGGCGATATTGCTCCTCGGTGAATTCCTGGGATCCGCCGCCCGAACCAATGATCACGCCAAAACGCCGTCTCTGCTCGAGCGGCATGGAAGCGGGATCGAAACCAGCGTTGCCCAGGGCCTCCGTGGCGGCGGCCAGAGCCAGTGGCAACACCCGCGACACATGTTTCCGGTCGCGCTTTTCCACCCAAGCCAGTTCGTCGAAGTCAGGAACCTCGCCGGCAATCTGGACGGGAATTTCTCCCGAATCGAAACGCGAGATCCGCCGCACCCCGCTTCGCCCCTGCAGAACGCCCTCCGAAAAAGCTGCGTTCCCCGCGCCGTTAGGACTGACCACGCCCATGCCCGTAATCATCACTCGTCGTTTCAAGCCTTCACCTCGCTGGATTGCTAGATCAAAGATATCTCAATTGCCGGTCAAAGCGCCGAAATAACAACCCGTGTACCTTCGTGTCCTCAGTGGTTCAAGCCCTCTCTTTTTCCAGAGTGCTTTATAATCGCGTTTCGCGACGAGGGAACTCTTGGCCTACGACGATCTGCGTGATTGGATCGCCGCGCTCGACCGAGCCGGCGAACTGAGAAAAATCCGTACCGAAGTCGACCCCATTCTGGAGATCACCGAAATCACCGACCGCGTCAGCAAGATGCCCGCCAAAAACAATGGAGGCCGGGCGTCCTCGCCCGGTGGCCCAGCCCTGCTCTTCCAAAACATCAAAGGCCATCCCGGCGCCCAAGTCCTCATCAACCAATTCGGCTCTGCCCGCCGAATGGATCTTGCGCTCGAAGTGGAAAAGCTTGACGAGGTTGCCGACCGCATCCGCCAGTTCATGGACGTGAAATCGCCGCAAGGATTCCTCGACAAAGTAAAGATGTTGCCCATGCTGGCGGAAATGGGAAAGTTCTTTCCGAAAACAGTTTCCACCGGGCCGTGCAAGGAAGTCATTCGCCGCGACAATTTTTCGCTCGATGAGTTCCCCATTCTCCAATGCTGGCCAAAAGACGCCGGCCGCTTCATCACACTACCGTGCGTGGTCACGCGAGATCCCAAAACCGGCAAACGAAATGTAGGAATGTATCGCATGCAGATCTACGACGGGGGCACCACCGGCATGCACTGGCAAAGACAAAAAGTAGGCGCCGAACACTACCGCGAGCGTATGCGAGCCGCCGCCGACGAAGATCGTGCGGACAAAGATCGCGTGGGGACGGGCGCCCCCGCCCGTCCAGCCGGGCAAAGCCCGGCAGCCACCGCGCGTGCAGCGGTAGACATAATGGCCCGTTCATCCGGCGGTTCGCGCATCCCCGAGGGCGACCGGCCCACCGGCAAAATGGAAGTCGCCGTAGCCATCGGCACCGATCCCGCAATCACGTTTTCCGCCATCGTCCCCGCTCCTCCCGACGTCGAGGAATATCTAATCGCCGGATTCCTTCGCCAGAAACCAGTAGAACTGGTAAAGTGCGAAACCGTGGACCTCGAAGTCCCAGCCACGTCAGAAATCATCCTGGAAGGCCACGTAAACCTGGACGAACTTCGCACGGAAGGCCCTTTTGCAGATCACACCGGCTTCTATTCGTTGGAGGATCTTTATCCGGTTTTTCATCTCAGTTGCATTACGCATCGCAAGAATCCCATCTACTCGACCACGATTGTGGGGAAGCCGCCGATGGAGGACGGATGGATGGGGAAGGCGGTCGAGCGTATTTTTCTTCCGCTTATGCGGCTGACCATTCCTGAGATTGTCGACATCAACCTTCCGGTCGAAGGCGTTTTTCATAACCTGATGATCGTTTCCATCAAGAAGTCTTATCCAGGACAGGCGCGCAAGGTGATGAATGCTGTCTGGTCGCTGGGGCAGGCGATGTTCACCAAGTGCATTCTCGTGGTCGATGAAGACGTGAACGTGCAGGATATTGGCGAGGTCACGCTCAAAGTGCTCAACCACATCGACCCGGAGCGTGATATTCAGTTCATGCTGGGCCCGGTCGATTCGCTCGACCACGCTTCCCGCCTGCCCAACTACGGATCGAAGATGGGCATCGACGCCACCCGCAAGTGGGCGAGCGAAGGATTCACTCGGCCATGGCCGGATGAAATCTTGATGGACGAAAAGACCAAAGCTATAGTGGACAAGAAGTGGAAGGATCTGGGCATCGAGTAAGTGTAGGCGCGAGCGTCAGCGCTCGTGCTGGGGCGAGCTAGAATGCAATGCCGAAACGCGGCTCAAGGGTTTCGGGAGGGAGGGGCCTCAGGCTTTGCGGAAAAATTCACGGCGTTGGAGTTTTGAAAGGGCACGGCATGTACGGCCCGGCTGGAAGCCGCGCCCCTTCAAGATTCCAGCCGCTGATTTCGATGTTTTCCGGCAGGCTCTTCCGCCGTACCGATCGCGGCGAAGATAACGCGGGCTTAAGCCCTCAGGGAAATGTTCCTACAATCGGGTGGACAAGCCACGAGCAGGGTTAGATTGCCCCTGAGAACTTTTCATGCGAATTCGACATCGAATAGCGGCGCTGATCACTCTGCTGACTCTCATCTCGGCCAGCGCCCCGGGGCAACAGAAGACGTCAGACGCGGAACGCCAGCTGTTCAATGCAGCCAACCAGGAAAGGAAGGCGCATGGACTGCCGTCCCTGAAGCCAGACGAAGCCCTCGCCAACGCTGCCCGTGCGCATGCGCAGCGCATGGCAGAGCAAGGAACGATCTCTCACCAACTTCCCGCCGAGCCCAATCTGCTCTCCCGCGCGAAAGCGGCCGGCGCCCACTGCAGCTGGATTTCCGAGAACGTGGACGAGGCACAAAACGCGACAGCGATTCACCAGAGCTTCATGAGGTCTCCGCAACATCGCGCCAACATCCTGGATAGCGACATGGATTCCGTAGGCATCGGCGTGGCGGAACGCAACGGCCAGATGTTTGCGGTGGAAGATTTCTCCAAGGCGAAATAAATCCACGGGGCGGCCAAACGCCGAGCTCATTTCCAGCTCCGAATCCCGGCCGCATGCTGCGCGTCGTTCCATTCCTTCTCTAGTCCGAGTTCGACGATCCATTTTGCTAGGTAGGCACGGTCCAGCGACTCCCATCGCACTCTCAATATTCCCGCAACGTCTTCGATATGTCTCTGAGATTGTGCTAGTTTGGACCATTCGAGTTTCGCGACCACGACATCCTCGGCACTCGCGACATAAAGAGGTAGATTCTGCAGGTCGACCCGTTGGCGACGGTGAAACTCCTCTTGGCTAAAAGCGCGGGATTTGCGGATGATCAGGTCAATCTTCCAACCGCTTGCTAAGTCAATTACGTTGAACAAGGACTGCCGCTTGTGTGCTTCCAGCGCCGCATCTACGTCCACGTAATATTCGTCACTCGGTAGACTTTGAACGAATGCGCGCAACTGTGCCGGTGTGGCTGCAATTACAAGGTCGATGTCTTGGGTTGACCGCGGAGCGCCGTAGTAAGCACTGGCAAACGATCCGGAAAGCATATACGCAACGCCAGCTTGATCAAGCGCCGCCATGATCCTTTGGAAGACTTCTGGGACGCTCATCGCAGCCGCGCGGGCATCGGTCCCGGCAGGAATGCCAGCCTTACAAGTTCTCGTGCGACCTGGGTTTCGGTCCACTCCGGATGCTCACGCCAAATCCGCTGCTTGGACAGTTCTCGGGCAAACAGGCTCATCTCAAACGCCGCGAGCAGACGCTGTTCTCCCGTCATGGCCCGCTGAATCTTGAGTTGGACGGCTTGCGCCGGGGAGCTTGTATCGGGGATGAGCACGGCCAAATGTTACCACGTGCCTGCTCGGCGGGCAGAACCTATTGACTTGCGAACTGTTCTGGCCTGTCGACCGTCCTCAAGTAATTCGCAGCAAAGTGCAACTTTGCGTTTGCGCCAGTCGGATATGGCACGGCCAGTGGCAACACCTGACTCTCCTCGAAAACCACGAGATGTGGGGCACCCTTTGGATGAGCGCGCGCGAGTCCGTTCTCGTCGTCGAAAGATCTGCTTTTTGTCCGCATAACGGATTTGCCGTTGGCTGACTGATATTTCACCACCGGCAGAAAGCAGGTCCCTCGACTTCGCTCGGGACGACAGAGTATCGGGGATGAGAGAGAAAAGGCTTACCGGCAGCGTTCCAGCAGCCTCACAGCCCTGAAGGTGGATCCAATTTACGACCCGCTCCGGGGCGAGTCCCGCTTCCAGCAGTTAGTCCGCCGCATTGGGTTGGCGCAGTAATCCGACAACAGATCAGGCTTGGGCGCCGCTTACGAAGGCTTTGTGAAAGTTCCGCGCACCAGCATGCTGGGCGCGGGCACAGAGTCGGTGGGCGCCGGCTTGGCAGTGCCTGGCGAATTGCCGGTCGCGTTAGATTTTTCGTAATCTAGATGGACGCGCTCCCGGACTTCCTGAATGCGGGAGGTGACAATGGGCGTGCGATATTCGGGATGACAAAACTCGAGGTGCATGCCGCGACCGATGTAGCGCAGTTTGAGCATCGACCCACCCCAGGTTGAGCCGGCAATTGCCACCAGCACGGGTTCCGGGCAATATTCGGGATGCCCGGAAATGAGCACCTGACTTTCGCCCAGGAACACTGCGGTGTAGCGATGGTGTTGGGTTTGGATTTCGAGCACGGTAGACGGGGGCAAGTCTCCGAGAGAGACGCCGCCCTCGATTTCTGACTGGACGACGTTGGCATTCACTTGGTCGCTGAGATTGGGATGAGGCATGAACATGGTCGCCAACCGGTCTGGCCAGATGCGCCGTTCGAAAGATCATATCAGAGGAGGGCTACCACCGGATGTTACTTGATGTTACTTCTGGGCAGGTTGGTGGGTGACCCTGTTGTATTACGGGCAAAAAGCAGCCAGACCTTACGGGTCTGGCTCTGCACGGGAACCGAGTTGCAGCTTCGCGGCAGCTACCCGCCAATCGCACTGGCGACCGAAGAAAATACGTTATTTGAACTTCCACCAATCAATCGGATGGTTCCAACTACCAGTACCAGGATCACTGCCAGCATGACGGCATATTCAGCAATGTCCTGGCCCTCGTCTTCCGTCCACAAGTATCGAAAGGTTTTAATGTTCATCCCCTCTCCCTTCTAATCGGTGAGCACAGTGTGCTCCCGGTTCTATAAAAATACAAGTGTCAAGTCATCTTTCGCAATAAAAAAGCAGATGCCCCCCTCGATTTGTTTTCAGTGCCAATGCTTGCGTCGATTCCAAAACGAAGCTCTTTGGTGCGTCCGAGCAGTCGTCCCCAAAGTTACTGTCAGACTCGGACACAATCCATTATTCTACTTGTCGGTTCTTTAAGGTTCGAGCAATGCACAAGTCTGCCACCCGACGTTACGCACGATTTCGCACGGAGATACCGATTATTGTGAAAGTACTGGGGAAGGACGGATACGTCCGCATTCACGGTCGCTGCTTCGAAATTGCAGAAGCAGGACTGGGTGCCGTCATCACCAGCGAGTTGGTCGCGGGAGAAATGATTACTCTCGAGTTCTCGATCCCCGACGTTCCCGAAGTCTTCCTAATCCGAGCCGTGGTCCGGCACCGCATGGGCTTCCTGCACGGTTTTGAGTTCATTGGCGTGCTCCCCGCCCAGAGCGAGTTGATCCAGGCATTCTGCCAAACGCTGGAGCCGTCCTAGCCTCGGGCTCTCGTCCCAACACTTCGGCATTCGGAAGACAAACGGTCTGCGAGAACACTCACTGATCAGAAAGTGTGGACACCGCGTGCGCCAGCGTTTTAGACTCACAGTCGGCCTTGAGGCGTGTCTGACGGCCTGATCAAGTGCCCGGCTGTTCCTAACGCTATTTCCATTTTAGGATGGTTCACATTCCCTTTCCCAGGTAGGAAATGAAGTTCAACGTGTCTTTTTCCCGATTTTTGATTCGTGACTCGGCCGGCAATTTGTACGGCACGACGTTTTATGGGGGCACTACTGGCTACGGCTCCGTGTTCAAGTTGGATACCGCCGGCAAACTGACCGTTCTGCACAGCTTCAAGGACGCACCGGATGGGGCCCATCCGATCGCTGGGTTGGTCCTGGACAAGGCAGGCAATCTGTACGGCAACACCAGCGATTCAGTTGTGGATTCTGGGGCTGCGGAACCGTGTTCAAGCTCAACCCTTAAGTCCGGAGGGGCGAACTCACGTTAAGGTTTCGAATACGACACCCTTTTTGCTATTCTCGGGCTACATGATTTCCAGCATCAGCTATGTAGTCCTTGCCGTCGCTGCCATCCCGTTTATTTATTATTTGATTGCGCTGTTCAGCTCCTGGCAATTCTTTCGCAGCAGCCGGCATCGGAGCGCCCCTGATCTTAACTTCGCTCCGCCGGTGAGTAATCTTAAGCCGATTCGCGGGCTCGATCCCGACGCCTACGAAAACTTCGCTAGTTTCTGCCAGCAGGACTATCCAGAGTACGAGTTGCTTTTTTGCGTTGGTGAGGAGGACGACCCGGTTGTTCCCATCCTCAGGAAGCTGGCGAATGATTTTCCGGAGCGACGCATTCGCGTGTTGTTCGGTTCGGGCGAAAGAGGATCGAATGACAAAGTGGTCAAGCTGGCTCGCCTGGTCAGCGAAGCTCAACACGAAGTGGTTGTAATCAGCGATAGCGACGTGCGGGCGCGGACCGACTACTTGCGCACTGTGGTTGCTCCTTTGGCCGATCCCAAGGTGGGAGCTGTAACCTGTTTTTACGTGCCGATTGAAGATAAAACGCTCACCGAAAGCCTGCAGACGATGGGCATGTTTTCCGATTTCTATGCCGGCATTCTGGTCGCGCGTCAGTTGGACGGAGTGAAGTTTGCGTTGGGGCCGACTATTGCCACGACGCGTACGCGGCTGGCCGGATTTGGTGGCTATGGTGCGATTCAAGATCGTCCCGCCGATGATCTGCTGGTGGGGCGATTGATCGCCGAACAGGGCTACGAAGTGGAACTTTTGCCCTACACGATTTCGACGGTTGCCGATTATGGATCGCTGCGCGACCTTCTGCATAAACGGCTACGCTGGATCGTGGTGATGCGCCATATGCGGCCTTGGGGGCATCTCGGCTTGGTTTTCACTCAGGGGTTGCCCTGGTCAGTTGCGGCGATTGCCATCCATCCCTCGGCGGGAGTTGCGCTCGGTTATCTCGGTACGTATCTGCTCCTGCGATTTGCTATGACTTGGACGGTTGGTGTTTGGGGTCTGAAGCAAGATTCGCTTTGGAAGAAGTTCGGCCTGATCCCGGCGTGGGATGCACTGGCTTTTTTTATCTGGCTGACCAGTTTTGCGCGCAACAGTATTCGCTGGCGGGATGGCGAATACTATATCCGCGATGGCCGGCTGGTGCCCGTGACCCCAACCAGCGCTGGGCCAGCGGGTTGATTCTCAGTCAGCGTGCAGTCTGCGATTTCAACTAGCTGTGCGCGCTCTCCTCGCAGTGCGGCGCTTTCCGTTGTTCTTTCCGTCAGATTCGCCCACGGTTTCGACCACAGGCACAGCTTCTCGACTGGTCTGCACTCGGCGCTCGTTACGAGGCTGCCGCCAATTGATTTGCGGGAGCATCACGGCCGGGTCGATCCGGTCGCGATATTTCAACGCCACGTTCATCAGCGAATCCAACAGCGAGTCGGAAAGCAGATGCGGCTCCAGACCGAGTTCAATCAGCTTGGAGTGTTTCGCATTGTAATAGTGTTGCTCGGCCTCTACTCGTGGATCAGGGAGGTGATCGACTTCAACCGCCAGGCCCAGCTTCTCGCCGGCGGTTTGTACCAGTCGTGCCAGGTCCAAGACAGAAAACTGTTCGGTGAACTGGTTGAAGACCCGGCACTCCCCTTGAGCCGCGGGATTTAAGCATGCGATCTCGACGCAGCGTACGGTGTCGCGAATATCCAGAAAACCACGGGTTTGGCCGCCCTTGCCGTAAACCGTGAGCGGGTGTCCAATGGCAGCCTGAACGCAGAATCGATTCAGCACAGTGCCAAAGACTTCGTCGTAATCAAAGCGATTGATTAGGGCTTCGCTCAGGGCCACTTCATCGGTCATGGTTCCGTAGACAACACCCTGGTTCAGGTCGGTCGCACGCAAGCCCCACGCCTTGCAAGTGAACATAATGTTGTGACTGTCATGCACTTTGGAAAGATGGTAAAAGGAGCCCGGCTGCTTGGGATACGGCACGGTGTCTCTGCGGCCATTGTGCTCGATCGTGATGTAGCCTTCCTCGATATCAATATTGGGCGTGCCATATTCACCCATGGTGCCGAGCTTGATGAGGTGGCACTCGGGTTGAAATTCGCGCAACGCGAACAGCAGGTTGAGCGTCCCCACGACATTGTTTACCTGGGTGAACACTGCGTGCTTGCGGTCGATCATGGAATAGGGAGCGGCGCGCTGCTCGGCAAAATGGACCACTGCCTCCGGTTCGAAATCCTGGATGACTGAGGAGAGAAAGTCGTACTCCGTGACGTCGCCGACAAAGAGCTCGATGTTATTCCCGCTGAGCTCTTGCCAAACCCGCAAACGGTCTGAAAGTGGAAGGATCGGCGTCAGGGTCTGCACGCCCAGTTCGTGGTCCCATTGCCGGCGCGCGAAATTGTCGGCAATCGCAATGGAATGACCCTTTCCTGACAAATACAAAGCCGTTGCCCAACCGCAGTAGCCATCCCCTCCGAGCACCGCAACCCTCATTTGGCCCCCTTGCCGTATGTTTCGTGACGATAATTACTGGAAAGCTGTCTTCTGCCTGCGTTTCTTCCCATTTTAAGAGTAACAGGCATTCTAAAACACCGCGACCGTCTTTGGTGGTTCCTCCCGAGAAACAACCATAGGATTGTTCGTCAGAACCACTTTGCCGCCACTTGTCGCCACCACGTTAAGATGCGCAGCGCCGACGATCGATTCCAGTTGAGGAACCACATTCTCCATGGCCACGATGTAGGAACGCTCCGGTTTAAGCCAGAGACTCTTGAACTGCGAATCGTCAATAAACACATCGGGTGCGCCGGGAGCATAGGCGCCATATTCCAGATTATGGAAGCGGCCGTTGCGAAGCAACGCGGTGCGGTTTGTATAGAAAAAAACGGACGAAAACGTGTAGTAGTGGTGATCCACAATCAGCGTTCCTTCCGGCGATTTCAAGATTGCCTCCGCCAGCGGCCGCGAGGACATATAGGGATCGAAAGCGGCCATGGCGAGGCGGGCCGCGTGGAAAAACAATATCATCATGAGCGCGGCGCCAAGAAATGCGGTCTTGCCGGTGAATCTCCAGGTTGCCAATGCACCAAGGCAGAAGGCAATTGCCGCCACCAGTAAAGGTACCCGGAGATATGCGAAAGACGCCAGAGTGAGATCCTGCATGTGCCCCAATGCAAGTTTATAAGCGCCGGGATGTTGGCTGAGGGCTTGCGAAATGTCTCCAGGCGCGGGCAGGCTGCGGGTGAGAATAAAGAGAGTCAACGTCACTACGCCAGCGCATGCCGCAATTACCGAGAGTCCGCGGGTGCCCCGGCGTATCCAAACGCCTCCCAACGCCATCGCCGAACCCAGAAGGAGTGCAAGCGCGGGATAGCAAGGCATCGAGTAATATTCCTGCGTGGTCGAGAAGGTGAAGAAGATCAGCACAAAGCCAGCCCAACAGAGCGCCAGAAGCCGCGTCCGGCCGGCTCGATCGGTGGGATTAAAGGAAAGCCCGGCAATGGCGGGAAAATACACGCTCCAGGGAAACAGCCAGACCAGGTGAAATAACCAGAAGTAAAGGCGCGGCACGGTATCGTAGTCTCGCGGATAGCGCAGATTCAAAAAGCGGAGCAATTGCTCGTTGATAAAGAAGAACCAAAAAAAACCGTGATATTGCCCTGGCCCACTATGAAGCGTGAAGGCGAGGTAAGGTGGATTGCGCAGCGTGGCTAGCATGTGCCAGGGCGCGGCGATGAGCAGGATGATCAGCAATCCGCTGAAGGGACGCAGCCGCCGCCACGCGGCCGCAGAAAAGAGCTGGTGGGTCAGCCAAAGATAGATCACACCCGCTGCGAGCGGAAACAGGACTCCGATCAAACTCTTCAGCAGGAGGCCGAGCCCAAGGTTCGCTGCCAGCACGAAGGCCCAAAATCGGGGATGCGGTTCCTCCTCGTCCAAGGCGCGAAGAAACGCCCACATGCCAAGGGCGACGGTGAAGGTCAGCATGACATCAGGAATCAGAATGCGGGTGAATAAAAATAATCCGATGCATGTTGCCATGCTCAAACCGGCATAGAATCCTGCTCGCTTGCCGAAAGCCCATGCGCCGAAGGCGGCCGTCAACCAGCAGAGGGCGACAGCCGACAAGGCAATCGGAATGCGCGCTACCCAATCGTGCACGCCGAGAATCGCATACCCGGCTGCCATGGCCCAGTACACCAGGGGAGCCTTTTCCAGATACACGACGCCATCCAGCCGCGCCGTGACCCAGTCGCCCGAAGTGAGCATGTTCCGCGCGATCTGCGCCTGCACCGCGTCCACATCATCCATGAGGGACGGAGGAGAAATGATGCACCCCAGGTAGACGGCTGCCGACACCAGCACAACGCCTAAATATAGGTACCAGTTTTTTCCTGTATCCAGACGCTCGGGCCCGCCGAAGCGGTTGCCTGAATCCCCCATTTTTTCATCCACAGAAACAGCACCATCAATCCCCATAAGTGATAACCAACGTTGACTCGCCTCTCCAGGTGATCCCGAATCTGCGTCTCGATCGCCTCCCGCCGGAAGAGTCCCGCGTGATCCGACGCACCATCCATCAGAACCTCCAGCATCATCGGACGCAAGCAGCCTCGCAGCCAATCGTGCGTCGGGATGTCGAATCCGACCTTCTTCCGCTGGAGAACCGAAGCTGGCAGCTTATCGCGCATCAATTCCTTCAGAAGAACCTTTTGTCGCGAACCACGAATCTTCAACGATGCGGGCAGGGTGGCAGCGAATTCCACGATTCGATGATCGAGGAACGGCGGTCGCACTTCGAGAGAATGCGCCATGCTCATGCGATCCGCCTTATTCAGAATATCGTCGGGAAGGAAATATCTTTGATCGAACCACAGATACGGCGCCAAATCCTCGTTTGTTTTAGAGCAATCACGCAGTTCGCCCAGAATGCGGTGGAGCGCCGGCGGAAGCTCCGAGCGTAGTAGAGCCGGCTTTTCCGCTTCGGAGAAAGTTCCGTTCCAGTAGACATGGGCGCGATCGGAACTCATCAGCGAGCCTTTGAGAAATCGCTTCAGTTGGTATTCAAGGCTGATCTTGTCGTCAGACACCGGCCAAAACTGTAACGCATCGACCGCTAGTTGCAGACCCTTTCGTGGCAATCGCCGGGCGAGCGCAGCCAGCCGGTTCGCCCGATAAGTGAGATAGCCACCAAACAGTTCGTCCGCACCCTCGCCGCTTAGGCTCACCGTCGTCTTGGTTCTGCTGAGCTTCGAGAGGAACCAAACGGGAAGCGCTCCCGCGTCGGCCGACGGTTCATCCGAGTAGTACGCAAGCTCTTCGATCGCACTCCTCAGGTCGACCTCTGGATTCAGATCCAGTTCCGTGTGATCCGTCTGGTATAGCCGCGCGACCTCGCGAATGTATGAGGTTTCGTCGAAACTCCGTCCCTGGAATGAAATCGAAAATGTCTTCAGCGGCCTGCTGGACTCAGTCGCCGCGTAATGCAGAATCGTAGACGAATCGATGCCTCCACTAAGCCACATGCCCAGCGGGACATCGGAAACCAGGTGCTCGCGGATCGACTGCCGTAAAAGCGCGTCCAATTCCTCTCGTGCAGACTCGAGCGTCCAATCACGGGCGACTGCGAGCGGCAAGCGCCAGTAGGATTCGGAAGAGATCTTGCCATCCCGCCACTCAAGCCACTGGCCCGGAGGAAGTTTTTCGATGCCCTCTACCAACGTCCAGGGACAGGGCACATAATTCAGCGACAGATAGCAATCAAGGCCATCCAAACTCAATCGCCGCTCGATCTCAGGATGGATCAGGATTGCCTTTAATTCGGAGCCGAAAAACAGGTCGTCTCCGCGCCGCGCGAAATAAAGCGGCTTGATCCCCGTCCGATCGCGTGCCAGCACCAGCCGCTTCGTCGATTTCGTCCAGAGTGCGATTGCGAACATGCCTCGCAAACGCGCAAAACAACCTGTATCCCATTCGAGGAATGCGTGAAGAACAGTTTCCGTGTCGCAGTGCGAGTAAAAGCGGTGGCCCAACTGTTCCAGCTCGCGGCGCAGTTCCTGATGGTTGTAGATTTCGCCATTAAATACAATAGCGACGTCACCATCTTCAGAGAGGATGGGTTGGTCGCCGGACCCGAGATCGATAATCTTGAGCCGAGTTGCCCCCATCGAGCAGAGACTCGACTGGAACACGCCTTGCTGGTCCGGCCCGCGGTGAATCAGGGTAGCGGCGGCGTTTCGAATGCGATCGGGATCAGGTGCCCAATGTTTGTGGGTGAAACCGACGATTCCACACAAGTGCCTGCACCTCTCCGCTTTCTTGAATTCGGTTACAACTGTCCCAGGCTCGCGGAGGCGTGAACTCTGCAAAACCAGGCGTTTGCCAGCGCTTTAGGCTAAGAAACAATCCTAACCTTTTGACCACGAACAATCAAAAGATCGGAGCGAACTTGCTGGTGAGGCTGGAGTTGCGTCTTTTCAGATACGCGATTGGTCTGCGGGCATCACCGCCGGCCCATGATCACCAAAGCTACGCCGACGCAAACCAGAAGCACGCCCGTCCACCTTCGCCGTGTGACCTGTTCTCTGAGGAAGAATCTCCCGCCCAACGCGCCGCCAGCGTAACTCAGTGCCGTGACCGGAACAACCAAGCTCACATTTTCGATGGATAGTACGGCCAGCAGCGCGAAGAACGCGGTCCCCATCAGAGAGAGCCCAACCCACATCCACGGAACTCGCAGTGCGCGGGAAGCGACGCCCAGCAGAGCAGCCGGACGAAAGTCTTTGACCTCGCCCACGGCTTTCATGGCGCGACTGACGCACAGCTCGCCTCCGGTCCCGGCGCCGATAATCAGAAGATAGAAAATGACTTCCTTCATGATCTGGGCTCCATCATTGACGAGGCTCCGTGGTCCGCGGCGGAGTGTGGCCAACCACCAGGACGCCGAGGCAAATAATCAGCACCCCTAGCCAGCGCAGCGGGGTGACCACTTCGCGAAGCATAAAGTGAGCCAGCAGGGCAACCATGCCATAAGCGACCGACGACGCAGGTTGCACATAGCTGTAATCCGCCCACGACAGCACCAGCATGTAAGCCGCAAAAAAGGTAATCAGAGATCCGATGCCAAGCCAGATCGTACCCGAGGTGAGCACCCGCGAAAGCAGGTTGAACGCCTCCGCCGGGGTTCCAAGGCTCGCTGCGCCGATTCGCTTCATCCCCTTGCCGAGCAGCACATTGCCCAAGGGGCCAAAGATCACCATCAACAGGATCAACAGATAGGTTTTGAAGTGCAAACCGCCAGAGGACTTCATGCGAGAGAGGAGCCTTCCGTCTGGTTGAGACCAAGCCCGTTCGCCAGGGTGCTCGCACCCAGAACCAACACAACATTTCCCTCAGCATTCATAAATTCATGTTACTTGATTTGAGGGATCGGCCCAAGCTCTGGACTTGGTTCCGGGCCACGTGGCTTTATTCGTATCGCAGACTTTCCACCGGGTCCAGCTTCGCCGCGCGCGCTGCCGGCATGGTTCCGAATATGATGCCTACGAGCGACGAGACCACGATGGCCACGATCGCCGAAAGTCCCGAGATGGGGATGCGGTACTCGGTCAGGAATCGCACCGAGTAGGGCAGTACCAGTCCGATGACGACCCCACCTAAGCCCCCGATCAAGGAAATCAGAATTGCCTCGGAGAGAAACTGAAAGCGGATCTCCGCATTGGTCGCGCCAATTGCTTTGCGAATTCCGATCTCGCGAATTCGCGAAGTAACCGTCGCCAACATGATATTCATGATGCCGATACCGCTTACCAGCAGGGTCACAGTCGCAATGAGAAGCAATACCAAAGTGAGTGCATTTGCCGTGCGGTCGGCTACGGTGACCAGCTCCGTGAGATTCTGGACAATATAATTCGATTCTGGCCGATGCCGGGACTGGATCACTTCGCGAATCTGTTGGGTTACCGGAACAACGAGCGAAGGATCGGCCGCCGAGAAGTAAAGTTGCCGGACCGATGGTGTGTCGGTAAAATATCGGCTTACGCTGTAAGGAATCACCATGGAATTATCGGTGACTTCCGATTGCCCGAAGGTATCCACTCGCTCCCGGAATGTCCCCACGATGGTGAAGGGAAGTCCGCTCAGCTTGACCACTTTGCCGATTGCCTCGTCCACCGATCCATAGAGCTGTTCGGCCAGTTTCTGCTGCATCACGCCGACTTTGTTGCGCGCCTGCTCGTCCTCAGCGTCGAAGAACCGTCCAGAAAGAACCACCAGGTTGCGGACCGCACTGTATTCGGGAAGAACCCCAAGGATCCGAACATCGCGCTCTTTGCCGCCGCCAATCGGAATGCGCTCATCCAACGGGACCACGGGAGAAGCGGCAACGATTCCGGATACGCGTTCCAGAACGGCGTGCATGTCTTCGATTGTCAAAAGATCGGGGGTCGAGTTGCGCTGCGCTCCTCCCTCATACTCGGCATCAATCATGTTGGCACCGATCGATTGAATCTGGTTGAGGACGTATTGCTTCCCCGTCATACCGATTGTCACCACGAGAATAAGGGAAGCCGTACCAATGACCATTCCCAGGGCGGTGAGAGAGAAACGCACCTTGTTGCTGCAGAAGGTGTCGTAGGCGAAACTAATAATTTCCCCGAACACCAATTTCGGTGGACGGGTCGCCGTCGCGCTAGCAGTCACCATACTGAATAGATGCTACGCGGTGTCGCAAGGAGGCGCAATTGACAAGAGATTGACAGTGAACGGGATATGCTGATTGCCACGGGAATCGGCGCGGGAGTTCGTTGCATCTCTGGTGTGCGATAAAGTTTGCAGACTCCAGCTTTAACTTGACGGCGCAAAATGCTGAGCAGCCGGAGTTGGGAAGAGCAGGTCTGGTGGAAGCAATTTCAGCGGATCAAGGAGCGGTTTCCGTTGGAGCGACCAAAGCTGTATCTCCCTTACTAGGAGCTGCAAGCTATCGCCACGTTGCGAAGCAACTTCTGACGAGCGTAGTGCGGGAAATCTGCATGCTACGTTCTGTGGGAGCTCTCTTTGCCTCTCGGTCACTCAGATTGGCCGGTCAAGCACTCAAAACTCCGGTCACGGGGGTCAATGAGGCAGTCCTTTGGGGCCCACGAAAGATGGTCCCCCGGAATCCCCCGGCGCCGGCCTCAGCCAGGAAGGAATGCTGTTTCGAGTCCAGCGTTTTCTATTGACGTGAACTCGTACCTATTTTCGAGTTTCTGCTACCCAAGCCCGTGCGGCTCTCGTCAAAAAGCACCGTGATTAAAGTCATCCCGGGAAATCGAGGCCTGAAATGAGGTATTCGTCGCCGTCCCTCGGGTGGTTCAGCAACCTTGGTTGTTATGTGAGTGCGACTTTGCTGGCGATCGCGGGCTGCGTCGCGTTCTCGGCCATCGGAGTCCTGGGACTGCAAGCCCCCTCTTCCGGTTCCTCGTTTCCCCTCGATTCCGTTGCCGGTTTGGAAGTATTCAACGGGAAGGCCGAAGTCGCGACCTACCGCGGACAGCGCGGGGTGCATTTGACAGCACCACCCGGCCGTTCCGACCCTGAGGACAATGAATCGGTCCACGCATTTGTGGCTGGCGTCGATTTCAAGGACGGGACAATTGAGGCCGATGTTGCGGGTGCGCCTATGCCCGGAGCGCCTGCGGATGCACGAGGCTTCATCGGCATCGAGTTTCGCGGCCAGGAACATGGCGCTCGCACGGAAAGCATCTATCTGCGACCCACCAACGGCAGGGCCGATGATCAGTTGCGCCGCAATCACTCTGTGCAATATGACTCGGTGCCGGATTTTCCCTGGTTCCGCCTGCGAAAAGAGAGCCCCGGAGTTTATGAATCCTACACCGATCTCGAAGCGGGCGCGTGGACGCACATGAAGATCGTGGTTTCAGGGACAAAGGTAGTGCTGTATGTCAATGGCAGCGACCAGCCGTGCCTGATCGTGAACGACCTGAAGCTTGGCGAAACCCACGGGCAGGTCGGCTTTTGGGGACAGTGGAGCACGGACGCGTACTTCTCCAAGCTGACGGTACGGAGCGATCGATAGCGTCGGGTTGCGATTTGTTAACGGTGCCGCTGCTGTGCGCGATGTGCCGCAGTTCATCAAGGAGAACACGAATGCAGCGAATCCTCTGTGTTGTCGCGCTCTGGTTGTGCGCATGTATGGCCTTGTCCGCGCTTGCAGCCGATCAGGAGCAGACCAAGGTAGTCAAAATTAATGACGCGATTTACATGGTGCCGACCGCAGGCAACGTGTACATGGTCAAAACGCCGGCCGGAAACGTGCTCATCGATACGGCGACATCTGAACTGGCGGCGGAGGCTAGGAACCTGCTGCTGGCGCAAAACCTCGGGGCGGTGAAATACATCATTCTCACCCACGGCCATGCCGACCACATCGGTGGGATTCCGCTGTGGAAGGAACCGGGAATCCAGATCATCGCCCAGAGGAACTACGTCGAATTCGTCAACTACGTTACGCGGCTTGAAGGTTTCTTTGCTCCGCGCAACGCGGCCGCCTTCAACCGTCCGCCCAAGCCCGTCGGGCCCTGGGCAGGCAATTACGGTGCGAAGATTGATCCGAATATTTTCTTCGATCAGGAGTACAGGTTCACGCTGGGCGGAGTGGAATTCCAACTATTCAGCACGCCCGGTGAGACACCGGATCATCTGACAGTGTGGATTCCGGCCTACAAGGCCGCTTTCATTGGCGACAATTACTCGGGGATCGGAATCCCGGAGCCGAATTCTTTCCCCAACCTTTACGCGATCCGTGGCACCAAACCTCGCTGGGCACTTGACTGGGCCGGTTCGCTGGACAAAGTGCTCGCGCTCAAACCCGATATCGTGCTCAACGGGCACGGCCAGCCGATTGTGGGGAACCAGGAAATAACGCGGCTGCTGGGCCGGTATCGCGACGGCATCCAATATGTGCACGATGAAGTGGTCAAGGGAATGAACTCCGGCAAAGATGTCTACACGCTGATGCAGGAGATCAAACTTCCGGCGAGTTACAACCTAAGTGAATCGTTTGGCAAGGTGAGTTGGTCGGTGCGCGGGATCTACGACGGGTACGCCGGCTGGTATGACATGAATCCAACCACCATGTACGAAATACCAGCGTCTTCGGTCTATCCCGACCTGGTTAAGCTCGCCGGAGGACCAGAACCGTTAGTGCGTGCGGCCCTGCAGAAACTGGACGCCGGGAAGCCAGTCGAGGCACTGCACCTGACGGACGTCGTTCTTACCTATGATCAAGAAAATAGTGGAGCCCTGAATGCGCGATTGAAAGTCTTAAGTGTGCTGCGAGATCGCTGTGAGAACTACGTGGAAGCCGGATGGCTAGAATACGGTATCACCAAAGCGAAGGAAAAACTGGGATCGCAGTAGAGGATCGCCAGCCTGACTCAAGTTGAGCACCACGGTTGAGCCTTCAGAATGTCGCTGTCTGGCATGTCTGTTGATTGCCTCGCGCAACTCTGCGGCCTCATCTTAGGCGATCGTTTTGGCACTCCGTCTCCACTAAAGATGCCCCGGCGGGGGATCGGCGGAAAGAATGCTTGTTCGGGTCGTGGGTTTCCTACTGGCTTAGGCGATCTTCGGGCATACCGCATCGAGCGACGCCCGCACTTTTTCGAGATTGATCTTGCGCGAGCGTGGCATGGTTCCGGCGATTTTAGTCCCGCGCAAGACGCCAGTTGCAAATCGGGGAAACGAGGGGATAGTGGGCGGTAAGTTTTGAGGGGGAGGCTGGCTCCGGTTTTCTCTCCTCAGTTCCGGGGCCTGCCTTTTTGTCGCCGAATCGGCGTAATGCGGGGGACGGCGCTGGCTACGCAGCTTTGCCCTCCATCATTCCTTCCTGTCTCTTGAACCAGTAATTCGGCTGTTCTACGTGGACGAGCTCCCATCCCTACGCCGCCAGAGAATTGGAACGGTGGCGTCCGCAGGCAGTGCGTGCTTTGTGAAGAATATTTCTACGAAAAGCCGATGGATTTAAGTCCCAAAACGCTGGGCGTGCGCCGCCGCCCTTACGGTTGGAGGGGCCAAGGCTGGAGGCCCCGGCCAGAATCGAACTGGCGACCCTTCGTTTAGGAAACGAATGCTCTATCCAACTGAGCTACGGGGCCACGGGTAGACGGCTGTTTTATCTCCGCCTGAGATATATGTCGATGTTCGCAACCCCCAGCAGCATGAAGCCAGCAATAAGAATTGCAGTTAAGGAGTAGCCCTTGAAGTAGCACCAAATCAAGGTCACTACTGTATATCCGTTGATTAGCACGACCTTGGTTAGTTCGGGCATCTTTTCCATCAATGCGGCCTCTGTTTGTTTTTCACTGCTATCCAACGGCGCGGGGCCATCAATCCTTTTATAGCACTGAACCACGTTCTTGTGCCCAACCTTGTGCCCAAACCAGCCCGCATTCTGGCCTAAATCGGGCACAGCGCGGGCTGCAAGGTTCGGTAAAGACGTGTGTCGAGGAAAGCACTCATCCAGGGGGTTGCCGCCGATGGCACAGAGATTCCGGAAATGGAAGTCGCGGTACACGACGGAGTACGACGTGGAAGGGCGCGTCGTGGCCGGACGCAGTTTCAATTCCGACGCCTCGGAGTGGGTAACGCGCTATACCTACGATGCTTCGGGTAACCTGCTCAAAGTTGCCTACGGAAACGTAGGGAGAGACAACTTCGGAGACTGTCTACTCCCACGATTCGCAAGGGAGAATACTGAGTATTAATAACGCGCAACTAAACGGACCTGCGCGAGCGGTCCTCGGCCCACGTTAGCGTCCAAAAAACGGACGCTAACCGCGGGGCACCGGGCTGAAAAACCCGCCGAAGACGGGCGCAGTCCTAGGGATACGCACCCGTACTCGGACACTGAATTTCTACTTCCCGTTGGCGTATTGGGTAACTGTCAGAGTCCAGTTATTCAGTGCGAGGGCTAGGTTTGAGTCCGAAACAGCACATTGGACCCGGATGACGTGAGGTCCTGGCTTCAGCACGATGGTGCGAGCCATGGCATGCGCCTCCCAAGCATCGTCGCTTTGTCCATTGGCGTCAAAGACAAAGCCCCCGTGGGAAGCGGGTAACATTTCTTTTCCGTCAGCGAGGATTTGCATGAGGCAGTATTGGTAAGCTAAATCTGAGGTTGCGAAACAGTAGGATTCAGAGCTGAAGCCCGCCTGCACGAGTTGGGGTTTGCCGGCCGGAACCATGATCTGCACTGTTCCACCGGGCAAATCCGTAAATGAAGTAGAGTTGGCGCTGGAAAGTGTGGTTTCGGTAACCACGGTCACACGAGCAACGGCGTTGCCGGTGTGGATGTCACGGCCGACCGCGGAAATGGCAAGGGTTAAAGTTAGGACGAGCGAAAGCAGTGGATATGCGACAAACTTCATAGCGTGTCTCCTCGAAGTTGAAATCTTGCTCTTTTACGGCCTGCGGACGGAAAACCTTTGTCACCATCCGGCTACCGAGTGTCTGCAAGAATCTCCTCGGTCGCACGCGAACGCAAGCTGTAAAAGGCGGCACAACCACGGTTGCGGCGTAATGCAGTCCCAATTTGTGCTCTGGGCGTCCCATGGCATAAAATTGCAGCTCCAACGTCAGCACCGTTAGTGACGGCGAGAAAGAGTCGCATATGAAGAATCCCTCGCCAGTCTCATCCGCAGGGCCCTCCGACCAATCCTCCGAAGCCTCATTGGACTCGTGGAAGGAAATCGCCAGCTACGTGAAGCGGGACGTCAGCACCGTTCAACGCTGGGAAAAACGCGAGGGTATGCCCGTTCATCGCCACGTCCATGACAAGCGCGGCTCCGTCTATGCGTTCAGTTCGGAGCTTGATGCCTGGCTACAAAGCCGCAGACTGCGTTTGGAGGAGGAAGAGAAAGAACATAAGGCAGCGACGCCGGTGAATGCGGAAGGTGACCGCGGACCAAAGGGGACTCCGCGGGCGCATCGCTGGCTTGTTCTGGGCGGGGTCGCTGTACTCGCGCTGCTTGCCAGCACCTACGTCCTTACCCGTAGCCGCGCCGGGCGTACGACCCAGCCCAGAATCACATCGCTGGCAGTGCTGCCTCTGAACAACCTGACGGGGGATCCCGAACAAGAGTACTTCGCCGACGGTATCACCGAGGCCCTGATCACGGAACTGGGGAAAATCAGCGCTCCGCGTGTCATCTCGCGCCAGTCCATCATGCAGTATAAGGGCAGCAAGAAGCGGTTGTCCGAGATCGCCCGGGAACTCAACGTGGATGCAGTCTTGGAAGGCACTGTCGAACGCTCTGGGGATGAGGTCCGCGTGCTCGTTCGCTTGGACCAGGTTTCGCCAGAGGGTCAACTCTGGTCCAACCAATACAACCGCGACATCCGCGACTTGCTGCGGCTACAGGATGAGATTGCGCGTGCGGTCACGGATGAAATCCAAGTCAAACTGAAACCGCAAGAGCGTGCCCTTCTGGCGAGTTCCCGCCCTGTGGACCCGGAAGCTCAGGACGATTACTTCCGTGCCCTGCATTTCCGAAATAAATGGGAGGCGTCCTGCGCGAGCGAGCAGGACCTTCTGACAGCAATTAGTTACTTCCGGCAGGCCGTCGAAAAGGACTCAAACTATGGGCTGGCATACGCCGGGATGGCAGACACCTATATTGACCTCGGTAATCCTCAGGGGGGAACTACGTTCCAAAAGAAACTCTGCCGCTGGCCAAGGCAGCCGCAACCAGGGCGGTGGAAGTTGATCCCTTGCTCGGCGAGGCTCATTTCGCCCTCGCGCAGACACTGGAACTCTACGACTGGAATTGGTCTGAAGCGGAGCGACAGTACAAACTCGCTCTCGAGCTAAGTCCCAACTACGCACCCGCTCATTTGGAGTATGGACGCTTTCTGCAAGCCTTAGGACGAAACGACGAGGCCATGAAACAAATGGCCTACGCGGTCGAATTGAACCCGATGGACCTTCAGACTCGCTTCGTGGTGGGAATTGTAACCTATGCGGCGCGCCAATATGATTCCGCGATTTCGCAACTTAAAGAGCTAAACACCTCTTATCCGGGCATAGGCAATTTCGGCCTGGGTTGGTGCTACCGGGAGAAGAAGATGTATCCGGAAGCGATCGCCGCGCTAGAAAGGGAGTTAGTGCATTCGGGGCGGTACCCAATGCTTGTCGCCAGCTTTGCCTCTGTCTATGGGCTCGCGGGGAGGAAGCGCGAGGCCGTGAAGCTGATCGATGAGTTGAAGGACAGATCCCGGCAGCACCATATTTCCGCCTCTCTCTTTGCGGAGGCATACATTGGCCTGGGCGAAAAGGATGAAGCAATGGCATGGCTGGAACGCGCTTACGAAGAGCACGATCAGTGGATGGTCTACATTAAATCCTATCCGGGCTGGGATCCTGGGCGTTCCGAGCCACGCTTTCAAGCTTTGATACATCGCATGAAGTTCCCGCCGTAGATCACGCTTTCCAGCGACCTGCGAAGCGGAAAATCCTCCGAGGCAGAGCACGTGGGTTGGTAACTGGCGTAACCAGGCCTTAGCAGTGCGCCGTGAAAAGCGCTGGTCCACAGCGGGACGAAAGGCCCGCCCGGGAACTGGATCGCTCCACCCGGTAGCAATCGGAGCGGCGGTGGAGACAACAAAGCCGTCGGAGCCTCCGGTGTAGAGGGTCGCGTAAGGCGACTTGGCGAGTCTGTAGGTCGTAACGTGAGTGAACGCTGAGCAGGCCACGAAACTGATAATGCAGGAGCTGACCCAACTGTAATGTGGGGAAGGGCGAAGACGATGGAGCAGTACTGAGCGAATCGGTTCCATCGGACCTGCCGGGGTAGTGGCGACGGCATGCAGACATAGGGGACCAGAGGCAACACGGGAAGCCCCAGCGGAGATCGCAGTCGGGATCAACTGGCAACTCGCGAGAGCCAGGCCGGGCCGTCTGGGGTGACGGAGAGGCTCGCAGTACTGATGAAACCGGGTAATGCCGGTGGAGGGAAGGGGCCTCAGTTGAAAGGAAACGCAAGAAGCAACGAAGGCAGAGGGATGGACGATGAGTCCAGTAACCCCCGCAAGTGTACAGAAGTTGTAGACGGCGTTGCACGCGAAAGCGAAGGAAGCGCCCAGCTTTCCCTTCTATGCTCTGTACGACAAGGTGTACCGAAGGGACATTCTGACCTGTGCCTATGAATGCTGCCACGCCAATGGTGGAGCAGCAGGAGTGGACGGCCAGAGGTTCGAGGACATCGAAGCGTACGGAGTCGAGCGATGGTTGGACGAACTGGCGCAAGAACTGAAGAGTCGAACCTATCAACCACTACCCGTGCGTCGGGTTTTCACTGCAATTCGGGACCGGGCAGTTCCCGGATCATTCAAAAAGGGCGGCAAGGTCAAGAAGACAGGTTGGGCCAAACCGCATCGAGCGATGCCCACACTTTTTCAAGATTGATCTTCCGCGCGCTCGGCATGATCTGGGCATTCTAGCCCCTCGCGCCAGGCCCGTTCACGGCAACTCTCCCACCACGGTGGCGGTCCAGTTGAGTACGGGAACCATGGCGGGCGAACTGGAAGACTCCAGAATATCGCCGGTGGCCTGAGTCGAAGATGTAAATTGACCCTCTAACGTGAAAGTTCCGTGGCCCGTCGAGACGGGTATGGAGAACTGCCTGCCATTGAATGGGAAACCGTCCGCGGCAAGATTATTACAAGCTGTGGAATAGCTTGATTGAGCGCCGGAGAACTTAAAGCAGAATATCTCATCGTTACTCTCTAGGACAAAACTAACGGTGCCGGCACCCCCACCAAACTCATCGGGAACGCTATAGGTGCCGCCCCATTTTGTGCCGCTGCTGTCGTCTTCGCCGCAGCTTATCGTTACTACCAAAAGCAAAAGAAGCGGCCAGAGAACGCGCAGGGAACCACCACTCACATTCGCAACTTCGCATGTTTGCGGCGGCGCTCTTCGTGAATGGACAAATCCCATCCGGCGACTTGCAAAGCTGTCCTTGCGTAGCACCGCATTTCGGGCAATCACTTCAACGGGTCTCGGGTATCCACGGTTACCCACGTTACCCACTCCGAGGGTGCTACTACCAGAGCAAGTATCGCAAAAGGCGCAGTGTCTTTCACCTGGAGCACGCCGAGGGAAGCTGGGTAAACGGTGCTGGGCGCGCAAGCGGAGGAAAAAGCCGTGTGAAAGCGTGAAACGCGAACAGGAGAAAGCAGTATAGGCAAGTGTTCACGCTACCGAATTGCTCGCCAAAACGGCATCGCCATCGAGTATTTTCTTCAGCGGTTTGGCCCGGCTCTGTTTCCTGTTCCCGCTCATCGAACCGGACAGGCGGAGTTACCGCATCCGGCTCTCGGAAGAGACTCACGATGTTACGTGTGATGCCGTCTGCAACCCTCTCTGAACACAACTTTTGGGGTGGCCAGACTCATCGTCAATCCCCATGTCCTTCGTTGCTTGTTGCGTCCGTCTCCAACTGGGGTCGGTTCGGATCCGACGGTGAGGTCGCAAAGACCCTGACGGCGCTGAATGTTTCCCTGCGGCATCTGGTCCCCGCGGAAGGCTCATTCGTAGCGCAGAGCCCGCATAGGATCGATTCTGGTGGCCCGCACCGCCGGCAAGTAACAGGCCAGTGCTGCCACTGCAAACATGACGGCGCTCACAGCAATGTACGTCAGAGGGTTCGTCGGGCCGACTCCGAACAAAAGGCTGGCGAGCATTCGCGTGAGCAGAAATCCCAAAGTTAAACCAATCCCCAAGCCAATCGCCACCCATCGCAGGCCTTGGCCCATGATCATTTTGAGAACGTCGACGCGGCGCGCCCCCAGAGCCATTCGAACTCCGATGTCGCGAGTCTGCTGCACCACAGTCGTGGCGAGCACTCCGTAAATGCCAACGCAGGCGAGCACGACCGCAAGCCCTCCGAAGATGCTCATGAGAAACGAATCGAAGCGGCGCTGCCCGAGGTTGTCGTCAAGAACGTCCTGCATGGTCAGGACATCAAATACCGGCAGATCCTTGTCGAGCGTCCAGATCTGCTGTTTGATGCTCGCGGTCAGAGAGGTTGGATCCGAAGCGCTGCGAACCGCAAGTGTCAAATAAGTGTAGTCCTGCATAGGCCGCGTAATCTCGGGGCGCGTGGCGTCTTCGAGCGACGACTGGCGCGTGTCTCGTACGACTCCGATTACAGTTAACTGCGTTGGATTATTTTCCCCTCTGGCGGGCACGCTCCGAATGTGTTTGCCGACAGCATCCTGATTTGGCCACAGTTTTCTGGCAAGCTTCTGGTTGACCACGATCACGGGTAAGCTCTGATTGATTTCGTCCACCGTAAAGTTTCTACCACTCACCAGCGAAATTCCCAGGGTCTCAAAATACGATGGAGAACTGATCCCGCGCATATCTGCTGTCGGTTCACTGCCGCGTTTGGGAACTGGATCGCCCTCGACGGTGAATCGCATGAGACGAATGCGGGTCAGCGGCAAGCCATCAGCAAAGCTCGCAGCCTTCACGCCCGGTAAGGCAGCGATCTTCTCGATCGCCTGACGGCAAAATACAGCCGTCTGTGCACTGGTCGAGTAACGGTCGGGCGGCAGGCTGAAATGCATCGTCAACAGATGATCGGGACGGAAGCCCAGATCAACATCAAGGACCGACACCAGACTACGAATCATGAATCCCGCGCCGATCAACAGCACCGAGGCTAGGCTGACTTCGATCACGATAAGCGCAGCGCGCATGGCGCGCGGGTGAGTCCGGGTGAATTGCGCTCCGTCTTTCAGGACCGTGATCACCTCGTTGCGCGAGACATACAGCGCGGGGAAAATCCCGAAAAGCATGCCCGCGAGAATGCTGGCCGCAGTGGTGAAGAGCAGGACCGGAATGCCGATGCGGATTTGCTCGGGCCTGAGAATGTCTGCCGGCTTGAGCGCGAGAATGGCTTTGATCCCCCAACGCGCGACCAGCAAACCGACGCAACCTCCAATCAAACTGAGGACCAGACTTTCCATGACCATCTGAGCGATCAGTTCAGTGCGACTTGCCCCGAGAGCCTTGCGGATTGCCAACTCCTTCTGCCGCGCCATTGCACGCGTCAGCACGAGATTCGCCAGGTTCGCGCACGCGATCAACAAGATCAGTCCCACGGCCGAGAGCAGCACCAGCAGGTTGCGGCGGAGATCCTTGCCGACGTCCTCGGCGTACACCGGGAAGATATTCACGCCAAAGCCTGCGTTGAGCGTGGGATTCTGCTCTTCGAGGCGCTTGCCAATCACTTCCATTTCAGCGCGAGCCTGCTCAAGGGAAATGCCCGGTCGCAATCGCGCGTACACCTGCATCTTCAGCCGGTTCAAGTCTTGTGGGCTACGCTGCGCGGGGGGTTCGTACGGAATCCAGATGTCGGGCTTGCGCTGCTCCGTACCTTCTCGCGTGGAAGGCAAGTAGAAATGCGCGGGCAGCACGCCAACGATGCTGTAAGGAATGTCATTGAGCGTAATGCTCCGTCCGATGACGTTGTGATTTGCCCCGAAATGGCTCTGCCAATACGCATCGCTCAGAATGGCAGCTTGAGTGTTTTGGGGCGCGGAGTCGAAGGTCGCGCCGATCGCCGGCACCACTCCGAGGATCTGGAAGAAGTTCGCCGAGATACGGGCGCCAGTCACGCGCTCCGGTTGTTCCCCGCCGGTGCGATTCAGGTTTGCGTCTTCCATTCCCGCGATACCTTCGAAGACGCTGGACTGGCGCTGCCATTCGGCGAAGTTGGTGTAATTGGCAGGGATGCGCTCGCCAATCTGTGCTCCCAGCGCGGGATTCTTTTCCCAGATCATGACCAGACGGTCAGGATCGCGATAGGGAAGTTTGCGGAGCAGGACTCCATCGACCACGCTGAACACGGCAGTGTTGGCGCCGATTCCCAGCGCCAGCATGAGCACCACAACCGCGGAGAAGACGGGCGACCTCTGCAACAAGCGGAAAGAATGCCGGAAATACTGCATGAGGTTCGCAGATTTCATGACAATAAAGACGAATGCGAAGCCTTAATGTTAGCATCGGCGCGCGTCGGATTCTCAGCTCGGAATCCCAGCCTCGAACGTAACCACGAGACAAGGTTTCGCCAATGTCAACGAGGTTGCGGCGTCAGCCGCGAATGAAGCGAGGGAAAATGTGAGCCGCGATATCAGGCAGAGCGAAGTTCGCTGGACAGCTTGCTTGGACCAAACTCAGCTCGCTGTGAAGGAACGGAACTGAACGGAACTGAACGGAACTTGATCCTTAATTGCGGCGGCACTTCGCTTACACAACCAGAACAGAAAAGCCACGGTGGCAAGTCCGAAGAAAAGCCATCCCAATATAAATAACTGGAGCCAATGCATGTCCGGAACCCTTCGCGATGCGCGGCAGCATCTTGCAGTGCGGAATCGATTATAAGTAAAATCGAGCGCCTTGGGAATGGTGCAAATGTTTTCGCTAAAACTGCAAACACAGCACTGTTGAAGTCTTAACTTAATGACAACCCTAGTCGTTTCACGATTTTCTCAACCAGAGTTTTGAGTTTCGAAGGCTCTCACGGGCTCGTCCCGAACCATTGTAGATAACTCCTGGACTGATTTTCGATAGTTTCAGGAAGCCCAGCGCTCGTTCCTGAGCCACGGTCGGTCCCTTCCCGCGCCGTCCGAATGTCACCACCAAAATCTCTTAAAGAAGAAGGACTTATAGGCAAAATGTTACAGAATAAGGATTTAGCAGGACGAGTCAGACCCCGACTGCAACATCGGCATCAAAGGCAGCGGACAAGAGTGTCCGCTCTACACGAATTTCGCACTCACAGCTTCAACCTTGGGATGAATCGTGGCGGCCTTCGCGCCTGGATCGTCTGCTCGAAGCCATACGCTATTTTCAGCAGAGTCGGTTCACTCCATGCGCGGCCGAAGAATGAGATTCCCACCGCCAAGCCAAAGACGAATCCTGCGGGCACCGTAACATCCGGATAGCCGGCCACTGCGGCGGCGTTTGAGCTTCCGCCCACGGCGTGATCTCCATTGGCAAGGTCGGTGAGCCATGCTGGACCGGCCGTGGGCGCCATAATCGCGTCGAGATGAAATTGATCCATCACTGCGTCGATGCCTTCCTTGCGGGAAAGACGGTGATTCGCCTCCAGGGCGTCGGTGTATTCCTTGCTGCTGAGCGGACCCTTGGCTTCGGCCTTGATGAAAATATCCTGGCCGAAATAGGGCATCTCTTTGTCGCGATTGCTCTCGTTGAAGTCAATGATGTTTTTCAACGATCCCGGCGCTCCTGGCCGCGCCGCGAGGTAGGCGTTGAGGTCGGCCTTCAACTCGTACAGAAGCACCAGAAACTCGGTGTCATCGAATTTTCCGTGGGTGGGCAGGTCGGCGGGATCGACGATGTCCGCGCCCTGCCGCTTCATGGCGGCGATCAAGTTGTTCATCAATTGATCCTGGGCATCGTTCGAGCCGAAATATTTGCGGGCCACGCCGATGCGCGCTCCGCGAAGTCCGTGAGGATCGAGAAACTTGGTGTAGTCCGCCGCCGCTTTGCCCGCGCTCGCCGAGGTTGCGCTGTCACCCGGATCGACTCCGCCGAGCGCACTTAGTAAGATCGCGGCGTCGCGCACGCTGCGGGCCATGGGCCCGGCCGTGTCCTGGCTGTGCGCAATGGGAATGATGCCTGAGCGGCTGATGAGGCCGAGCGTCGGCTTGATGCCAACGATTCCGTTGGCTGAAGCCGGGCAAACGATCGAGCCATCCGTTTCCGAGCCGACCGCGACTGCGCACAGACTGGCGGAGATCGCCGCGCCTGAACCTGAACTCGATCCGCAGGGATTGCGATCAAGCGCATAAGGGTTCGTGGTTTGGCCGCCGCGCCCACTCCATCCGCTGCTGGAATGGCTGGAGCGGATGTTCGCCCACTCGCTGAGATTGGTCTTGCCCAGGATCACGGCCCCGGACTCCCGCAACTTCTGTGCCACGAAGGAATCTCTGGTTGGCTTCGATCCCAGAAGCGCCAGCGATCCGGCGGCGGTCTGCATGCGATCGGCGGTATCGATATTGTCTTTGATCAGAACCGGGATTCCGTGCATGGGTCCGCGGACGTGTCGTTCTTTCCGTTCCCGGTCGAGGGCGTCGGCAATGGCCAGAGCGTCGGGATTGACTTCGAGCACGCTGTTGAGGGCTGGACCTTTTTTGTCGATCTCCTCAATCCTCGCCAGATATTTCTCTGTGATTGAGCGCGCGGTAAATTTTCCGGAAGCCATCCCCGCTTGCAGGTCGGCGATGGTGATTTCGTCCAGCTCGAATGGTTTGATCTCGGTTTGTGGGGCAGGGCAGGTGACGTCGCTGGCGGCCGCCAGAGCCGGTAAAACTGTCGCGCTGACACCGGCTAAAGCGCTGGTGTGCAGAAAGCGCCGGCGCGGGAGGGAACCGCAATCCAGGGCTGCGTCTTCTCTGTGGCTCAAATCCGCTCCTCCGGTTCACCGAGTTGGTGCGAGCAAAACGGGAATTATAGGTCATGCTCAAGCAGGCGTGTCAATTCGCGAGCAACCAGAGTTTCTTCCCACGGGCGGACATAACACCAGCCTCCGGACTTTTCACTACCCCAAGAATATAAACGTTGAGCGCATGCTCAATGGGTGTAGGACAACGCGGGTTTCGATCGCACTTCCCCCGATTCAGGACCATCAAGCTTTAACGTCTAGAGGTGATATCGATGACAAGCGAAAAGATGTCGCACCCCCCAACTCTGCCACTTGCGATTTTCGTTGCTGTGCTGATATTTGCGAGTAACCGTTTGGCTGAGACCGTGCTGCACGCGTTCCGCAGCGGCGGCGACGACGGCCTTGCTCCTTACGGCCGCTTGATTTCCGATGCCGAGGTCAATTTGTAGGGCACGACTGCTTTCGGGGGCACATCCGGAGTAGGTGTCGTCTTCGAGTTGACGAAGTCCCAAGCCCCCGGCGGTTGGACGGAAACCATCCTTTATAATTTCGCCGGCGGCAACGACGGTTCCCAGCCCTGGGACGGCCTGATTTTCGACTCTGCAGGCAATCTCTACGGCACGACCTTCCTCGGGGGAACATCCAGCGCTGGTACCGTCTACCAACTAACGCCCGGGCAAGGCGGCGCCTCGACCGAAACCCTACTCTACAGCTTTGCTGGCGCCACCGACGGCTCGGGCCCTCAAAGCGACTTGATCTTCGACCGATCCGGCAATCTGTACGGCACGACTACCGGTGGAGGTTCGCCGGGTAAAGGTATCGTTTTCGAACTGACACCGGGACAAGGCGGTCTGTGGACTGAAACTGTCCTCCACAGTTTCATGGCCAGCGAAGCCACCAGCCCCCGAGCCGCCGCGATCTTTGGTACTCACGGCGAACTCTACGGCACCCCTCGCTAACGACGGCACGTCCGGCGCGGGTGGAGTTTTCCGGCTCGATCCACCAGCGACAAAGGGTGGTGCATGGACTGAGAAGAGCTTGTATACGTTCACTGGAGGCGCGGACGGTTTAGGTCCTTTGTGCCGTCTTGTACTCTTTCAGGGCACTCTTTATGGAACGACGGTGAAGGGCGGCGCGTACGGTCACGGCGTCATCTTCCAACTGACGCCGCCCGCCAGCCACCAAGGCGTCTGGACCGAGACGGTTCTCCACTCCTTCAGTTGCGGGAGCGACGGATGCATTGGTTGGGCAGGCCTCATTATGGACCGGAATGGCACATTCTATGGCACAACGCAGTTTGGCGGCCTTCCGTCGAAAGGTGGCACGGTGTTCCAACTGAAGCTACAGGGCGGAATCTGGACCGAGACCGTGCTTTACAGCTTCATCTACGCCACCAACCAATTTTCCGCCGCTGGTCTGCTCCTCGGCCAGGACGGCAGACTTTACGGCACCACTGTCGGCAGCCGCGGAAATAGCGGCATGGTTTTCAAACTACGGCCATAAAATATTCGAGCAGTCAGTATTACTCACCGATAATCGCCGTATGAACTCAGTCTTTTGTCGGAAGCAATGCGTCCAAGAACGCTAGCATCTTCTTCTCGTCCTGTGGTTGAGCGGCCAAAGGAAGACCTGTGCCAGGATATTCGTTCGGTGTTTGCTTTGTCCTCGCCCTTTGCGGTCTGGCGGCGGCACAGCTTGGATTCGAACCACCCCCTCCGCCAACTCCCAAGCTGATCAAAGCGGGGCGCGTGCTTGACGTCAAGAGTGAAGCTACCTGCTCAATCAAGGCATTTTGACCGACGGGGAGCGCATCAAGGAAATTGGTTCGTGGGTACAGGTCCAAAATCACGCTCCCAAAGAAGCCACAAGAATCGATCTCAGCCACGCCACGCTCCTTCCCGGACTCATCGATTGTCATGCCCATCTCGTGAGCTCCATGGAGGGTCGTCTTTCCGGAGGAGAGAACATCGTCATTGCGGTTACGCAATCGAGCGCGTCTCTGCGAGCCTTGATGGGGGGTCACAATGCCAGGGAAGACCTCGAAGCAGGAATCACTTCAGCCCGCGTGGTGGGCCACCCCGGGGTCGATGGCGATGTGGCACTGTGCGATGCCATCAACGACGGCTGGGTTCCGGGGCCGAGACTTCAGGCATCGGCTCGCAAGATCACCGCTCTCGGCGGGCAAGCCGTGTATCTGCAGGCCGTGTCCAAAGAAATCCTGGAGCAGGAATTCTCGCCCGTCAGTGGCCCCGACGAAGCCCGTCGAGCCGTGCGCGAAAACTTCGCCAATGGCGTCGACCTCATCAAGATTGTTGTAGATGCTGGAGCCTGCCCCACCTGGCAGTTTCGTTACCTCTCGCGGGAAGACGCCAAGGCTGCGGTCGAGGATGCGCACCGGCTTGGCCTGATAGTGGCCGCACATGCCACCAGTAAGGTTGCCATTCAGACCGCGATCGATGCCGGCGTCGATGCCGGCGTCGATTCCGTTGAGCACGGTGACGAAGCCACCGATCAACAGCTCAAGCAAATGAAAGACAAAGGCATCGTCCTCGTGGCCACGGATCTCTGGAGCAATGGGCGTCAATATGAGTATTTTCGCTGTTCGGTGCGTTCACGCCCGCAGATACGGGGGCGTTGAAGGCATCGCAGGAAAAGACCACGGAGCAATTCAAGGATCGCCTGCAGGGTGCTATGAAAATCGGTGTGAAGATTGCCAAGGGCTCAGACATGTGGTGTCTCTGGCCGGGAAAAAACACGAGACGAAGCAAGTCTGCTGGAACTAGTGGAATTGCAAAAGAACGGCATGCCGAATCTAGAGATCATCGGCAGCTCAACCGTGAATGCAGCCGAGGTGATGGGCTGGTCGGACCGGGTGGGAGAAATCGCCGCGGGAAAATTCGCCGACATCATCGCGGTCGCGGCGGACCCTCTGCAGGATATTACTTCGCTGCAGCACGTCGGATTCGTAATGAAGGGTGCCAGGGTGGTAAAGAACGAGATGGCCGAGAAGCGGAGCTAAACGACAGAACGGAATGCAGACGCGGACGGGTGCGCTTGAGCGGCAGCTGTTAAGTTTCTTCGAATAGGCTTTCCGCCCCTACTTCGCGCTGATCTTCTTTCGAATGCGTCGAAGTTCCATGAAACAGAGTCCGGAAGTCGTACAAAGAACGCAGCCCATCATGATAATCACCTTCATGTCCATTGCTGCGGGCTCCTCGTCCCGCCTTTGCCTTGCAACTGCTTCAGACTTATACATCCAACCGGAATTGCCTAAGTGAAAGATACAGCAAAAGACTGAAGTTGCTGTTGCCACTCTAGTTTCACAACCAGCGCCATCGGGTTGCTGCGAAATGCGCAAAATCGCCCCTGCGCACGTTATAATAACTTTTCATGCCCAGATATTCCATCGTGGTCCCCCTGCACAACGAGCAGGAGAACGTCACGGATCTCTATGATCGCCTGAAGGCGGTCATGGAAATGCATGGCGAGAGCTTTGAGATTGTGCTGGTCGACGATGGTTCGCGCGATCGCACCTTCAATCTGCTGCGCGAGATCGCGGCGGTCGACAGCCGGGTGACGGTGGTGAAACTGCGGCGTAACTTTGGCCAGACGTCCGCGCTGGCCGCGGGTTTCGACCATTCGCGCGGCGACTACATCATCGCCATGGATGGCGATCTGCAACACGATCCTGCCGACATCCCGCTCTTTCTGGAAAAGATTGCTGAGGGCTACGACATCGTCAGCGGATGGCGGAAGCGTCGCATCGACAATCTGTGGCTGCGCCGCATCCCGTCGAAATGCGCCAACTGGCTCATGGCCAAGTTGAGCGGCGTCAGCATTCATGACTTCGGGACCACCTTCAAGGCCTATCGCCGCGAGGTGCTAGAGCAGGTCCCGCTCTATGGCGAGTTGCATCGCTTCATTCCGGCGCTGGCGTCTTGGTATGGAGCTTCGATCGTTGAAGTCCCAATTCGTAACGTCAACCGTGAGCGCGGCGCTTCGCACTATGGAATCTCGCGTACCTTCCGCGTGTTTTTCGATCTGATCACGATTCGCTTTCTGCTGCGATACCTGGCGCGCCCCTTGCACTTTTTTGGCACCGTCGGAATGTTGAGCATTCTAGGCGGAAGTGGAATCGCTGGTTGGCTGATGGTCGACAAGTTTCTCAATCACTCGGATACCATGGCCGAGCATGGCCCACTCATGATCTTCGCCGCAGTCCTGTTGCTGGCGGGATTGAACATGCTGGCGGTTGGCCTGTTGGGAGAAATGCAGGTGCGGCACTATCACGAGCCCGCCCGCCGCGCACCGTACTCCGTGGATCGGCTCCTTCGCGCCCAGAGCAGCGAGGAACACACAATCTCCGAGTGATTTGCCCACTCCAAGTACACCATCCGACGAAACCACTTGGTGTCCTGTCCACCTGGCCTCCTGTCCCGTAAGTTACTGGCCAAGCCTTCCCTTGCCTTGCCAGGGCTCGGCTTCAGCCGAGCCGCAAAAGGCCCAGCAAAATTGCGGCTTTAGCCGCTGAGGAGTGTTGCGCTGCAACGATTAAGAGGGTAGATGTTATGTCGCTAACTTCTGGGACACGTGACTAGTCTAGAAGGTCCGCAAGGTTTTCAATATTTCTTGTACTGAGTCCTTGGTCTCGTCGGACGAAGGGTTGTCGATGTACGGATCACGGACCTCGATGTGGAGGAGTTTTCCTCGCAGGTTGAAGAAGTAATGGTCTGAGTAGCCCACCTGATCGCCTCCGGAGCCGCTGTAATAGAACGTGAGGCCGCCCAGTTCCAGCGGTTCGGGAGCCTCTCCGGATGGGGTCAGACTCCCTAATTCTTCCAACTTGAAGGGCTTGTTGGTCAACCAAAACAGTAGTTGAGCCTGAGGACGCAATTGCTGAGCCAGTGCGTGTACCCTGCTATTGAACCGAACCGGCTTGTAAATGGGTGGGTAGTGGAAGCAGAAACCGTCAAGGCTAGCGATTAGAAGTTGCCAGTCGGGATGCCCGCCGTCAGGAAAGCACACAGCACCATATTTCTGGGCGTTGGAAGCTGGGACGAGGCAGAACACCAAGATCAATACGACAATACAAACGGAGTTTCTTGTCATGCGCGACTCCACTTGCAGGCAGAACAACAATCTTGAGCCAGATTACACAGCGGCTGAACCCGTAAGTCGAGCATTGGGTTACTCCTTGCCGAATGCCTCCTTATTCACGACGTAAGGCATCTTGGTAACATCGCCGCCGTAATTTCCCTCCAACACATCCATCAGTCCTTGCACGCAGCGTCCGGCCATGCCTTTGTCCGGATCAGTTGACAAGCGTGTGATGCGGGCCGCACTGGCAAAATGAGGATACAGCCGGCAACGGTCTTCAATCGCCGGATCGCGCAGCGGGGAATCGGCTGGCAACGGTTCTTTTTCGTATACATCGAGGGCTGCGCCTGCAATCCACTTCTCGCGGAGCGCTTTCGCCAGGGCAACTTCTTCAACCACCGGACCGCGCGAATTATTCACCAGAAAAGCCGTGGGCCTCATCATGCGCAGAGTTCGTTCATTGAAAAGATGATAAGTGGGCGTACTACTCTCGCCCTCACGCAGCAACGGCACGTGTACGCTGACGAAGTCGGCTTGGGCCAGCGCATCGTCGAGCGTCGTGTACTTGATCCACGTCTTTTCCTTCGATATGCCGCGCGCATGCCGCAGGTCCATCAATTCCTGGATCACCTTCACGTAGGCTTCGTTCTGGTAAGCCGGATCGTAGCAGAGCATGTTCATATCGAAGCCGCTGCATTTCTTGATCATGGCTAGGCCGATGCGGCCTGTGCCGATAATCGACACGGTCTTCCCGGTCACTTCATCTCCCAGGAACGGCAAATATGGATGCCAGTATCCCCACTGGTTGTCACGGGTGAGATGTTCCGCGGTCCACATTTTTCGTGCCAGCACACCCAGCATGAAGAACGAGAATTCAGCCGTAGCTTCGGTCAACACGTCGGCGGTGTGGGTGAAAGGAATCTTGTAGCGATTGGCATCTGCGCGCTTGATGTTGTCGAAGCCCACCGCAATTTGCGCTACGATTTTGAGGTGTCCCTTGCCAGCCTCGAAAATCTCGGCATCGATGGGATCCCGCAACGTAGTGATCAGGCCGTCGATGCCAGACTTCACTTTCTCGACAATCAGACTCTTCGGCGGTGCCTCGGGCTTGGGATAGACTTCGACGTCGTATCCCCGTTTGCGCAAAAGATCGATGGATTCCCCAATATCACAGGTGGCAAAAACGCGGAATTTTGCAGTCATCGTTTTCTCTGCTGGCTCTCTGGTTGGAAGTCTTGCAGATGCGGTGGCTTGCTTCTTGAAGCGCGAATTCAGCCGGAAACTATCTTAACTCCATTGAACGATCGCGTGGTGATCAGGCAATACCCGCTACAAATTTTGTTTTGTCCACAGATCAATCCGCCCCAGCGCCTTGTTTAGGTTTTCCAGCGAATTGGCAACGCTGAAGCGCAGATAGCCTTCCCCATAGTCACCAAACGCCGTTCCTGAAAGGCATGCCACGCCCGCGTCTTCGAGCAAAGCGTCGGCCAGTTTCTTGGATGTCCACCCCGTCTTGGTGATATTGGGGAACACGTAAAACGCTCCCTTGGGCACGCGGCAGGAGAAGCCTTTGATCCGATTCAGCCCGGCCACAAAAACGTCGCGCCGTTTCTGAAATTCTGTCCGCATTTTGTCCACCGGCGACTGAGGGCCGCGAATGGCCTCGATGCCCGCGATCTGCGTAAAACTGGCCGTGCACGAATTTGAATTAGTCATGAGCCGGGCGATGTGGGCTGCCAGGTCCGGCCGCATTACTCCGTACCCCATCCGCCATCCCGTCATGGCATAAGTCTTCGAGAAACCGTCGAGCAGGATGGTACGTTCTTTGAAGCCGGGTTCGGACATGATCGAGTGATGGCGCGCGCCGTCGAACATCAGGCGGCTGTAGATTTCATCCGACAACACCATGATGTTTCGATCGCCAATCGCTTCGGTGATGCCCTTGATGTCGCGTTTGCTAAGCGTACCGCCAGTTGGATTGTGGGGTGAATTCAATATGATCAGCTTGGTGCGGTCCGTAATCAGATGGGACAGTTCTTCTACATCGAGGCTGAAATCTTTTTCTTCCCACAGGCGCACGGGCACGGCCTTGGCGCCGATGTAATGAATCATCGACTCATAAATCGGAAAGCCGGGATTGGGGTAAATGACCTCGTCTCCAACATCCGCCAAGGCCAGAATCGTAAAGAAAATAATTGGCTTGCCGCCCGGGACTACAACCACCCAGTCGCTGGTTACTTTCACACCGCGGCTGCGCTCCACATCTTCCGCAATCACCTGCCGCAACTCAGGCAGTCCCGCCGACGGCCCGTAATGAGTCCAACCCGCTTTGAGGGCGTCAATGCCGGCATCAACAATATGCTTGGGAGTATCAAAGTCGGGCTCGCCAATTTCCAGATGGACGACATCCTTGCCCTGACGCTCGAGGGCGCGCGCCTTGTTTAAAACTTCAAAGGCTGTTTCGGTTCCCAGCCGCGACATGCGTTCGGCCAGGCGAAGTTCGAACGGCGTAGCTTTTTCCATGGTCGCAAAGGTCGTCATTATATTCCTCCGCGTCTGATTGCGTCTGTGACGCCCAAGCGCAGCGTGCCTTCCCAAAGCAATAATATGCCACTTTGGGCTCACATGGATAATCGGACAAGCCCGCGTGGCGCGGACACTCCCGTCCGCGGCCGGGATGGCGTTATTTCTTACTGTGCGGACAGCCCGGGCACGGGCTACCGGACGTAGGCGGGTATGTGCACACCCGGCGAGGTGACGATCCCATCTCGTGGCTCGCCGTTTCGCCGGCAAGCGATGAGGCACCAAGCCTCGCGGAAGTGTTCGTACTTTCCAAAGCAATCCGGCCTTACTGAGGGGAAAGTTATCCGTGTAAGCCTTTGTAGTCTTGACGTCGGGCACTTCGAAAATGATGACAACTCCGGGCTCGTCGGCGCGGGCGTAGTTCTCCCGCACAATGCCCGCCTTCCACAGCCGCCACACGTTCGAAACTTCTTCTGTCAGGTAGGGAGTGATCCGCTCCATGGTCACACCCGGTCGAAAATGATGGTAAGCGATTACGCGCATTAAACCTCCTCGGTTGATTTGTAACTAGTCACGAAATGGTTCGTAACAGAGCAATACTGTTCCGCAAGAAAATGCCCTGTTGGTCACAAGAGTGAGCCGTAAGGTGTCCGCCAACCCCTGGAGATCGTTACGCCGGTTCCGAGGACAACCGGATTCAGAAGCAAATGATACTCGTCGACAGATACTCGTCGATAAGGTTGCGTTCGATCAACGATGCCACGAAACTACTTCCGCCATACACGAGCAGGTCCTTGCCTGTTTGCCTCTTTAGTTGATTCACATAATCGGCGATCTCGCCATTAGCTACAGTCGCATTCGGCCATTCTGATTTCCGAAGAATTCTTGAGAAGACAACCTTGGGTATGTTTGTAATTAGCGTGCCAACCTCACAGTCAGGATCTTTGGGGTTGGCGGCTACCGATTTCCAATGAGGGATGAAACCGGCTGCGGTTTTGCGCCCGAGGAGAATACACTCGACGTTCGTGGCATTGGCGATCGAATACTGCCTCACCTCTTCATCCCAGTTGAAATGATGGCCTCTTTGCACGCCGACCATGCCGTTGATGGATACCTGCATTTGCAATTTGAGCCTTCTCATCCGTTCATTTCTCCTCGTCGATTGACATAGCCGAGCAGTGAACGAGCCTGGGCATCTGATTTCCGTCCTCCAACGGCCTCGGGAAGCATTCCCGCCTCTCAGAAAATACGCGAGATCGCCCGGTGGGTGCGGCCTTCATTCGTTTCGTGCGATCTGCCCCGATTTCTCATCCATCGACAAGTTTACCGGGCCTTCTTCTATGTCGCTTGCTTATGGATCACGCTGCGCAAATGTTTATGAAACACGCCTAACCAGATCCATTCGTTATCTTTCCGAGCGACCCCAATAATTCACCTTCGCACGGGTATGAGCTCAGTCAAGCGCCAGTCACGTAAGTACAGACCCGCCCAGACGAAGACCTCGTCTAGAACCGGTCCGATGAAGGACGGATCGACCACACGCACATTCGTGGCGGTGGCGCCGCCCAAATAGCCCGTCATCAGAATTGCGCCCAGTATCGCCGTGCGCGGGATCAGGTAAACGATCGTGCACTCGACCTCAAGCACTCCAATCTAGAGAATCAGCCGCTCCGGATATCCGTAGTGCGCCATTCCCTCAATCACGGCTGGCGCCTTCAGCCGCTTCATCGTCCCGCTGAAGAGCAGCCAAAGTACCCGTAAGGCGCTGATGATTCTTCCCGCCCACAGTCTCTTCGACCGAGCATCGTGCGTAAGCAGCGACAGAGTCTCTCCTCTTGCAGACATTTCTTGAGCCCGGCTGGTCATGCTGCCACCAGCACCTTGAATCCGCCGTAGCCCCTCGGCTTGAGCTGAGCGTCACTCGTTTGCAGTTCGACCCATGTGAACTGCCTTGCCTCCTCGTTGAAGAACGGGCGTGACCATTGACCGGACTCGTGGAAAAAGCCATCGAGGGATACGCTCTCCGTTGCGACGAGTCTCAAGGTTGGTTGCCTCCCGTTTCTGACCTATGATTGTTTGCATACGGCTGATCGTCCAGTACGCACCTTTTTGTAACTAGGGAAATCCAAGGACATGAAGCTTTCCGAGTGCCCAGTGAGAGGCACCGCCGACGTAATCGACGGCAAATGGAAACCGATGATTGTGCATGCGCAGGCTTTTGTGCACGGAGTTCCGCCGGTGCTCTATGTCGAGTGCATTGAGCCTGAATTGATACAACAGCTAGGAATTTCTAGGGAAAGGGCCGAACAACCCGATCTTTACCTGCGAATCCCCGCTCACAAGGAATCAATCTTTCGTTCTGCGGTGGACCAGAAAGGCATGCCAGTGTCCGACGCTCTGCAGGTGTGGCTCGACGTATCGAACCCGTGGTGAAACACTAAATTAGCTGATCTGCTCGACCAGCATTTCTCTGCCGGCCTTATCGTAGAACGTCATAGTCATCCTACCCGCGTCCACAGTCCACTTTTCTATCCCGCTCTGCGCCAGGCCCTTGGACATCTCTAAGTAAGTCGTCTGGCGCTGCTCGTGCCGGCGCAGGTGCTGAAGGAACGTCTCGCGTTGACCGGTTTCAGCGACGGGAAGCACCTCGTGCACTGGTGGGGAGACGACCCTGTGGCCGCCCTGCCCGAAGTACTCCGAATGGCCATCGGCCAGGTAGGAATCGTACCGTTCGACGCCGAGCGCCTTAAGCGTCCGCACATACTCCGGGAGCGTCCTCGCGCTACCGAGCCGGGCGTGGAGGTCGTTGATGTGCTCGATGGTAAACATGACTGATAAACCCTTCGATCCCAATCATCATTGTTCAGGCCTTGTCCCCGCGGTGTGCGCGCAGGCGTAGTCCGTGACACTCTGCTACTGTCTTCGTTAGTCTAGGCTAAGAGCCGTAACCGTTCTGGAAGGGGAAGGAACTGGCCTGTTCCTTTTCCGGAGGACATTCAAGGTGCACTCCGACCATGGGAAGCAATTGCATTGGGATCCGACTGAACTTGAGCGATTCGCTGCGCAAACCCGATGACTCGGCCCACGATTTCGGCATCTTGCGGGTAGCGCACGTTCCGGATTGAGACAGCTGATTTGCGGGATGGAACAAGGAGCAAATGGCTTCCCTCTAGCTCGCACCAACTGCAGGCATAAGGTGATCGCACAGTTCGACGAAGTAGGCCGGACGTTCATGTTCGCTGGGCCAAACGGCTTTGGTGACCTTATTTTGCTGTGGATCGATCTGTACGAGCACCCGGGCGGATGAGAGGATCCAGCGTGCAATCGTCGGTCCCGACATAGCCATAAAGCAGATCTTGGGGGCCCGCCCGCTGCAGCAGGAAAAGAGGCATTTCACCCAGGCCCCGAAACATGCGGTCGACGAGATTCGTTCGCTCCGAGGGAAGCTTGCTTGCGGTCAGCCACGGCACCCCGCTGCAGCCATCAATCCGCCGGAATGCCAGGCGCCTGTCACCATCGAGGCCGTACCAGCCCAGGTTGGCTTCCTCGAGTCGTTCGCCGCCCATGGACTTCACGGATACCGGAAGATCGCCTCCACTTGTCCGATTTTATGAGCATGCTCGGTCCGAGTCCTCCTACCGGAGCCGCGTAACGAGATTGTACGCTTCGGGTCCGGGGGCCCCGAGAGAATGAGGGCCATGGATTCTCTCCCAGCGTTTCTGGTTCTTGGGCCGGCTATCACGTCGGGTGATGTTGTTCACACGCAGGGCGACTCCGGACGGTCAGTCGGCATAACCGGCCAATCATGATGCCCGCGCGGGCGTAACTCAAGCAGATGGAGAGATTTAAGGGCGCGTGCACAGATTGAACCAGTTATGCCGAAATTAACCGGCCAAACTGTCGATCTAGGGCTTTGCAGCCCGCGAAATCTCATGAAAATGGTTCCAAAGTCGGGCAGAATGGCGTTCACAGCTCCGCGAATCCGTTGTTTGAACCCAAGATATCGTTCAGTTGTCTGAATGGAAACGTGCCCAAGCAGAAACTGGATCTGCTCCAGTTCGCCTCCGGCCGCGTGACAAAGCCGAGCACAAGTCCGTCGCTTCTGCAGCATGCCGACTCCCCGATTATGCCGACTCTAGCCAGGTAGTTCTTCTATCTCTGCTTGGCTACGTTCTCCACTCTGCTGACAAATTGAAGTCGGCATGATCCGGCTATCTTCTCCGAACTGGCTATGGAGCGGGTAAGGAGGAGATCATGCTCGAAAGTTCTTTCCGAAACTTAGTAGCAGGCAGACGCTTTCCCGACCAACGAGTGGCCCAGCTTCGGAGATTCACAACCTCACTGATAGAGCAAGGCTACGCAGATGAGACAGTGTGGTTGAAACTGCAGCTTCTTAGGAATTTTCACGAAACGACCTCGCAGTCACAAACCTTGATGGGCGGGTGGTGGAGGCATTTCTCAGCGTCAGCTCTTCCAAAAATCTCTCAGCTCATCCACGCGGTAGCGTCCGTCGCGCCAGCGGTTTAGTCCTTAGTCCTGGTCGGCTACACGGAAGTGAACTTCCTCCGCGTATGATGGTCGCGTATGTTTTCCCGCCGGACCGATTGGAAGCTTTCGCCCAACCGCTTCACTCAAGCACAGCGAGAGTTACAGGCTACGGGCAGGGAAGTGCTCGACCTGACGATCTCGAATCCTACTCGCGCGGAGCTGCACTACGACGCGGAAACCATTTGGCGGGCGCTGGTCAATCCTCAGGCCATGGATTACGATCCTCAGCCCAAGGGCTTGCGCAGCGGGCGCGAGGCCGTTGCTGGCTATTACAGCAAACAGCATAATGACATCGATCCCGAATCTATCGTTCTGACCACCAGCACCAGCGAAGGTTATTCTTACGTCTTCCGTCTGCTATGCAATGTGGAAGATGAAATTCTGGTGCCCAAGCCGAGCTATCCGCTGTTTGAGTTTCTTGCTGACTTGCAGGATGTCGAGCTGGTCCCGTATCCACTGCTTTACGATCACGGTTGGCAGATCGACTTTCCGTCTTTATATAAGGCGGTGAATCATCGCACTCGGGCAGTGGTCGTGGTTCATCCTAACAATCCCACAGGTTCGTTTGTGGCTGACAAGGAACGCAGCGCCCTCAACCAGTTCTGCCGCGAATACAATCTGGCTCTGGTTGCCGATGAAGTCTTCCTCGACTACGCGCACGACGGCGCGTCGCGCGCAACATTCGCCGACAATCGGGAGGCTCTGACGTTTACGCTGAGCGGCCTGTCCAAAATTTCCGGGCTGCCGCAGATGAAGCTGGCGTGGATCGTGACCGGCGGCACCGACGAACAAGTGAGCGCGGCGCTGGCGCGTCTGGAGGTGATTGCAGACACGTATCTCTCGATGAATGCTCCCATTCAATTGGCCGCACCTGTATTACTGGAACAGCGCCACTCCGTTCAGCCACTGGTGCTGGATCGGGTGCGAGCCAATCTGAGCGAGCTGGATCGCGGATTAGCCAAACAGAAGACCTGTCGTCGCCTTGACGTCGAAGGAGGGTGGTATGCGGTTTTGCGGGTTCCGGTTACGCAATCCGACGAAGATCTGGCGATCGAAATCCTGCGCAAGCATTCCGTGTTGGTTCACCCCGGACATTTCTACGATTTTCCGAACGATGGATACTTGATCGTAAGCCTGATCACGCCCCTTCAGACTTTTCGCAAGGGAATTACGAAGGTGCTGGAGCTTCTGAATCCGTAGCATGCATCACAAGACAGCGTTCTGGTGTTTGGAAAAATTGTCGTGTGGAGAATTTCCACTCCACTTCGCGCTTCGATCAACTTATACTCTCGCTAATACCCGCATCGAGTCCGGATGCTTCTGCCGCCATGATTCTCACCATCGACCACGGAGCTGTCCGCGAACTGCAAATCAACCGCCCGCCAGTGAATGCGATGTCGCCCGAGTTGATCGCCGCACTTAAGAAAGCCGTCGAGCTGGCGCCCCAGGACGGGGCGCGGGCGCTGGTGCTGTCTGGGATGCGTGGGAGATTCTCGGCAGGCCTCGACATTCCGCTGCTGCTGACGCTGGATCGCCCGGCGATATCTGATCTGTGGTGCGAGCTTTACGCGCTGCTCGGTGCGATTGCGTGCTCTCCGATTCCGATTGCCGCGGCAATCACGGGTCACGCCACCGCTGGCGGCACGGTTTTACCCATCTTTTGTGATTGCAGGATTGCGGCACAAGGCGATTGGAAGTTAGGGCTCAACGAAGTGCAGGTTGGACTGCCCTTGCCGCCGGTGATTTTTTCCGGACTGGAACGCTTAATCGGTGGGCATCAGGCTGAGAGGCTCGCCGTCGGCGGTCTTCTAATTTCGCCTGATGAAGCTGCGCGAATCGGGCTGGTCGACGAGGTCGTTCCCCTGGAAAAAGTAGTAAGTCGCGCACTCGAATGGAGCCGCAGCCTGCTGGCATTGCCGGTGGATGCGATGGCCGCTACGCGGCGGCGCGCTCGCGCTGACCTCTTCGAACTTTTTGCAGCGCCTTTCGAGCTCGAACTCGACCAGGTGAACGCGACGTGGTGGAGTCCTGAGGCGCAGACCACGCTTAGGGTTTTGGTCGATCGTCTTACCCGCAAGAAGGTTTAAGCACGCGCTGGGATACGCAAGAACGACCGGGGGCCTTCGTCACAAGAGGAGTCAGTGGGCTACTTTCATATAAACGCTTATCCAATAGGCGGGCCGGGGAGGCGATGTGAACTTGTCTTTGAGAAGCGCTTCACGCGCACATGTACCGACTTTCGTCGCCGGGTACAGAAGGACTTCCTTTACGGTGCCGTCCTTTTCGAGCCGAAGCAGGATCCAGAAGTTCCGCAGGTCATCGCCCGCATTCTGCTTGCATTGCCGAATGGCTCCGAAGTGGCTCTGCACGAATTCTGTTCCCAGCTTCTCGTCGTATGCCTTGCCCTCAGGAGTTCGCAGATTAGCTTCGACGGCGGCTTGGGCGTCAGAAAGGCTGGTGGGCTTGTCCTGCGCGATAGCCGGCTGAATCCACATTAGAAAAGCGATCGTCCAAATAGTTCGCACAGTTTTCCTCAGTCCGCTGCGATGGATAATAAACTTGCCTGGGGGGAGGGTGCGCAAATCTTCCTGAGTCGCACCGCTCACGGTGTGGGGGAGACGAGGCAGCGGCCGGCGAGAGCGAATTCGATTGCGGGGATTAAATCGAGATACAACCGCAGCTTCAGGACGTAGCCGAGAGCGCCAGTCGCCAGGGCGGCTTCGACAATTTCACGGTCGTTGTTTGCGGTTAGAAATACAATCTGGGTCGAACAGTTCTCGTTTTCCTTTATGCGTTCGGCGGCTTGGATTCCGTTCAGACCGGGCATGGAGATATCGAGAACGGCAATTTCAGGCTGTAGCCGGACTGCGGCTTCTAGGGCGGCGCGACCGTCATTCACCGCACCGACGACTTCAAAATCAGGGGATAAGAGCGATACCACCGTTTCGAGTATCGCGGGATTGTCATCGGCTACGAGAACTCGTGGTTTGGTCAAACCGGGATTACTGAACGGCAAATCTCCCCCTTGCGCAGGTGTTGTAAGGACAAATCCCGACTACACGACCTGGGACTGTCTAGAGTTGTGAACAAACGATTCCACGCTTTTAATAATTCAACCCGATCGCCGGGAAAACGTTTCGCCACCGATCAATAAAATCGTCCAGGCTGTGATGCGGACAGGTGCGAAGAACGTTGTCTGACGGGGGAAGACACCAGTGATATTGGCCACGATGCAAAACGAGCAAAATCAGCAGCAAGATCAGCATAGTTGCTATTCGGTTCATCCGGCAGCGCGGACGGAGTCGTCTCCTGAACTGAGAGGGACCCGAGCGTGGATGGTGGTGCCACGCTGCGGTTTCGAGTCGATTGAGAACTTTCCCTTCACTAACTGCAGCCGCTCCTGCATGCTGGTGAGACCAAGCCCTCGGCTCTTCAATGCGGCTTCCAGGTCAAAGCCGGCGCCAGAATCGCTAACCGTGAAATGAATCTCACCCGATGCTCCCCACAATTGCACTTCGAAGCGCCGCGCCCCGCTATGCTTCGCCGAATTGTGCAAGGCTTCCTGCAGGACGCGAAAAAGGCAAAGGGAAATCTCTGGCGGGACGGGGCTGGGCAAGTCGTGGCTTTTGAAGTCGATCTCCACTCGCTGATGCTCGCTGAACTCTTTGCAGAAGCCCCTCATAGCCGCAGCCAGGCCCAGGTACTCCAGCCTGGGAGAATGCAACTCGTGGGACAAGGCCTGGATATCCTTGGATATCTCCGAGGTCTCCTTGCGTAGTTTGTCCACGAGGCCGAGGATTTCTACCGTCGCATCAGGGAGGTTCCTTTTGAGTTGATCGATTGCGACCGCCAACAGTGCGAGGCGTTGGTTGGTGTCGTCGTGCAGATCTCTCGCGATCCGGGTACGTTCCTGCTCTTGCGCTTCAATCAAACTGCGGCGCATAGCCGTGAGTGCCTCTTCCGCGAGTTTGCGGTCCGTAATGTCTACATCCATACCCAGCATACGCACGGCTTCGCCGTCGGGCGAGTAATAGAATTTGCCCGTAGCCTCTACCCACCGGACGGTTCCGTCCGGCCACAGAATGCGGAACTCTACCGAGTACGGTTTGTGGCCTTTCATGGCGTCGTTGGCGGCATTCCAGACCTTGTCTCGATCCTCCGGGTGCACACGACGACGGAAATCTTCTACATGTCCGACGTAGGAATCCGAAGCAATTCCGAACACGGTCCGAAGATCTCCGAACCAGGAATCTCGTCCGCTCTTAATATCCCAATCCCAGCCTACGGACTTGCCCGATTCCATCGCCAAACGAAGTCGATCGTTGGCCAGTGCAAGTTCTGTTTCTGCGAGCTTGCGGGCGGTGATGTCCGCCACCATGCCTACAATTCTGAGCATCCTGCCTTGCTCATCGAATTGCGCACGACTGTTCCTCTGTAGCCAAATCACCGAGCCCTCGGGACGTACCAAGCGATAGGCAATTTCGAGGTGGGGCTTCTCAGGAGTAAGCTCGGCGAGGGCAGCTGTCACGCGTTCCAGGTCGTGTGGGTGAACTTTGGCCAACATTTGCTGACCGCTGATGTGGGCCGCGTCATCTACTCCGAGAATCTGGGCGCTCTCTGCCGAGCGCACGATCAGGTCGGTGGTGGCATCCCATTCATAGGCGAACATTTTCCCGGCTTGAACTGCCAGACGAATCCGTTCTTCGCTCTTTCGCAGCGCCTCGTCTGCCTGTTTCTGTCCTTCTACGAGGGCCGCGAGAACCATAAAGGGTGTAGCGGCGAACAACAAGAAGAGCTGCAGCGACACCACGTTATCGAGCGCCGTGGACCCAGTGAAGGGACCGCGGCCGTGGACTGCACCCCAAATTGACAGAAAGGCGACTACGATCACTGAACTGGAAACTCCGATCGCTCCGAAACGCAAGCCGGACCACAGCAGAAACGGGACTAGAGAATAGAGCAGCGCCGGTGGGGTGTTTTTTCCGGAGGCGATGAAGGTGAAATATCCGAGAAGAACCAAGGCAGCGATCAGCAGGGTTGCTTCCAGATATTCGGCGTGTGATTTGCGCGACCATGCTCGTGCTTCGCCAGCCCAGCTCAAAATGGCGGGCGTTAGCGTCAGGAACGCCAACGCTTCCGAAAAAAAACTGACTCTCCAATTGATCCAATAGTTGCCGCTCAAAGCGACAGCACCCACAAATGCTCCGGCGAACGGCGCGAGAATCACCGCAAAAAGAGAATACTTAGCCAGAGCTTTCACGCTTGTGAGCCGAGGCACACCGTCGAAAGAATAACTAACACCCAAAGCGGCAATCAGAACTTCGACCGTATCAGCCAGGATGAGCCAAATCGTTGAACCAACCAACAGGCCTGTTTGAAGGTCATAAACGACAAATGCCGCAAAGGACGCCGGAATGAGCACAGGCCAGATCCTCCGCGGCACCAGCAGCAGCACGGCGACCAGCAGTGCACAAGCAGGCCAGAGCGGACAAAGCGTTTGAGGACGCAGAGTCAGCGCCCCTCCCAACCTTGCCGAGAGGTAGGACAGCCCTCCAACAAGGCAGGCCATGACCACGGTGTTGAACGGGGAATCCGCCTTCGCGACGCCTAAGAATCGCCCACTACGGGTACTGGCCATGGCGGACCTCCGAGGCATAAGAAGGTGCCAATCCGATGTGCAGGCGCGACCGGACGGCAATCGTTTCGCGATGTTCGAGATGCTGGTGGCGCAGATGTGAAGGAGTCAGCAATCCGACTGAGATACAGGTCACCGGATCCGTCTTGGCAGTTCGATGGGATGAGATGATATTCATTGCGGCCCCCTCAAATCGGCTGGTGCGATTCCGAACCTAGCCGATCGACATCCATCTTAACAACCGCAAGAAAGTACCAGCTCCGTTAGGTATAAACCATGCCAAGGGTGTTATACGCGTCCATCCGCGCAGATTCAAGGGTGGCAAGGCCGTGCGCCGACAAGAACCTTTGTGTTGGGCCTAGTTCTTCAGGAAAGGATTATTCTCGCGCTCTTCGCCGATGGTGGTCTGGGGACCGTGGCCGGGCGTGACGACGGTCTCATCGGGAAGGGCGAGCAGCTTATCGTGCAGAGACGTGATAATTTTCTCGAATGAACCGCCAGGCAAGTCAGTCCGGCCAATGCTCCCTGCAAACAGCGTATCGCCGGCGATCAGTTTCTTCTCGACGGGAAAATAAAGGCAGACGCTTCCCTGGGTATGGCCTGGAGTGAAAAGCACATTCGCCGCCAGCGAGCCGGCCTTGACCGTGTCGGCCTGTCCGATGCTCTGATCAATCTCAACTTTTCCCGGAGATGGCACGCCAATCCAGGTGGCCTGGATATCGAGCATCTTGAGCAATTCGTAATCGTTCTGATTGAGCAGGATCGGTGCACCGGTCGCGGCTCGCAGTTTCATGGCACCGCCCACGTGGTCGATATGGGCGTGCGTAACGACGATTTGCTTTACTTGAAGATTGTGCTTGCGAACCAGTGCGAGAATGCTTTGGATTTCATCGCCGGGATCGATGACCATGGCTTCGCGCGTGGTCTCGTCTCCGATAATGGAGCAGTTGCACTGCAGCGGGCCGACGGGAAGGATTTCGTGGATCATGACGGTCTGACGCTGGTCGTCGGCCGTTCGTCGTTGGCTAAGCGCGCGGCCATGCGCGCACCAACGACCAAGGACGAACGACCAAACGACTTAGTTCTGCGGTACGGGAGCTGGCGGCGTCGCCGGTGGCGCCGCCGGTTTCACCGGTTGGGATTTGGCCGGCGCGGCTTTGACTCCCTGCAGAACCGAATTCGTACCGCTATGGCGCGAAGCGAAGACTGAGAGCGTAATCGAAGTCACCATAAAGATGATAGCCGACCATGTGGTTGCCCGCGACAGAGCCGTGGCAGCGCCGCGCGGACCGAAGGCGGTCTGGCTGCCCATACCTCCGAAAGCCGCGGCGATGTCGCCGCTCTTGCCGCTCTGCAGTAGCACCACGATGATGAGAAACAAACAAACTGCAATGTGAACGATCGTAATCAATATGACCATGAGCTTAACAATTCCTCGACCGGCATACGTCGCCGTCCGTCCTTAGTTTAGGGCCTGTGCTTCCGGGACTGTCATCCACGGGTAAGTCACTGTGATGATGAAGGACGGGACGCGAGCAAGCCTTTACGTTGCAATAGGTAACCTGATTCTTTCCGTTGGGACGGAATGGCTTCTTGCTTGAATCCCAATTCACTGCGGGTTTATTGTACGACGTGCGTGCGGCGGAACACAAACGGATGGGCTAACTCTGGCCAGCATCTGAATCGGAAGCCAAATCCGGTGGTGTCTCGGTATGAAATCGACGGGGCTTGGGGACGGTCGCGGGGCGTGGCAGGATGGCGAGCGGGGCAAAATCTTCGCGGAATTGGCAAAATCGGTAACCAGAAACCGAAAAGGAAAAACGACGCCAGGAATGGGCAGCAAGTCAACCGCGCTAGCCGCAAAATCCTGATCATTCTGTCTCTCGCGGCCTTGCTTGCGGTACTTAGCGGGTACGCTCAGCCGGCTCAAACGGACGAAGGCACGGCGGCACATATCTTTCAGCTCTCAATCGTGGCCCTGGTACCGACGATCTTACTTTTCCTCGCCACGGCGGATTGGAGGCAGCCTACGCGGAGCTGGCGACCATTAGCGTTTGCGGCCGTTGCTTTGATGCTAGCGTTTGGAGCCCTTTACTTCCTTGAGCACTACCGATGAGCAAGGACAAAGCCGTTGACAGTTTTCCGGAAAGATGCGATGGTATTGGAAATCCAGAGAGCTTAACCGGCAATACTATTTAAGATGATAAGTTCCGCCCAAGTCTCGTTGTCATCGTTGAAATCGGTTCTCCGGTTCCGGGCGGAGCTATTTGACGTACTCATTCTGCTGGTATTTTTTATTATTACGGGTGTAGCTGTAACACCCGGAGCCAGCGGATGATGTAGCCCAGAGAAGATTCAAACCAGAGGCCATCATCCAGAAAAGATGATGGCCTTAAGTTTTTTGCGGGCTTTTTGATCGGCCGAAACGGAGCGGGAATGAACGAAGCGAAACTCAACAGTTCAGCGCTTACTCAAGGGCCTAGCCGCGCGGGCGCCCGCGCCATGTTGAAAGCGGTGGGTTTCACGGACCAAGACCTGAAACGACCCCTGATCGGAGTAGCCAACACCTGGATTGAGATCGGCCCTTGCAACTATCACCTGCGCGAGCTCGCGGCCTCGGTGAAGCAAGGCATTCGAGCTGCCGGAGGAACGCCGATGGAGTTCAACACCGTCTCCATCTCCGATGGCATCACGATGGGAACCGAGGGCATGCGGATGTCGCTGGTCAGCCGCGAAGTGATTGCTGACTCGATCGAGTTGGTCGCGCGGGGCAATCAGTTTGACGGCATCGTGGCGCTGGTGGGATGCGATAAAACCATCCCCGGAGCAATTATGGCGCTGGCGCGGTTGAATATCCCAGGCCTTGTGTTGTACGGCGGATCGATTGCCCCGGGCAATTTCCACGGGCACGACGTCACGATCCAGGATGTGTACGAGGCCGTGGGAGCGCACGCGCAGAAGCGGATCAGCGACGCGGATCTACTGGCGATGGAAAACAGTGCGTGTCCTGGAGCGGGCGCCTGCGGCGGACAGTTCACCGCGAACACCATGGCGATGGTTGGTGAGTTTCTCGGCCTTTCGCCGATGGGCAGCGCCAGCGTTCCGGCGCTGGATGCAAGGAAGCCAGAAGTCGCGCAGGCTGCGGGCGCGAAGGCGATGGAGCTGCTGAGGGACGATCTTCGGCCGCGACAGATTCTGACCCGCGATGCGTTCGAGAACGCGATTGCCAGTGTTGCCGCAACCGGCGGCTCAACTAACGCCGTTTTGCATCTGCTGGCCATTGCGTTCGAGGCAGGGGTGGGCCTCTCTTTGGATGACTTTGATCGCATCTCGGAGCGTGTGCCTCTGCTGGCCGATCTCAAACCTGGCGGAAGGTTCGTCGCTACCGACCTTTATCACGCGGGCGGCACGGGGCTAGTGGCGAAGCGGCTGGATGAAGCCGGGCTACTGCACGGAAGCGCTCTCACCGTCAGCGGTAAGAGTATCGGCGACGAGGCAAAAGCCGCGACCGAGGCGGCGGCGCAGGAAGTAGTACGTCCGCTCGAGCGGCCTATCAAGCCGACTGGCGGCCTGGTTATCTTGAAAGGGAATCTTGCTCCCGAAGGATGCGTGGTCAAAGTAGCAGGACACGAGCATCTTCATCATCGCGGCCCGGCGCGCGTTTTCGACAGTGAAGAAGCAGCGTTCGCTGCCGTGCAGCAGGGCCAAATTCGGGTCGGTGACGTGCTCGTCATCCGTTATGAAGGCCCACGCGGCGGTCCCGGTATGCGGGAGATGTTAGGCGTGACAGCGGCGCTGGTGGGCGCGGGGCTTGGTGATTCAGTGGCGTTGCTGACGGACGGCCGGTTCTCTGGAGCCACACGCGGATTGATGGCAGGGCATGTCGCGCCGGAAGCAGCCTCTGGCGGTCCTATTGCCGCTGTTCGAGATGGCGATGTCATTGTCTTGGACGTGAGACGGCGTGAGCTGCACGGGGAGCTTTCCGACGATGAAATCCGAAAACGGTTGGCGTCCTGGAAGCAGCCGGAAGCGCGCTACCGGACTGGCGTGATGGCGAAATATGCGCGACAGGTTTCTTCGGCAGCGTTGGGTGCGGTTACGAATTAGGTGGGTGAGGAGCTTATGAAAAAAACCGGTGGAGAAATCATCTGGGAATGCCTCAAGCGGGAAGGCGTGAAGCACATCTTCGGTTATCCCGGCGGAGCAATCCTTCCCGCCTATGACGCGCTGTGCAAATACCCTGAGATCCACCACGTGCTGGTGCGCCACGAACAGGGTGCGGCCCACATGGCAGACGGTTACGCGCGCGCCGGCGGCGGAGTGGGGGTGGCCATTGCGACGTCTGGACCGGGTGCGACCAACCTGGTCACGGGCATTGCCACAGCGATGATGGATTCGTCTCCGATCGTGTGCATCACTGGCCAAGTGGGCAGCAAGCTGATCGGTTACGACGCTTTTCAGGAGACCGACATTACCGGCATCACGCTGCCGATCACGAAGCATAACTATCTCGTCACGCGAGCTGAAGATCTTGCCTCTGCGATGCGCGAAGCTTTCTGGTTGGCGAAGTCGGGGCGGCCGGGCCCGGTGTTGATCGATGTCACCAAAGATGCCCAACAGGCGAGTTGCGAATTCGATTGGGATGCGGCCGTGCCGGGACACCGCAATCGTTGTCTCGCAGCCAGTTCGACCACGCCGCAATATGGCGACGCGCTCGAGTTGATCAATCATGCCAAGCGGCCCGTGATCCTGGCGGGACACGGCATTTTGCTCTCCGGAGCGATGGGCGAAGTGTGCGCCTTCGCCGAACGGGCCCAGGCTCCTGTGGCGATGACGCTGCTCGGAATTGGTTCATTCCCCGCGTCTCATCCGCTGAATCTCGGCATGATGGGCATGCACGGCGAAGCTTGGGTCAATACGGCAATCCAGGAGGCGGATCTGCTCCTCGCGTTGGGGATGCGCTTTGATGACCGCGTTACCGGAAACCTCAAAACTTACGCACCGATGGCCAAGAAGATTCATATCGAAATCGATCAGGCCGAGATTAACAAGAACGTCAAGATTGACGTAGCACTCATCGGAGACTTGCGTGAGGTATTGCGCGAACTGCTGCCTCGAGTGGACGCGGGCAATCGTGAAGCGTGGTGGTCGCGAATTCAGGAACTCAAGGGTGACTCGGCTGTGCGCGACATTCAAAACTTGCCGGACGACGGACATCTCTACGCGGCCCATGTCGTGAATGACCTTTGGCGGGAGACGTCCGGGGCCGCCGTCGTAGTTACCGATGTCGGCCAGCATCAGATGTGGGAGGCGCAGTATTACAAGCACGACAAGCCGCGCACACTGATTACCTCCGGTGGTTTGGGCACGATGGGTTTCGCGCTGCCCGCCGCCATCGGCGCGAAGTTCGCACGGCCCGACGCGGAAGTGTGGGTCGTCGCTGGGGACGGCGGCTTTCAGATGACGATGGCCGAACTGGCCACGATCTCGCAGGAGAAGTTGGAGATCAAAGTTGCCATCATCAACAATGGCTACCTTGGCATGGTGCGGCAGTGGCAAGAATTCTTTTACGAGCGCCGCTACAAAGCTACGCCACTGTATAGCCCGGACTTCGTGAAGCTTGCCGAGGCGTTTGACCTGCGTGGCGTCGCGGTTCACAGGCGCGCCGAGGTGGTGCCTGCGATCCGCGAAGCTCGTGAGCATCGCGGTACTTACGTTATTAACTTTTGCGTGGAGCAAGAGGACTCTGTCTTCCCGATGGTGCCTGCGGGTGCCGACCTTCACGCTATGATCCGTCGTCCCAATCCGTTGGTCGAAACTGCCCAAGACTTGTGAGGAAACATGCTGATGACACTGGTGGTGCAGGTCGAGAACAAGCCCGGAGTTCTGAACCGGGTGGCATCGCTTTTTCGCCGGCGCGGTTTCAACATCGAGTCGCTGACAGTCGGGCATACGGAAAAGCCTGGCGTTTCGCGTATGACCATCGTGCTCGATACCGACGAACCTGGTGCTCTGCGGATCGAAGCCAACCTTTACAAGTTGGTGCACGTGCAGCGCGTCGAGAACGTAACCGCGACTCCTTCCGTGTTTCGTGATCTGGCCATGATCAAAGTGTCCGCAACCCCGGAAACCCGGGCGGAAATCATGCAACTGGCGCACGTTTTTCGCGCCCGCATTGTCGATGTAAACAGTGAGTCATTGGTAATTGAAACCACCGGCGCCGAGGACAAGATCGATGGCCTGGTTGAGATATTGCGTGGCTACGGGATTCTTGAGATGGCGCGAACTGGCCGCGTCGCCATGACCCGCGGTCCCAGACCTGAGGCTTCGACCAACGCGTCGGGTCAAGACGATTCGTTGGAGGACGAATCGGTTTCCTATTCAGTTTAGCGGTGGTTTGGGGTATTAACCGTAGCGCCGCCGTCTCGGCGGCTGTGGTGGGGGCGTCCTCGCCCCCACCCGCGAGGGCAAGAGGCCCTCGCGACAGCCGGCAGGATGCCGGCGCTACGAGAAGAACGGAGGTAAGTATGGAGAACCTGAAGCAGAAGTTGGAGAAAACCCTGGAGGAACATCAACGAGAGAGCGGCTTGCACATGATCGGAGGCCGTGAGCGACTGGTGGCGCGGCTTCTGAAAGTGCTCGATCCGCCGGTTCATTCGGCGGGAAACGCTGATAACGTCGAGTCGGATGAGGATGGCCGATGCTGTCAATAACGGATTGAGTGTGCAGCACTGCTGCGCGCGTATCGAAAGCAACGGAGTTCATAAGGAGAAACGAAATGGCAATAATGTACTACGACAACGATGCCGACCTGGCACTCATACGTGGCAAGAAAGTCGCGGTGATCGGCTACGGTTCACAGGGTCATGCACACGCTCTGAATCTTCGCGACAGCGGAGGCGAAGTTGTGGTCGCGCTCTCCGAGACAAGCAAATCGCGTGCCCGTGTTGAGGCTGAGGGCCTGCGTGTGGTTTCACCCGCGGAAGCCGCAGTCTGGGGAGATGTCATCGTTTTTCTGGCGCCCGACACAACTCAGCCGGCCATTTACCGGGAAGCGGTTGCTCCTAACCTGGCGGCGGGGAAAACTCTGTTCTTCGCCCACGGTTTTAATATTCATTTCAAGACCATCCAGCCACCCGCTGATGTGGATGTAATCATGATTGCCCCGAAATCGCCGGGCCATCGCGTGCGCGAGGTTTTCGTCGACGGCGGCGGAACGCCCGCGTTGCTCGCCGTGTACCAGGATGCTAGCGGATCCGCGAAAAAGTTAGCGCTTTCTTACGCAAAAGCCCTTGGATGTACGCGAGCCGGCGTCATCGAGACCACCTTTGGCGAAGAAACCGAAACCGATCTCTTCGGCGAGCAGGCGGTACTCTGCGGCGGCGTTAGCGCGCTGGTAAAGGCCGGCTTCGAAACCCTGGTTGCAGCTGGATACCAACCCGAGATCGCATACTTCGAGTGCATGCATGAGTTGAAGCTGATTGTGGATCTGATGTACCGCGGCGGCTTGAACTACATGCGGTACTCCATCAGCGACACGGCCGAGCACGGTGATTACACCGGTGGTCCGCAGTTGATCACTGACGAAACCCGAAAGACCATGCGCCGCATGCTGGGTGAGATTCAGCGCGGCGAATACGCCCGCAAGTGGATCGCGGAAAACGAAGCGGGACGGCCGTGGTTCAATGCCACACGCAAGAGTGAGCAAACCCATCCTATCGAGCAAGTCGGGGGACGATTGCGCGAGCTTATGTCTTTCCTGGATCCTGTGCGGATCGGGCCGGATGGGAGTCCGGAGAAGGCGTCGCAGCCGGCGGCCGAGTTTGTCTCCAGCGGCGCCGACTAACGAAAAGAAGAGGTAGGACCTATGCATGTGTATGACTGGAATTCGATGCAGCCGGAGGCGGTGACCGACCTGTACTGGCGCACTGTGGCGCAGGGAGAGAAGATGAGCGTGGCTCGGCTCGAGGTCGCGAAGGGCTCGTCGACGCGAGCTCACCGCCACGAGAATGAAGAAGTCATCATTCTGTTGAAAGGGTGTTGGCGATTTCATTTCATTACCGGTGACGTCATGTTGCGGCCGAATCAAATGCTGACCATTACGCCGGGCGCGGAGCATTCGTCCGAGGTGCTGGAAGACGTGGTGGCAATCGATGTGTGCAGCCCCAGGCGGGAAGACTGGCTCACGGGCGCTGATCACAAGCTGCACAACGATCCCGACCAGTGTTTGTGGGGCGTCTAGCCCGTTCGTCCGGGAGTCCGAAACCATGTTCGAGCAAACACAATATGTGTGGATGGACGGAGAGATCGTGGCATGGGAGGACGCAACGGTCCATGTCTCATCCCATGCCCTTCACTACGGTACGGGAGTGTTCGAAGGAATCCGCTGCTACGAAACGGACGATGGCCCTGCGATTTTCCGAGCCGACGCGCATCTGGAGCGATTTTGCGCGTCGGCAGCAGTGTACGGTCTCCAGATCCCATTTTCGCCAGAAGATTTGATGGATGCCATGTGCGCCCTCATTCGGCTGAACGGCTTTCGGAGTTGCTACATCCGGCCAATTTGTTACTACGGCAGCAAGAGCCTCGGCCTGATGCCCGATCGATGCCCGGTGCATGTCGGCATCCTCGTCTGGCCGTGGAACACGATGCATGGAGACGAAGCCTTAACCCATGGCGTGCATATCGGAGTGTCACGCTGGACCAAGTTTCACTCCACCATGATGCCCACGACCGCGAAGGCTTGCGGCCAATATATCAACTCGATTCTGGCGTTGCGCGAGGCGGTGAGAGAGGGTTTCGATGAGGCTCTGTTGCTGGATCTGAACGGAAATCTCAGCGAGGGCGCGGGCGAGAATCTGTTCCTCGTCAAGGATGGCACTTTGTTGACGAACGATGCGCGCCATTCGATCTTGATGGGAGTCACGCGGGAGGCCGTCATCGCCATTACTCGCGACCTTGGTATTCCGGTTGATGTCCGCGACCTTCGCCTGGAAGAGTTGTCCTCGGCCGACGAGGCGTTCTTCACCGGAACCGCTGCCGAAGTAACTCCCATTCGAGCCTTGGACGGCAAGCCGATTGGCAGCGGTAAACGTGGGCCCATGACGGAAAAGATCCAGCAAAAGTTCTTTTCTGTGGTCTATGCACGCGACCCGGCGTACAACGCTTGGCTGCACCGGGTTCCGACCGAGATCGCTTACGCAGAGTTGGGATGAGCAGGCTAGACCCGTGAGATTTGCTTACCAATGGTTACGCTCGACGACATCCAGAACGCGCTTCGCCGCATTCGTCCAAGCATTGGCGTTTCGCCCGCGGCGCAGTCGCACGAACTCTCTCGCATAGCGGGTGGCCCCGTCTTTCTTAAGCTGGAGAACCTGCAGAGAACGGGCTCGTTCAAGGAACGCGGAGCGTTGAACAGACTCCTGACGCTCACTGCGGAAGAGCGGGACCGAGGCCTGGTGACTGCATCCGCCGGCAATCACGCTCAGGCGGTGGCCTACCACGCCGGGCGAATTGGAGTGAAGTCCCAGATATGGATGCCCCTTACTACGCCTCTGGCGAAGGTGTCTGCTACGCGAAAGCACGGCGCCGACGTCGTCCTGCACGGCACTAGTTTCGACGAGGCATATACAGCGGCCCGTGAAAGCTGTTGCCGGGAACGGCGGACGTTTGTCCATCCATTCGACGACGAGCACGTGATTGCAGGTCAAGGCACGCTAGGGCCGGAGATACTAGAACAGCTGCCACAACTTGACGCCGCCATTGTGCCGGTTGGCGGCGGCGGTCTCATCTCGGGCGTGGCGGTCGCTCTAAAGGAACTCCGCCCGCGAATACGCGTGATCGGCGTTCAAACCTCGTCACTTCCGTCGATGTCCGCCGCGCTCCAAGAAAAGGTTCCGGTACTTCTGCCTGCCGCCTCGACCATTGCGGATGGCATCGCCGTACGTTCGGCCGGAGAGAAGACGCTACCTCTCGTGCAAAAGTATGTGGACGATCTGGTGCTAGTGGATGAAGAGGAAATCGCGAACTCGATTCTGTTCCTGCTGGAGCGGGAAAAGACCGTAGCAGAAGGCGCGGGAGCCGTCGGAGTTGGCGCGCTTCTTCACGCCAAGATTCATCTCCACGGTCAAACGGCGGCTGTCCTGGTGTCGGGCGGCAATGTGGATGTCACGCTCTTAGCGCGCATCATCGAGCGGGGATTGGTGAAGGACGGCAGGCTGGTTCGTTTGCGGATTCATCTTCCCGATCATCCGGGCGCCCTCAATCGCCTTACGGGGGTGATCGCAACGAAGCTGGTGAACATCGTCGAGACGAGCTACGAGCGGGCTCACTACGGTGTCGGGCTTAGCGATACTGCGATTGACCTTACGATGGAAACAAGAGGTCCGGACCACTACGGAGAGTTGGCGTGCGCGCTGACGCAGTCTGGTTACGATTTCGAACGGGTCATCTAGTCGGGTTGTTCCGCTGGGACAAACGTTCCGGAAGCCAGGGAGAATAAAGCCATGATTATCAACATGCGAGAGCGGGCAACCGAAGCGGAGCTCCAACACGTGATTGACCGCGTGAAGGAGGCAGGATATCAGGCGCATGTTACGCGTGGAGAAGAGCGGACCATCGTCGCTGCAGTCGGCAGTGGCGGACGCCGGCATGAGTTGGAGGCACTGGCGGCTGCTTCAGGCGTCGACGGTGTGGTTGCGATCGCGCAGCCCTTCAAGCTGGTGAGCCGTCAGGTGAAGCCGCATCGGACCGTCGTCAATATCGGTGGCGTGCAGATCGGAGACGGAAGCTTTGTAGTGATTGCGGGCCCGTGTTCTGTCGAATCCCGCGAGCAAATCTTTTCCACGGCTCGCGCGGTGAAGGCTGGAGGCGCTCGATTGCTGCGCGGTGGTGCTTACAAGCCGCGTACGTCTCCTTATGAATTCCAGGGGCTTGGGGTGGAAGCGTTGCGGTTGCTGAGCGAGGCGCGGCAGGAAACTGGTCTGCCTGTTGTCACCGAGGTGATGAGCACGGAAGACGTGGATGTGCTCTGCGAACATGCTGATCTTTTGCAAGTAGGCGCGCGCAACATGCAAAACTTTGCTTTGCTGCGGCGACTGGCTAAGGTGGGCAAGCCGGTGCTTTTGAAGCGCGGACCTTCGGCCAGCGTCAAGGAGTGGTTGTTGGCGGCTGAGTACCTCGTGGCCGGCGGGAACCCTAACGTCGTATTGTGTGAGCGCGGCATTAAAACATTTGAGACAGAAACTCGGAACACGCTGGATCTGGCATCGCTTGCGCTGGCTCGGGAACTAACGCATCTTCCAGTGATTGCTGACCCGTCGCACGGAACCGGCCGCCCCAGCCTGATTGCGCCCATGTCTCGCGCGGCAGCGGCGCTGGGTGCCGATGGGCTTATGGTTGAAGTGCATCCCTGTCCCGAGCGGGCGCTCTCGGATGGGCCTCAATCGTTGGATTTTCCTGGTTTTTCTCGACTCATGCACAGCCTGGCCGATCCCTTACGCCCAGTCGAAATGTGAGCTGTCCAGTGCCAGATTGCCTGGTGTGTCTCCGGATGGTCGCCTCGGTGGCTGCCCACAATGGAATGTAACTTTACTATTTAGTACCGGGTACCCTCCCCCCATCGCGTGCGAAATCTAGAAAACAATAGCTTTAAATTTTGACTATGTGTTAGCTCTTTGAGTTTACGTGGTTACACGCAAAATATAGACAACATGGGAGTTACATGCAAGGGCGCAATTCCGTTTCGGGACTGTAGAGCGCAATCGGGTACGTCTTAGCGCTCTTTATCCTCGAGCCTGTCTTTCGACCAAATGGGGCTCTTCTGGGTTGCCGCTCTTTCTCCATGGCTTGCGCCATGGACTGCATTCTTTCGCCGCTTTGCGGCTCAGAACGGTTGCCGAAAGATGCACTCGCTCTGGGTGAGTCGGCCTGGAGGCGCAAAATCGCACGTTCGGCGAGTCAGGTTGTGAAACATCTAATATTATCTAGCGGATAATGTACCCCACGTTAGATTATCAAGCGAAAGACCTCTCCTCAACAAGAAAGCAAAATCGGGCCTTGGGTCAAGAGTTTCGCACCAGCCACGCCCAGAGCGCAAGCTTTCCAAATCCAAGCCTTTTCATCTCATCGTCTCCTGCTTTGCACTGCAGTGATCAAGTGGCGACAAGTCGCATTGTTCCGCGCATCGGAAGCTGCTCGACAGTGACCGTCTGTCCGCACTGAAGCCTCTCGAACGGACCTCGCCGCGTTGCTCATGGGAAGCGTCAGTCGCGCCGACGTTGGCGATAGCAGCTCCGATGGGTGGCGGCTGTCCATAAGGATCAGGCGTCTCGCTTTGCTCGACTGGACGGGCGAGTCGCCCGTCCCCACACGTGCTACGCAGCTTACTTCCTCGCAAATACGCGATTCCCGCAGAATCAGGGGTCCATTTTTCTGCCAAAAGCATTAACATGCTAGGCCTGCCCTAAAGGGGGCCCATGGAAGGTTCTGTCACACCCCGAAAATTGGCTGGCCGGTACGAAGTGCGGCAGATCCTCGGCCAGGGCGGAATGGGCTTGGTCTACCGAGCCTATGACACCGTCATTCGCCGCGAAGTGGCGGTCAAGACGATTCTCGATATACCCGACCCGGCTTCACTCCAGTTGTTCTACAAGGAATGTGATGTGCTCGCTTCTATGAGCCATCCAAACATTGTCGAGATCTTCGACATTGGCGAATTCGAGGATGACGGTAAGAAAAAACCCTACTTCGTAATGCCGCTTCTGCCCGGCTCAACCCTGGATGCCTTCATCCGAAAGGCTAGCCATCGCCTGACCGTGGAACGCACGGTTGGAATTATTTCGCAGACCTGCCGGGGCCTGCAGGCAGCGCATGATCGTGGTCTGGTGATCGTGGTCTGGTGCATCGGGACCTGAAGCCGAGCAACGTTTTTGTGATGGAAGACGATTCCGTCAAGATTATCGATTTCGGCGTGGCGCACATGACCGACACCCATTCCACCCGGGCGCAGAAGGGCACGCTGCTGTACATGTCTCCCGAGCAGATTGAGATGAAGCCGCTGTCGGCGCTCTCCGACATGTTTTCGCTAAGCGTGGTCGCCTATGAGGCTCTTACGGCACGGCATCCGTTCCAGCGCGCCCGAGCCGATGAGATCGTCGAGGCTATCCGCCGCCAGATTCCACCTCCGGCTTCCGACATCAACCCGGCGGTGAGTCAATCGATCGGACGCGTGGTGCATAAAGGAATGGCGAAGCAGCCCTGGCATCGCTTTTCCAGTGCGCGCGAATTTAGCGATGCGCTCAACAAAGCCTTGCGCAACGAACCCATCGAGTTCTTCGATTCGTCGCGTACGCGTCCCCGCTTGGAGCGTGCAACCAAGGCGATGGAGACTGGGGATTACCAGTTTGCCGGAGAGATCCTGGGAGAGTTGGAGGCGGAAGGTCATCTCGATACCTCGATCAGTTCTCTACGTCAACAGCTGGATACCACCGTTCGACGGAGAACGATCGACCAATTATTGGACGCGGCCAAGGCTCGCTTTGAGGAAGAAGAAGATCCGCTTGCCCTGCAGAAGCTGCAGGAAATTCTGGAAATGGAGCCGGACAATGTTTCGGCTCTGTCGCTGAAGGGCAAGATCGAAAGCCGGCGCAGCGAAAAGCAGATTGACAACTGGTATCGCCTGGCACGGCAGCATACGGACAATCACGCGTATCCTCACGCCCGCGAAGCGTTGCAAAATGTTCTACAGCTCAGACCCAAGGAGGCCCGCGCCCTGCAACTGATTGCCGAAGTCGATCGCCAGGAACAGGAATACAACAAACTACACCAGGAGAAAGCGCAGATTCATCGTGCGGCGATGGAGGCTTGGCAGAAAGGGGACGTCAGCAGCGCTCTTACCAAACTGGCGGTGGTTCTGGAGTTGGACCGGCGCGCTCCTGATATTTCCAGCCCCGAGGGCAGCGCCACGTACCAGGGCTTTTACAACGAGGTTCGCTCCGAACATGACGCCATGAACACGGCTTACGCGGAGGCGCGCAAGCAGCTGGCGGAACGTAACGTCAGCAAGGCTCTCTCGGTTTGCGAGACATACCTGGTAAAGTACCCAACGAATGCGATTTTTCAGGCGCTTAAATATGACATCGAGGAGCAGCAGAGACAGGAACTCTCCGCGTATGTTGCATCGGTGGACCGGCAGGTGGAGTCCGAACCCGATTTGGACAAGCGGGTGAACATCCTGAAAGAGGCGCTCGAATTGCATCCCGATGAAACTCATTTCGAGCCCGCCCTGCGACTGGTCAAAGACAAGCGGGATCTGGTGAACTCCATCGTTGCGCGAGCGCACCATCACGAAGAGGAGGGTGCGTTTAGCGATGCGCTCAACGATTGGGAAATTCTGCGCACGATTTACAGCCAGTATCCTGGACTGAAGTTTGAAGTCGAGCGGCTGCAGAAACGTCGCGAACAACAATCCCGCAGTGAAGCGAAAACCCGGCTGGTGGAACAGATTGATGCCTGCCTGCATTCCAGTGACTATTCTCGCGCTCTCGCACTCCTGGAACAGGCCACGGCTGAGTTCCCCAACGATGCGGAACTCGCACAGCTTGAAAAGCTCGCGAACCACGGACAGCAGCGCGCTACCGAAGCGCACCGGTTGATGACGGAAGGTCAGGAGTTGTGCGCGCAAGACCGTTTCGCCGATGGGATCAAGTTACTGAAAGAAGCTTACGAATTGGACGAACACAACGCGCTGACGCGGGCGGTTTTTTCGAATGCCTTGGTCGAGCAGGCGCGTCTGGTTGCGGAGATGAACTGGCAAGAAGCGGATCAGTTGGCCCGACAGGCGTTCGAACTAAATCCGAGCCATCCTCTTTCCAAGACGGTTCGCACCTTGATTCTGGACCAGAAGCGGGAACAAACGGTCACCGAATGCGTCTCGCAGGCCCGCAAGCTGCAGGCGGGCGGCGATTTGGCCGGAGCGTTCTCTCGGATTGAAGAGGCGCTGGCGGCCTATCCGCGCGAGCTCCGGCTCATTCAGATTCAGGAAACGCTGCAGCGAGAACTTCAGTCCCAACGACGGCAGGCGAGGCGCCGCGACTTGGAAGAATTGCGACGGATGGACCGCGAAGCTGAGACCGTCTCTGATCCCGCCGTGAAGCAGGTTTTTGGTGCGCGCGTCCAGGTTCTGGCTGGTAAATATCTGGAGGACGAAGAAGTTCTCGCGCTAGCGAACGGTATTCTGGGGCGGCTGGACATAGCCGCGGTTCAAGGCAAAGGCTCCGGTCGCGATGGCGGAGAGGAGAAAGGCCAGACTCCGCGAACCGCTGCGCTTCCGACTTTTGCAGGAGACGGTGCAACCGCGTCGATTTTTTCTCAACCTACTGAAGTTCCGCCTTGGTCAGCTTCCGGGAAAGTCAACCGTCTTGTTGCTCCTGTGAGTGCTGAATCGGCGGCTACGCCGCCTGTAACTCCGCCTCTAACTATGCCGCCGTCGGAAGGTAAACCTGAGGCCGCGCGCGATCAGCAAGCATCTTCATCACCCAGTCCGATCCGGCCCATGAGTTCGTTGCAACACCGGCTCGCCGCAATTGCTGCTGTTGTCGCCGGCCTGTTGTTGTTGGCAATTTTCTTGGTAAGACATCGTCACCTGTCGACTCCGGCCTCAACCGTCGCGCGGGTCACCGTGCACACGTCACCTCCTGGTGCAACCATCAGAATTAACCATGAGGTTCGTGGAACCTCCAATCTGCAAGTTGATTTGCCCCAGGGAAGCTATCAAATTGAGGCTGAGTTAAACGGTTACCAATCCAAAGCCACCACAATCGAGACCAAGGCTGGGTCGCCGGCTTCTATTGACGTAAGTCTCGATCCGGCTTTACCGGTTGTGAAGTTGTCTTCCGACACGGGCGCAGGGACGGTGTCATTTGATGATCAACCTCCTGTTGAACTCGAAGGTGCGCAGTGGACACTCGATAAGCTGGTGTCCGGCGAGCACAAGTTGAAGTTCGACGGCAAGCAAGGAAATGCCTCCTTCACTTTTTCAAGCGCAGCGGGAGCGATGCCGGCGGTCAAAGGGCGGATCGCTGCCAACCGTCTCCTGGCCGTTGTGGTCAGCAATCTCGGCGGCCAAGTCCACGTGTACTCCAGTGATCCCGCGGCCAAGCTTAGCCTTGACAGGCAATCTCCGGCCGCCATGCCAGAGAATGGATGGGAACTCCCACAAGTCTCTGCTGGTACTCATAAACTGGCCCTGATTCACGGCGACGATCAGTACAAGTTGGACATCGATGTAGGCCCTGCTCCCACGCTTGCGACTTTCTTGATGTCGGGCCAGAACATCGGTACTCTCATTATTGTCACGGGCGAGGACAAAACGCGAGTCTTTCTCGATGGGCAGATGCAGAAGGGAACCACGCAAGGTGGACAACTCCGGATTCCAAATCTCGAGCCAAAAGATTACGTGGTCACGGTCAGCAAGGCAGGGTTTCAGGACCTTCCGCCCCAGAAGGTCCGGGTTCGCAAGGGGGAACAAACCAAGCTGACCTTCAGCGTGCAGCCGATTCCGCATCTATCGTCGCTCTCCATCCAGGGTGGAACGCCGGGGGCACAAGTCTGGATCGACCAGGCAGCGGCGGGAGTGGTGCAGCCGGATGGAACGTTCGGTCTCGCGACGATCGCTCCCGGCGACCACGTCATTGAATTGCGCAAGGATCGCTTCAAGCCGAAGCGGCTTCAGAAACACTTCGTCGCCGGCGTCACCGTTGCGTTCGCTGGCGCAGAGGCAGGGTTGGAAGCAGGCACAGGCGAGTTGCGTATTACCTTCTCCCCTCCGGAAGCCGTAGTCAGTCTCACCAAGAGCGGCGAAGCGCCAGTTAGAGTGACCAGTGGCAGCCCGCTAAGCCTGCCCCCGGGTACGTACACTTTAACTGCACGAATCGCTGACAGTGTGACTCGGTCCTCGGTTCTGGAAGTGATCGCCGGTCAATCGAAGAGCCTCGATTTGGCACTGTCTCCGAGTGGAATGTCCAAGTGGGATGACTCTGCCAGTTGGAAGCCTGACAAGAACGGCTTCGTCCACAAAGGTGGAGACTTCGTGCTATACGGCGTTTCCCCACCTCGGGAACATTTGCTTTTTCGGTGATGCTGCAGAAAGGTCACCGGCTGCAGTGGGTGGTGAATTATATCGACCCTAACAATTACTTACTATTCCAGATGGACGAAAACAATTTCTATCGCATCGTAATGCACAACGGGCAAAAGTCGGACGAGTTCAAGATCCCGCACAAGAGCGAAAAGAAGAGTTTCCGATTTATGCAGATTCGTGTGACGCCCAACGAAATCGTCAATCAGACGAAGGAGGGCGACGCCTGGGTGATTCTTGACAAGTGGACCGCCCCCAATCTTTCAGCGGGGAAGTTTGGGTTTTATATTCCCGGGAGTGACCAGGTTATACTCGCGAGTTTCAGCTTCTACGCCGATCTGAATATCCAGCACTAGTGGAGTGTCCCATAAATAGCTTGACATAGTTCCAAGCGGTGAGTATGATCTCAGTCATGCCGAACACAGGTCTGGCGATCGAGTTGCAACCGGCGGAGCGCACGCAACTGGAACAGTGGGAATCCGCACACGGAACGCCTCAACAGGTGGCGCTGCGCTGCCGGATTATCCTGAGAGCGGTGGCGGGTCAGCAGAATGTGGCCATCGCCGCGGGGCTCGGCGTGAGCCGACCCACCGTGCAGCTGTGGCGCAAGCGTGTACACGAGCAGGGCATCGGGGAGGTCTGGAAGATAGCTCCCGGTCGCGGGCGCAAAGCGCACTATGATCAAGGCCAGCGAGACCGGATCATTCGAGCGACCTTGCAGAGCAAGCCCAAGGGCATGACCCATTGGAGTTGCCGGCTCATGGCGGAGGCGCAAGGGGTCAGCAAGAACACGGTGAACCGTTTATGGCAGCTGCACAACATCAAGCCGCACCTGAGCCGCACTTTTAAGCTGTCGCGGGATGCGAAATTCCTGGAGAAGCTGACCGATGTGGTGGGGTTGTATATGAACCCGCCCGATAAGGCGCTGGTGCTGTGTTTGGATGAAAAGAGCCAAATTCAAGCGTTAGATCGGACTCAGCCGGGGCTGCCGCTGAAGAAAGGCCGGTGCGGTACGATGACGCACGACTACAAGCGCAACGGCACCACCACCCTGTTTGCGGCACTGAATGTGCTAGATGGCAAGGTTATTGGTGAATGTCATGGCCGGCATCGGCATCAGGAGTGGCTGAAGTTTCTGCGCCGCTTAGACGCTGGGTTTCCCCCGCAGCTGAAGTTGCATCTGGTGATGGACAACTACGGCACGCACAAAGAGCCGCACGTGCAAGCGTGGCTGAAGAAGCATCCTCGCTTTGTGTGTCACTTTGTGCCGACCAGTTCCAGTTGGCTGAATTTGGTGGAGCGCTGGTTTAGAGAATTGACCGAGAAAGCGATTCGGCGTGGCAGTTTCGTGAGTGTGCCAGATCTAAAGCAGGCGATCGAGGCCTTTATGCAAGCCTGGAACCAAAACCCCAAGCCGTTCATCTGGAGCGCCACCGTCGAGGACATCATCAAAAAGATCGATCGGGCGCGGGTCAAGATGGAGCAGATCAAACCCGGATCCACCCAGCCCAGGGGGAAAAAGAAGACAGTTGATCTGTAACGTTATATAAGGGACATTAGACTAGCTGCTGCCCGCGCGTGGAGGCGGTCCCTCGTCGGCTCCGCCTCGCTGCCAAATGCAACCTTCCGCCACGCCTAGGGCCCCACTCACTATGCCTCGTCCTGCGTCCCGCGCGTCCCTTCCGCTATACTAGTGCTGTATGCCAGTATTGAAGAATATTGCCGCGATCGCCAAGGGCATGAGCATTACGTTCATGGAGATGTTCCAGCCTACGCAAGTGGAGAACTATCCCGATGGACCGGGGCCACTGAGGGGCGCCAAGTTCCAAGAGCGTTTTCGCGGCGTCCACGTGTTGCAGCGCGATGAGAACGGATTGGAAAAGTGCGTTGCCTGTTTTCTGTGCGCCGCCGCCTGTCCCGCGAACTGCATTTACATAGAAGCGGCGGAGAATACGGACGAGCATCGGGTGAGCGGAGCGGAGCGTTACGCCAAGGTTTATAACATCGACTACAATCGATGTATCTTCTGCGGATACTGCGTCGAGGCTTGTCCCACGGATGCGATCACCCACGGGCACGGCTTCGAAATCGCAAGCTTTAACGCCAGCAACTTGGTCTACCGCAAGGAACAGATGCTGGCCCCCCGGCCGGCGCACATGGGGGCAAACGCGGTGTTCAATCAAGCTGAGGTAGCGGCGGGCGCGCCGGCAGTGCCGGTACCAGGGAGCTAGGTTTTCCAGGTTCAGTCAAGAGATGGATAACGCCGGTCCCCCAACCGAGGACCGGCGTTCGTGCATGAAACGGTCGTTGGCGTAGGTCGTTAGCCAAACGCAGGTGGCCGGCAGCACGGGCCGCGTGGATTCGACGGGGCTTGATCAAGACTAACGACCAACGACTAACGACAGAGGCTAATGTCTGATTTCCTCCAAACCGTTCGCGAGCGCGTCGTCATCTACGACGACGCAATGGGCACGAATATCCAGAAGCGTAATCCCACCCTGGATGACTACTGGGGTAAGGAGAATTGCAGCGAAGTGCTGGCGCTAAGCCGGCCCGACATTATTCGTGACATTCACGCCGACTTCTTCGGTGTCGGTTGCGACGTGGTCGAGACCGACACTTTCGGGGGTACGGGCACCGTTCTGGCCGAATTCGGGATGGCGGACCGCGTCGCGGAGATAAATCTCGCAGCGGTCAACATCGCCAGGGAAGTCGCCCGACAATTTTCGACGAAAGACCGACCGCAATTCGTCGATTATTCTGACCAACAACGGTTTCAAGGTCGTCAATCTCGGGATCAAGCAGCCGGGCGATACCATCATCAAATCGGCGCAGGACCACAAAGCGGATGCCATCGGCCTCAGCGGCCTGCTGGTGAAATCCACTCTAGAGATGAAGTACGTCATCCAGGATCTGGAACGGCAGAAGTTGGAGTTTTCCCGTGATCTGTGGCGGCGTGGCACTAACCAGAAAGTACGTAGAGGACGACCTGCGGCGGGAGTATTCGAACGCCGTGTTCTATGCCGATGACGCTTTTGCGGGCTTGCACATTATGGAGGATCTAGCCACGGCAAATGGCAAGAAGCTGGCCCGGCTGAAAGAGGGACGCACGGTGAAACAGTATGCCAAGGCCGCTGCGGTAGACGAGGCGACCGGGCCAGTTTTCGCCGAGAGAAGCGCGGTGGTCAGCGATGCTCCGCATATTCCCACGCCTCCGTTTTGGGGAGTGCGGGTGCGCAAGGATTTCGATCTGCGGGAAGTTTTTCAGTACATCAACGATACGGCGCTGTTCAAGAATCAGTGGCAGTTGAAGACGGCGTCGCAGGAAGATTATGTGCGGCTGGTGGAACAGAAATTTCGTCCCATCAAGATGCAGTTGCAGGAAGGGATTATTACGAGTGGGATTTTTGAACCTAAGGTCGTGTATGGGTATTTTCCGGCCCAGGCTGACGGGAATGATGTGATTGTGTATGAGCCGGAGCCGAACCCGGATAACCACAAAGGACACGAAGGTTCACAAAGAAAAGGCGAACTGCTTCGTTTTACATTTCCACGGCAGCGAGAAGGGCGGAAGTTTTGCATATCCGACTTCTTCGCTCCCAAAAGCTCCGGCAAGATGGACGTGATTAGGCTCTCCCTGGTGACGATAGGATCGAAAGCTTCGGAGGAGACTCAGCGTTTATTTGAGGGCGGCGAATATACCCGGTATCTCTATCTCCACGGACTCAGCGTCGAGAAGGCGGAGGCGCTCGCGGAATATCTCCACAATAAGATGCGCGAGGAACTGGGCATTGGGGGCGAGGACTCGGCTCATATCCGCGACCTGTTCCATCAGAAATATCAAGGGTCGCGTTATTCGTTTGGCTATCCGGCGTGTCCTAACCTGGATGATCAAACCAAGCTGTTTGCGGTGCTGCATCCGGAGGAGAACGTTGGTGTGAAGCTAACGACTGGATTTCTTCTCGAGCCGGAGCAGTCGACGTCGGCGATCTCGTGCATCATCCGCAGGCAAAGTACTTTGTGGTTTAGGAGAGTTGGCCACGGATTTACCCGGATTTGCTCCGATCAATATCGAAACCAATAAGCCGGTTAGGGAAAGAAACGATTGAAAAGCATACTCCTCCGTATTGCTGCCGCCGTCTTGATACTGGCGCTGCTCACGTACGTGGGTGACTATCTGTCCGTTCGATATCGAATTCCGAAGGGCCGCGATCCATTTTCCACTGTAACCATCCAGCCCTACTATGCGATCCATGAGAAGAATGGGCGAACCGAATACGATTACGCCCAACCGCAAATCCAGGTTTGCGTTCACTCCATATTTCCTCACTTCGGCTACAGTCCGTGCTGGTATGTGAACCGGCACACGGACAAGCGGATTGACATATAGTTTCTGGTAAGCTCCCCGTTTTCCTCTTTCGGTTTTCCAAGTGATACCATCTACCTATTTTGTAGAGCTACTGGAATCGCCGATGACGACAACATCCCCTACGGTCGCGCGCGTCGTTAGTATCGATGACTTTCGGCCCATCGCGCGTCGACGATTGCCGAAGGCGGTTTTCGACTACCTCGACGGCGGGGCGGAAGGCGAGGTGACGCTCCGCGAGAACTGCCGGGTATTCGAGGACGTTACGTTCCGTCCCCGTCACGCCGTAGCCCATCCAAATTGTGAGTTGCGCACGCGCGTGCTGGATTTCAACCTTTCCCTTCCATTCTTGCTGGCTCCCGTCGGATATAGCCGTCTCATGCATCCTGGCGGCGAAGTCGTAGCTGCCCGGGCGGCTGGTGCGGCGGGCACGGCTTATATTCTGTCTACGATTTCGGGACACAAGCTGGAAGATGTAAAAGCGGGCTGCAGTGGACCGGTCTTCTACCAGCTTTACCTGATGGGCGGTCGCGGGGCTGCCGAGGCTGTGATTGAGAGAGCGCGGGTTGCGGGATTTTCCGCGCTAGTGGTCACGATTGATACTCCGGTTTCCGGCATGCGCGAGCGAGATTTTCGCAACCGTACGAAGGAGTTGATCAGCGGCGGTCTGCTGGCGAAGATCCCGTTTATTCCCCACTTATTGAGTCATCCGGGATGGCTGATTAGCTTCCTGCGCGACGGCGGGCTGCCCGGACTTCCGAATGTTGTCATCCCCGGGCAGGGGCCAATGAAGCTCGTCGATATTGGCGCAGCCTTAGCCAGCGCAGCGGTCACCTGGGCAGACTTGGGTTGGATTCGCCAGCTCTGGGGCGGACCGATCGTGGTTAAGGGCGTCCTCACCGGCGACGACGCTCGTCGCGCCATTGATGAGGGCGCCGCCGCTGTGGTCGTATCGAATCACGGCGGCCGTCAACTTGATTGCGTTCCCGCCTCTCTGCGAGCCTTACCCGAAGTTGTCAAGGCGGTGAACGGTCAAGTCGAAGTGCTGATGGATGGAGGTATTCGTCGGGGAACCGACGTGATCAAAGCCATTTGCCTGGGCGCGCGGGCGGTTTTGTGTGGGCGTGCTTACGCGTACGGTCTGGCAGCGGCGGGTGAAGCCGGCGTGACGCGTGCGATTGAGATTTTGCGAAGTGATGTGGAACGCACTCTCAGGCTGCTCGGTTGCCCGTCCATCACGGCGTTGGACCGTTCGTACGTGAATGTTCCAAAGAGCTGGGAGTGGAGTTGATTCTTGCTGCAAGTTTTCAGTTGAGCGCCGGACTCTCTTTGGAAGGGAGCAGGGTATGCACTGGACTCAGATCTACGATCCATTTGGTCATTGGTGGCTCTCGACGCTGGTCGCGGGACTTCCGATAATCGTGCTTTTTAGCCTGTTGGCCGGCTTCAAGGTGAAGCCACACTGGTGCGCGATTGCCGGGGCACTGACGGCGATGGCAGTCGCGATTCTATTTTTCAAGATGCCTCTGACCCTGGCCGGGATAAGTTTCGGGTACGGTGTCGCCTTCGGCTTGCTTAAAATCGCCTGGATCGTTCTCGCAGCTGTATATCTGTACGACATTTCGGTCGAGACCGGGCAGTTCGAAATCATGAAAGAATCGATCGCGGGAATCACCGCCGACCGCCGGTTGCAGGTGCTGTTAGTCGCGTTTTGTTTTGGAGCTTTCATCGAGGGCGCGGCCGGCTTTGGGGCACCAGTTGCCATCGCCGGAGCTTTCATGATCGGCCTCGGGTTCAGGCCGTTTCATGCCGCCGCACTGAATCTGATTGCTAACACCGCGCCGGTAGCCTGGGGTGCCATCGGGACGCCCGTCCACACCCTTGCGGCCGTCACTTCTCTTCCCGAGTCCGATCTCAATGCCATGATTGGCCGCATACTTCCTTTCACCGCCGTCATCGTTCCTTTCTGGCTGGTGCGAACCATGGTGGGCTGGCAGGAAACGTTTGAGGTGTTTCCGGCCATTTTGGTGGTCGGATTCTCGTTCGCGCTCACTCAGTTCTTTTGGTCGAATTACGTGGACAGCAACCTTGTCGACATTATGGGCGGTGTAGTTTCGATTATCGCCGTCGTAGTCTTTCTCCGTTTCTGGAAGCCGAAGAAGATCTGGCGCTTCGATTACGACAAGAATGCATCGCCTTTGCCACCGTCCACGGCGGAGATCGCGGACCAGTTTGGCGGGGAGTGGTCGGCGGAGAAGTTTGACGGATATGTCAAGGCGCGTCCTTACATCGCTGGCCAGGTCTTGCGAGCTTGGATGCCTTTCGCCATCCTGTCGGTCTTTGTGCTTCTGTGGGGGCTTCCGTCGATTAAGCTCGCCATGAATCGAGCAGCCACGCCCGCTTTTCGAGTCGTGCTTGTTGACGGCAAACCGCGTCCGGGTCCGCCCGGGTGGGACGTGCCCTACCTGCACGGCGCCATTTATCGCGCTGCGCCGGTCGTGTCCAAGCCGACTGCCGAGCCCGCGCGATACGATTTCAACTGGCTGTCGGCAACTGGGACTGGATGTTTCTTCGCTGCCATTGTTTCAGGGTTGTTGCTAGGGCTGGGCCCAGTTCGGCTCATGAGAGTTTTCTGGCGCACGCTGGTGCGCATGCGGCTAGCTATGATCGCGATCTCATTCATGCTGGGTCTAGGTTACGTGACGCGGTACTCAGGCCTGGATGCTGTGTTGGGCCTAGCATTCACGCGCACCGGGTGGCTCTATCCGTTCTTTGGCACATTCCTGGGCTGGCTCGGGGTTGCGCTCACCGGCAGCGATACGTCCTCGAATGCGCTCTTTGGTAGCCTGCAGCGAATTACATCCCAGCAACTCGGCATCGACCCAGTTCTGATGTGCGCGGCGAATAGCGCCGGCGGAGTCATGGGCAAAATGGTCGATGCCCAATCCATCACGATTGCCACTGCAGCCACCGAGCAAGTGGGGAATGAGGGGATCATCTTCCGTTTTGTGGTGTGGCACTCTGTGGCTCTTGGCGCCATCGTCGGAATTATCGTGATGCTGTACGCCTACGTTTTCCGCGCCGCGGTCCCGCATGGGCTGACGTTTGTGAAGTGAAGGTCGAGATTCAGCGACCTCGCCTGGAGGCCCAGGTTTTATGGCGGTGGTTGCAGTCTCGTGCGAACTCTTCTCCGGTGAATTCCCTGCTAACAGGGAACTTGGCGTTTTTCGGGGCACCACTTTGCAGCGGACTCTTGGTTAGTCATCGGGAAGACGACAGGTACAGGTACATCGGCAACTTTAGAAAGCAAATCGGAACAGGGCAGTAACAGGGCAGAGCAGGGAAGTCCTTTTCCTGCTCCCGCAGGCTAACACGCAAGCAATTGAATTTGATCTATCGTCCTGTTCCCGGGGCGCAGAACCCGAGCTGTTTGCGTAGGTCTGACCAGCGCAGAGGCAGATTTCTGGTCAGCTTGTCGAAGGTGAGATCCGGGTGGTTGGCGGCCGTCGAGAATGGCTTCCAGGATGTCGGGAGCAAGAAATTGCGCAACCAAGTACGCGGTCCAGGTAGCGGCGGTTCAACCGAAGTTGCCTGGCGAGGTCTGTTTGGCTCACCGCGCTTTTGTCCAGCAATCGCTTTGACCAGTCATGGGCGCGAGCGATGGCCTTCAGCAAGGGTGTAAGTGGACGCGGGAGTGGAGTTGGGCTCGAGTCGGAGGAAACCACCAGGCGGGTTGCAAGTCCTTGGCGTCTCATCTCGGCTTGGATTTCCAGGCGGAAAATATCGCCCTGCGATGTACCGCTCCTGGTCTCTGACAATTCTGTGGACGCAACCTGATGGTCTTCGTTCGCCAGAAGCTTGCTGATCCATGACCTCAGTTGACCAGCTTAGAAATGCCCGTAGCCTCCGTTGCACCTGGAGCTCAATGTTGTGGCCTGGCAGCCTGATGGTTGCTGTCCCGCTGCTATCGTTGGGGTTAGCCATTGGCCGGCAGAAATAGTAGCGGTAGCGCCGACGGTTTTTCAATGTATGAGAAGGTGTGAACCGTCTCCCGTGCTCATCGCGTAACAATCCCACGAGCAAACTTCTGGAACTTGCGGCTAGTCCCGTTCGCCGACCCTGGTTTGTACTACCCAATTGCATCCGACCTCTGTCCCAGATTTCTCGCGGGAGGATGGCTTGGTGTTCGCCGGGATAGTGCTGGTCACGATGCTGTATCTCTCCGATGTAGGTCCGGTTCTTTAGAATCTGGTAAAGCGCTCCGCGTGAGTAGCACACTCCCCCAAACCGTCTCCGGATTTTGCTGATCCGCGCCTTGCTCCGGACTTGCCGCTCGATCGACCGGTCTTTAAGTTTCGACACACATCCGAGTTCGAGGTAAAGATTAAAGATCAGCCGCACCCGCTCGAATTCTTCGGGATTGATGACCAGCTTGCCTTGACTGCGGTCGTATCCGAGCGGCACCCTCCCACCCATCCACATGCCTTTTCGCTTGGAAGCAGCGATTTTGTCGCGAATTCGCTCTCCCGTGACCTCGCGTTCGAACTGGGCAAACGAGAGCAGGATATTCAGAGTAAGCCGTCCCATGGATATGGTGGTGTTGAACTGCTGGGTGACCGACACAAAGGAAACTCCGTGTGCGTTAGGGCCTCGACGATCTTGGCAAAGTCAGACAGGCTGTGGGTCAAACGATCAACCTTGTACACGACGATCGTGTCGACCAAGCGTTTTTCGACATCTTCAAGCAAGCGCTTGAGCCCCTTCTGTCTGTGTTCCCACCGGAGTAGCCCCCATCGTCGACGTCATCGGCCTTCCCCCGTACACTATCGAGGTCGGCTTCCCGCGCTTCCCCGTCCAAACGATTTCATGAAGGATCGCCTTTTCGAGACTGCAGCCATTTCGTTATGTTCAGGCCCTCAGGTTTGCTCGCCTCCCCGATCGTCCCTACCGCTGCAGCTCATCGCCGCCGGGCAGCCGAGGCTTTTACGTCCGAGCTGAACATGCTTCGTTGCCTCCGCATTGCATCGGATATGCTAACCACCCCGGTCCCAGGCAATTGGTGGTGTGGGAACTTACACCCCACTAGATTCACAGCCTTGTCGGCTGCTCCAGTGTAACCGCGATGTTTCAATAGGTATGGGGCGCTGGCGCTCTCACTATTGAGGCTCTTGAACCCGGCTATTGGTCGGGTCTAAACTTTCCCTTAGTCGCGGGGTGAGGGACGGCACAGGTTTTCACCGTTTCCACTGTCCTGGGTTCGACCGAAGGCGAACGGTTGGCAGGCCGGGCCACGTTTCTCACCCCGCGACGAAATGCCTTCCCATAGCGCTCGCAACCTGTCAATGAGTTTCGCGTGGGCCTGCAGCCCCACCCATAGCGATGAAAATCAAGTCGAGTCGGCGTGTACGATCATCTAGCGTGGACGGCAAAGATCGTTTGCACTCTGGATGAAGTGAGGCCGTCAATGAGTTTGATCGGGAACGTGCGTTTTGAACCAATCTGTGTCGTGCCACCCATCCTGGAAGGGTGGTAGTCCGTGACGGTGTGCAACCTTTTTCGCGCGTTCTGCGGCTTCCACGCCAGATCGGCATAGCTTCCACCGAGAGAGTCGTTTGTAGGGCATCCTAACGCAATTCTATTTTTGCGAAATTCGCCGGATGAAGTTTGTCAACAGCCACAGGCCGTTACATTCATCGACGGCCTTGGCAACAAGCTGCTTCGTCGGTCGCTCATCTCTACAACTTGCCGGCGAGCCGGTAATCGACACTGAACTTTCCGGGACCAGAGCAGAGCAGCCAGGTAAAGAAGAGCACGTACAGGACTTCCGGAAAGTAGAGGAGATCATCGAGCCAGTTAAGAGGCGAAAGTCCTTTGGGCATGCCGGAAAGCCTCGCGGTCAGGATGGCGACCAGCGTATCGAGCAACAAAGCCACGCAGGCCAGGCTCGAAAGCAACCCCACGGTCAGCAAGCATCCGCCGACGAACTCGACGGCCGACACGAAATTCCCCCTCATGCGTCGGCTTAGGTCGGCTCTGTTTCCGACCACCGCGCTGAAAATGGAACCACCAAGTACCCAGAGTCTCTTTGCCTGATGTTGGCGTTACCTCCATCAGGGAGACGTGGACCGCCTCCTACGAGGACATTACTCCCCGGTCATAGCTCCTACAGACTCATTCGTCGATCCCACTCGCTCTCCTCTCCTTCGGCCTAGGCCTCGTTCGAGGAGTCTCTGCAGGTTGCGACCAGCCCCTGCTGCTGGCGGGACCTTCCCGACGTTATCTCTGTGAATCCTTCCCTGAGTGCCTGGGCCCCTGTCACGGCGGTCCCGTGGAGTGCATCTGCCTGTTTCTTCCTCCACGTCATCGGCCTTCCCCCGTACACGATCGAGGTCGGCTTCCCGCGTTTCCTTTGGCTGCGCGGACGAGGCGTCCGCCGCCATGCGTTCTATCCCCATGTTTCTGGCCCAAACAACACACTCTCTCATGCTGGTCACAAGACTCCACCACTCGATGTAGCTAATCCAAGTGTGTGGTGCGCGGAATCGGTGCGGGCTGATGACGGAGCCAGTATCGCAAAGCGTAGTACTCGTTGATGGGACGATCGTCGGTCAGTGTCGGAGTGTCCGGTGCTGCGGCGATCAATCGATCCACGGCCAACTCGTGCTCGAGCAGCGTATCGAATTGAAGTGACGCCGCAACGACGATCTCATGGCTCGACGGCTCAGCCCATTCGGTAAAGTCTGCCGCTGCACTCGCCGGCATTCGCCGCAGCAGTTCTGTGGGAGTCCGATTGGGAATAGGGCGATCGCTGCACAGAAAGTGAAACCCCCATTCATCCCAGAACGTACGCACGTAGGGAAAGGAGTTGCGAACGGAACGCGCGACCGCAGCCGTAACTTCAGCGTCGGCGTCGTCGAGCGCTGTCAACCACTGTTGCAAAATCCCCCCCGGTCGCAACCGCCGCTTCGCTACGTCATAGAACTCCTCGGAATAAATCAAGCTCGAACCCGCAGCTTCCAGGGGAGGCGGTGGATCAATCGTGATGACGTCATATTGCTGAGTGTTGCGTTCCAGATATCGGCGTCCATCGTCGATCACCACATGGGACAGCGGCGATTCTAGAATCGTTTGGCCGTCGCTGTGGTAGTAGTCAAACAGGCGCGGGATGCTGGGTACGAGTTCCACCGCTGTTACGGGAATGCCCCACGAGCGCAGGGAGCGAAAGGTCGTGCCCATGCCAAAGCAGATGACGAGGGCATTCTGCGGCGGACGGTCGAGAAAAGCCAGGGGTAGATGAGCCATTACCTTGGTGATCGGCGTCAGGGAGGTCATGCCGTAGCCGTTGACCAGAAGTTGCTTATTCATCCCCGTGCCGGTTGCGATGACGGTCGCTGTAGAGTCGCGAAGTACCTTGCGGCCGTCAGAGTTCTCGTCGTAGCCTTTACCCACGGTGATTAACACTGCCGCGATTGCCAGCAGCGTATACATAGCCATACGTGCCGCAGGGCGCGCTCGCTTCGTCGGACGCAGCGGGGCAAGCCCGATGATTAGCCAAGGCAGCGTGAGCACGATTAGCGCCCAACGCTCGCTCATGAATGGCAAGAGTCCAAATCCTGCCAGCAGCGGCCCAAGAATGCAGCCCGCAACATTGACCCCGTAGGCCACTCCAGCCTTACCGGGATCTCCCGCTGAAAAACGGTCGACCAGCATGGGTGTGATGAAACCAAGCAGACCGGTAAACGGCATGATGCCTACCGCCAGCCGCATAGATGGTTCGAGCCGAAAGCTCGGACTGGCCGCAGCTAGTGGAAGCAACGCGCAGGACGCCAGCAAACTCCATAGGACTGGGTTCTCTGGTGCCCGCCGCGAACTCCAACGGCGATAGAGGACGGAACTGACAAACGTCGCAAGAAGGTAAACGGCGAGGATTGCAGCGAAGGCGTAGACCACGGTTCCGAGGTAGGGGGTGTACCGGCGCACCCAGACGACTTCCATCGCCATGCAGGTCAAGCCGCTCAGGAACAGAAGCCCAAGAACCCTGCTGCCGCCGGAACCGTGAACTGGCTGAGCCACGCGTTGGGCAGGCTGGACGGAAGTCTTCTTCGGTGACTTCCGCGACAGAGCAAGGGCAGAAATAGCGATCAGGCAGTTGCATCCGGCGCCGATCCTCAAAGTTCCGCGAAATCCGAGTAATTCGATCAGGAATAAAGGCACAGTCGTTCCTGCGACTGCTCCCCCGACGTTAGCCATGTACAGATAGCTGAAAGAGCGGTCGGCTTCGCTCGGGAGCGTCTGCCCGATTGCCCGCATTCCAACCGGGACCGTGGCCCCCATCAAACTGCACCAAGGGATCACTGTGACGGCAATCCACAGGCCGGCAATAGAATAGTATCCGATTGAAGAAGAAAAGCTATAGTGTTCGAGGACTCTACGGCCCCACAAGAGTTCGGAAGCTACAACGATGCCGGACACGCCGATCAGCAATTCAATGAGCGCATAAAGGCGGAGAACAGCAGAACCGCCCGCACTTTCTGTTTTGCAGAGCCATTGTCCGCTTGCCCAAAAGCCCAGGCCAAGGCCGGCCATGAACACAGAAAGCACAATCGAGACCATGGCGGTAGTCACGCCGAATTGCGCCATGGAGAGCCGGAGCCACACCAGTTCGTATAGAACGCTACAAAACCCCGAGAGAAGAAAAAAGACGAAGTACCACTTCACGAGCGTTTCGCCCTCGATTGCCTGTATCCCCGCCGCCATCACTTGAGCAATGAGTGTAGTGGGTTTGGCAGAACCAGACAAGTTAACTCAGAAGGGGAGATCAGACACGTACCTAACGAGCGACAACTTCGCTAGCGCCGTTTCGGAGCGCAAGAAAAGTGTAGTTTTCTAACCGAGGCGGCACAGGGAAATTCTCGATCACCGGTGTAGTCGCGACACTTATCCTCACTACCCAGTCAATGAGTGCAATCGCTGCGGTGGCTTCACCGCTGACGGCCGGCGTCCAGCCGTTTCCTGGAACGGACGGAAAACAACATGTCGTCTATGAATTGGTGCTCACAAATGCCAATGCGACGCCAGCCAGGCTGCAGAAAATTGAAGTGCTGGATGCCGAGAAGCCGGGCCGGGTGATCTGCAGACTCACCTGCGCACCACCGGGAGCAGTGCGGTGGAGAACACCGACATTGAATTCAACGGGACGCGCATCTTTTTGGTGGATGTAGCGGTGGACACAGGTACGGTTCCGAACCGGCTGCTGCACCGACTGACGGTGACGGGCGGGCGGAAGCACGCCCGCGCGAACCCCGGGGACCCCAACAGTCATAGTAGTATGAGTAATTGCGCTGGGCGACCCTTCCCCCCGAAGAATTTGGGTTGCACGGTTGCCAGACGTGGCACGCCGGTCCCCAGCGCTCTTTTCCGCTTCCGGAGAGCCCAAGGTACCTTAGGACCGCCTCCTACCAACACAAATTGCCTCGACTTCCGGCCGGCTGATCTTTAATTTTTTGGGCACGATCTAGTCGCTTACGCCTATCACGCAAAATGATAACGGGTAGTTTTGCTAGTTGTCACGTTACGACTCTCAGGATCTATTGTAAGGGGAGCGGTTCTCGGGGGAGGACTGTTCGGCAGAGCGTCCTTGACTCGAATGAGTCTGGGGCGCTCTTTTGTTTGCACAAAGCGACATTCCGCGCCGTTCGTGAAAGCACGCCGGCAGGAGATCATCGCGGCGGTAAAGCAGGCATGGACGACGATGGGAGCGAAAAGGACTAGGTGGCGGACGGTCGTTTCTTAGGCGGCTCCTCCCCGGCACTCGTGCGTCTCGCGCTTATCCCGGAGCAGCAGATCTTCGCAGAAGTGGGGGGTGCAAGCCAGTACATTTCCCTCAGCGGCGGAATTGACTTCTTGGGTGGGGACCTGTCCCGGAAAAGACGAAAGCGCCGAAGAGAACCACAGCAGTCGCTCCGCCAAGGGCAATGAATATCTGCACCGGGTGCTGAACCAGGCGGGCGCGCGCATGCGGACGGTTTCGGCTCGCACGGATGTCAGCAGCGTACGGCATTGAGGCTCTAACAGATAGCAAAACGGATTCCGTCCTCGGTCATTCCAATCCTATACAATATTGGCCGTTGTTAAATACCGAGGGGGGAACAATGGGAAACCTAACTGGCGCGCTCCAGCAGCTTCGTGCTGAGCGCAAGCAAGCGCAGGCGCGTGTAGAGAGCATAGACCAAGCAATCGCAGTCATCGAGTCACTAAGCGGTTCGGGAACAGTCCCGCACGCAAACCAGGCGGGCCGAACTATATCGGCGGCTTCACGGCGTAAGATGGCGCAGGCGCAAAGGGCAAGATGGGCGAGGGCTCGGAGTGAATCGCAGCCAGTGGTTGCGATAGCGAAAACAACGGGCTCGGTTCCTGTGAAGCACACCATGTCAGCATCAGCCCGTAAGAAGATCGCGACGTTTCAGAGAGCGAGATGGGTGAAAATAAAAGCTCAGCAGAAGAAGGTTGCATAGTCCGCCGCTGGTAGCCCAGACAAACCCATAGGGCATGAAAGTCACACTGGAGGACGCATTGTCCTTACTCGGCAAGTACGTGGAAGGACGAAAACCCGTACTTGCTGTTTTTGTGACTCCCTCGATGTCAGTCTCCAGAGTAACCGGAACGATTCGAATCTCCGTCGTGCATGGAGTTACTCCGTACCTCATCGCTGGAAAGGAAGACCGTTTGAAAGGGGGTCTTGAGTGCAATGGCCTCATTTCGACAGTTGGGAGACGGATGAGCGTTTCCTGCCCGCTCGGCGATTGATTGTCGGTCACGAGAACGGCCTCTACTCGACCTCGTACTTAATGAGAAATACCGAGACGTAGACGCCAATAGCAATCGACACGACCGAGATGATGAGGGCCGGAATCTTCGCAGTGGAACGAGTGTCGTACTTGCCTAAGAAATACAACGTTGCCAGCATCATCGAGGCTCCGAATGCAGATGCGACTTTCGGAACTGCTCTTGACTCATGGTCGCGAAACTGCTTTTCGTAGGCGAAGTACATCAAGCCAAGAAATAACAGTGTCACCCCGCAATAAAACAATGAAAACCTGCCGTGCGACGGACAACGTGACGGCAAGAGCGGAGTAGGCCACCCAAGTCCAAAAAACACTGCCGAACACCACAAAAAAACCAGCGATGGCATAGTTCCACAGAGGATAGCGTCTGGCCTTGACCCTAAACGTGAGCGGCACTTAATTGGTCTCCTGATATTGGCCATGCTGAGTGTGATGCACATCCGTGCGTATTCCGGGGCATGTGAATAGGGATTCCGGGCATGTGAATAGAGATTCCGGGGATGTGAATAATCCGAGCCTCGGCCCACGCGTTGATGGTAGCTCGTTTCTTGGGGAATGGCCAATATTCCCGCGTTGACGTTGACGTTAAATCGCGCTCATTGACCTTGGAAGGGGGGGTGAGCGCTACAGCGTGCCCAAACAGAAAAGCCGCCCCTGAGGGGCGGCCTAGTCCCTCATTCCGAACTCCTCACAAGATCACTAGGTCACGGTGAAATCTGTGGAGCTCGTCGCGGATCCGTCCGGAGTAGTGACGGTGATCGGGCCGGTCTTCGCGCCGATCGGAACCGTGGCCGTGATGTGTGTGTCGGTGTCCACGGAGAACGTCGTAGCCTTCACACCGCCGAAAGTGACTTTGGTCGCGCCGGTGAAACTGGTTCCGGTGATTTTCACCTGGGTGCCGACCGAGCCGTTGGGCGGACTGAAGCTCACGATTGCGGGAAGGACGCGGAATGCCCGGTTGCTGGTCTGCACGCCGGCGGGCGTGGTCACTGTCAGCAGGCCGGGAGTGGTGCCGGACGGAACCACTGCGGTCGGGTAGGTGTCAGAAACAACAGTAAAGCTTATAGCTGGCGTCCCGTTGAAGGAAACGGCCGTCGTTCCGGTGAGTCCCTGGCCGAGAATTCCGATTGTCTGTCCTACCTTGCCGTACCAGGCGACCATGCTGACGAACGGCTTCAGGTTGATATTGAAGCTGAAGAAAACGCCATAGCCTGCGCCGGCATTGCCCCCGCGGAAGTGTCTCCGTACAGGATTCCATTCGTGTTCTGAAGCAGCGTGACTTCAGGGTATTTACCAAACAGCGCACCGGTGGTGTTCTTAAAACTGTGAAGCACGGTGTATTTGCCTTTGGGGGTAATCTGGGAAATCGTGCCGAAGTTGTTGCTGCCTCCGTAAATCGTTGTTCCGTAGAAGTTGCCATCCGTTCCTTGCACAAACCCACCGTAAGGCTGAGCCCCATCGGTGCAACTGGTGTCAGCAGTACAGAACGTGTGCAGTAGAGTGTACTTGCCGGACGGAGTGATTTTAAACGCGACTCCCTCGGGAAATTCGATTCCCTTGCCGCCCGCCTGCGTCGTCCCATAGAAGTCGCCGTCTGCGGCCTGTAACAGACCGCCGTAAGGGTTGGCCCCAACGGTGCAGTTGGTTTGAGCGCAAAAAGTGTAGAGGCGTATACTTGCCGGAACGCGTGACCTTAAAAACGACGCCAGAGTTTTTGAAGGTCCTTCCAACTGGCAGCCTTGCTAGCGGAAATGTTGTCCAAGGCGACGTTTGGGAAGGGTGTCGACATGTCGACAGGACACGGTTTCTGGGGCGCACGCGATTGTCAGTTCAAATGGAGACCAGTAACTCCCCTTACCGCTCGGCCTTAGCCTTGAGGAGCTTACCACGCTCTGTCTTTCTTAATCTTGCTTGAAACTCTCTGCGCTGCCCCGTGCACTTGGGGGTCGCGCAACAACCGTTCCTTTTCGGCTCGGAAGGCCGAAACTCTAGCTTCGGAGCGTCGTGCTGGTCAGACGCGAGTATAATATCGCGACACAAACTGCCAGGAGTGACGGGGTCCGAGTCATCTGTAACAAGCGGGAACCCTCGTTCTTGAGAGTCCAAACGTACAGCCTTCATCCGTGCTTCTAATCCGACCTAAGGCCTAGAACACGGAACCCCGCACTCTCTCGCGTTTCGGAAATGTCGGAAAACCATCACAAGGAGGAACGACAGCCATGTTGGAATACAAGATTCGTCAGACCGGAGATGTCACGATCCTTGATTTGAGCGGGCGCATCAGCGTGGGTGAAGCGCTTGCCTTCGGTCCTGGAAGTGGCGTAGTTCTTGGGGAAGTTGTTCGCGGGCTGGCCAAGAAAGGCCAACGGAAGATCCTGCTCAACCTGAAGGATGTGACCTACGCCGACAGCTCAGGGGTCGGCGACCTAGTAGGAAGCCTAGCCAGCCTACAGCGGCAGGGTGGCGAACTGAAGCTCTTTAATCCGAACCCTAGGCTGAGTGAGCTGCTGCGGATTACTCACGTCTACCAGCTCTTCGAGATCAAGGACGACGAGGTCTCCGCTATCCAGTCTTTCTCCAAGCCGACAGCGGCCGCGGGATAGTTTTCGCTTGCTGCAGGCGGTACTTGGCCTTCGCCTAAGAGGGTGCTGCGTCTCAACTGGCGGGAACGCTCTTCGGAGAGACGAAACGATTTGTCAGAGGAAACCTACTCGTTTGGCTAGTTGTTGCAATGGCAGGCATCACAGTTCGATGTGATGGATTGGCTCTCGCCGGGACTTGCCGCGTCTATGGCATGCTCCCACCACCCAGGCGAAGGATCGAAAGCGAATGTTGGGCTGCTGATCAAAGACCTCACGGTGGAGAAGCTTGTAGCCGAGCCGAAGCAGCTCTTGGTTCACATCCGCTGGCAGGGCTGGAGCTTCGGCCGATCGCTCCGTACAGCTTCCACCCAACATCGCCGACCGGCTGCGCTACCCTGCCATCGTGTGGAGCGAGTCCGCGAACTGGCCCAGGCCTTGCTCGATGTGCAGATCGCTGATCAGCTCAATCGAGAAGGTTCACAGCAGCGCCAAAGGTAAGCCCTATACCACGAAGATTGTCCAGTGGATCCGATGGCGCTATCAGATCCCGCCGGCAAAACTGAAGAAGCCCGAGGAGTTGACCGTCCAACAAGTAGCCCGACAGTTTAGACTAAGCGACGGCGTGGTCTACTACTGGATCGAACACGGGGTACTCAGAGCCCGTCGACTCAACGGGGGATTGCCGTATTGGATCACACTCAACGCCGCAGATGAACAAAAGTTGCGCGATTGGGTGCACAACTCAAGCAGGATTTCCTCGGTATCCTGAAGGGGATTGGAGCAGGTGCATTATGAAGCCACCGTCGGAAAATTACATGATCGAACGCCGTAAAGGGATCGACCGCAAGTATGACTGTCGCTATTCTCGGCTCACGCAGCTGTTTGGGAGACTCTTGCACGAAAGGTGACTCAGCGAGCAGGAGCTGTGGGGATTGCGGGAGGACAAGCTGAAGTCGATCCGTTCTTTCATTAAATTCTTAGCAGGGATGGATGCAATCGCTTGAAAGGGCCCAAACTCCACCTGAAGACGGCCGGTGTTCCATCTCCGGAGCACAGTGCTGGCGCTAACCAGGAGCGCGACGCCAGCTTTCAAGCACACGATCAATGTCGTCGCGAACTGTGTCTCGGGCATCCATGCGGCCAAGTCCCTTCATAAGAAGGCGATCGTATTTCGTATGCCTGTGGCGGATGGATGCCACCACCGCCGCTCGTAACGCTTCTTCCTGCAGTGCTCGCCCGGAGGCGGTTCGACCCACTCGGCCGCTGCCCCGAATCGACGTATGTGCTGCGATGGCCCGCGCCTCCTCGGGCGGGCAGCCTGGAAACATCTGCCGAATCGATTCAGCCATTCGTATCGCCAGAACCTGATCCTGTTTGTCGCGATAGATCTCGGCCCGCTCGCGCCGGACATTGCGCTGGTCAGCATCGGCCGAGCACTCTGCCTTGGCCTGCTCCAGCGCAGATTCTTCGACCAGCACTCCCTGGCGTTCGTAGCGCTTGCGAGCCCTGCTAAAGCGAACCACCACGGCGGAAAGTGCGCTGTGCTTGCGCGCACGTCGGGTCAAAGCGGTGTCGCCTCTGGGCAGGTAAGCCAAATGGTCGAGATCGGCACATGTGAGGCAAAGCGGTCGCTCGCCCTCCATAAACAGGAAATCGCCCGCCATAAGCTCCTTTCCGCAATCGGTGCACTTCGACCCCCGGAGGATGTCGAACACAACGAGGTCCTTCGCTTCTGACGATTGATGATCGGCTGAACTTGGTTTCATATCACGCTATCTTGCACTTGCTCCGATCAATCCGACGTTGATCGGAGAGATCTGGGTGAGGTAATTGTGCGACGAGCAGAGATGCCGCCAAGCAGAAAACCGAGACGCCAGGAATCCGCATTGTACCTCCAACTGCTCGTAGACGGCGACATTCACCTGCCTGTCTTCCGTTCTGCTGATCTGCACAGGTGGACAACTATCGCAACATCGGGATTACGGTGAAATCACCGGCGGTCAAAACGCGCTATCGCCTGGTTTCGTCCATCACTTCTTGCTGCTCGTAATGCGACTGCTAGTTTTCGAAATCTAAATTCGTCGGCTCGTCTGGCTTCTGCACCGCGTCTCCATCAGTTGTCAAGACACTAGGCCCGACAATCTCAAATTTCGCACCGTTGAGCCAGACAGTCCCTGACCCGGTCAGTAGTACCCCGAAAGATATGCCAGTCGCATCCTGCGGCACATCGAGCACAACATCATATTTCTTCCAGTCAGATGAACCTGTGATCGGCCTGTTATGCATGTTGTCGAAGGCAACGTGTTTGGACTCCTTATCCACGCGCATCCACAATCCAGCCCAATACTGGGCGCGTTCGGTCTTAACGAATGCGCTGAAACGAACGCTCTTTCCCAAGTAGTGGCTTGCTCGCAGGTCCTGCATTAGAGTGCCGAACCCCTCGACGCTAGGCATGTTGGCCCTCAGATAGGCACTTGGGTGACAGTTGTATGCCGCAAGTGGGTCGATACCGGATTGATATTCCGTGGGTTTATTGCCTGCAACAAACCACCGGTTTGGCGTCGCTGCCTGCAATGCCAACGAGCAGGCTGCTAGAAGAGCGAGACTTTTCAAACCAATAGCAAACCCTGGGCGGCCCTTTTTCAACATAACTTACTCCTAAGCTACGCTCTTGAAAATAATGATACGCCAGAATTGTTGGCGAATCGCCATAGATGGGATGAGAAGGTCGATCCCCGATCACGGATGGCGTTAAGCTACCGATGATCAACGCACTCTAAGGTGCAATCAAAAGCGGCTAAGGAGATCGACCTTGAAGCAGCAATAACAACTCTCGAAAGAATAGTGAACTGACGTCGAAGCGTGCGAAGTCGCGGGGCCCGGTGCAGCGGGATACGAAGGAAGTGCTGGCGGAACTGGTGGGAAAGCTGAAGGAAAAGCTGGATCGGAAAAAGGTGGCAGCAAGGAGCGCCGGGGAAGAGCATCCGAGCGGTGAGCTTCGCCCCAATCTCGACCGTCTGACGGTGGGCGTGGATCTGGGGGACCAGGGGAGCCATTACTGCATTTTGGGACTGGAGGGGGAAACGCTGGCGGAAGGACAGTTGCGGACGACGCAGGAGGATTTTGCCAGCTTTTTCCAAGGGTTGAACGCGGCGCGTGTGGTGATTGAGGTGGGGACACACTCGGCTTGGGTGCAGGAAATCATCCGCGGTTGCGGGCACGAGGTGCTGGTAGCCAACCCGCGGTTAATGGACGGATCGAAGCGTCGTAAGCGCAAGAATGATCGGATGGATGCGAATAAGCTGGTCCGCTTGGGACGGGTGGACCCAGAGTCAAGGGAGAAGAAACCGTTCCCCTGGAAGTACGCGAAGCGCTGCTGCCCTTGGTGCGTTTGGCCGCAACCCGGAGCGCTGATATTAAGGAGTACGACAAAAAGATTGAAGAGCTGGGCCGGGAGAAGTATGGGCATACGGCGTTATTGCGGCAGGTGAAAGGGGTGGGGCCGATCACGGCGCTGGCCTACGTATTGACCTTGGAGAATGCGCAACGATTCGTGAAGAGTCGGGATGTGGGACCGTACCTGGGCTTAGTGCCGAAGCAGGAAGACTCGGGAGAGAGCCAGCCGCAATTAGGAATCAGCAAAGCCGGAGATACGATGGTGCGCAAGCTGCTGGTGGGAAGCGCGCAGTATATCTTGGGGCCGTTTGGACCGGACACGGACTTACGACGATATGGGTTGCGGCTCTGTGAGCGTGGTGGGAAGAATGCGAAGAAGCGAGCGGCGGTAGCGGTGGCCCGCAAGCTGGCCGTCTTACTACACCGGCAGTGGGTGAGTGGAGAGGTGTACGAGCCGCTGCACAACGCGATGTCGGCACCGATCGCGGCGGCAGCCTAGCCGGCCAGGGGAAAGGGGAAAGAGGCCGAAAGCGAGAGGACAATCGCCACGCGATTTGTTGTGGAGGCAGGACCGAAGTTGATGAAGCGAGAACCAAAGTCGATCCCGGAGGTTTGGCAGACAACGACATCCACCGCCTTGTTCGGGTGACTGCGTTTTGAGTGCTGGTCTACCAAGATCTCGCCATAGATGGCAGCCCCAACAATCCCAGGTTCATCACGGCAGTGATGGACCTGGGTATCAGATCGAACCCCAACTTGCACCGGGCCCTTAAGCGGCCCCATTCAGAGTGCGGATAGAAGCATGGCAACGGTGGGGTGGCGTCGGCCAGATTTTTCCAGGAGGACTTGGTTCGAAGCGAATCCAGAATGTTCTGTGACCGCAACCAAACGATGATGATGCAGAATTCCAGAACGGTGAGGCGGAGTGTGGGATGCCAACGAGCAAGCTCGAGAAAGAGCGAAAACCCCTCCATAAAGGAACGAAGCTCAACTGAACTGCGTTTCGCTTCGTTCCCAGCTCAATTGGGAAGTGACTTGTGGGGCTGTCAAGGGTCAAGATGAACGCCGCCCTTCGGCGGCGCCCTTGACAGCCCCACAAGTCACCATCGGAGGTCTATGCTAACGTCGGAAAACAAATTAAGGAGGGCCGCCACGTCGGCCTTGACTTTTATGACCTTCTCATAGGAGCGCTCATTGACCAGAGGTCAAAACGTGTAATGGCCTGTTAACGTCATTCTCTGCTTTGGTTCCCGTTTCAACAGCCGCGCCTGATTGCGTTAACCACCAAGCCCCGCCTGACCTTCGAATTCCGAAATATCGCCAATGCTGCTATCGGGTAAGTACTGTATAGCTTAAGAGGAAATACCGTTATATAACGGGGCGTTAGGGTGAACTACAATTCTGATGCCTCCCGAGCATCGTCGGTCGAAGGGATATCAACCGTTTTGGACTTGGTGAGCTGCCATGAGTTCGTTGCGCATCCTCGTCGTTGACGATCAAGAAGCCGTCCGGAAGGGCATGTGCGTTCTCTTGTCATCGCGCGCTGAGTGGTCAGTGTGTGGCGAAGCCGGGGACGGCATCGAAGCCGTTGAAAAGGCGAAAATCTTGCAACCGGACGTGGTGCTGATGGACATATCCATGCCTCGGATGGACGGCCTACAGGCAACCAGAATTATTCGGCGCGATGTACCACAATCCGAAGTGATCGTCGTCAGTCAGAATGATCCCGCCGTAGTGTCGAGGCAGGCGGCGGAAGCAGATGCTCACGGCTACGTTGCCAAGGCCGATCTGGTACGAGATCTACTCAGGGTGGTTGAAGGCGTGGTTGCCGCTCGAACTGAACGACTCGAGTCCGTGCAGGCGAACAATTTGCTGGCTGCAATTGTGGATTCCTCGGACGACGCCATCATCAGCAAAGGGCTGGATGGCGTCATCACAAGCTGGAATCGGAGTGCGGAGCGATTGTTCGGCTATACCCGCGAGGAAGCCGTCGGCCAGCACATCACCCTGATCGTTCCCCGGGATCGACGGAACGAAGAAAAGAACATTCTTGAGCGACTCAGGCGTGGCGAACGGGTCGATCATTTCGAAACTGTCCGCCGACGCAAGGACGGAGGGTTGATCGAGCTCTCCCTTACAATTTCGCCAGTCAGGGATGTCACAGGCCGTGTGGTTGGGGCCTCGAAAGTGGCGCGGGACATCACGAGACGCAAACAGGTTGAGCAAGCGCTCTCGGAGCGAGCGCTGCTGCTGGACCTGAGCAATGACGCAATTTGTGTTCGCGACGCAGCGGACCGGATTACGTATTGGAACAAGAGCGCGTCCGAGCTGTATGGCTATAGCCGCGAGGAAGCAGTGGGCCGCGTGACACATGAGCTCTTGCGTACCGAATTCCCCGAGCCGCTGGAGCGCATTACCGAGCAACTTTACCGCGATAGTCGCTGGACCGGTGAACTAATTCACCGAGGCAAGGACGGGAGTCAAATTGTAGTCGCTAGCCGATGGGCGCTTGACCGGGACGATCAGGGGAGTCGCAGACGCATTCTCGAAACGAACAATGACATCACCCTACAGAAGCAGCGGCAAGAAGATTTGCGTGAAAGCGAGGAGCGGCTACGCGCGCTGTCCAATGATCTTGAAATCCAGGTGACCACCCGGACTCAAGAGTTGCGGCAGCGAAATGCTGAAATTCTGCAGCAGGCCGAACAGCTGAGGGAACTATCAAACCGCATACAAAAAACCCAGGAAGATGAACGACGACGAATCGCCCGCGAGTTGCACGACAGCGCCGGTCAGCTCGTAGCGGCCATGGGGATGAGCCTCGCCGGTATCAGTCAGCTCGCAAAAGAAAATCCATGGCTTGACAAGGCTCTGGGAGACACCCAGAACCTCTTGCAGCAGCTAAACAAGGAGATCCGCACGACCTCTTACCTATTGCACCCTCCCTTGCTGGATGAAAGCGGCTTGTCGCAGGCGATTCAATGGTACATACAGGGTTTAACGGAACGCAGCGGCCTGCAGGTCGATCTCAGTATTGCTGAGGACTTCGGCAGGCTCTCAGCCGACCTCGAACTGGCGGTATTTCGCATCGTGCAGGAATCCCTGACGAATATACATCGCCATTCCGGCAGCAAGACTGCGACGATTCGCCTTTTCCGCAGTGCCGAGAGTGTTGTGCTAGAGATTCAGGATTATGGCGAGGGAATCCCGGCGGAGCAGCTCGCTGCGATTAAGGCACAGCGCAGCGGAGTGGGAATTACAGGGATGCGTGAGCGGGTCCGGCATTTCAACGGCGAAATGGATATTCACTCGGACGGCATGGGTGCCACGATCTCAGTTATCCTGCCCGTCCCTATGGTTACTCCCTCCGGATCAGAACCGATACTACAGTCAACCGAGGCTTCCGAGTAAAGCTGCGGCAGCTCCGACCAAGACAGCAAATGCGCATTCGTATCGCAGACGATAGCGACATCGTTCGCCGCGACATAGTGAGTCTTTTGTCGGCCGAGACGAACTCGAACGTCAGCGGCGAAGCTAGAAATGGCTTAGAAACCCTTCAGAAAGCACAGAAACTCCAGCCAGACCTAATTCTCCTTGATGTCAGCTTACCGGATATAAATGGGTTGGAGGTACCACGTCGCCTGCGGCTGGAAGTGCCGAAGGTGAAGATCCTCGTGATTAGCCAACATGATCCGGTACTGTTGCCCCGCGTCATGGACGCTGGCGGAGATGGTTGCCTAGACAAGAGTCGTCTCGCCGCAGACTTGGTGGTGACCATCGAGGGCATCCAGTAGTGGCTGGCGGCTTAAGCGTCCTTGGCCGCGTTGGCGTAACATCGCCATAGAAGCACTCATTGACCCCGGATCGACTAATTCTCGAAGAGTGTAATCGCCGGATAACGACACCCCTCGACAAGTAAACAGCGTCAGGGATACCTAACGAAGCGTGAAGCTGGCTGCATTGTTACCTGCCGGGATATATACTACAGTCGCCTTTTGGCGATGCGCACACCCACACCGTCATGCGTGATACGGCTAGTTGTTGAAGATCAAGGGGGCGGTAAGCGGCAGGGGAGGCAGTTGTGAACAAGTTCCGTAGGTCAACGCCACTCTTCCGCCCGATAAGGTCAGAATTTCGTGATTTTCTGCTGATTTCTGGTGCAACATGCGCAAGAGTACGTTCATGAGGGATAGTGCCTAAAGGACTGTTCAAACCAGGAAAGACAGGGTCTCCGCAAAGCTAGACATTTTCTATCCCCAAATCCCTGCTAATCTCTGAAAATTCGAGTTTTTCAATAGCCACGCCTGATCACGGCAATTGAGTGTGGTTCACCTCCCTCCGAACATCGCGTGATTCTCATCGGCGACAACTGGTCGATTGAAGCTTATGATCTTGCGTACCAATGGGCACCTCTGTAGTGCGTAGTTCCTCAAACATTGTTTCTTCCTCATTTGTGGTGCCGTCCCGCTGAATGACACTGGGCGGGTGCATGACGCAGAGTTGAATTCGTGCGAACAAATCTTCCATCCACTTATCCACGTCATGCTTGGTTGCTTCGCGATTGATCAGGACTGCAGTGTGAGGCTTCATACTGAGAGTGGTCCTTCTTCCTCGTCGGCTTCTCTTTTGTCGTCTTCAATTCGGGGGTAGGGGAAAATACGGTCGCTGAACTACGCGAACCGGGGGGCACTCCTCGAAACTGCACGTCCATGGCCAAACTGGACCAAGTAACCAGCGCTAACCCACAGAAGAATAAGGAAATGTTTTCGGTGTGGCGACCAATGGCATTTCTCGAAAACTACAGCCGGGAAATGCATTTCCCGGAAGGAAAACATTTTCCCTCAGCTGGCATCGGGAGATACGCCAAACGTCCGCTCACTGACGGGGTCATAAGTGCTATGGCCTGTCAACAACAGGAGTACACGTCCTCTTGTACCTTGTTCGGAGCTCTGGGCCCGGCTAGGCTGGTTCATCTGCGCTTACAACGTTGGGGGAGGAATTTTATGCGACTGAAGACTTGCTTAGCTGTGTTCGTTGCGGCCATATTCGTGGTTGGCTGCAATTTAGCTTTGGCCCAGGAGGAAGGACGTGACCATGATCGTGGTCGCGACAGAGAGGAATCCCGCGAAGGTCATGACAAAGATCATTTCTACGGCGACCACGACCGCGAGGCGATGCACGGCTGGTACGCGGAGCATCACGATCACCTGCCCCCCGGTTTGAGGGATCGGGACCGCTTGCCCCCCGAATTGGAAAGACGGATTGTGGTACACGGGATACTTCCGGTGGAGTTGCGGGGGAAAATGTATCCGTGTCCCCCAGACCTCGAACGGCAGCTGCCTCCGCCACCGACTGACTGTGCGCACGTGTTCATTGGCGGACACGTCGTCCTGGTGAACCGGGTGAACTTCCAAGTAGTCGATGTTTTTCACTTCGCATTGTAAGAAGCTGGGATGACCATAGGACGGGCCAGTCCGCTCGTCCTTTTTCATTTCTAGCTACTGTATGTTCGAGCTGGAGCGGATCGATCAAAGCTTGGGAGTAAGAACCAGAGAGAGCGCCTGCCGATAGTTGTTGCAAAATCTCCCTAGAAACTTTTCGCGGTACAGGCCGTGTTGTGAGTCCCAGCTAGGAAGCCGCCGGGACTAGTTGGAACCCGAGCTGCGCGGCGTTCTTGGCGAGAGCGTGGAGGCGCCGCTCTCGCTGTTGTTGTTCGTAGAATTCATCCCTCGATCTACATACTCCATGCCGTGGCGCAACATGTTGTACACCAAACGTGCTAGTTTAGCGGCCATTGCCTTGACGGCGACGGCCGGGTCCTCGCCTTGCCTGGAGCCGTCGGTGTTGCGCTCCCAAGGAAGCTGGGCCCATTGAATTTGCCGGTTTCCAGACGGAACACAAAGCGCCCATCCCGCAAGCGCACGGCTCCGAAATACCCCACACTCTTGCGGGTGGGGGCGTGCAGCAGGACCGGGTCCTTGATTTCTGGCGGGATCCACATGCGGCAGCGCGAGCCATGCTGCTGAAAGTGCACTTCGTCGGTCGCCCAAAGATCGACGTTCGCGTCCTGCCTCAAGGCTTGCAGTTTTTTTTATGGGCTTTCTGTGCCGCGGGATCAGCATGGGCCAGAGCGGGGCGTGGTTTGCGCAACCGGAAGCCCAGTTGACGGAACATCCGCTGGCACTGGCGAGCCCCGATGGCAATGCCGTACCTTTGCGCAATCCAGGTACGGAGTGTTTTTCCATCCCAGAGGTTCCCGCTCAGACCAACCTCCCTCGGCGGATAGCGCAAAATTTGATCCACCGCCGCCCACTGTTTTTCCGTCAAGCGTCGGGGTCGCCCCGGTCGCTCCCCCTCCGACAATCCTGCCAGACCGTCTCTTTCAAAACGACCGACCCAATATTCCACCGACCGTGGTGCATCGCCCAGAAGATGTGCCACCTCCGGACAGGTCATACCCTGGGCTACCAAAAGCACCCCATGGAGACGATGATCGTAGCGAGATTCCTCCGAGCGGCGAATCTCATCTTGCAGTCCGAGAATGATCGTGGGAGAGTCCGCAATGGTAAGTGGTTTCATTATTCCATGAAATCACAACCCCTCGTTATGCGCAATTACTTATGTCGTCATGTTTAGTGAGCGGTGCCCGTTGGTGCCGTTCTCAGGCGCCACGGCGATGCCACTGTTTTACCGCGTTCAACTCGGCTTCTTTGCGTAGCCGTCGCGCATTGGCGTCGGCAGGATCCTTCCCAACCGACAGCCGCACCCGTTTCGCAGCTTCGCGCCATTCCAAGTAATACGCGCCTTCGGCGTGCCGCTCTTCCTTGCCATTCACTACCACAACGTCGGGCTTGACACGTCCATTAGCAGATAGCAGGACGCGGCAATACCGCCACCCTTGCGACGTTTGGACTCTTTTGGTGAGACTCTTTTGGTGAGATTGACTTCTCGGTTGGCCATCGGTGATCCTTCCTGATTCGGTATCAGTATAGGTTTCACCAGGGACCGATTCCTAACCTGCGGCCAGATAGAGGTAACGCAGGATAAATAGGATCGTGAGGATCCAAACTAGCGCGCTTACTTCGCGAGTCTTCCCAGCCGCAATTTTCACGACGGTGTAGGAAATTAAGCCCAGGCTGAGGCCGGTCGCGATGCTGAATGTAAGAGGCGTGGCCAGGATGGTGATAAACGCCGGGACGGCCTCACTGAATTCCTGCCAGGCGATTTGTGCAATGGATTGCGTCATCAGAACGCCAACTAAAATGAGGGCTGGGGCCGTCGCGTAGACTGGAATCGCGGTAGCCAGCGGTGAGCAGAACATGGCTAGCAGGAAGAGTGCGGCGACGGCGATATCGCTCAGACCGGTACGAGCCCCGGCGGCAACGCCGGCTGCGCTTTCGATATAACTCGTAACCGTGGAAGTGCCCGTCAGGGAACCGAAGATGGTTCCAACGGCATCTGCAACCAAGACTCGGCCTACCCGGGGAATTTTGCCGTCCTTGATGAAGCCGCCCTGTTCGCACACTCCCACGAGAGTGCCGACGTTGTCGAAGAGATCCACAAATAGGAACGCGAACAGAATTTCGAGTAAACCGAGGTGGCTCAAGCCGCGAAAGTCAAGCTGCAAGAAGGTGGAGGAAGGATGGGGCATAGAAAAGATCGCCGCGGGCCAGTTCGTGATGCCGCGAAGAATTCCGAGCAGTGCGGTGCCAAGGATACCGATAAGGATGGCGGCATGGAGTTTTCGCGAAATCAGGATCAGCGTCAGGACGAAGCCAAAGCAGGCCGTCTGCACTTCTTTGTCGGCGAAGCTGCCAAGGCCGACAAACGTAGCCGAATTGGCCACTACGAGCTTTGCGTTCCGCAGGCCCACAAAAGCGATGAACATTCCAATCCCCGCGGCAGTCGAATGCTTCAGGCAGTCGGGCATACCGTTGACAATCTGCTCGCGAACGCGCGTCACCGTAAGCACAAGGAAGAGAACGCCCGAACAAAAGACCACCGCGAGTGCCGTACGCCAGGGAACATGCATGGCCAGGCAAACGGAATAGGTGAAGTAGGCATTCAGAGACATTCCCGGTGCCAGCGCGATGGGATAATTGGCGTAGAGCCCCATCACCAGCGTAGCCGCTGCGGCTGAGACGCAGGTCGCAAAGACCACGCCCTCTGGCGGCATTCCTGCCTGAGCGAGAATCTGGGGGTTTACCACGACGATGTAAGCCATGGTGACGAAGGTGGTGAGGCCGCCCAGCATCTCCTGTTTCACGGATGTCTGGTTCTCGGCGAGTTTGAAATAGCGATGGATCAATCATCCTCCACGAGCATGAGATCGGCACACGCGTCAACCGACTCAATACGTGATCTTGTTGGGTTTGTCTTCCCATGCCCGAAACGCCGCTAATGCCACTTCGCGCATCATCTGAATCATCGGAATCTTGCGCTGCGAATGAGGTTGTGCGAGTTCACGGTAGATCAGTGAATCATCAAACCCGATCTTGGACGCATCGGCCGCGGCAATGGAAAAATAAATGCGAGTAAGGCGAGCCCAGTAGATTGCCCCCAGACACATGGGACACGGCTCACAGGAGGAGTAGATCTCGCAGCCTTCAAGATCGAAAACGCCAAGTTTCCGGCAAGCCTCGCGAATGGCAAGCACTTCCGCGTGCGCGGTGGGATCATTCGTCGAGGTGACCTGATTCGCGCCTTCGGCAATAATGGCCCCGTCTTTGACCACAACTGCACCGAAGGGCCCGCCGCGTCCGGAATGGACGTTATCAATCGAGAGCTGAATGGCGCGGGCCATGAAAAGATTGTCCATGTTTTTGCTCTGTTAACGCATGATCAGCGACAATATGCCCACGCCTTCAATCCGCGAATCCGCGAGCACATTAGTCGACATGGACTCTTTCGCAGCCGCTTCGCTGAGAAGGGAGTATATGCTGGGAATCAGGAGTTCGTAAAATGTTCTTTTGATCTCCCCGCGCAGGAGACGCTGAAGAAGCCTGGATGCCGCGATAGGCTAAGGTCCAGGTTTCAAATTCTGCATAGGAGCAAATTCTTGGAGCGGCAAGCTTTCCTATCGCGTCGAGTCGTGACACCGGAAGGAATCCGCCCGGCGGCCATTCTCGTAGAAGAAGAGAAAGTGCGGGCTGTCGTTTCTCTGGATCACGCGCCCCGGGATGCCGGCGCGCATGATTTCGGAAACGTGGCAATTCTTCCGGGACTCGTCGATTCCCACGTGCACATCAACGATCCCGGTCGCACGGGGTGGGAGGGTTTTGAAACAGCGACACGAGCCGCGGCGGCTGGAGGCTACACATTGCTTGTCGATATGCCCCTGAACTGCCTTCCGGCGACCACGACGGTCGCTGCGCTGGAGGCCAAGCGTGCGGCTGCACGCGGCAGAAGCCGCGTCGATTGGGCGGCGTGGGGCGGGGTGGTCCACGATAATCAAAATCACATTGAGGCTCTCGCGGCCGCTGGAGTACCGGGGTTCAAATGCTTCCTGATCACTCCTGGTATCGACGGTTTCACCATGGTTACGGAGCAACAACTGCGATCGGCCCTGGCTCACGTTGTGCGCACTGGCCTGCCGCTCCTGGTGCACGCGGAACTTCCTGGCCCAATCGACCGGGCGACGGATGCTCTGGCCAATGCCGATTGGAGCCGCTACTCGACGTACCTTCAGTCGCGGCCAGACGAAGCGGAAATGGCTGCCATCAGGCTGATGCTATCGTTGTGCCGCGAATATGGTTTTCGTTTGCACATCGTTCATCTCTCGACCAGCCAGGCGCTTCAGCAACTGAGCGCCGCGCGCTCCGAAGGACTTGCGGTGAGCGTGGAGACCTGCCCACACTACCTGCATCTGTCCGCAGAAACGATCGCGAACGGGGCGACGCTAAGCAAATGTGCGCCACCGATTCGTAGCCGGGAAAATTGCGAGAGGTTGTGGCAGGGCCTCGAAAATGGGACGATCGATCTGGTGGTGACCGACCATTCTCCGTGTCCTCCGGGGATGAAGCGGCTTGCCGAGGGTAATTTTCGGAGCGCATGGGGCGGTATTGCCAGCCTTTCAGTAGCTTTGCCACTGATGTGGACCGAAGCCAGCAGGCGAGGTTTCACGTTGCTGGATCTGGCACGCTGGATGGCAGCGGCACCGGCTCGACTGGCCGGTTGCGACGCGCGCAAGGGACGAATCGCCGCTGGATACGACGCGGATTTCGTCGTTTTCGATTCCGACCTCGAATTCATTGTGGCACAAGACAGATTGCATTACCGGCATCCGGTCTCTCCGTATTTGGGAGAAACGCTGCGCGGCGTGGTGAAGGCCACCTATCTGCGAGGGAGTCTTGTCTTTGCAGAAGGCGAGTTTCCCGGTGAGCCTGGAGGGCGGGAATACGGACTGAATACACTTCGTCAATCAATTGTATAAGCCTTTTCTATCCTGCCCCCGCAACACTTTCACTCCATTTGTGACCCAGTCTGTCATACACTATCCCATCCGCGGGTGGTGGCGTCCCTGCCGGGTACCGGAGTTGGACAGATTCTCGCGAACATGCCGGGTCGGAATGAACGTTGAATGATGAGCAGCGATAGCATCGTCGGCCAGTCGGTTCCGCGCAAGGAGGGACGCGACAAGGTAACCGGAAGGTCTCAGTACGTCGACGATATGGTTCTGCCAGGCATGCTCTTCGGAGCAACGGTTCGTAGCCAGATTCCCCGCGGCCGGATCAGAAAGATTACATTCGGTCCCGGAATTGCCTGGGATGAATTCGTGATCGCATCTGCGAACGATATTCCCGGGAAAAATTGTATCTCGTTGATCGGGGATGATCAGCCATGCCTGGCGAATGAATTCGTCAACCATCCCGAGGAGCCCATTCTGGTGTTAGCTCATCCGGACCGCCATCTTCTCCCGAAGGCCGTTGAAGCGGTATCGATCGAATACGACCCTTTGCCTGCCATCTTCGCGATTGAAGAAAGCGAGGGGCGCTCCGAAATTGTGTGGGGCGAGGGCAACATCTTCAAAACCTACTTGATCGAGAAAGGCGAGGTCGATGGTATTTGGGAGAAGGCCGACTACATTGTGGAAGGCGAGTATACGACTGGCGCACAGGAGCAGCTTTACATCGAAAATAACGGGATGATCGCTGCCTTTGACGTTGCGCAGGGAATCACCGTATGGGGCTCGCTGCAGTGCCCCTACTACGTGCACAAGGCACTAATGGCTCTTTGCAATTTGCCGGCAGAAAAAATACGAGTCGTGCAGATGGAGACCGGCGGCGCTTTCGGCGGGAAGGAAGAATATCCATCGATGATCGCCGCACATGCTGCACTGCTGGCGATCAAGTCCGGAAAACCAGTGAAGATTATTTACGACCGCATGGAAGACATGGCGGCGACTACCAAGCGGCATCCTTCCCGAACTCGCCACCGGACGGCCGTCAGCAGGGACGGCAAGATCCTGGGTGGAGAGATCGACTTCACAATTGACGGCGGGGCGTACCTTACTTTGTCACCGGTTGTCCTCTCCCGCGGGGCAATTCACGCTGGGGGACCGTACTACTGGCCGAGTGTTCGTATCCGCGCGAAGGCGGTCGCTACAAATGCGCCGCCCCATGGAGCTTTTCGTGGCTTTGGAGCGCCGCAGAGCCTGTTTGCCATGGAGCGGCACATGGATCGCATTGCGCGAGAGGTAGGTCTTTCTCGGCTCGAGATTCGCCGGCGGAATTTTCTGCAGCCCGGACAGACCACTACTACAGAACAGGCCGTCCGCGAACCGATCAATCTGGGGAAATTGCTTGACCACGCGTTAGAAGTCTCGGACTATCACTCAAAGAAACAGCGCTTCGCAAACGAGAATAAACTCGGCACCATCAGGAAGGGAATGGGTGTTGCTGCGTTCTTGCACGGTGCGGGATTCACGGGATCAGGCGAGCGCAATCTGCGTTCTGTTGTCGGTGTAGAAGGTTGTGCCGACGGCAGTGTGCGCGTGCTGGTTTCGAGCACAGAATTTGGCCAGGGAACGAATACTGTGTTAAGCCAAATTGCAGCGGAAGCTCTCGGTCTGCCATACGAGAACGTTAGCGTGGCACGGCCGGATACTCTGGAAGTCCCCAACAGCGGCCCCACCGTTGCGTCGCGCACGGCAATGGTCGTTGGAAAATTGGTCCAGTCTGCGGCCTTGGGAATTAGACAGACACTGAGTTCGTCGGGCCTGCTCCGCGAGGACTATTCGGCTGACGAATTTCGCGCTGCCTGCCAGCAATATGTTGCCGCGCATGGCCAATTCCGTTGTTGGTCGCGTTACGAGGCACCCAGCGACATTTTCTGGGACGATCTAAAGTATCGAGGCGAAGCCTACGCGGCGTTTGCATGGGCGGTTTACATCGCGGAAGTCACAGTTGATCTGACGACGTATAGCGTATCGGTGAACGACTTCGTCGCGTGCCAGGAAGTTGGCAAAGTCTTGCACCCACTTCTGGCGATGGGCCAAATCATCGGTGGTGTTGCCCAAGGAATCGGCTTTAGCCTTTATGAAAAGGTGGCTTGGCACAATGGGCGCATGCAGAACAGCCAGATGACCAATTACATCATGCCAACTTCGAGCGACCTGCCTCCCATTCGTGTGTTCTTTGAGGAGTTGGGGAATGCCTACGGGGCGTATGGAGCGAAGGGCATCGGCGAGCTCCCCATGGACGGTCCGGCCCCGGCAATCGTCAATGCGGTGGAAGACGCGCTCGGAGTTCCTTTCGATTTCGTTCCCCTGCTTCCGGAAGACATCATGGATGGGCTCGCGGCTTCGTCGCAAGAGAGCGGCGTTGGTTGCGCAGGCGGGGTTCGATGACTGTTTCTCGGGAGAGCGGCGCCAAAGTTCAGGTTTCATTCGCGGTCAACGGTGAGCCGAAGACGGTGCGCGCCTACCCGATGGAGCGCCTGCTCGACGTGTTACGTCAACAACTCCAATTGACCGGCACGAAAGAAGGTTGCGGAGAAGGCGAGTGTGGTTCGTGCTCAGTGTTGATGGACGGCATACTCGTAAATAGCTGCCTCGTGCCTGTTCTCCAAGCTGAAGGCTCGAGCGTGGTTACGATCGAGGGACTTGCGGCAGGAGAGACGCTGCACGTCTTGCAGGAAACCTTTCTGCAATGCGGCGGCGCGCAGTGCGGCATCTGTACGCCGGGGATGATTCTCGCAGCCTTGCACTTATTGAAAGAAAAGCCTGACCCCACTATGGAAGAAATCCGGGAAGGGCTTTCCGGCAATCTTTGCCGCTGCACTGGCTACAGCCAGATTGTTGCCGCCGTAGCGGAAGCGGCGCGCCGCACGGGACGACCGCATGAGATCGAATCCCTCTGATTACGAAATGATCGCGCCCAGCAGCTTGCATGCGATCGTCTCGCTACTGGCAAAGGAACCGAGCGTGTGGGTTCCGATTGCCGGAGGCACCGATGTGATGGTGCAATACGCGGCCGGGAAGCTTCCGTCGCGAAAGCTGGTTAGCATTTGGAATCTTCCCGAGTTGCGGCGCGTTGAGCTCACGGCTGGCGAGATTCGGATCGGCGCGGGATGTACTTATACTGACCTCCGCAGACACGAGGTTGTCGAACGCGAGTTTCCGCTCTTGGATAGTGCCGCACGCTGGACTGGTGGAATCGCGAACCAGAATCGTGGAACGATTGGCGGCAATATCGTCAACGCATCGCCGGCCGCGGACTCGTTGCCCGCGCTGCTCGTGTACGACACGGAATTGATTCTAGTGTCAGTCCGAGGCGAGCGTCGGCTGCCCTACAGAAGCTTTCACACCGGCTACAAGAAGACGTTGCTGGCGGCTGATGAGCTGGTTCAAACCGTGTGCTTGCCGCGGCGATTCTCGGGATATTTCAGCCATGCCCGCAAGGTGGGGGCTCGGAATGCACAGGCGATCTCCAAAGTCTGCATCGCAGCGCTGGGCCGCCTGGCGGATGGTGTGGTTGAAGATGTTCGCATCGCTGTCGGTAGCGTGGCGCCCGTTCCGCTTCGTCTGACGGAGACGGAGCGAACTGTGAGGGGAAAGGCTATCGATTCCGATCTCTTGTTTCTAGCGAGAAAGGCCGCAGGGGCTGAGATCCGGCCGATTGATGATATTCGGTCTACCGCGAGGTATCGTGCGGCAGTGGCGCGCAATCTTGTGGCTGAGTTCTTGAATCGGCTGAATTCGGCGCGAGCCAGCTCGGAAGGCGAGGGGGTGAACGCCGTTCTGGCGGGATGGAATCGTTTTCCGATCGACAAAGCCATGCAAGCGATTTTGCCCTGTTGCGGATCCAAAGCCTGGGCGCAAGGTATGGTGGTCCGAAGGCCGTTCACGGACGAAGATGCGTTGATGGCAGCGTCGAACGAAACCTGGCGGAATCTGACGCGATCAGACTGGATGGAGGCGTTCCAGAGCCATCCGCGAATCGGAGAGTCGCGAACGTCTTCTCTGGAACCCCAGTCTCCGTCGGCCCAGTCTGTAGAATGGTCGGCACAAGAACAACGGAACGTAGGGGATACCGCGGCTGCCGTTAGAATCGCTCTGGCGGATGCAAATCGAGAATACGAGCGGCGTTTCAATCGTATCTTCATCGTGTGCGCCACGGGTAAGTCTGCACTGGAGATACTAGAGATTCTTCGGCGACGCCTCAAGAATGACGCGGAAACTGAACTTCACGAAGCAGCCGAGCAGCAACAGCAGATTACGCAGATCCGGCTAAGAAAATGGCTCCAAGGATGAAACGCATTTCGACCCACGTTCTGGACATGGTTCATGGCAAGCCTGCCAAGGACGTACCTGTTCGGCTGGAGAAACAGAACGCCTCCGGAGATTGGCAACTGCTGACCTCGGCGTGCACCGATCAAGATGGCCGGTGTCCTCAGTTGCTGCCAGAAGAAGAGGATCTGTCCGCGGGAGCCTGTCGTTTGATTTTTGACACCGGGAGTTACTACGCACTGCAGAAAATCGAAGCACTGTATCCGGTGGTGGAAGTTACGTTCCAGGTACGAGACGGCGAATCGCATTTTCACATTCCGCTGCTCCTGAGCCCGAACGGATATACGACCTACCGAGGAAGCTGAACGAGTGTTTCTGTCGATGGAGTTGATAACTTGAGCTCGTCAATCCGCGAATGGATTAACCTACTGGTGCGGTGGTTCCACGTTTTTGCGGCAATCTTGTGGGTCGGCCAAACGTACTATTTCACGTGGCTGGACGGCCAATTCGGCAGGCTTGAGAAGAACGCCGGAGACGGCACAAGCCCGTCGCTATGGATGGTTCACAGCGGCGGTTTCTACGCCGTAGAAAAGCAGAAATCCCTGAAGGTCGGGCCCGAGCAACTTCATTGGTTCCGCTGGGAAGCGTTAATGACCTGGCTGAGCGGAATGGTGCTGCTGTTCCTCATCTATTACCTGAGCAGCGGACTCATCGATCCCGACGTCGCACACATCACCCAAGGGCGTGGCATTGCCATCGGACTAGCTGTGTTGGGGGGCGGGTGGGTCATCTATGATCTGGCGCTACGGTCGCCGTTGGGCAGGTCGGAAGCTGTGTTTGCTGTATTCTCTCTGCTGATGATTGCCGCGCTCGCATGGGGACTGATGCACGTGTTCAGCGGACGCGCGGCCTACATCCACGTCGGAGCCGTGTTCGGGACGATCATGACCGCCAACGTTTGGTTCCGAATTCTTCCCTCCCAGCGCAAAATGATCGCGGCGGCTGCAGTCGGGGCAAAGTTCGACGCGCTACTCGGCGCTCAAGCCAAGCTGCGCTCCAAACACAATACGTTCATGGCAGTTCCAGTTGTCTTTATCATGATCAGCAATCACTTTCCCGTCGCGACCTACGGGAACACATACGGTTGGGAGATCCTCGTCGCTCTGGTTCTGTTCGGCTGGACGGCGGCAAAACTTATACGCGAAGCCTAAGCTTCCATGGAGTGTGCATTCGCCACTTGGTTCTAGTGCAGACAACTGAGACCAAAAATCGCGCAGGCGAAGTAATCGCTCGCTGCCGCAAGCTAGCGTCCTTTTCGGAAGAACCAGGCAGCACGCGCCGGACGTTCTTGTCTCCACCCATGCGCGATTGCCACCGGGAAATTGCACGATGGATGGAACCGCTAGCTGCTCAGGTGCAAGTCGATGCCGCCGGAAATTTCCGCGGATTTTATCCGGCCTCTCAGCCGAACGCACCGCGCCTGCTGATAGGTTCACACCTTGATACAGTTCCTAACGCCGGTGCTTATGACGGCGTTCTGGGGGTTGTGCTTGCCGTCTCGTTGCTGAAAGAGTTGCAGGGACGAAGGCTTCCTTTTGGCATAGAAGTGGTTGGCTTTTCTGAGGAAGAAGGAGTGCGCTTCGGCACTCCGTTCATTGGCAGCCGTGTACTGGTAGGCAGGCTGGATCAGCAGCTCTTGGATGTTCAGGATGCGCAAGGGATCTCGGTGCGAAAGGCGATCGAAGAGTTTGGTCTGAATCCTAAAGAGATTCCTCAGGCCGAGTTGGGGAACGATACGTTAGGTTACGTGGAGTTTCATATCGAACAGGGCCCGGTTTTGGAGAGACTGAACCTGCCCTTAGCAGGGGTCGAGGCCATTGCCGGACAAAGCCGATTGGAATTCGCATTTTTGGGGCGCGCCAACCATGCGGGCACAACCCCGATGCATTTTCGATACGATTCCATTGCGGGCGCGGCGGAGTGGATCGGCACAGTAGAGCGAGTAGCTCGGGAAGTCCCAGGTTTGATCGCCACGGTCGGAAAGATCGAGGCAAGGCCGGGAGTGGCGAACGTAATAACAGCGGAAACGTGGCTCACACTCGACGTTCGTCATAGTTCCGATGACATTCGAACTCAGGCCGTGGGAGATCTAGTCCGTGAGGCCCAAGGAATTGCTGCACGCCGCGGATTAGCTGTACGGGAGAGTTTCCTGTTGAGCCAGCGAGCAGTCGCGATGGATCCGTTCCTCATTGCGGAGATAGAACGGGCAATCCTCAAGACAGGATGCAAGCCGCATCGGATGGTGAGCGGGGCAGGTCACGATGCAATGATCCTGGCGGAAAAGGTTCCCACCGCGATGATTTTTCTACGGACTCCCGGTGGAGTCAGCCACGATCCGTCGGAATCGGTCGCAGCTGAGGACGTCGAAAAGGCGATCCAGTGCGGCTTGTATCTTCTCGATCAACTTGCGTCTTCGCCCGAATTTCAAAAAAGGATAAGCCGTGCATAGTCTTGGCCGGACACGAAGCTCCCACCGATCGAATCATTTGCTGCTGACCGCAGACACTTTCGTGCGTACTATCCTGCCCGGAATGAAGGCTTGCTCCGCGGTTGTGCATGTCGGTCCGGCATTGGGTGCAAGATTTACGGAATATACGGCTGAGATCGAGGCAGGCGGGGAGCTTGGCAACACGGGCGTGCAGCGCTTTATTTTTGTGATCGAGGGCGGCGTGAAGTTGGAAGTTGACGGCAAATCAAGCGAACTGGGTGTGCGCGGTTACGCCTATCTCGCCGAAGGATTGCAGCATCGAGTGGTGGCCACGAAAGTAAGCCGTGTCGCCGTCATCGAGAAGCCCTATCAGGCTCTCGATTTGGTCGAGGCACCGCATTTGATCGTTTCGAACGAAGATGCGATGTCGTCGCATCCACTCGGAGACGATCCCAGCTTGCAGGTCAAATGTCTGCTTCCTGATGAGATGAGTTTCGACTTCGCGGTGAACACGATGGTCTACCAACCGGGAGCTTCGCTGAGCATGGTCGAAATGCACGTGATGGAGCACGGGCTCATCATGCTCGAAGGTGGCGGAATCTATCGGCTCGGCGATTCATGGTATCCAGTGACCGCGGGAGACTTCATCTGGATGGGACCATGGTGTCCGCAGTGGTTCGGAGCGATCGGCAGGGTACCCGCAAAATATCTCATCTACAAAAACTGGAACCGGCATCCCTTGGCAGGCCTGCAGCGATGAGGCTGACTATCGACAGGGATCGACTGCTGTCCGAAATCGATGCGCTGGCTTCGTTCTCTGACGCTGAAGCTCCTGCGGTGACAAGAATCGTTTTCACCCCGACGGACCTCAAGGCTCGTGCGTGGCTGAAAGCGCGTTGCGAGGAGGCTGGACTCACGTTGCGCCAGGATGCCGTCGGAAACACTTTCGCTCGCTGGAATGGTTCTGACCCAGCCCTGCCGGTAGTCGGTACGGGTTCACATATCGACGCCATTCCAAACGCAGGGAAATACGACGGTGTCGTTGGAGTGTTGGGAGGTCTAGAAGCGATACGCGGGTTGCGGCAGAGTGGATTTCGTCCGAGGCATTCGATTGAGTTGCTTATTTTCACTTCCGAAGAACCAACGCGGTTTGGAATCGGGTGTCTTGGAAGCAGGCTTCTGTCCGGCACGCTTTCGCCGGATGCCGCGGGAAAACTGACGGACGACGACGGCGCCACACTGGACCAGGTTCGCCGCGGGGCCGGTTTCTGCGTCGAACTCGAGCAAGTGAAGTTGCCAAGTGGCTACTATGCGGCATTCGTCGAATTGCACATTGAACAGGGGCCGCTGTTGGAGCGTCAGCAAATTCCTCTCGGCATTGTCACGAAAATTGCCGCACCGGCGAGTCTCCGCGTTTTGATCAAGGGCTCGGGCGGACACGCCGGCGGTGTTTTGATGCCCGATCGCCACGATGCTCTTTGCGCAGCGGCCGAGCTTATTCTGGAGGTTGAGAGCGCTGCACGCGCCAGCGGAGCGAGTGACACAGTAGCAACCGTAGGTATCTGTGAGGTGTTTCCCGGTGCGGTCAATAGCATTCCCAGCCGGGTTCGCCTGAGCATCGACATCCGCGACACGGATCTTCAACGGCGCGACATCGTCGTGCGCACAATTGAGGTCACATGCCATTCGATTTCAGCTAAGCGGCAGCTATCGATCCACAGCGAGTTGCTGAACGCCGACGCGCCCGCAGACTGTGCTCCCGCAATAATCGGAGCGCTTTCTCACTCTTGCCGTAAGCACCAACTGAACTTTCTTCCGATGGTCAGTCGTGCTTATCATGACTCGCTTTTCATCGCACGCATCGCTCCGGTCGCGATGTTGTTCATCCCCTGCCGCAACGGATACAGCCACCGGCCTGACGAGTACGCGGCGCCGGAAGGCATCGTTCGAGGAACTCTGGTACTCGCGGAAACATTGGCAGCCCTGTCTAAGTGACGTTTTCAGAACCCGTTTGACTACGGCGTCTGTGCTGGTGGGTTCCCGATTCACCGAATGCTGTTTACCGTTCGCGACGCTCACTTCGATCTGCCGCAGCATCGTCACGATCTGCTCTGGTTTGTACCTCTTGATCAGCATGGCCAGCTTTTCCTCCAAGTGGATTCTCTCTCATTCCACTTGTACAAAAAATCACCGGTCATGTCAGGTGTACAACAACTCCCGTTTTTGAGCCAAAAAGGAGATTCCGGTGAAAACGATTTACCTTGCGCTTTGTTTCGTCGGGGCGTTGCTTCCGTACTCGCAATTCGTTCCGTGGGTGGTGCAACACGGGCTAAATCTTCCGCTCTTTGTCCGCGACCTGTTCGTGAACCGGATCAGCGCTTTCTTTGGGATGGATGTATTGGTTTCCGCCGTCGTCCTGATCGTGTTCATGCCAGTGGACAGCGCCCGGCTGAGCATTCGCCAGCGGTGGCTTCCAGTGTTGGCCGTACTCCTGGTTGGGGTCTCGCTCGGCTTGCCAATGTTTCTATACATGCGGGAGTTTGAGACTGGAACAGCTTAAGTCCTGAGACAACAACGCAACACAAGGGCACATCTATTTTGAAATACAGGCCGACGATCCTGCTCGCGCAATCAGTTTCTACGCACATGTTTTCGTTTGGAAGTTCGACGAAGTGAAAGGCCTCTGGGTTCCTTACTGGCGGATTGACACCGGAGGGTCACGGGGCGGATTGCTGAAGCGCCCCGCAAAAACTCCACCAAACTAGTGCGGCACGAATGCCTTTGTCTGTTCTCTGGAAGTGGAGGACTTTGATGAGACGGCAAAGATAATCGAACAACTCGGGGGCGTTGTGGCATTGCCCAAATTCGCGGTCCCAAAGACATGCTGGCAGGGCTATTTCGTCGATGCCGAGGGGAATACATTCGGAATCTTCCAGGTGGATGTGAACGCGAAATAAGCCGAAATTTTCCTCATCCTCCGCAAGGCCATCGAGCACGCTGACAGACCCATGCTGGTCATTGCTGGGGGTTTTGAGTATAACCGCGATGTTCCACCAATTGACCTCACATTAATCGCTCAAGCCGTTAGCCGTCATTGACTTGCCCTGCCGTCCCCCAATAGCATGGCGTCGCGCCATGATCGGCCAAACCATCTCGCACTACCGCATCGTCGAGAAACTTGGCGGCGGTGGGATGGGTGTCGTCTACAAAGCTGAGGATGTCAAACTCGGTCGCTTTGTGGCTCTCAAGTTCCTGCCCGACGACGTGGCCAAAGACCCGCAAGCACTCAGCCGCTTTGAGCGCGAAGCCAAGGCTGCCTCTGCTTTGAACCATCCCAACATCTGCATGGTCTTCGAGATTGACGAGCGCGAAGGTCAGCACTTCATCGCCATGGAGTTTCTGGATGGCGTAACGCTGAAACATAAGATCGCAGGCCGACCACTGGATACCGAGTTGATTCTGTCGCTGGCCATCGAGATTGCGGATGCTTTGGATGCTGCTCACTCCGAAGGCATCGTCCACCGCGACATCAAACCCGCCAACATCTTCGTGACCAAGCGCGGACACGCCAAGATTCTGGACTTTGGATTGGCGAAGGTCAGTCTGGCAGGCATTTCTTCGAGCAAGATTGCGTCTCTGAACACGCAGACGGTGGACGCGGATCATCTCACGAGCCCCGGTTCTACGCTCGGCACCGTTGTTTACATGTCGCCCGAGCAGGCGCGGGCTAAAGAACTGGACGCGCGAACCGATTTGTTCTCGTTTGGAGCCGTTCTCTATGAGATGGCCACCGGCCAGTTACCCTTCCGTGGAGACAGCACAGCGACGATCTTCGATGCGATTCTGAACCGCGCTGCTGTGGCTGCCGTGCGGCTGAATCCCGACGTTCCCGCCGAACTTGAACACATCATTAACCGGGCGTTAGAGAAGGACCGCAACCTCCGTTATCAGCATGCTTGCGAGATGCGAGCCGAGTTGCAACGGCTGAAGCGGGATACAGAGACAGGACGTGCTATAGCTGCGAGGTCCGGCACCCCGGCGGTCGCTCAGGAAAACGGCTCTCAGGCGGCGCAACCGCCGTCGCCAGCATCCGGCTCCTCCCCTGCGCTTGCTCCGTCTCCGTCATCGAGCGCTGTGAGAGTCGCCGAGGTTGGTGTGGCGGGCAGGAAATTATGGAAGGTTCTGGTTCCCGCCGCCATAGTCCTTATCGCGTTTGCGCTCGCCGGAGCGCTCTACTTCCGCACGCGGCAAACCACACACCGCCTGACCGAGAAAGACACCATCGTTCTCGCCGATTTTTCCAACAGCACCGGCGATGCGATTTTCGACGACACGCTGAAGACGGCGCTCAACGTTTCCCTGCGGCAATCGCCTTTCCTCAACGTACTCAGCGACAGGGAAGTAGCCAAGACCCTGCAACAAACGACTCGTCCAGCGGACACGAAACTCACGCCGGAACTAGCCCGCGAAATTTGCCAGCGTGCGGGCAGCAAGGCTTATATTGACGGAGCGATTGGCAGTTTGGGGAGCAAGTATGTGCTGGAATTAAAGGCCGTGAATTGCAAGAGCGGAGACCCGTTGGCCGACGAGCAGGTGACGGCGGCGTCCAAAGAGAAGGTGCTGGACACGCTGGGCGAGGCGGCATCGAAGCTGCGTGGAGAACTGGGCGAGTCACTCATTACCGTACAAAAGCTCGATGTTCCTTTATCGGAGGCGACCACGTCCTCTCTGGAAGCCCTCAAAGCATACAGCCTTGGCGTAAAGGCTGCCAGAGAGCAAGGCGTTGCCGCAGCCTTGCCTCACGACCAACGCGCCATCGAACTTGATCCGAACTTTGCCTTGGGCTACAGGTCGGTGGGCAACGACTACTCCGATCTTCTCGAGCCGGAGCGGGCCAGCGAGTACTTCACCAAGGCATTCGAGTTACGGGAACATGCCAGTGAGCGAGAAAGGGTGGCGATTAACGCCGATTACTATGACAAAGTCACCGGGGAACTCGAGAAAGCTGCAAAAGCATATCGGGAGTGGATTGAGAGCTACCCGCGTGACTTCAGCGCACACGGCAATCTAGGCATCGTGTACAGCGAACAGGGGCAACATGAGAAGGCAGCAGATGAATATCGCGAAAGCCTCCGCCTCCTCGGGGATAATGTCGCCACGTACGCGGACCTCGTCAACGCCATGCTCGCCTTGCAGCGGCTCGAAGAAGCGCAGCAGATCATCCACCAAGCGCAGGCACAAAAACTGGATGATCCCGTACTCCATAGTGCGCTTTACGCTCTGGCCTTTCTCCACGCAGATTCGCCGGCCATGGCGGAACAGCAACAGTGGTTCGCGGGCCAGCCCGAGGTTGAGCACTTGTGGCTTTCGCTCGCTTCCGATACCGAGGCCTACGCAGGTCATCTGGGCAAGGCGCATGAACTAACCAAGCAGTCTTTGGATTCCGCCATCCGCGCAGACAACAAGGAAAGTGGAGCGATCTGGCAGGAGAATGCTGCTCTCCGGGAAGCCGCCTTCGGCAACGCTCCGGAAGCCAAGCAGGCAGCGGCAGAGGGTTTGAAACTCGCTCCCACGAGTCAGGGCGTGCAGGTCGAAACTGCGCTGGCATTCGCGATGGCGGGCGATGCTGCTCGGGCCGAGTCCCTCGCGCAAGACCTCAACAAGCGCTTTCCGCTAGACACCCAGATGCAGTCGCTATGGCTGCCAGCGATTCGAGCAGAATTGGCGCTGAACCGGAAGAATCCGGCTGAGGCCCTCAACTCTTTGCAAGCCGCCGCACCGCCTATCGAGTTGGGGCAAATCGCGTTCGTCGCCAATAGTTCCTGCCTTTATCCGACATACATTCGGGGCGAGGCCTACCTGGCAGCGGGACAGGGCAAAGAAGCCGCCGCCGAGTTCCAGAGGATTCTCGACCACAGCGGCATCGTCTGGAACTGCTGGACGGGGGCATTGGCGCATCTCGGAGTAGCTCGTGCGAACGCTTTGCAGTCGAGAACTTCTCAGGGTGCGGATGCCGATGCCGCCCGCGTTCGTGCACTCGCCGCCTACAAAGATTTCCTCGCCCTCTGGAAAGACGCCGGCCCAGACATCCCCATCCTGAAAGAAGCCAAGGCCGAGTACGCGAAGCTGCAATAAGTAGGTAAGCAGTTATCCGACCCGAGTGGAGAATTTCCTAACTTCTGTAAACAGGCCATTGCACTCAAACCCGAGACAATCGGTGAGCTGCCGAGCCAAGCCTCTCGCTCATCATGGGCTCATGTGCGTAGAATGCAAGGACGCATATGGCCAACCGACAGTCGAAATCAAAGCCCACGTGGGCAAATGTTAAGGCAAAGCTCGCGGGGTTTGATCGCAGAGCCTTGTTGAGCTTGGTTCAAAATCTCTATGCTGTACATAAGGAAAATCAGGCTTTTCTCCATGCCCGCCTCGGGTTGGGAGAGGACGTTCTGGAGCCGTATAAGAAAACCATCGATCGGTGGCTCTGGCCCGACGGTTTCCGACGGCAGGAGACTTCTGTAAGCAAAGCCAAGCACGCGATCTCCGACTACAAGAAGGCGCTTGGTGACCCCGAAGGCCTGGCCGAGCTAATGGTTTTCTATTGCGAGCGGGCTGCTGGATTCTCCAAAGACGTGAGCCGTGACGATGCAGGCTACTTCGATGCACTGGTACGCATGTTCGAGCAATCCCTCAAAATCACAAACACATTGGCAGGCAATGCCCGGAGAGGCCTCCTCACCAGGCTGGACCGTGTTCGGAATATTAGTCGTGAGTTTGGCTATGGTGTCGGAGACGAGATGGATGTTCTCCTTTCCGAGTTCGTTCCATCCTTTCAGCATAGGGGTGCAGCGTGGAAATAGACGACGAAAAAGTTGACGAGGCGGTACTAGCTCTACTGTATCTGACTACATTCAAAGACAAGCCGGGATTGAGGGCATGGAAAGGTCACAGTTGGGATGTGCTCGATCGCCTTCACCAGAAAGGTTACATCTCTGATCCCGCCACGAAAGCGAAATCCGTCTGGTTGACTGAGGAGGGAGCGAGGAGATCACAGGATCTGTTTGAGAAGTACTTTATGAAATAGTTCGCGGAAAAGTCTGCCACCAAAGGTTCGGGTGTTTTGAGCGCTTGACCGGCCAATCTGAGTGACTGATACGCAAAGAGAGCTGAGTTTCTCCTCCCCAGTTGAGCTTTTTGCTAAGAGGGGGAAGACGCTCTTCTGGGCAACAAGTCTCGGCAAAATCGGCTCGTTCCAGACATGCCCCCACTCCAGGTGAAAGTGGGGTTGCTCTATTTCACAAATGGTGCGATAAGAGAGTTAGTCCCACCGAAAAAATGAGCGCACATTAGCCGGTCAATGAGCGTCATGGCCTGGTTTCGTCAACTGTCTTCTTGCGCAGGCGTTGACGCGCTGCGGCAAAACACCTAACATTCTCGCCGACAGGTCTTTTGCCCAGATGATCGGCCGCACCGTTGGCCACTACCGCGTGCTGCAGAAACTGGGCGGCGGCGGCATGGGTGTCGTTTACAAGGCAGAGGATGCAAACCTCGGTCGCCTCGTCGCCTTGAAGTTTCTCCCTCCAGATTCGTTGGAAGACCAACAAGCGCTGGATCGCTTCCAGCGGGAAGCTCGTGCCGCCGCGGCGCTGAATCACCCGAATATCTGCACTATCTACCAGATTGGCGAGCATGAAGGCCAGCCCTTCATTGCCATGGAACTGCTCGAAGGGGAAACTCTTAGGCATGTTCTGCAAGCCAAGCCGCCTTCCGTCGAGCAAGTCCTTGAGTGGTCGATCCAGATTGCCGATGCTCTCGACGAAGCTCATGGGGCGGGCATTGTGCATCGCGACATTAAACCGGCGAATCTGTTCGTGACGCGCCGGGGAGCGATAAAAATACTTGATTTCGGCCTGGCCAGAAAGACCCATGCACGGAAATTGGCCGCCGGATCCTCCCTCTCAGCTCAAGCTACTAGCAGCCTTAGTGAAGAGCATCTGACGAGCCCTGGGCAAGCGCTGGGTACGGTGACCTACATGTCTCCCGAACAGGCCCGGGGGGAGGAACTGGATCCCCGCACCGATATCTTTTCTTTCGGAGCTGTACTTTACGAAATGGCCACTGCCAGGCCCCCGTTCACAGGCGGGACCACCGCGGTAATCTTTGACGCCATTCTTCACCGAGCTCCAGTATCGCTACTACGTCTGAATCCTGAAGCGCCGGTCGAACTGGAGCGGATTGTCAACAAGGCCCTGGAGAAGGACCGGCGATTGCGCTACCAGAGTGTCTCGGACATGGCCGTGGATTTGAAGCGCCTGAAGCGGGAGATCGATTCTTCCGGACACCCGCCGCAAGCTGCGATGTCAGTGTCGCAGCCGGCTATCGGAGATCAAAGCGGAATTCCGTCGAGTGGACGCATCCTGATCGCCCAGGCCAAACGTCACAGCTTGGCGATTGCTGCGGGCTCCGCCCTTTTGCTGCTCGCAACATTGGCGGTCGCGTTCGCGGTGTACAGATGGACCAGTGGCCACGCCTCGCCACTGGACCTGCAGAATATGCGGATCAGCAGGCTCACGGAGAATGGCAAAGCCATCAATGCCACTATTTCACCAGATGGCCGCTACGTTGTTTATGTGCTGGCGGAAGGGGAGAAACAGAGCGTGTGGATACGCCAGGTGGCAGCTGAGAGCGGCGTTCAAATCGTGACGGCCGGCCTCATGCAGTTTGTCGGATTGACCTTCTCGCACGATGGCAATTTCATCTATTTTACGGCTTACCGCGCTGATCACCCGGAGACGGGCTATCTGTACCAAATGCCTGTCCTTGGCGGAACGCCGCGGCAGTTGCTTCGCGACATTGATACGGCGATCAGCATTGCCCCCGATGGCAAACGGATGGCCTTCGTTCGTGGAAATCCTCTCAAAGGCGAGTCCTACCTGGTTGCCGCCAATATTGATGGGTCGGATGAAAAAGTTCTCGTCACCCGAAAAAACCCGCAGACTTTCACATGGGGCCAAACTGAATTAGTCCCGCCCGCCTGGTCGCCCGATGGGCAAACCATCATCGCGTCAATTAGCGACCGGGCCCTGGGGGACAATTTTTCTGTATTGGCCGTATCTGTCTCCGATGGCGCAGAAAAGGAGATCTACACCACGACCAGCTTCATTGGACGGCTGCAATGGATGCCCGATGGAAGAGGTCTGGTCATGGTGCTGGCGGACCCGCTGACAGGATTACGGGGCCAACTCTGGTTTGTTTCCTATCCCGGTGGAAAGGTCAGTCGGATCACCAATGATCTAACCAACTATGACCCTTGTTGTATCTCCCTTACGAGAGATGCCGGCATGATCGCGGTCATCGAGACCAACTATACGTCTGATGTGTGGATAGCTCCAGGAGGGATTGCCGACAAGGCTCGGCAGATTACAACCTCCGAGTCGGTGGTCAGCGTGACTTGGCTGTCCAACGACGAGATTGTCATACAGAACACCAGAGGCGAAATCCTGCGCTTGGACCGCAACGGGCAAGACCGCCTTCTGTTGACCAGGGACGAACACAACAACAGCCATCCCTCAAGTTGCGGAGACACCCGCCATATCGTCTTTGAATCCTTGCGGTCGGGAGACAATGTCTGGAAGATGGAAGCCGATGGCTCCAATCCTACCCGCGTAACCAGTGGGAAAGGAGAATCCTTCCCTGAGTGCTCGCCCCAGGGCAAGTGGATCGCCTACCTGGATACATCAAAAGACTTGGAGCTTTGGCGGGTATCGCTTGAAGGCGGCCAGCTCGCTCCATTGAACCAGGCGTTACTGTACCCCCTATTTCGGATCTCTCCAGACGGAAAACTCATCGCTTACCTGAGCGCTGAGTTACACCCTCACTGGGTCGCCATTGTAATAGACGCAGATTCCGGGCACCGGGTGAGCTCAGCGGATGCGCCCTCTGTCGGTGATTTTTCATGGGCCCCCGATGAGCACGCTCTCGATTTCGTCATCACTCGTGATGCGGTCTCCAATCTTCTTAGACAACCTCTGAATGGTGGACCCGCAAAACAAATCACAAACTTCAAGTCCGGACGTATATTCAGTGCCGCCTGGTCCCCGGACGGTACCCAACTCGCCCTGGCACGTGGGGAGAGCGGCGCTGATGTTGTGCTCATAACCAGCTCGAAATAAGCTGCGATTCGTTTGCGAGGTTCGTCTTTGGGACGGAAACCGTAAAACTCAAGTGAAGGTTCAAGCAGCATTTCTTCCTGTCTCTAGCCCGAATCTGAAAGTGGAGGTTGCTCGTAGTTGGCGTAACATCCCGATTTCACTCATCCTATATTACTAACCTTCAAAATCTTTTCCGTTTGCAAAGATTTTTTCATGGCGTCTATGCGGCCATGGCTGTTAGTTGAGCTGTCACGGGTGTGAGTTGGGCAACGGTAGAGCGTAAAGCGCTGAGGATAGCAACGATGGTCTTGCGACCGTGGGAAGTTAGCTGATAGCGGTGCGTGCCCACGATTTTGGTGATCAGGGCGTGGGCCCGCAGCAAGCGAAGTTTGCGGCTGATCCAGGCGGAGCGACGGCGGAGCTCCTTTTTGTCGTCGGTAGTCTGGGGGAAGAAGATGGCGCGGAGATCGCGATTGCGGAAGCCATGGATCGCGAACTCGCCGTGGTTGATGGCGGACAGGAGTGCCCGGTCATCGGCTAAGGGACGGAGGGCACGCACCCGACGGCCGCGCCATTGCCGTGGTTGTTCCAGCCGCTGGAGCAGTTGGTCGAGGGTGGTGGTGTCGTCGACCGTGGCGAAAGCATCCAGATACCGTGTTGCGGCTTTGTGGGAGAGCTGGGCTCGGCGGTGTAAGTCGGCAATGCCCCGGCGCAGTCGACGCCAGGCGCTGGGTCCTTTGTGGTCTCCCTCCTTGCGTCGGTAGACGCGGAAGTCGTCGGCGTTATGGATGGTGGCCTCGGCGCGGAGGACGCAGCCTTTGGGAGTATAGGCCTTGTCGTAAAGTTTCACGGAGTTGCCATTGACGCGGTGCTTGATACGTACTCCCTCGGCGCGGCGTTTAAAGTCGCTGACCACTTCTCCGGAGAAGTTCTGGTGTAGCTGGCCGTTGGAGTTGATGTGTTTACCGAGAAAACGCATGACGTCAGGGCTGGAAAAAGTGGTCATGGCATGGTTCACCCAGCGGGGATAGAAGTGCCGCAGGTCGGCAGCATGGTGGAAAACCACATCGAGAGCCCACTCGTGCTGGTAAGTAGACCAGTAATAGGAGATGGGGTGTTTACGGAAGATCTCGGCATGAATGGGGTTGAGCTGGCGAGCGATGCCGTTGAGCAGCTTGGGCCATCTGGTTTGGAGCTGACGATCCATCAAGCGCTGCGCTTTGGTCCAGTTGGCGATCAAGGGAAAGCAGTTGTCCTGCTGCAAGTAATCGAGACCCGCGGCTTGCATCTGTCGCGCCAGCCATTCCCGTCCGTTGAGGCAGATTTGCATGGCGAAAGGGAACCAGGTTTGAATGCGAGCATGGAGGAAGCCGAAGAGCGGATGGATCTGGTAGTGATAGAGGAACAGGCATTTGCCAGGGCCTAGCTTCAACTCCAGTTTTTTCGTCATTCGATTGCGATGGATCTCGAACTTCCAACAGGGTTCGATGCAGCTGAGCACGCATACCAGTCCGTTGCGTACACCATCTTGGGCCAGGATGTTGCGGGCGATGGTCTCTTTGTCGAGCTGACTGGAATTGAGATACTGCACCGGGCGTTGGCCAGCCTTGGCTGCAGCCAGGGAAGCTTCCTTGACCCGCTGAGTGACCATCTCGGCATGGTCGCCAAAGTTCTTGAGGTAGACCTGGTTCGTCCAGAGATAGCTCATCATGCCTTGTGAGTGGCCGATGGAGCGCAGATGTCCGCGAAATACCAAGCGGTCAAATCCTGAAAGTGTGCCGGCAATCTTGTCCTGGTGTTTAGCGATAAACTCATGCATGGGCGTTCTCCTCCGTATCGTTGTTGGTCTTGGAATAACCTTTAATGATACGCAGATGGGGAACGCCTTAGGTCTTGAGTTCAGCCCGGTTCCGGAAGACGAATGCGATTTCAGGATGCGCGAACGATGGGGCTTTTGGCTAAAGCGATTGCCAACAGCTGATAGTGAAAGCTTACCGACGTGTTTTGGTTGCGGCTATGCCGCGCTATGAAAGAGGATGTCAAGAGAAAAAGCTTCTCCCCGCCCCTCCGGGAGATGCGGGTGTGGTGACTTACATCCAGCCCCACCTCATTCCTCACCACATCCTTAGAGGGGTTATTGGTTTTTTCGCTTTGGCTCGCCGCACTTGCCCGCGGCGATGCCAACCCCACTTGCTGGTCCCCACTCGACGGTTTCATGAAGTCAGTGGCGCTCGACGCCGTTCGGTTCCAAAGCTACGCAAGCTAAGCGTTGGCTTAAGTGCCAACCAAGATCCTATGTAACAGTTCAGGCTGTTCGGCTCGGTAACAGTGTAGCGGCTCGCAGATAACGGCGGTGCGCTGCAATGGCCACCGAGAGATAGGCCAGGATATTGAGTTTTTGTAGATCACAGGTTTCAGCAACGGTCAGCAGTCGAGCCGTGGCTAACTCGCCGGTAGTGCTACGATTTCCGAAGCAGATTTTTCTCCATTGCACACCGGTGCGCAGGGCCCGTTCCGCGCTATTGTTGGTGGGCTCGACGCCTTCCTGTTCGAGAAAAGTAAAGAGGCGCTCGTTATGCTCCCACAGAGCGAGAGAAAGGTTCCCCACCTCGCGATGGGAACTGTTTAAGTGTTGCTCGGCGAGAGTGAAGATTCGTTTTTGAATGGGGATGGAACGGACCATTAGTTGCTGGCGATCGATCTGGCCGCCGCGAAACTTGTGCCAGAGGCGAAAGAGTCGGGCATGTGCCGCCAGTGCGTCCCGGCAGAATCGCTCTACCGCGCTGTTCTTGGTGAGATCCATAATGCCCAGTAAATTTCGCTTGAGATGCGCCCAACAAAACTGCGCTTTGCCGGAGTGATACTTTAAGTACGCGCTAAAACGGTCGCTGCACAGCACCCCGCGGAATGTGGCTCCTAGCAAACGGACTAAGACTTCGCTACCACGGCTGGCCACGGTATAGACCACAAACCGCCAGGCCACAAACGCCCACAGATAACGTTTATCGCCATTGGTACGCCAGCCGGTCTCGTCCACGTTCAGCACCGGTTCATCCTTTAATTGCTCTTCCAGTTCCTGACAGGGAAGGGCGACGGCCTGACTAGCTTCCTCCCAGCATTTCTGAGTACTTCCCAAACTCATCTCCACCCCCAATACTTGCTCGAGAAGCGCTTCCACCACGCGCCGGGGCATGCGACAAACCACCGTCAAATAGGCCACCAGTGCCGTCAGTTGGGGTCCGAAGTTCCCTTGCAGCTCCCGGGGCAACACCGCACGTGTGCTCGCGCCACACTTCTCACAGGCTACGCAATGCAACTGATATTCAGTGACATGTGCGCCCATGGCCGGCAACTCGGTCACCTGATGTCGTTGGGGAGTACTCACCGTTTGCGCGTGTTCGAGCTCCGTGGGTAGAGCCTCTCCGCAACCCTGGCACTGCTCGGGTAGGATGGGGCAAACTTGGTTGACTCTCTCGGCCGGAACCAAGGACCGATGCGCTCCCTGGTGGCCCGGCTGTCCGCCTGGCTTACGTCGGCTCTTCTTGCGTCGGGCCCGCAGACGCTGCTCACCAGCTAATCCATCGGAAGACGGTGGCTTGGAGGAATTGGTGGAGTTCTGTTTGCGCAGCGCTAATTGCCGCTCCAAATCGGCAATCTGTTTTTCTTTCTCACCAATCTGTTTTTCTTTCTCACCAATCTGCTTTTCTTTCTCACCAATCTGTTTTTCTTTCTCACCAATCTGTTTTTCTTTCTCACCAATCTGCTTTTCTTTCTCACCAATCTGCTTTTGCAGCTCGGCGATTCTTTCGTCTCGCTCTTTTACCTCTTCGCGTAAACGTTCCAACTCCCGTTGCTGCCGCTCAGGATTGGATTCCGGGTGGCGAGGCTTATGCGAGAATAGACCAGCGCTAGCACGGCCACCTATGCCTGCAATTCGTCGCCCAATTCTCGCACTCATCCACCATAGCTTTGCTAATCGGTCCTGATTTGTCCAGCACTAAGCAAGTAGGTACCTGAACTGTTACGATCCTATCTGAGGCTCGAGGCCTATAGCTTTTTTGGGTTATCCGAGGGGGCATAGGATTGACTCGGAGACTCGGTGCTGGACTACCGCACCCAGAGTGCCTGAATGAGTGAATGGATACTCTCCCTCGAACCCGAGCTTCGCACGAACCGATTGGCTACCACCGAGGCATGAAAACCTTGGGAGATCACCTGGGTTCTATACGATGCTCAAGCTGCTTGCGTTTTCAGTTGTTTTGCGTCGAAACGTTCCTCCTTCTTCCAAAGTGTCAACGTAATGGCCGCGATCTTGCGTGCCAGCGTCAGACGCGCCATCTCCGGCCTCATCCCGTTGGTCAGCAAACCCGCGTAAAACTCGTGGAACGGTCCCATGCCACAGCTGGCCCGGGTGGCCGCACTCTTGAAGATTTCTTTCATCTCATGGTTGTGATTTCGATTCAGACCACGAATCTGCTGGGGTTTCTTGGAGCGTTGCAGTTGTCCGTTTACAAAGCGGAATTGCGCACTGTCGTGGGTCGCAATGCCCAGCCCGCTGTAGGTCCAGAGTTGCCGCTTGCTGCGGAACCGGTGCGGGGTTTGCATCAGTGCGATCAAGCGGGCGGCGCGAATCGGACCGATGCAAGGGATCTGGCGCAGCAGTTTCGCGGCTTTATGTTTCCGGCTCTCGGCCAAAAACTCGGGTCGCACCTCTCGCCGCAAGGCCTGCAATCCATCCAGTTGTTGATAGAGTAGCTCCGCGCGGCGGCGCACGCCGGCTTGCGGAATCTTGCTCAACCATTCCTCGCGAGCGCGGGCCGCATAAACCTGGGTGCCTGCACAGGGGATGCCCCACCCTCGATACAGCGCCTTCAGTCGATTCATCACGCGGGTCAAATCTTTGCTGATGGTCTGATAACTGCGCCCAACTCGCGTAGCGTCCGTAGTCCGTTTTCCCCGTGGTAGACCGGTCGCAGCATCCCGGTGCGTAACAAGTCGGCAGCTTGCGCGCATCCACCTTGTCGCTCTTACTACCCTCCTTTAACAAGGCATTGCGGCGCGGATTGCAGACCACAATGTGCTGCAACTGCGGCTGCAGCAGATCATACAGCCAGGCGGCCCAGGTGCCTTCTTCCCAGGTCACATGCAGCTCGCCCCGCAAACCGTGGATAAACTGCAGAATGCTGCTGGCCTTGGTTTCGATGACGGACTCCATCACCAGCTTCCCGCCCTCATTCAGGACGGCGATCACAATGGCTTCCTTGTGCACGTCCATTCCGATATATTTGACCTCGTAACTCATTTGAGTTGCCTCCTTGGGGGGAAAGTATCCGTGCTAACCACTTATCCTTCCCCTCAGGGTCAAAATGCCATTCTCTGGCCGACTTGCCTATGTCCTTCTGTGGTCCTCTCACACCCGATTCGCCATCGCAGTTACTCCCAAGCGCCGCCGTAGCGGAGCGAAGCCCTGCACAGCGTAGCGCAGCGGAGGCGGCGCCCTTCGCCGCTTAGCAGGGCGCTCTTTCATAATTGAGCCTTCACCCCTACCGTCACTGTAGTAAAACTGTAGTAGTTCTATGTTCACAACCGTGCAGATCCTATGAAAGAGGATGTCAAGAGAAAAAGCTTCTCCCCGCCCCTCCGGGAGATGCGGGTGTGGTGACTTACATCCAGCCCCACCTCATTCCTCACCACATCCTTAGAGGGGTTATTGGTTTTTTCGCTTTGGCTCGCCGCACTTGCCCGCGGCGATGCCAACCCCACTTGCTGGTCCCCACTCGACGGTTTCATGAAGTCAGTGGCGCTCGACGCCGTTCGGTTCCAAAGCTACGCAAGCTAAGCGTTGGCTTAAGTGCCAACCAAGATCCTATCTGAGGCTCGAGGCCTATAGCTTTTTTGGGTTATCCGAGGGGGCATAGGATTGACTCGGAGACTCGGTGCTGGACTACCGCACCAGAGTGCCTGAATGAGTGAATGGATACTCTCCCTCGAACCCGAGCTTCGCACGAACCGATTGGCTACCACCGAGGCATGAAAACCTTGGGAGATCACCTGGGTTCTATACGATGCTCAAGCTGCTTGCGTCTTCAGTTGTTTGGCGTCGAAACGTTCCTCCTTCTTCCAAAGTGTCAACGTAATGGCCGCGATCTTGCGTGCCAGCGTCAGACGCGCCATCTCTGGCTTCATCCCGTTGGTCAGCAAACCCGCGTAGAACTCGTGGAACGGTCCCATGCCACAGCTGGCCCGGGTGGCCGCACTCTTGAAGATTTCTTTCATCTCATGGTTGTGATTTCGATTCAGACCACGAATCTGCTGGGGTTTCTTGGAGCGTTGCAGTTGTCCGTTTACAAAGCGGAATTGCGCACTGTCGTGGGTCGCAATGCCCAGCCCGCTGTAGGTCCAGAGTTGCCGCTTGCTGCGGAACCGGTGCGGGGTTTGCATCAGCGCGATCAAGCGGGCGGCGCGAATCGGACCGATGCAGGGGATCTGGCGCAGCAGTTTCGCGGCTTTATGTTTCCGGCTCTCGGCCAATAACTCGGGTCGCACCTCTCGCCGCAAGGCCTGCAATCCATCCAGTTGTTGATAGAGTAGCTCCGCGCGGCGGCGCACGCCGGCTTGCGGAATCTTGCTCAACCATTCCTCGCGAGCGCGGGCCGCATAAACCTGGGTGCCGGCACAGGGGATGCCCCACCCTCGATACAGCGCCTTCAGTCGATTCATCACGCGGGTTAAATCTTTGCTGATGGTCTGATAACTGCGCCCAACTCGCGTAGCGTCCGTAGTCCGTTTTCCCCGTGGTAGACCGGTCGTAGCATCCCGGTGCGTAACAAGTCGGCCAGCTTGCGCGCATCCACCTTGTCGCTCTTGCTGCCCTCCTTTAATAAGGCATTGCGGCGCGGATTGCAGACCACAATGTGCTGCACCTGCGGCTGCAGCAGATCATACAGCCAGGCGGCCCAGGTGCCTTCTTCCCAGGTCACATGCAGCTCGCCCGCAAACCGTGGATAACTGCAGAATGCTGCTGGCTTGGTTTCGATGACGGACTCCATCACCACCTTCCCGCTCATTCAGGACGGCGATCACATGGCTTCCTTGTGCACGTCCATCCGATATATTTGACCTCGTAACTCATTTAGTTGCCTCCTTGGGGGAAGTATCGTGCTAACCTTATCTTTCCCCTCAAGGTAAAATGCCATTCTCTGGCCGACGTATGTCTTCTGTCTCTCACACCGATTCCATCGCAGTTACTCAAGGCGCGTAGAGAAAAGAGAAAAATTGAGCCTTCACCCCTACCGTCACTGTAGTAAAACTGTAGTAGTTCTATGTTCACAACCGTGCAGATTGGATCAGAACGAAGCAAATCGAGTTGCTGGTAACAGGCTGACGAATCATGTAGAGTAGAGAGTTTTCATAACGGTTCAGAACTCACCCGTGAACTCAAAATCCGCCGGGCATGGCTACGCAAAAATCTCATTCACCTTCTCCCGCACCTGCTGGCTCCGTGATGGCTTGAGGTAGCGCATCGTACTTTCCATGTCCGAGTGTCCGAGCCACTGCTGCACGGTGCGCAAATCAACCCCGGCCCACAGGCTCCAGGTTGCGAACGTAGCACGAAACTTGTGCAGCCAGAAGTCTGCCTTCTTGAGCTTCGCACGCTCGGCACATGCCTTCAGATCGTCCAGGAAATTCTGCTTAGGATTGCAACCCGAAGTTGGAAAAACGAGGCCGCAGCTTTTGTCGATTATGCACGTTACAACGAGAATTTTGTTCTCGTTGTAACGTCAAGTTGCTGCATCCGTTGGAATTCAACGGGATATCAAGGGCGAAGTCCTTGGCTAGTTAGATCTCATCTTCAGAGCCTTCAATTCCTTTCCCAGCCTCGCGGGAATTGGAATCTCACGCTCGCGGTAGTTCTTCGGGCTGAAACCGTACTCCGGCTTGTACCGCACCGTCACGGTGCCGCGTGTCAGGTTGATGTCATCCCATGAGCAGTGCATCACTTCCTGCTCACGCATCCCGGTCATCAGGAAGAACTCGAACCACAGCTTCTCCTGTTGGTCACAGGCCGCAAAGAGCTTGTCCAGGTCCTCCCGCTCGTACACCTCGGGCTCGTCTTCCACGTAGCGCGGCCAATCGTTCTTACCGACCAAACCGCGAACCCCTTGTGCCTTCAGGAAGGACATAACATTCGAGAACTTGTTCCAACAGGTGCGCGGATGCAGTTCCTTTTCGTCGCGTAGGAAGGCCGAGAACTTAAGCAGATCACTTCGTTCGATGTCTTTCACGTAGAGCTTGGGGCAGGATTCCGTGAAGTAGTTCAGGGCAGTGTTGTATGCAGCGTGGGTCTTGGGCTTTTTCGTGAGCTTGGTTTCGTCCAGGTACTCGGCGATTGCCCCGGCAAGCGATTTGTGTCCATTCTGGCCCGCAGCAGGGGCCAGCTCCACACCATTGTTGACGGCGTTCAACTCGGCTTCCTTGCGTAGCCGTCGTGCGGCGGCGTCAGCAGCATCCTTGCCCACTGAAACCCGGACACGCTTCCTGCCGTCGCGCCATTCCAGATAGTACGCACCTTCGGGGTGCCGTTCTTCGTTGTCATTCACGATCACAAGGTCGGGCTTCACACGTCCATTCGCAGAGAGCACAACGCGGCAATACCGCGCCCCATGCGGCGTTTGGACTCTCTTGGTGAGATTGACTTCTCGGTGGGGCTTTCTTTAATCACTTCGATAGCAAAGAGACGTTAGTGACGGAGCTGATGCAGATGCTATTGACCAGATTGGACAAGCAGTTTGACCGACTGATGGCGGAGGAAGAGAATTCCGACGGATGCTTTACTCGTGCATACATTAGGGCCGCATTCTCCGAAGCTGCAGCTGAACGTAAAATTTGGGGCGCGCTCTTGAGTCTGATGGCCTCTAAAGATCAGGTCGGATGGGTTTGGGATAACTGGCTGAGCGAACGCCTAAAGAGACATTCGAAAACTGATTCGAGGATCGAGCTTCGTGTCGTAAGACTTGCGGCAGATGGCATATGCCTTGAGAGAATCGTGAACGCAAAATCGAAAAACCTAAAGGGTGTCGAGGAATATCTCATTGAGATGACGCGAATCCGGTAAATTGCTCGACTTATGCGATCACATCCAAGCACTTGATTCGGCCGGAGTCTTCATCGCGACTACAAGACCTTCGCCACCTCGACTGAGGTCGAGCAGGTACAATGCGGAGGCAAGCTGAGGGGGTAGTAAGCCGCCCGTCGTAGCGCAGCGTAGCTCCGGGCGGTTTTCTTGTGTTTAGAATGTTCTGTACAACAAGTTTCCCTCCACGGCGCCCTGGCCGATCTCAAGAAAACTTGGCTACATGACCACTCCTGTGATTGTCATTGACGGCGCAGTGATTGTTGGCTTTGATTCAGCCAAGATTGATAGGCACGCGGCCGACTCGAATATCTTGGGTGTTTAACCCCGTAAGGTAAGGTTTGCCGACCATCTGGACAAAATGATCTGCAGGGTTGTTAGTCGCTGACCATTGCGGAGCCGGCCAGCCGACGCACTTTGATGTCCCGCATCGGCGGTTGACCGAAGAAGCGCTTGTACTCGCGGTTGAACTGACTCGCACTCTCATAGCCGACTTCGAACGCCGCACTCGCGGCATCGAGCCCTTCAACGAGCATTCGTTCTCGCGCGGCAACTAATCGAAGCTGTTTCTGGTATTGAAGTGGGCTCATCGCCGTCAACGAGCGGAATATGACGTCGATAATTTGGAGCAAGGCGCACAACTGATTAGAGGTGCGTGGGCTGTGATGTTTAGGGTTTTCTCCGAGATACAGGCGCGATTATTTTTATGGAGGTGAGTTATAGGATGAAGGCGTGATAAATCCCAAGACTTCTACGAATCTCCTCTGTTGTTGAAATTGATCCGAACCTGAGCGAGAGGTTGACGGCATGGGGCGGCGCGGCGTTGGCGGTGCAAGCGTTGCGCTCGTTGGGCTGGGCCAGCACAGCGACAGGTGCATATCAAGCAGCGGGAGCGAGGCTACGACGAAGCTACGATGGTGGAAAGCTTTGTGGTGCTCAATGCGCTGGGTGGGGAATGTCTGGAAGATTTCAGCATTTGCGCGGGGATGGAGGGCTGAAGGAGATGCTGGGGCACGAGATTCCTTCTCCGGAAGCGGCTCGTCAATTTCTCTACCAGTTTCATGCGGTGGAGAAGATGGAGGAAGCCAAGCAGCGACGGGGAGCGGAGCAAATTGCTTTTATTCGGAGGAGAATGACGCGCTGAGGGGGCTGGGGGAAGTCAATCGGGAACTGGTGCAGGAGCTGGGGCGACGTTGTCCGGAGCAAGGCATCGCTACCGTCGATCAGGATGCCACCATCATTGAGAGCCGCAAAGAGCAAGCCTTGCGAAGCTACCAAGGCGAGCGCGGCTATCAGCCCATGTTGGCGGTGTGGGCGGAGATGGACGTGGTTGTGGCGGATGAATTTCGGGATGGCAATGTGCGGCGATGATGGCACCGCTGACGGTGGCGAAACGGGCCTTCGCCGCCTTACCCCAGACGGTACAGACCTATTATTTTCGCGGGGATTCGGCTTGTCATGAAAGCAATCTCGTCGAGTGGCTACGGGACGAGCAGCGAGCGGATGGACCGCAGGGATTCATTGGTTTCGCCATGAGTGCGCGCATGAGCGAGGCGTTGCACAAGGCGATCTTGCAAGTGCCCGAGGGACAGTGGGAAGTCTACGGGGAGGCGCACGCCAAAGAGATCCGGGAGTGCGCCGAGATTGACTTTGTACCGGGGGAAAAGTCGGAGCACAAAGGCACGCAGCCGTTGCGCTATGTGGCCATTGCATCCGGTTCGGCAGGAAGAATTGTTTGCCGACGGCAGCAAGGTAAAACATTTTGCCCTGGTGAGTAACCTGTGGGAATGGAAGCCGGGTCGGTTGATTCAGTGGCACCGTGAGAAAGCAGGAACCATTGAAGGCGTGCATGACGTGGTGAAAAACGAACTAGCTGGCGGAGTGATGCCGTGCAAATACTTCGGGGCGAATGCTGCCTGGCTGCGGCTGGCGGTGATTAGTCATAATGTGCTGACGGCATTGAAGCGGCTGGCGTTGCCCGCCGAGCTGTTACGCGCGCGTCCGAAGCGGTTACGTTTCCTGATTTTCAATACGGCGGGACGGCTGGTTCATCACGCTCGCAGCGTGATGCTGCGTTTGGCGGCTTCTCTGGAACAGATTGCCAGTTGGCGGGAAGCCTTTCGCCTTCTGCCCGTGGGGACCTGAGGCGGGCTACCGCTGAGACTCGCCCTCCTTATCGACGGATTATCACGCCCGTTTTTCGAAGAATCGCGGCTGCGTGCCCGGCGAAGCAACACAACGGCGTGCGGAATCGCGTCCCTATCTCCACCATCACTCCTGCATCGGCTATTTGGGTGCCCGCCCTCGTAATTTCGAGAGGAATCGCCCACCTGCTTGGGAATGTTTCGGTCCACGCCTACGACGGATAGGGTGATGATGAAGGGTTGACATTCCCATGCGTGCAATTTCCGCAAGTTTCTCTACACGCAAAGGTCTCGTGTAATTGGCCCTAAGCCAAGCGATGGCTTTCGCTGTTCTGTGACTCTGATCGCCCAGCGTGGCGATCGCGCGCAACCGCTCTCCTTGAGGTCCTTGAAGCAAGCGATACACGATCTCACGCTGGATCAGATTGCTAAGGAACGGTATGTCCTCGGAAGCGTCAAGAAGGTCCAAAAGCCGACAAAAGGGCTGCAGCAGATCGACGGTCGTTTTCCCAATCGCGATGCCACGAGCTGGGGATGAACCATCAGATGCATGGAACTCCTCATGGCTGAGAATTTCCCGGACTACTGCCATATCGAGTTTTAGCAGCAACGACAGCAAGGGCACGTCCTCGCTTGCTGCGACGATTTGGCTGACGACTGGCACGTCAATGGAGCTCAGGAGGAATGTCGATTCGTCGCATAGGTAAGTCATTCCGGCAAAGGTTATGCGCTTCCGCCCTTGAACGAAGACGTTGAGGCTGGGCTCATACATCGCGGGATAGCAAGGACTCGGTGCAGTTCGGTGGTACAGGGTGAGGCCTGGTATCGCGGTTGCATGGGCTCCTGCGTTCGGAGTGTGAGCGGCAATCTTGCGCCGAAGTTCTCCCCTCAACTCACCTACGCGTGGAGACTGCTCTTTGTTTGTAATCTTCTGATTTCCCGCGTGTATCACGACCTGCTCCTTCGTTGATTAAGAATAGCGCTGAATCGGGAATAGATCTGCACGAAATCGTAGGGAGCGACAGGAATAGGCAATGAATCGGAAGGATCAGGATAACCGGTTCCACAACGCTTGACCTTAGCCTTGGAGATGAGAGAAACACCCCGAAGGAGAAACAATGCAGAAACGCAAACTTGGAAAAAGCAACCTGGAAGTATCGGCGATCGGACTCGGCTGCATGGGAATGAGTTTTAACTTAACTTAGGTCCGGCCATGGACAAGAAGGACGGGATCTCGCTGATTCGAGCGGCAGTCGAACGCGGCGTCACATTCTTCGATACCGCAGAAGTGTACGGTCCATTCACGAATGAAGGACTAGTTGGCGAAGCGCTCGCTCCCTTCCGCGACAAGGTGGTGATCGCAACGAAGTTCGGCTGGGAGGCGAATCCTGCAGATGGAGGCAAGTGGAACACCTTAAATAGTCGCCCTGAGCACATCAAGAAGGTCGCGGAGGCGTCGCTCAAGCGGCTCAAGGTGGATGCGATCGATCTGTTTTACCAACATCGTGTCGATTTGAACGTGCCGATCGAAGAAGTCGCCGGAGCGGTGAAGCAGCTCATCCAGCAAGGTAAGGTTAGGCACTTCGGCCTTTCTGAAGCAGGAGCGCAGACGATCCGTCGCGCACACGCGGTTCAGCCGGTCACCGCACTTCAGAGCGAGTACTCGCTCTGGTGGAGGCAGCCGGAAGAAGTGGTGTTGCCGACGCTTGAAGAACTCGGGATCGGATTCGTTCCATTTGCTCCGCTTGGTAAGGGTTTTCTGACAGGCAAGATCAACGAAGATACGAAGTTCGATAACACGGATTTCCGCAACACCATCCCACGCTTTAACCCGGAGAACCGTAAAGCTAACCAGGCGTTGGTTGATCTGCTCAGCAAATTCGCGGAAAAGAGGAAGGTGACACCTGCTCAGCTCGCGCTTGCTTGGCTGCTTGCCAAGAAGCCGTGGATCGTTCCGATTCCAGGCACAACCAAGCTGCATCGCCTTGAAGAAAATCTCGGAGCGGCGAACGTCGACCTTACAGCTGAAGATCTCCGTGCCATCGAAAGTGCCTCCTCAACCATCAAGATCGAAGGGGCTCGGTATCCGAAATGGGTTGAGCAGACGACCGGACGGTGAGCGGCTCTTCTCACTAGAGCGACCGCAGGAAATCGATAATTTCCTGTTGCTGCTGCGTGCTCAGCTTATTAAAGTGTTCGACGACCTTATTTGCCTCACTGCCAGGGCGCCGGTGGGCTCTGATGGCCTCTACCAGGTCGGACGTCCTTCCATCGTGGAGAAAGAAAACGCGCTGTCCGACGCCCCACAGGGGAGCGGTTCGGAACTCGTCGGGGCCTGCGCCGCCTTGTGTGATGCCGTCGGCGCCGTCCGCATCAGGCCGATCCCACTTTTTTCGAAAAAACCGGCAAAACAACTAAAAAATCTTTTGCCGCGAAAGTGCGCAAGTGGCGGCAGATCGGTCGCACGGCTCGATCGCGAAAAATCGATCCCATACCCCATAAGCGAGTTGAGTATAGGCAAGTAAAAGGAACAATGCCGGCAGAAGCTCCACTCCGAAGTTCCTCAAAGACCAGATTTTGCGAGACGTCCACGGATGGGATAGATTTGCATTCCATGGTGTGTTAGAAAACCCTTCAAAATCTGCCCATTCGCATCCACATAAATATTGGTTCGCTGGATCAAGAATTTCGGCGTTAGGAATGTGTAGTTTGCTAACAGGGGCGATTCCGCCAGGGGGCATCGGTAACTATACTCGATTGTAAATGTTCTAAATATTGTTGGTCAGGGGTGTCGATTTCGAGGTTTGCCGTTCGATTTACTGATGGAGGCCGTGCCTCAAATCCGAGTGAAGCACCCCAATGCCCTCAGGATCGATTAAAGCCGCCGGCACTTCAGAAGCGGTACTCGGTTGCGAACGGGTTACCCGACGCTGTGGTCGAGCTCATCAAACTTTAGATCTGCATCATATTCAAGGAGAGAACCAAATGAAACGAAAGACAGTCAAGATGATCGTATTGGGATCCTTTGTGCTGGCACTTGCGCCGGGTGCTGCCCGGCAAGCACAAGCACAAGACACGAAAACTATGTATCCCAGCATGGCCCCGCTCGACCAGTACCTGATAGCGGATCGAAACGCTGAGATTGCTCTGGCACGGACCGCGGCCCCGCCGTCCATTTCCCAGGATGCAACTGTAATGGTCCTTGGGCCGCACGGCTTTGAGATCGGAGCCGAAGGCAAAAACGGGTTTGTCTGCATCGTCGAACGGGCATGGACGAGCCCATTCGCGGATGTGGAGTTTTGGAACCCCAAGAAACGCGGTTCGATTTGCTACAACCCGCAGGCGGCGCGAACCATCCTGCCCATCACTTATATGAGGACCAAACTAGCATTGGCGGGAAAATCGAAGGACGAAATCAAGGAGGCCATGAAGGCCGCGGTGGACAAGAAGGAACTGCCGGCTCTGGAGCCGGGCGCGATGTGCTACATGATGTCGAAGCAGGCCTACCTCACCGATCAAGGCATTACTCAGGATGGGGCCCACAACATGGCTCATATGATGTTTTACACCCCGCACATCAACCCGGCGGAATGGGGTGCGAACATGGATAAGTCTCCCATTGTTATCGATCCACGGGCCAAGAACGACCCGGAACCGATCAATACATTCATGATGCTTACAGGCGCGTGGTCGGACGGATCGCCGGCACCGCTCAACTGAGGACTGCACCATGACGAATGAGATAGTTACTAGTTACGATCATGCCAACTAAGGAGGAAGTTATGAACGGCCAAAAATTCACCGCAGTTGCCGCCCAAGTTTTCGTTGTGATGTTTGCCCTCATGGTTGCCCGGCACGCGCAGGCGCAGGACAACAAAGCGCCGTCCACCATGGCCTCAATCGATCCATATCTGATGGACCGCGAGGCGGAGATTGCGATGGCCCGCAGCGCGGCTCCGCCATCCGTTGCCAAGGACGCCACGGTTATGGTCCTCGGAAGGCATGGCTATGAAACAGCCGTGGAGGGGAAGAACGGTTTCGTATGCGCGGTGGGACGATCATGGGATTTACCGAAAAACGATCCGGCTTTTTGGGATCCAAAGATACACGGTCCGATCTGCCTGAGCGCTCCGGGTGCGCGGTCTTTTCTTCCGATCTACCTCAAGAAGACCGAACTGGCGATTGCCGGACGTTCGAACACTCAGATAGAGGACGCCATAATAGACGGCATCGCGAAAGGTGAGTTACCCACGCCCGAGCCCGGTTCGGTGTCCTACATGCTGTCAAAGCAAGGGTATTTGAATGCCGGCATCAAAGGACCCTGGCTTCCCCACGTGATGTTTTTTGTCCCCGAAATCGACCCTAAAGCCTTGGGATCCGACTTGGGGGATGACGTCCCGTTGGACGCGCACGAAGAAAAAATAGGCCGCTATACCACAATTGACGTTCCGGTAAGCAAGTGGTCGGACGGAACGCCGGCGGAGGCTCACTGACGTCCCGGGTTTGGCTGAAGTCAAATGATGAAAACTGCGTTCGAGAGACTGGAGGGAAGAGTTTTGCGATGCAGGAACCTTCTGCTTGCCGCTTTGCTTTTGCTGACCTCAATTGCACTCGGGCAAACGCGGTCGCTGGCGAAGCCTGAGCCTGCCACAGTGCACCGGTTCAAAATGAATGTTCCGGACCAGGTTCTCGTTGATCTTCGACGCCGCTTGGCGGAAACCAAATGGCCTGATCAACTTCCGGGCACGACCTGGGAGTACGGCGCCGACATCAAGAAGGTGCGAGAGTTGGCGGATTATTGGCAGAACCACTACGACTGGCGCACGCAAGAAGCGAAGATCAACCGCTTTGATCAGTTCACCACGGAAATTGATGGACAGCAGATTTATTTTATCCGTCAACGCTCGCCCGTCCCGACGCAATACCGCTGCTGTTGATCCACGGCTGGCCCGGTTCGACTCTTGAATTTCTCGCATTGATCGAGCCGCTTACCAATCCCAAGGACAGCCATAGTCCGGCATTCGACGTCATCGTTCCTTCGCTTCCTGGATTTGGGTTCTCCGGACCAACCACAACTCGGGGCTGGGGCCCACGGCGGATGGCGAAGGCTCTGATCGTTCTGATGGATCGTTTGGGCTATTCCAGGTACGGTATCCAGGGCGGCGACTGGGGTTCGTTAATAGCCCGCGACATGGCCTACCAAGCGCCCGCGCACGTGATCGGGCTTCATCTGAACCTCATTACCGCAGACCCGCCGAACCCGGAAGCAGTTGCCAAATGAGCGATGCGGAGCGGAAACGGTATGCGTACTTTAACCGGCCAGAGAGCAGTTTTTTTTTCCTCCAGGCCGCTGAGCCGCAGACTCTTGCCTACGCCCTGACTGACTCTCCGGTTGGGTGGTTGGCCCGGAATGATAGGCAAATTTCAATTGCTTACGGACAACAACGGCGATTTTCTTACGGCTGTGGACCGCGACACATTTCTGACCAACGTCACTCTCTACTGGGTTACAGACACGGTGGGCTCCGCCATGCGAATCTATCGCGAGAACCGGCTCACCGAAGAGGAAGTGGCGCCGACGCCACGCCTGGAGACTCCCGTGGCGTACGCGGATTTTCCGAGGGAGGTAGCTGTCCCTCCGTTTCGCTGGACTACTCAAACATACAACGTAATACAAAAAACTGAAATGCCCAAGGGCGGGCACTTCGCCGCTCTGGAACAACCCGATCTCCTGCTTGATGATATACGGAAGTTCTTTGCAAAGGTTGATCTGAAACAAGCCGAAATTGTGCCCTGATACGAAATGGAACGGGGCGGCCCCAGCGAGGTAGCGACACTCCGCAATGCGAGAGAATGGGCCGATGTTTTCAATCGCCAGGTGTCTCCCTTGCCGGCTATGGTTGCTTCTCTGCCGGCTTGAGCAGCCAGCCCTGATATCGAAGCTGAACTCAGCCAGTGCGCGTTGAACGCTGCGTGCTGGCATGCCAGTGACCATGATGGCTCGAAACCAGGGGTAATTTGTGGCCGGAGGTCCGGTCACCGTCGCGGCAACTTACAGTTTTCGCCAGTAATGAATCCTCGCAGTACCTCTCCACATTTCAATTAGCCATAACATACATACCAGTCGGTATTATTGATGCAACCGTCAGATAGATATCTCGCATCATATTTTCCCCTGCAATTTGTTCACTACGAAAACTCATAGCACGATCAAGGCACTCCTACTGATACCCATATAAATCGACGCATGACGCGCTGTCGTCTCTTGGGAAAATCCGCCGTGTCGTCCCTTTTTTTGTTAGCGGTGTACCCGAATTCAACAAGCTCACATCATTTTGCAGATTTGCCCCCGCATGTGGACATCAGCGTGCACGATCTAGCCCTGAATTAAAAGGCTGCGGCCCCTAGGATTGGACCGCGCCGAGGGTACGCGGCATGAGTCGCCACTCATCTCGGCACGGATACTTTGCTCGAACGAAAAGGAGAAGATATGAGCGCAGTAAGACGGTTGCGGAATTTCTGGATACCGGTTGCGACGATTGTTCTGGCTTGCTTCAGCAATGCAGTCGCTCAAGCGAGCTACAAAGTTACGGATTTGGGCGTTCTGCACAGTGACAATAATCTCGGTTGTGCCATGTCCGTCAATGATGAGGGCTGGACGTTCATCATGTCTGGGACCTTGCCCCCGGGTGAACAGGATAGCCAACTCGGGACACTTCTAAACGGACGCGGCGTGCTGGGCATCGACGGATTCAAGTTCGACCTGGGCACGCTCGGAGGCGAGAACACTTGGATGAACTGGGGCCAGATCAACGACTGGGGGCAGATCGTGGGTTATTCCGAAACGGCTGTCCCAGACCCGAACGGCGAAGACGTTTGCGGCTTCGGTACACACCTTACGTGTAGCCCGTTTATTTGGCAAGTCTTCCACATGAGCGCTCTGCGGACGCTCGGCGGGAATAACGGGCAGGCGAGCGGGATCAATCTCAGTGGACAAATCGCAGGATTTGCGGAAAACGGTGACGTGGACTCTACATGCCCGCCGGGCACGACTAATAATCGGATTGACCTGGGGGCGTTCTGGGAAAACGGAAACCCGAACACTAACCCCAAAGCTCTTTCTCCGCTGAGTGGCGATCCAGACTCGATCGCATTCGGCATCAACGATCAAGGCCAAGCTGTAGGCTACTCGGGAACCTGCACCTTAGCGAATCATGCCGTTGTGTGGAATAACGGCACTCCCACCCCGCTTCCTGACCTGGGAGTTGAGGGTCTTAGTCTGGCCTGGGCCATTAACGACCAGGGCCAAATGGTTGGGGAAGTCCTTCGACCTGACGGCGCAACCGACTATGCCGCTCTTTGGCCGAACCCCAACGAAATCATCGACCTCAAGACTCTGCCGGGAGATTTTGGCTCCCTGGCCAGCGGCATTAGCCCCAACGGCCAAATCGTGGTAGGAAGCACCTGGGACTCCAAACTGAACTGGTCGCATGCCTTTATCTACCAGAACGGCACGATGACCGACCTCAACACGCTGCTTCCCGCCAGTTCCAACCTCTACGCAACCATGGGTAACAAAATCAACGCGCGCGGACAAATCTCGGGCATGGCAACGGTGCTCACCGGGCCGGACGCTGGCAACATCCACGCATTTCTGGCAACCCCTGTACACCAAAGCATAGGCATGTCAATGGCAGATGCCGCCCGTATCCACCCGAGAACCACTTTGCCGGCGAATGTCGGCAATCAGCTTTTGCGGAGATTCGCGCCCGGCCAATTCATGCGGAAAGCGGATCCAACCACGCTTCCATTGCAACCTTAATTCTGGACTGGCGCCCCAGATTATTCGCGAGTTCGAGGATTGCTGGAATTCCTTGCCAAGGGAGGGCACCTTTGCCCTCCCTGTTTTCTTATCTCAGAAACGGCACCACGAGGCGCTGAGCATGTGCGCTGATGGGCCACAAGCACAGTTTCGCATATAGCATTAACTCAAAGAGTCAGATCGTAGGCTGTCTAACGAACAATCTTAATTATGGATGTTCCCGCCGAGTTTCTGTGGGAGAACGGCGTCATGTATGACCTGAACAAACTGATTCCCCTCGGGGCGGAACGTGAAAACGCTCGGCTCGACACCTCCCGCCTGAAGAGGCATACTGGCTAGGATGTCCGCTGTTAGAAAACGATCGCGACACAGCCGAGCAACGCCGCGGAATTCAGAGCGCACACGCGGGCTCCTGTTGCAGGCCGCCTTCCGGGAGATGCACCGCTCAGGATTTCGAAGCGCCGACCTGGATGCCATTCTGGCCAAAGCAGGCGTGACTAAGGGCGCGTTGTATTACCACTTCGATAATAAGGAAGCCCTCGGCTACGCGGTAGTGGACGAAGTCATGGCAAGTGACCTTCACCAAAAGTGGGTGCAGCCTTTACGGAACGCCAAGAACCCCATCGACGTTCTGATCCGCATTGTTCAGTCCGAATCGCTGAAAAGAGAAGACGTTCGGCGTAGCTGCCCCTTGCTTAACTTGTCTCAAGAGATGTCAGGTCTTGATGAGGGTTTCCGCAGAAGGACGGCGAAACTTTTCAGGGACTGGCACGATGCAATCGCGGAGGCACTGCGTGAAGGACAGAAACGTGGGATGGTAAGGAGCGATGTAAACGCGAATGAAACGGCTACGTTCCTGATCGCGGCATACGAGGGTTACGTCGTTTTAACAAAGAATTCGCAGGATCCCCGGACGATGCAATCCGGCCAAAGAAGGGTGAGCGGCCACATCGAGTCGCTGCGCCCGGTACGCGGCCGGACGCGAGCGCCAGGCCGCGCGGCTCCCCGAAAAAAATCAACCAAGACCATCACGGTTCAATAAATTCACAGTTGGTCCCATAATCAAGAGCCGATGACTCAGTAGCGAACTTGATTCCATGTCACTCCGCTGGCGATTTGGGAGCCGCTGTGATGAAAACGTGATAGTTCTATGTTCAGAACGGGTTGAAACCGATCAGAACGGATCATAGGCGTCGACTGGTAAGCGGTTGAAGAATCATGTACAGTAGAGAATTTTCATAACGGATCAGAACACACTAGGTGATCTTCAAAACCGGCAGGCATCTCGACTCCTTTTGACCGTAGTTGCTCGCATTGCCTTTAGGCGCACCCGTACTGCAGTCGCCACTCAGGGTTTTCCTTGACCGGTCTTCGAACTGGTTCCAGCGATTTCGATTGAGTTGTGATCCCACTTTTTGTCGAAAAAACCACCAAAACCGGAAAAATTCTTTTGCTGCGAAAGTGTGTGACTGGCGGCAGACCGGTCGCAGGGCTTCGGTCGCGAGAGATCGACCCCCATACCCCATAAGATCCACTTCCCACAAGCCCGTTTGAACGAAGCCGCTTCGCGGCAGACGCTTTCGCGTGTCAGGTGGCGGCAGTGTGTGTGAAGGAATAAAGTTGGGTCATAAGGAGCTAACCTATGACCCACCTTCGCAAAATGATGCTCGAAGAACTCGAGCGTCGTAATTACGCTCAGACTACCATAGACTGCTACATCCAAACGATCGCGGATTTCGCACGTTATTTCCGGCGCCCCCCTGATCAGCTATCCCACGATTCCTCCGTCCCGGTTTGATTCGCGGTTGACAGGCGCGGTTATGCCCTGCTGTTATCGTTGGAGAATTGTGGCGACGCGCAGTCGCTTATCTTTCTGATAAACCAGGCGTTCGTAATCGGAGGTCCCAATGAAGCTGAAATTGCTTCTGTGTTCGTGTTGTGCCCTGCTGTTCTGTTCCCTGTCATCGAATGCGCAGTCGGAGCGCGAGGTGCGGATGTGGCTGACGACACCCGACAGGACTGCCCTGGTTGCGCCACAAGCAGCCGCGCTGCACTTTTCTTCGGAAGCGGGTCAGCTGCCGGTACTTGCCGTGGACGATGCGCAGCATTTCCAGTCGATCGATGGCTTTGGCTTTGCGCTGACCGGAGGAAGCGCGCAGCTGCTGATGCGCATGGGCGCCGCGCAACGGGCTGCCCTGCTGAAGGAATTGTTTACGACCGGTGACAGTGGGATCGGAGTCAGCTACCTGCGCGTGAGCATTGGGTCTTCCGATATGAATGAGCGCGTGTATTCGTACGATGACCTGCCGCCGGGCGAGACCGATGTGGAGATGGCGAAGTTCAACCTGGGACCAGACCGCACTAATGTTATTCCAGTGCTGAAGGAGATCCTGGCGATTCGGCCGGTGATCAAAATCCTGGGATCACCGTGGTCGGCTCCGGCGTGGATGAAGACAAACAACGACGTGAAGGCCGGCGAACTAATGCCGGAATATTACGGAGCGTTCGCGAAGTATTTCGTGAACTACATCGAGGCGATGCACGCGGAGGGGATCGCAATCGATGCTGTCACGGTCGAGAATGAACCGCTGAATCCAAAAAATACGCCGAGCATGGTGGTGTTTGCGAAGGAAGAGGATACATTTATTGCGAATGCTCTGGGGCCAGCCCTCGCGAAGGCAGGAATTCGGACCAAAATTCTGCTCTACGACCATAACCCGGATGTTTTGTCTTATGCGCTGTCGATTCTGGTAGATCCTTCCGCGAGCAAATACGTGGATGGAACCGCATTTCATCTTTACGGCGGCGACGCAAGCTTGCTGACACAGGTGCACGATGCGTATCCGCAAAAGAACTTGTACCTGACGGAGCAATCGGTCACCGAGCCGCGCTCTGGGCCACTTGGAATTGCCGAGGCGGTAAGGCGCGTAATGATCGGCGCAACGCGGAACTGGTGCCGAAACGTGTTGCTGTGGAATTTAGTGGCTGATCCGCAGAACGGACCGCATACAAACAACGGGGGATGCACCGACTGTTCCGGGGCCATCACACTGGATGGCGATTCTGTAACCAAGAATGTTGCTTATTATGCGCTCGAACATTTCTCACAGTTCGTGCCTCCGGGCTCAGTGCGAGTGTCATCGAGTGAGATGGAGCAGTTGGCCAGCGTCGCCTTTTTTACTCCTCAGCACAAGATGGTGCTGGTAATTTCGAACACGGCAAATTTCGCGAAGCCCTTCGCGGTGAAGTACCACGATAAATTCTTTCAGACCACGTTACCGTCGGAGTCCGTAGGAACCTATGTCTGGTAGGCGCGCCCGCAAGCAGGCGGCGCGGCGAGGTTGACGTGAACACGCCGACACGTCCTTATTAGTTCTTGATCACGGGCAGCACGGAAGTTGTGTGCGCTCCCCGGATTCGTACCTCCAAACAGCGCAGAGAGACGTTGGTCGTGGGATGCACACGAGCAGTGTGTCCACAGAGGAGAGCCATTGACTGTTTCTGTTATTAGATTCTAGCCGCGCTAATCTGAGGATTGGTCTCTCAGATTTTCTCAAGCCGCCAATTGATCAATGAGATTCTGTATCGCAGCATCGGCCTTGTGGTAGGCGGTTTCGATTTTGGCCGGGGGCGTGGAGCTGCGTATGGGTTGGTGGTGAAACAAGCTATTGGCCAGGGGACCGCAGATGCGCTTGTGGAAGAGGACGAACATGGCGGCTACCCGCGCTCCCTTTTGGTGAGGCGATAGGCGTACTGTTTGGCCACCCGCTCGAGTAGACCGTGACCTTTCATCTTGCGCAGGTCATAACGGAGTTGATTGAGGGTGTAGTCCTGGGGAGAGAGGGAAAAGGCCGTCTGTAGGGCTTGCCAGATCTGGGCCGTACGCCAACCGCCTAATTGGGGACCACCGTGGAGCAGGACTTCCATGAGTCGAATCATGCGGGCGTCCTGGATTTTAATGCCGGGTATTTTGCTCTTGCCCGAAGCGACAGGAAGCGCCATTCGTTGAAAAAGGGGAAAATCAACGTGGACGTTGAGGAGTTCCGCTTCTGAGCCGGCCAGACGGTCCGTCGCCTTAACGAGCTGCTTACGAACCGCATCCAGGTTCTCCAATCCCTTGTTGAGGCCCAGATCCTTCACCCGGTTGACACAAATTTCTAAACGGAGAAAGGTGGAGAACTTTTCATAGAGACGCGCCACTAGGCTTTTGCAATAGATGCGCAGCACGTGATGCCCGTGATCGAGCTTTTCCAGCATGCTGTGCAGTTTGCCGCGCAGGCGCTTGTGCTTGCGCACCCCGAAGATCTGCGCGATCTTGTCGGCGGTCAGACAAAACACCCCTAATTCGGCGGAGCGCTCAAAGAGCTTGTGGATGGGAAAGTTACGCCGGAAGATGAAATTGCGACAGTACTCCAGCTGATTGAGGGAATAGTGGCGGCGCAAGGAAATGGTGCGATCCTTCTTGGAGAATTTGGGACCTAAGACCAGAGTCCAATAATCCAGGCGCGGGCGGATGATCTCGGGACTGAGACGATCGGCAGTAGCTTGCAGCGCTTCCGGATCCGAGACGGAGAGGAAGGCGTTATCGTCCTTGTGGAATGCGACGCCTTGGCGTTCTAGTTCCCCAGCGATAAAGGAATGACCATTGATCCAGTAGCGGGTGGGGAAGGGGAGAAAGGAACCGACGCAGAGGATCATGGGACCGAGGACTTCATCCCGAATGTAGAAGTAGTAGTGGGTGTAACGAGTCCAATACCTTTTGATGATGCGATAGTCGGGATCTTCGGTCGGATACTTGGGCGGGCAGGAACGGAAGCTGGAGCCCGGTTCCATGGTTTTGAAGATGAAGTAGACGCCAAAGCGTTTGCGACGTTCCATGGCTCGGAGATAGGGTCGGGCGTAGTCTTCCTGGCGGAGGCCTTTCTTCTTCATGTCTTTGTCGGGCCACTGCAGGGGGGTGCGATGGTTGCGAGCGAAGGCTTCCACCCACTGTTGGTAGTCTTGCGTTCTCTTTCGCAACGCCGGTTTGGTGATGGGATAGATGCCGTGCACGTCGCGGAAGAAATAGACGATGTGTTCCGGACGAGTGAGCAGTGGGAGATAACCCTGGATGACGACGCGATCAAAACAGTGGTATACCAAAGTGAGCAAGCTGGCAAACAGCTTGTTGAAGGTTTCCATCGGTCCTCCATTCCGGCGTGACTTGCCTTGACAACAAAGATCTTCGGATAGAGGCCGATGGAAATCCAGAGATTGCAAGCCGAGAGGGGAGCCCGTACAGGAGGTGAGTGAAAGACTTTCGCGAACTCAAGGTCTGGCAGAAGGCGCATGAGTTGACCTTGGCGGTCTACCAGGTCACGGCCAGCTTCCCGCGCGACGAATGGTATGGGTTGAGGGCTCAAATCCGACGAGCTGGCTCATCGATCGCGGCCAATCTAGCGGAGGGATGCGGGCGCAACGGAGATGCCGAGTTGGCCCGCTTCAGTTCGATTGCGATGGGATCGGGTTGAAGCGCATGCTAACGGCACTCATACAAAAGCTGAACGCTGACCGCTGATTGCTGAAAGCTTTGCCATCAAGATTTCAAGTATCCTTGGCTACATTTAGGGGGCGTGGGCGGCAATGGTGGCGATGTCTGCAATGTTGTCGCCTTTTTTGAGGGATGGGACCGCGTTGATGTGCAAGATGACACCGGAAACGGGAGCGCGGGCCTCGAGTATCAGCTTGCCAAAATAGTCGGTGACAAAGCCGATTTTCATGCCCACTTGAACATAGGTACCACGCTTCACAAGTGGGTACCAAATGCCAGGGCCGTCGGACAACACATCCACGACGCTGTCGAGCCAGACGGGATTCTCTACGCGCCGAGGGTCTCCCGAAAGCATGTTGAGAGCACGCATGGTGCTGAATGTTCCGTCGACGAGGACGGCGACGTCATCCGCTTCGACGATGCCCGCATAGCCAGCTTCGACGACGATGGAAGGTTTGCCGCGAGCAGTCGAGGTGTTGTCGAGGTAGCGAGTGGCGCTCAGGTCGGTGGGACGGTCACGCCAAATAATGATGTGGTCGAGTCCAAAGGCGAGGACCATCTCTTTGGATATACGGTCTTGGGCCTCTTTGCCAGTAGGTGCCCAGTACGCGTAGGGGCGAAGGCTCTCGTCGAGATCGCCGCCGTGGTAGTCGATAAGATAATCACATCGATCGACGACTTGTTTGGTGATAAGAAAGGACGCACGTTCAGTTTGCGTCCCATCGGCTCTCCCAGGGTAGAAGCGGTTCATGCTCTTGCTATCGACAGGGTTAACATGGGGAACCTTTTGCTCGAAGGATTGAATGTTGACGAGGGGAACAAGGATAACGGTGCCGGCGATTTGAGAGGGATCAAGTAGGTTGATGAGTTTTTCAAGCGCGATGATGGAGGTGTATTCAGTACCGTGGGCGCCAGAGACCAGAGCTAGGACAGGGCCACGCTTTTCGCCGTTGATGACGATGACGGGAATATTGGTAGCAGCGTCGACGCCAGCGGGGACTTCCAAATAGCCCATTGATTTTTGGCCGGGAGCGGCAGTCGCAGTGCCGACAGAAAAAGACAAAGCCTGTGCCTGGACGAATAGTGGGAATAACAGAAAGATCCCGGACGAAGCAAATGTGCGAGCAAAAGATCCAAGCATAGACCCTCCACGGCGTGGATGAGGATACCGCGAGGGGAATAATTTGAGCAATGCACAGAGACTGACAGAGACTCGCTGGACTCGCTGAATTCGGGAAACCTAAGTCCTCAGCTCTTTATTTCCGGATCACGGGCAAACCGGAAGTTGTTCCGGGCCATAAGTCGGCTTCGAGGTCATTGCCGCCCCTCACCTGTCTTCCAGTCCGAGATTGTCGTTCACGGCTTGGCCGAGTTTCTGCTTGCAGCCGAGATACCGTTCGGTTGTCTGAACCGATGCGTGGCGAAGGAGAAACTGGATTTGCTCAAGTTCTCCGTCTGCGAGATGGCATAGCCGAGCACAGGTGCGACGCTCATGCCGCATGCGGCATGAGCGGAGCTATGCCGAATCCCGGATTATGCCGAATCGAGTATGAAGCATCTGCATTTGGCGTTGAGTTGGCGCACTGAGACGATCAAGCCGATTCGGCATAGCCGGGAGAAAGTTATAGGCCTTTCAGGAAGGCCAACAGGTTATCGTCAGGCCGATACCGACCTCCTTTTGCGTTAATAGGAGTTGTCTTCGCCAGGATCTCTTCCTTGATGGCGAGATTGGCGTCCAGATAGATCTGAGTCGTTTCCACTGATTCGTGTCCCAACCAGAGGGCGATCAGAGTACGATCAACACCCGATTGCAGCAACTCCATTGCTGTCGTGTGTCGAAGGAGGTGAGGTGAAACACGCTTGTCGGTTAGTGACGGGCATTTCTCTTGCGCCGCTGCCGCGTACTTCCGGACCAAATGCTGGACCGCGTCGGCGCTGAGGCGACCACCTTGCGCAGTGGGGAACAGGATTCTTGTGCCATCATCTTCTTCACCCTGCTCCCTGATCCACGCCGTCAGCACGACGACAGTGGATTTGGCCAATGGAGTACATCGTTCCTTGCGCCCCTTTCCTTCACATCGAATATGTGCTCCCTTACCGAGGCTGACGTCCTGTCGTCGAATCGAGGTGATCTCGGAGAGGCGAAGGCCCGTCTGAATAACAGTGAGGAGCAGCGCATGATTACGGCGACCCAACCACGTATCTCGGTCTGGAGCCGCCAGTAGTGCATCGATCTCAGGCCGGGTGAGGAACCCCACAAGTGGACGGGGCTGCCGTTTGTTGGGAATCGCGATCACGCGTTGGATCAGCCCAGAGTACTGGGGTGTTTCCAGCGCAATATAGCGAAAAAAAGACCGAATCGCAGCCAATCGCAGATTACGACTCCGTGTCGCGTTCGCACGAGCGCTTTCCAGGTTATCCAGAAACGCTCCCAGAAACGGCGCCTGTAGGTCCTCCAGCGTTAGCCTTGACGGTGGCTTGCCCAATCGCTTCTCCGCGAACTGCAACAGCAGACGAAACGTATCTCGATAGGAGCCAATCGTATGAGGACTGGCTCTACGCTGGGCAATCAGACGTTTTGTGAAAAATGACTCTAAGAGAACGGGGAAGCTGGTTGCATCTTTCATCGATGAGCCTCCCAGCGTTTCTCCAGCCGTGCTGCAACCGCCTCCATTAGTTCCGGCGTACCGCTCACGTACCAGTAGGTGTCAGTGACATGGGAGTGACCAAGATAGGTGGATAGAACGGGTAAATGGCGTCGGACATCTCTTTCGCCGCGATGCCAATGCAGCAACGTCTCGACTGCAAAGCGATGGCGAAAATCGTGCAAGCGGGGCCCTCGGCTGGCAACGGCGCCGCGAATGCCGATCTGCCGCGACAGTCTGTAAAAGGTGCGACGAACCTGCCCTTCATCTAGCCGAGCACCACGGCGAGAAGGAAAGAAGTAACCGCTATTCCGGCTCGCGAACAGATGGTTTCGGCGAACTGCGTAATCGGAGAGAACCTTTAGGCTCGAAACGTGGAGAGGAACCAGTCGAGATTTTCTGAACTTAGCATCGCGGATCGTGAGCACGCCTTCCGACCAGTCGATGTCTGCGCACCGTAGATTAAGTGTCTCGCTGATGCGTAGACCGGTGACGGCCAGAAGACCGAGCAGGCAGTAGTACGTCCACGGCTGCAGGCTATGAGTGGCTGGCATATTCTTAGCGGTTTCCAGTAGTTGATGAATTTGTTCTTCAGAATAGAGATAGGGTTTTGCGCGGCGGGGGCGATACGGCAGCAAACCGTCAGGCGGGACCTCAGTCGTTGCGTCGGTTGCGCTCCAGTAGTGCGCGAATCCGCGGACAACGCTTAGCCGTGCCGCCCACTCTGCCGGCTGTATGTGCTTGGGTTGTGTTGCCCAAAGCAAAGCAAGCCGAGAGGTGATCTGTGACGTGTTCTCCTGTTCGAGAAACGATGCGAACTCTTGCAGAAAGCGTTGATGCTTCTTCAGTTTGAATCCCAAGCTACGCCGCAAGGCAAGATAGTCTCCGACGGCTTCGCGCACAGTCTTCATCGCGCACCTCCCGGCCAGGGAAGAGCTAAGGTGCGCAGTGCGGTCAAGTCCACCTTGGCATAGAGGGCGGTTGTGTTTGGACTTTGATGGCGGAGCAGTTCGCCGATCTCGTCGAGGGAAACTTCTTGCCCGAGCAGGTTCGTGGCCAGCGTATGGCGGAACAGATGCGCTCCCTTGCGAACAGAATCGACGCCAGCGTCTATCAGCGCCCGTCTCACGATGCTGGAGACGGTGATGGAGTGTGCAAAACCACGCACCGGAGCGCGATGGCGAAGAAAAACTCGGCGACAGGTAGACCATGGGCGGCCGAAGCGCAGATAGCTTGCGATGGCTTCGCCGATGTCGCATGGCAACGGCATCTGGGCCACACGTCCACCTTTGCCATGGATGGTGATCCGACCGTTGTCCCAATCGATATCATCCAATCCCAGCGCAACGATCTCGCAGGCTCTCAGACCCAAGCGGGCGAGCAGCAAGAGAACGGCGTAGTTCCTCTTTCCCCGTGGGGTTTCTCGCTCGTGATGATCGAGAAGATGTTGAACTGTGCCGGCCGGTAGAAACTTGGGGAGGGTAGAAAGAGACCACATGGCTACCGGCAGCACGCATCTTGCAAGGTCGATGGGAATCTCTCCCTGGTGCCGCATGTAGCGTAGGAGAGAGCGAAGAGCGGTCACCAGCAACTTCGCACGCCCCGGGCTTAACTGATGGGCGCGGTTTTGGACAAAATCCGTTACATCCTTGGCGCAAAGTTCGGAAAGGTTTAAGTCTCCATTGCCGAAGCGGGCGGACAAAAACTGCTCAGCAAATCGGACAAAGTACACCAATGTGGCTTCCGCGAGGCCGCGCTCCCGGAGGAGGTAGCGCCGGTAATCAACAATAAATCGCTGATGACAGGTCCCGGGTTCAGACGCCTTCGCCACTGTCACGCCAATTTGTCGCAGCATCGCGAGAAGCCGACGGAGGGTAGCAGCTTCGCAGCTGTGGACAACGCCCGGATCACGTTTCACGAACCGGTTCACCGCAGCTTCATCCACTTGGTGCAAGTCAAATTGCCGATCGCGGAGCCATTTGCTGAATCTAGCGATCGCGTACATCTGCATTGGAGCGGATGACGGCAAGAAGCCCTCTTGCTCAATGTGTTTTAGGTATGCGTCGAGATAGGGAGCCAGCGGGCCTACCCGAAGTCGTTGCAGCAGATTGGGATCGATGAAAGTTTTCATCTCTCCACTATCTCTTGCCCACCACTCCGATTATGCCGAACCGTTTACGGGCTCCTCCTTTAACCACGCTCTCACTGCAGTGGAAGTCGGCATAATCCGGAATTCGGCATAGCGACGCAAGTCGTGGGGAGCCAGATTCTTGATGTCAGCACGTTTGGCAGCCTCCTTCACTACGTGCCAGATGGCCTTCGGCGTGATTCCATCGCCCCAGATCTTATCCAGTCGATTTACTCGACGAAAGATCGCCCCGTTGTTGATGCCAGCTGCCGTGATCCACACATCGACGGCGCGTTTCGCCCAGAGTGGAACAGGAACAGTCCGAATGTGCTTTCCTTCGCCAACCAGATCAGCAATCACGCAGCGCTCCTCGCGGATTTGAAAGTCTTCCGTTTCGAGTCCAACAAGTTCGGCCCGTCGCAGTCCGCATCCGATGAGCAGCGCCAGGATCGCCCGATCACGTTTGCCTCGGAGGTTGCCTGACAGCGGATCGCCGAGCAGGCTTCTGGATTGATCGACGGTCAACCAGTTCCCAATCCGTGCGCCTAGACGCTTTGCGCCTTTGACGCGACGAATCCCTGCGGCTAGATCAGGGCTCAGAAGGCCAGCATCGGAGGCTTCATAGGCGAGACGCCTGACGGCGGCCAATCGCACATTGATCGTAGACGGCGCTAGGTTCCTCTGTTCGAGAAAGAACCTGTACCGCAGGACGACCGTCCTGCTAAATGCAAGCCGTGGTTCGGAACGGTACCACCCGATAAATTCGTCGATGGCGTGACCGTATGATTCTTGCGAACTGGCTGCGCCGAGCGAGTGAAGAACCGCATTCTTCGACTGCTCCAAATCGGCTAGTCGAAGCATATTTTTTGCCTTGGAGCGTTTCGCTGTCTTACGATGCGCCATACTGGCGGCCTCCTAGCCGCGACGCTCAGTATGGTCTTTCAGTTGGAGTGATGGTCTCGAAGCCCGTTTCTGGCCAATCAGTCGTCATTGATAGTTCGGTGATTCCGACCGCGACGTTCAATATGTAATCGACGATCAGCGCCGCACCGGCGATTAAACCCACTCGGATGCCGAGATTCTCCGAAGCGACAGTGTAGGAACCACCTCCCTTTCCGCGAACTTCAGCATGTCGCGTCGGTCGATGTCTTCTGAGCAGAGTTTGGCGCAGGACTCCCTGAAGTAACTGAGCGCAGTCGAGTATGCCGCGTGAGTCTTGGACTTCTTGCTCAACCGCTTATCTTCCAAGAAGTCTGCGACCGCCACGGACAGCGCCTTGCGACCGTTGAGACCCTGGGTGCCACTGCCATTGGGCTGGACTACTTCTACACCATGGCTAGCCGCGTTTAGTTCGAACTTCTTTCGGTCGCGCTGGGTGAGCGCATCCTGAGCGTTTTTGCCGACCGACAGTCGGACGCGAACTCCGTTCGCGCGCCAGTCGAGATAGTAGGCACCTTCGGGATGGCGTTCTTCCTTGCCGTTCAGAACCACGATGTCCTGTTTGATTCTGCCATTCGCGGTCACGACGGCGGGACAGTAGCGCAACCCGGCTTCGGTCTTGATGTACTTCGTGAGATTTACTTTGACTTTGCGCAAGGGCCTCCTCCACTTGTGGTACGAGTGTAGGTAGGAGCCCAATGCAAGTGCTAGATAACTAAGGTAATGGCGGAGAGAGAGGGATTCGAACCCCCGATACCCGTTAAGGTATACACGCTTTCGAGGCGCGCGCCTTCAGCCACTCGGCCATCTCTCCGCTTGAATTGAAACTACTTCAATCAGAATAGCAAATCATCAGACGGTTCCGCTTGCCTCCCGCCCATCCAGGAGCTATGTGGTTTGTGTGTGAAAAAGGGGACCGCGATCTTGTCGACGTAAATCCGCCACTCAAACTGGCCCAACCGATGGTTTGGATTCTCGCTTTCGTGGTCGGTGTGGGCAGGTTCTCACACTGCTTTGTCACCAGCCGAGAAATCATTTCTGCCATTCTCATGGGCCAGATATCGACGGGCGCTTACATGAAATGGCTACTCAACGCAACGTCGGGAAACATTGTCGGCGGAGTGGTTATTGTCAGCGTCTTGAACTATGGGCAGGTACGCGACATCTGATCGTTCCTGATATCGACACAGAACGCTTTGTCGCTGGACATCATCCAAGGTGAGTTCATAAATGAAAAGACCAACATCGCGGCAGGAGATTCATCGGCAGCCTCGTGGCAAACCGAAGACCGTCAAGGTGCAATCACCTTCTGAGGAGTAGCATGGTTAAATTCGCGTCGATCCGCGAAACGGGTGATATTTCCAGCATAGGCTCGCTTGGCAATTAGATCGTTGTGGTGTCGCATCGTGATTTTGGCGGTTTAGACTAACTGTCATGTCGAAGATCCCCGATGTCATCGTGATTGGCGCAGGAGCGGCGGGACTCGCAGCGGCTAGCGAGTTGGGACGCGCCGGGCTGTCTGTCGCAATTCTCGAAGCGCGTGACCGGATCGGCGGCCGGATGTTTACTCTGCGCGATCCGGTTTACCAGGCTCCGATCGAGCTTGGGGCTGAGTTCATTCACGGGTTGCCGCCTGAGATCTGGCAGCCTCTCCAGGCTCGAAATATAAGGGTGACAGAAGTAACGGGTGAACCGTGGTGCTTTCACGAAGGCCGGCTGTCCACTTGCGAGTTTTTCGCCCAGGTCAATGACATCCTCGAGCAGATGGATGCGCGTTTCCCCGACGAATCGTTTCTGAGCTTTTTGAAACGCTGCTGCAAGGAGTCAAGAAGCAATCCAGAACACCGGAGGGAGGAGGAGCGGGCTTTGGATTATGTCACTGGCTTCAATGCTGCGGACCCGGATCGAGTCGGCGTGCATTGGTTAGTCCAAGGGATGCGAGCGGAGGAGAAAATCGAAGGGGATCGGGCCTTCCGCTCCGCAAACGGATACGAAGATTTGCTCCAGATCTTCCGCGAGGAATTGTCCCAGGCCGATGTCGACATCCAAACCGAAACTGTGGTCGACTCTGTGGAGTGGACCCAAGGACGCGCGGAGATTACGGCCCACCGAGCCAGCGAACGTCAAAACCTTTCAACCGAGTGCGTACTCGTGACGCTGCCGCTGGGTATTTTGCAGGCCACTGTCGAGGCCAAGGGTGCGGTGCGGTTCACTCCGGAATTACCTCGCGTAAAGCAGGAGGCACTCAAGAAGTTGGAAATGGGCAAAGTAATGCGGGTAACTCTCCGCTTTCATCATCGCTTCTGGGACACTATTTCTGCAGCCGGCAACGAACGCAAGACACTCTCCGAAATGGGGTTTCTGTTTTCTGAAGATGTGTGGTTTCCCACCTGGTGGACAACCATGCCCAAGAAACTGCCGATTATGACCGGGTGGGCTCCTTTCCGCTGTGCCGAGCGGCTATCCGGCAACAGTCGCAGTTTCGTTGTTGAACAATGTTTGCGGGCGCTCGGTACCCTGCTCCATGTTGGATCAGAGCAGCTTGCGCAATTGCTGGATGCCGCCTACTTTCATGATTGGCAGAACGATCCGTTTTCTCGCGGGGCTTATAGTTATGGCGCAGTCGGCGCGGATGGCGCGCAACAGGCATTGGCAGCTCCCGTAGAGAATACTTTGTTTTTTGCCGGTGAAGCCACGGATACGACCGGACACAACGGAACTGTCCATGGCGCGATTGCAAGTGGGCGCCGTGCAGCGCAGGAGATCCTGCTTGGTTTTCGCTAAGAGAGCTTTACAAATTGAGAGAGGGAGTCTTCGACCGCCCGGGAGGAATCCAGGATAAATGTCCCAGCAACCTCAGCCCATTGTCTGGCCCGGCCGTCCTTATCCCTTAGGATCGACATGGGACGGTGAGGGTGTCAACTTCGCGCTCTACTCGGAGCATGCAGAGAAAGTGGTACTTTGCCTGTTCGACATTTCCGGGAGACGTGAGACCCTTCGCGTCCCGCTTCCCGAGCAAACCGACATGGTCTGGCACGGCTACCTGCCAGAAGTGCGGCCAGATCAGTTGTACGGATATAGAGTGTTCGGTCCTTACGCTCCGGAACAAGGCCATCGTTTTAATCATCACAAACTCTTGCTCGATCCTTACGGCAAGCAGATTCAGGGGACGATTCGGTGGAGCGACTCCCAATTCGGGTACCGGGTAGGACACAAGCAGGAGGACCTGTCTTTCGACCGCCGAGACGATGCTGCTGGAATGCCGAAGAACCGGGTTATCGACTCCGCCTTCACCTGGGGAGCAGACGCACCTCCGAAGATCCCTTGGCACGAGACTTTGATCTATGAGCTGCACGTAAAAGGATTCACCATGTGCCATCCCGACGTTCCCGCCCAGTTGCGCGGGACGTATGCGGGGTTGGCCACGGCGCCCGTGATCGAACACCTCACCCGTCTCGGAGTGACCTCGGTCGAGCTCATGCCGGTACACAGCTTCGTGGACGACCGCCGACTCGTGGAACGTGGTCTGCGCAACTATTGGGGCTATAACTCTATCGGGTTTTTTGCGCTTGAGCCGCGATACATGGCAACCACCTCAATCCGCGAATTCAAGACCATGGTTAAGACGTTGCATTCGGCGGGACTGGAAGTGATTCTCGACGTTGTCTATAACCACACTGCCGAGGGCAACCATCTGGGTCCCACGCTTTCGCTCAAGGGCATCGACAATAGCACTTACTACCGCCTGATGCCCGATAATCCGCGCTCTTACAGGGATTACACAGGCACCGGAAACACCTTGAACATGCGGCATCCTCGTGTGCTGCAGCTGATCATGGATAGTCTGCGTTACTGGGTTCTTGAGATGCACGTGGATGGCTTCCGCTTCGACCTCGCTGCCACTCTCGCCCGGGAACTTCATGAGGTCGATCGCCTGGGCGCTTTCCTCGATATCATCCATCAGGATCCTGTGCTCTCCCAGGTCAAGTTGATTGCCGAACCCTGGGACCTTGGCGAAGGAGGATATCAGGTCGGAAACTTCCCCGTGGGTTGGGCCGAATGGAACGATCGCTATCGGGATACGGTGCGTTCTTATTGGAAGGGTGATGGAGGACTTCTAGGGGACCTGGCTTATCGTATTACCGGTTCGAGCGATCTGTACGCGCACAGTGGCCGGCGTCCCTACGCCAGCATCAACTTTATTACCGCGCATGACGGTTTCACATTACAGGATCTCGTCAGCTACAACCAAAAACACAACGAAGCCAACGGCGAAGACAATCGGGATGGCAACAACGACAATCGCAGCTGGAATTGCGGGGTGGAGGGTCCCACAGACGATCTTCAAATCCAGGCGCTGCGCGCCAAGCAAAAGCGGAATCTGCTGGCAACCCTGCTGCTGTCCCAGGGCGTGCCCATGATCTATGCGGGAGATGAAATCGGGCATACGCAGGTGGGAAACAACAATGCTTACTGCCAGGACAGTCCGATCAGTTGGCTAAATTGGAATTTGCAGCCTCAAGATCGTGACTTGCTGGCGTTCCTTCAGCGCATGATTAGCCTCCGGAAGAGGCATCCCATATTCCGGCGTCGGCATTTTTTTCAGGGCCGTCCGATTAAGGGTGCAACTGTAAAAGATGTGCTTTGGCTCAATCCCAGCGGCAATGAGATGACCGAGGAAGAGTGGCGCGATCTTTCGCTTCAGTGTCTGGGAATGTTTCTCTCCGGCCAGGGACTGGATGAGACCGATGAACGTGGACGAAAACTTGTGGACGAAAACTTCCTCGTTCTTCTGAACGCCCACCACGAAGATGTGGGATTTGTCTTGCCGGCACTTCGCGCCGGTACCCGCTGGACCGCATGGATGGATACTTCTCGAGAAGCTGGTCTGCGCTCCGTCGAAACCTACGACGCGGGCACACCCTATCCCCTACAGGCGCGGTCCATGGTCGTGTTGCTGGAACGTCGCCGCAACGGAAAAAAGGAAGAATCAAGTGAAGCGACGCTATAGCATGCCGTTCGGCGCCGAGTGCCGCGACGACGGAAGCGTACGCTTTCGACTGTGGGCTCCGGTAGCGCGCCAGGTTGATGTTTGCGTCGCCACCGCGAACGGATTCATGCGATTTGCTTTAGACCATTGCGACGGGGGTTGGTTTGAACTTGTCACTGATGCGGCCAAGCCCGGGAGTCGATACTATTTTCGGATTGACGGCGAGCACGAAGTCCCCGACCCAGCCTCCCGCTTTCAACCTCGGGATGTGCATGGGCCCAGCGAAGTGATCGATCCCCTTGCCTTCGATTGGAATGATCGCAGCTGGCGTGGGCGCCGATGGGAAGAATCGGTCATCTATGAACTGCATGTCGGAACTTTCACGCCATCCGGGACTTTTTCAGCGGTGCGAGATCGGCTCGACTACCTCGCGGATATGGGAATTACTGCGGTGGAGTTGATGCCAGTTGCTGCGTTCCCCGGCAAGCGCAATTGGGGCTACGACGGTGTCTTCCCATTCGCTCCCGATAGTGTTTACGGCCGACCCGAAGATCTCAAAGAGTTGGTTCAACGCGCCCATGCACGCGGAATCATGGTTGTCCTCGACGTCGTGTACAACCACTTTGGCCCCGAGGGAGATTATCTTGGGTCTTACGCGCCACAATTCTTTACTGATCGACACCGTACTCCATGGGGAGATGGCATTCATTTCGATGGTCCCGAAAGCCGAGCCGTCCGAGATTTCTTCATCCACAACGCACTCTACTGGCTGACCGAATATCATTTCGACGGCCTTCGTCTCGACGCGGTCCACGCGATTCTCGATGACTCGACCCCACACATCCTCACGGAATTGGCCGATGCGGTCCGGAGTTCCGTCGAGCCCGATCGCCATGTCCACCTCATTCTGGAAAACGACCTCAATCAGGCCCGCTATCTTAAACGCGAGGAGTACTGCCAGCCCAAGTGGTACAACGCTCAGTGGAATGACGATATTCACCACGCCTTACATGCGCTGATCACGGGTGAACGCGACGGCTATTATTCAGACTATGCGGAACGCCCTCTCGATCAATTGGGCCATTGCCTGGTAGACGGATTCGCGTATCAAGGCGAAGTTTCCGCGTACCGGAACGGTAAACCACGTGGTGAGGCTACCAAGGGCTTGCCGCTCACCGCCTTTGTCTCCTTTCTTCAGAATCATGACCAGATCGGAAACCGTGCGTTCGGAGAGCGAATCATTAACCTTGCAGACTGTCGTGCCCTGCGCGCGGCGACCGCGATCCTCTTGCTCGCGCCCTCCCCCCCACTTCTCTTCATGGGCGAAGAGTTCGGAGCTGAAACGCCATTCCTCTTTTTCTGCGATTTCGAAAAGGATTTCGCTGCGGCAGTCACCGAGGGTCGGCGAAACGAATTCTCCCATTTTGCCAGGTTCAATGATCCGGCGAAACGCGAGCGGATTCCCGATCCCAACGATGCCAGGACGTTTGAGGCATCGCGACTCAACTGGAGCGTGATTGCGGAACCGCGCCATCAAGAGTGGCTGCGCGTCTATCGCGACTTATTGAAGTTGCGGCGTCAGCACGTCGTCCCGCGCCTTTCCATGACGTGCGTGGTAAATGCGAACTATGAAATCAAAGGACGTCGAGGTCTCACCGCATCCTGGAAGTTTCCTGACGACTCAGAACTCATTCTGATGGCAAATCTCGGTCCCGATTCGGTCTCAGGTCTGACTCCTGCCAGCTCGAAGGTTATCTATGTCAGCGAGGAAGTGGGCGCCAGTACTTTGAGAGAGGGGACACTGCCGCCTTGGTCCGTGGTGTGGTTTCTGCAATCATGAAATCGCCGTCGTCCATTCCGCTCGCGACTTACCGCCTGCAACTCAATCGCAACTTCACCTTCGTCCAGGCCACGGCGATCGTTCCGTACCTTTCCATGCTTGGCATCAGTCACTGCTATGTTTCACCGATTTTAAAGGCTCGCGCTGGCAGTATGCACGGGTACGACATCGTCGACCATAACTCGCTCAATCCTGAAATCGGGAGCCCGGAAGAGTTCGATCGCTTTGTCGCAACTCTTCACGAACATGGCATGGGACTGATACTCGACATCGTGCCCAATCACATGGGCGTCATGGGGAATGACAACGCATGGTGGCTCGACGTTCTTGAGAACGGCGAATCCTCCGTCTACGCGAGCTTTTTCGATATTGACTGGAATCCGATCAAAGCCGAGCTCCACGGAAAAGTGCTGATTCCGGTTCTGCACGATCATTACGGCGTGGTCCTGGAGAGCGGGGAACTGAAGCTCGTCTTTCGCGTTGACCGGGGCGAGTTCGACGTGTCCTACCGCGATCATCGCTTTCCCGTTGATCCCCGCGAGTATCCTCGGATTCTGAAGCATTGCACGGACACGCTCGCGGCAGAGCTCAGCGAACAGAATCCGGATTCGCTGGAGTTTCAGAGCCTGATTACCGCTTTCAGCCATTTGCCGGCGAGATACGAAGTGAGCGCGGATCGCATCGCCGAGCGCAATCGCGACAAGGAAATCCACAAGCACCGGCTAGTGGAGTTGTGCTCGCGATCGCCCGAAATCGTCGCCTGCATCCAGCAAGCCATCGACATCATAAATGGGACAGCCGCTGATCCCGCAAGCTTCGAAAAGCTCCACGAACTCATTAAAGCGCAAGCGTTCCGGTTGGCTAACTGGAGAGTAGCGTCTGACGACGTCAACTATCGGCGCTTTTTCGATACCAACGATCTGGCTGGCATTTGCGTGGAGAACGAGGCGGTCTTGCAAGCAACCCACCGGCTGGTCCTCGGCCTGATGGCAGAGGGCAAGGTGGATGGCTTGCGCATCGATCATCCTGACGGCCTCTACAATCCAGCTCAATATTTTGAGCGACTCAACAGCACCATCTCCGAGGCCACAAAGAGCGCTGAGAGCGGATCGCGCTATGTGGTCATCGAGAAAATTCTTTTGGGCGCCGAACGGCTACCTGCCGAGTGGCCAGTGTGCGGCACTACAGGCTACGACTTCGCCAATCTCCTTAACGGAGTATTCGTAGACTCAGCGGCTGCTGTGAGTTTGGATCGCGTTTACCGAAACTTCATCGATGACGAAATCGATCTCGATGACCTCGCATACGACTGCCGCATGCTGGTCATGCGGTTTGCCCTGGCCAGCGAACTCAGCGTGCTTGCGAGTCAACTCAGCCGTATTGCGCTTTCTAAACGGCGCACCTGCGACTTCACGCTCAACAGCCTGCGCGACGCATTGGCGGACGTGGTCGCGTGCTTCCCGGTATACCGTACCTACGTCAGTCCCTCCGGCATTTCAGACAAAGACGTACGCTATATCCGTAGTGCTATTGCCTCAGCAAAATGGCGAAGTCCGGCCGCTGATACTAGTATCTTTGACTTCATAAGCAATGTTCTTCTGACCACCATCACCGAAGGGCAAGACACTGCCTACAAAAATGCAGTGACGACCTTCGCCATGAAGTTCCAGCAGTTCACCGGCCCCGTGATGGCCAAGGGCCTGGAAGATACGGCCTTTTACCGTTACAACCGCCTGGTCTCGTTGAACGATGTCGGAAGCGACCTTCAGCAGTTCGGAACCACAACCCTGGAGTTTCATCTCGCTAATCAGGAGCGCCTCCACAGTTGGCCTCACACCATGCTTGCCAGCAGCACGCATGACTCAAAGCGTTCCGAGGATGTGAGGGCTCGGATCAATGTGCTCTCGGAAATTCCAGGACTGTGGAGGCTTCGGGTGCGGGAGTGGAGGCGATTCAATCGCGACCACAAGCGTCTTGTCAACGGCAGACCCGCTCCGTCGCCGAATGACGAGTACTTGCTCTACCAGACATTGACCGGTGCATGGCCATCGTCGCCTTTGGACAATACAGACAACTGGAAGATGTTTGGAGAGCGGATGGAAAACTATATGTTGAAAGCGATCCGTGAGGCCAAGCAGAATACCAGCTGGATCAACCGCAATGCCGAATACGAAAACGCTGTTTTGTTGTTCGTCAGGGCATTGCTCACTCAGGGCGCACAGAATCGCTTCCTCAACGACTTTTTGCCCTTCCAACGCCGTGTTGCCCGCATTGGCTTATGGAACGGCCTGGCACAGACTTTGCTTAAACTGACCTGCCCAGGCGTGCCGGACATTTACCAGGGAAATGAAGTGTGGGATTTTAGTTTGGTCGACCCGGACAACCGGCGCCCGGTAGAGTATCTCCTCCACCGCCAAATGTTTGAGAGTATTCGCGAGTTGGGACGCGACCCGGGCAAGAGCGCAGGCGGACTACTGGAAGATCCCAAGGACGGTCGAATCAAGTTGTATTTGATCTGGAGAACTCTGTGCTTGCGTCAGCAGCAAGCAGATCTTTTTCGGGAGGGAGAATACCTGCCGCTGGCGGTTGAGGGCGCGAAAGCCAATCACGTTGTTGCGTTCATCAGGAAGACCGAATCTGCAAGCGTGCTTGTTGTCGTCCCGCGCCTGGTGGCGGGGCTGCTCCAAGACACGGTCGTCGCTCCGATCGGACCCCAGATCTGGGGGGACACTCGCGTTTTGCTCCCATCGTGTCCTGAAAAGTACCGGAACACGTTTACCGGAGAATCCGTGAGCCTGCACAAATCCAATGGCGGCGGGCATCTTCCTGTCTCCGAGGTCTTGAAGGATTTCCCGGTAGCGCTTTGTTCACTGGGTTAGGCAGCTTTACGCGCTGCTTGATTGCGGCTTTCTTTTCTCGTACGTACGGCTTTCATCGCGGAACGGTGACGAGCCGCTGAGCCCCGCTTGCTTGCGCTGTTCCGTGCTTGTTTTGATAACGATTGACGTGACGCTGCGCTATGACCTTCTTTCTTCAGGACGCCACTTGTCGCGCGAGAGCGTCGAGCGGATGGCCTCCCGGCGGGGTGGCTCTGCCCTTTTCGATAGTTACGGCCGGCCTGTTTCCTGGTTCTCGCCGAAACCTTCTCCTTGCGAGGCGCTTGCAGCTTTACCCCCGCTCGGCGCGCTTTTGAAAGCCCTATCGCGATGGCTTGTTTAGTGGAGCGCGCACCATGTTTCCCCTCTCGAACGTGATGCATCTCCTCTCGCACAAATTCTCCGGCTTGCGAGCTGGGGGATTTTCCCTCGCGGGCGTCTTCCTGAGCACGTTCGACGGTTTCTTTTTCAGGCATAAGCAACCTCCTGAACCCACCGTAAATTGCGGCTGAGGTAGAAGGAATCGAATACATTCTGTAGTCGCGCAGACCGTTTGCTGTAGCCGAAGAGTCTAGACTCTCTTTCAAAAGCGAGCGAGGATTTTGTGCGGACACAACCTTGCCGGGGTTAAGCCTCAGAAAGAGGCAGCCTCCGGCGATTCGGGCGGTCGATACCTATGGGAAAGTTTTCTTCTTACGCAGCCCTTGATTCACTGCAAAGCTGCTGGTAGTAGTCGCGACCACGCTCGTACCCTCGCGTGAAGGGTTCGGCTACATCTAGGCCGGGATGCTGACGCTCGAGGTCTTCGATCTCAGCGTTCATCTCGCCCATTACCTGATCGTATTCCTTGCACCGCGTGCGAGCGTGCAGCGCGGACTCGAAACCGAGTCGATAGAACTTTTCGTCCTCGGTAAAGTTCCTGCCGAGATTCGAATAATGCTCGTGCTCGGCGTCACGCAGACCGATCCACCATTGTTCCCGCGCCGCATCGACCGCTTCTGCCCCTTCCGCTTTAAGCAGTTCCCGAAGAAGCGGGGCCTTGGCTTCGTCGGCGAGCGCGATCACGACGCTGCGGCCTTTCCGCAATGCATCTTCGTAGACAAATAATTCATCCTCGGGAAGTCCCTCGGTCATAGAATCTTCCAACTTCCCGCCGGCAGCGGCGCCAATACCGGCTCCAGCGGCTCCGAGAACTGCCGAGCCCAACAGGCCAATCGCCGTAATTAGTCCCACGCCCGGTATTGCCGCCATGACGAGCGCACCGCCAGACAGTCCGGCAGAAGCTCCGACTACGGCGCCAATCGCTTTACCCATGCCCGGTTGCTCAGCAGCATCAGCGGGAACTGATTGCAACTCGGTCTCGGCTCTTCCCGGGGTTAACAGCGTGATCTGGTCTGCCGCCAGCCCAATTGAGCGCATCTCGGCCATGGCGTGCTCCGCGTCTGATCGCGCACGAAATACTCCGCTCACAGCTTCCATAGGTTGCCATCCTTCCTGAAATTCTCTTCTTTCATAACACGACATCGCTCAAAACCGCAATTTGTCCAATCCAGCTAGGCAATCTTCGCCTTGCGGAATCAATGTGCTATTTGCCACTGTCAACGCCTTCCTTCGACTGGGCATCAAAGTCTACCGAGGCATGCAATGATTCGAAAACTGAAATCCGGCCAATTTCGCTTATACTCCCGCAAGAAGGACCGGAAGACCGGCCGCCGACACAACCTTGGTACTTTCGACACAAAGAAAGCCGCGGAAGCTCACGAGCGAGCGGTTCAATTCCTTAAGCGCCACTAGCAGGGGCGTGCGCTAAGCCGCTTGTTCATCGCCGACCAACCGCGCCACTCTCCTCAGATCGTTTATGAACGCCCGCATTTGGGCTTGTCGAGATTTCTCGTCGGGCGCTCGCAGAATCGACGATGGATGTACCGTTGCCATTACGTGAGGGGCGAGCGAGGAGTCTACCCGTTGACCCGGTTGGCGGCAAGCCTGAATTTCCGAATAACGAGGCTTTTTGTGAATGCGCCGTTTTCCGCGCTCAGAGGCGGTCCACTTGAAATGTTTCACCACATTGGTAACGTACACCGCTTCATGCTCGATACCAGCCTTCGCCAGCGCTTCATCCAGGAGTCTTCCGGCTGGACCGACAAAAGGGTGGCCGCTGCGGTCCTCTTGATCTCCAGGCTGCCCACCCACGAGGATGATTCTGGCCCCAGTTGGACCCTCGCCAAAGACCGTCTGGGTTGCCTTCTTCCAAAGATGACAAGCCTTGCAGGCGGCCGCAGCCTCCCGCAGGCCCGCAATTGTTCGGGGTGGCGACACGAGAGCGGCAGGAAGGGCCCTGCCTGTCTGACTTCTGGACGGCACAGACTCGTTATTGTGAATACTTTTCATCAAGCGACTGTCTCCAAGTCCGATGCAACTACTAGCATGCGAACTCTTTAGCGCGGCAATGCATCACAATCGCTGCGGAAGGAGGCTCGATGAAGACCGTGAAAACAAAGACCGGGAAAACAAAGACGGGCAAAACAAAGAAAGACAAATGGGTAGCAAGAGTGAAGACGGATTCCACGCATCCTCCCGCGGGATTGTTTACGAAGAGTGCGACCACAATCGCCAGAGCCCTAGCTTCGAAGAACGTCTCGCCCAAGGGGCCCGGCTCGGGCCTGCGGATGCTCACATACTTCATAAACCGCTCCGGACGCGGGCTCAGTGCCAAGCGCGGCGCAGAACTCGAAAAGGCAAAGTCCTTGCTGTCGAAGAAGATCACAGAGCGGAGCAAACCTCAAGCTGAGCGGGCGCGTCGGAAAGCGAGGGAAAAATCCAAAATCCCATAAAGGCTGTATTGCGCCCTTGCAAAGGGAGTCACACTTCTGTACTGGGAGATTCACTAACCAACCACAGAACATGAACCTGGAGCTTCCGCATGCGATACCTTACTACTTTCAGTGGACAGTCAATGGACTACGTAGCACTATGTAGCATAGTGTCTTCAGTTGAGGAGGGTTCATGCTGGATTCCGCCCAGGTACCAATCGCGCAATCCGCGCTGCTCGTTGTTGACGCGCAGGATTCTTTCAAAGCCACACCACGCTGGGATCGCCGCAACAATCCTGACTTTGAAAGAAATGTGGGTGCGCTGATCGCAGCGTACCGCGCCGCGAACTTGCCGGTCATATTCTTTCTTCACACCGACAGCGACGAGGGCTTCTCCACGGACAGCCTTTTTTTCAAGCTGATGGACTTCATCAAGCCACGCGCCGATGAGCCGATCCTGATCAAGAACACTCGTAATTGTTTTACCAGCACTCCGCTGCAACCTTACCTGCTGGAGAAGAATGTGCGGCGAGTTGCCATCGCCGGCATCCAGATGGAGCAGTGCTGCGAGACCACCGCCCGGATTGCGGCTGATCTCGGGTACGCAGTCGACTTCGTCACCGAAGCGACCATGACTTTTCCGATTCCGAACTGGGATCGCCCGGGCGAAGAACTGGACGTCACCGCCATACGCGAGCGCACCGAGTACGCTCTGCGCCGCCGTTTCGCTCGCCTCGTGACCGTCGCGCAACTCACGGAAGAGTTGAAGGCAGCCCCTTGCGGGGCTGTCGCGTAGACTAGTTATGCATTTGCACTTGCAGAACCTCGCCCGGCAGCCGAACCATCCGGGACTTGGGAACTGCTTCGACTGAATCGGATTGGCTGCGATTGCTTCGCCTCGCACCCTGATTCTGCGATGGAATTTTTCCCGTCCGGTCGCCAGCGGAACTCATTCTCTCCATTCGAATTCCAAGAGTGCGCTCCAGTTGGTACAACTCCGAACGCTGATCGCGACCGAAGAGGGTAGAAGCGACACCGCGCCCGCCCGCCCGGCCGGTGCGGCCAACGCGATGGATGAAGTTTTCCGCCACTTCGGGTAAATCGTAGTTGATCACGTGTGCGATGTCTTGCACGTGAATGCCCCGCGAGGCCAGATCGGTGGCAACCAGAATGCGGTAGCGTCCCTGTTGAAACCCGGCGAGTGCCGCAGTCCGCTGAGATTGCGAGCGGTCGCCATGGATCATGGCCGCGGCGAATCCTTCGCGATTCAGATTCTTGGCCAGCCGCTCCGTTCCACGCTTGGTACGCGCGAACACCAGACAACGGCCAGTTTCTTTGGCTAACAAACGGTGCAACACTTCCTGTTTGCGGTCCGCATTTACCTCGAACGCTTGCACCCGCACATTCTCGGACGGCTTCAGTGTGGAACCAAGTGCGACGCGCACCGGGTTCCTCATGTAGTCATTTACAAGATGGACCACTGACGCTTCGAGCGTAGCCGAAAAACACATCGTCTGGCGATCTTTGGGCAGGATGGCTGCGATTCTTTGAATGGCAGGAAGGAATCCCATGTCCAACATGCGGTCTGCTTCGTCGAGCACCAGGACGCGCAGCCCGCGGAAATTGACCAGTTTGCGATCCAGGAAATCTTCGAGCCGGCCCGGGGTAGCGACCACCGCGCGAGCCCCGTTGCGAATGGCGCGAAGCTGCTGTGCTTCGGACAAGCCTCCGACCACCAGAGCCGCGGGCGAAAGTCGCTTGCCCCGCAGGGCATCGTATTGTTCCGCAACCTGCATCGCCAGTTCACGCGTCGGAACCAGCACCAGTGCTGCAATCCCTGGCGTATTTTGCTTGAGCAGTTGCTCCATGACCGGAATCAGGAAGGCCAGCGTTTTACCGGTGCCAGTCTGCGCCGTAGCGAGTACGTCCTTGCCGGCGAGCGCCTCCGGGATTGCTGCCGCTTGAACCGGAGTGGGAATGGAAAAGCCACCGAACGACAAACGATCTTTGACGTAAGGGGAAATCGAAAGTTCTGAAAAATTCTGCATTTTGCTTTCTCTGGCGTGAGCGGCCTCGGTGCGCACACGAATTTCCGGTGGGCACAACCGCCAGCATTGCCAGTCTTATGTTTTGATTACGCTGAAGACTTACGGAGGGGAAACTGAAGGCGGGAGTTCTCAGATCAAATACTGCACCAGAGCCATCGCACCATACAACCGCGGCATTAAGCGTAACGTCAGTATATCACGCCAGACCTAAGCTGCCCTGCCGAGCATCGAAATCCGAGGTTACGATGGTTCCGGACCCCAGGCCCAAGTAGGCCTGGACGCCCGTCCGCTCAGCCGAGCACACAGCTCCTGACTTTTTAGTAAATAGTAAATAGTAAGAAGCAACTCCCCAACTCACCCCCGAGCCCCCTTTTCCCGCACGCCATTAGTCGGAACCGGTTGATTAATGACGAGCCAGTAAAGCCCTATGGTCCTGACCGTTTCCCGGAACTGGTCAAAGTCGACCGGCTTCTGGATATAGCTGTTAGCCCCCAGGTTGTAACCCGCCACCACGTCCCGCTCTCTTCTTTCGACGAGGTCATAACGACCACTGGGATGGTCCTGGTCCGAGGGTCACTCCTAACCTGTTGAGCACTTCCATCCCATCAACCTTCGGTAGCTTCAAGTCCAACAGTACCAGTTTAGGCGGATGCTCAAACGATCTTTTCGCGAACGCTTCCCGGCAGAAGAGAAAGTCCAGCGCTTCCTCGCCATCGCGCGCTATGAAGATATTGTTCGCCAGCTTTCCCCGCTCCAGCGCATGCAGCGCAAGATCCACGTCGTCCTGATTGTTCTCTACCAACAGTATGTCCAGTTCCTCTGAGTTCATAATTGGCCTCCCGCCGTAGCTCCATTGCTCTTCGATTCAATTTGTTTTGCCGCAGTGAGCGTGAAATAGAACGTCGCGCCCTTGCCCACTTCCGCTTCTGCCCACACTCGGCGCCATGCTTTTGCACGATGCGTTGCACAGTAACCAAGCCGATGCCGGTACCTTCAAAGTCCTCCGCGCGATGCAAGCGCTGAAAGACTCCGAACAATTTGTCGATATAATTCATGTCGAAGCCGATGCCGTTGTCCCGAACCATGAACATCAGTTGTCCAGCATTTCTTTGTGGCTGACTTCGATGACGGTGACACCGGCCGCGGCATCGCTCCCGAAGCCAAGACCCTGATCTTCGAGCGCTTGTGCCAGGACTCGAATCCCATTTGATAACTGCCGCGCGGGTCTGGGTCTGGGACTTTCTATTGCGTAGGAGCGGTGGCCCCTTTACGACGTCCGTACCTATCTCAATCCAGTCGCGAGATAGAGGTCGGAGAAAATCCGATAATCGGAATAAGCGTAAGACTTGGCGTCGGGCGTAAGGAGAACAGAGTAGATACTTCCTAGTCCAGCGGCGTCGCTCGGGGACAGCGTGAAAATATGCTGCCGGCGGCCGGTACTAACTTCGACGCGATAAACCCTGACGGGAATAATGCCCTCGTTCGCAACGTACAGATACTTGCCGTCTCCACTCCAGCGGATCATGTCCTCTCCACGCCCAATGCCGGGGAGCGCTTCCGGCTGGCCCCGATCCATCGGGTAAAGCCAGAATCTCTGCTGCGAATCAACTACTACCAGCATCTTGCCGTCTGGCGACACCCAGTGCCCTGCTATACCTTCGGGAGTGATTGGCAGCGGTTCCCCACCGGTCACATCCTGGACCCAAGTCCGTTGCGCCCGCCCGGGTTTGCTGCCCTCAAATAAGACCCTTTCTCCGTCGGGAAGCAGTGTCGCGGAACCGTGAGAGATTAAATCGTGCGTCAACGTGACACGCTGTCCTACTCCGGTAGGCAGTAGAAGCAATTGCGGCGCTGATGTCGGCTTTAGACCGGAGGGATAGATCGTCAGTGCCCAGTTGCCGTCAGGCGAAAACTGTGCCGGGAGACCGTCGCCCAAGCGGACAGCCGGTGAGCCGTTGGTTTTGCGCAGGTACACTTCATAACCCACACCCGACGCCTCCTCCTGCACGGACAGCAGAATCGTGGAGCCGTCGGGGCTGAGATCGGGCGCAAAAGAATTACTAAGCCAGCCGAGTTCGCGTTCCTTATTGTCTGGATAAATGCGCCCGAACACCTCACCGCGAAAGTTGTCGCGGGTCACTAGGAAATGCCCATCGCGAGATACGTCATGCAGGGTCATGCTGCCGGATTCTCGGCGGACCAAGACCTGCTGTCCCGCCGTCGTTACTTTGAATAATGCTGGCGGACCATCGGCAGCCAGCTCACGACCGGAAAACCAGATGACATCGGCGGCAGGGTCCCAAGCCAGTCCCCAAACACCCCCAAACTCCCCGGACAGGGTCTTTCGGTTTCCGGCAAGGTCGATCACCGCCACAAACCCGGCGTTATCATCTTCCAAGGGGTGCTCGAGAAACGCGATCTGATTCCCGCTGGGAGAGACCCGAGGATGGCTCAGCCACGCTCTTCCCGTGGTTTCATACAAAATCTTTCCCGGCGGAAATTCCAGAGCGCATTGATCGCCGACGTAATGCGTAACCACCAGTTTCGAACCATCTGGAGACCAGTCGGCATCCTGAACATTCTCAAGCAGCTTCCTGGGAGTGCTGCCGGTAAGAGACATGAGTGCCAGAATGCCCGGGCGGTTTACGCTACCGAAACGTTGATTCAGCAAGACGGCCATCTCGCCTGAAGGAGCAATCGCAAGGATGGCAGCTTCCACCCCAAGTGACCGTGACTCGAAACTGCCAGGCCTCGACCAGAAAAGTTGGGGCGGTTTTCCATCCCAGGCAGCGCTGTAGACAACATTCTTCCCATCAGGAGTAAAACGTGCCGACGGAATCATCCCCCGGCCGAAGCTGAGCCGCTGAAACCCTGGTTCAGGCGGTTTTGTATTGTGGTGGCGAGTCCACGACCACGCGGCCAGCAGGCAAGCCAAGCTAAGAATGATTCCGATAGAAAACCAGGAGGGGCGAGAGTGCAGGGGCTGAGTGACCGATTGGCTTGCCCGGCTTCCCCCTGGCGGCTCAAATTCCGGCGGCGTAATCAAGCGGTATCCCCGCTTGGGAAAGGTCTCAATGAAGCGCGGTTGCTCCGCGGAATCGTGCAGGGCTTCACGAAGGCGGTTCACGGCTTTGTTCAAGCCCAGATTGAAATCGACGAATGTCCCCGTAGGCCACAGTCGCTTGCTGAGTTCTTCACGGCTCACCACCTCGCCCGGTCGCTCGAGCAAAGCCGTCAAGATCTGGAAAGGCTTTTCCTGAAGGATGATGTGGTGACCGTTAGTGCGGAGTTCGGCGGTGCGCAGGTCGAGTTCGAATTCGCCAAAGCGGACTAGGCGAGCGGATTCAGGCGCATTCGCCATCGACGAGCCTGCAAGAGGGGAGAAAAAACAGCACGAGTGTACCACGGTTGTGCCAGCCGAGAGGTCAAGATCTCTTCGAAGTAATTGAGCAGTCCGCAGTTGCGTCAGGGAACAAAAAAGTCACGCGTAGGTCACGTGCCCGCCATTGACGCTGGAACCCCAGCAGGCTGACACTTGCGCCTCGCAACGCAGTCGGCGCTTCCCACCCCGGTCACCACGCTGACACCGATGCCACTCGAGAATTCAAGAGGAGGAACTCGCATGAAATCAGGAAGACTCACCTGCATCATCGCAATGACGTTCTTGGCGGTCGCAATTCCACTTTCGGTGGCCGCACAAGAAAACAACGCAAAACAACCCCACTACACAGTCAAGGACATGGGAACGTTCGGGGGCCCTAATAGTTGGTTCTTCTCCGCTCCCGTCGTGGACAGCGTGAACAACCGGGGAACGGTCGTAGGCGGAGCGGACACTGGGCTTCAAGATCCTTATGCTCCAAACTGCTTCTCCCCGGACTGCTACATTCTCCATGCCTTTAAGTGGAAGAACGGATTTCTAACCGACCTGGGTACGCTTCCGGGCGGTTACAGCAGCACAGCTTACTGGATCAATGAGCGCGGACTGATCGTGGGCGGGTCAGAAAATGGTTTCATTGACCCAATCACTGGATTTCCAGAGCAGATTGCCGTCCTTTGGCAAAGAGATGGCGAGATCATCGATCTCGGAACGCTGGGCGGAAATTTTAGCTTTGGCAACGCCATGAACAACCGCAGTGAGGTGGTTGGAATCGCACAGAATACAGTGCCGGACCCATATTCTTTCATAGGCGTCGGAACAGAGACGCACGGATTCATTTGGCGGAATGGCTACATGGAAGACTTGGGCACTCTTGGGGGCCCCGATAGTTGGGGTGCAGCGGTTAACGAGAGCAGCCAGGTTGTCGGCTGGTCGTACGTAAACTCAACGCCGAACGCGAACAATGGAGACTTTTGCATGCCCAATGTTCCAACCCAGGATCCGTTTCTGCGGGAGAAGGACGGGGAAGTGCTTGACCTCGGCACTTTCGGCGGCACCTGCGGCGTCGTGGGGTCATTCGAGGGAGGCAGCGGAGGAGCAATCAATAAGAAAGGCCAGATTATCGGTACGTCGAACTTAGCTGGAAACCAAACGCACCACGCGTTTCTTTGGGAAGGTTCCCTCACCGACCTCGGTACACTTGGCGGAGATAACTCGGAGGCTTACTGGATTAATGATGCAGGAGAAGTCATAGGCCGTGCTGATCTGCCTGGCTCTCAGCAGAACCACCATGGATTTCTCTGGAGGAACGGGATAATGACCGACCTAGGAGTCCCGCATGGCCAGCCTTGCAGCACTGCTATTGAGATTAATGCGAAAGGCCAAGTCATCCTTGACACCGGCACATGCGATGAGGGCGGTGGCCCTGGATCTCTATGGCAGGATGGCGTTCTTTACGACTTGAATATGCTAATTCCCCACAATTCTGGCTTCTTCATTGGAGATGTGAACTTCATCAACGACGGCGGAGAAATAGCTGCGACCGGAATTCTCCCCAATGGCGATCAGCACGACCTGCTGCTGATTCCCGTTGGCAACGGCAATGACAGCGCGAACAGCGGGGCTGTGGAGACTAAGGTCGCTCCTGCAGGAATCGATAGGCGCCCGCGATCGGTCAGTCACTATAGCCAGTTTGGGCGCAGGACATCGGCGACCAAATAGTTCAGAAAAGGCGAAACATGCCAGGGCGGAGCCGCACGTTCGAGAGCCGCGCACCGCGTATCGTTCGACCACGATTACAGCGCCGATGATCGCATGCTCCGGCGCAACCTCCGAGTGGTTGTGCGTGCCTCCATCTCTCCGGCCGACCTGCTCTGACTTTGAGCTTTCAGCTTGAACGCCCGTGTTTACGAAGGAAGGGATCCCGAGATCGCTGAGCATCGCTCCCATCACGATCTGCCAGTTGAGGCCGATGCGTGGTCTTGCCTGGTTCTGCAGAACCAGGCAACAGCAGTGTCCCTCCATGTCCTTAAATTTTCCTCGTGCGGCACGGATGTTCTCTCGGATAGGACTGTACGGGTTATAAGTAGCTAACAAGTTCAGAACCATGCGTTCGAAGTGCATGAAAGATGCGTTGTGCCACACGAGCAACTTGACGCTTGCCATGCAAATGGACGCCGAGAAGCCTGGCGAGATTGACGATGAGCTTTGCCACACTCACGCGGAATACCTGCGGCGGGGCCGCTGACATTTCCGAGAATCGGGCTCAGGATGGAACCTTCATCAGGGAGTTCATTGATTTTGTCGGGCGTGAAGACCCGAGCGTTCTGCCCGCGATAGAGGCGATTTTAGCGTATCCGTCAGGGGAACTACACGGTTGACGATCGGACGACATTCGAGGTTGAGCCAGCGCATTTAAGAACGCAAACAAAGCGAAAGTGGGTCGTGACCGAAAGAACCGTTGGAGCGCGAGCGGCTAAGATGCCAGGGTCGCTGACACACACGACCGGAATCGGATACTCGGCACTTTCTCAATCGTGATGGGCAATGTGTTTTCGATTAGGGTTCTTCGTCGCGGAATTGCGCGAGGTCGAGGGTGGAGACCATGTCAAGTCCAGGTTGTGCATCACCACGATTTGCCATTGCCTCGTATTCTTCCCCATTGTGAAACTCAACAACCCTCGACGATCGGGCCGTGGATTTCCTTGAGCATCTGTCGCGCCCGTCATCTCCCAATGGACATCCACGGCCGCTACATCGGGACGGATGAACCGGGTCTTGATGGCTGTATAGCTCTGGTCTCCTCATCCGGCTTGCCGATTGCGGTACTAATCGCTTGGGGGGGTGCGATAGACCTTTACTGCTGCCTTCTGTAGGGTATGCTCTTCGGCTACCGCTACGAGCATTTGCAGTTGCATCATTTCCATAAGAAGCCCGTGTGCCTCCAACAAACGGTGCAAGACATCGCGCGAGCAAGTCGGTTCCCTCAACTAGGAAGCGTCGCGGGTGCGAGCAAGCGGACACTTCTCAGCGCTGCAATTCGTTCTTCAGCGAGACGATCAGCAGCAACATAGTAGGGAACATGGTCGCGTTCAGCTATGCGGAAGACCTCTTCGATCCTGTCGTGAATCTTTTTGACATTGGCCCAAGCCCGCTCGGGCTGGAAACCGCCCTTGCGCAAACGGTCGGTATCAAAGATCGTTCCTCCGGAGTTCGCCACGTAGTCAACGGCGTAAACGATGCCGCGCCGTTCAAGTTCGTCTCCATGGCGTTCCTCAGCAAGAATGTTGTTGGCTGAACCAGCGACAATTCTTGCTCGTAACTGAGGTATGGTTTCATCGTTGATCACCGCACCCAAGGCATAAGGGGCAAAGATGTCAACCTCTTGCTTGTAAATATCTTTGGGAACGACAGCCGTCACCCCAAACTCGGCCACGGCGGTCGCGACCTTTTGCGAATCAATGTCTGCGACGATCACTTGAGCGCCTTGTTCCACGAGCAGGCGAAGGGCGTTATACCCGACCGCGCCCAAGCCCTGCAACGCGATTTTGCGGTCTTTGAGTGCATCTGTTCCCCAGACGCGCTTGGCGCACGCCTTGGTCGCTGCCACACATCCCAGTGCTGTCGCCGGCGCGATATCACCAGCTCCTCCGCAATGGGTAGGCAACGTCACAACATGATTCGTCTCGCTAAAAATGATTTCCATGTCGGCAAGGGTCGTGCCCACGTCTTCCCCCGTGATGTACTCTCCGCCCAGCTGATCCACGAAGCAGCCGAACGCCCGCAACAGGGCTTCGCTCTTGTCCCGCTTCGGGTCGCCGATGATGACGCCTTTCCCCCCTCCGAGATCCAAGCCTGCCGCAGCGTACTTGTAGGTCATGCCGCGGGCCAGGCGCAAAGCGTCAAGCATCGCTTCCTCTTCACTGGTGTAGGGCCACATTCGGAGGCCACCGGTCGCAGGTCCCAGGTGAGTCGAATGAATGGCAATGATCGCGCGCAACCCAGTATCCGCGTCGTTGCAGACGACGACCTTCTTATGGCCATACCGACGCATGTAGTCGAGAATTTGTACAGACATGTCTTGCTAGTGATCCTCCCTCTTCCCCTGCTGTGTATCCAACGATTCGAACCGTTAAGTTTCACCTTAGCTTTGCGATTACCAGCCTGTTATTGGGCGGTGTAGCCGCCGTCGACGAAAAGAATGGCACCGGTCACATACGATGAAGCTTCAGAAGCAAGAAAGATGGCGGGACCGATCAGTTCCTCAGGTTGTCCCCGCCTTCCCATGGGGGTAAAAGCTATGACCTGTTTTTGCTTATCCGAGCTCGCATGTTCAGCAGTCGCGTCCTGCATAATGTTGTCAAAATATCCCGGTGCAATTGCGTTGACGCGAATGCCGCGTTTTGCCCACTCGACCGCCATCACGCGGGTTAGCTGGTTCACACCACCTTTTGTTGCCGAATAAACCGTAAGCCCGTTAACACCGATGATCGAACAAATGGAAGAGTTATTAACAATGGAGCCGCCACTTCCCTGTGCCAGCATCTGGCGGGCCGCCAACTGGGAACAAATGAAGTAGCCTTTGAGGTTGGTGTTTACGACGCGCTCCCACGCATCGTCGGTCAGATCCTCTGCCGAACTGATGGAATCGATCCCGGCATTATTCACCAGCACATTTAACTTTCCAAATTTAGAGATAGTCTGATCAATCAGATGCTGACAACTTGCACGGTCGCTTGTGTCCGCGACCACTGCGGCTGCCTTTCCCCCGTTGCCAACAATCTCTGCTGCAATGCGCTCCACTTCCGCCTGTGTCCGGGAACAAACCATGACGGACGCACCAGCGCCCGCAAGACCACGAGCGATCGAAGCACCCAATCCACGCCCAGAGCCGGTCACGATAGCAACTTGATTCGACAAGTCGAACAGTTTTGGCACCAAACTGACACCCACCATCAACGCGACCTCCGTTTGGCTTCTACGAACAGAATTCCTCTCATTGGACTTCTAACGTCCGCCGCGCAGCAGCCACCACGCGCTCGACGTCGGGAATAAACATCAGCTCAGCCGCCGACAATGGGTACGGTGCATCTGGAGCAGTAACGCGCTCGATGGGAGCCCGCAATGAATAGAACGCCTCCTTAGCGACAGTCGCCGCGATCTCTGCTCCGAAGCCTGCTGTAAGAGGCGCTTCATGGATGACGATGCAGCGTCCGGTTTGTTGAACCGCTGCAACCAGGGTGTCGACGTCCAGGGGTAGCAACGATCGAACGTCCACCACATTTGCCTCGATGCCCTCGGTCAGAAGCACGTCGGCGGCCTGGAGCGCCAGATTGACAGCAGCACTCCAGGCGATCAGCGTGACGTCTTTCCCCGCGCGGACGACTTTCGCTTTTCCGATGTCGATCTCATAAGGAGCCGACGGCACCTCGCTCTTAGCCAGCCGGTACCCCCGCAGCGGTTCACAAAACAGAACCGGGTCGGGGTCCTGAATGGCACGCAGGAGCATGCCTTTGGCATCATGTGGATTTGACGGAGCGATGACTTTCAGCCCTTGTGCCTGGGTGAACAGCGCCTCAATCGCATCTGAATGCAGCTCGGGAGTCCGACCTCCGCCTCCGAACGGCGCACGGATTACCAGGCTTGCTGCGAAGCGGCCCCGGGAGCGGTACCGCATGCGGGCCACCTGTTGCACAATCTGATGAAAAGCTTGTTGGGCGAAGCCCAAGAACTGAATCTCGGCGATCGGTTTCAATCCCGAGAGCGCCAGACCGAGGGCAGACCCGACAATCACTCCTTCGGCCAGCGGCATATCGATGACTCGTTTATCTCCAAACTTGGCCAGAAGCCCGTCCGTAGCGCGGAAAATACCGCCGAGGTTCCCTACATCCTGGCCGAGGACCATGACTTTATCGTCGGCACTCATTGCAGTGCCGATCGCTTCTCGTATGGCTTCGAGCATGTTCATCAGACTCATCGGCCTACGCTATCTCCCGTTGCGTCGTCGATGACGTGTGCGCGCGCAGCTGTTGCATTTGCCTCTCTGTAAGTTCCGCATAGGTGTGCTTGAACAGATCCTCAGTCGTGGGCGGCGGTACGGCACTCGCAGCGGCCAGCGCCCGATCGATCACGCGGGAGATCTCGGTTTGGAAATTTGACGCTATGCCTTCATTCCAACTTCCCTTGGCCGCGAGGTAACGCTGGACGCGAACTATGGGATCGAGTTCTCTCCAGGCATTAACAACCTCCGATGACACGTAGCGTGTCGGATCGTCGGAGGTGTTATGCGCGCCGAGGCGATAGGTCTGAGACTCAATGAGCGTGGGACCAAGGCCTCGGCGGGCACGATCGACAGCGGTTTTGGTGACTTCGTAAACCGCAAGCAGATCGTTTCCGTCGACGACGAGACCATCGAATCCGTAGCCGGCTGCCCGCTCGGCTAGTGTTCTCGCACCTGACTGTTTCGCGCGCGGCGTAGAAATCGCCCAGCCATTGTTCTGAAGAAAGAATATGACTGGCGGCTTAACTACGCCCGCGAGGTTGCAAGCCTCATGAAAATCGCCTTCTGAAGATGCACCATCGCCGAAGTAGGTCAGCACAACCCCATCAATACCTTGTAACTGAAGACCCCACGCAAGGCCGACCGCATGCGGTAGTTGCGCCGCGAGAGAGATTTGGATAGGCAATAGCCGCACGCCGTCGGGGATAGCCCCGCCAGCCGGGTGCCCATTGAAATAAAGAATGAACTGTTCCAGCGGCAGACCTTGATGGAGGAGCGCAGGCAGCTCTCGATATTGCGGCACAATCCAATCTCGACTCGGATCGAGTGCAAAAGCCGAACCGACGACGGAGGCTTCCTGTCCCAGGACGGGGGAGAACGTTCCAAAGCGACCTTGGCGATGAAGGCTGATGCCCCTCTGATCAAACGCTCGCGACAACATCATGAGCCGCAGAGCGCGCAGGATCTGTTCGTCGTCTAGTGGGGAAACGTAGCCCTCGAGCAATGCTCCGTTCGGCTCCAAGAGACGTAGAGGAGAGATCGGATCGCTGCGATAGGGAAACTGCGGTTCTTGTTGAGCGGCTAACACGGATATTTCTCTGGACAGATGTGTCTTCTTTACGGCGGAACTACGCGAGGCGGTCATGTCAAGAGGTGGAAAGAAGTATCGGGACGGAATCCTCTTTGTGACTTCGAATACTTGCGATAATTGTAAACCCGTCTTGCCTGCTCGCGACGTCGCGATTTTCATCCGGAGCGGGGGGCCTAACCTTCGCGGCTTCGGCGAGCCGCCTAGCCATCCCGCGCCCTGAGTCGAAGAGCCGCGCTCCGGCATCAGTCGGTCGTTTGCACTGAATTTCAAGCTTATGTTAATCTCACACCGCATCGGCGTCGTCGTTGTTGTGGGGGGATGGGCACCTTACTTCTTTTTGCAGAAACTCGGATCCAAAGATGCCACCCGTCATGTGGGTTCGTAGGATGGCGACCTCGCTCTTAACTTTAAGCACATCCCTGAAGACAAATACGAAACCATTCTGGAGACGCTCACCCGTCTGGGGTATGTTCAACGCACAAACGCTTCCGGGAAGGCGATCCCGGCCAGCTTTGTGAAACTATCAAGGTCGGAGACACGCCCTTCACTATGCAGATCGATTTCCTGGCCGACGAGTATGGCGGAACAGCAACGTCGCATCGTCATCAGAAGGTCCAACACATGCTTGCACACAAAAGGACGCGGAACTGATCTCGTATTCGAGAACTACTACAGGGAGGAAATGCAAGGACGGTTTCCGGACGGCGCAGAGCTTCGCGTAAGTATTTGTGTAGCGAATGAAGTGGCCGTGTTTGCGATGAAAGGCGTGGCGATTGGGCAGAGAACAAAGGCGAAGGACTATTACGACCTCTATATGATCGCAAAGCACTTGGAGGGCGGAGCAACAGCTCTTGGCAAACGATTAGCGGGCTTGAGGAACAAAAAGGTCATCCTCGAAGCTGCTAACGACGTACGAAAGTACTTCGACTCCCCGAAGGGACTGGGACCGACCTCCGTGGCAGACTTCGAAAAGGAGAATGATACGGATGCGCGCGAAATACTCCAGCGCGATGCCTTCGAAGTGATGAAAACGGTTCTTGCCGAGATCGACAATGCGGCAGTGCCAACAACACAGGCCGCAGCGGGCTTCGAGGGAAAAGAGCTACGCTGATGAGCATGGTCTCAAGCAAAAAGCTAACTGCTGCTTTCGGCCAGATGCACGTCCTCGCAGTCGGCGTCAGTAATTATCCCAAGAACTCGGGATTCAGCAAACTGCCAGTTTGTTCGCGCGATGCCGCCGAGGTTGCAGCGCGCTTCGTGACGTCCCCGAGATTCGTGCGACAAACAAACGCATCAGACTCATGGCAAGCGACGTTAGAGATGAGACCTGAAGCCTAGTAAACGCAACATCGTGAGAGAGCTTCGAGCCCTTGCTATTTCTGCTTCTTCAGAAGATCGAAGTCTCTTTTTCTTCAGCGGACACGGCGTGAGACTGAACCAGGAGCTATATCTTGGTCCCAAGATGTTGCTGCTCCGGACGACGTAGGAACACTATTGTCGTTCGCGGATATTGAAAAGGAACTCGAACCTGAATAATTTCAACCAGCGACGCCAAGGCAGGCCGTCAGGGGCACGGTCAGCAACGGCAATACGACCCTTTGTTCACTTACAAATTGCAAATCGGCGGGATCGCCAGAAGCTTGAGCTTCAAACCAGCCTGCCTCCACCCAAACGGCTGGCTGCCAGAGCGGCCTATTCCATCCTCGTCCGGGCGATTGGGCCTGTACCTTCGGAGAGCACGACTGCGGACGCTCGCGCCTACACTACCTACACTAGCGTGCGCTTGCGTACCGCTCGGGAGTCGCCATACAATCTCCCGGTGGCTACGGAGCCCCTTGAGATCGAGCGATTGAGCGGCAAGGAAGGTCCACACGTTCTGTGTCTGCGAGGGCCGCTCACATTAGAGAATTTGCCTTTGTTTCAGAACGCGATCCGTAGGGAGGAAAATGTCCCCATGGTCATCGTCGACCTGAGCGACGTTCCTTACATTGATTCCTCGGGGCTGGGATCACTGGTCAGCGCCTACGTGACGCGGCACAAAGCCACGCGACGCATCGCATTGAGTGGAGTCAACGAGCGCGTGTTGAAGCTGTTCGAAACTACCAAAGTGGAACCGCTGTTCCTGATTTTTCCCACTTTGGACGACGCCATAACCGCCCTCACCACCGCCGCCGAAGCATAGACCGGGTGAGGACCGCCCGGTTCTGTGCCGCACGCTCAATGACAATAAAATCATTACGATGTTGCTTCGACGACATTTATCAGGTAGCGGAAACTTATCCACCAATGGAACTGGATACGGCGGAAAACACGTTATTCGCATTTCCACCGATTAAGCGAATCGTTCCGACTACGATCACAAGGATCACCGCCAGCATCACTGCGTATTCGGCAACGTCCTGGCCTTCGTCCTCCGACCACAGTCTATGAAGTAAGTTAGTCATGTTCTCACCCCCTCCTACCCTTTCGGGATTTGCGTCGAGCACGAGGGGGGACGCTCGCGCCCACGTTCCCTTGCGGGACGCGTTGACGACTGGCACCAGACTGCGATATAGGCCGCCATCCGGCAATGGCCCGTTCGTGGCCTATGCTTCACGGCTGTAACCGGTGGTGGTTACTCGGGATACCCGCCCTGTGAAAGCCGCGACTTAGGCGGCCAGGCGCGGGGTCTAGCACTCGCGGAGGACGACTCCGCCACCTTTGTGCTATGGCGCAAACCCGAGGCATGGCTGAAGATACATCCAGTCAGCAACCAGTTACACTCCCCTCGAGTTGCTCATCCGAAGTCAAATGAATCAGATCAAGGACGTCGCATTGAACTCTCCGAATAAAGCTCTGGCAGCTCTGGTAGAAAAGGCAGGAGCAGGCAAACAGCGAAGCGTGGACCGGTCCAAGGCAGTGTTGCCGGTAAGAATTTCCGGCAACGACGTTTCCGGCGAAGCCTATTCCGAACTCGTACATACTCTCGACGTCAGCCGGACTGGAGTTCGGCTGGGTGCGGTCCGCCGCAAACTCGAAGTTGGCAGCCTGATCACACTGCAGTATCGGCAGCACAAGGCGGAATTTCGGGTCGTTTGGACCAAGCCGCTGGGTTCCGGCGTCGAACAACAGGTTGGGCTGGAAGCCGGCGCGCAAAGAGATTTATGGGGACTCGATGCGAGTGCCAGCAATCGCGCCCTGGATACAGCCCCTGAGTCAAACAGCCGGGCTTCCGTGGGAGCCTGACATGGAGGACGCCCGTCCTCCATTTATGGGGTCGTGGAATTCTCCGCCAACTCACCCTCCCAGCGCGCGATGACCGCGCAGGCCAGACAATTGCCGATCACGTTGACCGCGGTTCGCGCCATGTCCATGAGCGCGTCAATGCCGAGAATAATAAAGATCGGTTCCGTGGGCAGATGAAACGTAGCTGCAGTGGCCAGCAAGACCACTAACACCGCCCGCGGTACGCCCGCCACTCCCTTGCTGGTCAGCATCAGCGTGAAGACCATCAAAAGTTGCTCCGACCATCCCATGTGCATACCCGCAGCCTGCGCGACGAAAATCGAAGCCAGCGCCAGATAGAGTGTCGAGCCGTCGAGGTTGAAGCTGTAGCCAGCCGGAATGACAAATGCGACGATGCGGCGAGGAACGCCGAATGCCTCCATTTCTTCCATGGCGCGGGGCAGCGCCGCTTCAGATGTGCTGGTGGCAAATGCAATGGTCGCCGGCTCAGCCACGGCTTTGACGAATCGACCGAGCGGGATCCGCGCAATGAGCGAGATGGGCAACAGGATCAGGAGCAGGAACGCAATCAGCGCGGAATATCCCGTGAGCAGCAGCTTGCCTAACGGCAACAACACGCCAATCCCCATGTGGCCGACGGTATAGGCCATCGCGGCTCCCACGCCGATGGGAGCGAAGTACATGACCAGATTGGTGAAGGAGAACATGGTCTCGGTGAGCGATTCGCAAAATTTCAGCATGGGAGCGCGCTTGGCCTCGGGCACTCGTGCCAGCGCGATTCCGAAGAGGACTGCGAACACCGCAACTTGCAGAATTTGATTCTCAGCAACGGACTTCGCAATGTTCTCGGGAAAGATGTGCAGAACAAAATCATCCCAACGAAGTGGAGCGGTGTTCTGTACTGGGGCGATGGCAGCGGTCTGCGAAATTGAGAGCCCTTCTCCCGCGCGACTGATGTTGATGGCGGCTACGCCCAGGAACAACGCCAGGGTAGTGACGACTTCAAAGTAGATCAGGCTCTTCAGGCCAATCCGGCCCACGCTGCGCAAATTGCCGTGCCCGGAGATTCCAGTGACGAGCGTTCCAAAGATGAGCGGTGCGACGATGACCTTGATGAGCCGCAAAAAGATTTCACTCAACACTCGCAAGTGCTCGGCCAGTTGCGGACGGTCCAGCCCAAGCTCTCCGCCCAGCAGCATGGCAAAGAAAATCCAGCGAGTGAGCGATTGCCGCCACAGTCCGGTCAATGCGAAAGCAACCAGACCAGCCCAGCGCAGGGTGGCAATCCAAGCGTGTCCTGAGAGAAAGAGTGGCAACGCGGCCCCGGCTGAGAACAATAAGACACTGAAGATAGAGATCGCGCGCAGCGTTGCTGACTGTTGTAGCGGTAGCGACGAGTTCTCGGTTGCGACGCTCATGGTTGTCAATCTTGTGAACTAAAGACTCGGGAAGAGTATTTCTTTAGCAGGCGCCTTGTCTACGCGGAACGGGTGCGCGACGAGGTTCTGAATAGCATGAATCTCAGGGGACTCCCCTTTTTGAACCTTCGTGTCCTTTGTGGTTCATGCCTTTGAACTTCCTCAACCACAAAGAACACGAAGGTGCACTAAGGAAGGATCCACGTCATGAACGGGTGGCAGCGACAGCGCGGATTTTGTCGCGCTCGTCGGAGCGAAGAATCTCGCGCAATTGCGAAAGAGTCCAGGTCAAGGCCGCCAGCCCAGCAATCCACAGCAACAAGCAAAGTCTAACCACCCAGCCCGGAGCCTCTCCGACTCTTCGCAGCACAAACGGCAGAAAATTCCAGCTCGTGATGTGAACGTAATCCCACGGATCCTGCGCCATGGCGTAATTGTTGAGTCCCCATGTGTCCATCTTTCCCAGAGCAAAGGCGGCGATGTTCCTGAAGCGCAGCGCGACCACGAAGGTCGGGTGACCCAGCGTTTCCATCTGATAAATCTCAAGCGGCAACCAGAAAGCGAGCGAGGCCAATTGGATCAAGGCGCTCACCGCGATCAGTGCCAATCCAATCGTCCAAATGAACCTGCCAAGTTCAAGGCGATAACGCAACAGCAGAGGCACTGAGATGAATGCCACGAGTTCCGCTGCCGTGGAAACGTAGCGGTCGCCCCATGCGAAATCACCACTCCACACCGTGTACTTTGCATAAAAGCAGATGTACACCAGAAACAGCAGGAATCCGGCGACGAGGTACGCTCTGATCTCCGGCTGGAAGCGCTTCCAGGCCAGCGTGGCAATGACAATCGTGAGCACCAGCAGAGGATCGAAAAGAAAGATGGATTTCTCCGGCGCGAGGAGAGCGCCGAGAAAGCCTACGTGGAACGGGTTCTCGAAAGGGTAACTCGCCGGCAAGGATGGATCCAGAAGGCGATGCTCCACGGTGAAATAATGCACATAGGTGTTGAAGAAAGATCCAAACCGATAGTACTGGTAAAGGCGGTCGATGAGCAGAAATGCGGCGTAGACCGGCACCGCCGTTTTCATATACACCACAAGCCGCTTCCACAACTTCCGCCCGCGCACTCCTTCAAACCACGACACCAGTAATAAAAAGGATGCCGCAGCCAGCAGATCCATCCCGGTGGTCAGGCGGGTCAGCAGGTTCAGTCCGAGAGCGGCCGAGCCAATGAGCAACGCCCGGCCGCTCCCAGTGCGCAGCCATTCGTACTGGAATGCGAACCCGGCCAAGGTCAGCAGCATGATGTAGTTGTTCTCCATCATGTTCTGGGTGTAGTGCAGGTGGGTGGTGCAGAACAGCAGCGCCAGCACACCTGCGACCGCCGGCCTAGTGCTGAAACTCAACTGGCGCAGGAACCGAAAACAGACCACAGCAGTCAAAACGCTGATGAGAATGTTGGTGCTGTAGCTGACCACGATGTTGCGCACGCTCGGGTCATTGCCGTTGTACTCCTCAAAGACTGGCAGCCGCTCGATGTAGGTTCCGACGATGTCCGCCGGCAACATCAGCAGAGGCTGCCCTATCCCATACCAGTCGAAAAGTTTGCCTCCCCGGCCGTGCGCACCGAACTCGGGGTACTCGTGCGGAAAAACCGGCGGTTCCGAAGTCCAGAAGGAATGAGCGGTCTGCAGGCGATGCATGGTGTCAGCGGAGCCCAACTCCCCGGACTGAACCACAAATGCCGCGAGTCCCGCTGTCACGGCAAGTAGAACCAATGGATTTCGAAACCAGCCGCGAAGACGAGCAAACACGGCTAGCTCTTTCGCGATCTCACAATCGCTTCTCTCGCTTCGCGGTCTGCAGTTTTGCGACGCTCGGTTTCACGTTTGTCCCATAGCTGCTTGCCTTTGGCCAGTGCTATCTCAACTTTTACTTTACCGTTCTTGAAGTACATCCGGGTAGGGATGAGCGTCAGCCCACGCTGTTGGGTTTTGCCGATCAGCTTGCGTATCTCTTCTTTATGTACCAGCAGCTTACGGGTTCGCAAAGGGGCATGGTTGAAGATGTTGCCGTGTTCGTAGGGACCGATGTGGCAGTTCAGCAGCCAGAGTTCGCCGTCCTTTACCAGTCCGTAAGCGTCTTTGAGGTTGCAGCGGCCGGCGCGGACCGACTTGACCTCAGTCCCGGTTAGTGCAACTCCCGCCTCAAATTTTTCCAGCAAGAAGTAGTTATGGGAAGCGATCCTGTTAACAGAGGCATCACGCTGCCCCGCTGCGGTGGGATCGCGGCGGGGATTTTTCTCCGGATTCGGACGGGTGGGTTGCGAAGGCTGGCGTGGCATGGTTCTTACTAGCTTATCTCATTAACAGCGGGGCGGCGTCGAGTCGGACGGGAGACGTTGCAGAAAACCTCTCTACAGTGCCGCTGTAGAGACGTAGCTTGCTGCGTCTCGGGTTTGCTAAGTTGCAACTGTACGATGGAGAGAAAGAGAAAAACAAAAACAGGGAAGCCCGGAGCTTCGCACCTTCGGTACTAGAACCAAAGAGTGTAACTGCCACCCCAGCAGTCACATCGGAACGCCGCGAGGCGATGCTATAATCGCGCATCTAACGTTATCTTCGGAAGAAATTTTTCAGTTGAATCTCGAGGTCCGGGCCGGCCGGCGGGAGAAAACTGTGTACGAGGAATTTTGATGAAACGCTTGATCCACCCGGTGGCGATGGTTTTGTTGCTCCTGGCCGTAACCTTAGCCATCGCGGCTGACAAGGCCAAGCTACTCTATAACAAGGGGAAAGACGCCGAGGCTCGACAGAACTACGAGCAGGCCTACGATTGTTACAAGCAGGCTTACGACCTCAAGCCGGGCGATCTCACCTACCGGTCTGCGTTTGAGCGGCTGCGTTTTCTGGCTGGAGCCTCGCATGTGCATCGCGGACAGTTGCTGCGCGACGCCGGCCAGCTCGACACTGCTTTAGCCGAGTTCCAGAAAGCAATCGACATCGATCCCTCCAGTGCCATCGCCCAGCAGGAAATCCAGCACACCAAGCAGATGATCGAGGCAACCAAGTCCGCTGCACCCAAAGCTGCTGCTCCTCCCGCGAGCGGCGTACAGAAGCGGCTCGACGAAGCGGGGGGTCCGGTCGAGTTGGCGACCATTTCGAACACTCCCATCAATCTTAAGATCACGGAAGATTCGAAGGTCATTTACGAGACCGTGGGCAAGCTGGCGGGCATCAACGTGCTGTTCGATCCCGACTACACTTCCCGCCGCATCAAGATTGAGTTGAATAATGTGTCCCTCGAAGAAGCGCTCGAGATTATCGCGCTGGAGTCCAAAACCTTCTGGCGACCGGTGACCACGAACACGATTTTCATCGCCGCCGACAATCCTGCCAAGCGCAAGGATCTCGAGCAAAGTGTCATCAAGACGTTCTACCTGGCGAACCTTTCTCAGCCCACGGAATTGCAGGACGTGGTCAACGCCATGCGGCAGATCCTCGAAATCTCCCGCATTCAGCCCTTGCCTTCGCAGGGTGCAATCGTGGTGCGCGGGACCCCTGACCAGATCGCGCTGGCACAAAAACTAATCGGCGATCTGGATAAGGCCAAGCCCGAAGTCATCGTCGATGTTGCCATACTGCAAATCAACCGTGACAAGTCGAAGACCTTAGGCATTAGTCCACCCACCAGCGCGACCGTGGCCTTGCAGAACAACCTCACGAACACCACCAACACTACGACGACCGTCAATACAGGTGCGGGCAACACGGGCACGCTAAATTCGAGCACGGGTACGCCCAACCAGCTCAACCTCAATCAGCTCGCGAACCTGAACGCGACTGATTTCACCATCACCATTCCCCCGGCGACAGCCACGGCTCTATTCAGCGACAGCAGCACCAAGCTCATTCAGAAGCCGCAGATTCGCGCGGTAGACGGTCAGAAGGCTTCGCTCAAAATCGGCGATCGTGTCCCGGTGGCCACTGGTTCCTTCCAGCCCGGAATCGGCGGCGTCGGCATCAACCCGCTGGTCAACACACAATTTCAGTATCTCGATGTCGGCGTGAACGTCGACATCACGCCTAAGGTCCACTCCAACGGCGAGGTGACCCTGAAGGTCGTCATGGATATTTCTTCCGTGACCGGCACATCCAACATCGGCGGCATCAGCCAACCAGTAATTGGGCAGCGCAAGATCGAGCACGAAGTTCGACTGAAAGAAGGCGAAGTCAACATGCTCGGCGGCATGTTGGAGGATTCGCAGACCAAAGCGCTAAGCGGCATTCCGGGACTGGGCCAGATTCCGATCTTGAAGTATCTCTTTGCCCAGTCAACCACCGATCACTCTGAAACTGAGACCGTATTCGTGCTGATTCCGCACATCGTCCGCGCCCATGAATACAACGACATGAACCAGCAGGCCATTGACGTAGGCACGGCCAACGCGATTGGGCTACGCCGCGTCAGCCATCAGATGGCGCCCGCGACGCCCGGACAAACCTCTGCAGCCCCAGGCCAAACTCCTGCGGCTCCAGCCCAGCCGCCAGGCGCACCGCCGCAAGTTGCGCCGCCGAATCCGCCACCAACGGCTGCGGCACCCAGCGGCCCGACGGCTTTTAGCTTCGATCCAGCGAGCATCACGCAGGCCAAGGGTTCGACGTTTGCCGTAAATGTTTTGCTCTCTGGCGCCCAAAATGCGTTTTCCGTGCCCCTGCAGATCAGCTACGATCCCAAGATGCTGCAGGTCGTGAATGTCTCGAACGGTGGTTTCCTCTCGCATGATGGCCAGGCGGTAGCGCTGGTTCATCGCGACGATGACACCACCGGAACCTTGCAGATTACGGCGACGCGGCCACCGGGAGCCAGCGGAATTTCCGGGCAGGGAACGGTCGTGACTTTGACTTTAGTGGCCAAGGCCCCCGGTCAGTCCACGCTAACCATTGCCCGGGGAGGAGTACGCGACCCCGGCATGCAAGCTGCGCCCGCCGCCGGGGCCGCAGTAACGGTGACGATCCAATAGTGATCGTTTCAAAATGTGCTTCTCGGAAGGGCACGGCTTCAGCCGTGCCGATAGAGCCACGAAAAACACGGGCTTAGCCCCTGAGGCAAGGTTCTATCACGCACGCACTTTTGAAGAAACGCTCTAGTCTGACGCCCGAGCTCCGAGGTAAGTAACCAGCGTCGCGGAAAATTCCGCGAGGCCACCCGCCGCGTGGAAAATCCGCTCGCGGGCGCTGCCGACAACGACGCAATATGCAGTTAACCGTTTCAAAAGAAGGTCTCGTGCGCGTGCGAAAAATGCGTGGCTTCACGCTGATCGAGTTGATCGTGGCCACGGCCATCCTGGTCATCCTCACCAGCCTGGCGATCCCGCTGGCGCGGGTCAGCATCAAGCGCGAGAAAGAACACCAGTTGCGCCGCGATCTGTGGGACCTGCGCGACGCTATCGATCGCTACAAAGATGCGGCCGACCGGGGCGCATTCCAGACCAAGGTCGGATCGGAGAACTACCCTCCCGATTTGGACACGCTGGTGAAGGGCGTGGATGTGCAGGGCAAGAAATTAAAGTTTCTCCGCAAGATTCCGATTGATCCCATGACGAATAACACGGAGTGGGGAATGCGCTCCATGCAGGACGATCCCGACTCCGACTCCTGGGGCGAGCAAAACGTTTTCGACGTGTATACCAAATCGCAGGATACGGGGCTCGACGGCACCAAGTACAAGGACTGGTAGATGGCAAGATCTGGCAAAAAGCGAAGCCGTGGTTTCACCTTGATCGAGCTGATGATCGTCATCAGCGTCATCCTGATCCTCGTTTCGGTCGCGCTCCCGGCTTACAACCAATCCATCTGGCGGGCAAGAGAGTCGGTGCTCAAGCAGAATCTCTTCGCGATCCGCTCCGTGATCTCGCAATACACGCTGGATAAACAGAAAGCCCCGCAGTCTCTGGAAGACTTGGTCACAGCCGGCTACTTCAAACAAATCCCCAACGACCCCATGACCAGCCGCAACGATAGCTGGACGGTGGAAGAAGAAACCGACACCATCATGACCGTAGACCAGCAGGAACCCGGAATTTACGACGTCCACAGCGGCTCAACCGCGGTCGGCAGCGACGGCACAGCTTACAACACCTGGTAGGATCCTTGGCGGTTCGCAACTGCCTGTCATCCTGGAGGCGGCGGAGTCCTTAGCCAAGCCAAGGACTCCCAACCAAGAATCTATGCATTCCGTGTGTTTT
>CAWCKL010000004.1:0-306099 GCA_963796095.1 uncultured Acidobacteriota bacterium
GTGTGTTTTCGGCAAGCATGCGTGACGACCGCTAACTCGCCCTGTTACTTTCGTTGAGCCGCCGAAGAGCGGCCGAGGGCTAATCGCATGAGCGCAGCAGTCATTCCTGAGCCAATCGCGCAGTTACAACTCCAACTGAATGAGATTCGTAGCACCCAACCACGGGGAAAGAGACTGCCGGATTCGGTGTGGCAAGCCGCAGTAGAACTGGCCCGGGAACACGGTGTGTATTCCGTCGCGCATCATCTACGGCTGGACTATGCGGGGCTGAAGAAACGGCTCGGCGGAGTTTCCCATCGCCGACGAAAAGCACGCAAGCCGGCATTCGTCGAACTATTCGCGCCACCTTCAGCGATGCAGGGAGAGTGTTTGATCGAGTTCGAGTCGTTGCGTGGAAGCAAGGTGCGCATTCAGTGGAAAGCTGCCACATCGCCCGATTGGATGAGCCTGCTGCGGGCTTGGCGGGAAACCGAGAGATGATTCAGATCTCGCCGCAGATGCGCGTGCTGGTCGCCATCGAGCGAGTCGATGGACGAAAAGGGATTGACTCTCTGGTGCGACTCTGTCAGGAGAAGCTAGCAGAAGATCCTTTTTCCGGCTGTGTATTTGTGTTTCGGAGCCGCAGCGGGACGACGATCCGACTACTCAGTTATGACGGCCAAGGATACTGGTTGGCGCAAAAACGTCTTTCGCGAGGAAAATTCGTGTGGTGGCCGGAAGGGTCGGGACCAGCCAGGGCACTGGAAGCCTATGAGGCCCAGTTGCTGATGGCGGCGGGCGATGTGTCGCGCGTACGAGCGGCACCGATGTGGCGGCGAGTGAGCGTGCTGAAGTAATCAACCCTCCCGGCGAAAAAAATACGGCGTTACCCCTTGCGTTCCAAGAAAAACCAGTTCATACTGCTGATCGATGATGGTTGAGTTCAGATATCGGGGCCGGAAGATCAGCCAGGAAGACATCCTTTATATACGCGCACTGATCGAGCAGCACCCGCAGGAAAGCCGCCGCACGCTATCGACCAAACTCTGTGAAGCCTGGCAGTGGCGCCAGGCCAATGGTGCGTTGCGGGACATGGTGTGTCGCGGCTTGATGCTCATGCTGGACCGTGCCGGCCAGATCGAGTTGCCGCCAGTAAGTTATGTGCGGCATAACCCGCTGGTCAACCGAGCCAGACCGGAGCCGGTGCGGATTGATGCGACGCCCATTCAGGACGGGCTGCACCACCTCCAACCGCTAGCGTTCGAACTGGTTCGTCGCACCGGGAAAGAGCCGTTGTGGAACAGTTTGTTGCAGGAACATCATTATCTCGGCTACCAGCAGCCGGCGGGAGAACACCTGAAGTACCTGGTGTGGGCGCAAGGGCGGCCGGTTGCCTGCCTGGCATGGTGCTCGGCCCCGCGTCATCTGGGCAGTCGCGACCGCTACATTGGCTGGAGCGCCGAAGAGCGCCGTCGCAACCTCCGCTTCCTGGCTTACAACACGCGATTTTTAATCTTGCCGTGGGTAAAGGTGGAACACTTGGCTTCGCATATCCTGGGGCGCATGGCGTCGCGGATCTCCGCGGACTGGCAGCGGATCTACGGACATCCGATCTACTTCCTGGAGACGTTTGTGGATCCGGAACGATTCCGCGGAACCTGTTACCGTGCGGCCAACTGGGTGGTGCTGGGCAAGACGACGGGACGAGGTAAACAATGCAATAGCTACGTGCCGAACCGGTCGATCAAAGAGGTTCTGGGATATCCGTTGGCGAAGCAGTTTCGCGAACTGCTCATGGGGCGAGGATGAGAACTGCGAGACCACGACTTGATGTAAATCTGGACGAACTGGACCGGGTGTTGGACGGAGCGCGGCAAGCGCCGTTGAGCGAGGACGATTACGAGAAGCTCAAGGAGGCCTTGCATGCACTGGCGGCGTTGCTGGTGCGGCCGCGCAGCACGGAGAAGACCAGCGCGGTGCTGGGAAAATTGGAAGGTGCGGAAGCTGGCGCCGGGACTCAGCCGGAAACCGACGTTCACCCAGCGCCCGGACATGGACGCAATGGTGCAGGGGCGTTTGTCAGTTCGCGGAAGATTGCGATTGCGCACGCGAAGTTGAAGCACGGGGATCGCTGTCCGGAATGCGGAAAAGGCAACGTATACGGGCAGAAAGAGCCGAAAACGCTGGTGCGGATTGTGGGACAGGCGCCGCTGGCGGCCACCGTCTACTCGCTCGAACGGCTGCGTTGCGGTGCATGCGGACAGGTATATACCGCGCAAGAGCCGGAAGGAGTAGGTCCGGAAAAATACGACGAGACCGCGGCCGCGATGATCGCGCAACTTAAGTATGGCAGTGGGACGCCGTTCTATCGGTTGGAACAACTCCAAGATCAGCTGGGGATTCCGTTACCGGCGGCGACGCAATGGGAAGTGGTCGAAGAAGCAGCCGAGTTACTCAAACCGGCGCGCAACGAGTTAATCCGGCAGGCGGCGCAGGGTGAGGTGGTACACAACGACGACACCAGCATGCGAGTGTTACGTCTCACGCGCGAACCGTCGGACGAGCGCACGGGCGTATTCACCAGCGGCATCGTGTCCACCAGCCAGGGTTGGAAGATTGCGCTGTACTTCACCGGACGCCAGCATGCCGGCGAGAACCTTGCCGAGGTTTTGAAGCAGCGTGCCCAGCACTTGGGCCCGCCTATTCAGATGTGTGACGCACTCTCGCGCAATGCTCCGAAGTTGGCTGCGGGGGTGGAGATTCTGCTGGCAAATTGCTTGGCCCATGGAAGAAGACAAATCGTAGAAGTAGCGGAGAACTTTCCCGATCAATGTCGCTATGTACTGGAGATGCTGGGCGAGGTGTATGGTCACGATGCCGAGGCGCGGGAGCGTGGTCTGAAGCCGGAAGAGCGCCTGCAGTTTCATCAAGAACGCAGCGGCCCGGTGATGGCGAAACTCCATGGGTGGCTGGAAGCGCAGTTCGCCGAGCGCAAGACGGAGCCGAACTCGGGGCTGGGCGAGGCGATCACGTACTTATTGCGACACTGGCGGCCTTTGACATTGTTTCTCCGGCAAGCCGGAGCGCCGTTAGATAACAACATTTGCGAAAGGGCGCTGAAGCGGGCCATTCTTCACCGGAAGAATGCCTTGTTTTATCGGACGCTGAACGGAGCGGAGGTGGGTGATCTGTTCATGAGCTTGATTCACACCTGTCAGTTGTGCGACGCCAACTCCTTCGACTACCTGACCGAGTTGCAGCGCCATGCTCAGGAAGTGGAGTCTAAGCCCGCGGAGTGGATGCCGTGGAACTACCACGAAACCTTGGAACGCAGCGTTCCCCTCTCCGATTCCGCGTAGAGTCAGGATGAATTAATCGTGGCCGGAAACAAAATTTACCGATTACGCAGCCCTGCCGAAAGAACACTGCATTCCGCCCGCCTCGCACTCCGAGTTACCCTATTTGTTCGATTACAGCAGTTTTCGAGTTGCTGTATAGGGAAGCCAGGAACGGGAGGGCACGGCTTCAGCCGTACCGCGACGCGCTGCAACGAGTTCCGGCTTTAGCCGCTGCGGGCGCACTCTACACCATCACGAGAACCCTTCCGCCCGGTAGTTCTCAACGAGTTTGCATGGGCCTGCAGGCCACCCATGGGAATGAAAAACGCGTTGCTGAGGCTCAGTGATTCTAAATGAGACCTCATGGGCCGGTAGCGCACCACTGGGCATGAAAATGGGGTTCAGCGGAGGGATTTCGAACGCGAGGTCAGTCTTTGTGGTAAAAGCATTCGTGGTTGGCGATTGCTTGAAGGTCGTTCTAACTCTGTGACGACACAGATCGCGCAAATGAGACTGACCCGCGTCGGTAAAGGTACCACTTTTTGTCGCACCTGGAAACAGGAAGGACGTATGACAGTGTCTGTAACAGACCTGCGGCGCAATGCCGATGCCAGGACGAGTGCAGTTCCGGCGTAGAGCAATGTGTCAAAGACGTAATTCATCGCGTCCATGATCGCCGGCGTTGTTCCGCCATGGGCGAGGATCCAAATAGGCGAGATCTCTTAGCGCGTAGGCCCGCGAGCGCATTCGGTATATGCATCATGCAGACAAATAGAAAGAACATCAATCCGAGCAGGGTGGACGACAAGCGTACGAACTTCCTCAGCGTAAGATTGGTAGCTGCTGCGAACAGCGCACATCCAACAAAATAAGCCCACAACAAGTGCGCCGGCATCCAGGACGGGACCATCCGGGACTCCCATTGGGCCGCCGAAATGCTCGGGCGCGAATACAGCGAGTGGAACGGCGATGAAGACACAGCCCAAGGTGATGAGCTTATCCCAGCCGCGAGCCGCGCTGACCTCTTTCGAAGTATAAAAACTTCCGCGACACGATGGATAAGCCCGGCAAGACATATCCAGAAATTTACCGATGAAAGCATCAGAACCTCTTTCGCGAAGGTGCTGCGGCAAAGATCATATCCCGGTCGCCGAGTGTTACGAGAAGAGATGGGTGAGGATCTCCGATTTCAAGGTCCAGCAAATGCGGCTCTCCTTACGCAACTTTACGTGAGCATTACCTTTTCTCGACGACATTTAGCACCACCCCCCAACTTTCAGCGCAGCCAAGCACGCCTATGCTGGTTCGTTATTGAGTCCGTTGCGAGCAAAAGTGCGAGCGACACCCTCATCGAGCATAACCAACGAAATCATAAGACATGGCCTGCGCGCCCGGCTGGCCGTGCTGGCGCCGCTTTCTCTTTTCTGAGTGTAATGGCCGATTACAATAGTTAACGCCGAGGTAGCCAGCTTCAAATTAGTTGCGGAAGACAAGGTGGCCATGGAAGTTGGCCGTTCAGTCAAGAAGGAGAACTCCTACTAAGTCGCAAGTGCGGGCCGGGCACAGTGGTACACTTCAGCCGTTATCCCTGGAGGCAAGCCATGAAGGCCTCTCTGTTTTATCGAATCGCCGCTGTTCTTCTGCTGTTTTTTGCTGTCGGACACATACTTGGTTTTCGCCAGTCCGATCCCAATTGGGGAGTTGATACCCTTCTTGGCTCAATGCGGTCAATTCACTTTGACGTGCAGGGGTTTAGCCGGACATATTGGGACCTTTTCGTTGCGGCTGGACTCTCTGTCGGCGTGTTTTATCTTTTCGCGGCGATATTAGCGTGGCAACTAGGTGGCCTTCCGGCAGAGACTTTAGCGCTCATGCGCGGCACTGCGTGGGCCCTCGCCGTTTGCTTTGCTGCCATCACGGTTGTGAGCTGGAGATACCTCTTTATCCTCCCTATGGTTTTCTCAATGGTGATTACAGTGTGTTTGATTGCGGCCGCATGGCTTTCAGCGCAGCCCATCTGAAGCCGTTAGTTTGCGTGTGTTCCAGCTTGCCTGGTGAACCCCGCAGCTTTCCGGCGCTTCCGGTGCCATTACTGGCGGATGGTCGCTAGCCTTGATCGGAAACGCCTCGGGCAGACTTCTGGGCCAGACGATGCCGAACCAGCCGCATCCCTCAACTCGCACACTGCGGAAGCCGCTACATTAGGCGCGTTGGCGCGAGGTACGCCGGGGCTGTCGATCTGGCGAAGAGAGGAGTCTGTTGCTGCTACCCCCGACCGCAACTGATGTTTTGCGCAACCCATTATTGCCGCAACATCGCCCCAGCACTCACGACCCGGGTTTCTGAATGTAACGGCCCGTTAGGAACCTCCACGGGGGCTTGGCCCAGCCTTTCGGTCCGATGAATCCCGGGCGGTCCTCGGCTTCATTCCCATTTTGGAACTGCGCTGACATTTTCCTCACTACCTCCTTTATTTCACTTAAAGATATAAATTAATATAGCTATATAACGTCGCAATCGAAGAGCCTGTAAGTTGTCCCTCCCCTCCGCACCACCTGCCAAGCAGCTTTTTCCCCTTCGATCACCCCGCAACTCCTTTGTTGCCAAAGATTTTACCCGCACCCCGTTTCTTTTCATAGATCTGGCGGGTATCCCTATCCCAACGTTCGTAAGTGCACCCACATCAAAGTCACCGGACAGCAATGCGGATCGCCCGCCTTGCGCGGTGAGTTCTTCTCTTACTTCCACACCGCGTGATCAAAGGCGTGCAACAGCGCGTCGACATACAACTCCCGTCCATGGCCCTGCTCGAAGACTGCGAGTCCATCCAGCTTTCGATCATGCACGTAGTCGACGGACTGATCAAAGGCACGCTCGACCCAACCCGCGCCCGGCTTATCATTCAAGCCCTGCGGATCGCCGCGAGGAACGCAAAAAACGTCCGCTTCGACGACGTCCGGCCAGCGAGCAACCGATGGTGCGCGAAGTCCCCGACTACGCCCGCCAATACCTGATCGAACCCCGAATTCGGCCCCCCAATCGAACCCCGAATTCGGCCCCCCAATCGAACCCCGCTTCGCGGGCGCCCTCGCCCGCGAAGCCGCAAAAGCCGTAGCCCAGCGAGAAACAAAAGCCGAGCCGCAACCCGCCGCAAAACGCCTCGCAGAAAAGTGTGACGACGGACCCAGCCGCGGAGCGGCGAGAACGCAGCCCACGGCGCAAGCTGTGGGACAGAGCCCGAAAACAATCCAGCTCCGAAGGAGCGAAAGAACCCTCGCGATCCATCCTCGGACAACGTCGAGAACTCGAAGGAATACGAACGGATCTAACAAGCCGAAGCCACGATCCCCGGCGCAATGGCAGGAAACTGGCGTGATCTCGGCACCGTATTCGAGTTCGCCGGAATCAGCGAACCGAACAAGGAAGCCTCTACGGCTTCTGAGTCGGCCGCATCAGAACCTCGCTGACAAACGATTGCGGGGCTTGCGTCACTAGCATGGACACAACGTGGGCCACGTCGTCCGGCTGCAGCATCTTGGTTTTGTCCTTGCCGGCATGCGGAGTCAATTCGGTGTCCACCGAACCGGGACAAACGACGGAGACTCGAATATTGTAGGTGCGCAGCTCCTCGGCGACTGAGTAGCTCAACCCGTTCAGTCCCCATTTCGACGCAGCGTAGGCCGCGCCATTGGGTAACGCGTTCTTACCGGCGAGCGAGGAGATGTTAATGATGTGTCCCGTACGAGCGCGAATCATCATGGGAGCGAAGGCGCGAATGCAGTAATAGACTCCCCGCAAGTTGGTATTCAACACCTGTTCCCAGGACTCGGGCGGCAGTTGATGCAAGGGACCGCCAAATCCGCCCACCCCGGCATTGTTGACCAGAATGTCGAGCCGTCCCAAAGTCTTGTTCACGTGCGCGGCCACGGCTTCGACGGAGTGTAGATCGGTTACATCACACCCCAGTGCTTCGGCGCGGAATCCGGCCTTTGAAATCGCGCTGGCAGCGGACTCGATCGGCCCGCGGGTGCGTCCGCAAAGAACCACCGAGGCGCCCAGACGGGCGAGTTTAGCGGCGATGGCGGCGCCGATGCCGCGCCCCGCACCTGTGATCACGGCTACTTGGCCGTCCAGACTAGCGTTATTAGTAGTCTCGTACATCGGACCTCTTAGGCTATGATTGTTATGTTGGCGTGCCCTATAACGGTCGGGCAGCTTGTCGCATCTTACAAGATTGGCAGAACGTCCGCGAAAGTAAGCTTGCCTTAGTCGAGGTACATACTTATAATCCGGCTCACCGGAAATAGTATCCTGGCCTGGTTGACGTTACCGGGGGGCGCTAGGCTTTTCCGGCCGTCGCATGGGCGCAGGCTCATGCTCCTGGCAAGCCGGGTATTTGGGCTTGGGTATACCCGGGTACGAACGCCGTCTGTTTTCCCGACAATTCAAGGAGCCATTTCAAAATGAAGACGAGTCTAGTGGCGATTGTGATTATGTTTGCTGGAATAGCCTCGAGTCAGCAAGCAACAGCGCAACCGCAAACGCAAACCGCGGCGCCTGCACAAACGCAACCTGCGGCGCCCGCACAGGCGCAACCCGCCGCATCACAACCCCAACAGAAGAAAGAGATCAAGAATCCGGCGGAGTACAACGCCTACGTCGGAGCACTGCAGCAGACCGATCCGGCCGCCAAGATCAGCGGTCTGGAAGCTTTCCTCACTCAGTACCCCAACAGCGTGATGAAGGAAGACGCGCTGGAAATACTGATGGGAGCTTACCAGCAGACCGGCAACCAGGCCAAAGTGATAGACGCCGCGAACCGGTTGTTGGCGGTTAATCCGAATAACGTTCGCGCGCTGGCCCTACTGGCGTATAGCGAGCGTGCCGCGCAAAAATGGGCGGATGCCAAGAAACACGCTGAACAAGGTCTGGCGGCTCTTGACAGCATGACCAAACCGGACGGAGTTTCGGACGCGGATTTCCAGAAACAGAAGACCCAGTTGGGAGCCCTTCTGGAAAGCGTGGCCGGTTTTGCCGCTCTCCAGTTGAAAGATAACGCCACGGCAGAGAAGGATCTGCGCGCAGCGGTAGAAGCCGAGCCGAACAATGTCGAAAACGTTTATCCTTTGGCACTCGCCAGCCTCACCGCCACTCCTGAAGATGACGTGAACGGACTGTTTTTCATCGCCCGCGCCATCAATCTGGTCAAGGACCCGGCGGGCAAGGCGCAGATTACGAAATTCGGGCACGCCAAGTACGTGAAATATCATGGCTCGGACGAGGGTTGGAACGAACTCCTGGCCATGACCGCAACCACGCCACTCCCACCGCCGGGGTTCACTATCAAAGCATACGTTCCTCCTACCCCGGCCCAGCAAGCTGCTGATCTAGTTAAGAGCAAAGCTCCGAAGGATATGAGTTTCGCCGAGTGGGAGTTGGTACTCTCCGCGGCTGCACCCGCTGACGCAGAGAAAGTTTGGTCTGCGATCAAGGGAGTGCCCTTGCAGATGGAAGGCACGGTCATCAAGGCCTCTCCGAGCGAGCTGCAAATCGCGGCTAGTCAGGATGACATCGAGGCGAAGAGGGCGGATATCGTGGTCACGATGGGCGGAACCATTCCCGCCAAGCTTATGCCGCAGGAAGGGGCTACCTTGGACTTCGAAGGCACGCCTGTTTCCTACACACCGAACCCGTTTGTGATGACGATGGAAAAGGGTGCGCTGTTAACTAAGGCTGCACCGAAACCCGCCCCTCATCACCATTCCACCGCGCACTGAGCGCGGATTTGCGAATCGACCAGGGCAGCCTTCTAACGCTGCCCTTATTTTTTGGTTGGGATTTCCAGAAGGCTACAGCAGGATTTCAACGGACGGCTTTCTTATCGTAAGCGGTAGGACGAGCGCTGCGGGGAGGACGTTTGACGCCAGCGCGCAGCTGCCGTATGTCGATCTTCAATTCGGAAATGGTGCGGCTTAGCGTGTTGCGATGCATCCCCAGTTGACGCGCGGCGCGACACTGATTGCCGTTGTTTTCCTGCAGAACGGTGAGGATGAACCGCTTCTTGAATTCGCGCACCGCCTCGGAGTACAGAATGTTGCTTTTGTACATCTGCAGGACGAGTGCTTCGAGCTGATCTCTCACGGCATCCCTCTTTCTCTTGAAAAGCTGCTTTTGAAACCTGCCAGCTAGGCTTTTCTCTGTTTGCCAGATTCCGTTTCGGACGCCGCAACCGCGAGTTTACTTATGTAGCTCCTCACGGCGCAGCAAGTCGAGTCCTTGATAAAAGCGGGCCCGCAATTCTGAAGGCGCCACCCAAATGGCGGCGCGTCCTACGACCAGAAAATAAGGCGCCAGTTGCGAACCTGCCAGCCACTGCGACGTAGGCGTGAAGGCAGCCATGCTCATAAGAACGACTGCCACCATCAGGCTTCCTCTCACCAGCCCCAGCGCCCCACCTAAAATCCGGTCAAAAAAACTCAGTCCAGCCTCTTGCACGATATGGCGGGTGATCCGGCCTGCGATTCCGGCCACGACCAACACCGCCAAAAAAATAATCAGAAACGCCGCGATTTCGCCCAGCCACTCGGACTTCAGGTGAGGCGCAAACCGCGCTGCCAGCCGCGTGTAATTCCAAGCCGCCAGCAGATACCCAAAAACCAAGCCCGCGATTCCAAAGGCTTCGTGAAAGAAGCCGGAAATCGCGGCCTGAATTACCGAAACCACAATTACAGCCACGATGACCCAGTCGGCACCCGTCATCGCGTGCTCCAACGGATCGCTTCGCTAAACATCCAGTTTGTGCCCGGTGAGCTGCTGAAAAGCCTCCAGGTATTTCTCGCTGGTCTGGCGCGCCACCCCCGTGGGGAGAGCGGGTGCGGGCGGCTGCTTGTTCCAGCGGATTTGATCAAGGTAATCCCGAACATATTGCTTGTCATACGAGTCTTGCGCCCGTCCAGGCTGATACTTGTCCGCCGGCCAGAAACGGGACGAGTCAGGAGTGAGCACTTCATCCGCAAGGGTGATCCCCTTGGAGGTCATCCCGAACTCAAATTTCGTGTCGGCAATGATGATGCCCTTCTGAAGGGCGTAATCCGCCGCCTTGCTGTAAATCTTCAATGTAAGCTCCCGGAGTTGGCGGCTTAGCTCCACGCCCACGATCCGCGTCATCTCATCGAAGGGAATATTCTCGTCGTGCCCAGTGGTCGCCTTGGTGGCAGGAGTAAAAATAGGCTGCGGTAGTTTAGCTGACTCCTTGAGTCCTGCGGGAAGCTCTATTCCGCACACACGTCCGCTAGCTTTGTATTCTTTCCAGGCCGATCCGGAAATATATCCTCGAACCACACACTCAACCGGGATCATCTCAGCGCGCATGACCATCATCGACCGGCCGTGCAGCTGATCGGCGTATATTTGCGCCGCTGCGGGGTACTTTTCTACATCGGCCGTGACCACATGGTTGGCGACAACGTCGCGAAGGAAGTTGAACCAGAAGAGCGAGATCTGGGTCAGCACGCGCCCCTTGTGGGGAATGCCAGTGGCCAGCACATAATCGAACGCGGAGATGCGATCGGTCGCAACGAATAGAAGATGTTCGCTGTCGAGATCGTACACGTCCCGGACTTTACCGCTGGCGTGGAGCTTGAGTTCAGGGAAGTCGGTGCGCAGCAGAACGGAATCGAGAAGCTGGGGGCTCATGTTTGAATTTTACAGTTAGAAAACGTGGCGTATTCTATCCTGCCAGAAATATTTGTCAACGACTTAAGTTACAGTCGAAGGTCAAGTCTGTGCATTCGCTTGAAAGAAAAAGTGTTGGAGTTGCTAGGGCCCTTGAGATCGCGCTTCTGATGCGGCTTTTCGGAAGAGCCAGTTTGTGGAAAAGCTGAGGAAAGCAGAGGATAACCGGGACGCGAGAAAAAAATTCGTTCAGCGTAAGTCTTAAGCAAAACTCAAAACCGAGTAGGCCATCTGCGGGCGGCATGGAAGACGCGTAATACTTCCAGAGTGTTGCCCCGCACGCGGCAGGGAATGATATAGGACGTGTCAGGAACTACCAGTTCTCGAGTGCCAAGGACCCGCCCTGGGCGGCCCAATCCGGGATATTCCCGAAGGCGCTCCACCGCCTCGGTTATTGAAAACACCACACGAGTTGCTGCCGACGGATTGTCACGAGCGATATATTGAGCTTCCCTATCCCAGTTCGCGCCGGCTATGCGGAGCCACTTAACCCGCACGACTGGTCCATTTCTTCCCCGTACGTTCCACCCCATTGTCGCTGACGAAGTCTCCGCGGTCGGCCTCCGCTATACCCTTCTTAATCTCCGCGATCTGGCAGTCGTTCAGCGAGACGTATTCTCGAATTGCCTCCGCCGCCACAAATGAGCGGCTGCGATTCATCGAACGCGACGACCGGTCCAATTGTTTCTTTAGTTTTGGATCAAGCCGCAAGGTTAGAAGCGAGGATTCCGGCATAGAGCCTCCGGTATTACAGGCTAGAGCACCGCTATGCAGATGTAAGACATCCACCTGAGAGATGGTCGGATCTCGGCGGCCGGTCTGTTAAGCGGTGGCTCCAAAGCGTACGGACACCAGCTTGGAAACTCCCGGTTCCTGCATGGTGACGCCGTACAGCACCGGGGCGATACTCATCGTCTTCTTGCTGTGGGTGATCAATACGAATTGAGTTTTTATACTCATCTCTCTAACTAGTTCAGTGAAGCGCCCGATATTGGCTTCGTCGAGCGGCGCATCGACTTCATCGAGGATGCAGAATGGGCTGGGTTGATACTGGAATATTCCCACCAGCAAGGCCAATGCGGTCAGGGCTTTTTCACCGCCGGAGAGCAGCAGTACGTTCTGCAGCTTCTTTCCCGGAGGTGAGGCTACGACGTCAATGCCACTTTCCGCGCTGTTCTCTTCATCTGTCAAACGCATGAAAGCATGCCCGCCGCCGAACAGCTTACGGAACGTGGTCTGGAAGTTCTCGTTGATTTTGTGAAAGGCCTCTTCGAACTTCTGCCGCGAGAAAATATCGATCTCCTTGATGGTCGCCTGCGTGTTCTCAATCGAATCCAGCAGATCTTTTCTTTGCGTGTCCAGAAATGCGTGCCGCTCGGCGGTTTCCTTGTATTCCTCCAGAGCCATCATGTTCACCGGGCCCATGGCATCGAGCCGGGTGCGCAGCTCGCGGTAGACCTGGTCTTCTGCAGCCAGGGAATCCCCGCTGATGATCGGAATTGTGCGGTCGGCCATCAGTTCGTGACGCTGTATGCCCAATTCGTTCAGGCAGGTTTCCGCCATGTATTGCGCGTCCGATTGCAATTTGGCTGCGGTTGCCGAAAGCTCACCACGGCGGTCACGAGCCTGATCGAGTAACTGGCGTGCCTCGCGCAGGGCGTCCTCGATCTCCGCCAACCGGGCGCGCACCTGGTCGGACTCGAATTGCAGGAGTCCATCGCGTGCTTCGGTTGTATTGCGCTCCGCTTCGAGCTCTTCCAGCTGGGCGATCATCTGCTGATTTTCGCTCTCGCGTTGCAGTTTCTCGAGGGCTGAGGATTCGATCTGCGCCCGCAGGGAATTAGCCCGTATGCCCATGTCTACGACTAAGGCCTCGATCTTCTCCAGCACAGCCGTCGCAGACCGATGTCGTTCCTCGAGGGTCGCGACCCGGGCCATATGCTGGGAAGCGTTCTGCGCAGCCGAGTCGCGCCGCTCGCGAGTCGCCGCCAGCGCTTCGTTCGCCGTAGCGGCCAGCGCTTCGAATTCTTCGCGCTGTTTTTGCAGAGTCGACAATTCCGCTTGCCGCGAAGTGATCAACGCTTGCTGTTCGGCACGCTCAGAATTCAGGCGTTGGAACTCGTGACGACAGATATCCAGACGCTCGCTCACCCGAACCATTTCTGAATCCAGTTGCCGCAGCATGTGACCAGAAGTCATCGCCTGCCTTTCGGCTTCTCGCTTCTCTGTCTCCAGGCGATCGAGGCGCGAAGTGAGCTCCTTAATCTCACGCGCCAAAGTCAATACGCGCAGTTCGTCATTGCGCAGAGCCGCCTCCAACTCGTTCAACCGGCGCATGACATCCCGTAGTTCTCGTTTCATCGAGAGCGGTCCTTCGGCACGCTGTTTGCCACCAGTGACAGTCACGTTATGGAAACATTCGCCCGATTGCGAAAGGAAAAACGCGTCCGGGTTCGACAGCGCAAGCTCACGTGCAGACACGGGCTCGGGTACGATGTAGCCATCGCGCAGCTTAGGCAGGATGACTTCCAGAGATCGACCGAAGCCGTTCAGCACACGAATTGCATGCTTGAGTGGAACGATCGATTGGCCAGGCGATGCCGCGCGCGCCACTTCGTCCACCGCGAATGAGAACTTGGCCTGGGAATCCTCTGGGTGTACCAGGAATGTCGCGCGACCATCCACATCGGTTCGCAGCAGGCGCAAACCTTCGTCGGCCGCGTCCCAGGATTTCACCACGACGTAATTCAACTCATCGCGAAGAAAGTCTTCGACCACGCCTTCGTAGCGCGGCTCAACCTCGAGGAAATCAGCCAGGACTCCGGCCGGAGCGAATCCGCCGTCCATGACTCCTGATTGAAACAGGCGGCGAACCGACTCGGTCGAGTAGCCGTGCTCGGCGATCACGGCTTCGAGCGAGCCTTTCTTTCCAATCGCGGAAGCATATTCGGCGCGCAGGCTGTCCAGGCGACTCTTGGCTTCCGTTTCTTCGCGGCGCTTCGATTCGATGGATTGACGCGCCTGCGAAATCTCTTCGGTCAATCCGGCAGCGCGCTGGGAGACAGACTCGAACTCCAAAGCAAATTGGCCGCGCTGTCCGCCGAAAGCCTCGACTTGAGAGTTCGCAGTCGCCATCTCCACCTGCAAACGCTGCGCCTCGCGGCCCACGGCGGCCAGACGTTCTTCCGCTTGCGTAAGCATGTTTCGCAAGTTAGAAGCGGACGCGACTATTTCCATGATCGCGCTGCGGGATGCCTCTTGCCGAGATTCCAGCTCTGCCAGCGCGTTGGCAGCGTCCGTGGCCTCTTGCTGGCATTGTGCCAACTCCTGCTGGGCTGCAAGGAAGTCCGCCGCTGCCGACTCCAACAGTTGACGATTGGAGTCACGCTCATTTTCAAGAGCAGCAACCCGATGCTGTGCCTGCGCCAACTCCGCTTCGAAGGCAGCGGAACGCACCACTAACTCTGCGCAGCGCTCTTCATTGTGACGACGCTGAGCATGAGCCCGTTCGCTCTCCAGTTTGATCTGGTTGAGGCGCTCGCGATTTTCGCGAATCTCGGTCTCGATGGCGTATCCACGCTGAGCGCGTTCACCATGCTCCGCTTCGAGTTGCTGCACGGTCTCGGTGCGGTGGCGCATTTCATCCGACAGCACGTTGATCCGCTCATCTATTTCAATGCTGTTGCGATCCAGTTGTGCAAACTTGCTGGCCAGCACGACACGGTGCTTAGCTCGCATCTCGTCCCGCAGCTTGGCATAGCGCTCGGCCTTCGAAGCTTGCCGCTTCAGGGAGTTCATCTGCCGTGTAACTTCCTCGAAGATGTCGTTCACCCGCGACAGGTTCTGCTTGGCATCTTCCAGACGGGCTTCGGCGAGCCGTTTCTTGGTCTTGAACTTCGTGATACCTGCAGCTTCTTCGAGGATGGCGCGGCGATCCGTCGGACGGCTGCTCAGAATCTGTCCTATACGTCCTTGCTCGATCAGGGCGTAGGATTCTGGCCCGAGGCCAGTGCCCATAAACAACTCCTGAATATCTCGCAGGCGGCAGAGCTTGCCGTTGAGCAAGTATTCGCTGTCCCCGGAGCGAAACAGCCGGCGAGTTACGGCGATCTCTCCAGCCCGGAATTGCTGTTGAAACTTGCGGCGGCGGATCCTGAGCACGACTTGCGGGCCCGATTCGATGGAGGTCCGGGCGTCCGCGCCCGGCCCGACAGGCGAGACGCCCGTCTCTCCATCGTGAATACCCGGCTGTGCTTCTTCGGTCAGACGCTCAACTTCCTCGGCAGCCTTGGCTCGGACTTCAGCTTCGTCCCAATCGTCCGCACTTGCCGGTAAGTCATTCTGGACTTCGATCTCGGTGGCATCATGCGCGTCCGGCCCGCTGTACACCTCCGGATCAATCAAGGTGAGCGCAACTTCTGCCATGCCGGTGGGCTTGCGGTCGCGCGTGCCCGCGAAGATCACGTCCTCCATGCGCGAGCCGCGAAGAGTCTTGGCCGACTGCTCGCCCAAGACCCACGAGATCGCATCCGCGATGTTGGACTTGCCGCATCCATTGGGGCCGATGATGGCCGCGATGCCGTCTCCATGGAACTTGAGTTCGGTGCGATCGCAGAAAGATTTGAAACCGAGAATTTGAAGCTTTTTCAGTTTGAGCAACTTCTACTCCTTAGGGAACTGGTTAACCAATTGGATTCCTCCACAGCTCGCTCCGAAAAATACCTACCTGTGGCTGGACAGGGCGGACACAGATTGGAGCTACTGTAACGGTGAAATTGCACCGGGGTCAAGCAAGAAAACACCATATATGGGGTCCCCTTTTGCACAACCACGTCATTTTGCACACACAATACAGCATCGGCGTGAGAAATGGGCGTGGAGGAAGAGGAAGGGAGGAATCGCGAGAGCGGAATAAGCCTAACGCAAAAGGCGATGGAAAACAACGATTCAGGAGTGCTTGGATAGTTCGTCTACGGTTAACTCGACGTCGCGCAGACCCGAACCGAGAGGCCCAGCTCAATCACTTCGCGCGTGCGCTTCATGAGAGTGTCGAGGTTCTTCGCCTGGGTGTGGCAACCTCGCAAGCCAGGAATTGTGGCAACGTAGTAGCCGTCTTCGTTTCGTTCAATGACGACCGTGAATTTGCGAGTACGCTTCACACGATTCTAGCATGAGAAGAAAAAGCCCCGGCAGGGTTGCTGAGGCTTAGCCGAGCTTTGCTCGCCGGGGACAGGCGAGGGCGGCTGTCCCCACGTGTTCACTGCGGGGCCCCTACTCGCCCAGTTTCTCGAAGAACAGACAGATCGACTCGATCCCGCGATGGAAGTTCGGAATGTGAAACTTCTCGTTCGGAGCGTGTAGATTGTCGTCGGGCAATCCGAATCCCATCATTACACTTGGGATTTTCAGCACATCCTGAAAGTCGGTCACGATCGGAATCGATCCGCCCGAGCGAATGAAGACTGTGTCTTTCCTGAATACCTCGTGCATGGCTTCGGTGGATGCTTTCACATATTTGTTATCGGTGCCAACTACGCATGCCGGGCCTTTGCTCCACACTTTGATCTTGGTCTCGATGCCCTTCGGCGTGAGCTTCTTCACAAAGGCCGTGTAGCGCTTAAGAATATCGTCGGGATCCTGGTTGGGAACCATACGCATGGAAACTTTCGCGGCGGCTTTCGCGGGGATCACCGTCTTGGCGCCGGGGGCGGTAAACCCGCCGGGCATGCCGTGAACTTCCAGCGTCGGACGCGCCCAGGTGCGATAGAGCACCGAGAATCCGGGCTCTCCGGTCAACACCTTAGAACCAACTTCGGTTTTGCGATAGTGCTCTTCATTGAATGGCAGGCGCTTCCACGCCTTCAGTTCGTCTTTGCTCGGGGCTTTCACATTCTTGTAGAAACCCGGAATCAGGACTTTGCCTTTTGCATCCTTTAGCTTGCTGATGATTTCGATCAAGGCGAAAAACGGATTGGGCGCCGCGCCGCCGTACATGCCGGAGTGCAGATCGGTCTTCGCCCCAAACGCCTCGATTTCTGTGTACACGAGCCCGCGCAGCCCCACGCACAGAGTCGGAAGATCAGGCGCAAACAATTCGGTATCGCAGACCAGCGCGAAATCGGCCTTCAACTTGCTTTTCTGCTTGCGCACATACTCGGCGATAGACTCGCCGCCGACTTCCTCTTCGCCCTCGATGATGAACTTCACATTCAGCGGCAGCTTGCCACCGTGGCCTTTCATTAAGGCCTCGATGGCTTTGATCTCCATCCAGAGCTGGCCTTTGTCGTCGACGGCGCCGCGGGCATAAATGTTGTTGTTTCGTTCCGTAGGTTCGAAGGGCGGACTGATCCATTCGTCGAGCGGATCGGGTGGCTGCACATCGTAGTGCGCGTAGCAGAGCACAGTCGGCTTACCGGGAGCATGCAGCCAGTCGGCGTAGATTAGCGGATGGCCTTTGGTCGGGACGAGTTCCACGTTCTCCATGCCAATTCGCCGGAGCTCGTTGGCCACCACGTCGGCGGCCTTGTGCACGTCGGACTTATGCTCGGGCGCGGTGCTGATGCTGGGAATACGAAGGAGATCTTTGAGTTCATTCAAGAATCGCTGTTGATTCGAACGAGCATAGTCCACTGCTGGGGAAGCCATAGAGGTGCCTTTCTCTCGGACGTGGTCTGTCAGGTTGAGTTCGTATGAAACCGATAAGTATACCTGAACGCGTGATGGGAGTTTCGCGGTACGTTATCCTGCAAGATGTGACCGAAGCCGCAGGTACAAACGATGAACAACGGCGCGTAGGGTTGTGCTTCGATTGCGTGAACGCACAGCGAATTCAGTCTGATCGCGGATCGACATTCTATCGTTGTAAACTCTCGGAAACGGATCCCACCTTTCCGAAATATCCCCGCCTGCCGGTTCTCCAGTGTGTCGGGTACACCCGAAAGCGTTAGCGGTCGTGAATTGACTGATTCTGGAGATGGTTGAGACGATCTCCCCGAAAGAACGTCAGCCCCATGTACAATGCCCTCTGTTTGGGAGTCGGAGCACAGAGTTTCTGGGGTCGACATGTCTGTGAGGGTGAAGTCCGGCAACCAACGGTTGGAGACGAGAGAACAGCCCGCCGCGCCAACGACAATTGGCATTCGACAAAAAGTTGAGCGCGAATTGCTGGCGTCGCCTTGGAAACGCAATCTTGCAATTTGTGTGCTACTGGCAGTTGCAACGTTTGCTCTGTACAGTCCTGCCATTTGGCATCCGTTCATTTTCAACTACGACGACGACAATTACGTCACGAACAACTCCCACGTGCAGGCTGGCTTGGTGTGGGACACGGCAAGCTGGGCGTTGAGATCGACCGAATACTCTAACTGGCATCCGCTGACCTGGCTCTCACACGCTCTGGATTACACGCTCTATGGTCTGAATCCTCACGGCCATCACTTCACGAATGTCCTGTTCCATATGCTTAACGTTGTGCTGCTGTTCCTGTTGTTGGCTCGCGCAACCGGTGCTACGGGACGCAGTTTACTAATGGCGGCGCTGTTCGCGGTTCATCCGTTTAATGTGGAATCCGTGGCCTGGATCGCCGAACGTAAGAATGTTCTCAGTACGTTTTTTTTCTTGCTCACACTCGGTGCTTATGGCTGGTACGCGCTTAGGCCGGGGCTCAAGCGCTACTTCGTGTTCGTTGCTCTCTTCGTGCTCGGACTCGCAGCTAAGCCGATGGTCGTCACTCTGCCCTGCGTGCTCTTGCTGCTCGATTTCTGGCCGTTGAGACGAATCCAGGGTTGGGGGCAGTTGCCTGCTGACGCAGCATTTGCCGTGCCTCAAGCTCGCTTCTCGCGGCTGGTGCTTGAAAAGTTGCCGCTCTTCGCTCTGGCTGCCGCTGACGGCGCAGTCACCATTTTCGCGCAGCGCTCCGGCGGCGCAATGGGTTTGGTGCTTCCCCTTGGCGTGCGTCTGGAAAACGCCGTCTACGCTTATGCGCTGTACGTGTGGAAAGCATTCTGGCCGGCGCGACTGGCGGTATTTTATCCTCACCCTGGTGCCGCGCTCGCGGTCTGGCAAATCGGGCGGGCCGCGCTTTTTGTGCTCACCGTGACCACGCTGGTTTGGCGACAGCGCTTCGCCCGGCCATACCTGCTCACCGGCTGGCTCTGGTTCCTCGGCACTCTCGTTCCCGTCATTGGACTCATTCAGGTGGGCCAGCAAGCAAGCGCCGACCGCTACGCTTACATCCCGCTGATTGGAATCTTCGTGATGATGGTCTGGGGCGCAGCCGACTTAGCAGACCACAGGCAACTGAGCTTCCGGTCGCGCGCCAGGATAGCCGCAATCGTTTTGGCGATTCTCGTGCTCTTTACCTGCGATCGGCTTCGGTACTGGCGAAGTGCCGTCGATCTCTGGGCGCACACGGTGGACGTTACAAAAGACAATTTCTTTGCCGAGCAGAACCTGGGCGCCGCGCTGCTCGCTTCGGACCGTTACCAGGAGGCCTTGCCACACTTTGAGAAGGCAGTGAAGCTCAGGCCTTTCGAGGCGGGAGGCCATTTAAATCTAGGCGGAGATTTCGCTCTGATCGACCGCCCTCGCGATGCGATTGTGGAGTACGAGACTGCGATTCCTCTGGTTTCAAATCCCAACATGCTGATCCCGGCCTATAACACTCTCGGAAGGTTGTATGCCGAGATCGGAAACTACGAAAAGGCGCGCGCCAGCTACCAAGAGGCATTGAGGATCAACCCCGATCGCACTGATGCCAGGGAGGGGCTAGCGAAAGTGGAGCTCTCCGACGCCATGCGAAATGCGGCCGAGTCCCCGACCGCCGAAGGGTACTTGCGGCTAGGCCAAGTCCTGCAGCAGGCCGACCGCATTGCGGAATCCCGGGTCGCTTATGAGCAGGCGCTTGAGCTCAATCCAAAACTCGGGGATGCAAAGAGGGCCCTTGACGCGCTGAACCAGCAAAGCAAATAAAACTGGCAAGGTTTTTCGCGACTGCGATTTCATAGTTGATAGCCCCGACGGTAGGCTACGCTCTCGGGCTGTCTCTCATTCCGAAATCGAGTTTAGGGCAGGGCCGGTGTACAATGCCTCCCGTCTTCGCAGTTGATGAAGAGGTCCTGTTCCACATCGACAAAAGGGAGAATAATGTCAAAGATTGCCGCTTCCACTCTCTTGTTGTTTGTTGTGCTTTCATCGCTTGCCGCCAAGGACAATCCGTTCCAGATCGCAACCTGGCCTGATTCTGGGCGACCGGTCCTTACGATTTACGTTTTCAAAGTTTAAGGACATCGGCGGCATGGGGAAGGAGCACACGTACATTACAGATACGATCGCTGAAGATGTTTCAGACAAGACAATTGGCGCCGCGAATTTTTCACTCTACGTCTTTGATAAGGACAAGGCCAGGATCGGCGAGGGCTACATCAATCTCACCAACATCGGTGCGGGTCAAACCGTCAAATTCCAAATAACGCTGTCTGCATCCGGAAATCCTGCGTCCGTGGCCGTGTCCACGACTGCCCCGCGCACGTGTCAATCACAGTGAATTCCGTTCCGCAGGGCGCTGTGTTGAAAGTGGACGGCAAAGAGGCGGGAACCACGCCGAAGATTGTGGATGTCGCGATCGGCAAGCACACGCTTGAATTCAGCAAAGAGGGTTTCAATACAGGGAAGTTCCCGCTTGAAATTACTTCGCGTGATGCGTCCGGCGGAAGTGTCAGCACGAATTGGGCAGCGCTGCGCACGATACCATCGAGTTACGGGACGGGTCGGTTCTATCCGGAGACCTGGTTTCGATCAGCGGCATGCAAGTTCAGGTACGCATCGGTGGGAATACTCAAACATTTGACCGCAACCAGATAAAGAGGATTCTGCTCACTGAACGCGATCCCGTGGCGAACTGAGGATATCGGCACGATTAGCTCCTTCTGACGGTTTTCCGGAATCAGTTCTGAAATCGCACTGGCGAAAACCTCGAAATATCGTAATCAAGCTGTACGCCTGTGATGACCTGCGTCATGACATGCGCTGTGACCGGTGCGAGCAGAATCCCGTCGCGAAAGTGCCCAGTGGCCACAAAGTATCCAGTCGTCCTGGTGGCGCCAAGGATGGGTAGATCGTCCGGAGTTCCCGGCCTAAGGCCGGCCCATGCCTCGAGAACCCGCGCCTCCCCAAGCGCGGGAACCAAGCGAATCGCCGCTTGATGCATGCAATGAATGGTATCCGCGTCCGTTCGTTTATCATAACCTGCCTCTTCTAGGGTTGAGCCAATCACGACTCGTCCATCGCTTCGCGGTACCACATAGACCTCGGGAGCGCGGATCACGTGATGCACCACGTCATGCCGGGCGCAGGCTACAGCCAACATCTGACCTTTGACCGGGCGGACAGGAAAGCGATGCGTAGAAAAGCTCCCCGCCCACGCGCCAGCGCAATTCACCACGCACGGCGCAATATAATGGGTTCGATCGGTGCGGACGCCTGAGACTCGTCCATCCGAAAGAAGAACGTCGCTCACTGCGGTACCGGAGGAGATGTCGACTCGCCGGTGTTTGAGCGACTTTAATGCCGCCGCGACTAGAGCGCGCGGATCGACGCTTCGCTCTTTCAGATAAATGGCTGGAATGTTCGCGTCGGCCAGAGCTGGCTCCAGTTCGGCCAGAGCCGCGGAAAGCGGATGCTCTGCACGAGACTGCTCAGAAACGTGCTTTGCACTGAGCAAGATCGTCCCGTTATCGCGCAGATCAACCTTCATTCCGGATTCGTCCTGCAGTTCATGGACGAACTCGGGATACATTCGCGCACTCGCCGTCGCCAACTCTTGCAACGCGATCGGCGTTTCCAACGAGCAGTCGGCCAGCATTCCAGCGGCAGCGTGGGAAGCTTCGCGGCCAGGTTCTCCGCGCTCCACTACGAGAACTCGCAGGCCCCGCTTGTGCAAAGCGATCGCGAGTGAGAGCCCAATGATGCCGCCGCCTACGACGATCACGTCCCAAGTCTTCACTCTCGCATTGTAAAAGACAGCGCGAATCAGACGCGGGATGATAGGGACATAACCGCTGCCTCATTGGTTTGGGAGCGGACGATATTGGCACCGAAAAACACAGCTTGGATCGCGAGTCGATCAGCGGCCCGAGACGTAGCAAAGCAACGTCTCACTTTGTCGGAGCTTTTCAGCGGCAGTGAAGGAGCACAGCGAGCGCGATCAGTGCGGATTGGCGGACCCGGAGAGACTTGAACTCCCAACCCCTGCGTTCGAAGCGCAGTGCTCTATCCAGTTGAGCTACGGGTCCGCGCTCGGTTAGAAAATAAGCGTATCAGGTCTTGCCTGTCGATGTCGCGCTTGTTCGCGCCCCCCATGTGAGTGGAAGGACTCATTGACAGGTCGCGCACTATCCCCCATAGTAAATGCCGCCTTGGCCGCGGCTTCCCGTCGTTCCAGCGACACCGTTCTGAATCCGCAACGCCGGTTTCATCAACTTAAGGAGCATGAATGAGCCTGAGAAAAATACTCGCCCTGATGCTATCTCATTCGCTGTTAGCCGCTTGCCTCGCGCTCTTAGCCATTCCCGCCGCCGCCCAGCAGATCCAGACCGATCCTCAAGTGACCTACGAAATCAAACACGACGTATCGCTGCCGCTCGGCTATTTGGCGCAAATCGCACCGAAGCCCAAGCGCGGCTTCGTGGAGATGATCGAACCGCAGCGCAACCTGGGGCTCACAGTTGGTATTCCGGGCGAAGACACGGTGGTGCAGGGCGTCTACCTTCCAACCGTTCACACCACACAGCTCCTGAACATTGAAGGTACGCGAGAAGATCAGGGGAACGCTCAGGTCCCTGACACCAACGGCTCGGTCGGAGCAACTCAGTTCGTCGAGATCACCAACTTCGACTATGAAGTTTTCGACAAAGCCACCGGCAAAGTGATACTGAAGCCGACCAACACGAATACGATCTTTACGGGTTTCGGCGGAGCGTGCGACGGCACCAATCCCGGCGACCCGGTGGTAGTCTGGGACAAGTTAGCGCAGCGTTGGCTGGTCACCTACTTCAACTACACGACCGATCTCACGCTGTGCATCGCAGTGTCGACGACCTCGGACGCAAGGGGAACTTACAACCGTTATTCCTATGGTTTCGGCAACACGCTTCCGGATTATCCGAAGTACGCGGTTTGGCCGGATGCGTACTATGCCTCGGTGAACGCCTTCGGAAGCGGGGCCGCCGAGCCCTGCGCCTTCGATCGCAATGCGATGCTCGCTGGCAAGAGTAAAGCCGCCATGATTTGCTTCACTCCCAACAACAACAATTTCAGCTTCCTGCCCTCGGACCTGGACGGCGCTGCGCTTCCTCCAACGGGAGCGCCGAACCATTATGTCGAGCTAGGCAATACCACCAACGCGCTCGAAGAATACGATTTTCACGTGGACTTTGCTCATCCTAAGAAGTCGACCTTTACCGGACCGCACGCCATTCCGGTGTCGTCGTATTCTCTCGCTTGCGGCGGCGGCGACTGCATTCCTCAGCCATCTCCAGGAGAACAAGTGGAGTCGCTGGGCGATCGTCTGCTGTTCCGCCTTTCCTATCGGAATTTCGGCGACCACGAATCCATGGTCGTAGCCCATGCCGTGAGCCCCGGGAAAGGCTCGACCGCGGTTTCCGCCATGCGCTGGTACGAACTACGCTCCACTCCGGTGGGAGGAAAGTTCTCGCTCTACCAGGCCGGGACCTTCCAGAACCAAACGACCAGCCTATGGATGGGAGCCGTGGCCATGGACAAACAGGGCAACATTGCCCTGGGTATGAGCGCCTCCAGCAACACGGTGAAACCGAGCGTCTGGTATACCGGGCGGCTCGTGACTGATCCTCTGGGGAAAATGGAAGCCCCCGTAATTGCGGTGAAAGGCACCGCCGTCGAAATCGGTGACAGCCAGCGTTGGGGCGACTACAGCAGCGTCAGCATTGATCCCCTTGATGACTGCACCTTCTGGTACAGCCAGATGTACTACAACAAGAAACACGGCGGGACCGCGAGTGTCGACTGGAGCACCCGCATCGTCGCATTCAAGTTCGATACTTGCAAATAGCGGAACACTGGACAGACCGGGCGTCTTCTGCGATGCTCGGTCTCGACCTATGTCCTTCCATGTTGTCGCTTTCACCATGGCGCAAGTGCGTCAGGGAGCGCTCGACTTTCAGCGCGAGCTCGGTGCCGTCCTGAGAGACGCACCCGAACTGAAAGTGTATTCCGCCAGCCCCTTCGATCTCGATGAACGCCGCCGTGCCAAAGATCGATTCGGTGGCGATATAGTTTACTTTTTCAACGACCTGGCATATCAGGAAAGCAGGCGTCTTGGTCTGGACCTGCAATTCATCGCCGAAATCCCCGACGAACAAGTCCCCCGCAGACATACCGTGGTTGTCGGCTTGCCGGAATCGAAGACCAGGGCTTGACAACGTCCGTCTAGAGAAACTCGGCGTGACGCGTTCAAATATCTTTGCCATCCCATCCTCGGTGAACCTTGGTGTCCTTTGTGGTTCAGGCATTTGCAGTTCAGCAACCACCGGGACACGTGGGTTCACAAAGGAAGCATGTCGTCGCCTGCGCACTTAGTCAGCGTCGAAAGCATTGCAATATTTTGCAAGATTTCGACGTTTCCCATGTATACTTAGCTCAGCTAAGTTTGACTCACACGCAATTGAAAGTCGGCACGCCAACCAGCGTCACCCCTCTCACTAGCAGCGAATCTTCTCAGCACAATCCAAAAATAGAAAAAGGTACAAACAAATGGCAGAAACAGGAACCGTAAAGTGGTTTAACGACGCCAAGGGCTATGGCTTCATCAGCCGCCAAAATGGCGAAGACGTTTTTGTGCACTTCTCGGCGATTCAGGCGGGCGGCTTCCGCAGCCTGCAAGAAGGCCAAGCGGTGCAGTTCGATGTCACCAAAGGCCCCAAGGGCTGGCAAGCTGAGAACGTTCAAGCTGTCTAAGTGGCAACGACGAATGCCCGGAATTCGAAAGAAATCCGGGCATTTTTCTTTGGGACGTGGGGGAAACTGGTGATTCGTATCAAGGTATGCCTTCAGGCATACCGTAAGTGCTGAAAATAAGTCCGGCTTTCAGCCGCTGGGGTTTGATTCCGCGCCAAACGACATTCTTCGGCAAGCGCGTGAAGCAACACAGTACCCCTATTTCTTCTCCTGCGTCGCCTTGACTTTCGCCCATCGGTCTTTCTGGGCGGCTGCGAGCCGTCGCCGAAAGAGTACGGCGCGACACGGTTGCGAACTTCCCGCCCTCCAACTTACCCAGCACGGCGAGAGCCGCGTCCACGTGGCGAAGGTCATTTACCAGAATGTGCTCTTTCAGCTCTCAATTCCGCGACAATGTTTCCTAATCCCTTAAGTCTCGGCATGAATGAATTGTACCGGATACTTCAGGCACAGGTATTATTCGAGCCCAGAGGAAACCCTGACCTTCCCAAATAGCACATTCGTGCCATTCCCATCCCTCTGGCGGCAGGCTATGCTCTTGTTGAACAGTTTCTCGGGGGAGGAACCTGTTCGAGCGATTCGTCCCACGACTCAAACCGGGTCTGGGACGTTTTGTTTTAGGGCTGAAACGGTCGAGCGGCGGCCTCACTCTTTCAATCCCGCCACCATGCCTCGCAGCACAGTGACCGACGCTTTCGGGAGAGTGAACAGAGTTTGTGAGCTTGCCGCGATCGTGGTCCCGACGGGAGGATGGTCCGGGTCGGGATGACTATTCAATCCGTCGTTGATCCACACGTACTGCTCGCTCCCGAAAGTCACAAAGTCGACCGGCCCGGAAAACGACGCATTCTGTTTGCTCAGCGAATCCTCAAATTGAACGCGCACGGTATGCGCAGTGGTCTCGTCCCGATTGACCAGCATCAACGACCAGTTTCCGTCGGGCCGATGCACCGCATACGACGTGACGTGCACATTCCCGTCGGCGTCCTTGACGTCCGTCGAAGAAGGAAACATGTGATGCACCCCGGAGCGGTGCTGGACCCACTCCAGATTAATCATGTGAGCGGCAAAATAAGGCGACGTATATCCCTTGATGTCGTAGTTCTCATCTGAGATGAAGTTCGACCACGAAGCCCAACCCAAGCACGTGTTATGCAGGCCCTCCGGCTGGATCGGCGAGTGATAGAAGGCTGTGCCTCCACCTTCCAAGAATGATCCGACAGTATCGGCCAGCCACAGTGCCGCAAAAATCGTGGTCATGGGCCCAGTGAGCTCGTTGGCCAAGTGATTCTCCGTCACCATCAGCGGCACGTCTTTAGGCACACCGTCATCTCGCCAGACCTGCAAGATGTGCTTCATCAGCTGCGGCTCGGTATACAAAGTTTTCCAGGTGATGGTGCAGGGCTCGAACGGATAGTGCTCGAAAGAAACGAAAGCGAGGTCGGAAAGATGACCGTGCGCCTTGAGGTAATCCACGAAGCGGCCCATCCACGAAACCCGCCCCTGCGCGTCTGGCCATACCCGGATGTCTTCGTTGACGCCCTCAAACACCGGTCCGCCCAGCCGGAGGTGCGGGTCAACTTTGTGAATAGCCGCCGCCCATTGGATGTAAAGCGCGCCGTAGTCTTCGGGCATGGCGTGCTTGCCGTCGGGCTCTTCGCCCATTTCGACGTACCCGATGCGGTAGCCGCGCCTCTCAACGTAGGCAATCTGCGCGGCGGCATCTTCGGGCGTACCGTAAAGCATGGTGACCGGAATCATCGCAGGCAGGTTGTTGGTGAGGCCGCTAGTGAAGAAAAGATCGAAGCCGCTGTGCTGATACGGCCCTCCATCGTACACGTCAGCAGCCGAATGCCAGGGATCAATGGAGGAAACGCAATAAGTAGTTCGGCTCTCGGTGGGATCTTTGGGCGCCTCAACAAAAGATCCGCTGGCATCGACCGTGCCAGCAGCAATCTGCTGGACGGCATAGCCGACGCAGTTACGAACGTCGTCCGCGCTATGCTCGTCGCAAGTGTTGGAAGATTCTGTCAACAAAATTCGCACGAAGCGCGTGGACACCGGTGCGTCGGTAAGCTTCAGAATCACCGTTCCACCTTGCGCGTTCTTCAACACGCCCGAGGGAAAAACCTTCCATTCACCTTTCGGACCCAGATCGAAGTCGAGCGCGTCGCCGCCCGTCCAATATTCCACCTGATACGACGTTGCATAAGGGCTCGCCCAAGCGATGCGCACGGCGTTCACCGGCTTCTGGGCCTTCAGGTCCACGACCAACCACTGCGGATGCAGCGCATCGCTCTCGTCCGTGAACTTGCTGGTGAGGTAAGGATTGCTTTTCCAATACGTAAGATTGGGACCTGGCACCGGTCGATCGCCGCTAGTCGTGAACCCGCGATGCGGCAGCGCGTAGGCCAGGATGTAGCGGGTTGGCTCCTTGAGTTTCGTGCTGCCCGTGAAGTATCCGCTCCGGTGCGCAGCATCGCTCCAGGTGCCATTTTCCGTCCAGTGCCACGCGGCCATGCGGAGTTCGGTATTGTTGCGGTAAGTGATCGGCCCCCATCCTGCGGACAGAGCTTCCTGGATGATATGCGGCGTGTATACTCTGTCGATCCCGGTACGAGACAAGACATCGATCGAGCTGCCCAGAGCGCTGTCAGGATCGAAAGAGTTGATGGCATGGCCCGGCGTTACATCCACATGAACGGTCCCCGTCTGCGGCTCGGCGGCCGGTATCTTCGACTGGGCGGAAGCAGTTGCGCTGAGCACCAGGGAAGAAAGAATGACGAAAGAAAGAATAGTGATCGAAGGGGCTGATCCTCTTAGCACCGCTCGAGGCGGGATTGGTCCGAACTTCCACTGTGTGAGAACAACATGCCGCATGGAGCTTCCTTCTTGTCGGCGGGAATCATAACACTCCACAGTCTCCTCGTCCCGCAGTCTCCGCGCCGAGTCGCTGGTGAATTGTCGAGCCAGAGGTTAGGATTTCCAGTGGTGGCCAATTTGTCCATCGAATCGCGGTTCAAGGAGTTCTAAAATGAGCAGCCTTGCTCTTCTGCAATCACTCAAGGACAGCGTTCTCGGTCAAGCCAGCGTGAAAGCTATCTATGGCGAACCGATCTCAGCCCACGGAAAGACCGTCATACCGGTTGCAAGAATAATCTATGGCTACGGTGCTGGGGCTGGAACTGGCGGTGTGGGCGATACCAGCGCTCGCGGCGAAGGAGGGGGTGGCGGCGGAGGAGCGCGAACCGTCCCGGTTGGCGTTATCGAAATCAGCGACCAACAGACCTGTTTCGTCCCCATTACCGACCGCAAAAAGCTGACTGGAGCATTGCTGGCGGGCATTGGCTTTGGGATGTGGCTGGGTCGGCGTAACCGGCGCTGAACAAAATGGTTACACCGGTCCAATAGACATTTGGTTGAACAAACCAAGACGGTCAGATCACGAACATAAAGCTGCCAGATTCTGACTTTGGGAAGATGGTGCGCCCGGAGAGATTCGAACTCCCGACCCCATGGTTCGTAGAAGATGGTCCACGAGGAATCAGCAACTTGCACTAAGCGGCACCGAACGGCCAGTTGTGGCCCAAGTCGCTACTAAGCAAGAGGTTCTGGTTATTCGCTGCCGCGTGCTGCCACTCTAGGCCGTCCCCGGCTAAGCTGAATTTTGGTCATACAAAGAGACACGACAACACGAGCCAAAAGAAGTTTCACGCGGGACGAAAGAGAAACTGAAATGCCAAAAAGAGCTGGATTAACGCGCGGTGAGATTGCCTTTCTACTCGATGTGCCATTGATGTTCGTGGGCAGCAATCCTTCTATCGAAGTGGATTCGATGGAGCCGACTTTCTCGGATGCCAATGTTTTGAGAGTCGCCATAGCACGCGAGCTCCTAGGAGCGCTGGACCCTGCGGAGACGCGATACGTTGTCGATCATCTCCAGAAATGGGTTCCCACCTCACCTTGGGGCTGGCTGCTGGTCTTTGACGGTGATCCGCTTGAAACTGTCCATACCACCGATCAAGATGCTGCAGACCGTGCGTTTCGTCGCGAAGGATTCCGGGCAAGACTCCACCTTGACCCATTCCTCAGCGAAGTCCTAGAACGGCTCGACGCCTTCCGGGGAGAGTTGTAGGTTCCAGGACTCAATGAGTTACTTTCGCCTGTTGTTTCGGCGCGATCCACTTGGTTGCCTTTTTTCCTGAAGTTGCTAGGTACGTAGAACTCAATGATTTTCGTCACAAATCCCCCTTGCAAGAGCGAGCCATGGGAAGGACTTTCAAATCGCTGCCATCCGTTTCCCTTAGCCCTCACTTCCTATAGTGCCAGCCGGGTTCGAGAAGTCTCATTCAAGCGAATTTCTTGAGATCAGTTCAGACTGCTTCAGGCTGGCTCTATGGACGTTTCCAGAGATCAGGGGCATGATCGCACTCACTTGAGCAAACCGATGTAGAAACCCATCGGGCACAGCACAGAACTTCAACCATCTTCTGCTGACTAAGGAGGTCAACTATGAAGAGCTATAGAACCAAAACACTAACGCTGGCGATTGTGATTGCTGTCGCTTTTGTGACTATGACGGCGAGCGCGTCTGCGGAGAATTTGAAAGCTTATGCAACACGCGAAGGCAATGAGTCTGGAACCAACTCCCACTTTTTTGTAGATCTCGACAACTCAAGCCACAACTCGCTCGCGTTCAGTACGGTCCAGTCAAATAGGGTGATCAAGATCACCTACAATGCTGAGTGTGCAGTATTGGGACCCCCAGAATCTTGGCTCAGCGTTACCATACTCGTAGACGGAGTGCAAGCAAACCCAGCATCTGGGACTTCCTTTGGATTCTGTACGTCGTTGCCGAACGGCGCCGATTATCAGTGGACAGGTGCCACTCGGCAATCGCTAATCAGGGTACCCAATATCGGCACACACATCGTTCAGGTACTTGTTGACATAAACAACGGTGCTACAACTTGGTGGCTTGGCGATTCGTCCATAGTCGTCGAATCACAGTGATCACACGGATGAAAAGGGCTTCGCGAGTAATACGTGGGGCCTTTGATGTCTTTAACTACCTCAAAATCCCGGTTGACCCGGGTGTACAATCCTGGGAAGCTTCATTCTAGAAAAACCCATTGGCCCAACCGACCGTTGGGCCGTTTTTGCCCAACACTAACCTGCTCTTATCCTGGGTGCAAACTGTTCTCCACACACGGGGCACTCGATACGCTCAAAGTCCACGCGCCGCACTTCGGCTGGCGGAATCAAACCTCCACATTTCGGGCATATCGCATCAAGCGACGCCCGCACTTTTTCGAGATTGATCTTCCGCGAGCGTGCCATGGGTTCCGCTAGTTTTGAATTTCCGGAAGATCAGCGTACCCTTTCCACGGTCAGGATGTCGGGGGGCAACTCCTGACGAATGCGGAGGTCTACGCGCGTGAATAATCCAACTGCAAAAGTGAGCCGAGTTGTGGGAGGTGGGCTAGTCGCTCTATTCATTGCCCTACTAATTGCTGCCCTCACGTTTTTCGGAGTTATTAGTAGATTCGTCGGGCACGTTTGCATGGTGCTGGCGTGGGGGGTTGGAGTCTTGCTGATTTCGACCGAGATATTGCCGAGCAAACCAGGAAAGAACAAAGCGCTGGCGATATTGGTGCTCGGCGGGATGATTCTCTTCGCTGATCGACTTATAGTGAAATTTAGACCTCCCGAACGGCAAGTAATTGTTACCAAGATAGAGGTGCTACCGTACGTGATGGGCCAACCCGTTAAAGCGCTGATTTACGTCAAGCATATAAGCGACCCAGATGCCAACTACTATGGTTATTGGCAGATGTGGGTGAATCGGGATGTCATTGTCGTAGGCGGTAGTCCAAGCGAGCAAAAAGCAATCGAAGAGAAAAATTGGAATGCCTTCCTACAAGCAACTGCGAAGAATGCGACGGCGCAGAATCTTGAGCTAAGTCTACCGTTCGGGAAAGAGGTATCAATGCCTACAGTCGCATCGTTCGGGGATGAGGATACGCGCTCCCTCATTAGTGGCGAGAAATCCCTGTACATCACTGGAGTGATCGAAGGAACGGAAAATCAATCAGAAACGCCTTATTGCGCCATAAAATCGCCGCACATGGCTGGCATCAGCTACTGTCAATCTCACAATTAAGTGGTCGTAGTGAGGCGAGGTGAGAGCTGATCCGAGTTCACCATGTTCGGGATAACGGCGTATAATTTGCGGCGCTATGACAATCGCGCCACTCTTGCCCTTGGTGAAGATGTTGGAGGAGCTGTTCGTCGAGAACTACGCTTTTGCGTGCAACTCTTGGCAGTCTCGACGGATGGGATGATTCGACTGTAGACGGTCACAAAAAGAAAGCTCGGAAAGTCTTTGCTGCGAAATTCGCCGCTGTCTATCAGCACGCAGATAATCCAGCGAAGCTGAATGCAGTTCTCGAAAATATTCTACAAGCAAAGAAACCAAACTAGCTGACGCAGTGTTTTCGCTCTGATCTGATTGTCTCGGAGTCTTCACTCTTCCTCCGGAGCATTCAGTATCTCTGCCTTGTGGTCGATGGCGGATTGCGGGACATTGATGATGACAAGGCCCGGCTGAAATTCCGGCTGCCACATATTGAGCTCCGAATCCGATCCGAGAATCTTCGCGGACATGGATCCACCGTCTTTTCCGTTGATGACGTTATCGACCAACCGCCCGCGGACAAGTTTCCTCCGCGTTTGCGGATCCACGGAACCGAGATTCATCAGCCTTTTTCCCTTGGCCGGCCATAATTCGATAGCAATATCCTCTCGATATGTTCATCCATCCGGAGACGCGGTACTCGCTGTTATGGAGCGTCCAGGTAGGCAGGAATTTGGTCATGGTACAGAAATCGCAAGTCCGGAATCAGTTGTCGAGAAGCTGCTAATCTCCTGAAAGGAGAGAAGAAAGATGGTGCGCCCGGAGAGATTCGAACTCCCGACCCCATGGTTCGTAGCCATGTGCTCTATCCAGCTGAGCTACGGGCGCCCCGAATTACAGCTTACCCGCATGCTGTAGCTCAACGCAAGCTCGTACGGCAGATACAAATCACAGGCAATTGTGGAACCGTCCGCTAAAAGAAGTCGGCCTGTTCGTCGTTCAGTTTCTTCCGCCCTCCATTTCCGCTCACGATCACGGTCAATGAGCGCTTCTATGAGGAGGTCATAAAAGTCAAGGCCGACGTGGCGGCCCTCCTTAATTTGTTTTCCGACGTTAAGCATAGACCTCCGCTGGTGACTTGTGGGGCTGTCAAGGGCGCCGCCGAAGGGCGGCGTTCATCTTGACCCTAGACAGCCCCGCAAGTCACTTCACAATTGAGCTGGGAACGAAGCGAAACGCAGTTCAGTTGAGCTTCGTTCCTTAGTGGAGTGGTTTCCGGCGGTACGCCTGAAAGGATTGCATGTCTGAATCGGAAGGCGAGGGGAGGTTTCGCGCCTGAGGCCTCCATTTTCTTTCCAAGCGCGGAATAGTCACGAGTGCGGTCACGCGCAGCATCCATGTAAACAAACCGATCCGAATGCTGGGCGCCCAATGTCGATAATTCTCCCCCCGCCATGTGGAGTGTCCGATCAGAACTGGCTTGACGAGCTGGTAGCGAGTTAAGAACCTGAAGGACGTCATCCGCGAGACGCTGCTCCGCGTACCCCGAGTCGGGGTGACTTGAGGAGCCAAATCCGCGTCGCGTGATAACATACACGTGATAGGGGCCAGCCAGTTTGGGGGCAAATCGTCGAACACGTGCGCCGTGTTTCCAGATCCTGCCATCAACACAACCGCTCTTCCGGATCCGCCCCAATCAAGTACTGCTAGGAGAATCGGAGGATAGAGTGCATGCGTCTCGTTCGCCTACTGCTGTCCATCTCTTTGCTTGCCTTGCTAAGTGCCGCCCAAGAAGGAACGTCGACGCCTGGCAAGCCCCCTTCCGGGACCACCAGCAAATCGGGCACGTCAAAGAGCATCGAGGGTTGCTTGACAAGCTCAAACGGGTCTTACACGTTAGGTACGCTCTCGGGTGATCTCTATCAGTTGGAGAATAGTGGCCACGACCTGCGTAAGTATAACGGCCAAGAGGTTCGTATCACAGGTCGCGTGATCCTTTCTCATCCCGGTTCCTCTCCCTCCAATGCTCTGGAACAACAGTACGCCCGGTTGAAGGTGCAAAAGATCAAGAAGGTCTTTGACACCTGCCAGTAGTCGTTTCGCCGCTTGGTCTCAAACATTCTGAACCAACTGGGGAAAACTTGGCCTGTCTTATGCTATGCACAAGTCGGGGAAGCCAGGGCAGCACCGCTAGATGGCGCCTGTGCAAGCTACCCGATTACGTTCCTCTAGCAGGTGGTCAAAGTTTGACATTTTGCAAGTGGCACTACCTACAGGCGGTGCGTCGCAGCTCTATCCCAACCATCGACTCCTGGGGGGGTGAGTGCTATGGCTGGTTACACCAACAACCAATACCCTTCCCTCCGAGAACAAATGATTTTGTAGCTTGACGTCCAGTCCGGCGGGGGCATAATCCCAGTGCTTGCGCAGGCCGCGTTCGTCCCTTGCCTCCCGGTCAGGCAGTAGAGTTTTGGCCAAAGTCTCTGGCTTGAGCTTTGCTGCAACACGATTGGTGAATCTCAGAATCTCGCACCACGGAGAATTTCCATGAGGAAACTACGACCCTGTAAACTTCTTACTCTAATATCGGCAGGAAACCAGAAAGCGGGCCGTTTGGGCAAACTCAATGGGTGCAAAAAGGCCTGCGCCGTCTCTATACTCTGCGTCGTGACAACAATTATCCTGCCCGCGCGGACCTTCACGACGTTGCACAGCTTCAATGGCACGGACGGCGCCAACTCCTACACCGGGCTTGTCCAGGGAGCCGATGGAAACTTCTACGGAACAACGATCGATGGCGGGGCTAATGCCGGTGGCAACATCTTCAAAATTACTCCAAGTGGCAAGCTGACGCCGCTCTACAGCTTTTGTTCGCAAAGCAATTGCACGGACGGCCAATACCCTGTCACGGTACTTGTTCCGGGTGCCGATGGCAACCTCTATGGGACAACGCAATCGGGCGGAACCAGCGGGAATGGCACGATTTTCAAGATCTCTACAAAGGGCAAGCTGACCACGGTGCATAGTTTCAATGGGGCAGACGGCGCTGCCCCCTACGGGTCCCTGACGCTGGCCACCAATGGGAACTTCTATGGCACAACGAACCTTGGCGGGAGCCAAGGTCTCGGCACGGTCTTCAAGATCACCCCAAGCGGCAAATTGACGACGCTTTACACCTTTTGTTCGCAGAGCAATTGCATAGACGGCCAATACCCCGTCGGGGGACTGATCCAAGCCATCGACGGGAACATCTACGGGACAACACACGCGGGCGGCAACGACGCCTGCCATGATGGCTGTGGCACGGTCTTTAAAATCACTCCCGGCGGCAAGCTGACCACGTTGCACAAGTTTGACATAACAGATGGTGAATATCCCTACGGAGGAGTTGTCGAGGGGGGCAAAGGAACGTTCTACGGAACAACAGGCGGTGGCGGCGCCAACAACTGGGGAACGGTCTTCAAAATGACCTCAAGCGGCAAGTTGACTACGCTGCACAGCTTCAACGGCACGGACGGCTCCAATGCCTACGCTCTGTCCCAGGCCAGCGACGGAAACTTCTACGGGACAACATCAACTGGCGGAGTCAAAGTCGATGGTACGACCTTCAAAATCACCCCGGTCGGCACGCTGACCGTGTTGCACACCTTTAACGGGAAAGACGGCAAAAACCTATACGGCGGCCTGCTCCAGGCCACCAATGGGAGGTTCTACGGGACAACCTACTTTGGCGGAACCGACGGTGATGGCACGGTCTTCAGCTTGGACGTGGGGCTGGGCCCGTTCGTCGAAACCCGACCCACCTCCGGGAAGGCGGGAGCGCCTGTGATCATCCTGGGGACCAATCTGACGGGCGCGAGTAGTGTCACCTTTGCCGGCACACCGGCGACGTTTGAAGTCATATCGAAGTCCGAAATCAGGACTACCGTACCCAACGGTGCGAGTACGGGTAAGGTCAACGTGACAACACCACGCAGCAAACTTTTGAGTAACGTACCCTTTCGGGTGACGAAGTGACGCGCAATACATTCGATTGCGCCACGCCGTCAATTGACCCAATCCTTGTCCGCACCTTCGCTGCTCTCTCTATCGGTATAATGCGGCGCGGCCTTCGGGGGGGCCTCAGTTAATCTGTCATCCCACGCCGAACGCGAGGTGAAATGAATGAAAAACAGGCCAGTGCTGCTCATTTTGCTAACCTCCATGACGGTTGTTGCTCCTTCTGCCTGGGCCGCCGCCGAGTCTGTCCTGTACGCATTCAACGACGGAACGGACGGTGCATATCCAGTAGATTCGGCTCGTCTCGTACGTGCAAAGTCGGGAGCATTGTTATGGTACTGCGGCGGCAGGGCGGGCTTGCCAGAAGGGTAAGGTGTTTCGCATTCAGCCAAGCGGTACTGAATCCGTACTGTATAGTTTCTGCGGTCGCGACGGCGCAAACCCGAATGGCTCGCTTATTGTGGATGCCTCAGGCACGTTCTACAGCACTACTTATTTTGGTGGAGACAACGACTGTGGCACAGTTTTCAAACTTTCTGGCTCTAGGCTTACGCGGCTTCATAGCTTCACCTGCGGGACTGACGGATCAAGACCTACCGCCGGTGTGATCCGAGATGCGGGAGGTAACCTTTACGGAACGACCTTTTACGGCGGAAATCTGAGTTGCAATCAGATTGGGTGCGGTGTCGTGTATGAAATCTCAGCTTCGGGAAAATTCTTTGTAATCGATACGTTCTGCTCCATCTCTTACTGTACCGATGGCAGTAAACCATTATGTGACCTAGCATTCGATCCCAGCGGGACAGGATGGATCTGGTAGGGATAGAGGAACAGGCATTTGCCAGGGCCTAGCTTCAACTCCAGTTTTTTCGTCATTCGATTGCGATGGATCTCGAACTTCCAACAGGGTTCGATGCAGCTGAGCACGCATACCAGTCCGTTGCGCACACCATCTTGGGCCAGGATGTTGCGGGCGATGGTCTCTTTGTCGAGCTGACTGGAATTGAGATACTTCACAGGGCGTCGACAAGGCTGGGCTGCAGCCAGGGAAGCTTCCTTGACCCGCTGGGTGACCTTCTCCCTATGGTCGCCAAAGTTCTTGAGGTAGACCTGGTTCGTCCAGAGATAGCTCATCATGCCTTGTGGGTGGCCGATGGAGCGCAGATGTCCGCGAAATACCAAGCGGTCAAATCCTGAGAGTGTGCCGGCGATGTTGTCCTGGTGTTTAGCGATAAACTCATGCATGGGCGTTCTCCTCCGTATCGTTGTTGGTCTTGGAACAACCTGTAATGATACGCAGACGGGGAACGCTCGTAACGCAAGCGTCAACCCGCACTAGTACGATTTAAGGGATTACAACGAACGGGTTTGTGCGTCTGTGCATCGGCTAAAGCTGGTTGTCAACTGCTGACAGCTGAAAGCTCATGACACCAACCGAAAGGGTGAGAGTAGTAGCCCTCCGCCTAAAGCAAAAAAGCAAACGCGTCCGAGTTTTATCCCAACCCTCGACGCCGGCCACACAATTCTGCTAAGGCACGTTCCCACCAACTGAAGGATGTCGGCGGCGTTGGTTGTCCAAAAAAGGGTATTTCAGTGCATTGACCTGGTTCTGCAAGAATTCTCCCAGCGGAACACACGGCTGCTGCGCTACTCTCCGCCAAGCAGGCATGCAAGCGCCTGCGTGCATTTACGGATGTTGCTCAGTATTTGGCACCAACACCCCACCTTCGATCTTTGGAATACCAAAGTGCCCGCCGAGATGGAAGAGGTCGAGCGGGCTGATGGACCCGGAGACCACGATAAAGTTGACCTCATTCGACCTGGCAAGGAGAATCGCGACGTTGCTAATGGCTTTATTCTCAAAGCGGATCCACAGATCGGTCACACCTTGGCCTCCGCCCTTCTCGTGGTTGTTCACCACCTGTTTCCAGCCGGCCGCGTGGTACTCCTCTTTCACGGAGTTCAGAGCCTCCGGATCATACGTCCAACGTTGAGGAAAACGGTAGTCGTGAACCGAGACTCCGCTCACCCCCGCGATCACGCGGCGAAGGTCTTCATTGTCCGGGTCAAGCTTGGAGGCGAATACCAGCATGGAGTGGTCGAGCGTGAATTCGGTTTTCGAGGACGCGCGCTGCCGCAAGGCCTCAATACCCTGAGGAATCCGGTCGTGCTGCTGCGCTTCGGTCAACCTGGCTCCACAAATGGCGATCATGGCCACAAAAACAATGCCAAACAACCTCATAGAATGCCTCAATGGGTAGACGATATGCATTGCAATCTCACTTCTAGTACAGCCTTCTCACACTTGGCAATGCACGGCGGGTAAATCGCAGCTCATCCGCTAACTGGTTGAATCCAGACCGTCTACGAAGAGAGGTCAACAGCTCACAAAACTAAATCTGGCTTCGCTGTTGCAAAATCGCGATTGCAACTCATTGACCTTCGGCCGGGTTTTGCGCTGTGGCCTCCCTTGAAAATACCTGCAGTCAGTCGCTCAACTGGAATGGAGACTGTGTTGGCTCGAGAATCACTCTGTGGCCGAGAGCCTCCAGACGCGTTACCGGTCGTCTGCGCCGCCCAGTTCTCGGTACGTGGTTCCTTCCTTCAGCATATGGTAGCCGATAGTCAGGATGGTGCGCGCCAATCGCGGCTAATCGTCGAAACTGGGCTTGCAGGTAAGTCGCTTTGGTCTTCGAAGCAGCCCATGCCGCCTCGCACAGAGTTTGGCGCGCCCACCGATTCCCGTTGCAGGTGGTGCCGCTCTTGCGCTTGCCCGCCGTTTCATTATTCCCAGGACAGATACCGGCCCAACTCACCAGATCAGCGGCGGAAGGAAAGGCATCGACCGTAGGACCGACCTCAGCCGCACGGTTCCACGCCAGTCGTTGCTTGACACCCGGAACCGTCATCCAGGCATCGACCGATTTCTGATAGGGTGCATCTGCTCCTCGATCGCCTGCTCCACGCGTGCGATCTTGCTGCCGATGTGATCCAGTTCCTCCAGCCTGTCGGCCAGCAGGAAACGATGCTGCGGCAGCAGACATCCCTCCAGCGCCAGTTGCAGCGCCGGGATCTTCTTCCGCAGCTGCTTCTTGGCCAGGTCGGCCATCCGCCGGGGAATCGTTTCCCCGGCAGCTAAGGCGCGCAACATGGCCAGGGCACTGACCCCCAGCATCACTGGCTACCGAAGCCAACTTGACGTTGCGCCGCTCCAACAGACGTTGAATGCGGTTCGCGATCGAGGATTGGTACTGCACCAGCTTGGTGCGGTACCGGGTTAGATCGCGCAAGACGCGGATCGCCACCGGAGGTGCATAACTGCCTGCCAGTCGTCCATCTTGCAGAAGCTCGGCGATCCTTTCTCCATCTTTGAGGTCCGTCTTCTTGCCGCGCACCGCTTATGGTGCTCTGGGCTAATGAATAGCAACTCGAACCCATATTGGTCGAGCACATTCCAAACCGGCACTCAGTAAATTCCGGTCGCTTTCATCACCGCTTCTTCCACTCCCTGTTCCTGTAACCAGATCGACAGTCGGCGCAACTCGCTCGGCAGAGTGGCAAATCGTAGCCGCTCCGGTTTCTCTTCCGGCGTAGTCGCATCGATCACCACCACCATCAGCACTTTCTTGTGTACGGCAATGCCTGCTATCTTGCTCGACATCGCTTCCTCCCGGCGTGGAAGCGACAGAAGGCGCGAAAAAGGTTACACACCGTCACGGGCTACCACCCTTCCAGGATGGGTGGCGCGACACAGATTGGTTCAAAACGCACGTTCCCGATCAAACTCATTGACGGCCTCACTTCATCCAGAGTGCAAACGATCTTTGCCGTCCAAGCTAGATGATCGTACACGCCGACTCGACTTGATTTTCATCGCTATGGGTGGGGCTGCAGGCCCATGCGAAACTCATTGACCCCATGCCCCAGAACTAATCCGTTGAACCCGCAATGTGTACGACGGCCCGGGGGAGTTATCGCGTACGATCTGCACCTCGTTGTCAGGGCCGGGAACGACATCTATGTACTTGCGTCCGGTGGCACCGTATCGGCGTGCATGAGTCTTGCTTCATCAGGCAGAAAGGACAGCGGTGACATGAGTGCAATCCGCGTCTGTTCGATTCCCCAATGTGCTTGCATGATTCCTGCAATGGAATGCAGGTGGGTGCCGAGCAATAAATGCCCTAATTCGTGAGAAATGACGCAACCCGGGACCAAGGCGGTGTCGTTTTTGTTGCTCTGGCCGCTTGGTAGGCGAGGCAGGTAGTCGTAGTAGACAGCAGCGAGATGGGCGGGAAGCACGGCGTAGCCGGAAATCATATCCACAAACTTGTTCTGGACTGGGCCTGCCATCAGCGCCAGGACAAAGACACGGCCGGGCCCTTTTCGGCAAGGTTCATTTCGCGGTCGGACAATCTCGCCAGATCACAGACACGCCGACTTGTTCGAGAATTCAGCCAGCTTCCTTCTCAGCCTTCACAGTGTTTCAGCCGGGCTTGTCTGCAGTTGAAGACCTGCACGGTAATGGCGGCGCCATGGTTAGTCTCCGACGATAGCGGAAAACTCTCGCATCGATGAAGGCTGTTGGCGGCCAGACGATTCGACTACAGTAAACACCTTATACCCAGCCCTGCATACTTTCTTTCTCACACTTTCCATGAACTCTTGGCACCACCCGTGCCTGCACGAGCGCCAGCGTAAATCTTTCTCACCGCTGGCAATTCCTACTCGGATTACCGACGCACGCTCGTTGTATTTCAGGTAGTTGAGATTGGCAAATCGGGTGCTACAATCTTCGGCAGACGAAGTGGCGCGCAACGGGGCGCCCTTGAAGATAAACTTCGGCCAGAGGTTTTCTTGGACGCCCCTTGCATTTTTCCTTTAACTCCGGTTTAAACTGGCCGACAAAAGCCTTCCCCCAGATTTCCGCCGTAAAGCAAAGTCAGGCCAGCACAAGTCTCTCTTGCACGTCCAGTCCCGCCTGCCGCAGCAATCCCGCAATCACCGGCTCTTTGAAACGTGAAGCGTCGAACTCCAGGCGCACAATATGCTCTTTCGGATTAAACGTCATTCGCCGGACGCCGTAAACCTCGCGCACCCCATCCAGCGCACGCATTTCGGCTTCGCTTGGGGCGCTCCCGTAACGGTACGCGACTTCCATTTGTGTCATGCTGTTGCTTTGCTCCTTTGCCTCGTGCTTACTCGTCTTTAAAGATACAACAATCGCCCGCCTCGCGATTCGGGCAGGCAGAATCGGAGCACGAGGGACCATAATCTAAAATGCTAGCTTGAGCAACCGGTGCAAACCACGAAGCCCGGGAGCCCGGAACGCCTCTTCCAGGCGGTTCTTCGCCAGAATCCGCGGCCAGAATCCCGCGAGCGCATGAAGGATGACATTTCCAATTCGGCGACCGCTGTGAAAGATCCGGTTTGCGGCATGACCGTGAACCCGGCGACCGCAAAGCACCACCTCGATCACGCCGGAAAATCTGTCTATTTTTGTTGCGCCCCCTGCGCCGAGAAATTCAAAGCGAATCCAGAGAAATACTTGACCGAGGCTACGCGTCCTCCTTCCTCCAGCCTGGTTGCGCTGCACATGCCGGCCGCCCGTCCTGCTCCAACAGCTCCAGTTGCGAACCTTGGATCCGGAAATCAAGCGACCTACGTTTGCCCGATGTGTCCTGAGGTCCGTGCCAGCAAACCCGGACCCTGTCCGAGTTGTGGCATGGTGCTCGAGCCCACGATTCCGCTGGCCGCTACACGCACGGAATATACGTGCCCCATGCATCCGGAAATTATCCGACCTGGCCCTGGATTTTGCCCGATCTGTGGCATGGCGCTCGAACCCCGCACCGTTACAACCGAAGAAGAGAATCCTGAGTTGCGTGACATGATGCGCCGGTTCTGGATCAGCCTGGTTCTCACCGTACCGCTGCTGGCGATCGCGATGGTTGACATGTTACCCGGCATGCCGGTCGAACACGCGCTGCCCGGCGGTTGGCTTCCTTGGATCGAACTGCTCCTTGCCACGCCTGTTGTCCTCTGGGGCGGATGGCCTTTCTTTCAGCGCGGGTGGGCGTCGATTGTCAATCGCTCAACCAACATGTTCACGCTGATCGCCATGGGCACGGGGGTGGCCTACCTTTTTAGTCTGACTGCCACCGTATTCCCCGGAGTGTTTCCAGCATCGGTCGGTGATATGAGTGGCGCGCCTCCTGTCTACTTCGAAGCCGCCGCCGCCATCGTGACCCTCGTCCTCCTGGGACAGGTGCTCGAACTCCGGGCCCGCAGCCGTACTGGAGCTGCGATTCGTGCGCTGCTCAACCTCAGCCCTAAGAGCGCACGTATTCTCCGCGATGGCACGGAACAGGACGTTCCACTCGACCAAGTAAAACCCGGCGATCGCCTGCGGGTACGTCCAGGCGAAAAGATTCCGGTCGATGGCGTAGTTCTCGAAGGCACCAGCACAGTCGACGAATCGATGATCACCGGCGAGTCGATGCCGGTTACGAAGGAGCCAGGCAGCCGTGTGATTGGTGCGACTGTGAACACCACGGGATCGTTCGTAATGCGCGTCGAGCGCGTGGGTAGCGAAACCCTACTGGCGCGCATTGTCCAAATGGTCAGTCAGGCACAGCGGAGCCGGGCCCCCATCCAGCGTTTGGCCGACCGCGTGGCCGCGTGGTTTGTCCCGGCGGTAATTGCTATCGCCGTGCTGACCTTCATCGTATGGGCTGGGTTCGGCCCCGAGCCACGCCTGGCCCACGCTTTGGTGAATGCTGTGGCCGTGCTCATCGTCGCGTGTCCGTGTGCGCTCGGACTAGCTACGCCCATGGCTATCATGGTCGGCACCGGACGCGGCACCCGAGCCGGCGTTCTGATCAAGAACGCCGAAGCCTTGGAGATCCTTGAGAAAGTAGATACTTTGGTCTTCGACAAAACGGGTACCCTAACGGAGGGCAAGCCTACCGTCGAATCCGTGGTCGCGGCTTCAGGAGGCAACGAAACCGAGCTGGTTCGCCTGGTCGCAAGCCTGGAGCAGGGAAGCGAGCATCCTCTCGGTTCCGCAATCGTCGCCGCTGCCCGAGAGAACAACATCCCCTTGGCTGGCATCTCAGACTTTCGATCCCACACTGGACTTGGGATCAACGGCAAGGTGGACGGAAGAACGGTGGCGGCCGGAAACGAAAACTTCTTTCAGCAGAAGTCGATATCGTTCGACGCGTTCACAAAAACTGCTGAAGACCTGCGCCACAACGGCCAGACAGTCGTCTTCGTCGCGGTGGATGGCCGCCCAGCAGGGTTGATCGGCATCGCCGACCCCATCAAGCCATCCACTGCGCAAGCGCTTCGCGATCTCAAAGCCGCCGGATTGCGGATCGTCATGCTCACCGGCGACAGCCGCGGCACGGCCGAAGCTGTAGCTCGCAAGCTTGGCATCGATAACCTCGAAGCGGAAATCTTGCCCGAGAAGAAATCCGAAGTAGTGCGCCGCTTGCAACAAGAGGGGCGCACCGTTGCCATGGCGGGCGATGGCATCAACGACGCGCCGGCGCTGGCGCAAGCCGACGTGGGAATCGCCATGGGCACGGGAACCGACGTTGCGATGGAAAGCGCAGGCGTGACCCTGGTGAAGGGCGACTTGGCTGGCATACTTCGCGCCCGGAAACTCAGCCAGGCCACCATGCGCAACATTCGCCAGAACCTGTTCTTCGCTTTCGTCTACAATCTGCTTGGCGTGCCGATCGCCGGGGGCGTGCTCTATCCGCTCTTCGGCTTGTTGCTAAGTCCAATTCTCGCCGCCGCGGCCATGAGCTTCAGTTCGGTATCTGTGATCACCAATTCGTTGCGCCTGAGAAAAACCGAACTGTAGAGTATGCCGCGAATCCAAAGGCCTCACCAAGCCGTGGTCGACTGATTGGACTTATAATCACGCGGATGGCCAGCTTTCCCTCACATCTTGATGCAGACCAGCCTGCTCTCCCCGTGGACCCGCGACAGCTCCACCTTCGCATCCACGCAATCAACATCTACGTCCGTGACCAGGATCAAAGCTTGCGATTCTACCTGGACCAGCTTGGGTTCAGTCTGGTCGGTGACGTTCGCTTCGGATCCGGTCAGCGCTGGGTAGCGGTTGCCCCTCCGGACGGCAGTGCAGTGCTTTCGCTGGTTGTACCGAAGCCCGCCTCCAAGGAATGCATGCTCATTGGCCGGCACACCCAGGTCGTCTTTGTCACTGAGGACGTTACGGCCAAGTTTCACGAATGGCGGGGGCGTGGAGTTCGGTTTCAATATACGCCACGCCTGAAACGTATCAAGTACGAGCGGCAGACAGCGGGTCCGACTGACCACGCTCTAGCGGCCGGCGAGCAGCCACTTTGGGGCGGGGTGTTCACCCACTTCAAAGATCTCGACGGAAACTTGTTCGCACTGGTCAGCCTCGACGAGGAGAGCCGAGCCGTCGAAGCGCAGCGCCGCGCGGCTGCGGCGAAGATTGAATCCGAACGTCGCGCTGTCCACGAACTGGAAATCGCCAAACAGGTGCAGACCAGGCTCTTCCCGCAGACGCTCCCGTCCCTCGCTACGCTTGACTACTCGGGGATTTGCGTCCAAGCTCGCCAGGTTGGCGGCGATTACTTCGATTTTCTTGACCTGGGCCGGCAGCGGGTCGGGTTGGTGGTGGGTGACATTTCAGGGAAGGGAATCGCAGCTGCACTTTTGATGGCCAATCTGCAAGCCAACTTGCGCAGCCAGTGCGCCGTCGCATTGGATCAACCGCAACGTTTCTTGCAATCGGTAAATCGATTGTTCTACGAGAACTCAGCCGACAGTTCCTACGCCACTCTCTTCTTTGCCGAGTACGACGACGGCACCAGGCGCTTGCGCTATGTGAATTGCGGGCACCTCTCCGCGCTTCTGTTCCGGCACGATGGCACCCTGGAACGGCTCGACTCCACCTCCACCGTGCTGGGCCTTTTCAGGGATTGGGATTGCTCAACCGCGGAACGCCCACTCTGCCCTGGAGACACATTCGCGCTCTACACCGACGGCATCACCGAATCGTTCAACCACGCAGGAGAGGAATTCGGAGAGCACCGCCTGATCGACTCCCTGCGACGCCGTTGTGGGCAACCTTCGCCTGCCCTGGTTGCTTCGATTGTGGATGATGTCAGGAAGTTCAGTCCTCACGAGCAGTCCGACGACATGACACTGATCGTTGGCAGGTGCCGGTGAGGGTGCTGAGGGCGGTGGCACCTCGCCCGCGAGGCTGTGCGCCGCGCAACTGCCGTGCTTTTTATCGAATCGCAACAACACCGCGAGGCTGGCTTCATGATGAGGTGCTCCTCAACGAAGACCGGAACCAAAACCGAGGTGTCAGAAGCACTTCACCTCTGTTTGCCGAGAAAACTCTGCTCCCGCTCGCGCCGTATGTGTTGCATAGTTTTCTCAACCACATCCTCGGAGAGAGAGCGACCCCGTGCATGACCCAAACCCCCTGCTTGTAAATGCACGAACTTCCGCGCACCGGGCGCAGGATAACTCGTTCCTCGGAACTGTCCACCTCCAGGGCATGCCCGGACTCAACTGCAACTCCTTCCGTATCGGTTTGGGCAGCACGATTCGTCCCGCCTTGTCGATTGTCACTGCGGTAATCACATGGTATTGTGCCACGGCATCTGGTATTTCCTTCGCATTTGGACTTCGTTTGGTCGCGAGGCGGAGCACCAACTTCTATCGGGATGTCGGAGAATCTGCTGCCAAGCTGCAATAGCATGCATGTCCGGATCTACAGTGGTTTAGCCATCATCCCGTAAAACATCATAAAATAAGCCACTTAACCTGGGTCCCTTCATAGCGCAAACCTGGCACCGAACTTGCTAATGTCCCTGATGCCAATAAACTCTATTACAACTATAGAGTTTATGGCATACTTTGGAACATTATGAAGATCTCCCAAAAAGGTTTGTACGCATTGCAGGCCATGATGATGCTGTCGCGGCACTACAACCAGGGTGCGATTCGCATCCGCGATATTGCCTACGAAGAGGCGCTGCCAGAGAAGTTCCTGGAACTGATCCTGTTGGAGCTCAAGAACGCGCGCATGGTGGAAAGCGTCCGCGGGGCCAAGGGCGGGTACCAGTTGCGGCGGGCGCCCTCCGACATTCATTTGAGCGAGATCATCCGGCTGATTGATGGTCCATTGGCCCCCTTTGGAGACGCCGACCAGTTGCGCACGTTGATTAGTCGCGATGACGAACATCGCGCGCTCTATCAGGTCTTCCTCGCGGTGCGTGATGCCGCGGCGAAGATCCTGGAACACACAACCTTGGCCGACATCGTAAATGGCAAGGGCGCGGACGGTTCGAAATCCAAGTCGCGCAGGAAAAAAGGCGAGCCCTCGAGCGTGCTGCCCATGGTGGTTCACGGGAATCCGAGCCGGGGCAAAGATGAATAAGAAGTTCGTCATTGCTTTGGGGCTGATCTTCCTCGCTCTTTCGCTTTCAGGTTTCGGTCAGACCGTAGTCCGCGTGGGCGCGTTTCCCAATATCACGCACGCGCAAGCCATGGTCGGCAAGGCCAACGGATGGTTCGATAAAGCTTTGGGATCCAGCGCGAAGATTCAATGGACAAGTTTCAACGCTGGCCCGTCCGCTATTGAAGCCTTGTTTTCCGGGGCCATCGATATGACGTACGTCGGACCGAATCCCGCCATCACCGGCTACGTGCGGTCGAACGGGGAAGCGCTTCGTGTTGTCGCCGGCGCCGCGAGCGGCGGCGTTGCTCTGGTGGTGCGAAACGATTCTGGAATTCAGAAGCCGGAAGACTTTCATGGCAAGCGCGTGGCCTCGCCGCAGCTGGGCAACACTCAGGACGTGGCGCTGCGCGCTTGGTTGAAAGCTCATGGCATGAAATCCAGCGACAAAGGTGGCGACGTGCAGGTGATTCCACTAGCCAATCCCGACCAGCTGACTTTGTTTCTGCAGAAGCAGCTCGATGCGTCGTGGGCTCCCGAGCCTTGGGCCACACGCCTGATTCACGAAGGCAACGCTCATCTGTTCCTCGATGAGCGCGATCTGTGGCCGAATGGGCAGTTTGTCATCACCCATCTGATCGTCAGAACGAAGTTTCTACAGGAGCATCCGGACGTAGTGAAAAAGTGGATCGCGGCCAACGTGGAATTGACCGACTGGATTAATGGCCATTTGCCAGAAGCTAAAAAGATTCTGAACGCGCAACTGCAGAAGGAAACCAGAAAGGCGCTACCCCCAATCGTTATGGACGAGGCCTTTGGAAGATTGCAGATCACATACGATCCCATTCGCAACTCGCTGTTGGCTTCGGCACGTTCCGCCTACGAGGCCGGTTTCCTGGGAAGACAGATGCCGGACTTGTCCGGGCTGTACGACTTAACCCTCTTGAACCAGGTCTTGACAGAAAAGGGAAAGAAGGTAATTCAGTGACCCCGAATCCGACTGTGCAATCTTCTTTGGCGAGGGATGATCGGAGGCCAGTTCGTAGCGGCAGCAGCAGGTGGAAGGCCGAGGCCGGTCTTGCCATCCTGCCGCTCCGCCATGGCGATGCCCACGGAGTTCCCAAAGTTTCTCTCAAAGGGATTTCCCTTAGCTACAAAACCAACCACGGATCGCGGTTGCTCGCACTAGATAACATCAATCTGAAAGTGAAAGCGGGCGAATTCCTCTGCATGGTCGGGCCTTCGGGGTGCGGGAAATCGACGCTGTTGCACTTGATCGCAGGACTTCAACAGGCATCGTTGGGAAACGTTCTGATAGACGACAAGATTGTGCAAGGCACGGGCACGGACCGGATTCTCATCTTCCAGGAACTCGGCCTTTTTCCCTGGCTCACGGTGGGACAGAACGTCGAGTTTGGCATGAAGATGAAAGGCCTCTCCAAGACAGAACGCGATGAAAGAACCCAGCACTATTTGCGCCTGGTGCACCTCTCCCAGTTCAAGGACAGCTACACCCACCAACTCTCGGGAGGAATGCGGCAGCGCGTGGCCCTGGCGCGGGCGCTGGCGACCGAACCGGACGTTCTGCTCATGGACGAACCCTTCGCCGCGCTGGACGCCCAAACCCGCGACCTGCTGCACGACGAACTGGAACGCATCTGGGCAGAAACTGGCTGCACCATCATCTTCGTAACCCACAACGTGCGCGAGGCCGTGCGCCTCGGAGATCGCGTGGCTTTGATGACCTTCCGCCCCGGACGCGTGAAGCGGGAATATCTGATTGACCTGCCACGTCCGCGAGTTCTCGAAGATATAACGGTGGCGAAAAGTGCTCGCGAGATTCTCGATGATTTGCGCGGAGAGATCAACAAGTCGCTGGAAGAGGAGTACGGCCAGAAAGAGGTTTCGGCATGAAACGTTTCGCCAGGCATGCCATTTTCTACGGCGTGCTCATCGCGATCTGGATGGTGCTGGCCAAATTGAAAATCTGGCCGCCCTACGTATTCCCAACGCCGAAAGGTGTGGCGGAGTCTTTGTGGGTAGGGTTCGCCGATCACAGCTTCTGGATCGCCATCGCCGTGAGCATGAAGCGCATGTTGCTCGGCTATAGTTTGTCAGTCGTGCTGGGGATGGTGCTTGGTCTGGGTGTTGCCAGCAATAAGTTTCTCGAAGAAACCATGGGCGGCCTGTTAGTCAGCCTGCAGAGTCTGCCCAGTATCTGCTGGCTTCCGCTGGCAGTCTTGTGGTTCGGCCTAACCGAGAAGGCGATTCTCTTCGTCGTGGTGATGGGGTCGCTACTTTCCGTGACCATCGCCATGGAGACGGGCCGGCAGCAGATGCCCAAGATCTACGGCATGGCGGGACGCAATCTTGGCGCCTGCGGATTCAAGCTGTTTTGGTACGTATTGCTTCCTGCAAGCTTGCCCTTCATCCTTTCCGGTCTCAAACAGGGCTGGGCCTTTGCCTGGCGCTCGCTGATCTCGGGCGAGATGATCTTTGTGAGCTTGGGTCTCGGGCAGTTGCTGATGATGGGACGCGATCTGAACGACATGAGTCAGGTGATTGCGGTCATGATGCTGATTATCGCGATTGGTTACATGGTGGATGGTTTGGTCTTTAAGACCATTGAACGCCGGCTGCAGCACAAGTGGGGGTTGGCGCCGGCTTAGCTGGTCCCCGGTCTGTCTGTTGTGAACTCTGTGGTGTAAAGTCCCCGACTCCCAGTGAGTCGAAAACAATAGGAGCGTCTACCAATGAAAGCAGGGAAGCACTGGCAACGTATCTCTATTATATCCATCATGATTATCTTGATGGTCCCATTCACCGGGCTTGCGGCAGCCCAAAACGATGCGCCCGTGCCGCAAAAACGCACCGCATCCGCCAAGCAACCCGTCACCGCCAAGGAAGTCCAGGATCTGAAAGAGGCTGTGGCGGCTCAGCAGCAGCAGATCAGACAACAAAACCAGTTGGTCGAGCAATTAAGGTCTCAGCTCCAGCAACTCGTGGATGCTACTCAACAGGTTAACGCCGCCGCCCAAAAAGCTGCCAGCAGCGTCGATCAGGCCCAGTCTACCGCTGTGCAAGCCCAGCAATCTGCGACCCAGGCGAAAAGCGTGGCGGATCAGGCTGCGTCCAACGCCGAGGACGTCAAGAGCGCCCTTGCGGTCGTGAATACAACGACCCAGGATGAACGAAGACAGTTGAGCGCGCTCGAAGCTTTGGTCGGCCGTTTCCGCTTCAGCGGTGACGTCCGAATCCGCGGCGAATCTTACTTCCAGAGTGGCGTTCCCGACGACAACCTCGCGCGTATTCGTGTGCGGTTTGGCATGGATGGCCAACTCAACCAGGACTTCATTGCCGGTTTTGCCTTGGCCACGGGCAGCCTGGGGAACCCAACCTCGACCAACGAAACCTTTACCAACGTCTTCGATCGGAAAACGATCGCGTTGGACCGTGGATTCATCACCTACAATCCCGTCGCGCATAACTGGCTCACCCTTACCGGCGGAAAGTTTCCCTTCCCGTGGCAGCGCACCTCCGTCACCTTTGATCCCGATCTGAACCCGGAAGGCTTCGACGAAAAAGCTTCCTTCAATTTCTCCGGGCCGTTGCAGAATGTCAACATCCAGGGCATCGAACTGCTCTACAACCAGGCGAATGGAAAGCCAGGAATTCCTTCCCAGGATTCCTACGCTCTAGGTATGCAGATAGCCGGCAGGTTTGTATTCGGACCCTGGACGGTCACACCCTCGTTCCTGTCCCTGAAGTGGAACCGTCCGGATGCGATTCTGCAGGAAAGCGCATTCGCAACCGGAGCCACAACCACCGGTTACCAGCCTCCCACGCCGACCGGCGGCCCGACTCCATCGCCCATTACCGGCATCCCGGTGCCCGGCGAAGGACAAGGCTGCGCCAAGGGCACGAGCTTCCCCAGCTTCCCACCCTGCGTCTTCGCGCCCAACGGCATGACCAACGCCACCTTCGTGGATTCCAAAGGGGTGCCCCACTTTTACTCTGGCTACAACTACGCGGATTTCATCCTCCCGAACCAGATCCAGACCGGCTTCACGCGTTTGCCGGTCAACATCTTGTTGGAGTTCCTGGACAACCTCGATGCCGAAAGTCATCCCTTGAATACCAAGGGTGCAGTCATCAGCACCCTGGGCAGCCAGAACAAGGAATACGGGTTTGATGTCAGCGTAGGCCAGGTGAAGAACAAGAACGACATTCAGGTGGGCTACGCCTGGTACCGTGAAGAACAGGACGCTGCGATCGCATCGTTCGTCGAAAGCGATCAGAGAGCTCCTACCAACATTCTGCAGAACCGGATCTATGCTCTGTGGAAATTGCGCTCGAACACGCTGGCCAGCTTTACCTGGTGGCATGGACGCGCTCTGAACACCAATCTGGAAAACAACGTCGCCTTGTTCAATAACTACAGCAGCGTTGCGACCATCAGCAAGCCCGGAGAGCAGGAGCCGTACCTGAACCGCCTGCAATTCGACTTGATTTACACCTTCTAGGCGGCACTCGCCTGGACGGGATAGAACTTGGGGGTCGGACGCTCCACCCTGGGACCATCGGTCAGCCAAGGCTTTCGGGCCTTGGCCGGCTGATTGGTTTCTGCGGAAAGCCGACGACCTTGTCCCGAGTTTCCAAAAAATCGAACGGAGGAAGCCACATGAGCAGCGGCAAACCTAACCTGTCACTCGACGGATGGGCAGTGGCCCTTGCGCTTCTACTGGCGCTGTTGGTCCGTTTGAACATCTTCCCCAAGATTCCTTGGTAGTTCGACTTCATCCGCAAGGAGAACCGTATGACTACTTCAGTCGCTATCGAGCAACCGAAATCAAACAGTCTCTCATCGCGTGTCTTCAGCTTTATTCCAGGCGTGATCCTGCTGGCCGCCATTGGATATGCCGGCAAGTTCATCGAGCAATCGGTTTCTCGTTACGGCAAGAGCCATCATCTCAGGCTTCCGAATATCGAGTACGTGCTGTGGGCCATCCTTATCGGTCTTGCCATATCGAATACAGTTCGCATCCCCGAGCTGTTCAAGGCGGGCATCGCCACCTACGAATTCTGGCTGAAGGTCGGCATCGTGCTGCTGGGCGCCCGTTTTCTTCTCGGCGACGTCATCACGCTAGGAGGCCTGAGTCTTGCCCTGGTAGTGATTGAACTCGCACTTGCCATTGCGCTGATGACGGCCTTGGGGCGCGCATTCAAGCTCAGTCCGAAACTGACTACGCTCCTGGCCGTCGGTTCCTCGATCTGCGGCGTCTCTGCCATCATCGCAACCAAAGGCGCCATCGACGCCGACGATGAAGATTCCTCCCTGGCCATTGCCGCGATTCTGGCTCTGGGAGCGATCGCGCTCTTCGCCTTTCCCTTCATCGGGCATCTCCTGAGTATGAGTAACCACGCTTACGGCCTGTGGAGCGGATTGGCGGTCGATAACACGGCCGAAGCCGTAGCTGCCGGCGCTCTGTACTCCGACCCCGCTGGCAAGATTGCGGTCTTGGCCAAGACTGCCAGAAACGCGATGATCGGGTTTGTCGTTCTCGGCTATGCCATCTATTGGGCGAGTAAAGGACAGGCTCAAACCGTCCACAACAAGGCTTTGTTCCTGTGGCAGAAATTCCCCAAGTTTATTCTTGGATTCCTACTGATATCGCTTCTAGCCACGCTGGGCGTTTTCAACAAGGAACAACTCGGAAGTCTGGGGAATTTATCCCGCGGGGCTTTCCTGCTCACATTTGCTGGCGTAGGACTGCGAACCAATCTGGGAGAAATGCAGAAGCAGGGGTTGCGTCCCTTTGTCGTGGGAGCGGTGGGGGAAATCGTGATCGCAGCGGTGACTCTCGGCCTTGTCCTGGGCGCCGATAGAGTCTTTCATCTTTCCTGACGCCCAGGATCTTTAACGACCAAAAACGCCCGGCGAAATCTTACTGCTGATCTGCCGCCTTGCAGCTCTTCGAAATCGTGCGAATGTCCGTCTCCGGGTTTGCTACCTGCAAGGGGACCCCATCAACTCCGCGTGCCGTATCGCTCGGATTACTGCCCGCCTTCGCCGGATTGATGCCCGTCTTGATGGTCCCGGGAAGTATTTTGCCCTTCACTTCCACTTGACGGTGCAGTTGACCGTTGAGTTTGTTGCCGACACCTTTTAGCACATACATCAGGCCGGTCTTGTCTTCCACCAGGACGTAGTTTCCACGTTGGCCGTTGAGGCAGCCACGAACCGTGCTAAGGTTGTCCGCTGGCGCGCCACTCCCGCTCGCCGCAGGCGGCGTAGCCGATTGCTGCGCCAGCGCCCCCAGCCCAATCAGCCAAAATGCAGCAACGGCAATCAGACTCTTCGTGCGGTCCATATTTCGATTCATGGTTCCATCCATGCAAGTCCTCCTCGAAAGTTGTTTGCGAAACGGTATAGGGCGGTTTAGCCGGGAGCCTTTATACTCTACTAATAAAATCGACTTACATACATTACAAACGGCCTTAACAATAGCGATTCAGCGCCAATCCTGTCAAGCAAAAACTGGCCTTCGACGCTGTATGTGGAGAAGCAAGTCGCAGCCCTTGGCAGGCCTACGATATCTAGGTTTGGATTTCGCAACTGAGGCAAACTTGGATGAGTTTCGCCGAGGGAAAAAGGATGCGAAGTCAAGGGAATGACGTGATCACCAGGGACCCGGATATCCTCGCGGGCACGCCGGTCTTTCGAGGGACTCGCGTTCCGTTCCAGGCCTGGTTGGACTATCTGGAAGGAGGGCAAACTCTGGATGAGTTCCTCGAAGATTTCCCCACCGTCCGTCGTGAAGCTGCCATTGGATCCCTCGAGTACGCCAAGTCGCTGGTCGTCAGCCAACTGCACTAAAGCTGCTGCTAGACGAATGTCTTCCTAGAAAATTCAAGCATCCCCTGCCTGGACATGAATGCCAGCACTCCTTTTATGGATGGGATTTGACGGTGAAACTTAGAAAACACGAGCTTGACGTCATCCTGAGCGGCCGCCAAGGCGGCGAAGGATCTCGCGCGGGCTGGCAGGAATGCGGCGTTCCGACTAAACAAAGCGGGCCCCCATCCTTCACACGCTCTGTGCGGAAAAGTTGCGAGACAAGAATGCCAGACGCCCTCCCAAGCAGATTGTCATTCCGAACGAAGTGAGGAATCTCTACCCGCGATAACCCATGGAAGGCACTATGTGCGAAATGGTCTAGCGATGAAAGTTCGGCCCCAACAGCGAAACATCATCCTCAGCCAGGCTGCGGACGAGTTCATTGCTCAGGTAATCCGCGTTCGCGGCCACCGTGTTGCCGTAGCGCTTCTGGTAGGTTGAACGGCTCTTGTCGATGTCTTCCTTCAGGCGATCGTACAAATCTTTGTGCTTGCGCCCTTCCGCAACCTTGGCCTGATTGTAGAGCTTGATCTCATCCATCAGAAGCCGGGCAAAACGTTGCGCCTTGCGATGGATCTCGGCGTCTTCCGGCGACATGTGGGCAAACGCATCGGTCGCGGGCGCTACGGCCGCCGCTGCCATCGAGGTGGGTGCGGACACGACTTCGGCAGTGCCTTCTGCCATCGCCGGTTCCTCAACAGCGACCGGCGCCGCCACCACATGCTTCGGCGCATGGGCCGCAAAAGGATCTGAAAAAGACGAGACCGCTTGCGCCGGGGGTGCTTCAAACTTTTCGCCGGCCCCGGCCTCGGCCGCCCCCTCCTTTAATGCCTGCTTCCGCAGCGACGCGACTTCGAGCCATGCCCCGGTAGCCGACACCAGCAGTTCGAGTGCGGCAGCATCCAATTTCCCGCCCGCTCCGGTTCCCGCGTCGGCATACACCAGGGCCGCTACCTTATCCTTCAAATGGAGCGGCAGTAGCAGAACACGATCTTCCGCGGGAGCGCCAAATTGCGAAATGAACCGCGGATCCATCTCCGCTGCACCTGCGCTAACCGCGGCTCGCGTTTGCAAAGCCTGGGCAGGCGCCCGGCTGCTCACGTCCAGCGAAAAATCCTTGAAGTCTTCGTTGTTATCAAATCCGCGCCCCTGCCATCCGGTAGCCGACTCCGACTTGATAACAAATAACGCAGCCCGCCCGCAGTAGCTCCCGCTGTTCTCCAGCAGGGCGCGCAAAACTTCCTTCTGGGTCGTCCCCGCATGAATCGCGGAAACTGCACGCAATAGATCAGCGGCGCCATTTCCCGCCGCGCCCTTTCCACCTGCACTGGCCGACCCTCCCAGATGCGGTTGCACTTCTTCCAGAACGCGGCGCACCAACTCGTTCCGCAATTCCGGAAGATGCCCTTCGAGGACCTGCGAGACTGCCCTCTCGACAATTTGATCAATCGAACTTTTTTGTGCCATTGTGCCCTGACCGCCTTGCAGCTTCCCGAGTTCATTTAGGAGGGCACGATTTCAATCGTGCCGCCCAGTGCCGAAAATACTTTGGGGGCTTCAGCCCCTGAGGTGACGACCTCTGTACTTCAATCGGGGTTTACAGCGCCCTCTCGCGGCGCTGAACGCAGTTTCCCGCAGCCTGTACCCAGCAAGGTTCTGATTATAAGGCCACTTCGTCGAGTTTCACGGATGACCGAAGTAACCTGTTCCAGCCCGAAACGCTGCCACATTCACAGGTTGCGGAAAAGCCGCGATCTTGGCTGGCACAGCGCTTCGAGCTCTGCGATATCCGCCCTGGGAATGAATAAAGGTTTTTAACCCTGGAGGCAGCAAAGATATGTTTTTCCGCAGCCTTTTCAGCCATTGCCGCAAACGCTGTCGAATCAATGCAGCTTCAGCCGCCGCTTTCGACCTTTCTTCACCAATCCCTGAATCCTGCTAAACTGATCCACTCAGGTTGCGTCAAAAGAGTTACGCGGAAGCGCTGGTTACCAAGTAAAATAACAGTTCCTTGTGCCGCGCCACGCGAAAATTGTTGCATCGGATGAATGATGAGTACCATCCAACCCAAAGTAGATGAGCCAGTTTCCGACGAGCTAGCGCTCGTACAAGCTGCCAAGGGCGGCGACGTCGGTGCTTTCGAAGAACTGGTTCGGCGGTACGACCGGAACGTATTTCGGATTGCGCAACACATCACGCAGAACCGCGAAGACGCGGAAGATGTGGTGCAAGACGCGTTCCTGAAAGCTTACAGTAATCTTCATCAGTTTCAGGGCCAGTCGAAGTTTTATACCTGGCTGGTGCGTATTGCGGTGAACGAGGCGCTCATGCGGTTGCGCCGCCGTCGCCCCGAGCGCATGGTTTCGCTCGACGAAGAAGTTAAGACCGAGGAAGACTCACTGCCGCGCGAAGTCGCGGATTGGAGTCCGAATCCCGAGCAGCAGTACAACCAGGCGGAGTTGCGGGAGATTCTGACGCGCACCATCCAGGGGCTGCCCGCGAGCTTTAGAACAGTATTCGTCCTGCGCGACGTAGAAGGATTGTCGACGGAAGAAACCGCCGAGGCGCTGGATCTCAGCATCCCGGCGGTGAAGTCAAGGCTGTTGCGGGCTCGCCTGCAACTACGCGAGCGCCTCAGCCGTTTCTTCCAGCGACGCGAGAACGGCAAAGAAAAACCCGAAATCGGAGACACCAACCAGTGAAGTGCGCAGATTTCTTGAGTGAGTTGACGAACTACCTTGATGGCGTGATTGATGCGCGCACAAAAGCTGAATTGGAAGACCATCTGGCGTGGTGCCACAACTGTTACGTGGTCTGCGATACGACCAAGAAGACCATCGAGATTTATCGCGACTCTCAACTCTACGAACTCCCGGAAGACCTTCGCACCCGCCTTCGCACTGCTATCGTCTCCAAGTGTCATGCCCGCAAGAAGGCTGGTCCGGAGCGCGTCTGAACCCTGCGCTGCCGCTTGATTTCTTATCTTCGCGCGCCCCTCTTCGCAGCCGCGGCTGTAACGTTCTCATCGAGTTTGTCACTATTGACAGTTGGCGAAACCTTTTCCTTCCAGATGGAATCTAAGACGCTAGCTGTAGGAGACAATTCGACGGACCCTATAACTTCTGCTTTCTCAGGTAAGGGCAGTGAAGTGGTTGGCTGGGGAGGTCACACATGATCGCAAAATTGGTTGATGCTTTCTTCGGTTGCTGGCATAATCGTTATAGTTTTCCTATCACCATGAAGTCCGCGTCCCGCAAGGATTCGCGGCCATCCACAGCGGCCTCGCTGACGGGGATGTACGTGGTGTGCCTGGATTGCGGCAAGGAGTTGCCCTACGACTGGAAAGAGATGAGGGTCATCGGCTCGCCGTCCGAAGCGCGGAACTATGCCCAGGAGTTGGCCACCCGGCAGGCTGCGTAATCGCGACAAGAACAATTCACAGAAAACAAGAAGCCGCGATTGAGATCGCGGCTTTTGAATTTTCTATTGCCATACCGTTTTTTCCAGGGACGGAGATACAGTGTTCACCGTATTGGGTATGCTCTATCGATCGGCTATATTCGTTACGTTCGACGGCGTACATTGGGCGGTCATGGGTTAGTGTTCAGCGAAGCTGACATTGGCCCACATGGTCGCCCCCTAAGTTCAAACCTTTCCCCCTATCGCTTGTCAGGTCGGCTTGAAGCTGCGTCGTCCGTCACGAGGAGTCATCTTCGGGCGGCGGGCGCAGCAGCCTTTTTGGGCAGAATTTCGCCGATGCGGCGGATCTGGGCTCCCACGCCGCGCAGCCTTTCTTCGATATGTTCGTAGCCGCGGTCGATGTGATAGACGCGGTCGATAATCGTTTCTCCATCCGCTACCAGAGCTGCCAGCACCAGCGACGCCGATGCGCGCAAATCGGAAGCCAGGACCGCCGCGGCGCTCAACGGAGTTTTGCCTCGAACCACTGCGCGGCGTCCTTCAATCTTGATGTTGGCGCCCATGCGGACCAGTTCCTGGGCGTGCATGAAACGGTTTTCGAAAATGTTTTCTGTGATGCTCGAGGTGCCGTCCGCCTGGGTCGCCAGCGCCATGTACTGCGCCTGTACGTCGGTGGGGAAGCCGGGATATTCCTCGGTGACCATGTCGGCGGCTTTCGGAGGATTGTCGCCCATCACCCGAACTGAGTCGCCAGTGCGTGCTGTCTTTACTCCTACCTCGTTCAGCTTCTCAAGCAATGCGCCCAGATGATGCGGATCGCATCCGGCAACGTTGAGGTCTCCGCCCGTCAGCGCACCAGCGATGATGAACGTGGCGGCTTCGATGCGGTCGGGAATGATGCGGTGCCGGGCTCCATGCAATTTACTGACACCCTTCACTCGAATGGTCGAAGTGCCCGCGCCTTCGATGCGAGCGCCCATCTTGTTCAGCAAGTCAGCGAGGTCGGCGACCTCAGGCTCGCGGGCGCAGTTCAGCATCATAGTTTCACCATCGGCGAGAGTCGCTGCCATCAGCAGATCTTCAGTGCCGGTTACGGTGATTTTGTCGAAAAGAATTTCTCCGCCGTGCAGCCGTTTTGCCGAGGCCTCGACGTATCCGTGATCCTGCGTGATGGTGGCGCCGAGAACCTCGAGTCCCTTGATATGAAGATCAATCGGCCTTCCCCCAATGGCGCAGCCACCTGGGAGGGAAACGCGGGCGCGGCCACAACGGGCTACAAGTGGGCCGAGAACGAGCGTCGAGGCGCGCATGGTCTTGACCAGTTCGTAGGAAGCTTCGGGCGAAGTCAGATGGCGGCAGGAGATCGTGGTACGATGCTGGGCGCGGCCGTATCCCAGTTCGACTTCGGCGCCCATGGCGGCGAGCAGCTGGCGCGTGGTCTCGATGTCGCGCACCTGGGGAATATTTTCGAGGATCACCGGCTCGTCGGTTAGCAGGGCGGCGGCCATGGCAGGGAGAGCGGCGTTCTTGGCGCCGCTGACGCGAATGGTTCCCAGCAGCGGATTGCCGCCGCGAATTACGAATTTATCCATATGAATATCGTACGCTGGTAGACCGTGAGCAACGGCGAGGCTCATGGGGTACCGTCCAATCTGTGGCGCTGAGATATTGTAAAGGCGAAACGGGTTTGTGGTGAGTGGGAATTGGTTAATCGGAAGGGCACGGCCTGTGGGAGCGAGCGAGAGCCGGGACTTAGTCCCCCCACTCTGAAAAAAGCACAAAGGTAGGCCAGCCACGCCCCCCCGAAATCGCCGCCGCCTTCAAACCCGGCGACCATCTCTCCACCTTCGGGGGCAATCTCATCTCCTGCGCCGCCGCGCTGACCAACATCAACTTCATGGAGAAAGAAAATCTCCCAGTCCGCGCCACCGAGACCGGCAACTACGCCCATGACCAAACTCCGCGCCCTGCAAAAGCACCACCCACTCATAGGCGACGTCCGCGGCCTGGTCCTGATGACCGGCAAAGAGCTGGTAAAAGACGGAAAGCTAACGCCAGCCGCCACCGAAGCCGAAGCCATCCGCGACGCCCTGCTGCGCAACGGCGTCCTAGTCGGTGGAGGAGACATCTGCGGCAACGTGATCCGCTTCCAACCCCCGCTAATCATCACGCGCCAGCAGATCGATCAGGCGATGGACGCATTCGCAGCAGCGTTACAGGAAGTGAGGCAACCAACGGTGGTGTGAAGCGAAGGCCTGGGCCTGCCACCGAGTATCGTTGCTCTCCCAGGTCTCGAAAAGCGCGAGACCTGGGGTACTCGGCTCTAAAAGCCCCACCCTCTCGCAAAGAACGCGAGAAGGGTGGGGCACCCGATTTTTGTTCATAGGGAAAGCCTGGGCCAGCCGCCGAGTATCGTTGCTTTCCCAAGTCTCGAGAACCGCGAGACCTGGGGCACCCGGTTTGCTCTCACGGTTAGTTGGATAAACTACCTCCAAGCCAGAGTGCTGAGTGAACTTGCCTTCAATGGAACTGACGCCGCCATATTCGCGAGCCGCAGTTCGATCGTCCCTGCAGGTCCCGTGTTGGTCACGACCAACACCTGCTGGCCGTCTGGATTTTCGAGCGCAACGTGGCGCAGGTCAGGGGACGAGCTCTGGGATTGAAAGCGGCGAGCCCCGCGACGGATGATCCGTGAGTAATGAGCAAACGCCCAGTATTGTCCGCTACGGGTGATTTCCTTGGTTTGCGAATTGATGGTTACCACGCCGCCGCAGGGAAACGGTCCGATGTTTGGGCGGCCATGCTCATCGAGCGCGAGGTTCCATGCGGTGAGGGAGCGGCACCAGTTGTTGAGGGCATTACTGAAGATTCCACCACTTGCACCAATCGGTCAGATAACCGGGATCGGTGTAGTCCGGGCCACCTTCCGTCCAATGCATCTCCGTTTCCGGATAGGCGTCGTGGACCTTACTCATCATGTCGGGCGTGCCATAGTAGCCGTGCCAGGCAACCGCGTTCACGTATTTGCGAAGCTTGTCGTCTTGCTGGGAGTCCAGGACGCGTCCCCACAGATTGTAGTTATGATCCAAAATCCAGATCTTCGTCTGTTGCCCGCTGCTTTCGAGGAGCGGGCCGAGGTGGTCGCGCACGAATTGAATTTCGTACTCCTGGCCCCAGAGGCAAGCGGGCATTCTGCCATCCTGATCGGTGTCCACTTCATTCTGCGATGTTAGCGCCTGCACCGGCACGCCCTCTGCGGCGTACGCTTGCAGAAACTTCAGTAATATTTCGCGTAAACCGCGAAATAGTGATTTCGCATGGAGCCACCCAGCATTGAGTTGTTGAACTTCATCCATCCGGGCGGGCTCCAGGGAGTCGAGAAAAGAAACAGGTCGGGATTTACCTGCCGCGACCTGGCGGAGCATCGGAAGAATGTATTCGCGATCGTGATCAATGGAGAATCGTGTCAGTTCCGGATCTGCCTCGCCGTCGTCTTAGCTATAAACCTTGGTCGAATAATCGCTCGATCCAACGCAGACGCGTCCCGTGCTGAGCCCCATTTCTGAGGGATGGTACAGCTCATGGAACAGTTGCTCTCGCGCTGAAGGCTCAAGCTGATTGAACATGTAGCAGGTAGCGTCGGTGAAGGCGCCGCCAAATCCCAGGAGCTCCTGGAACTTTATGCTGGGGTTCAGCTCGAGCTGATCGCTTGCGGATGTTCCCACCGCAGGACGCCAACTCGCTCGAGGAGCGACGGCAAAACGTTGGTCGCCAGATGTAACCCAAATGGAAATCTGCGGGCTGCTATTCGACCTCTGGTTACCGGACGCGAGATTTGCTGTTGCTGCGGCTGCTGGCCGGACCACGTCAGGAACGATCGCTGCCGCCAATCCCAGAGCGGAAATTCCGAGAAAACTTCTTCGCGAGGTTGGGTTTGTCATAAGCGTCTCCTCTAAGAATAGTGACGGTTACGTTTTGGTCGCGACGGCGATGGCTTGGCGGACGTGGCCGTGGGTGGATTTAAGGGCCGTGGTTGCTTGCTGACGGGTTACTTTCGCTTGCAACATTACAAGCGCTATCGGGACATCGTTTCCTGCCGCCTGCAGGGTTTGCTCTGCGGATTCACGGGTGATTCCGGCGGCTTGTTGCAGAATGGTTAGACCACGTTCGCGCAGCTTGTAGTTCTTCACGTGGACGTTGACCATCAGGTTGCCGTAGACGTAGCCCAGGCGAGTCATGGCGCCGCTCGAAAGCATATTCAGGATCATTTTTTGAGCGGAGCCGGCTTTCATGCGGCTGGATCCGGCGATGACTTCGGGGCCGACTTCGGCAACGATGGCGAAGTGTGCGGCTTTTTCCAAGGGAGAGCCTGCGTTGCAGGTAACCGCGATGGTTCTGGCGCCTCGACGGCGGGCGTACTCGACGGCAGCGATGGTGAAGGGAGTGCGTCCACTAGCGGCGATTCCAACCACCACATCGTTCTTGCCAGGTTTTTTCTTCGCCATCTCACGCTGGCCGAGTTCGCGGGAGTCCTCGCTGGCTTCGGTGGCGCTGTGCAGCGCTTTGATGCCGCCGGCGATTATGAACGGCACGGTCTTTGGATGGGTGTTGAAGGTGGGTGGACACTCGGAAGCGTCGAGTGCGCCGAGGCGGCCGCTGGTTCCGGCGCCTACGTAGATGAGGCGGCCTCCTCGCTGAAGGGCTTTTGCGATCAGGTCAATTCCGCGAGCGATTTGCGGCAAGGCAGCTTTCACGGCGACGGCGACTCTGGCGTCCTGGGCGTTGATGATGCTGGCGATTTCCAGGGAGGACTTCAGGTCGAGGTTTCCGGCGGCCGCGTTGGGTTGCTCGGTGGGGAGATGGCTAAGTCTCGCGGCGGCCTTGCTGGGTGGTCGTGTCAACGGTTTGTCTCCATGGGTCGAGCACTCCACTTTAGTGGCTAAAGAGGTTCGGTCACAACTAATCTTTGCAATTGAAGCCCGCCAATTGAAGAGCCCCAGCTTCGCGAGGGCAATAGACCGGAATTCCTCGCCGTAATCCGTTTCCAGCTCGAAATCTTAACGGTTGTCGTTCGCGTACGAGGTCATAAGATGCTTTCCTAGTGCAGGTTTGCGGTTGTGTTAAATGCAATGCACTAAGGTCGCAAGGCCGAGTTCGCTTTTGCACCTCTCCCGAAATGACCCTTGAGACTTCCCGCTCTTCACCGCTGAAAACACAATAGACAATCCTTTTCTCGGGTTCCGCGGGAGAAATTGGCTGGAGCTGACTATGAACCCGTGGCCTGGGACGAGTTGTGACCGTCGAGTGGGAGCTTGTGGGGATTGGGAGCTATCTATTGCTGCTTCGGGTGGCCCTGATTGCGCTGGCAGGCTGTCAAGGTATCGGCGCAGCCTCGAAGCAAACGACGACTACGCCGCCGCCGGCGCCTCCGAACAACACGGTTTTACCCATGGGTAGTCATCCCATCGAGCCTGTAGTCGCGCCAGTTATGTTCGAGTCTGGCACGTAAACGATCGGCACGGTTTGCCAGCGTTCCCACTTGCGGCGCACCTGCAGCCAGCGCATGCGAAATGAGCCGAATGGTAGCACGTCACAACGGCCATAAAACAAGTGGTACAGTGGTCATACCAACTGTGATATAACAGATGGGTTACAGTCAAAACGGGAGAGCCGGGTAGCAACATGTCATCCGTCCGTGTTCTCGTGGTAGAGGATTTCGAACCCTTCCGTCGATTCGTCTGTTCGAGGGTGGGAGACAGTTCGGAATTGCAAGTCATCTGCGAAGTGTCCGACGGACTAGAAGCTGTCCAGAAGGCAGAAGAACTGCAGCCGGACTTGATCCTCCTGGACATTGGCCTTCCAAACCTGAACGGCATCGAGGCCGCTCGCCGAATTCGCAAGCTCTCACCCCAATCCAAGATACTGTTCGTCAGCCAGGAATCCTCTGCTGACGTAATCGAAGAGGCTCTGAGCTTAGGGGCGATGGGCTACGTCATAAAGGCGCATGCAGGAAGTGAGTTGCTTGTTGCTATGCAAGTGGTGCGCGAGGGCAGACAGTTTGTCAGCAGTGGAGCGTCGCTCGAGCCGCCGACTGTCTTCGCCAGAAATGAACAAGGTATTACGCAGCAGTGGATGCTGCGCCCCTTTTCCCAGTTGGCGTAACTCAGCTTCAGGAATAGTGAACTCCGCAACGCCGCAATCCAGGCAGACAACGAGCTTGGGAAATACCAACACGGCGGCCTTGTCCTGATCCTTGGGACGGTGGATGTTGATCTCCGCCCCGTACTCTGCCCGGTTGTTCGATCCGCACGATCTACAAGTCATGACGTACTGCACCCCATTCCACCCAGAAGTGGATTGATTCTAGCAGGGTGCGTAGCGAACTAATACAAGTTTATGCGGTTTTTCGCCGTTCAGCCTTCTGAGTCAGGCGCCTGTCAGTGACTCAATGACTGCGTCGTGAAATTTGGGGCGCAGTTGCTTAATGGCTTGATTGCTGCAGTCGGGCCAGGTGCGGTTGGTGAGCAGGGTTATGGACAGCTGGCGGCCTGGGTCGATCCACAGTGAGGTTCCGGTGTAGCCGAGATGTCCGAATGAATTGCTTGAGAAGTATTTTCCGGATTGCGACGGGGATGACGGCGTGTCCCACCCCAGGGCGCGCGAGGTTGTCGGCGGGGAAGATTCGCGGCGGGTGAACGCCGCTAACGTTTCCGGGCGAAGGATGGGGCGTCCGCCAGAGAGCATGGCGTGGGCAAAGGTAGCGAGATCCTCGGCGCTCGCAAACACGCCGGCGTGGCCTGCGACTCCGCCCATCACGCTGGCATTTTCGTCTTGTACTTCTGCCTGAATGATGCGATGGCGGAACGATTGATCGTTCGCGGTCGGCGCGATGGAAGCTTGCCATGCTGACGGAGGATTGAACGCAGTGCGCGTCATGGCCAGGGGGCCGAAGACTTCGTGTTGGCAGAAGCGGTCGAGAGACTCTTCGGCGACGCGCTCGAGAGCTGCTCCCAGGATGATGAAACCGATATCGCTGTATTCGGCTCTGGCGCCAGGATTGGCGGTGAGCGGAGTTGCGAAGGCGGCGGAAAGAAGTGCATCTCGCGTCTTCGCTCGCAGAAAAAGCCTTTCGTATGCGGGCAACCCGGAGGAGTGCGCGAGCAACATGCGCAACGTGACTGCGTCCCGCCGGGGATCTTCTCCGGCGAATTCTGCTACGACAGCCACAACGGGCAGGTCGAGGTCGAGGAGTCCGCGTTCGTAGAGCATCATGGCCATGCTGGTTGTGGCGACGACTTTGGTCACGGATGCCAGATCAAAAATGGTGGCGGCGGTGGCTGCTGGCGAATCGGGTTCGTCGGTGAAACGGCCGAAGGCCTGGAGGCCGACAAGGTTGCCCCGGTGCGTGATGGCGACCGAAGCCGCGGGAAAGACGCGATCCGCAATGGCTTGTTGGATTAATTCAAAAGCGGGAGCGAAGACGGCGTCTTGTGGCTCGTGGGCCGGAGCGGGGAAGGGAGTTCCGCTCCCGGCGGCGGAGTTCGTTCCAGGAAAACTTTTCGGAGAAAAGGTTGTGGGTTCGATGTTCGGTTTATAACAAAGTTCCGCATCCGGGTAAAGATGACTAATCACCCTGTACTTAGATACGCCTTGATACGCCTTTTTCCCCGACAATCAATAAATTAGCATCCCGGATCGGGTGACCATCTGGCTGTTGACCGATTTTATGGGTTGCCATAGATTTCTATCGGTGGCGCATACGAAGAAAAAGGGAATTAGCAAATCGAGGTTCATGGTTTGGATCGATCACGAGCCAATGGAGTACCTGCGGTATTACAACAGGTTGACCGGCCAACGGGTTGCGGACATCCTGCGGGATATGATCGCGCAGTGGGTTGGGGTCGAGTACGCGACCCACATCCCGACGCTTGAAAAGACCAAAGGTGCGAAGAAGCACGGTAAGAAGCGTGTGACAGCCAAGAAGCCCTAGCGGGAGTTTACTGTGCGCCGTGAAAAGCGCTGGTCCACTGCGGGTGAAAGTCCCGCCCGGGAGCTGGTTCGTTCCACCCGGTAGCAATCGGAGCGGCGGTGGAGGCAACAAAGCCGTCGGAGCCTCCGGTGTAGAGGGTCGCCATGGCGACTTGGCGAGCATGTAGGCCGTAACCATCCGTCGGTGAACGCTGTGCAAGCCCCGAAACGAGCGATGCAGGAGCCGACCCGCTAGTAATCGAGGGAAGGCCGATGTTGATGGAACGGTACGAACGAACAAGTTTCATCGAACCTGCCGGGGTACTGGCGACGGCATGCAGGCAAAAGGGACCAGAAGCAACACGGGAAGCCCCAGCGGTGATCGCAGTCAGGATCAACTGGCAACTCGCGAGAGCCAGGCCGGGCCGTATGGGGTGGCGGAGAGGTCCGTACGACCGATGAAGCTGGGTAATGCCGGCGGAGGGAAGGGACCTCAGTTGAAAGGAACGCAAGAAGCAACGAAGACGGAGGGATTGACGTGAGTCTAACAACCCCAGAAAGCGTTCAGAAGTTGCAGATGGCGTTGCACGACAAAGCGAAGGAATCGCCCGACTTTCGTTTCTACGCGCTGTACGACAAGGTGTACCGGAAAGATGTCTTGGCATTCGCCTATCAACGCTGCAAAGCCAACGGTGGAGCAGCAGGAGTCGACGGCCAAACCTTCGAGGACATCGAGGCGTACGGCGTGGAACGATGGCTGGACGAACTGGCGCAAGAGCTGAAAAGCCGAACCTATCAACCACTGCCCGTGCGGCGGGTATTCATACCCAAACCGGACGGGAAACAGCGGCCGTTAGGGGTACCCGCTATCCGCGACCGGGTAGGGGAAATGGCGGCAGTTTTGGTGCTCGAACCTATCTTCGAGACTGATCTGCAGTCAGAACAGTACGCCTATCGGCAAGACCGCAGCGCACTGGACGCGGTGAAACACGTCCACAAGCTGATCAATACTGGCCATGAAGAAATTGTCGATGCAGATCTCAGCAGCTACTTTGATACCCTTCCACACTCCGAACTTCTAAAGTCGGTAGCTCGCCGGGTCGTCGATGGGGCGATGCTTCATCTGATCAAGATGTGGCTGGAAGCTCCCGTCGAGGAAACGGACGAGCGTGGAAACAAGCATCGAAGCACGCACAATCGGGACAAAGGTCGAGGGAGTCCACAAGGTTCTCCGATCAGCCCATTGCTGAGTAATCTGTACATGCGCCGGTTCGTGCTCGGCTGGAAGAAGCTAGGACACGAAAAGCGTCTGAAAGCGTACATCGTTAACTACGCGGATGATCTCGTGATCTGCTGCCGTGGCAACGCCGAAGAGGCTTTGGGCACGATGCGGAACATGATGACGAAGCTGAAGCTGACGGTGAACGAAAAGAAGACGCGGGTCTGCAAGCTGCCGGAAGAGAAGTTCGACTTTCTTGGATATACCTTCGGTCGATGTTACTCGCCGAAAACGGGTCGGGCCTATTTGGGCACGACTCCTTCGAAGAAACGGGTGCAACGCATCTGTGCGGCGATAAGCGAGGAAACTCGTCGAAGTAAAACCCAACTGGACCGGAAGACAGTAGTAGGGACCCTCAACCGAATGATGATTGGGTGGGCCAACTACTTTTGCCTGGGGCCAGTCAGTAAAGCCTACTCTGCGGTGGAACGTCATGCCCGCAGGAGGCTGCGCCAGTGGCTACGTGCCAAGCATAACCTGCGGGGATCGGCGACCAAGAAACATTCGGCGGCCTCCCTACACGACAAGCTGGGCCTTGCCCGCCTTACCCGGCGGACGAGTAGCTTTCCGTGGGCGACACCGTGAACCTTTCTCCGAGAGCCGGATGCGCGAAATGCGCCTGTCCGGTTCGATGAGCGGGAAGAGGAAACAGAGCTACGTCAAACCGGACTGAGGCGGCGAAGCGAAAGCCCAGCCAGTAGGCCACCGGGAGACTACCGCCACTGCGCCTCTTCTCGACTCCACGGGAATGGAGCAAAAAGAAACGTAAGTTGGTTATTTTGTGCGGCGTTACGGGTACGATTTTGTATTACCCACGCCCGCTGCAATGACGTAATCGTTGCAAGCGAAAGAACTTCTGGCCAAGCTTGCCACATCTTGGGCGACGGAAATAGGCAGAAGAAGCAGCGGAACCAGGTTAGGAAAGGGTAATACAAAATCGGTCGCGACCAAGATCGTAGAACTGCTTATAACGGGATAGGTTTCCAGGACTGCTGAACCTCTCGCTCGAGCGCTGTCAGTAAACTACCGCTAGGCGGAAGTCCTCCTCAGTATTTTCCCTAACTCTGATTGTTTCGACTTGACGGGTGGGGACGCCCGTCTTCCATTTGGCAAAGATGGCACCCGCTTACTTCGGTTTGTTGAGCGGCTCGCTGGGCTTGTGTAGAGTCAGAGTATCCGCATGATTAACCTGAATTTGGGCCTCGGACGAAGGGTCTCAGCCTTTCTGTCGATTGTGTTTGTCCTCGGTGCGCTGTTCCCGTCTGCGCTCGCTGCGACGCAGCAGACCGTTACCTCAACGAGCCGTCTTGGTCTGCTCGACGATATTGTACAAGAGGCCATTCGCGATGAGCAGGTTCCAGGGGTGGTGGTGCTGGTCGGGCACGACGGCCAGGTGATTTACCGCAAGGCATTCGGGGAGCGCTCGCTCGAACCGCACCACGAGCCGATGACCGCGGACACAACTTTTGATATTGCTTCGCTGACCAAGGTGGTCGCGACCACCACGGCGGTGATGCAACTGGTACAGGAGGGCCAAGTTCGCGTCAACGAGCCGGTGGCGAAGTACATTCCGGAGTTCGCGGAGAATGGCAAAGAGGAAATCACAGTTCGCGAGTTGCTCACGCATTACTCCGGTCTGCCGAAAGATTTGGATTTGTCGCAACCGTGGGAGGGCCGCGAAACGGCATTGCGCATGGCTTATGCGGAGAAGCCCATGTATGCATCCGGATCGCAATTCCTGTACAGCGACGTCAATTTTATTGTGCTAGGTGCGCTGGTGGAGCGGGTGTCAGGAATGTCGCTGGAAGAATACTGCCAGAAGAATATTTTTGTTCCGCTGAAGATGGCGCACACGCACTTTCTGCCGCCGGCATCGTGGGCGCCAAAGATTGCACCCACGCAGTATGACGAACACGACAAGATGCTCCGCGGAATCGTGCATGATCCCACGGCTCGACGAATGGGTGGAATGGCTGGACATGCGGGGCTGTTCTCGACGGCGGACGACCTGGCGACGTTTGCCCAGGCTTTGCTGGATGGAAGTTCGATTCTGTCTCCGTTGATGATCGAGAAAATGACAATGCCGCAGCAGCCGCCGACATCGCAAGTGCTCCGCGGATTCGGCTGGGACATCGATTCTCCTTTCTCCAGCCCTCGCGGCGATCTGCTGCCGGTGGGTTCATTTGGCCATACCGGATTTACCGGGACTTCGTTGTGGATCGATCCCACGACGCGGACGTACATTATCATACTGACCAATGCAGTCCATCCTCGAGGGAAGGGAAGTGCAATCGCTTTGCGATCGAAGATCGCAACCGCCGTGGCAGCGGCTTTGCCGCTCACGGTCACTGAAAATGATGAACTGCGATGGAAGAGCATCACCGGATACAACGAGGCGGAGACGGCCGCGCGTCGAGTAGCGGTTCGCAACGGAATGGTGCAGACGGGAATCGACGTGCTCGAAGCTCATGGCTTTGATCTGATTCGCGGCACAACAGGGAAGAAAAAGATTGGCCTGCTGACCAACCAGACCGGAGTGGATTCGCAGGGACGGCGCACCATTGATGTGTTATCGCAGGCGCCGAGAGTTGCGCTCGATGCGATCTTCGGCCCCGAGCATGGGGTGACGGGATCTCTGGACACCACTGAGATCGGCAATTCGAAGGACGCGGCTACAGGTGTTCCGGTTTACAGCGTCTACGGCGGAACCGACGCGGCGCGGCGGCCGTCGCTCGACGTATTGAAGACGCTGGATGCGGTGGTCATCGATATTCAGGATGCAGGGGCGCGCTTCTACACCTACGAAACTACGCTGGGATATTTTCTGGAGGGTGCGGCCAAGGCGGGAATCGAAATCGTCGTGCTTGACCGGCCCAATCCGATTACCGGGTCATTTGTGCAGGGGCCGATTCCCGATCCCGGGCATGAGAGTTTTACCAATTACGATTTGGTGCCCGTGCGTCATGGCATGACTATGGGCGAACTGGCGAAAATGTTTAATGGCGAGCGCAATATTAATGCTCATCTGCAGGTCGTTCCCCTGGATGGATGGATGCGGGGCGACTGGTACGATTCGACCGGGCTGGCGTGGATCAATCCGTCACCAAATCTTCGCAGCCTTACCGAAGCGACGCTCTATCCCGGTGTGGCGCTGGTCGAAGGGACGAATGTTTCCGTCGGGCGAGGTACGGATACGCCGTTTGAATTGCTGGGCGCGCCTTGGATCAATGCCGGGGAACTGGCGCAGTATCTGAATGCACGGAACATTTCTGGCGTGCGCTTCCTGCCTGTCAGCTTTACTCCGAATGCCAGCACGTACGCCGGGCAGAAGTGCCAGGGAGTCAATATTATTGTGATCGAGCGCAACGCCTTCGATGCGCCGGAACTGGGGATAGAACTGGCATCGGCACTGCACAAACTTTACCCAGAGCAGTTCCACATGGAACGAATGATCGAACTGCTGGTGAACCAGTCGACGTACGATGCGATTGCTAAAGGCGAAGATCCGCGGCGCATTGCGGAAGACTGGCGCGACGCGCTGGAGAAATTTCAGCAGGTTCGGCAGAAGTATCTGATCTACAAGTAAATCAGATCTGCCGAGCTTTGCTCGGCTGCCCGGACAGGGGCGTCCGGGCCTACCTGAGCTTGGCCACGTGAGGGTTGCAGAAGCATCGTGCTTCTAGCTTTGAGATTGGCTAGAATGGGTGCGCGTTATTCACCTACTCGGCCAGGAGACGTAACCCCGTCATGCAAGCCGCCAGCCCCAACTTTCCGATCCCCGATACTTTCTACCGCTGTGCCGGTCCTAACTGCGGTTTGCTGAAAAGTTTGACCGACCGCTGGTGGCTTATGTGGACTTCCTTCGGCGAGTACAACCGGCCGCTGCTTTATCTGTGTCCATGGGATGAAGAGATCGCTGCGCGCGAGGGTACTTTGCATGTGTGTGGGGAACTTTGTGCTCAAAAGCTGCAATCGCAGTACATGGGAAATGTCAGGGAGAACGAGCTCAAGCGGTCGGGACGGTGAAGGTCTAATCTTGAACAGCGGCGACTAACTTTCTTCATGCTTCCTGCATCGTACTTTCATCGAGACTGATGCGGAGCGCGGTAGCGGGCAAGCGCCCGGTTGCGGGTTACTGTACTCGGAGAGGTGTTTCATGCGTGTCATCTTGAGCGTTTTATTCTGGGCTGCTTTGGCCTTGGCTCAATCCACTCCGGCTACCAAGCCGGATGCCGGTGGCCTTACTCCTACATCTGCAACCACCACCAGCGAGCTGACAATCCCCGCGGGAACCAAGTTCCCGGTCGAGCTAAAACATGCGGTCTCGAGCAAGGGCACGCACGAGGGGGATGGCGTTTATGCGGAGACCACATTTCCGGTTGTGATCAATGGCCGGGTCATGATTCCCGCGGGCACCTATGTGCAAGGGAGGATCAGCCACATCCAGCGTGGGGGACGGATCAAAGGGCGCGCCGAAGTTCAAATGCATTTCACGACCCTAATCTATCCCAGCGGTTACACCGTTCTTCTGCCGGGCGCGGTGGAAAATGCTCCGGGAGTGAGCAATACATCGGTCAAAGATGAAGAGGGAACCATCCGCTCCGACAGCCAGACTGGGCAGAAGGTCGGGACCGTTGCCACCACTGCGGGCACGGGCGCGGTGGTTGGCGGGCTGAGCAATGGCGGCAAAGGTGCGTTGGTCGGCGCGGGAGTTGGTGGTGCGGTTGGAACTGCGATCGCGTTGTTGACTCGCGGAAACGATGTGAAGATGGATGCCGGCACGACCATGGAGATCGTCATCCAGCGCGATGTTCCGCTCGATGCCAGCCGAGTGCCTGCAACCACGCGGGCGTACTCGTCGGCTCAGTGAAGGATCACCGGGTTTGCCCACAGTAGACGGCCTAGGCTATAAGTTTGTATCTTTTAGCCATTGTGTCGCATTACAATTACGATGCGTATCACTCTGTGCTCGATCCAGTGCGCCACCATCGGCGGAGGCAGCGCAAGAGCCGGGGTCAATTGTCGGTTCTTTGAAGGTAATGGTTGACCGCCCTTCTGTTGACGCACCCGCCGCCCGGCTATGCGGCTTGGATTCTCGCCAATAGCCATTCCTTCGGCACTGACTGAAAAATCAGTTCATCTTCAGGGACGGTGAAGTCGATTCCGCAGCGCGGACACGTGAACTCACACCACGATTTGTCATTGTCGCGTCCCGTGCGGTCTGGCGGCCTGTAGGAAATCGCCAATGCGCCGCAGTCGGGAACCGGGCAAATTGACCCTGCCGCCACCACCTTTTCGCGCTCATTCCAGTCGTTTAGCATGGGGGCCTGCCTCCACGTTCTCCCACTGTTACTAAGAACGCGGAACCGAAGAGAATATTCCCGATATTCCCTCATATGGCCACACTTATTGCAAAATAGAGCACTATCGGAACGACTATTCGCTGCGAAACGACATACCAGCGCCGGAATCGCCGCTGCGGACGCTGGCACCCAGGGTGATCGAGAATGCCATCTTCTGCTCCGGAAAGCCTGCCTCCGAAGGAATTCCGATCGGCCTCGACTGCCTCAGAATTCCCGGACAAAAGCGTACTTGGTGAACCGCACCCCCGGGCGGAATGGAATAAAAGATCAACGCTTTGGTTATCTCCAGTGAGAGGCAACCTGGTTTTCAAGCAAAGGAATTCAATGTGAACAGAAGTCTGGTTGGATAGAGAACCACATCATGAGGCTAAGACAGCAACTGGAAGGCGACACTCTCAGGGTTCAAGCAAGAAAATCACATCTAGGAAGGAAACAGACAAATGACAAAGCAAAATGTGCGGATTGCAAGCGTGGTAATGCCGGTGATGATTGCGATGCTGCTGTTGTTCGCGGGATCATCGCGCGTCGCAGCAAGTGACCAGCCCACCGCGGCAAACGTGGCAGTGAAAATCGATAATTTCGTTTTTGGGCCGCAGGCGATCACCGTACCTGTCGGAACAACAGTTACCTGGACAAACAGTGATGACATTCCTCATACGGCCGTGAGCACAGACGGCGTGTTCAAGTCCAAGGTGATGGACACGGACGAAAAGTTCTCTTACACGTTTACCAAGGCAGGAACGTATTCCTACTACTGCTCGGTCCATCCGAAAATGACCGGCCAGGTCGTGGTGAAGTGAGGCTCGTAATTCTAAATGGCATGAAAACGGAAACGGATTTCCATTTCCATGAAGCAACGATGGCTGCAACGGATCTGTTCCTGTTGCAGCGTTCGGTTGCTTCCAGCTGCGCAGGTACGATCTCCCCAGAGTGGCCGTCGTAAGGACTCCTTTCATTTTGCAGCGCGACCGTTATCGGAGCCTTTTTATTCGCCGCCATTCCTGACTCCACGCGCGTAGCCCAGAACGGAACAGCAAAAGAAGCGCTTCGCGTGCGATCCCACTTCTTTCTGGAGCCTATTTTGACCAGACTACTTCGCTGCGCCTTTGTGGGGGCGGCTGCAATTTTATTTGTCGCGCGGATTTGTGCGCAGTCGTCTACCGAGGAAACACCGGAGGCGAATCCCGGACGTCCCACGGTCTCAACTCCCGCAACGTTGACGCCGGTGGGCTACTTGCAATTTGAGAACGGCGGACTCTATGCCGAGACCTCACCTGAGTTCAAAACGCTATTTGGCATTAACCAGGTCACGAAGCTCACTGTTGCATCCCGCCTTCAGTTGCTGGCCCTATCGGAGCCACTTGTTCAAGCAAGTGGAGCTACCGGCGATGCTCTCTCAGGCAGTCGCCCCGGCGAGGTCTTCGCCGGATTTCAGGCAGTCGTATTGCCCGGCGAGGGGCACAAACCTACCGTAAGCCTCAGCTACATTCGCCGTGTCTACGCGAGTCCCGCGCCGGAACTCGACATCGGCACGTTCAGGAATAGTGCGTTGATCCTGGTGAGTGACGACCTCGCAGGTTTCCACTTCGACATCAACGGCATTTTTTCCGAACAGACTAAAGGCATAATACGCCGAGGACAATTCGGCCAGACCCTCTCGATTTCACGCCCACTGGGACGGCTGACCGTCGCGGGCGAACTCTGGCACTTCACGCAGCCCCTCACCAGCAGAAATGCCGTTGGGAATTTATGGGCCGTCTCGTATCCGGTCAGGAAAAATCTTGTACTGGATGCCGGATTCGATCATGGCCTCACCTCTTCCTCGACGCACTGGCAACGGTTTGCGGGCTTCACGTACCTTTTGCCTCACCGACTGTGGGGGGCCCACCATCCAGAATAAATATGACGCGCGAGCAACTTTCCCTTCCACACTTGCAATGGTTCAAGAGACACCTCGGGAATAAAACCGCGCGAGCACCGTTATCAATAGTGACATTCAGAACATTTTAATGAGGACGAATCATGAAAACATTGTATTTCACGGCCGTACTCGGTCTGACTTGTCTGCTTGGGTTGACTGTTGCCTTGTTTCAAGGCTCGCCGGCACAGGGACAAACGGAGACAGGCTCGACTTTCCAGGTGGTCCCAACCCCGAATGAGAACTCCAACAGCGAGCTTTTTGCGGCTTCGGCATCTTCTCCAAACGATATTTGGGCGGTGGGCCAGTCGACGATCCCCTTTGATGGCACGACGTGGACGGCGTTTCCCGCTCCGGTGATCAAAGGTGACAACAACAGCTTTCTGCAGGGGTAGTCGCTATTTCTCCGACTTTGGCCTGGGCGGCGGGAAACGTGAGTGACGGGGCACATCAGCGGCAGGTAATCGAGCAGTGGAATGGAACCAAGTGGAGCCTGTTTCCGGGCCCCAAGTTCGGGAAGAAAGACCGAGCGGATATCTTCGCCATGACCTCTAGCTCAGCGAATGACGTTTGGGCGATTGGTAGCCTAGTGAACCTCGGCCCGGGGCTGGCCTCGCCCCTTTTCGAGCACTGGAACGGCGCAGCATGGACGGCGACAACTCTGGAATCGAACCATGAGTTTTTGTTTGGCGCGTCCGCCGACGCCGCGAATGATGCCTGGGCCGTGGGATTCAACGGTTCAGACAAAATCGAAACCTCAGCGATGCACTGGAATGGCACGAACTGGAAGAGTGTGGCCACTCCTAACGTAGGCGAGGGCACAAACAAGTTGAACGCCGTGCTGGCCCTGGCGTCGAAACGATGTATGGACGGTGGGCTTTTCCACGCCGATCGCGCCTCCCAGACATGCTGCCACGCTGACGTTGATCGAGCACTTTGACGGCACGAGTTGGGCGGTGGTACCGAGTCCGAATGTTGGGCCGAATAGCGCCACCCAATCGAATCGTTTGCTTGGACTGACGGCGAATTCGGCAAATGACATCTGGGCGTTTGGTTCCTACTTCGCAGCCGACGGATCGGGGCACCAAATGGCACTGCTTTTGCATTGGGACGGGATTAGCTGGACGACCGCATCCACTCCCAACCTAACGAACAGCGGATTTCCTTGTGATCTGCTGTGGGACGGAGTCGTACCATCAACGGGTAACGTGTGGATTCTCGGGTCCGCGCATGACGGTACCTTGGCTATACATATGACGACGGGGGCAGATTCTAGTTTAGTTTCTGGTTTCTAGTTTCTGTCTGACGGGTGCTACCAGGTCCGAGGCCCAGGTTACACCGCCGTGAGATCCAACTTGGGGACCCGAACACCGCGCGATGCGGGAGGCAGCACGCAAGGCAGGAAATGCCGACCGTATGCAATTGTGGGGGGACAGGCGGCTAGCTCCCTCGAAATAGCCGTAAGTGATTGATTCCACGTCGGCACATTTTCATGATCCGTTGTGAGCCACGGATCATGAGCAACTTAGCTAGCGAGGGATCAACCGGCAGGCACCATTGTTCTGGCACTTTCTGTAATTATTACGGAGGAATCGGCATGAGAAAATTATGGTTTGTCGTGCTGCTCTTGGGCAGCTTTCTCCTCGCGCAAGAAAGCAATCCCAGCATCCCGAGCCAGAACAACTCGAAGACTTCCAAAGGGCAGATAATGGTACAGGGCTGCGTCGGCAGATCTAGCGGCGACTACATACTAACGAAGCAGGACCCAGGCATGACGTATCAACTTCAGGCTACTGGCAAAATAAAACTAAGCCGTTACCTGGGACAACAAGTGGAAGTGATCGGAAAGGAATCACCCTCGCTGAGAACAAGCTCCAACACCTTAGCAAGGACGAGTTCGGCCTCGGTGGCTTTAACCATCACCTCGATCAAGACCATCGAGAAGGAATGTTCTGTGCAATAGCCAATTTAGCGTCACAGAGAAGGAGGGTCTCCCGTTGGTGCATCGGCAGATCATCGATCAGTTCCAGTTGGGAATTAGAGCGATTCATTAGAATCGTTTCGGGTGTCAGGCAACAAAATAGCCCGAACTATTTTCTCATAGCGCAAGAGGCGCCCTCCGGGGGTGTTCCATGTCCAGATTGAGCGTCAGGCTACTGCTGACCGCGGTCGCAGTATGATCTCTTCTTTTAAGCGTTGCCTCTCTAACAGCTCCCGCATTTGGCGATTCGCAAGCGCGCGTGGTGCGGTTGAGCGAGGTTCAGGGCGAAGTCCAGGTCGACCGCAACACCGGACGAGGGTTCGAGAAAGCGTTCCTGAATTTACCCATCACGCAAGGCCTCAAGTTGCAGACCAAGCATGGCGGTCGCGCGGAAGTGGACTTCGAAGACGGCAGCACGCTGCGAGTCACTCCGAAGACGGTGATCGGCTTTCCTCAGCTCTCGCTCCATGACTCCGGGGCTAAGGCTTCGGCGGTGCATCTGCAGGAAGGCACTGCTTATGTCAAGTTCGCTGGTGCCAAAGGCGATGAGTTCACTCTAACGTTTGCTCATCAGAAACTCTCGCTCGCACATTCGGCTCATCTTCGGGTCGAAATGGCTGACACCACGGCGACACTAGCTGTCTTCAGCGGCGACGTGCAGGCCGAAGGCGAATCTGGGACCTTGGCTGTCAGCAAAAACCATACTGCATCGTTCGACCTGACGCATGGCGATCGCTATACGTTGGCCAAGAATCTGGAACCGGATCCCTTTGATGCATGGGATAAGCAGCAGGATCAATATCATCAGCAATACGCCAGCAACTCCTATAGCAGCTACTCACCTTACGCGTACGGCACCAGCGATCTCAACTATTACGGCAACTTTTCCAATGTGCCGGGCTATGGCACGGTATGGCAGCCCTATTTCGCCGGTGCCGGCTGGGATCCGTTCATGAACGGCGCTTGGGCATTCGCTCCCGGTTTTGGCTATGGCTGGGTATCGGCGTACCCCTGGGGTTGGACGCCGTACCACTACGGTGCCTGGGTTTATTTGCCCAGCAACGGATGGGCGTGGCAGCCCGGCGGCTCCTGGGCAGGATGGAGTGCCCCAAGGATCGTCCACCCGCCGGCGAATTTCGTTTTGCCACAGCCCCCGTCAAGTACAGGCCAAGGAATGACCGTCGTGAACCGTGGTCCGGTGCCGGTCCAACTCGGGAGATCGTCCAACCGGCTGGAAATCCCCAGGAACTCGGCGGGACTGGGGATTCCGCGCGGGGGTATCAGGAACTTGAACCAACTATCGAGCACCGTCCAACAGCAGGGATTTGCCACGGCAAAAGTTCACACCGTGCCCTTAGAGACCAACTCGTGGCGCGCTGGCAATTATGCACCCGCCTCGCAGATGGGCGCAGGGCATGGCGTTGGCGCCTCCAGTGCCTCAGCCGGACATTCCCGTTCGGGTCATTCCAGTGCTCATTAGAAACACAGCGCAGAAACGGTAATCCGACACAATTACAGCGGGTGAGGGCGACCCAACGGGTCGCCTTTCCTTTGGGCCTGGAAACTCACCTTGGCATTCCACTGAAACGGAATCCCTTCTTTGCCTCAACACAAATATTGCGCTTTCGGTGGAATAAAAAATCAACCCTTTGGTTATCTCCAGTGAGCGGCAACCCGATTTTCAAGCAAAGGAATCCAACGGTGAACAGGCTGAAGATGATGTTAATGGGACTCACGTTCTTGTCCGCTGCATCACTAAGGGATTGCGCAAAAATAATTTCACATAGTTGATGGAGTCAAGGTGTAATTCCACGCGGGTAATGTGGTGTGCTTGGTAAGCATAAGTTGCTGCATTTGCTGATCGGAGATCACTTCGCCTTTTTCGTATTTCTTGGGCAGCATACGGGCACTCAGCACAAGTCCGGTCGAAGTGGTGGTGGTGCGAATGTACTTGAGGACGGTCTCATAGCTCTCCAGAGGGCGACCCGCCCAATTGTTGCTGATCTGGGAAAACAGGCGATGTTCGATGGGATTCCATTTCGAGGCCCCAGGAGGATAGTGACAGACCGTGACCTTCAGTCGGTAGGGGTTCACGAGTTGCTGTTGTAAGTGGTATTTCCAGCCGCGGGCCCGCGCACTGTTGCCCCCGCCCGCGTCCGCCAAGATTAACAGTTCCTTGGCTTCTGGGTATCGCTTCTGTCCGCAACTCTTCCACCATAGAGCAATGGCGTCGACGGCAAAGGCCGGCGTTTCGTGACTGGTCCCCACCACCATAAAGCCCCGGTTTAAGCCGGGATCGTAAATGCCATAGGGAATCGCGCGACCCTTGGCATCGCTGGGGAAGTCATGGTCGTTGACGAGTTGGGGTTGCTGTTCCCAGCAGGCTCCAGGGTTCTTGAATTTGCCGATCCACTCCTTCTTCTTGGCATCCACGCTGATGATGGGGTTGGCCTTCGCCGTGAATCGTTGGCGCTGGCCATGGATATAGGTAAACTGTCGGTTGCGCACCCGGCGCGGCGGCGGGTTCTTGTTGCCCGATTCCAGCCGCTTGTGATTCACCCGCAAACTGAATCCCAGCTGCTTCAGCAAGCGGCGTACGGTACTGGCGCTGACCTGGATCTTCAGCCGCCGAAGTTGGCGAGCGATTTTGCGGATGGCGCGGCGGGACCATTTCAGATCCCGCATGGGATGGCCGCCGGTTTCGTGCCGCAGCAGACGGGCAATCGCGTTCATCACTGCGGGCGTTTTTTTTCCGCCCGCTTGCGCCCACCCCCGGCTTGGCGAATTCGCTGCCGTTCCACCTCTCCTCCCAGCAACTCCCGCCGTCCCCGGGCCACGGTGTGCACATCCAGTCCCAGAAACTCGGCGATTTTGCGGTCGCCTCCATGGCCTACTTTGTGCGCCTCCAACCCGGCATACAAGCGGCGCTGCCGCTCATCCAGCAAGCTGTAGAACAAAATGATTCCCGCTTTCAGTTCCGGCGACAGCTCGCCCCCCACCGCGGGCTCCTCGATCTCTCGGGACATGGGCCGGGCTTCCCGCCGCAACCGTTGCTCCCGCTGCCGCCCTGGCTCCCGGGAAAAGTAGACGTACACACCTTCCACCCCCCGCCGCTCTACCCTTTTGTGCTGATAAAGCTGGAGCAAGGGCTGTTTGACTTCCACATTCAACCCGGCCTGCAACTCGCTGGCCGTGAGCCCTGCCGGGGCTTGTTCCACGAAACGTTGTGCCGTGGCCAACAACGTTCCCTCCCGGGAAAAGCAGACGGCGCGACAGGACCAAAGTCCATGTTCATCGAACTGAGGGATCTCCGCCAGGGTGTAGTACTTGCCGCGGTGGGAATAACTGGTGCGATAGCCTAGGTTCTTCAGTTTGCGAAACACGGTCATGGTGGATGTGGTTGCCAGCGCTTGTTTGAGTTCTTCCAAGGTGGCGATCTGTTTGCGTAACAAGAAGGAGCGAAGGACTTCCGAGGCGAAGGTCATCTGGTATAGTACCCCCTAATGGCTAAGGTATAAGGATGAACTATACCACAGCTAACCTTTCAATTTCCTGCAAATGGGTTGTCCGATACCATGTCTGGCGCCGCAACCATTTATGGCATTATCTGGATTGGGATAGTTTGACCAAAGAATGCGTAGTTATTTTTGCGCAAGACCTAAGGACGGTTGCGCAAGTAACTAAAGATGCGGGGACGGAGATTCGAGGGGTACATGAAATTCAGGTGACGCTCAGAAAATACGGATTTAGCCCTGGCTCGCTGCGGGTCAGGAAAGGCGAACAGGTCAGGCTAATCATGGCCGCTGTGGACCACGATCACGGATTCAGGCTGGACGACTTTCAAATCAATCAGAAGATTCCGAAGGGAACAACGGCGATCGTCGAATTCACCGCTGACAAGGCTGGCAGTTTCCAATTTCACTGTTCGAATGTTTGCGGCTTAGGCCATAGAAACATGAAGGGAACACTGGTAGTAGAGGAGTGATCGAAAACCGCTGTGCGCGTTCTCGCCAAAGAGTCCGCCGGTTGGGAGAGGCTGCATCAGAGCACCAGTTCCATTTGCGTAAACGTCGGGTACATGTTTCGCGAGTTTGGCCGCTTGGGTGGGATAACCACATCATGAGGCTAAGACGAAAACTGGAAGGTGACCCCTCTCGTGCGATGAATTTTCGAGCGTACGTCCGCGGGATACGAACTCGTAGCGTAGGAGATCCGGTTCCCGAAATCCCGAGCCGGGCCATTTCGAAGGAAGCGCAGTCAGCATTTTCGGAAGCGATGCACATCGGCTGGTCCCTCGAATGCAACGGCGAGGCATTTTATGAGCGTGTGAGGCTACACCAATTCGGTCTCGACGAATGCCGCCGGATTTCTACGCACTTCATCACGCACCGACTCAAGCTCAAAGTGAATCAGGCGAAGAGCGCCGTGGCTCGACCGGGGCAAAGAAAGTTTCTCGGATTCAGCTTCACCGGCGAACGGGAACCTAGCAGCCCAGGGTGCAAGTAGCTAATTTTCGGCACGACCAGCCGCGCCGAGCTGCGAGTCGAGCTTCGTGATTCTGTGACCGATTTCGTACAAGATCTTGAGATTCGGCTTCAGGAGAACCGATTTCGATTTTCCTGACGAGTAAGGAGTAAATAAACAGCAAAAAAGGCGTCCCCCCGAGGTCTTTCCACTGCCGCGGCGTGCCCGCACCCAGCACTTGCTGCAGGATCAGGCTCAAGTTGAACGCCCCCCACATGGACCAGTTGCCGCTTCAGAATATTCGTGTGTCCGCGTAGATGTGTGCGCCTCATGCCGCCCGTCTCGTAGCAGTGCGCAAAGCTGCGTTCCACCAGTTCGCCTCGCCGCCGCAGTAAGCTTTTGCCGTAGCCGCCGCGCACCCGCCATCGATTCTGATACACCGCCTGTTGCTCCTCGGTTTTGCCCTCCCAGTGGCGTTGCCCCGCCTGTTTCTTTTCCGGAATGTAGGTACGCACTTCGTAACTCTTCACCCGCTCCAAGACCGCGCCGCTGTGGTAACCCTTGTCCGCTACCACCTCTTCGATTCCCTCGACGTTGACCTTGGGGGGCTCCTCGGGACGCTGCTCCACCTCGCGGCTGACTAACTCCGCCACCGCCATCCCCGCCTCGCTCAGCGTCTCCTCCAGCGTCGCTGTGTCGCCCAGGTCGACCGCTTGCAGCGTCACCGCCACCACCGCGCCCGTATCCAGATCGACCGCGTGCGAACTGCCGTAGCCATTCGGCAAGTTCCTGCAGATCTTGGGTCATTGCGCCGAAACGACGCTGGTGTTTCTGCACTCGCCCCGCTTCACGCAACAAAATGCAAGTAGAAATCGAGCTCTTATGTACATCCAAACCGCAACATCTCGCATGCAGCACGTCCATGATTACACCTCCATTGACGTGTGATCCAGGACGCGCCGATTGGGTGAATCTCCCTCGCGTGCTCTCCTCTCACGAAGAGGCTACAGTCCGTTGTGCCAAAGCGCGTCCCGGGTCAGACTCATCCGCGGGCTCTCAAGCACCTCTAAGGCCGAAGACCTCTGGACCACACGCCTCGGCACAGCCTACCGCCAACGGTTCCCGTTTTCATTGATCGTTGTGGTGCTGGGCGCCGTGCAGAACTCATCCCATCTCATCCCATCTGGTTACGTCAGTTATCCTGCAAGTCTCACACTTCCGCGCCGGATGGTGGGTCGTTACGGCTCGGACATCTTGAGGCTGAACGCGGGACGAAGCATATTCAGGTCTGGACGGTTGGAAGCGCCTTCTCTCTGGGGACCGCGCGTCGCCGTAGGCGGGCTCGCTGTGGCGGCTCTGAACTAGGGAGAGTCAGCTTTTTCATTCCGCGAAGCCGTGGGGCTGGCGGAAGAGGGTTTGGGTGTGCTTGGGTATGCTTGAGGCAGGTTTGCGAAGTTTTTTGAATGGCGTATCTCTGAATTGCAGTGAATGACGTGCCCAAACCCTCATTGGTATTCTTGGGGGCGGAAAATCCCCCGCTTTCCGACCCCCTTACCGGGCTCACCAGGCTCCTCGCGGAGCAGGTGAGCAAATCCCGCAAGTGAATGCCATCATGCTCCTGATCTCTGGCAACGTCCATAGAGCCAGTCTGAAGCAGTCTGAACTGATCTGAAGATATTCGCTAGCATGAGACCTTTCGAACCTGGCTGGCACCATAGGAAGTGAGGGGCCAGAGAAATGGATGGCAACGATTTGGAAGTCCTTCCCATTGCTCGCTCTCACAAGGGGCGATTTATGGCGAAAATCATTGAGTTCTACGTACCTACCAGGTTCAGGAAAAAGGCGACCAAGTGGATCGCGCCGAAACAACACGCGAAAGTGATACCGTTCGATTCACGACAAAGCAAGTCGGCCTGACGAAAACCGTTGTGCTTTCGTCTATAGAGGTTTGTCAGAGCCTTGCGCGACTAGAGGCAGTCGGGGGAGGCATAAGTGAAGAGGAACAAAATGGCAGCGCAAACAACTAGAATGCCGCCTCTTTACAGCATCCCGCGCCGTTCGGCGCAATACCATTGTCGCAATATTCCCATTACACTCGCTGACCGGCAGAGTCATTGTCTCTATTATATGGATTCAGTTATGCAGTGAACTTAGCCACCTGCCGCATGCTTGCCTGCGGCTGCTACGCCTGTCACATCTTGCGCCATCTCCCGCCGTCGTTCGGGTCCTTTGCGGCCTTCGAGGACGCGTACGCGCCGCGCGGGCACGTTCGTCGGATTCAGGCGGACGATGCGTCCGTCGTCAACTTCGATATAAAAACGGAACCAGTCGGTCCGGAACATGCGGCCTGAGGAATAAAAAGTCACCGACGCGGCGATGAGCCCCTGAAAATCCGGCCCCGTGCATACTACGAGGCGCTTGCCGACGTCTTGCGTCCAAGTCATTCCTCCGACCAGCGGATCATTGAGGAAGCACCGTTCAAAGGGAACGGCGTGCGAAATCTTGCGCAACTGCAGGAGTTGGAGCAGGACCGAGATCTTGGCGAGATTGGTGACTACGATTCGCGTCTCAGTGGCAGAGAGCCGCTCCAGCTTGATATGCAGTTCGGGCGACCATTCGCGCTCGAACTCCTCACGGGCGAGGGCCAGACTCTTGTCGGTTGCCTCGGCATAACGCAGGGTGGCGCGGGCGAGAATCACGCTGAGAACGCAAGTAACCACTGTCGCCACCAGTGGGATGTAGTTGACCAGACTGAAAATTGGGATGTTGTGTGAGCTGATCGACTGCATGTGCATAGAACCGATTGGCTCCTCGCCGTGCAACCGCAATCGTGATTACTGAAGTGTTCGGGGAGATTCCTGCCTGCCATGAACCGCTCAACCAGGCTCGTATCAGCGAAAGTCTAAAGAGCGCGCCGGGCCGGCTCCAGATGCACATGGTACAGAGTCCAGATCAGTGATAAAGCGGGTCTTTGGTAACGGTCAGAGAGCCACATTCTGAGTGCTGATTGCTGACTGCTGATTGCTCATTTCAGCGTGAACATTGCGTTCACGTGAGCCGTCACTGCGGTCGTCTGAGGACTGAATTCCTCGGTTGGCGCGGGTGCGGCTTGCGCCATTGCGCTCATTTTCGCCATCGGCTGCATCACCATTGGACGGACGTTTTCAAACGTATCCACTGAGGCGTAAGAGAGTTCACCCAAAGTGCGCCCTCCGGTGCGAGCTACAGCTTCCGCCGACGCGCGGGCACGTCGGTAGGCATCCTCTACGGCTTTGATCTTGGCAGCGTCGATGTCGTCGAGGGTGTAGCTGATCGACTGGTCGCTGGTAATGTCGCTATCGGACAGCTGCTGCACGATGGGCGCAATCTTCGTGAAGTCCTTGAGCTTTAGAGACACGTTCACATTGACCCGATAAGCAACCAGTTTGCGTTTCGCTTCCTTGTAGTCGTAAACAGGTTCAATCGAGAAGTAGCCCAGTTGGGCAGCGGTCGGTTCAATGCCATTGGAGCGCAGGATTTGGCGGACTTGCTCGGCCGCTTTCGAGGCCCGATCGTAGGCCGCGCGTGAGTTGTTTTCCTGCGCCGAGATGTTGAATTGCACCAGGGCAGTGTTCGGCTGAGCTTCAAATTTTCCGTCCGCTCCAACGAATACGGTGTTGGGTTGTGCGGTGATCGTAGGTCGATCCTGTCCCAGACCAAGCACAGCAAAAAGTAAAACCACCAGCAATGTGGCAGCAGTTTTCATGGTGCGCCTCCCGCATAATTGCAAAGAAAGTTATACGCCAGTGCCTTGACTAAATAGAAGAACGGAAAACTCAGGATAACTTGCGGGATCAACTCTTCGCCGTAGAGTAGGCAAAGCGATTGGTTTGGGAGTCGATGTCTTTGCGTAGATCGATCCAGATATTCTCCGGCATGGAAAGAAATTTCTGCACCACGTCGGGATCGAACTGGCGTCCGGACCACAGCTCAATTTCCTTCCGCGCCTCAGCAATGGACCGCGCTTTGCGATAAGGGCGGTCGGAAGTAATGGCGTCCAGCGTATCGGCAACAGCGAAAATGCGTGCTCCGAGCGGAATCTCCTCGCCCTTCAATTTGCGGGGGTAGCCGGTGCCATCGAAGAACTCCTGATGAGAGTAGACGATCGCCGCCGCCTCAGTGAGGAAGGGAATTTTCTTCAGCATCTGGTAGCCGCGATAGCAGTGTTCCCGCATTTCGGTGATTTCGTCCGGGTCCAACTTGCCAGGCTTGAGCAGAATCTTGTCTGGAATCGCCATTTTTCCGATGTCGTGAAGAAAAGCTCCGCGTGCGATCACGGCAATCTGATCTCTGGGTAATCCCATGGCTCGGGCAATGGCAATGGTGAATGCAGTAACGCGTTTGCAATGGCCTTGGGTCTCGGCGTCTTTTAGGTCCAGGGCATCGCCCAGAGCTTCCAGCGTGATGTCGTAGGAGCGCTCCAGATCGGCCATCGCACTCTTCAACTGCTCGGTACGGGCTTCGACCATCCTTTCGAGATCAGTCTGGTACGCCCGGTTCTCCATCTTGAGGCGCCGATTCTCCAAAGCCCGGCGCACGGTCGCCAGCAGTTGTTCGCGTTCGAAAGGCTTCAGCAGGTAATCGTAGGCGCCGTTGCGAATGGCGGCCAGGGCAACCGAAATGTCGTGCACCGCGGTCACCATGACCACGGGCATGTCCGGATACCCCTCCTTGGTGCGTTCGAGCAGGCCAATGCCATCCAGATCGGCCATCATGAGGTCAGAAAGCATAAGCTCGAATTCCTCGCCGGCATCGAGGATCGCCAGCGCCTTCAGCCCGGAAGAAGCTTGCCGGGTCTTATAGTTGGCAGCGGCCAGCATGGAGCAAACGATCTCGCGGATGGGGTCCTCGTCGTCGACGACCAGAATGCGCTCGACTGGCATGGTTCTGCTAGTGTACCGCGAAATATGTCCGGATTTAGAGTTCCTGGATTTGAAGTTGCTAGCCCGGAAGTTCCTAAAGTAATCACCCATAAGGGGAAACCTCATTGGCTGCAGGGACCGGCATGTTATTAAGAAAGGTGCGCTCGGCCCCTTTTCGCGATGAATAGCTCTGCCCTATTTGCCTGGTACGCTTTGGTGGAACTCCCACTGCCCAAGTTCGTGGCGGTGGAATCCGCGGCGCTGGTCATCCTGGCCGCGGGCCTGCTGGTGTTCCGGACTTTTCGCGAGCGCTACCTGTTGATCTGGATTCTGGGCTGGCTGGCGTACTTCGTTTCCAATTGGACGATTCACCACCCCGGCGTCGACCCAAGCTCCCGCTATGCGGTCGCCGTTTCCCAATCGCAATTCGTCCTGGCCTTGTGCTTGTTCTCCGCAGCGGTTTTTGTCTATAGCCATGCCCGCAAAGTTTTGACGCCACTGCTGGCGTTTTCCATCGCAGTGGTCGCCTATGCGGCAGTGCGCGCGCTGTGGTGGCCGGACTCGTTCGCTCTTCGCGTGGTGCTCGAAGTTTCCTACCGGGTCATCACCTTTGGGGCTGCTCTGCAATTGATCCGTTTTCGCTGGGCACGCTGGGAGATCGGTCCCTGGATGTTGAGTATCAGCTTGCTGGCGGTGCATCTCGACTGGGCTCCCTTGAACATGCATTTGCCGCCAGGGTTCAGCCTCGCGGTCGATCTGCTGCTGGGACTGAGCATGCTCCTGATGGTGTTCGATGACTCTCGAATGCGGGTTCGGCGTCTGGGTGTGCTCAATGCCCTGACCACGACCATCACGCGTTCGCAGCAGCACGGACCGATGACCGAGACCGCCCTCGGAGAGTTGAAGACCCTGATGGGAGCTAAAGCCGCATGGTTTCGCCTGCTGGAAGGCGAGAGATTGGTCCTCACCACCCAGATCGGACTCTCTTCGGACTATGTGCGCGATCGCTTTTCTGTCCCCCTGGACGAATCTACGAAAGCCATGCTCACCGAAACCGTGCCCATGGTCATTGAAACCTCCAGCGCGGCCGACAGCACCCGGCCACATCTGAAGAGGGAACGCTTTCACCATGTAGTCATGCTGCCGGTCCTGGGCAAGAAGTCGGTGATTGGAACTTTATCCCTAGGCAGTCCACATCGCTTCTCCTACACTCCCGACGATATGGAGTTCCTGGTTACCAGCGCGCATCAGCTGGGACTCGCGGTGGAGAATCTCCGGCTGGTGGAGCAAATTCTGCGCTCCCATCGCCAGTGGGCCAATACCTTTGATTCCATTCAGGACTTGGTCTTGGTACATGACGCCGAATTCGTGGTCATGAAAGCCAACATGGCTTTGCTCCAGCGCCTCGGGCAAGCCCCCGCGGACGTGATTGGCCAGCCCTGCGAATTCGTGCTGCCGCGCAAAGGCGAATGGTCCGGATGTCCCTACTGCGTCGCCGCCGAGGAAGGCATACAGGAGGCTCAAGACCCGTGCTTCGGTGGCAATTGCATGATTTCGACCTCGTCCTACAGCGAGCACGGAAGCCAGCAAAAGGGCACCATCCACGTTGTGCACGACACCACCGATCGGCACGACGCCGAAGAAAAGTATCGCCTGATTTTCGAGCAGGCCCAGGAAGGCGTCTTTGTAGCTACGCCCGGCGGCAAACTGCTCGACTGCAATGACGCCTTCGTGCACATGTTGGGCTACGACGGCCGTGCTGAACTGATGGCCATGGATCTCGACACTGAACTCTCCGCATCCGCTGAGCAGACTGACGCCTTTCACCGCGAAATCGAAGCCCACAACTACGTCCGTAACTTTGAAATGACGCTGCGTCGGAAAGACGGCGTTTCGATCACCGTGCTCGAGAGCAGCTTCGCCACCCGCAATTCCCTAGGCAAGATCGAACGCTACCAGGGCTTCCTGCTCGACATTACCGAAAAGAAACGAGCCGAAGACGAAATCCGCAAACGCAACCGCGAGCTGAACGCGCTGAACGCGATGGCCGTGATCGCCACCCAGTCTTTCGATCTGGACGAAATCCTAAACCTGACCTTGCGCCAGGTCATCTCGCTGCTCGGCGCCGAGACCGGATCGATCTATCTTGGTGACGCTGATCAAACCACCTTCCGCCGCCGCGCCGGTTGGGGACAGCGCAGCGCCGATCGCGCCCGCCTTTCTGAAGTCCAGTTTCACGGCGGCTTCGGCGATCTCGTCACCCGTTCCCGAACCGAAGTGATCACCCCCGAATACTTGCCCCACCTTCCTCCGCTGGTGGCCGAGTTCATTCGCGCCGACGGCCTAACTTCCTGGATCTGGGTACTGCTGTGGAGCAAGGATTCGCCCATCGGCATGATGGGAATCAGCAGCCGCGAGAACCGCGTCTACACCAGCAACGATGAAAATCTGCTGGTCGCAATCGGCCGCCAGTTGGCCACCACCATAGAAAAGGTCCGTCTGTACGAAGAGACCTGCCGTGCCTACGAAGATTTGCGCAAGACTCAGGAACAGTTGCTGCAAAGCGAGAAGATGTCGGCCGTCGGACAGCTCATTGCCGGCGTGGCCCACGAACTCAACAATCCGCTGACCGCCATTCTCGGCTACGCGCAACTTCTGGAAAGTGAAGGACTCAACGATCACGCCGCGGACTTCGTGAGCAAGCTCTTCAAACAGGCGCAGCGCACGCATCGCGTGGTGCAAAGCCTGTTGTCCTTCGCCCGCCAGCGCAAGCCGCAGAAAGAGCACGTCGACATTTGCAAGGTGCTCGACGAAACCCTCGCCCTGCGCGACTACGACCTCAAAGTGAATGCCATCAACCTACAGCGTGAATTCGAAGCCCCCACTCCCGCAGTGACGGCTGACCCTCACCAACTGGAGCAGGTATTTCTCAACATCATCAACAACGCCGTGGACGCCATGCTGGAAGCCGGCCAGGGCGGTACCTTAAAGGTGCATGTCCACACCAAAGATGGAAACGTCCACACCGAATTTCACGACTCGGGCCCTGGCATCAAGGAACCGCATCGCATCTTCGAACCGTTCTACACGACGAAGGGCGTCGGCAAAGGCACCGGACTCGGCCTGAGCATTTGCTACGGAATTATTCAGGAGCACGGCGGACAAATCAGCGCCAGGAACCAAACCACCGGCGGGGGCGTAATCGAGATCGTGCTCCCGTCCGCGGGCGAGAGCGCAGCTCCGGAAAAGGCAGCCCCAACCGCGCGTCGCGAGGCGGCCCTTGCAGGACGCGTTTTGCTGATTGAGAACGAAGAAGCCGTCCTCGAATTCGAGCGCGATGTCCTCACCGGTGCCGGAGCCGAAGTGGTCACTTCGATGAATGTCGAAGACATGAAATCCCTGCTCCGCCAGCAGCAGTTCGACGCCATCATCATCGACGGCAAGGCGCAGGGCAACGGCAGCGCCCGAGAAGTCTACGGCTGGCTCGCAGAAAACTGTTCCGGCATGGAGAAACATCTGCTATTCACCTTCTCCACCGTAGCCGAGCCGGAAGTGCGCAGCTTCCTGCAAGAGAAAAACGTTCCCTGCCTGGTAAAACCCTTCGAAGTAGCCGACCTGATCACCCACGCCCGCCGCCTGATGCAAAAAGCCCAAGCCGCAAGCGCAACTTAGATCACGTGGGGACAGCCGTCCCCGGCTGTCCAGTCGAGCGAAGCTCGAGGTGTAGGGCGGACATTCCTGTCCGCTGCCGTTGACCTAGTAGCTGACAGTCAAAAACCCACGCATTGCCTTGCCAGCACCTCTCTACCCCAGCTATGCTGTTCAGCGCTTGCCAAACCAATGACACTCGCGACTCGAAAGGATTGTTTCCCATGCTGCGCAAAATCTCGGCTTTAGCGGTCGTGCTTCTCGCATCCAGCATCACTTTCGCGAAAGATGCTTTCGCCGACGAGCAAGCCATTCGCGCGCTCGACACCGCATGGTCCCATGCCGCCGAGACCAAAGACTTGGACAAAACCGTCTCCTTCTACGCCGACGATGCGTCCATTCTGCCGCCGAACATGCCGATCGCCACGGGCAAAAATGCGATCCGAGCGGTATGGTCGCAATTTATGTCCATGCCCGGATTCTCCATCACCTTCGCTCCCTCCAAGGTGGTGATCGCAAAATCAGGAGACATGGCCTACGAAATCGGAACCTTCGAAACTACGGTCAATGACGCCCAAGGAAAGCCTACATCCAGCGTAGGCAAATTCGTGGTGAACTGGCAGAAGCGCGATGGCCAATGGAAAGTCGTAGCCGACATCTTCAACGACGACAAATAACGCTGGCACCCCCGTCGTGACTGCCGTGGCCTGTCTGCAACGGTTTCGATTTTAAGCGGCTTCACGATCAGAATGTGTGCAGAGGGTTGCTGCGCATGATTTTCACGACTTCCTCCCATCCAAGCAAGTTACCCGAGTCGATCATTCGCGGCGGCTTGGCGAATACCTATTTACGGCTGCGCCAAGTTCCCCTGGCCCCACGGGTGCCGCGCTGACAGCGAAATCTCCCCGCTGAAGCGATTCCCATTGAGCGTGGCTGAACACATGGTGTAAATGTCCTGATACTCCTTTTCCGATGTCGATTGAGGATTTATCAAGGTAATAGAAGGGCCTTGGTGAGGGTCGGCAGCGGCGGAATCCGAAGTACCCTCGACTGCCCAGTAACCCTTCCACGTTGCGGGCAGCGAAGAGTTGTGCCGCCAGATACCAGAGGCAAAAGGATAACAAACACAGTGAAACAGGAACTTCAGATAATCCACCCTGCTAATTAATTACCAAGTACACCGCCGATACTTTCAACGCTCAATGCAGACTACGCGCTACACATTCGTAGGTACGAGGGCGGGAACACTCCACTCGCTCAATGGATGCATGTCTCCGCAGTCCAAACACTGGGTCAAGGCAAACTGCGCCCCACAGTGTGGACAACGGGCCCGAGTTTCAAAGGTGTCGAACGGCTGACTGCACTGCCCGCACCTCCAGAGGGTTCCCAAAGGCGGCGCTGTCTTGCACCTCGGACAGGCAAACCCTTCGCGACGCGGCAACTTTGCAAAACGTGCTAGCGCCTGCGCCTGTCGCAGCCCGCCCCAGCAATTCATCAGCAGGAAAACCGCGAGGATCGCGAACCAGGCGGACCGCATCCAGAAGGCAAGAACGATGAGCCCGGCCACACCTGCCAAGCCGATGCTCGCGGCCACCATCAAGCTGCGGGCACGTCCTAATCCAAACCAGAGTAGCGACCGGAGGATCTGGCCGCCATCCAGAGGATAGATTGGCAGCATGTTGAAAATCAGCAGGCCGGCGTTAATGAACCACACCGCTCGCAGCAACGCGTTGACGTTGGGCATTGCCTCTGCTAATCCCAACGATCGGCTCAGCAAACCGGTTACGAACAAGATTGGCAGGAGGGCCACGTTCACCAGCGGACCCGCCGCAATGCTCCAGAGTGTAGCGCCCGGCCGCGGTGGCGGGTTTACATACGCAACCCCGCCAAGCGGCCACAACACGATCTGGTTCGCAGCTCCCCCGACCTGTCGGCAAGCCAGGGCATGACCGAACTCATGAAGCAGCACAATCAAGAACAATGCCAGGTATTCGACCACGTTCCAGGTGAGTGAGGAGTAATGCCGCGTCCGGTTGCTGATTTCGAACGCCGCCACCAGAAACCAGGACCAATGCAGAAACACGTCGATTCCGTCGAAACGGAAGAGGCGGATCGACCCTTGGTGGCCACTCGGCATGTGCGCAGTTTACTTCATATGCCCGTCGGCGGGGTTAATGTTCTCAATGCCAGCAGCTTAAGCTCTATAAAGCGTGCGGTGATAAAGTCTGCATATTGCGACGATTACTCCGATCTACGGATGTGTAGCCCGACTGTTTAGGCGATATGATTCGCAAAAGGACTGTCACATGAATAAGATTCTTACAGTTCTTACCCTCCTGTGCGGGACTGCACTTCCCATAGCTGCTCAGACCAAGGTTCTCGTGGCAAAGAGCCGAATGCCCGTCAGCGTCGCGGGCAAGTATCACGGCGGCATCGCGTTTCCGACCGCTTGTGATGAACAAGGACGCTTATACGTCAAGCTAGTCCAGATAGGTCCGGGAATGGTGGGCCCCCTTTTTAGGTTGTCGAGTAAAGGCGTCGCAGAGGCGGAGTTCGATACCTCGGGCGCTTTTATCAACCGCCACGCAGTGCGGCCCGATGGTGGCGTCGTCATGATGCACGGCGACGGGCATTCCAAATTCGTCGACAACTTCGCTCCCGATGGGACACGCGGATCGTCCGTGACTCTCGAGCGACCACCGACACCGTTTTTCCCCTCGCAACTTGCGGTATTCCGCTCGGGCGAGATCCTGATTTCCGGCTTGCAATATCAACCGGGTTACAAAGCAGCAACTGCAATCTACGACCCAACCGGACATCTCGTGAAGCAATTGGTGTTGGACGGAGACGTGGACATTGAGCGCGCGATCGCCAACGATACTCGCGCCCAGCAACAGAACAACAAGGACGTTAATCAGTCGGTGGCGATCACCGGAGACGATGGACTCGTGTATCTAATGAGGGCGACGTCTCCCCCGTCCGTCTATGCGATTTCGGCTGCCGGTGATGTGGTCCGAAAAATTGTGGTCAGCCCTCCGACTGGCACGGGATCGCCGTATTTCGGGCTTCGCGTGGTCAAGAACAGACTGGTTGTCCAGTTCAACCGGAGCTGCGACAGTACCGGCGCTTCCGACTCATGCCGAAGTTCCACCTATGCCGTCGTCGATGCCACGACCGGCCAGAAACTTGCCGCCTATGAAGCGGACAAAGAAGCAGGCGGCACGATGGCGTGCTACGCTCCAGACCCCGACCGCTTCTACATTTTTTCAGACCAGCACGTCTTAGAAATCGTCGAGGCGGAGCCGAAGTGAAACTTACCGTTCATTCATATCTCGAGGGTTGTCCGTCCAAGCTCCGCTTGGGCGGGGATTTTCGCTGATGGCTTTTTCTCCAGATTTCCTTGACCAACTTATCCGCGAGGCGATTTTTCGTCCAGTGCGGACCCGTCGGCCTCTACCATCGCGAGTGCCATTTCGTGATAGGGGAGGAAGAATACGAACTCTTTTGGCGCGGTTTGGATTTGGAATACCTGCAGGAGGATCCTGGCAGCGGCCTGACTGGAAATCTATATCCCTCCGCCTTCCACTCCAAGTACCTTTACATGAAATATCTTGACCCTATCGATTCTTGGAATCAGTAGGCCAACCTCTTGGCCAATCAATTCCGAGAATTGCATAAGAATTTTCCACGGCGCCGTGAATTATATGCCTGCTGACGGGCCGCACTTCTCGATCAGATGGGAGGGTAGCGCGGAACACTCGCCCATTGTGCTGTCGAGTTCCGATCAGCGTGGCTGAGCCCGCCCGGACGGGGGGCCGGGGCTATGTGTGCGATGCGGACGGACTGAGACACTGGCGACGGCCTGAATCTGGGGAATGATTTGCTCTGATTTCTCGCCGGCCTGGGCTTGGGCTTCGATGTCTGGGATGGGTACTTCGGCGGTCCATTCTTTATCTTCATCTTCGCCGAAGTCCTGGGGCTTGGCCTCGACTGGCGCGCTCGCTTCGTCTTCTTCGTATTCTTCTTCGTAATCTTCGCTGCACCATGGATCTTCGCCGAGCGGGGTCTGGTCTACCGTGCGGGGATCAATGACTACGCAGGTTTTGATGACGGGCTCGAAATTGGTTCGGGTCAGGTTCGAGGAAGCGGTCTGCAGGGCGTAGAGGAGCAGACCGGCAGTCTTGGGGGTCCAGTTGTCCGCTGAAGATCAGGCGCATTACCTGCATTAATCAGACCTGGATGGAGTTGTCTTCGAGCACGGGGAGATCGAGCGCGGCGCGTCCTCGACGGGCGCGGTTGGCGTTGAGGACGATGCGGGTTTCTTGCCACCGCTGGTGGACGTAGCAAAAGTGATTGCGTCGCAGGGCGGGCGATCCGCACTGAGTGCCGTTGACTTGGAGGTGTTCGCAACGGGGAATGCTATTGGGATATAACCACATAATTGGTCTCCACCCCTCCCCCCTGATTTTTTGGAATCAGAGGGATAGCGGGGGACTAGGGTTGAAATCTTTGAGTTCAAAGGAGTTACGGGGAAAATCCTGGAAACAAATGGGTTGTGGGCGGAAGTGGGACCGCGCAGCCGCTAGAGACTCTCGCGCAGGGCGCGGGCGAATTCGCGGAGGGCGGTCTCGTCGCGGCGGTACCACATCCACTGTCCCAGCTTCTTTGCCTCCACCAAGCCCGCTTTCGTCAGAATCGACATATGATGGGAGATCGTAGGCTGCGAAAGGTGCACCCGCGGCTCGAGATCCGAAGCACATAGGCCCACATCCTTGCCGATGGAACAAGCTCCGCGCTCCTTGAGAGCCTGCAGAATTCGGCGGCGGGTTGGGTCGGCGACGGCGTGCAGCATGCGATTCAGGGTTTGCTCCGGGTCAGTCATGGCAACGATAGTAATAGAATCGGAATCGATGGTTGTCAATGTTGGGAGGAGAATGATTTTGGTGGACGGACGAGGACGCCCGTCTTCGATTGTGGAGAGACCAGATGCTCTTCGAGGGAAATGAACGGCGAGAAGGGGAACGGCAGATGAAGCAGGAGGGACGATTGCCGCCGGGGCAGTCTCTCACTCTGAAGTGGCCGGTTTTGCACTATGGATCCGTGCCACGCTTCGATCCGAAGACCTGGGATTTTCAGGTTTATGGGCGCGTCGATTCTCCGTTGCGTTTCACCTGGGACGAGTTCAACCACTTGCCCAAGGTGCAGCGGGGCAGCGATTTTCATTGCGTGACGCGGTGGAGCCGATTCGACAATCGCTGGGACGGCGTGGCCTTTCAAGAACTGTTGCGGCGGGCTCATCCCAAAGCGAATGCCGCTTATGTTCTGGTCCATGGCGAACAGGGATTCACGGCGAATGTTCCTCTTGCCGATCTTGATCGCGAAGAAGTTTTGCTGGCAACTCACCACGATGGTGAGCCGCTCACGCCCGACCACGGATATCCGCTACGGCTGATTGTTCCTCATCTCTATGCCTGGAAATCGGTGAAGTGGGTCCGAGGGCTGGAGTTTCTGGATCACGACGCGCCGGGATTCTGGGAGCAGAACGGTTATCACATCTACGGCGATCCGTGGAAAGAGCAGAGGTTTAGCAGAGACTGACGATTTGCGGAATCGTCATCTTTTCAAAATCGGGTTGTAGCCATCGCTGACCAGCTTGCCGCGCATCAGTTCGGCGTCTTTGATGTCGGGATACGGTCCAACTTGCACGTGGATGAGTTTGTCGGTCGGCGTATTGGTTGAGAATGCGGGATATTGTTTCTTCTTAAGCGCATCGACCAGGGCTTCCGCGTCTTCCGCCTTGCTGACCGCGGCGACTTGCACGAAGTAGCTGTTCGCCGGCGGCGGTGCAGTGGGATCGGCGCTCGCTGCTGCATTGGCAGGAGCGTTGTTTTCGGCAGCAGAGGTTGAGACCTCCTTCGGGACGGGCTGGGTATTTACGTCCTTGCTCTCAACCGCTTTGTAAAACGTCATGTCGGCCGGGGGATTGGCGCTGGTGGTCTTGACCGCAGAAGGCCGTGCCCCGCCAGTGCTGACGGGAGTCGCGGCTGGGAGGTCGGGGGACGCAATTCGTACGGAGCTTCTCCCCAGAGAAAATCCCATGCCAAAAAAAACCGCGCAGAGCGCGACCAGTCCAAAAAACAGGGCAAGCATCTTGCCCGTGCCCAGCGTGATTTCCGTGTCCTGTGATGTAGCCGTTGTCATTTCAACCTCGTTGTCATTTTCGATGGAGGCCGCTCAGCCCTTCGCAGCAGCTGGCGCGTCTCCATCGTGTCTTGCGAATAACTTCGGAATACTGGAAAAGAAGTCCACCGGAACCGGAAAGACTACCGTGGTGTTCTTCTCCACGCCGATTTCGGTCAAGGTTTGCAGATAGCGCAATTGCACGCTTACGGGTTCGGTGGCCAGCAGTCGGGCTGCATCCACCAGACGCTGAGCGGCGGAGAACTCGCCCTCGGCGTGAATGATCTTGGAACGCTTTTCGCGTTCCGCCTCGGCCTGCTTGGCCATGGCGCGCAGCATGGACTCGGGCATGTCCACCTGCTTGACTTCGACATTGGCCACTTTCACTCCCCAAGGAGCAGTGTGGGTATCGAGAATGCTTTGCAGGCGCAGGTTAATCTTGTCGCGATGGGCGAGCAGTTCGTCGAGTTCTTGCTCGCCGAGTACGGAACGCAGCGTGGTTTGCGCGAACTGCGAGGTCTGGTAGACGTAGTTGGAAACTTCCACCACAGCTTTTCTCGGCTCGATCACGCGCAAGAAGATGACGGCGTTGACCTTCAAGGTGACATTGTCGCGCGTAATAATGTCCTGCGCGGGCACTTCGAGAGCCTCCTGCCGCAAGGAGATGCGAACCATGCGATCAAGCGGGGCAAACACGAAAATGAGCCCCGGACCTTTGGCTTCCGGAAGCAAACGTCCCAGGCGAAAAATCACGCCGCGCTCGTACTCCGCCAGAATCTTGATCGAACTTAGCAGATATAAGGCGAAAATGATGATTACGATGGTCGTGAAACCAAAGCCAAGCTCCATTTGGGCCTCCGCGCCTGATTGTCAGGAATGCCTCTGAGGCGGATTGTATCGCAATTGGGCGGAATGGGCTGTGATTTCAAAACGATGCGGGGTTATCTGCCGAGGTGCCGGGACTTCTGATGCACGATCAAGCGTACCGCGCAAAGGACACAAAGGCATACAAAGAAAGAGCAGCAAGTTGCATGATCGCGATCTTCTGGGCAGGGAGGACGGGCGAGGACGCCCCGTCCTCCATCGAGGTCAGACTTGCATGCTTGTTGTGGTTTTCTGGGCGTACGGAGCTGGGTCGACTGACAATTGTAATCCCTTTACCTGGCGCACTACGACCGGTTGTCCCGCGGGCAGGTTGGCAGACGAGATGGCGTTCCAGAGTTCGCCGTGGATGAAGACTTTTCCTTCCGGTGATAGAGCGCTCTGAGCCAGGCCGATTTCCCCGATTAGTCCTTGCACCCCGGTGACAACTTTGTTGGCTCGGGCTTTCAGGGCGATGCTCATCAAAAAGACGGTGATGATTCCTAACGGAATGCTGACCGCCAATGCTGTCAGCAGATGAACTCGCATCTCCGGAATGGGCGCGTCCACCAGCAACAGTCCGCCCAAGGTGAGCGTGACGATTCCGCCGACGGCTAGCACTCCGTGGGCGGCGAATTTGGCTTCGAGGGCGAACAGGATGAACGAGGCGAAAATCAGGACTACCGCGGCGAAGCGAGTGGGGAGCAAGTTCAGCGCGAAGATGGCGACAAGAATAAAGACGATTCCAACCGTTCCGGGGACCACCGCGCCGGGATGGTTGAACTCGGCGTAGAGGGCCAGCGCGCCGACGGCGAGCAGGATGAAGGCAACGTTCGGATCCATCAGATAGGCGAGAATGTGCTGCTTTAGAGTCATGCCAAAGGGACGAACCGGTTCGCCAACTAAATTGAGCGTGATGGTCTCCCCGCTGAAACGCTTTACCGGCTTGCCTTGTAATTGCTTGAAGAGGTCGTCCTCGCTGGGTGCTACGTAGTCGATCAGTTTTTGCGCAAGCGCTTCCTGGTCGGTGAAAGACTTTGATTGGCGCACCGCGGTCTCGGCGATCTCAACGTTGCGGCCGCGCTTCGCGACTACCGATCGCAACAGGGCGGCGGAATCGTTCTCGATTTTTTCCTTCATCGTGTCGTCCATCTTGCCGCCGCCGAGGGTGACGGGATGAGCCGCGCCGGCATTGGTTCCGGGCGCCATGGCCGCAACGTCGGCGCTTTCGAGAATGAAAAATCCGGCGGACGCGGCCCGGCTTCCACTGGGCGTGACGTAAATGATTACCGGCACCGGTGAGGCCAGGATTTTTTCGATGATGTCGCGCGTGGATTCAAGCAGGCCGCCGGGAGTGTTGATCTCGATGAGCAACGCCTGGTCTTTGTTGCGTTCCGCTTCCGCGATAGCCCGGCCGATGTATTCATCGGTGATGGGATGAATCGCGTCGTTCACGACGATCTTCAATACTTCGGCGGAAGAAGCGGCGCAGAGGACGAACAACAGCAATCCGGTCAGAAGGGCGGGGAAAAGGCGCGAAACGAAAAACAGTTTCATCGATTAGGCAGTGGCTGCGCTTCCTGCGCGAGCTTGGCTGCGACGGTGCGCTTGAGCGCCAGTGCGGCCGCATTGGATGGCTCCAAATGCAAAGCCCGATCTATCTTCTCCGCGGCCGCAGCAGGTCTATTGTCTCGCAAATCAAGCTTCGCCAACACCAAAAGCGGCTCGGGGAACTGACGGAGCCGCCATGCCTCCTCGGCCTCGGTTCGGGCTGCGGTGAGGTTATTTTCGGCCTCCAGCACACTAGCCAATCCAGCGTGCGCCTCCGAGTTCGACGGGTTGAGTGCAATCGCTTCGCGGAATTCGCCTTCCGCTTCGGAAAGAAAGCCTTGGGCCATCAGTTCATGTCCACGAACGGTATGGAATTGCGCATGGGTGCGAGGATCGGTCTTCGCCAAACGCTGTTCCGCGACAGCGTCGATTTTCAAGGCCAGCAGGCGGAACGAACTCTCGTCGTAGTTGGCGCGGATGCGCTCGACCGGAATCTTCTGGGTCGCTGGCACAATCGCTCGCTGGGGTGAACCGCTGGCGTCGGGCGATACCGTTTCAAGTAGAGATTTGGCCGGGATGTCGCCAGGGCGTAGGGAGAGAGTTTCGTGGAGTTGGCGAGAGGCGCCGGGGGTGTCGCCATTTCGGTAAAGTTCTATCGCCAGATTGAAATGATAATCGGGATCATTCGGATCCGCACTGATGGCTTTATGAAAATATTCGGCAGCGCTCTTCCTGTCGCTGTGAGAACTTACAACTCCCAGGTTGTTGTAAACCTCGGCCAGAGGCATGAGCGCGGCAACGAAGTGGAATGCCGATTCGGCTCGCTGAAAATCTCCGTGGTAGTAAGCTGCAAGTCCAAGATAGAAATTCGCCTCGCGGGCGAGGGGATGGTTTTCGGGCACACGTGCCAGCGTGGCGACTGCAGGTTCATACTGTCGCGCTCGGTAGTAGGCTTTGCCGAGCTGTAACCATGCCTCGGGGTAGCTGGGATTCAGGCGAACGGCCTCGCGAAAATGCTGGATCTGTTCGTCAGCCTTCGGCGCTGTGATGCCGCGGACATAGTTTTCGAACGCGTCCAACCGGAGGGGAGGCGCGGCAGCAACAAATGCCTGCTTTGTGATCGAGATTTCCGGACGGAGGGCGTGCAGAACGTCCCATGCCAGCGCGGTCTGAATGTCGATGAGTTGGAGCAACGGGCCGGACTCATTCATTTCGGGCAGCAAGTGTTGGCGACGCATGTCCAGAAGTTGCGCCGCAGCATTGAAGGTCCGGCCATCAAAGCGGTACACGCCAAGAACTACATAGTCCACGTCCAGTTCTTCCGCAACCCGGTAGAGAGTGGCGCGCGAAGGATGAAGTGCGACCGGGATACCCAAGCGGTCGTAAGCACGGATTCGATCTTCGCGCGGCAACACAAACAACGTGGCGGAATTCAGGCGCTCTTGCAGCAACTCCGGAAAGGAGTCGCTGATCCACTCGATGCCCGGAGCCTTGGATTGATTTTCAAAAGGAACTACAAGAACGGTCTGACCGGCTGTGGCCGGCCCCTGGGCAACGGCTACCCTGGACAAGAGAAGAAGGATTGCGCTGAGCCGGAGAAGTTTCAAGGCAACTAGATTATAGCGGGTGAAAACGCTTTGGTTGTGGGGTGAAAGACTCTGGACGTTCTCCTCAAGGTCTCGCTAGGAAGTCTGGCATTGGCGATTGTTCCGACGCCGGGAGGTGGCAAAAGCCATTGTCAGGGCGCTGGTTCGGTGGTATAAGGGTGCGCCATGCTGACGGGAGGGTTTAAGTCTGCCCCGCAGTCCGGTGTTCGACAACAACTTAAATGCAGAGAGGAGAATCTCGAGTGAAGCTTCGCGCATGCTTCGTGATCGTCAGTTTTCTGTCTGCGGTGGCTTACACAACTCTCGCTCAAACAGCGGCTCCAAATTCAATCCTGGCTTCAACCCAGGTGCCGCGGCTCATCAAGTTCTCGGGTGTGGCGCAGGATGAAGCGCACAAATCGTGACCGGCGTGGTCGGCATTACTTTTTCGTTGTACAAGGATCAGCAGGGTGGCACTCCGTTGTGGGTCGAAACGCAAAATGTCCAAGCCGATGCTGCCGGACGCTACGCAGCGCTGCTGGGTTCGGCCAGTGCGGACAGCGTGCGCGTTGAGTCTGTTTAGTTCGGCTGAGGCGCATTGGATCAGCACGCAGATTTCAGGTCAGCGGGAGTCCACACGTGTGCTCGGCGTCGAAGGCTCCGCACCCCTCGCCGGATGTCGTAGCGGAGGCGTCGCACAAATAGACGCAGTTTCATCAAAAACTGTCATCCCGAGCGGAGCGAGGGATCCGGGTGTCTGCTTGCAGCGGTGATACCGATCGTGCAGGCAAGAAGCTAGATCCCTTGCTCCGCTCGGGATGAGAAGTGTGTCGTTTGGTCCGCTCTATATCTGAAAACGGTTGGGGAGTTTTAATCATCTGCGAATTCTAGGCGGTCGCGCACGGGCGTGGACGTCCGCGCCTACACGGTTACTCGTCTCTCAGGGTTTTCATGGGCTCGACTCTGGTGGCGCGGTAGGCCGGGATGATGCTCGCGAATAAGCCCACTGCAGCCAGCAGGACGGACACCGCTCCGAAGGTTAGGGGATCGGTGGGTTTTACCCCGTAGATGAGATTGGCTAAAACCCGGCCCAGTGCCAACGCGCCCGCCAGGCCGATGGCGACGCCGATGAGAGTTGGTCGCATGCCTTCGATCACGATCAAGCGCAGCACGTCACGAACCTGCGCTCCGAGCGCCATGCGGATGCCAATTTCCCGCACCCGCCGTTTCACGCTGTAGGACAGCACGCTGTAGATTCCTATCGCCGCGAGTAGTAGTGCGAGTCCAGCGAAGACCGCCAGCAGCAGCATGTTGAAGCGTTGCTGCGACAGGGACTCGCCTACTATGTCTTGCATGGTGCGGATCTGGAGCAAAGGCAGTTCGGAATCGACCTGATGCACGGCGCCGGTTACTGCTGACGTCAAACCTGATGGATTTGCGGTGGTGCGCACGACCAGCGACATGGGGAACGAAGTCCATCCGCCGAGCAGGGGGGTGGAAAGTTGCCCCAACGGCATGTAGAGCATCGCCACTGGATCGGTGACATCCAGTCCGGAGTCCTTGACATCGCCGACGATGCCGACGATCTCTCGAGGCGCGTCCGGGAAAAACGTCATGGTTAAATGTTTGCCGAGCGGGTTTTCCTTAGGCCAGAAGCGCTTGGCCATGGACTCGCTGATCAAGACAGCGTTCGGTCTGCCAGCTGTGTCAGAGCCGCTCAAGTTGCGTCCGCGAAGCAGAGGGATGTGTAGGGCTTGGAGGTAACCGGGACTGATCGTGCGAACTGCGACCTCAGGCTGGTCCGCCATTTGCTGTGCGGGGCGGCCTTCGATGGCGATGGGCTGAATGGAACCGCCGCCGCTCAGAGGCAACGCATCGATCGCTCCAGCGGACTCGACTCCCGGCAAAGCTCGAACGCGCTGTAGAACGTCGTTGAAGAAGTTGCTCTGTTGCAAGGGGGTCGGGAACCGGGTCGAGGGGACAGGGATGCCGACCGTCATGGTGAGAACGTCGTTGGGATCAAGGCCAGGGTCGACACTGCGCAGCATCCACAGGCTGCGGATCATGAGGCCGGCGCCGATGAGCAGCACGAGTGAAAGGGCGACTTCGGAAACAACCAGAACACCGCGTGTGCGCCTTCCGCCTGAATCTGAATCGGTGCGGCCCAGGCCTTGCTTCAACGCCTCATTCAAATCGGTTCTGGTCAGACGCAGAGCTGGTGCGAGGCCCGCCAGAACTCCCGTGAGAAGTGAAACCGTCAGGGTAAACGCCAGTACCCATCCGTCCAGATTGATTTCTTTCGACAGTGACAATTGATTGGCCAGGAACGCAGAGATGAGGCGAACTCCGAAATGAGCGATGAGGAGACCCAAAATGCCACCCGCCAATGCCAGAAGAACCGTTTCTGAAAGCACTTGTTGCACGATGCGAACGCGGCTTGCCCCTAGAGCTGAGCGGATGGCAATTTCCTTGCGCCGGCCGAGCGTTCTTGCCAGCATGAGATTGGCAACGTTAGCACAAGCAATGAGCAGTACGAAGGCGACTGCGCCCAGCAGCACCAGCAAAGCGGGGCGGACGCTTGCCACGAGTTGTTCGCGCAGCGGGACCACCACCGCTCCCCAGCCTCTGTCGTCGGTAGGATATTCCTCTTCGAGCCGGCTGGAAATGGTGTTCATTTCCGCCTGCGCTTGTTTCAGGTCTATGCCGGCCTTCAAACGCCCAATCACTCCGAAGTGATGTTCGCCGCGTACGATTTTCTCTTTATCCGTCCAGGCTAAAGGAGTCCAGATTTGTACCGAGGGAGGCATCTCGAAGCGGGAAGGCATGATACCGACAACCGTGTAACTTTGCTGGTTGAGAGTGATGTTCTGGCCGACGATGTTTGGGTCCGAACCGAAGTGCTCGCGCCAGAACGCATGGCTTAGAACCACGACATTGGCGTGTCCGAGCTGATCTTCCCCCGGAGCGATGGCTCGGCCAGAGAGCGGACGAACCCGCAGCGCAGAAAAGAAGTTGGGAGAGACAACAGCGCTTGTGACTGACGTGGGTTGACCTTTGCCGGTCAGGTTGAGATTGGCGTAACTGTAAATCGCAAGTTGATCGAACACATGGTTCTGGTCACGCCAGTCCAGGTAATTGGCCGCAGAGACGGCAAACTCAGTCATTCCGGGGAAACTTTTCGCGGGCGGCACATGCCAGACCTGAACCAGGCGTCCGGGATCTTGATAAGGCAGGGGGCGGAGCAGTACGGCGTTAACCACGCTGAACATGGCGGTGTTGGCGCCAATGCCCAAGCCCAGGACGATGACCGCAACCGTGGCGAATCCTGGGCTCTTCAACAGCACGCGCACGCCGTATCTGAGGTCCTGCATCAAGGTTCCCATTCAATCCTCGGTTCCGCTGCAGGGTTGAGTGTCCGACTCCGGCCCTGCGGTTCCAGCAGGCAAACGAAGCATTCCGCGAGCGAAATATGCATCTTTGGTGCCAGGATGCTCGCTCCTAGGCAAATGAAAACAAACCTGACTTCGTTTTGGACGAGGAGAGGCGCAAGGTGTAACTGTTCGATTGTGGAGAGAGCCGTCCGAATACGAACAGGCTTCGGGCGGTGTTCAAGCCATCATTTTTGTTTCTTTGTCTTTTGTTTTTTTCTCGGGGTTGTGCTCCTCTCGCTGCAGTTCCGTCCAGCCTGGCAGGGTCTGGTCTCCGGTGATCAGTCTGGCTCCGCGCTCGAAGGTGAGATACGACCATGCCCATTGAATCAGCACGATTAGCCGGTTGCGGAATCCGATCAAGAAAAGAATGTGCACGGACAGCCAAGCGAACCAGGCGAGGAAGCCGGAAATGTGAATCTTGCCAAACTGCGCGATGGCGGCGGCGCGGCCGATGGTTGCCAGACTGCCCTTGTCTACGTAATGGAAGTTTTTCCGTGGCTCTCCCTGCAAGTCGCGCAAAATATTTCGGGCAGTCGCTTTTCCTTCCTGGATCGCGGCCGGCGCCAGGCCCGGCACAGGCTCGCCATTTTCCCGTTTTAGCGAGGCCAAGTCTCCGATGACAAAAACGTGAGGATGACCCGGAACGCTCAAGTCAGGATTCACCAACACCCGCCCGGAGCGGTCGGTGGGCGCGCCAAGTTTCTTGCCCAGAGGCGACGCGGCTACTCCGGCCGCCCACAAAATTACCGCGGCAGGAATACGAGTTTCTCCCATGACCACAGTGGCGGGTTCGATGCCAGTGACCATCGCGGAAGTGTGGACCTCGACGCCGAGTGCGCGAAGCTGTTCCTCCGCGCGGCGAGAAAGATCCTCCGGGTATGCGGGCAAAACTCGAGGTCCACCTTCGAGCAAAATGATTCGCGTGCGTTCGGGATCGATGGATCTAAATTCGTCCTGCAACGCGCGGCGGGCGATCTCAGAGAGTGTTCCTGCCAATTCGACTCCTGTAGGGCCACCGCCGACGATGACGAAATTCAGTTGCACCTGGCCCGCGCCGCTGGCGGCGTGGCGTTCGGCGAGTTCGAATGCGAGCAAAACGCGGCGCCGGATCTCGAGCGCGTCTTCGATCGTCTTCAGCCCGGGCGCCATCGGCTCCCACTCGTCGTGCCCAAAATAGGCGTGGCTCGCGCCCGCGGCAACGATCAGGTAGTCATAAGGAAGTTCACGATCGGCAAGCTTCACGAGGCGCCGCTCGAGATCGAATTCGTGCACTTCTTCGAGTAGAACCTCGATGTTGCGACGGCCGCTAAGAATCCAGCGGATGGGAGCGGCAATCTCTCCAGGGGACAACCCGGCCGTTGCCACCTGATAGAGCAGAGGCTGGAAAGTGTGGTGATTTCTGCGGTCGATCAAGGTGATCTGAACCGGAGCGTGGCCGAGTTTGAGAGCTGCGTTGAGGCCGCCGAATCCAGCGCCAACAATCACCACCTGCGGCATGGGTTTGCCGTTCATCTGACTCCTCCACCGAGATTCGTGGCGTTCAAAATATTCTGCGTCGGGAAAACGTGCATCTCACTCTAGTAGATTCCCCTTATGGCTGCCCAGTCGAAGAATTTGATTTCCAGGATTGCTGCTGATCACAGCGTCCTCTCACCGCAGAGGTTTGAACCGGACGCCTCAGCCGGAACTTCAGCTATGGGTCTGGCGTTCCAGGTCGGAGTGGTCTTCGCATTGATTATGGTCGCAGTCTGGACACCGCCGGGTCATGTCAACACCGCCAGCAATCTTTTTGCAGCGCTTTGCATTCTGTGGTTCACCGCACGCGGTCGTTTTTCGGTTCCCCAATTGGGACTCGCCCGGCCTGACTCCGGAGCAGTTGTGACCGTCGTGTGCGGAGCGATCCTGGTGGTTACGATTGTTGTAATTGGTTGGGCAATCCATAATCTAGGACCGGCTCAGCGAGTGCCTTGGGAAAGAGTTTGGAAATATGGGCTCTGGGCGCTGGAGCAGCAATTCATATTGCAGTCATTCTTCTTCGTGCGGATGGAATCGCTTCTGAGCAGCCGCCGTGCGGTGTGGGGATCGTCCCTTCTGTTTTCTGCCGCACACCTTCCGAGCCCGGTGCTGACCCCAATGAGCTTCATTGGCGGCCTGTTGTTCTGCGAGCTGTTTCGCCGCTATCGCAATATTTTTCCGTTGGGACTGGTACACGCTGCGCTCGGACTCACCATTGCCGCAAGCCTCCCGGATAGCTTGCTTCATCACATGCGGGTCGGGATCGGATACCTGTTGTACCATCGGTGATAGCCCGGTCGGCAGCCAGTATCGATTGTAATATCTAGCAACAGCGCGTTGCTGCGTTGAATCGGGTAACATGACGGGGTCGGGTGCGAGCAGACGCTTTGCATTTGAAACCTTCGCAAACAGAGCCTCAATCCAATACCGCTGCACACTCCGGCGGTGTCTCACGCTGGCTTCAGTTCCTCATGCCTTCCGTTTCCGATTTGCTTTTTGTCGCACTGCTCCTGGGCTTGAGCTGCGGCGCATTGGGCCGGCTCCTGTTGCGCGATGCGGGGACGGGATGGCACATCCGCAACGGGGAGTTGATGCTGCAGACGCACGCGATCACCCGCGTCGATCCGTTCTCGGCGACCATGAGCGGGCAGAGCTGGTATGCATGGGAATGGCTGTACGACGTGTTGATCGCGGCTATTCACCACGTGCTTGGACTGAACGGCGTGGTGTTCTACTCGGCAGCGGTCATGGCGGTCAGCTTCGTTTTGGTCTTCGATCTAGCCATGCGTCGAGGTGGCAGTCTGCCGATTACGCTTGTCATGATTGTGCTTTCGTTGGGCGCCGCGTCCGTCCATTTTCTGGCGCGACCACATGTCTTGAGTTGGCTGATTACGGTGATCTGGTTCGAGTTGCTGGACTCGGCATGTGGTCTCGATCCTCTACCTAATCTCGATTTAGAACCGAATAAGGCCCGGCGACTTTATTGGCTGCCCGTTCTGATGCTCTTCTGGGTAAATCTGCACGGCGGATTTCTTCTGGGCTTCGCATTACTGGGCGTGTACCTCGTCGGCGGGGTGATCCGATACTTTAGTTGTCCCGAGCAGCGGTCAGAAATCGTGAGTCGGTTGAGGCGGCTGGGGCTGGTTGGCGTGGTCTCCCTGCTTGCGAGTTTCGTCAATCCCTACGGCTACAAGCTGCACCTTCATATTTACCGGTATCTTTCTGACAGATTTCTGATGAATCACGTCACCGAATTTCTGTCGCCTGATTTTCACGGAGTGGCGCAACAGTGTTTCGCGGTGATGTTGCTCATCACGATCGCGGCGTTGGCGAGTGCGCGCCGAAAGCCCGGGCCCACCCATTTGCTGGTAATTCTGCTAGCTGCCTATAGCGGTCTCTACGCTTCGCGCAATCTTCCGGTCTCTTCGATGCTGTTTACCTTGATGATTGCTCCCATGCTTTCGGAGACAGTTGCGCGAGCGAGCGAGAACACGGAAATCTCGCCCTGGCTGCGCGGTCTGCTTTCCCGGGTGAACAACTTCGGCATTCGCATGGAAAAACTGGAGCTACGTTTTCAAGGTCACCTTTGGATGGTGCTCGCCTTCTTTCTCGGTTTGTGGGCTTGCATGCACGGCGGAAGGCTCGGTTCGGTTCAGCTCGTAAATGCGTACTTCGATGACAAACGCTTTCCAGTTGAGTCGGTCGAGGTCATCGCCAAGCGCGATATTCGGGAACCGATCTTTTGTCCCGACCTGTGGGGAGGGTATCTGATCTACCGGCTCTATCCACAAACCAAGGTTGTCGTGGACGATCGTCATGATTTGTATGGCGATCAGTTCTTTGAGGATTACTTGAAGCTTGTCTTCGTTCAGCCTGAGTGGAGCAAAGTGCTGGACGAAAAGCAGGTGAATTGGGTGCTGGTGCAGAAGAATTCGTCGTTAGGGACGATCCTCGGGCTGACTTCGGGATGGAAGCTAATCCAGGAGGACGGAACGGCGGTGCTGTTCCACCGCGCGGGGACGTGAGAACGTCACTTTCCGATACTCTGCTGCAAAGGGGCGTTACTGGAACGGATGTCAACCTCGGCATAGCTGCCCGGCGTGGCCGCATTCACAGCGAGGACAACCATTTCAATGTGGCGACGCCCGACTCTAAAGAATCCACATCTTTTTTCCCTGACCGATCCGTTTCTATTGCCGGAATCGTCTTCATGGTGTCAGCCCAGAGAGCAGCGCTTTTTGGAGGAGATCATGAACACAACAATAGCGGTGACGAAAGAGGTCACCACTCTTATCAACATCTTGACCGTTGAGCGTGAGAGTCAGTCAGAGCTCATCGAGCTCCTGCGTGACAATACTGAAAACGTCGTCGGCACGCTCGATGGCTGGATTTCGACCCGCTTCATCGCCGGCAAGGATCACCGCCAGGTGGTCATCTACTCGCAGTGGCGCGACCTCGCATCGGTGGAGGCGATGCGGGCCAACCCCGACATGGCCGCATACTTCCCGAGGATCCGAGCTCTCGCCGCGTTCGCCGGCGACGTCGTCTACACTCGCCACGCCTAATGCCCGGATAAAGGAGAATGAACATGCTGAACCTGAACGGAAAGCGCGTAGTCATCACCGGCGGTAGCCAGGGGCTGGGGCTCGCGATGGTCGAGGCGCTTGCTGCCTGCGGCGCGAACGTGACCGCAATTGGCCGCGATCGCGCGAGGCTCGCTGCGGCCGAGCAGGCCGGTGCAGCGGTGATAGCCGGCGACGCAACCGACGCCGCGCTCATGAACCGCGCCGTCCGCGAAGAGGCGCCCGACGTGCTGATCCTCAACGCCGGCGTGCGGCTGCCGATGAAGCCGATCGACCAGCAGAGCTGGGACGAGTTTTCGACCGCCTGGAACACCGACGTGAAGGCAGGGCTAATCGGCATTCAGGCCGCACTCAACACTCCGATGAAGCCAGTTGGCCGCGTTCTGGTCATGTCGAGTGGTGCATCAATGGTGCTTGCGGTGCCATTCATCGCCCCCGAAAGCCTGGGGCTCTCTGGAGGCTATATAGGCGCCAAACGGATGCTGTGGTTCATGGCCCACAGTGCAAACGCGGTATCGCGCGAGCGCGGACTCGGGCTCCAGTTCCAGGTGCTCGTGCCATGTCAGCTAATTCCCGGCACCACGCTCGGTCATCAGGTTGCGGCCGCCTACGCGGAAATCGAGGGTGTCAGCATCGACGAGCATGTCATGCAACGCTATGGCTCGATCCTGCGCCCGGCGGAGGTTGGAGAACGGGTCGCCGAGCTACTCGGCGATCCACGTTATGCACGCGGCGTCGCCTACGGCTTTCGCAGCGATACGGACATCCTGCCGCTCGACGTATGATTCACATATCGCTGCCATCCTGAGGACACGACATCCAATGACTGATGATGTGCGCGATCAGTTCGAACAGTTGGTGGGTGGGCTTCGTCCAAAGCTCCATCGATACTGCGCGCGCATGACCGGTTCCGCCGTCGATGGCGAGGACATTCTCCAGGACGCGCTGATTAAGGCTCTTGCCGCGCTGCCGAATGTCGGTGTCATCGACAACCCTGAAGGCTGGCTGTTCCGTATCGCCCACAACACGGCGCTCGATTTCCTACGGCGCCGCGCGCACGGTCCGATGATGCAGAATAACGAGGCCCTTGACATGATTGCCGCGCCAGATTGCCCAGATCAGGACCATGAGGTCGCCACGATGAGTCTGCGCACTTTCATGCGGCTTCCGGCGCTCCAGCGGAGCGCGGTCATCCTAAAGGACGTGCTTGGCCACTCGCTGGAGGAGGTCGCGTCGATTACTGGTGCGAGCGAGGCCGCCGCGAAATCAGCTCTCCAGCGGGGGCGTGTCCGCTTGCGCGAGTTTGCCAAGGAACCCGCGGACGTCTCGCTGCCGATGCTGTCGAATGTAATGCGCGCCCGGCTGATCAAGTATGTAGAGGGGTTCAAGGCCGGAGACTTCGACGCGGTCCGCGCGATGCTGGCCGACGACGTCAAACTCGACCTCGTCGCGAAACTACGCAAGCAAGGAAAAAGCGAGGTCGGGGAATATTACGCTCGCTATGCAGCCTGCGAACAGTGGGCTTTCGCGGCGGGCGTTGTCGATGGCCGGGCTGCCATGCTCGTATACGATCGCGAGATCTCACTCGAGACGCCTGCTTATTTTGTTGCCCTGGATTTCGATGGCGATCGCGTGGTCTCGATCCATGACTTCCTGTTTGCGCGTTATGCGATGGCCGGCATCGACTTGTCCCCACTCAATCTCGCACCGCGGTCTCAGTAAAGATGGAGCGACGCCGTTGTTAGCCGACGATCGTAAACGCTACGCCGCGACGAATCAGCCAAAAATATGACAAGAAAGCATTCTGCCTCTCGTGATTAAAACTCGGCTGCAAGGAGTAGTGCGTGGAGAGCTAGCATAATACGCTCATATTCAGAAAAACAAACCAGCCGCCCTCTTCTCGCGACCTGCGGTTCACGCATCGCCCACGTTTTTTGCCACGGCTCGGAGCCGGCTCACGCACTGGGATGGCAGCGTCGTCACTGATCCATGAGAACGCGACGGCCGGTGTTGTTTCAGCGCGACCGGACGAATGTAACGCCGGCATCTTGCCGGCTGTCCCGAGGGCGTCTCGCCCTCGCTTCGGGACGAGGGCAAAGTGTTGCCGGACGAAAGTTTTGCGAAGAACGCCCAGACGAGGCGTCCGGGGCCACGTTGGTTAGCGGGTGTCGATGTTGAAGCCCAAGATGGCGTTTACTTCTACCGGCTGGTCACCGCGAAATACGGGGCGGAATTTCCAGTTGGTTAGAGCTGCCAGGACTTTGGTCGTCATCTCGCCACCGCCCGACTCCAGAACCTGCAGATTTCGCAGTGTTCCTGCACGATCGAGGATGCACGCGATCACCAGCCGCGAAGGCTTCAAGTGGGCCGGTAAATCGGAGTGCATGGGTTGCGGGGCTACCAAGTCTTCAGCGTAGGGATGCGCCGCGGACGACGGATCGGCGTACTGCATCACCGCAGTGCCCAGGACGGTGTCGATGTAAATGGTGTAGTTCTTGTCGCCGATGAGCTTGCCGTAGTAGTTGAACGCGCCCCCCGATCGCGCGGTACCAACTACGGTGATGCCCGGTCCTTGCTGATCCTTGCCGACAGAGGAGCGCGCGACGATATTGGGACCGCCTCCGTCGGCCCCGAAGCTTGGCAGCGTGACAATATTGCTTCCCCCGCTTACGGAGACTCCGGGCATTGGCGGTTTACCCCCGGTCCCACTGCCGGCGCCGCCGGGGCCCGGATAGGGGGAGATTCCGCCGCGCGCCATCGTGTCAGATCCGCGGCCCGTGCCGTCTTTCGTGGCGTCGGCTTTCGCCGCGCCCGAGCCTTCTCCGGATAATCCGCTGCCGGGACCAGCGCCACGGCCGATGCCTGCTCCACCTCCCGATCCGCCTAATCCGGGCTTGTCTCCTCCAGACGGGGACATGGCAATCGAGCCTGCCCCAGCATTACCCGGCACGCCGATCTTGGATCCGGGTTGATTCGAAACCACTATGCCGGTTCCTCTTCCGCTGCCGCCGTTACTGCTCGGCGGCGCGGTCACCGATCCGGCATCCATAGGACCACCGAGACCCGCACCACGATTTCCGCGACCTAGGCCAGAAGGCGAACCTCCGCCGGAAACCGATGGTGGAGGCGGCACCACGGCAGTACCTCCGCTTAAACCTCCACCCAAGCCGGTCATCGCCGGATGCTGCAGCGAGCTGCTACCCACCTGGACCGGCGGAGGCACGACGTTTGAATTCCCCAATCCAGCGATCTCGCGAGTGCCAGTCGCGGCGCCGTTCAACTGAACCGGAGGCGGGACCACGGCGGCGTTGCCCAGACCGCCGAATCTGTGATGCGCGGCGGAGGCATCTGCCATCGACGCCGGAGGCGGCACTATCTGGTTTTGCAACTCGCCTGCGCCAAATCCGGGTCCTCGGGGGCTGATGTCGTGTGAAATTTGCGACGGAGGCGGTGCGACCACCGATGGCGCTGGAAGCTGGAGTTTGGGATGCAGATTCGTGGCCTGTTCGGGAGCGGACACCGGCGGCGGAATCACGGTCACGGCTTGCGAACCGGGCACGCGGACGGAGGGAATTTCGCGCTGTGGCGCACTGGGACTGGGAGGAACGATGGCTGCATTCAGCGGTGGTGCGGAACGCATTTTTTCGGGTTGAGCGTCAGGCGTTGGCGGGATGACGTTCGCATTCAACACTGGCGCACGTTGGTTCTTGTCATTTGGAACTTCCGGAGTGGGAGCAACGACGGTTTCCGCAAGTGCCGGAGTCCGTGCTGAGGATTTCAGACCCTCCGCCGGCGCGGGCCCTGGATTCGAATTGAATGCCAGCAGATTGGCGACCGCGGAATCTGACTGCGGCAGCTTTAGCTTGGGAGCGTCTACGACCTTTTCGCGTAGCGAATCACCACGGGCCACGCGGATTGTCTGGGTACGGTGATGAGCTTCATGCCCACCTGCACGCCCGGACCGGCCGGCTTGCGCTCCACCCGCGTCTTCCGTACGCGGCAGCTCCTCGCCCGAGAAATAGATCACGTCGTACTTGGGCATGGAAGGCGGCACAGTCGATTGCATGCTGGCCAGCTTCTGCGACGCTAAGATACCCAACGCCAGGACGGCGCCCTCCACTATCCAGGAGGCGAGCATCCCGCGATAAGGAACCAGCCCGGTTCTGGCCTCCCCCGCAAGAGGCTGGGGAGAACGCGCCAGTGCAGGCCGAATGGCAGTGACGAATTCCTGCCACGGCGACGACCACTCGACTAGGAGTTTGAGCTCGCCGTTCACGCTTCGCTTACCTCCCGCGGGCGGTTCATCGTGGTCTCGCGCAATGCGATCTCAATTTCATCGCCCACCGCAGTCCCACTGGATTGGAGCGTGTTGCCTGGCAACTCCAGTACCGAAGCGGTGTGCATGCTCACTCGTGCCACTCGCCACGGTTTCAGATTCTGCTCCACATGGACTACAAATTTGTTCGGATCCAGGTAGAGGACATCGATCGGGAACTTCATGGCGAGCGTATGAACGCCACGGGATGGAACGATCCAAAGGCCATCCCCGGCGGGAAAACTTGCGGCATCTTTCCCCATCAGCCCGCGCAGGCGGGACCAGTGCGTTCCAGCCACGGACAGATGGGTCGCCAGGTAGGCGTGGCGCGTCCGGTTGAACGCATATCCTGTGGCGGCCTGTAACGACATCAAAACTCCTGATTCACACCTGCTGGATTCGGTCGGTCGTCTCCAAAATTGATTTGTCGGCTCTATCAGTGTCCCGTCACAGGCGCCAGCGTGCGGATCAACTCGATGATCGCCGGCCCGAGCGTGACAAAGATGATCGAGGGGAGGACAAATAAAACCAGGGGAATTACCATTTTAATGGTTGTCTTGGCAGCTTGCTCTTCCGCCCGTTGCCGGCGCTCCGTGCGCAGCGAATCGGAGTGTACCCGCAGTGCCTGGGCGATACTGGTACCGAAGCGATCGGTCTGGATCAATGTGCCCACCAACGACCGGAGATCGTCAACTCCGGTGCGCTCCACGAGATTGCGCAGAGCCTCTGCTCTGGGCTTGCCAGCCCGCATTTCCAAGTTTACCAGGTGGAATTCGTCGCTCAGTTCGGGATGGGCGTGATGCAGGTCCTGGCCCACGCGCATCAATGCCTGATCGAGGGCCAAGCCAGCTTCGACGCAGATCACGGTGAGGTCCAAGGCGTCGGGCAAACCCAATTTGATACGCTGTTGCCGACCCTTGATTAGCCGCTTCAGCACAAACCGGGGCAGAAAGAACCCGAAAGCGCCCACGCTAACCATCAAGACGGGAGAGTCGAAGCCACTCCCGAGGATCACCAGCGCCAATGCGAAAATCGCGCACGCCAGACGGCTGCCAACGTAAACCGTCATGTGACGGGATTCCCGATAACCGGCCTGGATCAACCAACGCCGCGCGCGCGAGACTTCGCTCGGGGAAAGCGGTATGGCTTTGCTGAAGGGATCGAGTGCTTGTTCCAGACGCTCTTTAAGAGCGGGTTTCTCCGGGGCCTTGGCTCGCTGCCATCCTAGTGCTCGCAAGCGGGAGCCAAGCAGGGAAGAGGGCGCATAGGCCGCTGCCCCAAACGAAAACACGACCAGGGCGATGGTCAGGAACACTACGATAGTGAGCGCAAGTGCCATTTATCAAACCTGAATCCGAATGATCTTCCGTATCACAAAATAGCCAAGCGTCTGCAGCACGATGCCGGCTACAACCAGAAAGTGTCCGATGGGGTCGGAAAACAGAGGCCGGATAAACGCCGGGCTCGTCATCAGCATCGTGATCACGATGACGGGAGGCAACCCCATGAGAAGCATCATGGTAAGACGTCCCTGCGCCGTGTAAACCCGCACCTGGCGCATAATCTTGAATCGTTCCCGAATCACGTAAGAAAGGTTATCGAGGATTTCAGCCAGATTACCACCGGTTTCGCGTTGGAGCATTACGGCGGTAACGAAGAATTTCACGTCCACCAAGGGCACGCGCTCCGCCAGATTCATCAAAGCGTCCCGCACGGGAAGGCCGAATTTCTGTTCTTCAAAGAGCTTGCGGAATTCGGATGCTACAGGCTCGGAGAGTTCGTTCGCAATCAATTCCAGCGCGGTGGTAAAAGCGTGGCCAGCGCGCACGGCTCGGGCCAGGGTGTCGATGGCCTCCGGAAATAATTCCTCGAATTTCTGAAAACGTTTGGTGCGGCGATACGAGGCGTACGAGTAGGGAAGGAATCCGCCGAGAACCACGCCAACGGCGCCGAACATTAAGGCCTGGTTCGGCGGCAGAGAGGATGCCATCAAGAAACCAATGACACCCAATACCAGACCACTGGACACACAAAGCATCAGGATGTTGCCCGCTCGTATTTTCAGGTTGGCCTGTTCGAGGAATGGCTGCAGGTTCGAGATTCGAGAAGAGCGGCGTAGCAGGTTGTCGATCGCCGGAATCTTGCTCAACATTTCGTCGCGCAGCAAGGCGAGTTCCTCGCTAGGCTGGCGGGCAGCCGCCTCCTGCACAGTGGCCAAACGTTCACGAAGAAGCCGAGCTTGGGCGCTGCGCTGGTCGAGTAAGGAGGCGACAGCGAAGACGCCCATGGCGACCACCACGAAAACGAGTATGGCGATAAGTGCTAGCATAATTTTTCGCTACAAGGCTTTGTGAGATTCCTTTAAACCTCCACTCGGGACTCGAATAGCCCTGCACGCAGGCGGCATCCACCGGTAGCCAGGCGCTCGGCAAATTGGGGGCGGGTGCCAGTGGCGCGGAACACACCCTTTACTTTGCCGCTTTCGTCGATCCCCGTGCGGTCAAACACAAAGATGTCGTGCAAGCCAATAATTTCACCGTCCATTCCGGTAATCTCGGAAACAGAAATCACTTTACGGGTTCCGTCCGAGAGGCGCGCGATCTGTACAACGGCGTGAATGGCGGATGCGATCTGCTGCCGCATCGCCCGCTCGGGAAGATTGAGATTGGCCATCGAAACCATGCTTTCCAATCGAGCCAGCGCGTCGCGGTGTGCGTTTGCGTGCACCGTGGTCAGCGAACCCTCGTGGCCGGTGTTCATGGCCTGAAGCATGTCGAACGCTTCTTCACCGCGCACCTCGCCCACCACAATGCGGTCGGGGCGCATACGCAGGCTGTTGATCACTAATTGCCTCTGCCGCACCGCGCCCTTGCCTTCGATGTTGGGCGGGCGAGTTTCCAGGCGCACGACGTGCTCCTGCTTCATTTGCAGTTCGGCGGCATCCTCGATGGTGACCACGCGTTCAGAATTCGGAATGTAGCCGGAGAGCACGTTGAGCAGGGTGGTCTTGCCGGCACCGGTTCCACCCGAGATCAGCAAGTTGAGCCGGCCTTTCACCATGGCGGAAAGCAACTCGAGCATGGGCTCGGTCAGAGTTTTGTTTTCGATCATGTTGCGGGCGGTAACCGGATCGCGGCCGAAACGCCGGATGGAAAGACAAGGCCCGTCAATCGCGAGTGGGGGAATAATGGCGTTCACGCGGGAGCCATCCGGAAGACGCGCGTCCACCATCGGCGAGGACTCGTCCACGCGACGGCCTACCCGCGAGACAATCCGGTCGATGATTTGCATCAGATGCGAATCGTCCTTGAAGCTCAAGCCGGTGGGCTCAAGCTTGCCGGCCCGTTCCACGTAGACTCGATCAAAACGGTTCACCAGAATGTCGGAGACGGTTGGATCTTTGAGTAAAGGCTCCAGCGGCCCGAGACCGAAGATTTCGTCAAGAATCTCCCGCGACAGCCGTTCCCGCTCGGCGAAGCTCAGAGGTACGGCTTCGCTATTTACGGTATTGCGAATTAAAAGAAGGACTTCATCCCGGGCGGTGTCGCTCGGGGTTCTGCCAAGTTTCTCCAGATCAAGACGATCGAGAATCTTGCGGTGAAGGTCCGCCTTGACCTGCTGGTATTCAGTTCTCTCAAAGGTCTGCAAATTCGCCATGAAGTCTGCCTGATTCTGCTAAAGCCGGTTCAATCCTAAACTGTCTTGAATAAGGACCAAGCTTTGCGTTTTACTTCCAAGTCATTTTCCGTCAGACGCGCCGCCAGACCGGTAAAGGAACGAGCAATTTCCGTGTGGTTTTGTGCCAGCACCGGCACTCCGCGATCGATCGCGGTGGAAACTGCGAAGTATTGGTTGGGGATCTTCCAGAGCAACTTTACCCCAGCCGCGGCTTCGGCATCGGACTCACTGAAACCTGGAATCTTGCGGAAGCGATTCAGCACCAGATTCACTTTTTCGCGGCCGCCGCCGGATTCTCCAAGATACTGTTGGACTCGGGCTGCGCTCCACAAGGAAGCAACATCGGCGTTGACCACCATCAAAACGGTCTGGGACAAGCTACAGACTAGTCGTGTAGTCGGGTCGATGCGTGTCGACGCATCCACCACCACATAACGGAACTGCCCCATCAGCATATCGAACAATCGCGCGAACTCAGCAGTCGAAGGTTCCACTGCGACCGGAACGTTCGGGCCGGCCAGCAGTTGCAAGCCGTCGTTGTGCCGGGTCATGAAGCTTTCGAGCAAAGAGCTGTCAAGGCGATGCAGGTTGCGGATTGCATCCGTCACGTTAAATAGCGGCTTCAGGTTCATATGCAGCTGGGTATGTCCGAGCGGAGCCAAGTCGACGAGCGCCGTGTTGCCATGGGCGGATTGCAAAGCCAGCGCGAGGTTCACTGCCACCGTAGTGGCGCCGCTGCCACCTTTAGCGTTCACCACAATAAAGACTTTGCCGCTGGTCCCTTCCCGGTTTACCTTTCGCTGGGCCGCCGTGAGACGGACAAATGCTTCCAGGAGGTCGGTGGTGGTGGTGGGTCGTTCGATGAACTCACGAGCCCCGGCACGCATGGCGCCAACGATCACCTGAGGTTGCGAAATGCTGCCGATGGCAAACAGCGCCATGCTCGGCAGTTCCTGATGCAACAGTTCGATCGCCCGTAAAGCCAGAATCGCGTTATCCGCGGGGATGTCCACCAGAACAACATCAGCCTTTGTGGCCTGGATCCGGCGCACGAGGGGGTCATTTGCGGCTATCGGAAAACTGGCATGAGTGTGCACTGCCCGCGCCACACTGGTACCGTCCACCAAAACCTGCAACACGGCGCGCTGCTCGTTGTCCGCTGCAACAATTACAACCGAAAGTTCGGGCATGACTCTGCCACTTCTCCTACATATTCCGTACTACCAAAAGGCCGCATTCGCCGTGCGACGACTCCCGCCTTTTACTTGCTGCCATGCGGCTTCTTTCCATCAAACTTGTTGTCGTCGAGGAACGGCTGCGGGTAGGTCGGACCAGCCGGTTCCTGGTTGCTGGGCGCGATGCGGTGTACCGTGCACAACACCATCAATTCGGTCTTGCTCTTTTGCGCATTCTTGCTCTTGAACAGATTGCCCAGAATCGGAATCTCGCCCAGCCCCGGAATCTTGTCGCTAATCGTGGTTAGACGATTGTCGATCAAACCGGCGATCACGAAACTCTGTCCGTCCTGAAGCTCAAATTCGGTGTCCGCCCGGCGCGTGCTCAGGGCCGGGATGTTGAAGCCGGAAATCGTAAGTCCATTGGTGAAATCCAATTGACTCACCTCGGGCACCACTCGCAGGTGAATGTTTCCGTTCGGCATGATCACCGGAGTAAATCTTAACCGGACTCCAAATTCCTTGAATGAGATGCTGACTGCGGTGAAGCCTTGTCCCGGTTGAACGATGGGGAAAGGGAACTCTCCCCCGGCCAGAAAGCTGGCTTCCTTGCCGTTCACCGCGATCAAGTTCGGTTCCGCAAGAATCTGCAACAGGTTCTTCTGCTGCAGCGCCTGGACTACAACCCCGAAGTTGATATCGCTGCGGAATAGGAAAAGGTTCAGTGGGTTGGTCAGGTTAATGGTAGGAGTTGTGGGTGCGGTGGAGGTCGTAGTGGCACTTCCGTTGGTTTGGGTGGTCGTAGAAGTAGTGGAGATCGTTGATCCCCCAAACTGCCCCGTAGTCAGAGTTCCTGTCGTATGACCGGAGTCAGGCAGGAAGTAATTAACTCCCAGTTGCAAGGCTGCGCTGCGATCCACTTCCGCGAACTTTACTTCCAGCAACACTTCTTGCGCGCCGACCGGACCGAAGGTGAGCACGTTTACCACATTCTTCGAGTAAGCCTCGGCAATCTTGCCCGCGCGAGCGGCGATATCCTCCGTGGTGACGTGACCGGAAAGCACGATGGCGGAACGAGAAGGCGTGACCGTGATCTGCTCCTCGGGGAAAATACGTTTTTCTTCCTCCGAAGCCGCGCTGACATCCACATCGACACGCAAATCAAAGCTCCGCGAACGCTCCAGTTCGTCCCAGATCAGCAAGGAGACCTCGCCGGCGGCACGCCCATGCACCAGGATTTGCGTGGGAGTGATCACGATGGCGTCCGCCACACCGGGATCGGTGACCGAGACTCTCTTCAGCCGTTCCGTTGTGTTGATGAGCAGCGACTTTCCCACCATCACACGTAAGGGAGCGGCGCCGTGCGACTCAGATTCCGAAGAAGTCTGGGCTGTAGCCGCTGGACCCTGCGGCGCTTGCTCCGATGGCGCGGCCTGCGACGGCGCAACCGGAGGCGCCGCCTGGGACGGCGCGCCCTGCGACGCCGCCGGTTGTTGCTCAGCTTGCGGTGGTGTAGCTTGGGGCGGCGATTGTTCCTGAGATTGTGTCACGGCAATAGCGCTGAGCAGCACCAGAATGCCGAACGTCATTCCCACCAGTTTGCCGACTTGGCTTTCACGGTCCTCCCACTTGCGGGAGCGGATCGACATGTTTTGTAACCTCTCAACCCTGACTTGTGCTTAGAACTTGTCCTCTTCCTTCTTGTCTCCCTTGTAAACCTCCACTGTGTAAGGGGTAGGCGTTGAGGGAGGGGCCTGAACCGTAACGTGCTTGGGCCGACTGTGCGGCTCGGCGGACGGCGTTGGCACGGGGCCACCCTTGTAGAGAGAGTTGGCTTTCACTGCGGCCACGTCTGTCTGTTCGGTGTCGAGCGGATTACGGAGCGCCAGTTGAATATGGCCTTGAGAGCTGGCCAACGTGACTCTCTCCGCATCATCCGGAGACAGCAGGAGGGTGACTACAGGAGCACTCTGTGGTTCGCCGGCGGCGTTACGCTCCAGCCTCTGGCCGGTGGCGATGACGGCAACGTTTGCCAGGACGGTCGTCGTCTGCTGCTCGCTGGATCCCTGCGGATTTCCGGTTAGCAACACATCCACGCGGGTGCCGGGCAATACAAAACCGGAAACGGAAGTGGTATCGTTCACCCGGACAGAAACCGCACGCATGCCCGGTGGAATCAATGACGGCAGACCAAAGCCGGCATTTTCGCCCGCCAGTTTGAGCGGTAGAACGAATTCCCCCTTGGCAATTGGCAGTACCACACCTCGGCCCACCACCTTCGTCTTCTGGTGAAAGACGCCTACAGGCAGCTCGCCACTGGGGAAGCGAACCAAGTGGACATCCTTGTCTTCTATCTTCGTCCCTACCTGCAGATCGTCCGCCGCGACTACCACTTCTTCGCCCGCTGGGGCTTTGGATCCTGCCCTGGACTGCAGATTACGATAGACGACAAGGCTCACAAACGCGCCCAGTGCCAAGGCGATAAACCCGATTAACAAGAGCCGGTTGCGATTCATCACTGCTCCTCAAGAATCGAAAATCTCGTGTTGACCGCCTCGGGCACGGTCCAGCGGCTAAAGCACAAGCGGACAGACGAGCTGTGCTTCAGCCCTGAGAACTCGCGAACCATACACAGCGGTTCCGCAAGCACTATTGCGAGATTGAACTGGCGACGGAAGAGAAGACATTGTTTGCGTTAGCACCAATGAGACGGATTGTACCCACAACGATGACCAGGATTACCGCCAGCATGACCGCATACTCCGCAATATCTTGTCCCTCATCCTCCGACCATAGCAATTGGAAAACGTTCTTCATTGTTATACCTCCACGCGCCAAGCCGAGGAGAAGACACTCCCTACCTGGTGCTGTGCAATTCTATGCGCACTTGCGTCCTGGTGCGCCAGAGACTTGCTTTTTTCGATTCAAAGGTTTAGGGGAGGAAGGTAGCCGCCCTCATTTCCCCCTCCACATCATACCCGAGGCATCTCGTCAGAGCGACAATTTGTTGCATGCCTTTGCCTTCCCGAAGTGACCATAGTTTCTGGGGTATTGGCAGCTAGAGGACACGTGGATAAGGATTTTGGCTCCCGAAAGCACGCGTTTTGTAGGCCAAGCAACGCGAATTCGGCATCTTTCCCCGGTTTCTTCGGGTATCGTGGTCTTGCTCAGGGGAGAACCTAGATTAAAACCCCTCAAGGAGCTTTCCGAGCCAAAATCACAGCCTGAGAGTCCGCATAGATCGTCTCCCAATCAGGCAACGCTCGCAACGCTGTTACCAGAGGAGCATCCGGTGGCAGCACCACGGTTCGGATTCCCCATTTCTCAAACGGACTCCGCCACGAATCGCCTTTCAGGTAGTAGGTGGTGGCTAGGTCGTCCATGAAAGCATCGCCATAAACGTCTGCTCGGCCATCAATGTAGACCTGATACTCCGGATACAGCCTCCAGATGAAATATCCGCCCCAGTTGTAGTGGTTCAGTATCGGAGCAGGAGGACGTTGTGCAGCAATAAAGGAAACTGCAGTTGCGGGAAGTTCCTTTGCCTCGGTTTCAGGCTGTCGGCGCGTGACATAGTGCACCCGCACAAACAGGAAAACGAGAAGGCTGGCCAGCAAGACTGCGTTCACGACTGTCTTGGCGGGAGTCATACTGCTTGGCTTCGATCCAAACCACTTCGCAACCCCGCACTCCTGCAGCCAAGGCAGCGCCATCGCACTCAGGACGGGAATCGCCACTAGCACATAAATCGGTATGTGCCTTACCGAACCCAGGGCTGCGTACATCGTGACGGATAACAGCAGAGCTTCTCGCGGACGCAACCGCCGGGGCGAAAGCGCGGCTATAGCGACCGTCCCGAGGAATAATGCGAGCGTCGGCAGGTACCTGGGTTGGTGAAAGTTGGGCGAAAACCACTCACCGATGTAACTCTGCATGGCTCGCGAACGAAGGGTCTCCAGCGGATAGGCATACATCGCAGCCCCATACGGATTTAACGGGACGACGGCGATACCAACCATAATCGCCAAAGCCAGCGCTCGAAAGCGTGTGGCAGGGATCTCTTTGAAACCAAGGGCAACATCCAGAGCATCGCCAACCAAGAACAATGCCATGAGCGCGATCCCCAGTGCGTATCCCGCATGGAGATTCACCCAAAGGAGCATTAGAGCAGGCGTCCACCACAGAAGTTTGGGATGTTCATAGGAACGCTCCAGGATCAGGAGAAGCACGCTTGCCAACAGCAAGGTGAGCATCTGCGGACGAACGCCCCAACTGGGGGCCGATGCGAAAGCGCCCCCCAACGTGATCAAACCGGCCACGTAAGGACGCCCCGGACAACGCAAGAAAGCCACCAGAAACGCAGCTGCAATCACCGCACCGAACCCCACAATCAATCCGCCCCATCCGGCCAACCGATACAAACTGAACATTAGAATCTGGGATAACCACTCATGATCGACCCATGGTTGTCCAAACCGCGTGAAGGAGTAAGGGTCGGTGTGAAAGATTGCGCGAGTTTGGACAATAAGCTGTCCTGTGCGCAGATGCCACCACACGTCAGGATCAGTAACGCAACGCGCCGCCATGGTGAAAAGGCCCAGGGTCAGAATGATTACAAATAGACGACGAGTTTGGAGGAACCGCATCATCAGTCCGAAGATAATACCGTGCCTGAAGTCCCACGGTATAAAATCCCTTCACCTCTGCGACTGCCTTACGGCTCGCAAGAGAATGAACCCGATGGAAACCGCTAAATTGAAATCCGCCGCTGTCGTCTACTTGGCGGGTATGGTAATGATTCATGCAGCGCTGTTTTGGAACGTGCGGGAGTCAATCCGTAAGGGATACCCGGACTTCACCATCTATTACTGCGCTGGAAACATGGTGCGACAAGGGCTGGGGCACCAACTGTACGACGAAGGTGTGCAGTATGAAGTACAGCGACAATTTTCTCCCCAGGTCGCTATACGTCTCGGCGCGTTGCCCTACAATCATCCTCCGTTCGAGGCCGCGTTCTTCGCTCCCTTTACTTACCTTTCTTATCCTTCGGCCTTCGTCCTATGGGATCTGATGAATGTAGGGATGCTAGCTGCAGTACCCTGTATGCTCCGTCCGCATCTTCCCCAACTTCGACACTATTCCTGGCCACTGTGGTTCCTTGCCAGTCTGGGCTTTTCCCCGATATTTTTTGCGCTGCTCCAGGGGCAGGACGCCATCCTGCTCTTGTTGCTTTACACTCTCGCCTTCGTTTGTTTGAAGAGGACCCGCGATGTCCTCGCTGGAGTGTGTCTGGCCCTCGCGCTGTTCAAGCCTCACCTCGTTCTGCCATTTGTCTTCCTCTTGCTGGTGCAGGGTAGAAAGAAAGTCCTGTCCGGATTCCTTTTCACGATGATCGTGTTGGGGCTAATCTCGTGGAACATCGTGGGCTGGCGAGGAATGATATTGTATCCCAGTCATGTTTTGTACGTGGAGGAAACGATGGCGAAGGGTGTGATCTCAGACATGCCAAACTTGCGCGGCATGCTGGATGTCCTTTTTCACGCTGCGCCCTACACCCATACCGCGATCCTTGTAACCTCACTCGGCCTTTTGTTGTTTACGGCGTGGCAATGCCCTGGCATGAGTAAGAAGAATCTTTTCGATTTAACATTTTCTCTGGCTATAATCGCGACCATCCTCGTCAGTTACCACGCCTTGGTTTACGACTTGAGCGTTCTCATCTTGGTCGTCTTGTTGCTGGCAAATGACATCTTGGGCAAGGGAAAGTTTCGCGGATGGCGAAAGGTGCTCATCATGACCGCAATAACGGTATTTGTTTTTGCACCTCTGCAGTTGTTCCTGTCCCTGCACCATAACGGGTCGGCCTTGCTTGGTTGGGTGTTGCTGCTATGGCTGTTCGGAATTGCCGGTGAGATTTCATTCCAAACTAGCCAAGACGAAGCCTTGCAAAACGCGGGGGTGGCTGGTTAGTCTCTGAAAAGTTTAACTTGACAAAACCTCGTGACTGGAATGCTCATTACGAAACAGGAATCTAGTGCCGGCGCCCTACCCTGGCTCGCGCTGGCAGTGTCCTTACTGGTTTCGTTAGGCGTGTGGAACTGGGCCGAAAACATTCTTATTCCCGCCGATACGGCAGGCGCCCTTTCGAAGGGCGTGCCCATCGGAAACAACTCCGATCTTTATCCCAGGTGGTTGGGCGCTCGCGAAGCGCTGTTGCACCATCGAGACCCTTACAGCGCAGAAGTGACCCGCGAAATCCAGAAGGGTTTTTACGGCAGACCTCTCGATCCGTTAAAGCCGTCCGATCCTCATTTCCAGCAGGAAAGTTTCGTTTACCCCTTATACGTTGTTTTCTTGCTGACGCCGACCCTGACGATGCCATTTCACACCGTGCAGGAGATATTCCGATGGCTTCTTTTGATCGTAACCGGATGCAGCGTTCCTCTCTGGATGTACGCTATCGGATTTCGACCGAGACGGCTCCTGACTGCCGCAGGAATTGTGCTGGTCTTGAGCAGTTATCCGGCGATCCTCGAGTTCCACATGCAAAACCTCGCGGCACTAGTTCTTTTCTTCCTCGCGGCGGCAGCGGCGGCGACGGCTTGCAATTGGCTGGTTCTCAGCGGATTCCTATTGGCACTAGCGACAGTCAAGCCCGATATTTCTGGACTCGTCATTCTTTGGTTCCTGCTCTGGGCCACCGGCCAGTGGACGGATCGCAAAGCCCTGGCCTACAGCTTTGCTGGAACAATGGCGGCGTTCGTCATCGCTGCGGAGGCAGTTTCACCGCACTGGATAGGGAAGTTCTTTACCGCGGTTCTTGAATATCCGGCGTATGGTGTTGATCCATCGGCTCTGCAGCTGGTTCTGCCACCGTTTGCCGCGCCGCTAGTTACGGCGGCGCTGCTCTGTCTCCTGGTGATACTCTGTTGGCATTGGAGAAAAAGTTCGCCGGGATCGGGGGATTTCATGTGGGCATTGGCCTGGGTCAGCGCGACGACGATGGCCATCCTTCCGAAGTTGGCGGGCTACAATCAGCCTCTACTCATCCCGGCGCTGCTCGTCTTGCTGGCTCAACGAAAGACAATCTGGAACGCGGGATTTGTGCCACGGGCCCTCATCAAGGTAACCTTCGCGTGCCAATTGTGGCAGTGGATTACTGCCCTCATCCTTACGTGCTGCTCACTACTCATGCCGGCAGCTCAACTTTACGCTGCCGCCCAAGTGCCGGCGTATCCGTTACTCAGTTTGTCCGCTCTTACGATGGCGGCCGTTCTGGTGACCACCTTCTCTCTACGGCGAGCGAGTCATCTGATCGGGGCCCTCACTTAGCCTTACGGTCTGCGCCATTGACGAAAGCTGGGTGCGTCCTCATAATCCCATAGTTCGATCGCTGCGGGTTCCTGCTGTTTGTTAGCGGCCGGGTGACAGTGGCGGGCGTTAGCCCGCCTCGTTGTCGGGCTAGGGCATTCCAGGCCTCAAGGGATTGACACGCTATACGGCTATACCGTCCGGCACCGCAAGCCAACGGGTCGCTTACACGGCTATATTCGACCGTATCCTACCCGCACGCCTGACGGCTATTGCACGAAAGGTCGCTCTTGTAAGCTGTAGCATGAGGCGTTTTCATCTCCGTCAGACGGTTGCGAAGAAATTCAAAACTTGACTTAGCGATAGCACTGCTTCTGGCAGGCAGCATGTGGTTCTACGTGCAGCACGTGCTCATTGCCTATCAACGAAGCGATGCAGCGCTTCATGGAAGTCCACGCGGAAATCTTTCGGACCTATATCCTCGCTGGCTCGGCGCCAGAGAGTTGCTGCTGCATCGCCGCGACCCTTACAGCCCCGACGTTACTCGCGAAATTCAGACTGGCTATTGGGGTCGCCCCCTGGATCCTACGCGCCCCCTTGATCCGAAAGACCGGGCGGGTTTTGCTTACCCGGTGTTTGTTGTTTTTCTGCTTGCACCCACGATCGCATTGCCGTTCCCGGTTGTTCAGACGGGTTTTCGTTGGTTTCTCCTTCTTCTGACCGCTGCCACAGTTCCGCTGTGGTTGCGCGCTTTGCGCTGGCGTCCCTCGGTCACAACCACCGCAATGCTGATCGTGTTGACGCTTGGCAGTTTTCAGGCCGTGCAAGGGATCAAGGTGCAACAGTTGGGCTTGCTGGTCGGCGGGTTGGTCGCGGGCAGCATGGCGCTGCTTGCCCGACGTCATCTCGCCATCGCCGGAGTTTTGTTGGCCTTCGCGACCATCAAACCGCAACTGGTTTTGCCCCTGCTGGCATGGCTTCTGCTGTGGGCGTTCAGCCACTGGCACCAGCGGCGAAATTTCGTATGGGGATTTGTCTCGACCATGGCGATCCTGCTGGGTGCGGCCGAGTATGTGTTACCCGGTTGGGTTTGGCGTTTTCGTGACGCCGTAATCGCTTATCGGCAATATAACGATGGTGCCCAATCAGTTCTCGATACGCTGATCACGCCCGAGTGGGGAAAGCCCCTTGCCGGACTGGCCTTGCTGGCGCTGGCGGTCCTGTGTTGGAGATTTCGACGCGCACCCATCGAGTCGTCCGCGTTCAACCTGATGCTCGCACTCGTGCTCGCGGTTACAGTAGTCGTCGTCCCCAAGGCGGCTCCGTACAACCAGGTCCTTTTGCTGCCAGGATTTCTGCTGCCGTTACGGGGGTGGAGAACTCTTTGGCAGAAGAGCGCGCAGATGCGTCTCATCCTCATGATTTGCGGGTTGCTGATTTTCTGGCCCTGGTTGGCCGCAAGCGCGTTGACGATCGCCTGGCTTTTCTTGCCCGCGGAGGCAGTGCAAAACGCCTGGGCCGTACCACTGTGGACGATCCTGGCTATTCCGCCTACCGTGGTCGTGCTGTTGGCAAACAGCTTCGGCCGGTTCACGAAAGCAAGCCTTGCTCAACAGTCCGGTCCTGAATCCCGCCCGCCAGGACCGCCAGGCTCATGAACTTGCATTCCCGCGGCGCCCGCGTTAGGCTTTTCGGGCACCCGAGGTTTCCGGAGGATCAAATGACTCTGAAGATTGAGACACGGCAAGCCAATGGAGTCACGATTGTGTCCTGTCAGGGCCGCATCATGTTCGGGGAAGAAGCCACGGAACTCCGCGAGGGTCTCAAGCGCGTGTTGGCTTCCACCCGTCAGGTGGTGCTTAACCTTTCAGGCGTGACCTATATCGACAGCGGCGGTCTTGGAACCCTGGTGGGCGTCTACTCCTCTGCACGTGCGTCTGGGGCCGAAATCAAGTTGACCGGACTGGGCCAGCGCCTGCGAGATGTCCTGCAAATCACCAAATTGGTTACTGTGTTCGAGGTTTACGACAGCGAGCAGGAGGCAATTGCTACGTTCCATCGCGGCGCGGCCTGAAATTGAATGGGCAGCGACCGCCGTTACGATCTGCTGGTGAAATCTTCTTAGCCTCTTCCCACCGGCCTTCGATGCTGTCATTATTCCTTTAGCGACTTTAAGAGCTTTGCTGGTACTGCATGGATTTCCAAACCATTATTGGCCCATCTTCTGGAACCGGTTCGGGAGTCTTCCCCACCCTTGTGTTTGTCCAGGGAAACGAACAGCGGGTTATCAATCTCGACCACAGTCCTTTCGGCGTGGGCCGAAAGGTCGATAAAGATCTGGTGATCGCGGACCCGCGTGTCTCCCGGGATCACGCCCAGATCGTCTCGGAAAACGGTGTGTTCAGCATCGTGGACCTGGGCAGCAAGCATGGGACATACGTCAACGGCGAACGGGTGGACCGCAAGACTCTCGAGCGTAACGACCGTCTGGAGTTCGGAGTTCGTGAAGTCGCTTACGTGATTTTTAATCCACAGCACGGGACCACCAATTCTGCCCGAGAGTTCCTGAGCCAGATCTCCGGGATGCACATCTCGGATGAGACCACGGACCTGGAAAAACTGGTTCTGTTTCTCGAAGCTGCCCGCAAGCTTAATACGATCGGCGTGCTCGACGAAATCCTGATGACCCTACTGGACGTAACTCTGAAGCTGACCCGGGCTGAGCGGGCTTACGTCTACATGAAGAATGCCCGAGGGGAACTGCGGCTGGCTGCGGGACGTAACTCGAAGGGTGAGCCCCTGCTGGATGACAAGACGATTTCACACTCGATTCTCGATGATGCGCTGAAGTCCAACTCCGAATTCGTCCTCACCGATACCAGCCGTTCGGCCGACCTTACCGGACGCAAGAGCATCGTGGCCTACGATCTCCGCACCGTAATCTGCGTTCCTTTGCGCAAGCCCCAGGTACAAGCCACCCGCGACGCCGACGCTCCCGCAGCTGCGCCTTCCGCCGAAGTTATGGGAGCGCTGTACGTCGACTCGCGCTTCGCCTCGCGTGACATCTCCGGAGTGAGCAATGACATTCTGCACGCCATCGCGACTGAAGCTGCTTCGCTGATAGAGAACGCCCGTCTGGTGCAAGCCGAAGAGGCCGGCCGGCGATATCAGCAGGAATTATCAATCGCGGCTTCCATTCAGCAACGCCTCATGGCAGTTACGATTCCCGAAGTTCCATTCGCCAAGCTGGCGGGAAGAAACCTTTCCTGTAAAGAGATTGGTGGTGACTTTTTCGACGCGGTCAACACTGCCCAGGGCTTGACCATCGTGCTGGCCGACGTGAGCGGCAAGGGAGTCTCAGCAGCTCTGCTGGCGTCGACCTTGCAAGGAATGATTTATTCACAGCTCACAGCCGGTATGCCCTTGACCGAGATCGTGACCGCCGTCAATCGCTTCTTCACCGACAAAAACATTGGGGAGAAGTACGCTACCGTGATCATCGCCCGCGTCCGGGACACTGGTGACTTGGAGTATGTGAATTGCGGGCACGTTCAGCCGTTGGTGGTTTCCAAAGGAGAAGTGTGGAGGCCCGCGCACGGCAATCTTCCCGTGGGATTGTTGCCCGATGCCAAGTACGAGAGCGATCACTGCCAGTTGAAGGCGGGTGATCGGCTGGTGCTGGTGACGGACGGCGTGACCGAAGCCGAAAATTCGCGGGGAGATTTCTTCGAAGACTCGCGCCTGGAACTCGCCGCCAAAACCGGATCGTTGGAACAAATCTTTACCGCGATCTCTACCTTCTGCGGCGGCACGCCCCTGAACGACGATTGCACCGTAGTGGAACTGGTTTACACCGGCAGCTGATCGCGACGCTAAGTGCGGGGATCTCGCAAAGAGATACTTCTGCGGCGCCTGCTATTTTTCCACAGTCACGGAGTAGTCCGCGCCTTCCCACCGTTGTTCTTCCAGCCAATAAAATGTGAAGACGATCTCACTTCCCGCGGACAATCGGTCCGTGGGGAGGTCCGCCACACAGGTGCCCAAGCTTGTGTCGCTGGTGTTGATGTCCTGCGGGGTCCGCCAGTTGTCGAAGCTCCAATGCAGGATCGCTGGAGCGGTGAGTACGAACCGCAACTTCTTGCCCTGCGGCATGGTTCGGCATTTGTTGTTGAAACGCCACGCAAAGTAGGTTGATTTTCCCTTTCCCACGAGGTATCGCTGCACCGTCTGAGGCGGTTGATCGAAAACCATGCCTTCTTGCAGAGAACGCCGCAGCTTGATGTATTCCGAGTGCGCCCACACCAAAGGACACGCCGAGCCCGTGGGTTTTCCGGTGAACAATTCTCGCTCCGGTATGTCGGGGGCGTCCCAGACCTGCTCCGGGATCAGGCGTCCTCCCTCCGTGGAGAACTCCATCACTCGCAATAACGCTTCGGCGACTTGTGGGCGTCCAGCGGCTATTTCGTAGTGCGCGCGTTCGCCTGCCAGCAATGGCCATGGCCGGCCGATCCCGGTGCCGTCGTAAGGCGATCCGTCTTCATGTTCTCCGTAACCGTCGCCGTTGTAGCGATACCAACAGGGGCCTTGCGGCAATTTCACTCGAAGCAGCGCGTCGATCACCTTGATGGTGTTCAGAATTCGAGGATCATCCGCTGCCCGCAAGCCGAATCGCACCAGCGCCAGCGCGTCCGGGCTCACCACATGAGTGGCTGTCTCCGAGCTCTTTCCCGGTGGCCGGTTCTTTATGGGTACAAATCCGTCAGTGAGAGACGGCGCGCACTCCGTCTCCGGCGGAGCGATTCGGACGTAATAGCATTCCACGCCGATCTGTCGCGCGAGGTCCGTGCCGGTGGCGTAGGTCCAGCGCTCAACGTTGTCATTCCAATTGTCCGCCGTCTCGCGCAGGTACGCCGCCATGGCCTTCTCTCCAACCAGGCTCGCTATATCCGCCGCCGCCAGCAATCCGGAGATCTCCACCGCCAGCGTGAACGGCGAATAGCCCGCGTCTTCTTCCCAGCGATCTTGCTGCGTAACTGGCCCGTTGCGGACCAGGAACCCAGCCGCGCGACGAACCAGATTCCACCAGCGCTTCAAGTCGCCTAACGTAGACGGGCAGTTCCGCCGCAGGCAGTCCACAAGCAGAATGGGAAACGCGGCCTCGTCCATCTGCAGGCCCATCCAGTACGGACGCCCATCTAACCACATGTTCTGAGCCCAATGTCCGTCGGCCTCCTGCGTGGACTCAAGATATCGAAGCACGCGAACCGCGTCGGTCTCCGCGCCCGCTGCCAGGAATCCGAACGCGGTTTCGACCAGATCACGCGGCCAGACCAGATGGTATCCGCCGAGATCCTCATCGCCTTTATTAAAGCCCCACGGAATGGAGAGACTCGCAATCACACCTCCCAGCAGGTCTTTCGATTCATGGGTGCGCAACACCGCTGCACTGGCGCGGTACAGGTCACGCTCACGTGGGACAGAATCCAATTTCATCAGGCCTTCATGCCATGTCTCCCACTGCCCTACATAGCGTTTGTGAAGGTCGTCGTAGGAGTCGAGCAAGGTCGATCGCACCTGTTGTCCAGCCTCTGACCAGATACCGCCGAAACCCACAGCGACTACGAACTCCCCTTCGCACGCGGCCAAATCAATCTCCCCCGTCATGGCGATGTTGCCGTTCTCGGCGCGAGTGTAGTCCCACGTGAGCTTGAAATTCTGCGAGAGATCCTGCCAACCGTCGGAGTATCCGACGAAGCCCACGCTCATTTTCTTCCACGGAGTCGAACAGGCAAAGGCCAAGCCGCAGTCATCGCGCTCCGCAAACAGCATGGGAACGCTTTTGTAATCTCCCACCCACCCGGTGTTGCCGAATCCCCAGTTGGCAAGATGCGGCGCCAGCACAGCATATAGATGGTAGTCACCGAGCGTTCCCCGGAACGGGATGAAGCGAATCTTCTGCAGCACGACGTTGCGATAGGGATCCGTCAGCACTTGCTTTTCGATCCTGTACCGTCCCTGCAGCTCCGTATTAATCAACTCGTAGGCGGGAACCCCGGGCGCGACCGGGATGTTCTCGAACTTGCAATGGCGTTTTTCTTCGGAGAAGTAGCTTGTGCCGTCGGTAACGATCAATCCCATGTCACGCGTGCAAGCCTGGTCCACGCGAGGGTAATAAACTTCGTTCAGGATGCCATGGCTGGTGGTGAACCAAACCCGGCTGTGCTGATTCAGGGCCGTGCCCACGCCACTCTTCGCGCTGGACGTCCAGCGCGGCGGAATCCCCGGCCAACCCGGGGCATATCGTTCTGTATCACTCACCGGTCTATCCTCAAAAGTTTTCAAATGCATGGTACTAGAAACTGGTCTGACAAATGATTCTGGGGGAAGGGCAAGACTTCAGTCGTGCCGCTCCGAATTCGTAAACAGTGGGCTTCAGCCCCTGAGGATCGGCCATCGGAGCCTGGAAATCATTTATAAGACGACTACTAGAAACGTAATATAGAGTTGATTCGCGAGTTCGCGTGAAGATTCGCGCTATTCTGAAAGCTACCGAACCATGGTGGCAGAGACCCAAATCGATTCTTTCCTCACGCAACGCCGGAGCATGGTCGAGTCGCAGTTGCGCGCTCGCGAAATCCGGGACGAGCGCGTGCTCGCGGCGATGTTTCACGTTCCCCGTCATGAATTTGTTTCCGAGGAGCATCGCGACCAGGTCTACAAAGATCACCCGATTCCGATCGGCGAGGGCCAGACCATCTCTCAGCCTTACATCGTCGCCCTTATGTTAGAAGCTCTGGCGCTCGATCCGTCGGATACAGTTCTGGAGGTAGGTACAGGCTCGGGCTATCAAACCGCTCTGCTATCGGAACTCACGCGGCAGGTGTACTCGGTGGAGCGGCACGAGGCGCTCGCCCGCTCTGCACGAGACACACTTGCCCGGCTTGGTTTCAACAACGTGGAAGTGCTCGTCGGCGACGGGAGCCGCGGTCTGGCTGATCACGCACCCTTCGACGCCATTGTCGTCTCCGCAGCCGCACCGCAGATTCCTCCGCCACTGTTTGAACAACTACGCGAGGGCGGACGCATGGTGATCCCGGTGGGTCCAGCGCATGCCCAAGAATTACAGTTAGCACGAAAGCACGAAGGCCAGCCGGTAGTCACCAGTATGGAAGGATGCCGATTCGTCCCCCTGATTGGCAGCGAAGGATATCGTTCAGCATGGTAGCAGTTCCGCTCTTTGTTCTTTCGTGAACCTTCGGGTCCTTTGTGGTTGATGCTCTTAACAGCCATAACGACAAAACACACGAAGGTTCACAAAGGAATGCAATGAGGGAAGGTACTCGCAAAGGTATCCAGGGTTACAATTTACTGGTGCCCGTTCTTCACAACCTGCGCGTAACTCTCGAAATGATCAAATGGGAGCACTCCATCTTCGTGCTTCCGTTCGCGCTTTGCGGCGCCATGCTCGCGGCAAATGGCCTCCCGAGCGGGCATGCATTGGCCTGGATTATCATCGCAATGGTGACGGCTCGATCGGCGGCGATGGCTTTCAATCGCCTCGCCGACGCCTCGATTGACGCTGCCAACCCGCGAACCCAAACTCGCGCCCTTCCTGCCGGCAGGCTCACCCCCGGTTTCGTGATCACATTCGTGCTGGTGTCATGCGCCCTTTTTATTTTTGCAGCCTCGCAGCTCAATCGGCTTTCATTCATTCTTTCTCCGTTCGCGCTGGCCGTGGTTTTGCTCTACTCCTACACCAAGCGGTTCACTCGCTGGTCTCACCTAGTTTTGGGCTTCGCCATGGGCATAGCGCCTTCCGCTGCCTGGATCGCCGTCCGCGGCTCGCTCGATCCGCGGATCCTGTTGCTTACTGCCGCTGTCACCTTCTGGGGCGCCGGCTTCGATGTGCTTTACGCCTGTCAGGATTTCGACTTCGATCAACTGGCCGGTCTGCACTCGATTCCACGCTATTTCGGCATCCGCAAATCACTTTGGATCTCGCGATGTTTTCATCTGATTATGATTTTGTTGCTGTTCAGCCTGGTTGCCGTCTTCGGATTGGGAAAGCTTGCAATTGCGGGAGTCCTAGCTGTCGCGCTGCTTCTCACTTACGAGCATTCGATGGTCTCACCCCGCGATCTTTCAAAACTCAACGCCGCATTCTTCACCATGAACGGTGTGATCTCGGTAGTGTTCTTCTTTTTCGTGGCGGGAGATTTACTGCTGCATCGGTGACGTGCTCAATCCTTATCCTGTCATCCCTAACGAAGTGAGGTGCCCATGCGTGCCCGCGTTACCAGCGCCGTCCCGGGGGAGTTCCACCACGTCCTCGAGCAGCTTTCTGCAAAACTTCATCTATCGGTAATCGAAGGTTATCGAATTGCTCTCTCTCCGTTAGCATTCGAGACGGGCGCTTTGTAAGTCCGAATAACAGGAATCAACCTATCCCGCAGAGGCTGCCGGTGCCTGAGTGTGATCGTTTTGCCGTCAGCGGAGGAAAGGTCGTTTACCACGGCGGAGCCAATCTTCACGGTGTTGCCGGTCGATGTGAAACCGCTGTCAAATGTCAGGGATTTTCCATCCGCAGCTATAACAGGGGCTGGCATGGGATTGCTTGGGAAATCACTGAAGCGCACGGCGACATTGAAATTCGGGACGCTAACCCCACTACCGTAAATCGCGACGGATACGCCGGGAGGAGCCGATGGAGGATCGACCTTCGAAATGAGGAGTGGAGGCTTCAAATCCAAAGTCTTGAGCATCGCGACCACCTCACTGAATACGTGTCTGAGCTCCGGACTGCCTTTCTTCGGCAGGCGATTAACATCGGTCGTGTCATAGGTTGGCGTAATGCTGTACTCACACTCCCTGCCTTCGCCGCCGAAGAGCGAACCAAACCAAACCGGCTGATCACTGGACGGGAAGGTGCATCCATTTTGAGACTTGGAGCTGTCGGTGTAGAGGTCGCTCAACCTTATCACTTTAGTGACGGTCATGCCCTTAGCCGACGCCTGAAAACATTCGAAGCCACCCGCTGGTTGATCGACCTTGCCCATGACCGCATCGACGCTTGGCATTCCGCCGACGATCTCTGAAAGCCTCCCTCCAGTGACGCCGCTCGCGTGCCTAAATATCGGATTGATCGATAAGAGATATTTTCCATGGACGATATTCAAGGTCTGATCTACAGACGGACCCACTGTCCACTCAGGCAGGATCGTCATGGTCAAGTATAGATATAGATTCTCGAATTTCTTGCCTGGCGCACCGGTCTGACCATCAGTGACACCAATCAAAAACATCACAATCGAAATTGATAAAAGTGTTTTTCGCATGATTTCCTTGCGAATTCCTTGGATCATAAATCGCCGTTGCCTAAGAGGGCGAAGCAACTCGGGTGCCAGGCGCAACCTACTTGCGAAACGCGCTTCTTGTGGACGTGCTGGGTCGCGGGCTGTCGCTCTGGGTAGACGCTGTGTCCCGGAAGACACCACTTCGTGCTTTACTGCATATCCTTATTCGTGCTCTTATTGAAGCTGTGACTTTCGCCGCTTTTGTGCGGTATGATCGAATCAGATGTCTAGCGCGCACCAATCACAGAGCCCCGCGATCGAGAGTCATGGCTTTCAGAGTCACGCGTTTCAGACCGACGACCGCCGGCTTTACGCCATCAAAGATAGAGTTCTCGCCCAGGAACGCCTGAGTGCCGACGACGCGCTCACGCTTTACCGCTCCGGAGACATCCTTGCCGTCGGCTGGCTGGCGAATTCCGTGCGTGAGCGCATGCATGGCGACAAGACGTACTTCAACGTCAACCGCCACATCAATCCCACGAATGTTTGCGTGGCCGCCTGCCGCCTCTGTGCCTTTGGCCGCAAGAAAGACACGCCGGGCGCTTATACCATGGCCCTCGAGGAAGCATTCCAGACGGCTGCTTCGGGCTACACTGAAGCGGTTACGGAGTTCCACATCGTCGGTGGCTTGCATCCTGATCTGCCATTTCAATATTTTCTCGACCTGATTTCCGGCCTGAAGCAGCGCTTTCCGCAAGTACACCTGAAAGCTTTCACCATGGTCGAGGTCGCATATCTGGCAAAACGCGCCAAGCTTTCCACTCGCGAGACGCTGGAGCAGTTACAAGCCGCAGGCGTGGACTCGCTGCCTGGCGGCGGTGCTGAGATTTTCGCCGACCGGGTGCGCCACATCATTTGCGACCACAAAATCGATGGCGACCAATGGCTGGAGACCGCGAAGCTCGCTCACCAGATCGGTCTGAAGTCGAACGCGACCATGCTCTACGGCCACGTGGAAAACGACGAAGACCGGGTCGATCATTTGCTCAAGCTGCGCAATCTGCAAGACGAAACCGGCGGCTTCCAAACCTTCATCCCACTGGCTTTTCACCCCGACAACACGCCGTTACAACATCTGCCAAAGACGACGGGCATGCTCGATATCAAGCAGATCGCTGTGGGTCGTCTGGTGCTCGACAACTTTCCGCACATTAAGTCGTACTGGCAGATGGTGACGGCCAAAATGGCACAGATTTCGTTACGCTTCGGCGCCGATGACATCGATGGAACCGTCATCGAAGAAAAGATCTACCATGACGCTGGCGCGACTACCCCACAAGGCATGCGCCGCGAAGAGTTGGTACGCCTGATCCGCGAAGCCGGACGCGAGCCCATCGAGCGCGACACCCTCTACCGGCCTGTGATCCGGAGCGAGACATCGGTCACGGTCGCGGTCTAAGTCGACAAAGCATCCATCTGAAGCGCTGTACTGCAGTCATCAGTGATTAATTTTTGAGTCCTTTAATTTTGCATCCTCCCCTTAATTTTGCATTCCCGCTTCACAGCGGGTGTAGAATCGGCTTGTAAGGAACCGGAAATCTTCACGGAATCTCTTCCGTGATCCGAGGCCTGAGATGAATGTCCACATCAGCTATAAAGTTCGCAAATCTCCAGACATAGAAAAAGATATCAACCACCTGATCGAAAAGCTGCGCAAGCGGCTACAGGTTTTCCGCCCCGAACTGGTGCATCTGAAGGGCGTTGTCGAACAGAATTCGCCACGTGAGGGAACCACGGTATCGCTGAACCTGCGCTTGCCCTCCGGCCAGATGGCAGTGCAGAAATCTGCCTCGACCGCCGCGTCGGCCGTGAAGGCGGCCTTTGACGACCTGCTGCAGCAGGTCAGCAAACACAAAGACCTGTTGCGCAACTCGCACAAGTGGCAGCGCCGGCGCGTACCGGATTTCCGCCCTAAGTCGCGAGTTGCCTTCGAAGATACAGTTGCAGCCGTGCGCGTTCCGACCGCGTCATCCGATGACATTCGTACCTACGTGAATGCCAGTCTCGGCCGCCTGGAACGCTTCGTCGAGCGCGAACTCTATTTCCGGGAAACTGCCGAGGAGATCACGTCCGACTCCGTCACCAAAGAAGAAGTCATCGACGAAGCCATCGCGCGCGCACTCAGCAATGGGACCAACGGGGCCGAGAAGCCCGAAAGCCTGGCCCTCGAGCCGTGGCTTTACCGCCTGGCGCTCCGCTCCATCGAGGATCTCTCCGCCCGACGCCCGGAGAGCCTGTTCTCGGTTCATCTCGAGGATTCCGCCCGGCGCCCCAACGTCCGCGCCAGTGACGAGCCTGAACTCCAGTTCCATCAGCCAGACGAAACTCTGACCGGGGAAAACGTGATTGCAGACCGGCGCGCATCCACGCCTGAAGACATCGCCTCCTCCGACGAAATGGTCACGCTGGTGCAGTTTGCCCTCGAAGGTGCCAACCGCTCCGACCGCGAAGCGTTTATCCTGCACGCCATCGAGGGATTTTCGTTGGATGAAATCGGCGTCATCACCGACCGCAACCCGGACGAGGTGCGAAGCTCCATTGAGTTGGCACGCAAACATTTGCGCCACTTGGCGCCGCTGGCCAACCGGTTCAAGCCAAAGCCGGAGAGGCCTCGGGCATCAGCAAGAGGGTGAACCATCGACAGCACTCGGGAGAAATCGTGATGATTACCCGCGAAGACATCCGTGAGTTAGCTCAATTCCACACCAAAGGCGACGAAGGCTCGGCGCTCAGTTTCTATTTCGAGCCGCGCACCCCACAGAACAAAGCGCATCGCGAAGAAACCATTCTCGCGAAAGATCTGGTTCGCCGAGCCTTGCGCGAGGCGGAGAAGACCAGCAAGAACGGCAGCACGCGGGCCGACTTGAATCGAATCCTCGAACTGGCCGAGAATCTGCACGGCAACCAGGCGCGCGCTCGAGCCGTATTTGCCTGCGGCAGCCGCAATTTCTGGCGCGAGTTCGATCTGCCTTCGCAACTGCCGGGAACCCATCTCTTCGTGAACCGCCAATTCCACTTGAAGCCGCTGGCCTTGCTACTTGGCGCCCAGCCTCGTCTTTGGGTCGCACTCGTCGATCGCCAAAAGGCGCGGTTGTTCGATCTCCGGCTGGATGAACTCAAAGAGCGTGAAGGAAAGTTCCGCACGCCACCCGCTCGTCAGGGCCGCAGCGACGGTTACGCGGGATACGACGGCGGGCATGCGCAGCGCCGGGTCAACGACGAAGCCCTGCATCACTTCAAGAGCGTGGCCGAGCACTTAAGCGCAGCTCTCGAGAAAGGACTATTCGAGAAGCTGATCGTCGGATGCCACGAAACCAGTTGGCACGAGCTCGAAGCCCAATTGCATCCTTACGTGAAACAGCGACTGCTGGGCCACTTCGCGTCCGATCTCACTCGGATCACCAATGAGCAGATACGCGAGCAAGCTGGCCGCATTCTGCGCGAATCGCTTGATCAGCGTTGCAAAGAATTGGCGCGAGAAGCGATCAGTCAGGCCAAGAGCAACGCCCGCGGAGTGACCGGGCTGCGTCGAGTGTTAAAGTCGCTCGAGCTAGGCGAAGTGCAAACCTTGCTAATCGGCGATACGTTCTCGCATTTCGCAGTAGAGTGCACGAATTGCGGCCATCTCGACGCGCATATGGTGCGGCACTGCCCGGCCTGCGGCCACGAAACCCGCGAAATCGAAGACGTAATCGAAGCCATCATTCCTGCCGCCATCCGCCGCGACATTGAATTGTTCTACGTGAAGGACGATCCCGAGTTTGATCGCGCCGGAAACATCGCGGCTCTGCTACGCTTCCGTGCCGATCAAAGCAAAGGCGGAGGCCTGCGCGTGGCGTCCTGAAAAATTGACAACCCTGGCGTAACCGTGGACGCCCGAATCCTAGTTCACATGCACATATTTTGGTGCAATATCTCCCTCAAGAAAACTATGTCTTTTTGCCTAAAATATAGAAAACAAAGGACTGGTTTTTCTCGCCTTCTAGGTCTATGGTTCTTAAGGTAGTTACAGGCAAAATCTTGGAAACATTGGAGTTAGCGTCGTGCCAGCTAACCTCAGTTCCGTTTTGGAACTGCTCGTCGATGGGTCGATTGTCAAGGATCTCAGATTATCTTATAGGGAATCGCTTTCTATAGATGTTATCGTAAGTAGAAGGGTGAGGTCAGAGAAAGCGCCTGGGGGCGTCTGGGGTCGTCTGGGTGCGGGCTCGGTTCCAATTCGGGAGTGTTTTGCGCGGCCTGTGCGGCTGCGGTTCCGAATTGACAACGCGAGGGTTAAAGGTTTTGCCCTCCGGCCGATTGCCCCGGCTGAAGAACGTCTTAGGGTATAGGCCTTCGCCGGAAAGCTTGCTTAGATCTGGGGTGCCGCGCACGTGCCTGCGGATGCGGCTCGGCCGGTGGAGTTCAATTCCACTGCGTTGCTTCTCCGTCAAGCGTCCAAAAGCGGTATGCTCCTCGACACTCCGCATGAGACGCCGCCTCCGTTATTTGGTAGAGCGACGCTACAATTCTCTAAAAACTAGTAGGTTTGGCTTTTCGTTCCTTCCATAACCGCTGTATCTAGTTAATGGGGTAGTCGGTTAGCTCCTCCTCCCATTAACCTGAGATCTCATCCAGTTGTAGCCATGGGTGACGTTCGCTTCGGTGATCGGCCCCGTGACTACCGCCTGTTCGAGGAGTCTCCGGAAAACGAGCCCACGCGTGATTGAGGTTCGCCTATTAAAGCGGAAGGTGAACTCCTCCAGGTAGGACTGCAAGTGTTCGGGAACGATGGATCCCTGGTGGGTGCCGAGGATCCATCGCTTGAGCAGGCTGGCGATCTGATGCACGCCGGGCATCGAAACGTGGGCCGGGTCATCCGATGACGAGACAATGGTCTTCTTGCGCGTGTATCCGTGCTTGGGGAGGTCATTGTACCCGCCCCAGCCGTCTGTCAGAATGGTCGCTCCTGGGCTCACAGTGTCGCAAACAAAAGGCGTGAGGCTAGCACCCGAAGCATCGGGAACATGACGCATGCGCACTCGGCCGAACCCCTTGGGTTGCTTGATTTCGACGGCGATGACAACGAGCGACTTGTTCGTGCCACGGCCACGTTTTCCGCCGCGTTCGACGCCTCCAATGAGAGTTTCATCAACCTCTATTTCGCCAGACAACCGGTCTCGCTCGGTGCCTACCATAGCGACTCGAAAGCGCTGCAACATTGCCCACGCCGTCCGATAGCTCGTACCCAACGTTCGTTCGAGTGTCTTGGCCGAAAGACCGTTCTTGGCCGTCGTCACATGCCAGGCAGCTTCGAACCACGTCGTCAACGGTGTTCGCGTCTTATCGAAGATCGTCCCTACGCTCACCGACGCTTGGTGTCGACAGGCGCTACAGACCAGGCGACCCCGCGTTTGGCGCCACGGCGCTGCCGCTACCCGGCAAGCTGGACAGACGAATCCTTCCGGCCAGCGTAGCCGTTCCAGATAGGTGGCACACGCTGCATCGTCGGGGAACATCCTTACGAACTCACGATAGGTCCTTGGGTAATCCTGCCCAGCCACCAACACCGCACTATTCTAGGTCAAAAGAGGAGCTAACCGACTACCCCTTTTCTAGTTATTAAGAAACAACTCTTTCGTTCACTAATCTCGTGGAATTCATGGCAACCGCATTGCCTAAGCATTGCACAGAAGGCAGCGTATCTGTGGGGAAATTGCTCAGGATGGTATCCCAAAATTGCTTGCCTATCTTTTGTGGCGGTCCTGCGCTCAGACCAAGGAATTCTCCCACAGGCTGAACGGTGACGGGAGGACCGAGCAGGCGAGTCGGTAGTAAAGCGCTTTCAGTCTCCCAAGTCAAAAACGAACATCCCAACCTAGGCAAAACGTTGCACGCAAACGCTCACGGCGTACCCGAACCGTGGGACCGGCATTCACCAGCGTTTTCGGTCCGCCACTTCGACAAAAACCAGGAGGATAAAATCCCATGATTAAGGTATTTCGCTTCGTGGCAATGTGCGCGATCAGTGTTGCATTTGCAACATTGTCGATCGCGTCGGCACAGGTCTATACGACTATTGACTTTCCTGGCGCGACTGCCACCACTCTAAATGGCGGTCCCAATCCGGAGGGCACGAACATCGGTAGTTACACCGCATCTGGTGTCACTCATGGTTTCGTGTTGAAGAAGGGCGTATTCACGTCGTTCGATCCTCCGGGCTCCACCTCGACAACCCCCAACTGGATCAGTCCGCAGGGAGTTATCGTGGGCGGCTACCTCGACGCGAGTGGCGCCAGCCACGGTTTCATTCTGAAGGGGGGACAATACACTACGGTCAACTTCCCGGGCGCGGCTGGAACCGTTCTCACAAGCGTTAACCCCTCGGGTGAAATGTCAGGAGAGTCCTGCGTTGTGGCTTCGTGCGCGAGCGGGACTACCCACAGTTTTGTAAAGTCCAAGAAAGGCGTCTTCACAAGTTTCGATCCGCCCGGCGCAGTCAGCAGCAGTGCCAGCACGGTGAACCCATCGGGCGCAGTCGTCGGTGCGTACACGGATAGCGGGGGAGTGGGTCACGGATACCTGCTGTCCCATGGGGCGTTCACCACGATTGATTTTCCGGGCGCTATATCGACGTTCGCTGGAGCGAATAACCCCAAGGGCGACATTGTTGGGGAATACAACGATACTGCAGGCGTTGGACATGCTTTTTTGCTGAGCAATGGCGTTTTCACGTCGTTCGACTTCCCCGGAGCCATCTTCACTGATGCGGCTGGGATAAACCCTGGCGGTATCATCGTTGGTATCTATTTTGACTCCGCGGTCGTTGAGCACGGATTTATCCGTACGCCGTAAGCCAGCGGAAATTGGTTCGCCCATTAACATTTTCTCGGTGCCCTCACGTCAATGCCCTTCGGCAATTGGCGTGAGGGCCATTCAGGCGTCCGGTCGCAATTCCATTCCAAATATCAAAGTTGTAAACCGTGGCGGGTTTCTCCCTTCGGTCTGTCATAGTGGTATTAGCGTCGTATGCTCATGCTATTCTGGCGGACGTTTTCCAACGCTTGCTTTCTGGGGGATTGATGACGGTTTCGCGGCGCGACTTTCTGGCTACGGCTGTTGTGAGTTCGTTATCGGTGGGGTTGCCGGTTGCGAGTGGGGCGCAGGACTCCGCGAGTCCTAAGCCGAGCTCGGCGGGCAAGCGCCCGATCATCGTTTGTGCGAATAACGGTTTCAATTATCTGGATGCTGCCTACGCATTTCTGGCGGGCGGCGGAGACACGCTCGACGCGGCGCTGCGCGTGGTGAAGGGGCCGGAGGACGATCCTAATGACACCAGCGTCGGGCTTGGTGGCATACCCAACGAGGAAGGCGTCGTCGAACTCGATGCTTGCTGCATGCATGGGCCCACGAGGCGGGCGGGGTCGGTCGGCGGGGTACGCAATATCAAGAATGTTTCGCTGGTTTCGAAAGCTGTGATGGAGCATACCGGGCACGTGATGCTGGTGGGCGAGGGCGCGGAACGGTTTGCCGTGGCCGTCGGCTTTCCACGGGAGAATCTGCTGACTGACCACTCGCGCAAGATCTGGTTGCTCTGGAAGGAGTATCACTCGAATGAAGATTGGTGGGGACCGGGGCTCGACGATCCGCACTGGCAGCCTCCGGATGTCACACCGGACACGAAGCCGCAATCGGAGAGTATGCGGGAACGTTTTCTACGTCTCGAAGAGTGGGCGGCTAATCTCGGCATCGCGCCCGAGTTGCGAGAGGAGGCGGTACACAAGGTTTTGTTTCCGCCTACGGGCACGATTCATTGCTCGGCTCTGAACGCGAAGGGTGAGATTTCGGGTTGCACGACCACCAGCGGGCTGGCTTACAAATTGCCGGGACGTGTGGGGGATTCTCCTATTATTGGAGCCGGTTGCTACACCGATCAGGACGTGGGCTCGGCGGGCGCGACTGGCAGCGGGGAAGAGAACATCAAGGTCGCGGGCGCGCACACGATCGTTGAGAACATGCGCCACGGCATGTCGCCGCTCGACGCCGGTATGGACGCGCTCAAACGCATCGTCCGCAATTACAACGGTGATATGGCCAAGCTGCGGTTCGTGGACATGACCTACTACATCCTGCGCAAAGACGGGGTCTACGCCGGGGTTTCGCTGTGGGAAGGCTACTCGCCGGCCAAGCCTCACAAGATCGCAGTGCATGATGGCACCAAGCGAGCCGAGAAGACAGTGGCAATGTTCAAGGGATTCTCGCAAGATTTTCCTTCGGAGCCGAGAGTTCCGACGGAGGTAAAGAAGCAATTTGAGTAGCGTAGGCGGCCGAGACGCCCACCTGGACGGCCGGCAGGATGTCGGCGCTACGATGCTTCGCTTAGCTTGCGCTGTAAGAATCTTCGTTCGGGCTCGGAGCTTGGGCGCTCGAGCGCCTGACGAAAACATCAGATGCCCGTGGCTTGTCCCCGATATCCAGCAACAGCTGCCCTTGAACCGCTGGAAGCAGGTAGTAGTTGCGCAAGGAGCGATTGCCTTCGAGTGGGCGCAGCGCTGCCAATACTGCTTCCGGCCCATGCACTTTGGCCACGACGACCACGCGGTTCAGTTCCACCACCGGCGATGCACTCAGTTCGACCAATTGGTCGTACAGTTCGAGAATCAGCCTCCAGTCGGTTGCGCGCCCGTCTTGGGCGCGAGCGTGGGTTGCGGCAATCGCGGCTTGTACGTGGTACGGAGTAACTTCGGTTCCTTCCGCGCACTCGTGAAATGATCAAAGCCCAGTGCGATCAGAATCCGATCCCACTGACGGCGATCCTGATCTTCCAGCAGTACGAGCTCGCAGGCGGTGTCGACACGCGCTGGGAGCCGGGCGGCTTGAAATGCCATGAGCGCAACCCGGGCGTGCGTCTGCGGCGTGCCCACGGATGAAGTCGCCAGCAACCGGCCCAAACGTAAGCCTTCTCCGCAGAGGTCGTGGCGCACCAGGTCCTCGCCCGACTGCGCCGCATAACCTTCGATGAACATCAGGTAGATGACCTCGAGCTTGGAGTCGAGGCGCGCGCCCAGTTCTTCTCCGCAGGCAGTTCGAAGCGGACACGCATCTCCCGAATCTGCCGCTTGGCTCGTACCAGGCGTTGTGCGATAGTGGCTTCGTCAGCGCGAAATGCGCCGGCGATCTCCCGCACGCTGAAGCCGCCCACGGTTTTCAGGCTTAGGGCTACGTGCGCATCCTGCGGCAGCGTCGGATGGCAGCACATCAGCACCATGCGCAACTCGTCGTCGCGAAGGTGCTCTTCCAGTTCATCGTCTGCGCTAGATGCGTCGGGGTTTCTGAAATGCTCGGCTGCCAGCTCTGTCGATTTCTCTCCGGCCAGCGTGCGATGGCGAACCGCGTCGAGCGCCGCATTGCGGGCCACACGAAAGAGCCAGCCTGCAGGATTTTGAGGAATGCCGGAGTACGGCCAGTGCTGCAACGCCTTGAGCAACGCCTCCTGCGTTACTTTTCGGCTAAGTCGAGATGCTCAGGCCCGAGCAGACGTGTCAGATACGCGACCATCTGTCCCGCGCGGCTGCGGAACAGATGGTCCACCATTACGCAGGCATCGCCTACCTCGACCGTCTGCGGCTCAGTCCCGCGCATCATTATGCGCTACCAACCATCGGGTCGACCTGGCGCACTTCGATCGTGCCTCCGTACTCCAGATGCGGGCAGTCCCGGCTGTGGCCGACGGCGTCGTCGTAGGTCGGAGCCTCGATCATGAAGTAACCGCCAAGGACTTCCTCGGTTTCGCTGTAAGGGCCGTCGGTGACGCGTGCCTGGTTGCGCCCGCGCAGGACCTTGCCAGCGTCGTCGGCCAGCTTGTGGCTGGACACATAAATTCCGAGCTTCTTCAGCTTGTCGTCCCAGGCTTTGTACTTTTGAATGGCTTTCTGCATTTCGTCGGGGCTGATGTCGGCCCAGTTCGCGCGGTTGTCGTAGAGTAACAGCATGTATTTCGCCACAATTTTCTCCTAGCGCACTCGAGTGTACTGCATGGATTTGGTCATTCTTGGTTTGCCGCCTTCGAGGAATTGCCAGTCGGCGGTGAAGTGATTGGCGTCAACAAAGCGGAGAGTTGCATTGTGCATGTGCCCCGCTTCCGGACCCGACATACCGGTCGCGTCCAGGAATGCGAAGCGCAATTCGCCGGGGGATGGATCGAACGACTCAGCCTGCATGCGCGTCTGGTTGTGTGCCATGCAATAGTGGGTCAGGCGCAGGCGGTCGGCGTCGAGGTAGTAGACGGTGACCAGGGCGTTGGCCGGGCCCATTTCATCGCTCTCAAAATGCTCGACTACCGCCGAGTCGGCGGATATAACCTCATAGCGGGCGTGGGACTTTTTCCCGTCCGGCGCCTTACTTTCCCAGTCGCCCGCGAGGCTCTTGAGTTGTGCGAATGCAGCGGTAGAGTCGGCAGTATTGGGCTTGTCATTGGCCCGCACCGCCGCGGTCATGATGAGCAGCAAGGATTGTTGCTGACAATACGTGTAGCTTCATAGTTCCTCTTTGGTTTGGGGGAGGCTTGATTTTGATTGATGTCCCCTGTTGGTTGAATAGACGAACGGGTGGGTCGAAAATCGACATCGAAAAAAGAAGTCCGGGTGGGCTCTTCAATTCAGGAAAGAAGCTCAACACCCGCCCGCGGAGCCGCAGCACGTAGAGCATGGTCGAGAGTTGCCAGGGGCACGCCCGCACTTCGGGAGATCTCAAGGTAGAACGCGTCGTAGGCAGTTAGGCGGAAGGAACGTGCGGTTGTCAGAATCTGGCGAAAAGTGACGACCGACGAAATTGTCTCGATCGTTTCTCCCAGCAGTTGTTCGATCAGGCTCATAGAGCGGACAACCTGGTCGGCAGTGAGATTACCGCGTCGCTCGCCAACGGCCAGAACGTTGGCCACTTCGAGAATCCAGAGCGGTGGTACTAGTGGTCGGATGGTGCGAAGCGTGCGCTTGACATGCAGCGCGTAGGTAGGCACGGGATCGTCCAGAAGCCAAGCTAATGCAACGGAGGCATCGAGCACAAAGCGCTTCATCTTCTGCCTTCCTCGATCAGGCTCTTCACGCTGAAGCCTCTTGGCCGTTTAACCTGCTTTCGGATTTCTTCGATCCCATTAAGGATTTCCTGGAGGTTGGCCGAGGGCCGAGCCGGACCGAGCACGGCGGCCAGCTTGCCGCGCCGCGTAATTCCGATCCGCTCGCCCTCGGCCGCACGCTCGACGATCTCTGACAATTTCTGCTTAGCCTCAAACAGCCCTATGGTGCGCACGACGAACCTCCTCAAACATCTAGATGATTATTCTAGATGAATTGATGAATGAGGTCAATCGACCCGGAGGTCTTTCGTAGATTCTTCTTACGCGAACCTCACTTTCACATCCGGGCCTTTTTCCAAATGGATGCTGTCGATGAAGCGTACTTTGCCGGTGCGGTAGGTAAGAATCACCGACGAAGTTCGTGTGCCTTCGCCGAAGAAGCGGACGCCTTTCAGCAATGCGCCCTCGGTCACTCCGGTGGCGGCGAAGATTAACTGCTTGCCGGGAGCAAGGTCCTCGGCCTCGTAAATTTTATTCTTGTCCTTGATGCCCATGCGAGCGATGCGCTCTTCCAACTCGGGCTTGTCGATGACCAAGCGTCCGAGCATGAAGCCGTTCAAGCAGCGAATCGCGGCAGCCGTAATCACGCCTTCCGGGGCGCCGCCCGAACCCATGACCGCATGAACCCCGGTGCCAATGACCGCGGCCGCGATGCCGGCCGAGAGATCTCCGTCTCCGATCAGCCGAATGCGGGCGCCCGCGGCACGGATATCGGCGATGAGCTTCTCGTGTCGCGGCCGGTCCAGCACGATAATGACCAGGTCTTCCACGTCGCGATCCATTCGCTTGGCAATGTTCTTGAGGTTTTCTGCGACCGGCGCATCCAGTTCTACAGCGTCTTTGCAGGAAGGGCCGACCACGATTTTTTCCATATAGCAATCGGGGGCGTTCAGCAGGCCTCCGCGCTCGGAGGCGGCTAAGACGGTGATCGAGCCGGGCGCTCCGGTAGCGCAGAGATTTGTTCCCTCGAGAGGGTCGACCGCTATGTCGACCTCGGGCACTTCGCGGCCGTCGGGAAATTCCGCGCCCACTTGCTCTCCAATGTAGAGCATCGGAGCTTCGTCGCGTTCCCCTTCGCCGATGACAATAGTTCCGCGCATGGGAATGTTGTCCATGGTCTGACGCATGGCCTCGGTGGCTACCTGGTCTGACAGTTTGCGTTCGCCTTGGCCCATGGTGCGGGCCGAAGCGATGGCTGCAGTCTCGACCACTCGCAAAAATCTCGATGCCAGATCGCTCTCGATGTTCTGGCCAAAACTCCTGGCCTTGCTTTCAGGTTTGGTATGAGTAGCCATGAATGCCCTCCAAAAGAAACCGGCTTAGCATAGCGCGAAGAGATGGGGAAGGGAAGCCGCAGAATGATGAGTGTAGGAAGTTTCGGCGGTTATCCCCAAAACTGGCGGGAAGACAACCTCGAAGTTTAAAGCGTCGAAGTTTAAAGCGAATCTGATCCTATCGGATGGGGACATGGCGATGCCTTCGCATTCAGCCTGTCGATCAGCGGCAATACAATCGCAGTCGGACCCTTTTCCATCCAAGCGGCAGCATCGCTGGCCCAGGGGCGGCTTATGCGTACGGGCACTAGGAAAAGCGATTTAGGTGTTGGTAGCGATGACTCGGGGCTTAGAACCACAATCCCCATATCCAATCGACGCTGGCGTGGGTGATGGCCGAGGCTGGTACGCGCCGGCGTTCGCGCCACGCTCGTCCATAGAAAATCCCCGCGATGGCGGCCAGCAATACATAGCGCCAATTGAAATGCGCCGAACGCTTGTTGAAGTGTGACAGTCCGAAGAGAACCGAAGCGATCGGAAGCGCTGACCGGCGCCCTACCCGGCGTTCGAGCAGGTTCTGCACCCAAGCGCGAAAGAAGAGTTCTTCGGGCACAGCGGTGAAGCAGAAAATTCCCAGCCATCGCAGCGCCGCTGTGCCCACCGGCGGCAGGTTGGCATGGGGATGGATGAATCCGAGCGCCCGCCCCAAGATCAAAACCACAGGTGTGAAGAAGGCCAGCTCACGGAACCCGCTTTTCCAGTCACTCCAGCGCAGGTGAAAGTCGAAGCCGGTTTCACTCAGCCCGCGAATGGCCAGAAAGCCATACAAGCCGATGTCCACGAGGAGCAATTCGTTCAGGGCGCGCAGTCCGTTAGGCCACGCCGAGTCGAACCAGCGAAGATCGACGGCTAGCCCCAGCAGCAGCAGAATGATGGCATCCCGCCAGTTCCCGCGCTGCTCCGCATCGGCGGCCGCCGCTTGCCCGAGCAGCCAGGCGACCACCACGGCCAGCCCCGCATAAAGCGCGAACCACCGCCATCGAAAGATGTGCTGGGAGGCCGAAACCAGAACGTAAGGCAAGACATACGACGCTGGAAAGGCGATGCGAGTGGCGAGCGACCAACGCTGAACCGCTCGCGTGATGTGCTCTGCGGCAAGGCCAAACGCCACTGCCGGAGCGAGCTCAATTGCCAGGGCCGCGATCGCTGCCGGAGTTACATTTCCCACGGCATTATCTTAACCGGGACGACTTGATTTTAGGCAGTGAGAAAAAGTTATAAGACCGCCATGCTCAGAAGAGAAAGGGTGGCCCACAACGCTAGGGACAGCACTCTGAGAAGCCGCGGACCATGAGCTTTGCGATTGTGATTGCCATGTTTCTGGCGGCTCGGCGATCTTGCTGGAGCAGGACGGGCCGCATGAAGCCAAACACCAGCCCAATCGTCTTGATCGACTGGGCCAGTCCTTCCATCTCTTCCTCCGACAGCGGCCGGCGGGGCTTGAAATTCTTAAGCCGCTGAACGAATGCCGGCACGTGCCGGGACAGCCCCGCCTGACTCAATACTTTACCCACATGCGGTTCCACGAGAGCCCGCGACATAATCACCCGAAGGAAGTCCCGATCGTGCCACATACTCCTGACTTCCCAGTCGACGAGATGAAGAACTTCCTCTTCGAGCGTAGGAGCCAGAGGCAGCTGGTCGGTCAACTCCACTACTTCTTGCGAAACCCGCTGCTGAATGAGTGCCAGCAGGAGGCCCTTCTTGCCGCCGAAATAACGATGGATGAGACCTTCGGCGCAGCCCGCCCGAGCCGCGATCTCGGCGGTCCGAGTGGCCTCGTAGCCGCGGTGCGCAAACAGTTTGGTAGCAGCTACGATCAGGGATTCCTGCTTCCCTGCAGGATCACGCAGTTTGGCAGATGGTAAAGTTCCAGCCCGGTTTCGATTGTGATTTGTTGCCGCGCGAGCCCTCACGTTCGCAACTCCTTCATGAAGGGATCCCAAGCTGAAATGGCCGCTGCAGCTGCGATCCAATCGGGTCAGACTGCTCGCCGTTGCAACACACCCATTTTAGCCAGAGTAGCCAGGGAGGGGAACTACTACTAGCGCTAGTCTGTTGAATTTACTCACGCGTAAACGTTTCTAGAGCATAGGTTGACTCTCTACGAAATGGTACATTCGCCAGAATTCTTACAGCGGAGGGTATCCCTGGCGGAAGGTCTCTTTTGTCCAGGGGAACGTAGCCAGCGTTTACAGGAACGAAGCCGAAAGCTCTCGGAAGAACTCTGCTGGAGTCGCGATGCGTAATGATGTCCGCTGGGCGACCGCCTTGGTGAAATGCTTGGTGTTGTGTGTCAGCAGTCCGTCGGGTTTGCTGGCGATTGCCGAGAGGAGCACGGGGACGGCTTCGTGCCGGATTAGATGTCGCTCGAACGCACCAGGCGTTTTATCGGGGTAGGGAACCAGTTCAGGATTTGTCAGCTTGATCAGGCGGTGATGGTCGTCAATCAATTGGTCCGCATCGATTGATGGTAAACGCTCGGCGTGGAGCAGAAGGTTTTCCTGCACTTCATCGCGGACCACTTCGGCCCGCACCAGTTTGCAGACCTTGGCGGCGCAGAGCGAGACCGTGGCCTTGTCGAGTCCCCAGGGCGACACGATTGCTCCGGTCAAGACATTCGAGTCGAGGAACAGGCGGATTCTGCGTTGACCGCTCACTTCCCGCGCTGGCTGCGGGGACGGCGCCGAGAGACACGAGTTGCGGGGCTCTTTCGGTAATGCTGAGCAAAGACGCGATTGCGGGCTTCGGGGAGCATGGCGAGCAGATCTGTCGGCGTCAGGCCGCTTGTCGTAAGGCTCGAGCGTATCTTCTGGCACAGATGCTCAAAGCGGCGCTGCTCGGGAAGAAGGATCAGGCCATCGCCCAGACGCAACACGGCGAAGGGCACGCCTGTCCCCAAGCCAAGATCCTGATGAAACTGTTTGGGGACGGGCAGTTGTCCCTTTTCGCCGATCTTGGTCGTGGCCAGATATTCGAGAGTGGTGTCGTGGGTTGCCGTGCGGTAGGAAACTCCCACCATAGAATTCGATTGCCACCTAAGCTTTATCATGCGTGGGTCGGGAGCTAGACCGTTCACTGTGATCCACCGAAACGTCGATCATTGGGTGCTACGCCCTCGGTGAGGATGCAACGATAGTCTCCTCCCTGGAAGCGGTGCACATGCGGCTTGATACTCCGCACTGTGATACCAGGCCTGCCCGCGTCGTAGTCGGGGAATTCGAGGATGATAATTTCCTCGCATTTGGGTCCTTCGGAGGACTTCAGAACGACCATGAAGGGCGAGAAATTTAGCCGGGTGCTTCTGGAAACTGGTGGGAACTTGGCAGGGTTGCGAGTCGTTTCACGGGTGAATCCGGCGTAGGCGGCTATTTGTTCTCCTTGGTTCCCTCAGGTTCAGGCGTCGGACAGATTCCGAAGTTAGTTGTTTGCCTGAAAATGTATAGCATAGTCGGTCGGTGACGAAAAACCTCGCCCCAGCGAAGCTTGGACGGGGCCCGCTCTAGAGTGACGTGAAACGTGATCGGGTGGGCCACCCGTCCCCCCCGACCTATTTATTGGTCGCGGAGAATGGGTGGGCCGGCCGCCCGGGTTCCCCATTTTCATTATTCGGGCGACGGTGCTTGCCGAAGCCAGAAAGCATAAGGCCCCACCAGGTCATCGATACGATTAACATGGTGACAACGTCCATTGTGATGGCGAACCGCCAGGGGTAATGCAACCCGACGAGGTTACCCTTCATTCGAAAATCAGATAATCAGTTCCGCGATAAAGGACGACCAGAGGAAGCCCAACCCGGAGCAGAGCTGGCCAGTGGGTAGTTGGTGGTCTTGGTATAAAACTCAGGCATTATCATTTCATTGTGCCTTGCCAAACTCGTTCATTGATTGCAGGCATTTTTTTTAGTAAGCCGTTAGCGAACCGACCGCAGAAAGAATTTTCGAAGACCTCCGAACCACGCCAGTATTGTACTCCGCACTCGACGTGGAGGGGACGATCTCGATGATTATTGGTTTAGATATATGGAGTTGCGCGCGATTTCTTTGGATAAGGTACAAATCGCCCACATTTTTATGGCATAATGTCCATAGGTGAACCAGCTATGGCGATATCAGTTCCAGCGGGGAAAAGTTTGGGGGAATATTTGCGGGAGTGGTTGGGGGCGCGGTTTGCTTCGGAGTTGGAGTTGGCGGCTTTGGCGGAGCGGGGGTTGCCGCTGACTACCGTCAGCCGGATGACCAAGCATGGGTTGACCCGGGATGAGGTACATGCTCTGGTGATTCATCGGCGGACTTTCAAGCATCGGAAGAGCAGCCATCAGAAGCTGTCGCGGGAGGAGTCGGACCGGGCGATTCGGACGGCGCGGATCCTGGCGCGGGCGCAGGCCACGTTTGGGGATTCGGAGGCGGCGCTCGATTGGGTGCGGGAGCCGAAAATGCGGTTTGAAGGGAAGAGTCCGATTCAGATGATGTCGACCGAAACTGGCGGGCGGTTGGTGGAGCAGATGTTGGTGCAGATTGATGAGGGGATGTTTGCGTGATGGGATTGAGTTCCTGGTAGAAATGAATTGACGGTTGTTGAGGAAAGCTGAAACACCAGGTCCCTCCACTCCGCTTCGCTGCGGTCGGGATGGCGCTCGGCTACCCGGACGGAGGCGTCCGGGTCTACGCGGGTATCGCGGGGGTGTGCTGTGCATCGGGTACGCTTCCTGAGAATATTCTTAGGCAACCGCTTTCATGTTTCTTTGGAGAATCAGTAATCACGAGGGGTTGGATGGGGGCGGGGGATTGCTGGTGTCGGCGCGCTGGCATACGCAGGGGTGCCCCATTGTTTATTTGGCGGGGAGTCCGGCGGGGGCGCTGGTTGAGGTGCTGGTGAATCTGGAACTGGATGCGGCGCGATTGCCGGCGAGTTACACCCTGCTCAAGGCGGAGACGCCGGATGATATTGCAGTTGGACGGGTTGATCTGGCGTCGTTGCCGGAGGGCTGGGCGGGCGATCTGGCGATCTCTCGGAGCCGTGGAGATGAGTGGCTCGGCAGCGTGGAATCGGCTTTGCTCGAGGTACCTTCTGCCATTTTGCCGGAGACATGGAATGTGTTGTTGAATCCGCGGCACCCGGATGCGGGACGGATCGGAGTGGTGTGGCAGCGAACTTATCCGTATGACCGGAGATTTTTCAGGGTGCGGAAATAAATCGGGGAGTTGAGTCCTCGTGCTGAGTGCAGCGGACAGGAGTGCCCGCTCTACAGGAGTGAGTCATTCGGGATCGGGTGGCGATGTTCCTGATCGTAGAACTGGCGGCGGGGGGTGGTCGGAGTGGGCGTTGGGGACGGGTCGCTCGGTGGCGGAGGTGGAGACCGCGGCTTGTTGGGCGGCGGTGAGGCCGGAGGTTGTGGTGTAGATGGATTCGTCGAATAAAGTTCCTGAGTTCGCTTGCGCGGCGGCGAAGATGGCGAAGGCGTTTGCCTCCGGAGTAGGCGGTGGCAACGTAATCACCCGACCATCAGGCCGGCGAAGCTGTCGGGCAACCATGGGAGGGACATGGGCCCGGCCAGGGTTTGGGGAGCGGTTCAAGTGTTGCCGCCGTCGGGCGAGGAAATGAATCCTGTGTAGAGCGCGCAGGTGGAGGCGCCGCAGTTCGCCGCTGAATAGTAATAGTAAGTCAGGGCGCGGTGCGCGGTGCGGGCTGAAGTTGCGGGTTCGATGGCCAGGCCGGGAATGAAGTGATCGACGATGCTGGTGAGTGAGTCAATGGGGATGCGGGCTGGAGCGGTCCAGGTCGCGCCGTTGGTTGACGTGCTCATCACGAGATCATTGGCGGCGCATCCGCTGCGAAAGCGGCAGTCTTGCCAGATGGTGTAGACCGTCCCGCGTCCACGGCAGCGCTGGGCAGCGCGGATGTGCGCAGGCTGCCGGCGACGAGATGGTCGGTGATCGAAGAAATTGTCGTAGAGGCATTCCAACTATTGCCGTCGTTGGTCGAGGTGAAGGCCAGGATCTCGCGGCCTGTGGCGTTTTCGATCGGTACGACGACGGTGCCATTGGGCTGAACGACAGGTTGGCCTCCGATACCGGCAGTGTGGTCGCGGTATTACGCGGGGGCGCCCAGCTCAAGCCGCGTCAGTCGAACTGCTCATCCAGATGAGGTCCTGGTTGCCAGCATCATCCCACTCGACGTAGCACTGGCCGAAAGTAAGGGCTGGCGGGAGTGTTGTCGCAGGTGATCCAGTTCTTGTCGGAATCCGGCGTGGTGCTGACGATAATGGGATTGTCGAACACGAGCCCGTCAGAGGATCGGCTTACCGCCACCTGGTCTGCGTTCGCGATGGCGAGATAAGAGATGATCCATGTGGCATGGGCGGCGTTGATGGTTACCACGGGATCGCTGGCCGCGTTAAATGTACCTTGCTCGTAGATGGTGATGCCTGGGAGGGGACCGCTAATCCACTGGGCCGCGTTTGTGGATGTGGCGAAGCCGATGTCGGATGCGCCGCCGTTGAAAATGCTGCCGCCGGACCCTGCGGCGCTGGCCTCCACTTGAGTGGCGTGCTGGCTGCCAGGATTGGTGAAGGTGTCAGTGCTGAGTCGGGTGAGCGCGATGGGGGGCGGCGGGGCCGTGGTCTGCTGAGGTGGCTGTGAATTAGATCCCCCACCACAGGCGGTGGCAATCATCAGAATTGCGAGTACCGTGGCGAATTGGATGAGCATTACGCCCTGAGTTTTGAGGCGGGGATAGGCATGGATTGTCGACGCGGTCAGCAAGCCCTACTCCCCAAACAACGGTACCTGTCCCGCGTCGACTGGGACGCCACGGCGTTGACGCCGCGTGGCCCCGATCACGGCCAGCACGGTTAGAGACTCGAGCGCGCTGCGCGGCACAAAGAGGCGCTGGGTGTTCGAGCGCAGGTCTGGCGGATTAATGAGAAAGCCCTCGGCGGTATCTAGCGAAAGGTCGTTGGGCATCATGCCTTCGAGGACTTCGTTGTCTTTGAAGCGGAGCCGCACCCACAATCCTTCGGTGCGCGGACGAGTGGTGAAGGTCTTGCGGCTGGGAGAGTCGGCGTCTCCGAATTCGCGCACGAAGTAGACGACCTTGATATCCTTCAAGTCGATAGTGACCACATTGCCCGCGGTGTTGAGCAATTCCAGCTTGCCTTCGCGCACAAAATTGGCCGGAGCGACGTAGCCGTTAATGGAATCGCGATCCATTTTCCGGACCACCACCTTTTTGTGAGTGGAAGGCATGGGGATTGGCCAAAGTGGCTCAGGCGGAGGCTTTCCGCCGGTGAGCTTAATCAGATTCTCACACTTTTGGCTCGAACATAGTGAGTCATCTCATTCACAGTAGCCAAATTGTTAACATTGTGTTATTTTCTGTAGTTTGCTGCCATCCATCTTAACTCGTCTAAGTCTAGTCTACAGAGCAGTTTACGTAAGAGGTGCCGGACGCCGCGGGGAAGGCGGGAGTGGACCCTGTGGAAATCTTGTTCCGGCCGACCCCGGGGAATTGCAGCCTGGTAACTCTGAAAACTGAATAAGGCATGGCTGATTACATTTACACAATGGAAATCCGGCTGACTCCGGACCAGCAGCGGGGCGTCACCCTGGTGCAGGACATCGCCCGCGATGCGGGCATGAACATTTACCTGACCGGTGGCGCCGTACGCGACATTATCAGCGGGTTCCCCATTCGCGACCTTGACTTCACGGTTCAGGGCAACCCCCTCAAGCTGCAAAAGCAACTCGAACATGCTGGGGCGGTGATCGCGTCGGCGGACGACGATCTGAAAACCCTTTATCTTGTGCTGCCTGGCAATGTGCGCGCCGAGATCAGTTCGGCTCGCACGGAGCGTTACGAGAAGACGGGGAAGCCTCCGATCATTGCGCCGGGCACGATCATCGAAGATCTGCGGCGGAGAGATTTCACCATCAACGCGATGGCGTTGTCGCTGAATCCGGGGTCGCGCGGTTTACTCATGGATCCATTCAACGGGGCGGCGGATATTGAAGCCAAGCTGATCCGCATTCTCCACAACTATTCGTTCATGGAAGATCCATCGCGGCTGATTCGTGCGGCGCGTTTTGCGGCGCGTTTTCATTGGCCGATCGAGGAGCGCACGCTGGCTCGGATTCAGTCGGCCAAGGAAAATAACTACATCGAGTACATCACCGACCGGGCGATCGGGCAGGAGATTGAACAGCTAGCCTACGAGGACGACCCGTTGCATATCGTCCGCGTGCTGGAAAAGGAAGAGTTGCTGAAGGTGCTCAATCCCCGTTGGTCCGCAGCAAAGGTGGACAGTGCAGGGCTGGGGCAGTTGATGAAAACGCGGCAGCAGATGAATCAGCTGGGATATACGCCGGATCCCTCGCCAGCGGTGTTGTATTTCCTGACCGCGCGCCTGGGCGCCAAAGATATTGCTGACATGCGCAAGCTGATTCCGCGCAAGGATCTGGTGGCGGCGTGGAAGGATCTCGAAGACAACGCCAAGGATCTGGCCAAACGCTTGACCGGCAAAGAAGCGGCGACGCCTGCCCGGACGTGGAAATTGCTGTCGGAAGCGCGGCCGGAGATGGTTCTTTTCCTTGAAGTCACGGCGAAGCAGCAAGCGGTGGCGCAGAAGATCAAGAACTTTTTCGGCAAGTGGCGGCAGGTGCAGCAGAAGCTGCCATTGCTCGAGATGACGGAGTTGCGCATCACTCCGCAAATGCCGGAGTATCCCAAGATTGCTCACGATGTATTCATGCTGTTGCTAGACGGGAAACTGCACTCGCGGACCGAGATTCTGAAATTCCTGAAACCGCTGGCGCCCCCACCACCTCCACCTCCGCCTCCGCCTCCAAAACGCGGGCGGGCTGCCAAGGCGGCTGCGGCCGCGGCCCAGGCAGCCCCGGTGCCTGCTGCGACTGCAGGCAAGAAGAAAGGGAAGGGCGAAACCGCTGCGCCGGCGCCGCCGCCCGCAGCAAAAGCCGAGGTTGTGAAGGCCCACAATCCGCCGAAGGCCGAGAAGCACAAGTCGCCGAAAAAACCCGCGAACTCCGCAAAAATGAAACCTAGCGCGAAGAAGAAAGCAAAAGGGAAGAAAAAGCGTTAAGGTTCGCTCCGAGGATGCTCTGATCGAGTTGCCATGCGGTTGGCCGCCTGTGTGCTCTTGCCCTGTGTCCTGTGGTTAATGAAGTGCAACTGCCTGAACCCACAAAGGACACAAAGGTACACAAAGAAAAGCGCAGTTTTGATCTTTTCAGTTCCTACAAAAACCCACTAGAATGGCGCGCGGCAATTGAACTCTGCGGCGGGGAGCGCGATGAGAAAACTTGGCAAAATACTTCTCTTCATGGGGATTGGAGTCGCACTTCTTTTGATTATGGTCATCAGCCTGAGCATCGGCTGGCGGCCGTTCATTGGTCCGAAAGCACGGCCTCTGACCTCGCGGAAATTCGAAGCGACACCGCAACGCCTGGAGCGCGGCCGTTATCTTGCCGTGGGATTAACCGGATGTTCGGAATGCCACTCGCAGCACGACTGGAGCAAACATGACGCGCCGCTACTTTCGGGCGCTGAAGGCGGTGGGCAGTGGATGGATATGGCCAATCTGCCGGGACACGTCGTCGCGCCCAACATTTCGCCTGATCGGGAAGCAGGCGCGGGCACATGGACCGACGATCAGCTTGCGCGTGCGATTCGCGAAGGCATCGACCACGACGGCCGGGCGCTATTTCCGATGATGCCCTACGAAGACTTCCGTCACATGTCGGACGAAGACGTTGCCTCGATCGTTGTTTATCTGCGCTCGTTGCCACCGGTACACAATCATTTGTCGAAGACGGAAATCATTTTCCCGGTGAAATATTTCATTCGCAGCGTACCCAAGCCTTTAACCGCGCCAGTGGCTGCTCCCGACCCTGCCGATTGCGTGAAGTACGGCCAATACCTGGTGAAGATAGGCGGCTGCGCGGACTGTCACACCCCGCAAGATCAGGGGCAACCCATCGCCGGATTCGAGTTCGCCGGCGGCTGGCGGATGCGCGGTCCGTGGGGTGAAGCCAGCACCGCCAACATCACGCCTGATCCATCCGGCATCAGCTATTACGACGAGGTACTTTTCATCGAGGTCATGCGCACGGGCTACGTGAAGGCGAGAAAACTGAGCTCGATCATGCCGTTTAACGCCTTCAAGAATCTCACCGACGATGATGTGAAGGCTATCTTTGCATATCTGCGCACGCTGAAGCCGGTGAAACACCGAGTGGATAACACGGAGCCGCCGACGTATTGCAAGCTCTGTCGCCAGAAGCACGGTGGCGGGAATCAAAACTAGAGCCCCGCAGAACCCACCCGTGACCCCGCAGAAAAATAGCCGACGGAAAGCTGGTTGTGCCGATAGTGCGGGTCTGAGCGAAGAAATACCTGCTTACGCCACAAGCGTCATTGAGAATCGGCGTACAGATTCAGATGGTTCCGCTCCAGGAAGTCCAGTTTTTCCTGCAAGTGTATGGCTTCTGGATGCGGATGGACTTGGAACTTTGTCAGGTTGTCGCATTCATGGATGTCGTGCCGGGCCGGGTAACAGTCGCGCCAAGCGCGTTTGCCGTTAGTCATTTCTTCCACAATCCGAGCGTCGTCACCACTCAAAGGGCGCGCGCCGAGTGTGGCAAAGAGCAGCAAAACTAGAACCAAAGAGACGCGCAGGTTTCGGGCGTGATCTGACAAAGCGTATAGGTACAGACCGAAAAAGCCGAGAACCACGTAAGGGGTGTATCGCGAGGTCCCGGCGGCGGCCAATCCCAGACACAACCGTCCGTAGGCGGCATTGAAGCAAAAGACCGCACAGTCGGCTAACAGCGTAGCGATGACAATAGCGGGGGACCAAGTGTCCTCAGCCTGTGCGACAAACAATCTCTTGACTACAATCCACAGGCACACCAAAAGCAAAAGCAGCGCGATCGAGCTGACCAAAGTTGCGAACGCTATGCTCAAAATGTTGAGACCTGCGGCGTGGGTGAACCTCAGGGCCACAAACCACAGATACAAAACTGGGTTCTCAGGCGCGAGTGAGAAACAGTCCACGCCTGACTGAAACTTGTGCCTGACAAAGAAGGAAGCGAGCGACGCAATCGAGATCGTCAAGGCTGCGGCACTAACCCACTGATACTTGGGGGCCAGAAGCCGGGGATTGCCGTAATAATCGAGAGCAAGCAATGGCGGGGTCAGAAAACCGACAAATATTCCGTAACCGTTGCAGATCAAAAGGAAATTTACCAACAAAACGCAAGGCTACTTCCAGTAATAAGCCGGGATTAACCAGCAAAGGCACTAAAGAATCAGCAGCAACGGCAAGAAAGCGTGCGTAGGATTTGCTGTCAACACTACCGATTCCCATCGCCGGGGAGTGAGAAACAGGCAGGGTATTACAACTTCACTGTAACGAATAGCGCCGTATAGACGCATTTTCAGAAGCAGCGCCACGAGAGCCGCAATGACGATAATTGCACCGATACCGAAATTCATAGCGGGAATTCCAGTGATGTAAGGTTCGATCAGCTTCTGCGACAGGGCGCCAAGTCCTTGGCGTTGCTGCCCGTGCTGCCAGCGGAACATCTCCCAAATAAAGTGATGCTGGAACAGCGGGGCGTCGTCGAATTCCCATTGGTCCGAGAACAATACGTTAACGGCGTACAGCGAGATGAGACTGAACAACTGCGCTCTCAGGAGGAGATATGTACCGACGACCAGAACATGGGGCAAATAATGTTTCACCCCGTCCCGACTTTTCTCGCGTACGCTCTCGCGACTCCTGTTTCGCATTGGCCAGAAATCTTACGTGAGCGAAACAGGCAGGTCAATCAAAGCCATGAAGCTGATGAAGCTGCCGTTGTTGCTAAGTGCTAAGTGCGGATGGCGTAGAGATCGCCATTTCACGGCGATTCCGAACTACCAGATTTGATCCGACAGTTGTGACCGACCGATACGGCCAGGGTCAGCCCTTTGAGTTAGGACGGCAACGCTTGAATTGGTATTACCTGGGATTGCCCGTGAGATCGGCCAGGTACTTCTTGACCGTCACCCTTTCTTGCGGGTCACTGACAGATTTCAGATATTCCTCGAGTTGGGCTGCTTCAGCATCCGGCTTACGCTCCGCTTCATAGATTTGAGCTAGCAGAAAGTGTGTCCGGGGTTCGCGATTGGTCCTATCGATCTCCGCTGCCCTCATTCCGCTCTTCTCTGCTTCGGCTAGCCGATGCATTCCAAGGTACGCTCCAGCGGCGTAGAAATAGGCATGGGGATTGTTAGCCGGGTCGAGAGCAACCGCACTGTTGGCGAAGCGGAGCATCTCTTCCCATCTCTGCTGGACCGCGTAAAGATCCGCAAGGCAGAGATCGGCCGGAACATAGCCGGCGTCGACTTTTAGCGCTTGTGAGCAGGCGTTGCGGGCGTCGTCGGGCTTCTGTTGTGCCTTCAAAACCTGGCCCAGCAGTACCCATGCGGCTGGATATTGCGCATCTTCATCGAGTGCCTTGCGAAGATGCTCTTCGGCCTTGGCCAGTTTGTTGTGGCTCGCTGCGCTGCAGCCGCGCTGAAAATCTTTTCGAGCCGCTCCCGGAACTTCCAAAGACGCAACTCCCGCGGTGGGAGGACGGATGCCGGTCAGCGGAGACATGAAGCAAGACTCGTCACCGGACGTATTCGTGGGCGGCGGCACGCTGTCCGGCACCTTAACTCGATCGTCAGGAATGCTGGGAACGGCATTGTGGAAATCGTACCCAAAGCCGTGGTCGCCTAGCGAAGCACGAGTGGCCTGCGCGGCCAAGGGAGCGGCCCAAAAAACAGCTATGATAAAAACGACGATGCTTGCGCACAACGGAAGAGTCGGCGCTACGAGGACGTACGAATCGCCATGGCGGTGCGTACCGCGCATAACGTCTGCATGGTACCTCTAAATGACATCCAATGAGCAACAAAATATTGCACAAGTCCCCGGCTGCATCAAAGCTGTCCGTACCGCTCTGTTGAGGTTGCCTGCGTCCCGTCTGCCCCCGGATTCCCCCGGATTTCCCCTAGAAATGGGTTTCTGGTGCTCGTAATCCTGGGAAACAGGTTGGAAATCGAGATAAAGGTGCCCAAATTCATCGAAGATCTGGGCTGGTGGAAGCCGTCGCAACCGTCGACACCACGAAGGGTAAACTCGGCTTCGCGCGGCGAGGTTGCAAGGCCTGCCTCCGGAAAACGCGCGCTAGGCGCGGGTTCGGTCGCCGCGGGAAACCCGCTTCGTCGGCTCCCAAACTTGGAATCAATGAACCTAGCAATGCACTTTCATCCCCATGGGTGGGCCGCCGGCCCATGCGAACTCATTCCTCGGGATGGTGAGCGGAGTCGGCAGGCAGGAACTTCACGCCGATCCGTGGATGGCGGCGCAGCGAGCGGCTCCCATCAATGCGGCTTTGTCATTGGTGATGACTTTGACTGGCATGGCTTCGAGCAGAGGCTGCATCCGGCCTTTTCCGACGAATGCATTCATGAACAATGGCCCGGACAATTTGGCCAGCATCTTGGGAGCAATGCCACCGCCCAAGTAAACGCCGCCGGTGGCCATCAGCTTGAGCGCAAGATTGCCCGTCTCCGCCCCAAAGACAGAGACGAAAAGATCCACCGCTTGTTCGCACAACCCGCACTTGCCGTCGAGCGCGGCACTGGAGATAGCAGGCGCAGGGTCGCCGTGCGCCATCTCATCGGTGAGCCACTGCGGCTCAGTTCCGCGGCCGGTGTCGCGCAGGAAGTGGAACACGTTGACCAGGCCGGGACCCGAGACAATGCGTTCGTAACTGACGTGTCCATGGCGGCCGGAGAGGTAGCGGAACAGCTCCATCTCCAATTCGTTGCGCGGCGCAAAATCGGCATGGCCACCCTCGGTCGCGAAGATGCGATATCGCGATCCATCCCAACACATGCCGGCCTCGCCTAGTCCGGTGCCGGCGGAGATGACGGCCTGGTTGCCCTCGGGGTTTCCTTTCACCTGGTTCAGAGACACGACATCTTCCGGATCCAGAGTGGCAATTCCCCAGGCGTTGGCTTCGAGATCGTTGATGAGAACGGTCTTCTTCAAATTGAGCTCGTCGGCGAGACGTGCGGACTCAATGACCCACGGAAGGTTGGAGGTTTCAACCCGTCCGTTGCGAACCGGGCCGGGCACGCCAAAGCAGGCAGCATCCGGATGCAGTTTTGCAGACTCGACAAACTTGGAGACGATCTGATCCAGGCCAGCGTATTCGCGGCTAGGGAAAACGGATGCGGACACCAGTCGGAAGTGGCCGTCCGCAACATCGAAGAAGGCCAGCCTCGCATTCGTTCCTCCGATGTCGCCTGCCAGGATCATTCTTCGAAGTTCCTCCAGTGACGGCCGTCGCGCTCGAGCAAATCATCGGCCTCTTTCGGACCCCACGTGCCGGAGGCGTAGTTGGGGAAATTGCGGGGAGGCAGCGCCTTCCAGACATCTAAGAGAGGACTCACCACACACCATCCGGCTTCGACCATGTCCGCGCGCTGGAACAGAGTCTGGTCGCCGATCATGCAATCGTGGAGCAGTCGTTCATAACCCGTGCTGGGCTGGGTTCCGAAGTAGTCGGCATACTCAAAATTCATGTCAACCGCGCCCAGCCGCATAATCGGTCCAGGAACCTTGGCCGCGAATTGCAACGAGATTCCTTCCTCCGGCTGAATGTGCAGCACCAGTTGGTTGGGCATCAGATTCTCGACCGGCGTGTCACGGAAGAGAACGAACGGGGCTCTTCGGAACTGAATTACGATGTGCGTATTCTGCGCTGCCAAGCGCTTTCCGGTGCGCAGATAGAAAGGAACGTCGGCCCAGCGCCAGTTGTCGATGAGCAGCTTCATGGCGACAAACGTCTCGGTTTTTGAGTCGGGCGGAACGTCGCCTTCTTCACGATAGCCGGGCACACGCTGACCTTTGATGATGCCGGGTCCGTATTGCCCGCGCACCGTTCTGGTAAGCACTTCTTCCGTGGTGATGGGTTGGATGGCATGGAGAATCTTGGCCTGCTCATCCCGCACCGCGTCGGCGTGAAACGAGATGGGCGGCTCCATGGAAGTCAGGCTAATCAGTTGCATGATGTGGTTGGGCACCATGTCACGCAACGCGCCTGCTTGATCGTAATAGCTGCCGCGCTGCTCTACTCCTACGGTTTCCGCGACCGAGATCTGGATGTGATCGATATAACGGCGATTCCAGATGGGCTCGAAGATTCCATTGGCGAATCGAAAGGCCAAAATGTTCTGGACGGTTTCCTTGCCCAGATAATGATCGATGCGATAAATCTGCTTTTCTTTGGCAACCTTCAGTAGTTGGACGTTTAGAGTCTTCGCCGACTCCAGGTCGTGCCCGAAAGGCTTTTCGATGATGACCCGGCGCCAATGCTGATTGTCTTCTTCCATCAGCCCAACTGCTGCCAACTGTTCCACGATCGGGCCAAAATAATTCGGGGCAGTCGCCAGATAGAAGAAAAAATTGCCGCGCGTAGTGTGATCCTGGTCGACTTTCTTTAGAAAATCCTTCAACTGTAGATAAACATTCTTGTCGTTGAATTCGCCGCTCACGTAGTACAAACGTTTGAGAAACCATTCGACGATGTCCTGGTCTACATCCCCGCCAGCGTAGTGCTTTATATCTTCAGCGATCTTTTGGCGGAAGTCTTCGTTTGACATCTTGCGATGCGATGTACCAACAATGGCGAATTCGCGAGAGAGCAGTTCGGCTTTGGCCAGGTTATAAAGTGCGGGAATGAGCTTGCGACCGGTCAAATCGCCCCCGGCTCCAAAGATCACCATCACGCAAGGATCCGCCGGCCTGCCCGGGCGGTGTTGCTGTGTTTCCTGAAGCGCTTCTGTCGTAGCCATAACCATTACCCTCTAATTGAAAGCTGTGTGCGGCGGATGGTTCCAGAGCTCCGCCGGATTTCCGATGCAGGGGCCGTCGCTTCGCGAGAGTGTGATTCGATCATTCCCGGCTTCATAGCGCTTCGCCCCAATATTAAATCGTTTTTCTAGTTCTGGCGAATCCAGCGGCGTCGCTCTCCAGAAGCGAGGGCAAGATGCCCCCGCGACAGCCGGCAAGATGCCGGCACTACAATATTCGTTTCAGTGCGGCGCTTCACGAACTTGCCCGGCTTTCGAGGTTGTTACTTCGAACTTCTTTCCACGGCTTTCAGCAATTTGTCGAAGGCCTCGGCGAAGAGGCGGACCCCGTCGTCCGTCAGCTTGTCGGTGACTTCTTTCATCGAGATCCCGAGCTTGGCCGCGGTCTCCATGGTTCGATTGGCTGATTCAACGTCTTCAGTCAAGCTGGGCCGCGCGCGACCGTGGTCACGGAAAGCATCCAGCGTCGCTGGCGGAATCGTGTTGACGGTATCCGGCCCGATCAGTTCTTCCACGTACAGCACGTCGCGATAGTTGGGATTCTTGGTGCTGGTGCTGGCCCAGAGCACACGCTGCGTCTGTGCTCCTTTGGTGGATAAGGCTTTCCAGCGATCACCGCTGAAGATCTTCTGATAGCTGACATAGGTTTGTTTGCCATTCGCAATCGCAACCTTGCCAAGGATACTCTTCAATTGCTCCTGTTCGCGCTGCTCCTTGGAAGCCTTGAGGCGCTCACCCACGATGGCATCCACGGAGCTGTCAATTCGGCTAATGAAGAAGCTGGCTACACTGGCGATTTTGCTGACATCGCCTCCGCGCGCTGACAGTTGCTCGAGGCCGGCAATGTAGGCTTCCGCCACGCGTTGATAAACTTCCTGCGAAAACAGCAACGTTACATTTATGTTGATGCCTTCGCTGATCAGTTGCTGGAAAGCTGGAATGCCCTCGGCCGTGCCCGGAACTTTGATCATCACATTCTCGCGGCCCACGGTTTTCCAAAGTCGACGTGCTTCTGCCAGAGTGCCTTCGGTATCGCGAGCGAGATATGGCGATACTTCCAGGCTGACGTATCCGTCGCGGCGTTTTGAGCTGTCGTACACCGGGCGCAAGAAGTCGGTAGCATCCTGAATGTCGCGAATGGCAAGAATTTCGTAACGACCTTTGGCATCGAGATCGCTTCTTGATCGCAGGGACTGCAGGATGTCGCTGTACAAGGTGCTGTCCGCGATCGCCTTTTCGAAGATGGCGGGATTTGAGGTCATGCCGCGAAGGCCATCCTCTTCAATCAGGCGTTTGAGTTCGCCGCTGGTGAGCAGGTCGCGACGGATGTAATCCAGCCATACGGATTGGCCGTACTTCAGCAGATCTTTTAGCGGGTTGGTTGCTTTTGCGGTTTCTATGATTCCGGTTGCCATTGTTGCCTCCATTATCCTAAAACTCTGTGCCGATTCGCAGGGTGCGGGGATGGGATGAGAATTATGTCACTCCGCGCCAGATCCTTCGGGACTTTCAGCCCTCGGGATGACGTCAAAATCTTAAGATCCTTCGGGATTGTATCCCTCAGGATGACTTCAAAACCTTACTTTGACAGGGCGATCGCTTCTCGCGCTGCTTCGACTACTTTGTCCGCGGTGAAGCCGAATTTCTGCAGCAAGTCTTTGATCGGGGCGGACGCTCCGAAACGGTGCATTCCGATCATTTTGCCGGTTGGGCCGACGTACTGCGACCAGCCGAACGTGGACGCCGCCTCGACCGAAACTCGCGCTTTCACCGCCGGCGGCAGAACCTGCTTTTTGTAATCTTCGCTTTGTTTTTCAAAAATATCCCACGAGGGCATGCTCACTACGCGCGCCTTGATGCCGTCTTTTGTTAGCTGTTCGTAGGCAGTCACGCAGAGAGACACTTCGCTTCCCGTTCCCATCAGAATGACTTCCGGCTTGCCGTCGGGAGCATCCGCCAAAACATACGCCCCTTTGGTCACGCCAGATGCCGGAGCGTACTTCGAACGGTCAAAGGTCGGGAGCGCTTGCCTTGTTAATACGATTGCGGCGGGTTCATGCTTTAGTTGCATAATCACTTTCCAGGCCTCCACGACTTCATTGGCGTCCGCTGGTCTGAGCAGCACCAAGCCGGGAACGGCGCGCAGCATCGCCAATTGCTCAATCGGCTGGTGAGTGGGACCGTCCTCGCCCAAGCCGATGGAATCGTGGGTATAGATAAAGATGGAGGGGACTTGCATGAGCGCGGCCAGACGGACGGCGGGCTTCATGTAATCCGTGAAGTTGAAGAACGTGCCACAATAGGGACGAATCTTCGAGACCGCCATACCGTTGATCGCTCCGGCCATGGCGTGCTCACGAACTCCGAAGTGCAGATTGCGTCCGGCATAACTTCCGGGTTGAAAATCTCCGGCGCCTTCAAATTTCAACCGGGTGCGGTCAGAGGTCGCCAGGTCCGCCGAGCCTCCCATCAACCATGGGATATTTTGCGCGAGCACGTTCAGCATTTTGCCGCCGCTGTCGCGGGTGGCCATGCCTTTCGGGTCGGCCGGGAAGCTCGGCAGGTTCTTGTCCCATCCGTCGGGCAGTTCACGGTGTTGCATGCGGTTGATCTGGTCCGCGAGTTCGGGAAATTTCCTAGTGTATTCCGCGAACGATGTTTGCCACTTCTGCTGTAGGTCGAGTCCACGTTTCCCGATTCCCTGGCGGAAGTTTTCGAGCACGCCATCAGGAACGAGGAATTTCGCGTCCTCAGGCCATCCGTAATTCTTTTTGGTGAGGCGCACCTCTTCCTCACCCAACGGCTCGCCATGCGCTTCGTTGGTATCGTGCTTGTGGGGCGATCCGTATCCGATATGACTGTTTACAACGATCAGGGTGGGGCGGTCGCGAGTCTGCAGGAAGTTGGTGTAGGCCTTGGCCAGCGCGTCGAGGTCATTGGCGTCGGTCACGTGAACTACGTTCCAACCGTACCCCTGGAAGCGCTCACCCACATCTTCGGTGAATGACCAGTCAGCGGGCCCATCCAGCGTGATGCGGTTGTTGTCGTAAGTCCAGCACAGGTTAGGCAGCTTCAAGTGGCCAGCCAGCGATGCAGCTTCGGCACCTACTCCTTCCATAAGGTCGCCATCGCCGCAGAAGGCGTAGACGTTGTAATTGAAGATGTCGAAGCCCGGCCGGTTGAAATTCGCCGCCAGCCAATTGGCCGCAATCGCCATGCCTACGGTGTTCCCGATGCCCTGGCCCAGAGGGCCGGTCGTAGTTTCTACGCCCGCGGTATGGCGGTATTCGGGATGCCCAGGAGTCCTGCTATCAATCTGACGGAAGTTCTTGATGTCGTCCAAGGTGACAGCGAATTCTCCGGTCGTCTCGTACTCCGGATTCACTCCGCGAACCTGGGACAAATAGAGCATCGCGTACAGCAACATCGAGGCGTGGCCATTCGAGAGCACGAAGCGGTCCCGATTGGGCCAGGTGGGATTCGCGGGATCAAAGCGAAGGAATTGCTGCCACAGGCAATAGGCCACAGGCGCCAACGCCATGGGTGCGCCTGGGTGCCCGGAGTTTGCCTTTTGCACAGCATCGATCGCCAAGGTCCGGATTGTGTTGATACTCAGGGTTTCCAGTTGCTTGCCAGTCAGAAGTTGCTCGCTCGCTACCACAGAAAGTTCTCCCTTCGGATGAAGTGATCAGAGCTGTACGATCGCTGCCTCCGCTTCTCAGGAAGTGAAAACGGAGGATATGCCCCACATCAGGCAGTTTATCAAGCTTTCGAAAGGTGCGTGCGCATGATCAAGCAGAAAATTACGAATCTGTTCGGTGGGGGATTTGTCATCTTGATTGGCATCCTTAATCATTAGGATGAAATGGGCGGGACAAAGATTCAGGATTGGGACGGTGAATAGTCTCTTCGTGTAACTTTGTGCCCTTTGAGGTTGATGACGTGCAAACGATAGAACCACAAAGGACACGAAGGGTTTCCTATATAGGACCCTAGCGCTTCATTTGTGCGAGGTAGCCCTGCTGGGTCTGATAGCTCTTGCTGATGCTTTCCACGAACTTCAAGAATTGCTTTAGGGTCTCGCGCTCGGCCGGTTCAAGATTGTCGAACTTGAGGCGAACTCCAAAGGTGGGATTGCTCCGGGTGACGATTCCGTTGAGGATCAAACCCTTGACCCAGATTTTCCCGTTAGCCACCCAGAGTCCGATTTCCAGCTTGACTCCGCTCTTGACCGGAGTCGCAGTTTCCACGAAGCCTCCGCCCAAACTGGTGTTCGACAGATTGCCCCAAACAGGCGTGGGTGACCCGTCGATGCGCAACTCGACCGCGACAAAACACTTCATCCGCGGATAGCGGCGGCGATCCTGGCCCCAGCAGGGAGTGAAAATATCCGGTTCGAACGGTGGAGTCGCTGCGGGCGTGATCGCGAGTGGAATCTCTGGTGAAGGCTTGGGAGAAGATGAGGCCGCGGACTCTACCCTTGGACCACTGCTCTTGATCTTGCGCATGGTCTCAAGCAACACCCGGTCGCGTTGACCGGCTTCGGCATCGCGATAAGCCTGCAGGAGCTCGCCGAGATGACTCACAATTTCCGGGTCGGTGAGGAGCTTGGTCCAGTCCGCTCCGGGTGCAGAGGTCTTGGTTTCAGTCATTTGATCGGTGGGCTCGATTTAGCGGAGTTCTCCACAGTCTTAGACTGAAGCAGGTTCGCAACCTGGACAAGATGACTGTGGTGTAGCGTTATCGGTAACCAGAATCGGCATGTCGGCCCGCCGAGAGCGCAATCGCCACAAGAGTCAACCCGCTTACCAGCAAGGGGAACCATACTTGTGCGATCCAGGGCACGGGAATGAGAAACAGCACGTCAAGGTCGGTGAGGGAAGCGGGCCATCGCACCGTGGCCCAGAGCCCGGCGTAGTAGGCGATATCCCAGAGGGCAAAGAGCCAAAGGAACGCGGCCCAACGCGCGCTGGCCCTGGAAACCGTAAGCAGCGTCATACTGATTAGCATGACCATGGTGGCCGCCTCGCGATAGACCTCGATGGCGAGCAGACTCGGAGGAAACTGGGAAATCGATGTTGCCTGCTCGTAGCCTGGCAAGGAATTCCGGAGGTCGGATAAGGTTCCGGTGTAGCCGGGCAGCAGACCCACCGCCGCACGCAGGTAGACTACGACTGCGGCCTCCACAAAGCCGAAAGCGGTGGCAAAGATCGCAATGGTAATCAGCTGCCGCCGATTTAAGAGCTGCCCCTGGCGGCGAAATGCGAAGTAGGTGGCGAATGGAATCAGAATCAGCAGGTTTACCCACCAGGGCTGCGCCCAAAGCTGGAACTTCTCCAGATGCATAGAGGAGAAATTCTAAACTGACCCGGGTCCCATAGCGACCTTCGGACGGGATTCGTGGGACCCCACCCGTGGCGGCAACTTCCTGAGCAGAGTCATCAGGCGATCAGGTTGACTGAGCTTGCCGAAGTAGCTTCGGAGCCGTCGGCATGGTTCAAGTTCAGACCGATCTCCCAAACCGGCGTTGTTTGCGTTGCTCAAATTTACGACGGCGGCAGCTCCAGCCGCATTCGCAGAGGGAGAAAGCGGGTTCGCGACGGGATGGAGCTTTTGCCCGAGGGTACTTTTGAGAGCAGCAAAAAGCTTGCTGGGCGCGGTCAGATCGCCGTTCTCAAGCGCTCCACCGATTGCGGTGAAATCGAAAGCTCGATCCGATCGAAGGAAGGGATTATTCTTATGGAGCACGCTCTTGCTCAATGCCACGAGGTTGTTGATGCCTGTTGAGCACCGACTAAATTGCCAGATTAAAGTACGCGTGTAGGGAGGTTTCTGGGGCGGGGGTTGTCGTGGACAGTGGAATATTGGTAACGCCGATCGCGGACATTATCTTCTCCTTTTAATGTTGACTTCTTAGTGAGGAGCTTGCGTCCTTGGTTTGACTCGTGTTACTTCTTCGGCGCGATATCCGGTTGCTTTAGTTAAGCGACAAAGCTACCTGTGTTCAATGAAACCGGGTCCTTCTGTGCGAGCGGCAGCTCTCTCATTCGCCTGGGTACTCAAGCCGTAAAGTTAACCGGCTGGAAGACGTTCGTCTGGCTGGCGGCACTGCTGCCGGAGCTGTTGGTGCCGTCGGGGAATCCGGATGTGAGGGAGTGCAACCCGCCGTGATGAGGGCGGTGATGGTGCGCTGCCATCGAAGTCGAACTGTGTAAATTCTGTTGAACCGACGAGTAGGCCTGCCGCGCCCCGGCAAGATCGCCAGATTCGACAGCCGACCCCAACGCTTTGAGGTCTTGCGACAACCGTACGCTCTGGAGGCCGGAACCCGTCGCGCTGTTGGTCAGAGCGCCAAAGGCCTGCTGGGCAGTGATCAGGTTGCCGGACTGGAGAGCCTTCGCGAGCTGCTGAAACTCCGTCCGCTGCTGCTGATTCGTGTTTTGCAGGTGGTTTGCCTGGTTCAGTGTGCTGCTGGGAAGGATCGCGGATATATTCATCGGTCAGCTCCTCGGATTGCTTAGAGACGCTTTCCTAAAAGCAAGTCGCTCGCCAGAGTCCTTCGCAGCTGCAATCCAGTGCAACCTACTGATGTTGTTCGAGCTGGTTGTAATCTCCTCGAGGTAAGTTCTCGGTGTTGGATGACTTAGAGGCAAGGGCTACCTCCGGCCGTCGCTCGGTGGGCAAAATGTGCCCGAAATCCGCAACCATTGAATAGAGTGTTTTTGCGGTTGCGCGCGAAAATGACATAGTTTTGACAAATCCTTGACAGTCGCTGTGCCTCATCTACATACCATTTGTCCCGCATGAGCTGCGAGGTTGGATTGCCCACGATACGAATCTCCGACCCAGGAATCTCTTGAAAATCGAGGAGGAAGAACAAATGAAAACGCTGAATCGAGTACTCCGCTCGAACCTTTGTCTCATACCCCGTGTTTTGGGAGTGATTCCGGTGGTTGCGCTGGCCCTGGCAAGCGCACAAGCTGGGACCATCACAACAGTCGCTTCCACGATTCCCAGCAACGGCGATCTCAATCCGTATGGCGTGGCCCGCGTACCCAGAACTACAGGGTCGCTGACCAAGGGGAATATTCTGGTTAGCAATTTCAACAATAGTAGCAACCTGCAGGGGACGGGCACGACTATCGTGCAAATCGCTCCCAGCGGAACGGTCACTCTGTTCGCCCAGATCGACCCCAACAGCTTGGCCGGTCCGTGTCCGGGTGGAATTGGCTTGACTACTGCGCTGGTTGTGCTGCGCACGGGCTGGGTCATCGTCGGAAGTCTGCCGACTACCGACGGAACCGCGGCCACCGCGAAGGCGGGATGTCTGCTAGTACTGGACAGCAGGGGGAAGGTTGTGGAAACCTTCTCCGGCAGGCAGATCAACGGCCCTTGGGATATGACTGCCTTCGACGATGGAGACCGTGCAGCTCTTTTTGTAACCAACGTCCTGAATGGCACTGTTGCTGGTGGCGGCAAGATTGTCAACAGGGGAACCGTGTTGCGAATCGATCTCCGCATCGAAAACGGTTCCATGCCCAAAGAGAAGTCGCGCACAATTGTGGGTTCGCATTTCGCCGAGCGGACCGATCCCGCGGCACTTGTCATCGGACCGACGGGACTCGCGCTCAGGCGCAACGATCACAGTGGCCGCGGCGAAGACCGGGTCTTGTATGTCGCCGATAGTCTCAACAACCGCATCGTTGCCATCCGGGGTGCACTGCATCGCAACTCCTCGGACGGAACCGGAAAGACCGTTTCGAAGGGGGGTGCTTTGAATGTTCCCCTCGGCTTGGCGATTGCTCCCAACGGAAACATCCTGACGGTGAACGGTGGGGATGGCTTCCTGGTGGAAACCAGAGTCCATGGCGCTCACGGCCATCAAGTGAGAAAGGTGTTGTTGGACGATATGGGCAGCCCGCCCGGAGCCGGGGCCCTGTTCGGACTAACGGCGGTGGCGGGGCAAGGTATCTACTTCGTGGATGACAACGAAAACGCTTTGAACCTATTTCACTGAGGTTTGGATCTAACCGTGGCGCCTCATGCGAGGTGGTAAAGAAAGGCATGGTGCGCCCGGAGAGATTCGAACTCCCGAGCTACAGCTCCGGAGGCTGCCGAAATACTAGCGGCCTTCCATAAATCAATCGTTTACAGCGGCTCTAACACGGTCTTGTGCGGCACTATCTGCGTCAATTGAACACATTCTGAACACAGCCGCTCCTGCCCGCACGATTCTCGTCTTGCAAAATCCGGCAACCCCCACGCACCAAAGAAAGCGGGCCGCGAATGAACGTATGCGATCCCCGCGGAGCGACGTGACATCCACTAGTTAGCGAAGCGATCTCCGCCAGGAGTGCATTGTTCCAGAGTTGGCTGAATTCCTCGTCCTTGTACACATTGGCGATGTTCCGGTAGCCGTCGTCTTTAGCTTTCTTCAAGCACACCAGGCACTCCTGCAGATTACCGCGCTTGGCCTGAATCGCGATCGGCGCGACGATGAGGTTTCGCTCGATGAGGTCGAGGGGATCGTGAAAGCACAAAAGGATACTGGCATCGCGTCGGGCCCTGTACCGGCTCCCAGCGAATTCATCGACAATACGCCAACCCGACCTAACACTCACCCTCGCGTCGTCACGGTCGAAGTCGGATGATGTGGCGTAGCACAAGACTACCGAGAAGGGGGCACACCCTCCGAGAGTTGTCCCGCGTTAACGGGCTCAAGGGCCAGATAGGAGATTCATGACACAGCGCAGAATGCTCGCAAATGCGTCATTCCGTCTCTCCGAGCGGGAGGTGAGGCATGGGACGGGCTAGAGATGGTCAAACCACGCTGCGCGCCTGTAGTGGCTGCGGTCGAGAGTTTCGGCCGAAGCGGACCTGGCAGAAGCAGTGTAGTCCTCGATGCCGACAACGAGCCTATGTGAGACGCAGCCCGATCAAAACCTCCGGCTACTACGGCGCGTGAATACAGGAGCAGAGTATTGGACGGTCTGCCCAGTCCCAAGCCAAACACGCCTGCTACGCAACTACCAAGCGCTCACCGACCCGCAGCCCGTTCGCTACCTGCTGCCGCTGGCTTAAACCGCGGCCGCAATCGCTCTCTCAGGAGGTGGGGTCCGACGAACAACTATTGCAAGTGGTTCCACGTTTGTGAGCACGAGTCGAACCACAAGGGACAGATTAAGTTGCTGGCTAAGCGGCTTCCTGGAGCGAAGGCCGACAGCGAATAGTCGACTCGCAGCTACTGATTGGATTGGCGTCAACCATGAAATTCTTGCGCCGCGGGCGCTTTGGGCGGATTCTTCCATTCTTCCCATTGATTGACCCCTCACTCACACCAGCCCGGAACACATTATCTTGTCCATGATCCGCTCGGCCCACTGCACGGCAGCGTGGTGCTAACCTGTCGGCATAATTTCCCATCCTCGCATAAAAACGGGGGTGGAGCCAAGGTCTCAGGGCCCGTGCAACCTCCTGCAACCTCCTTTGTTAGTTGACTCCCGAATGGAGCGGACGGATAATGTGCCGTCCCAGAGACGGCCTTATGAAACGGTCGTGGCGGCTGCGTTTCGTCAGTTTTCAAGACCGTTAGTAAGGTAATCTGAGAGGGTAATTATGGCCGACGAGTTCGAAGAGAAACCGGGAGACAGCCTCAATCTGCAGCAGTACATCGGCGTGATTCGTCGTCGCCACCTGCTCTTCCTGATACCTTTCTTTCTGGGCTGGCTGGTGGTCTGGAGTGCCAGTTGGGTCCTGCCCGCGCGCTACAAGTGGGGCACACAGATTCGGGTGCCGTCAGCTTACGCGTCGTCGAATGTAAACGATGATCTGCAAGGCCGGCTGCAGAGGATCATCCAGCAGACCCTAAGTGACAAAAGTCTCTTGCACATTGTCGATGAACTGAATTTGTACTCTGAGGATCGCGGTCGGCTCACTCGCGACGAACTTGCCGAGCGTATGCGCAACGACATCAAAATCGAGCAGGTGCGCGGCGACGAACGGCAAATCACCTCAGTCAACATCTATTATTCTGCTCACGATCCTTACCTCGCCCAGTTGGTGACTGGCGAGCTAACCAATCTTTTCATCACCGAGAATGAAAGGATGCGGCTACAAGAATCCGAAGACAATACCAGGTTTCTCGAAGACCAATTGGAAACTGCACACCAGAATTTGGTAGAGCAGGAAGAAAAAGTCCGAGTGTTCAAAGATCAGCATCCGCAATTGGGAAGCAATCCTCAAATTCTGGCCGGAATGCGCTCTGAACTGCAGAATCGAGAAGATGCACTTAACACCGCGCAACAACGAAATGCCTACCTGCTGGATCAGTCCAAGGCTTCCACGCCCAAGACCGGGGAGGGCACGCCCATCGGACTGCCCGCCCTAGCACAGGAGTTGGAACAATTAAAAGCACGTCGCGACGATCTCAAGTCCCACTACACAGCGCTTCATCCGGATGTTCGTAAACTGACGGAAGAAATCGCCCAGAAAGAAAAGGCCATTGCCGCCCTGAAAGCCGTTGCGCAGACCTCCGCGAGTGGAACACCGTCCGCTGCCACGCCGCAAGATGTTGACAGAGGAGACGCGGCTGCGATGATTCAGCATCAGAGCGAACTGAAAGCTAACCAGGTCGAAATCGCAAACAGGGAACGCGAGATCGCCGCGCTGAAAGCAAAGATTAGCGACTACCAAGAGCTTTTGGTCCAACAGCCTGCGCTTGAACAACAATTTGCGGACCTGACGCGCGGCTACGACCAATCGAAAGCGCATTATGACGACCTTCTGAATAAGAAGATCGAGTCCGAAATGCTCACACACCGGCTAAAACTCCACCAAGGAGAACTCGTTCGCATTGATCTTACCCGGTTTCCGCTGAAACCCGATTTTCCGAATCGCATCAAAATGTGCGGCATCGGGTTAGGCGTCGGACTCGCCTTAGGTACGCTTCTGGTGGGCGGGACCGAGTATTTGGATGACGGTCTCTACGATGAGAAAGCACTCAAGGAATTGTTACCCGTAACAGTGATCTCGGATCTTCCCGTGATCAGCAGCCAGGAAGAGGAAAGCAGGCAACAGAGAAGACTCTGGCTGAAATGGGCGCTGACAGGCTTTGTCTTTTCCGCGATTCTGGCGGGATCAGCCATCAGCTTCCTCCGGGGGTAATGTCAGTAAGTAGGTAATGTGCAAAGCTTATGATCATAGTTCCGTGATCGCGCGCGTCTCAGACTCGAGTGGAGTCAGTCCCGTCCGCCCGCGCAGTCACTGTTTTATCTTGATAGTCTCTCTTTGGGGTCCGCGAAGAATTTCTATGTCATAAAACTTGGGAAGTTCTGGTACTGGTTGCAGAGTGTGTTTTAATCGCATCACTTTCAGCGTCGGAGTTGCTGCTGTGCGTCCGTACAAGTTCTCGTTCCCGACGGGAGGGGGCGTTTCTTGTTTCGTGTCGATCGGGTTACGCAGAGTTAGTTGGATGTGACCCTCCTGCGTAGCCAGTGCCAGCTTTTCGGCGTCTTCCGGTAAAGCAAGCAGCGTCACCACGTGCGCTGGGGTCACCGCGCCGCGGTCAAGATGCTGGTCAGATGCTAGTACCTTCATATTCTGCAAAATCGTCACGTTGCGCGGTTCGTTTGAGCCGCTGAAATTGACTGTAGCCAACACGTCGACTCGCGTACCCGGCGCAACAAAGCCTGCCACACCCGTGACCTCGTTCACGTTGACGGAAACGGCGCGCATACCGGTTGGAATCAGGGATGACGGGACTGATCCGCCGTCTTCCGCCGCTAGTTTGTATGGCAGAACAAAATCCCCCTTTCCGATGGGCAGGACGACCCCGTGGCCAATCGCACGAACCTTGGCGTGGTACACATCCGCCGCCAGGTCCTCAGACGGGAGCTTCACAACCTTCAGATCACCATCCTCAATCTTCGCGCCGACGGGGATATCGTGGGCCGCCACCAAGACATCTACAAAATCCTTCGTCGGACCAATTTGCGCCCCCAGCAAGCGATAGACCTTCAGGCTGACGAGACTGCCGGTGGCCAGGGCCGCAATTCCGATAAACAATAGTCGCCTGCGATTCATTAGCAACTCCTTGTAACGCATGACTGTAACATCCAGCTTAGCTTGCTCTCGCCTCGCGGCGGTGTCAATCTGAGTTTTTGCGTGCCACGGAGACCGCACGAAGCCCGTTCCCCCTCGCCAGCAACCTTGGCGCATTGCATCGTATTGAACGAAACCAAGTGCAGGCCGAGCCCCTAGAACCCTCAGCCATGGCGGAGCCCGCTTCACTTTCCGAACGACGGCCTCTTATCAGCTGCGTAAGGCGCGCGGTCGCCGAAGCGCAGGAGGCCGATGCGCTCTCCGCTCAAGGCTTGGCCGATGAGCCAGAGCTGTCCCCAAGCATCCACCTTGCCTTGCAGTCCACCTTGAGCACCTAATTCAATGCCGGACGATCTGAAATAGAAATCCCTCTCACTCGCCCCTAGCCCGTCCGACCATCCTGTGCGGAACTCGGTCCATCACAAATCGTGCTTCGCCATTGTTGTACGCAACGCACGAATAAGCTCTCTTGACACCAGCGCCTCTGGCTTCTCCAACAAGTCAGTTGGGCACACAATCCCAACACAGCGGGCATCTTCATCAACTACCGGAATCCTGTGGATTCCATGCCTTCGCATCAGTTGTTCACAACCACCGATTTCGTCATCAGAATGACACGTTACCGGATCGATACCCATACACGCCTGAATCGTCTCTTGCTCAGGGTCGCTCCCCACGACGATGAATCTGCAACACAGATCGCGATCAGTGATGACTCCAACGAGTTGCCGAGCTTCGTTTACCACCGGAATTAAGACGAGACCGTGGTCTCTCATCATTTGAGCGACCCGACGATCGGTGTCGGATGGACGGCAGTTAATCGGGTCTTTTGTCATGAGCTCCGAGAACTTCATGACGATCTCCCGATCAAATTCGTGCCAGGTATACAACGGCATCCACTTTGACCGACCTCAAGAAAAGGTCTGTTTTTCTGCCTCTGTAAGTTACTGATCTGCTGGGGGCGGAAATCGACGATTTCACCGTCTCGCAGGAAATACCTTCTTGGAGCCCCGGCAAGCCCGTGCATTGACATACCTAGTCGCGCGCCATAGCATTCTTGCAAATGCTCGGCCAAACCATCTCGCACTACCGCATCATCGAGAAGCTCGGTGGTGGTGGGATGGGCGTGGTCTACCAGGCCGAGGACACCGAGCTTGGCCGCTTAGTGGCGGTGAAATTCTTGCCCGAAGACCTAGCCCGAGACCCGCACGCATTGGAACGTTTCCGACGTGAAGCTCGTGCCGCTTCCGCTTTGAACCATCCAAACATTTGCACCATTCATGAGATCGGCAAACACGGGGATCAGTCTTTCATCGTCATGGAATTTCTGGACGGCATGACGCTGAAGCATCGGATCGGCGGGAAACCCTTAGAGATTGAAACCGTACTGTTGCTGGGGATTGAGATTGCCGACGCGCTGGTCGCTGCCCACACTACTGGAATCGTGCATCGTGACATCAAGCCAGCAAACATCTTTTTGACCAAGCGCGGGCATGTCAAGATTCTCGACTTCGGGTTGGCGAAAGTGACGCCCGTAGTCAGCAACGCTGAAGCGGTTGGAGCAACGGCGCAATCGACTTTGTCGCGGGAACAGCACCTGACCAGCCCAGGCGTAGCGGTGGGCACGATCGCATACATGTCGCCGGAGCAAGTCCGCGCCAAAGAATTGGACGCCCGAACCGACCTGTTCTCCTTCGGAGCGATTCTGTACGAGATGGCGACTGGCACGCTGGCTTTTCATGGTGAAAGCACGGGAGTGTTGTTCGAGTCGATCCTGAACCGGACACCGATTCCTCCCGTGCGGCTGAACCACGACGTTCCGCCCAAGCTGGAAGAAATCATCAACAAGGCACTGGAAAAAGATCGCAACCTCCGTTACCAACACGCTTCGGATATCCGCACCGATTTGCAACGGCTCAAACGAGATACAGAGTCGCACAAATCGGCGGCTGTGCTGGAGGCGGCACCTGTTGCACGCAATAGACCCGCCGTGTCCAAACCCGCACGGCCCAGCTGGAAAGGTTGGGCAGTCGCTGTCGGTGGCTTCGGCCTTGTCCTCATCGCGTCGCTCATTTATTTTCACTCTCGCCCTCTCCCGCCACCCAAAGTATCGGGCTATGTCCCGGTCACCCACAGCGGTAGTCAGAAAGACCTCGTCGGGACGGACGGGGCACGACTTTACTTTAACGAATACGCACCTGCGGGTTTGGACATCGCGCAGGTTTCCGGAACCGGTGGAGAGGTGGCGCGCGTGCCGGTTCCCGCCCCGAGCATGGGACTGCTTGCCGTTTCCCCCGACGGAGCAGCACTGCTCGTCGCGCCTGTCTCCAACAAACGCCATCCGATGCTTTCAGTGCGCCGTGCCCACCTAGTGTTGGGTGCGAACGAGGTTGGACCGCTTTGGGTAGTTCCGGTGCTCGGCGGGTCAGCTCGCAGACTGGTAGAGGGAAGGGCCGGCGCTTGGTCTCCCGACGGGCAAATGATTGTTTACGCCAACGGAGGCGACCTATTCCTGACGAAGAGCGATAGCGCCGAACCCCGCAAGCTTGTCTCCACACCCGGTCGAACTTTTGCTCCCGCTTGGTCGCCGGACGGCACGGTGATTCGATTCAGCGTTGGGGATTATGCGATTACTCAAAGTTCGATTTGGCAGGTTTCGATCAACGGGGCGAACCTGCATCCCCTGTTTCCCGCCTGGCACGCTCATCCCGACGAATGTTGCGGCAAATGGACCGCAGACGGGAAATATTTCGTTTTTCAGTCAAGAGGTAATATCTGGGCACTTGCTGAAAAGGAGAATTTGTTTGGGAAAGCTAATGGCCAACCCTTGCAGTTGACCTCCGGGCCGGTGACTTTCTCTTCGCCTCTGCCCAGCAAGGATGGCAAAAAACTGTTTGTGGTCGGAGCGCTGGCGCGCGGAGAACTGACTCGCTATGAGGCGAAGTCCGCGGATTTCGTTCCATTTCTTTCCGGAATCTCGGCGGATAGCGTTAGCTTCTCTAAAGATGGGCAGCGGGTGGCCTATGTCAGTTTCCCAGAGGGAACACTGTGGATAAGTAAGTTGGATGGCGGCCAGCGACTCCAGCTCAGCTACGCGCCGCTTTATGCCATACAGCCTTCCTGGTCGCCCGATGGCAAGGAGATCGTTTTCTTTGGCTTTTCGCCCGGCCAGAAGGCGAAGTTGTACACCGTTTCGATCGATGGGGGAACTCCACGGCAAATCATACCCGAAGACCTCCGGGAACAATTAGACCCCTCCTGGTCGCCCGACGGAACAAGAATTGTTTTCGGTGGAAATTCACCTAATCCCAACACCAGCATCCGAATCCTCGACGTTAAGACTCAGCAAATTTCGACCCTGCCTGGCTCGCAAGGTCTTTTCTCGCCCCGCTGGTCGCCCGATGGACGCTATATCGTCGCCCTGCCTCCTAATCGCAACATTCTTACGCTTTTCGATTTCGCCACCCAGAGGTGGGAGGAAATCGCTACTACGTTAACAGCGGATTTCCCCAATTGGTCGAGAAACGGTGACTATGTTTACTTCTTGCATCAGGGGGACCAGCCGTCCGTTATGCGCGTGCGTATTCGCGACCGGAAGCCCGAGCGCGTGGCCGATTTGAAAGACTTCCCGCAAGCAGGCTACTATGGCTATTGGCTAGGTTTGGCTCCCGACGATTCGCCTCTGCTGCTTCGCGACTTGGGCACCCAGGAAATCTACGCCCTCGATTGGGAAGCGCCTTAGCCGTCTACTTTCGCTCGCTACTGCGCTTGCAAGCCCTCCTGCGCCGCATGAGTTTGCCGCAATTAGGGGGAACTCAGCAGTAGGCCGCCGCTCCGCCTTCCACTGATCGGAAGCAATTCGGCCAGTTCGGCCTTGCGGACAGGGCTGATTCGTTTGCTGCCGCCCGTGTCGTTTTCCGTTAATCCGTAGACTCTTGCATTTCTATGCCATGTTTTCCGTTAACGTGTAGACTGCTTTTTCCACTCCGGAGAACTACGTCAAAGACATCCCGGATTCCGTGTATCTGATGGTCGACGCGATGTATGAAGGCATCGCAGGTCCGAACGAGAAACTGATCTTGGCAACCGCTCCGGGAGCGGGAGGGGTACAGTGATCCTGAGCAACTGCACACATTCTGAACAAAACGCAGAACGCATGAGAGCTAAGCTATTGAAAAATAGTGCGCCCGGAGAGATTCGAACTCCCGACCTACAGCTCCGGAGGCTGCCGCTCTATCCAGCTGAGCTACGGGCGCACGCCAGTATTTCCAGTGTACATGCGGAGCTTTACCCTATCAATTGGTGGATCGAAGGTCATCGTCACGCTCTAAGCAGCGAAAGCTGAGCCATGACGCTGGACTGATTATTGTGATTTGCCGGAAATTCGAGAGGAGTCTAATAGCGATTACGTCCGCCCCCGCCGCCCCCGTGTCCGCCGCCGCGGCCGCCACGGTCTCGACCGCCGCCTCCGCCGCGCTCGACCTTTGGACGCGCTTCGTTCACATTCAAGGTGCGTCCGCCAATCTGAGTGCCGTTCAGCGCCGCGATGGCCTTCTCTCCGTCTTCCGCACTCGTCATTTCCACGAAGCCAAAGCCGCGCGAGCGCCCGGTATCCCGGTCAGTCATAATGCTGACCCGGTCCACCTGCCCATGCACTTCGAAGAGCTTGCGCAGTTCGTCTTCCGAAGTATTGAAGTCGAGGTTCCCAACGAAAATGTTCTTCAAGCGAATTGCCTCTGAGTGAGCTATTTGAGCGTGGGCGACTTCGGCAGCAACTGGGAGGCTGGTTGGCCAAGCCGAAAGCCAAAGTTGGCGAACAATCAAATGCGCAGGAAGTATAGCAGGTCTGCTATTTGGGGGAAGGTATTCTCGTTCCCGCCATGCATTGCAGTGAAGGCTTCACTAGCAGAACGCCTCGAAGCGTCAGCGGAAGAGCGTGCTGCATAGGGATCTTTCGACTCCGTAGGTTCCCTGCTCGCGCACGAAACATACTGCGCTCAAGATGACAAAAATTCTTAACAGCCGTCCACCTTCCAATACCCATCGCGCTGAAAGCCGAGTTGCAGAAGGCGATTCTTAGGATCATGACGCTTGCCGCACTTCGGGACACTTCAGATAGCGGCTCAACGCCGTACCCTGCCTGTCATAGTTTTCGGAAACCGCGAAAGTGGTTCCGCAACTGCAGGAACGAGATACAGCTTCAAGTCGGTATCCGTCTTCAGAGCTCGACGGGAATCCGGCTTGCGTGGATGGCGAGGCATTATCGCTCTTCTTCCGCCATCGCCATCGAACTCCGCTTTCGTTTGTTGGCTTGCAGGATCTTCTTGCGCAGCCGTAGAGATTTTGGCGTGACTTCGACAAACTCGTCGTCAGCGATGAATTCAATGGCCTGTTCAAGATTAAGATTCCGGAATGGCACCAGGCGGACCGCGATGTCAGAAGTAGAAGACCGCATATTGGTCAATTTCTTTTCGCGGACCACATTGACATCGAGGTCGTTATCCTTGGCGTTCTCGCCAACTATCATGCCTTCGTAAACATCGATTGTCGGGCCGACGAACAGTTCGCCTCGCTCCTGCAGGTTATAAAGAGAATACGGCGTGGTTACTCCCGCGCGGTCGGAAACCAGCGCACCGGTCAGTCGATGCGGAATCTCGCCTTGCCATTCGATATAGCCGTCAAATAGAGAGTTCATTACGATGGTGCCGCGCGTATCAGTGAGCAACTGGCTGCGCAGGCCAATCAGCCCGCGGCTGGGCACGCGGAACTCGATCCGGACGCGGCCGTATCCGTGATTGTGCATGTTGAGCACTTCGCCCTTGCGCGCGCCAAGCTGTTCCATGACCACGCCCACGAAATCTTCAGGCACGTCCACGGTCAGCTTCTCGATCGGCTCCATGAGCGTGCCATCGACGCGCTTGGTTACGATCTCAGGCTTTCCCACCATCAATTCGAAACCCTCGCGGCGCATCATCTCAATGAGAATCGAAAGCTGCAGCTCGCCCCGACCCATAACGACAAATGAATCCGTGGTCGCGGTGTCCTCTACGCGCAGGGAAACATTGGTCAGTAGCTCCTTCTGCAAACGTTCCCGTAGATTCCGGGAGGTCACATACGTGCCCTCTCGTCCGGCAAACGGCGAGGTGTTCACCGTGAACAGCATGGCAATCGTAGGCTCATCAATGGTGATGTGAGGCAGTGGCGCCGGATTCTCCGCATCGGTAATCGTTTCGCCAATCGTGATGCCCTCGACGCCGGCTACGGCGATGATGTCGCCAAGAGTGGTCTCGGTAATGTCGGTTCGCTTCAGTCCGGAAAATGAAAACAGCTTGGTGATTTTGGTTTTGTGGAGTGTACCGTCTAGCTTGGCGATGGCGACGTCCTCACCAGTGTGCATGGTTCCGTTGAACACACGCGCAATTGCCAAGCGTCCCAGATAGTCGCTGTAATCGAGGTTTGCCACCAGAATCTGCAGTGGCCCGGCTACGTCCCCCGTGGGCACGGGAATGGTTTTGACGATGGTCTCGAACAGAGGCTGCAAGTTCATGCCGCCTCCTTTTATGTCTCGCGAGGCGGTTCCGGCTTTGGCGTTGGTGTACAGAACCGGAAAGTCGAGTTGTTCTTCTTTGGCGTCGAGATCAATGAAAAGATCGTAAACTTCGTTCAGGACTTCCTGAGGGCGGGCGTCAGAGCGATCGATCTTGTTGATAATGAGGATGGGCGCAAGATGAGCCTCGAGGGCCTTGCTGAGGACATAGCGCGTCTGTGGTAAAGGGCCTTCACTGGCGTCAACCAACAGCATCACGCCGTCGACCATCTTCAAGGCGCGCTCTACTTCTCCTCCAAAATCGCTGTGGCCAGGCGTATCAACAATGTTGATCTTCACGTCGTGGTAGAGGATGGCGGTGTTCTTGGCCAGAATTGTGATGCCGCGCTCGCGCTCCAGGTCGTTCGAGTCCATCACCCGTTCGATGATGTGTTCGTTGGAACGAAAGGTGCCACTCTGCTGCAGCATGGCGTCGACCAGCGTGGTCTTGCCATGGTCGACGTGGGCAATAATTGCGATATTACGAATACTGGAACTCAAATGAGACTTCCTTCCTGATGACCTATAAAAACAGCCTACTATCACTTTACTATGCGCGGGAGAGAGCCGAGCGAGATTGTGGAGACCGGGCGTCCTCGCCTGGTTGGACGGGACGGGCGGGGACGCCGTCCTCCATCGTTTCGGAATGTCGCACACGACTTCAGCGTGCCGCGGTTGTCTGTTTCGGCACGGCCTTTCCTGCCAGACGGCTCTCGGCCTCTTGCACTGCGCGGCGGGCTGCCACGATGGCTTTGCTGGTAGTGGATTCGGCGCCTTCGGAATCGGTGTTGGCAAAGAATACGCGGTCCATCGGTTGTCGTGCCAAAGGCTGCACCTTGGTGTAAAGACCGGGCGTGGACATATAAAGAGGATGTCCCCGGCGGTAAATATGCACTTCGACCGGATCGACATTGGAGCCGGGGAAGAGCTTCTGAAAGTCGTCCAGCACGCTGACGGCTTTTTTCCGCGCGCTCGATTCCGTCAACAGATAACCGCGGTCGTCTTCGCTCATGGGCGTGTAGCAGGTGAGGATGTTGTATTTCTGCTTGTAGCCCGGCTGGTTGCGGATGGTCCAATCCGCCACGATGAAATCGGTGAAGGTGTTTCCCGGGCACCACGTGTCGTAGCTCTTGTTGAATACGGGCTTATCGAAAATCAGGTTGACTACTGCGTAAGGAATGTAGCGGATCTGGTGCATGGCGTCGTTCTGCTTCTCTGACAGACCCTGCACGATGCGCCGCGTAATGAATTTCGGACTGGCCATAATGACCGCTTTTGCCGCGACCGTCTTCAGTTCCATGCCCTGCAAGTAGGTGACTTGTACTTCCTGGTTGTCTGGGACGACGGCGACTGTGGTCGCGCCGACTTGCATGTGTTCCGCGAATTTTGCCTGCAGGATTTCCGCCAATCTCTTGGTAATCACGCCCAGTCCGCCGGGCCAGGTGTAGAAATCGGGTACAGCGTCTCCAGCGATCTCTTGCATTTCATCAATGCCGAGCGCGGCGGCTGTGTCCTCGGAAGCGGCTCCCCAGTTCGAAGGGCCGTAGTTATCCCACCACTGCTTTACCTCGACCGGGTAGCCTTTCATGAAATCAGAAAATGGAACGTTGTAGAGTTCGTTGCCTCGTTTATCGAGATCAATCGCTAGTATGTCTTTCTTGAACTTCTTGAAGCCCTCGCGGACAGGCGCAGAGTAAGGCAATCTGTCGAGGCCGTCGGTCCAGGTATTGGCAATCCATTCGCCCTTGATGATGGTGCTGTCGCGATCATGGATGGGCAGAGGCTCCAGACCGATTTCTTTGGCAAAGCTGTAGGCATCCTCGCTCTTGCCGAGGAATGCCGACCCGGTGGCATATGCGTTGCCCTGATACTCCATCAAATATGCATTGCCGCCCCAATGGGGTTCTTTTTCCAGCAGGAGGAAATCGCGAGTGCGCAATAAATAAGCCGCCGTCAGCCCGCTCACCCCTCCTCCGACAATCACCACGTCGTGGCGGGAGGAAACTGGCGGGCGGGGGAAGATTTTGCCATCGCGCACCTGGTGGCAGATGCGATTGTCTTCGCCGTCCACATCAGGCTGCGGGGTCTCGGCCGCTAATAAAGAGAGATCGACCGGACAACCGGCTGCAACCGATCCCGCGACCACGAACTTAATAAAGTCCCTGCGATTTGGAGTCATATGAGAGTTTCCTTTCGTAGCGCCGCCCTCCCGGCGGCGGTTGTGAGGGCATCCCGCCCTCACAACCGAGGGCAAGATGCCCTCGGGAGAGCCGGCAGGATGCCGGCGCTACACTCCTTGAGCAACTGTTTCGACCGCCTCGGCCGCAATTTCAGGCTTTCCTTCCGAACCTACCCGCAGTCGGTACCAACTAACGATCGCGATTAGAGAAAAAACAAAAATGATGCTGGAGATGGCATTGATTTCCGGCGTGATCCCCCGCCGCAACCGGCCCCAGATTTCCAGCGGCAGCGTATTGTCGCGCCCAATCAGAAAAAAGCTGACCGCGATCTCGTCCATGGACAGGGTAAAGATCAGCAAAGCGGCGCCGATGATGGACAATCGCAAGTTGGGAATGGTCACTCGCCAGAACGTCTGCCAGTAATTTGCGCCGAGATCCAGAGAAGCCTCTTCCTGCGCACGATCCAGTTTCTGCAGGCCCGCGAAAACTTCGGTGGTGGCGACGGAGATCAAAGCCGTGCCGTGACCGAGGACAATCGTGAGCAGGCTTAGCTTCACGTCCGCCGCGCGAAACAACATGAGTAACGAGAGTCCGGTAATGATTCCGGGGAGGATTAGCGGCAAAAGCACGAGCCGGCGAAAAAGGGTTTTTCCGGGGAAGTTCGCTCGATCCAAAGCCAGCGCGGCTGGGATGCCAAACGTCAGCGAAATTGCCATTGCCGCCAATGCAACGATCACGCTGTTCAGAACTGATTCCCAGATGGCGTCATCGGCAAAAAGCATGCGATACCAGTCCAAGGTCAGGTTGCGCGGAGGGAATCCACCGACGCCCGATCCGTTGAACGAGTAGATGATCAGGGTCACGATCGGCAGATAAAGAAATCCGAAGACAACGATGGCGTGCCACGGCAACCAGCGGGACGTGTTGCGGGCAGCCCTCATCGGAAGCTCCATTTTTTCTCTAGTTTCTCCGAGAGAAAGAGCAAGCTGACGACCAGTATCAGCATGCACAGCGAAATGGCCGCTCCCAAGGGCCAGTTGTAAGCCGCGCCGAACAAGCTGACCACGATGTTCGAGATCATGATCCCGCTCGGACCGCCAAGCAGCAACGGTGCGAGAAAATCGCCGAGGCTCAGTACGAATGCGAAAGTTGCTCCAGCCAGAACCCCGGGAATCGAGAGTGGAAAAACCACCCTCCAGAAAGTTTGCAGCGGAGAAGCCCCCAAATCATGGGACGCCTCCACCAGATTGCGGGGAATATGTTCAAGCGCAGCGTAGATCGGCAAAACTGCGAACGGCGTGTAGATGTGGGTAAGCGTGAGCACCACCGCGAATGGGCTGTAAAGCAGAAACTCCAGCGGATGTTTTGTAAGGTGCACGTACTGCAGCAAAGTGTTGAGCACGCCGTCGCTGCCCAGGATGGTCTTCCAGGCATAGGCGCGAACCAGATAGCTCACCCACAACGGAATAATCACCAGCTGATAAAGGAGATCTTTTCTCGCGCCCGCATAGAACGACAGGTAGTAAGCCAGCGGATAGCCCAGCAGCAGGGAAAAGATCATGACGCGGGCCGCTATCCACATCGAGCGAAAAAGAGTCTGCAGGTAAACATTCACGCGGAAGAGTTCGCGGTAGTTGTCAAGGGTCCAGGAGTGGACGATCGTTTGTGACGGCGAAACCGACCAGAAGCTGTAGGAGAAGAGTAGTCCATAAGGGACGAGCAGAAACATCACCACCCATAGCAGCGGGGGCAGCGTGATAGCGGCTCGGTATGCGCGGGAAAACATCTTCTTGGCTAACCTCTTTTTTCCGGGGACTCGCGGACCGGCACAGCATCCGTCGGGAAGAATTCCAAATGCAAGTCGCCTTGCCGGTTTTCGCGAGTTGCAGTTCTCACTGAAAGTGTGAGCCCGTCGGCACAGACAATCTGCAGAAGTTCGGTCGCGCCGTGAAAAGCCTGGTGCCGAATCTTGCCGTGGAAGGTGACCAGGTTGATGTCGGAGCCGCCCGTTGCCGAGGGTACGATTCGAATGTTCTCCGGCCGCAAAGAAAACAAAGCTGGGCCATCGGGCAGCCCGACTCGCCAGGAGAGCGACTTGCAACGAACGACTCCAGACTTTATTTCGCCACGAAGCAGATTAGTGTGGCCGATAAACTGCGCAGTGTAGGCCGTCGCTGGATGGCTATAGATCTCACGCGGCGAAGCGACCTGTTCCAACTCGCCCATGCGCAAAAGCGCAATGCGGTCTGACATGACCATGGCTTCTTCCTGGTCATGGGTTACAAACACAAACGAAATACCGACCTCGCGTTGCAGCGATTTCAACTCCACCTGCATTTGTCGGCGCAGATTGGCATCCAACGCGGAGAGCGGTTCATCCAGCAGCAGCAGTCGTGGCCGGTTGATCAGGGCGCGAGCCAGGGCAATGCGCTGCTGCTGCCCACCACTGATCTTGCCGGGCTTCGATCGGGCGAACGCGGTCATCTTAACCATGGCGAGCGCTTCCCTGACGCGGGCTGCAATCTCGTCTTTCGGCAGCTTGGCCACGCGCAGTCCGTAGCCCACGTTTTCTTCCACAGTCAAATGCGGGAAGAGAGCATAATGTTGAAACACCGTATTGACGCGGCGGCGGTACGGTGGCAAGAGATCGAGCCGTTCGCCTTCCATCAGGATCTCGCCAGAATTAGCGCTCTCGAAACCCGCAATGATGCGCAACAACGTCGTCTTGCCCGAGCCGCTTTCTCCGAGAATGGTCAAGAACTCGCCTTCCGCAATTCGCAGAGAGATGTCACGAAGCACGGGATTCTTCCCGAAAGACTTGGCAACATTGCGGATCGCGAGCAATGGTTGCAAGCCGGACTTGGCGGAAGTAACCACGGGTTCGGTGGTGGTAGCCATCTGTTTTGGTAGCGCCGCCGTCCCGCCCCCACTTCCGAGGCCAAGGTGCCCTCGAGACAGCCGGCAAGATGCCGGCGCTACAAAATTTAATTTATTGCGCGGCTTTTACTTCATTCCAGATCTCAACGTACTTCGCGCGGCGAGGCACGTCCTGCCAAAAGTAGATATGCCTCTGATAATTGTCGACATCATCAAGATGCAGGCTCTTGACCTGTTCCGGCGTCATGAACTGCGCTGCCTGCGGGTTGGCCGGCGTGTAACCGGTCACATCTGCGACTTGCTTTTGCGTCTGGGGTTCGATCATGTATTCAAGGAACTTGTAGGCCAGTTCCTTGTTCTCGCTGCCCGCGGTCACCATCAAGTGGTCGATCCAGCCGGTGGTGTTTTGCTTCGGAATGGTTTCGCCAATCGGGAAATTCAGCTTGCGAAGCTGGTTGGTCATCAGCGGCCATCCCATGGCCAGGACGACTTCGTGGTTTTGAAACAGATTTGTCAGCTCGCCTCCCGTCGACCACATCTTCCGGACGTTGGGCTTAAGCTCCAGCAGCTTTTTCTTGACTGCCGCCAGCTCCGCGTCGCTGAGGTTATAAAGATGAGTGGGATCGGGTTTGTCGAAGCCGAGAACCTGCGCCGCCATGTACACCGTGGAAAGTTCGTCCCAGACGGAAACCTTGCCATGGTACTTGGGATCCCAGAGCACATTCCAACTATCGGGCGGTTGCGGAAATGCCGTGGTGTCATAAAGCATCGGGTTCGGCCCCCACATAAAGGGCACACCAAACACTTGTCCTTTGAGCCGAACCAGGGGAAGGGAAGTGAGCTGGGGCGAGAGTTGGCTGTAGTTGGGAAACTTCGAGAGATCAAGCGGCGCAGCCAATCCCGCCGCAGCGATCGAAGTGGCAACGTCGCTCGATGGTGAAATCACATCGTAGTTGCCCGCGCTTCCACCGCGCAGCTTGGCCACCAGTTCGTCGCTCGATCCCATGTAAGAGACGGTGACCTTGCAGTGGTTTTGCTCCTCAAAGGCGCGCACGAATGAGGGGTCGGCGTAGCCTTCCCAGACCAGCAGGTTGAGCGTGGGAGTCTTCTTCGAGCAAGCGCCAAACAGGAGAATGGATGCCGCCAACAGCGCGAAAATACAGCGTCGGGTCATCAATAGGCCTCCACGATCCCTGTCTTCGAATAGCTCAACTCTAGAAAGTCGGCGGGGTGTTAATCCACAGCACCCGGGCTTCGGTGCGGCCCGGGTTGAACCAACGATGCGGCGTGGCGCTCTCAAAATAAAAACTGTCCCCAGGCTTCAGCCGATACTCCACTTCCGCCACTGAAATATGCAATTGCCCCCGTAAGACGTGCAGAAACTCCTCGCCTTCGTGGGTGTAGGACTCGCCGCTGCCGGCGCGGGGAGAAATGCGAAACAGGTGCGGCTCCATCACTGTGTTTCCCCAGGCCAGCAATTCCATGCGGACGCCCGGCCCGGCTTCGAGAACCTTGCGTTTTCGCGACGACACCAATCGGCTATTCGATTCCGCCGCATCGAAAAAATCAAGGATGTTGGTCTTGTAGAATCGTGCCAGCTTGCGTAGAGTGCTTACCGATGCGCTCATGTGGGAACGTTCCAAAGCGCTGAGGAATCCCACTGAGATGCCGACACGCTTGGCAACTTGTGCTAAAGACAAACCGCGCCGCAGACGCATTTGACGCAAGTGCACGCCGATGGCGCCCGTGCCATTCGTGGTTGGAGGTAGTAGGCCTTCGCGCTTGAGCAACTGCGCAATGGCGGGCGCGTTAAGTCCGCGCACCTTGCGCAAGAATCGCGCGCGCTTCAGCAGTTTGATGTCTTCGGGCGTGTAGAGCCGGTATTTGCTGGTAGTGCGATGGGGCCGGGTGAGGCCAAGACTTTCCCACGAGCGAATCACCGACGGCGAAACACCCACCAGGCGAGCGACGTCGCCGATTTTCAAGTAAGCTTTTGGGTTGGCGGGCTTCATTTCTAGAGTCGTGGTTCCCATCTCTGTTCAAGCTCAATCACAGCCCATTTTTTACTTGACAGCGTGCCGCGGGTTCTCTAACCTTGCGCGATTATAGCAAGGTTTGGTTTTCACGCAAGCATTGTTGTTGACAAACTTCCACCGGCAAGTTTGGAGGCCCCATGCATCCGTCGACGGCGTGTCGTGCGCCAGCCTACTGGCTGGCTGTTCTCCCCCTACTCGTCATTCTTTCCGCCCCGGCGTCCCCGCAAAGCACCAGTGGCCGGATTCTTGGACGTGTTGCGGATCCCACGGGCGCGGTTCTGTCCGGCGTAAGGATCACGCTGGTAAACGAGGCTACTGGCGCCAGTCGCAACGTCCAGAGCAACGAAAGCGGCGACTTTAATTTCGTGGAAGTTGTGCCGGGCAGTTATCGGGTTGAGTTCGAGCTGACCGGGTTCAAGAAGAATGTGCAGACCAGCGTTGTCGTCAATGTCAACCAGGTCGTCACGCTTAACTCGGTACTGCAGGTAGGTGCGTCGCAGGAAGTTGTGGAGGTTACGTCCGAAGCTCCCCAGGTTGACACCACCAGCACCCAACTGGGAGCAGTCATTAATAATCGCTCGGTCAACGAATTGCCCCTGAACACGCGCGACACCTATCAATTCCTTCAGCTGCAGCCCGGCGTTCAGGCCCAGCTTGGAAATGGCAATGGCAGTCTATTCTACGGATCGCAGGATACAGGTTCCGTATCGGTGAACGGCGGGCGCACCCGCGCCAATAACTTCAGTGTGAACGGCGGCGACGCCAATGACCAGTTCGTGAATCTGCCCACAGTGCAGCCGTCTCCGGATAGCGTTGAAGAATTCCGCGTCATTACCAACACTTTCGACGCCGAGTACGGCCGAAATTCGGGTTCGGTAGTAAACGTGATCACCAAGTCCGGAACTAACAACTTTCACGGCGACCTCTTCGAATACTTCCGCAATACGGTGCTGGACGCGCAAGGCTACTTCAATACGACCAGACCGCAGTGGAATCAAAACCAGTTTGGTGGCACTATCGGCGGTCCCATAAAGAAGGATAGTAGTTTTTTCTTCGTTTCCTATGAAGGGCGTCGCATCCGGCAGGGAACTCCGGGCGAGGTGTTGAACGTCCCCACAACAGCGCAGAGGGGTGGTGATTTCTCTGGGGTCGGTGGTTTTTCCGGCGGTGGAACGCTCACCAATGCCTTCGTAGCTAACGCTCTCAATGGTCGTTCAAATGGCGGCACGAGCTGTCCGGGCGCAATCGCACAGCTGGGAGGCACGACCCCGGCGGCGAATGTGGCCTGGTCCTCGATTTTTCCGACTGGCGTAATTCCCACAGCTTGCCAGGATCCGGTTGCGGTGAACCTGATGCAGCAGTTCGTTCCGACGGCTAACGTCGGGACAGGTCTGAACCAATCCGTGCCGGTAAGCACGGATAACGGGGATCAGTTCACGGTGCGCTTCGATCAGAAGCTCACCAGCCATCAGAATTTGAGCGTTTACTATTACTTCAACGACATCCGGCAGCTGCAGCCGTACAACGAATTTGAGGCGGCCGGTGCCACTGTTCCTGGCTTCGGCAACTTTAACGACAACCGTTTTCAGCAATGGAACATAAGCCACACCTGGACCATCACCAATGCGCTGGTGAATGATTTTCGCTTTACCTACATGCGGCAGGGGCAGCAAGGCTTCCTCAAGCCGCAGACCAACAATCTTGTGACCGACTCGTGCACCGGCACCGCATCGGCTTTCTGCTTCACGGGCACGTCGGATTCTGCGCCCATCAATGCTCTCCTCGCCACTTCCGGTATTCCGGCTGGGAAAGGCGGAATCACTCCCGGCTTGCCCGCGACCCTCACGGGAGTGCCGTACGTCAACATCAGTGGTGGAGCGGCGTTTGGTAACAACTTCGAAGGTTTCCTTCCGCAGACCGGCAACAGTTTCCAGTGGTCAGACAACTTGACCTGGGTGAAAGGCAACCATACTTTCAAGTTTGGCGCCGATATCCGTCGCGCCCGGTTTGATCAGTACTACTATTTTGACGTCAACGGCGAATTTACTTTTAACAATTCCGGGCCAAACGCGATCCTCCCCGGGGATGGCGATAACTATGCCGAGTTTCTTCTTGGTCTGACCGATACCTACACTCAAGGATCCGGACAGCGTGAGGATATTCGTGCCACTGCGGTTTATCCCTTCGCACAAGATAGCTGGAAGATTAGGCCGAACCTGACTCTCAACTACGGCCTCCGCTGGGAACTCAATACCCCGCTCACGGACATCACCGGGACGGTCGAGACTTTCCGGCCCGGACAGAATTCCACCGTTTATCCCTGCGCCTTGTCGCCCTTGAGCCAAGCCTACTTCGGGGTCGCCACGTCCAGCTGCAACGCTGTCGGGGTGACACCCACTGGTCTGGTGGTGCCGGGGGACAAGGGTGTTCCGCCGGCCATGACGAGCACGTATTACAAGGCATTTGCGCCCCGCATTGGTATCGCCTACAGCCCGAATACAAGCGGCGGCTTCCTGAGAAAGCTTTTCGGCAACAATGGCGACACCAGCATTCGCGCTGGTTGGGGGCTGTTTTACAACCCAATGGAGGAATTGGTATTGGCGCAGTTTGGTGCTGAACCGCCGTTCGGTGGTAGTTCGTCGTTGTTCAACACGTTCTTTAACACTCCTTTCGTCTACCAGGCCGGAGGAACGCCGGCGCCGAACCCGTTCAACGGCATTCTTACCCCGACACCCGGCCAGCCCGTGGATTACTCTCTGTTTCGCCCGCTTCTCCTCTACGGCGAGTTCGAACCCCACCTGCGTACGCAGTACACGTCGCAATACAACCTCACCATTCAACGGCAACTTACAAGAGACATGATGTTGCAGATCGGATATGTGGGGTCGGAGGGGCATCGCTTGCTGGCCTCGCACGACATAAATCCATCCAGTCCCCAGACCTGCCTGGACATGTATAACCTCTACAACCTGAATCCGAACAATGTGACCTCTTATGGAACGCCGACCCAATGCGGCCCCTTTCTGGAAGACACCCAATGGAGCGTAACCGTTCCCAACGGCTTCCAGTTCCATATGCCGAGTGGGCAGGTGGTCAAGGGCACGGGGCAGACTCTGCAGTTTGTGGGACTTCGTCCTTACTCGTCGCCGAGCTGCAATCCGTTCACCGGAGCAGGCTGTCCCGCCGATGGAGTTCCGGTGTTCAGTGATATTTTCGCTGAAGATACCATCGCCAATTCCGCCTACAACGCATTTGAAGCGATGCTCGAAAAGCGCTTCTCTCATGGCTTGCAGTTTCAAGCTTCCTATACTTTAAGCAAGTCCATGGATGATGGATCCACGTTTGAGGAAACCCTCAACCCGTTCAACTACGCTTCCAGCCGCGCGTTGTCGCTGTTCAATTCCCATCAACGCTTCGTCGTCAGCTACGACTGGCAGCTGCCCATACCGGAGCACCAGGGGGTCGCCGGGAGGTTCCTGAATGACTGGGCGGTTTCTGGCATTACCCAATTTCAGAGTGGTTTCCCCATCCGCCTCGATACCGAGAACGACAACGAGCTGATTGCCAGCATCTTCTTTCTCGGCACCGAAGCGCCGCAGCAGGTGTCGCCATTTCAGAAACTCAACCCCAAGACCAATGGGAGCTTTTGGTTCAACCCCAACGACTTTCAGGATCCGGCCCTGGGCCATTTCAATGTCGGCACTCAGCGCAGCATCTGCTGCGGTCCCGGGCTTATAGACTGGGACTTTGCCGTTCATAAGAAGATCGCACTAACTGAGGATAAGTACTTCCAGTTCCGGGCGGAGATATTCAACATTTTCAACCACACCAATTTCTACAATCCGGACGGGCACTTCTCCGATGGACCGACTTTGTTTGGTAAAATTACACAAGCTCAGGATCCGCGCCTGGTGCAGTTTGCTTTGAAGTTCTATTTCTAGCCCGAGACCGGGCGGCTACGGCTGCCCGGGCACATTCTAATGGCCGACCAATCGGCTTGAGATTCCTGGAGACCCGGATGTACCCCGAATTACAAAAGGAGCTCGAAACCTTCGAGCGTCGCACGCCCAAGTCCGCCGCATCCCACAAGAAAAACCTCAAACGCATTCCGCTCGGCGTGGCCAGCAACTACCGCGCCTACGATCCCTACCCAATCTTCGTCAAGGAAGGCAGCGGTTCGCATTTCCGCGATCTCGATGGCAACGACTACATCGATCACAACCTCTGTTTCGGCGCGCTGATGGCGGGACATTGTCATCCCGCGGTCATGAAGGCCGTCGAAAAACGTCTGAGCACCGGGACCATGTTCGGCATGCCCCACGACATGGAATGGGAACTGGCCGAAGAAATCTGCGATCGCTTTCCGATTGAGATGGTTCGCTTCGGCAGCAGCGGTACCGAAGCCACCATGCACGCCGTGCGCCTGGCTCGCGCTGCAACTGGCCGCGACAAAGTCCTTAAATTTGAAGGCGGATACCACGGTCTGCACGATGCCGCTCTGGTCAGCGTGAAACCCCACGCCCCGGAATTCGGCGACGCCCATGCGCCCACTTCGGTTCCGGGCGGCTTGGGCGTGCCGAAAGCAAGCATTGCCAACGTCCCCGTTGCCGCCTTTAACGATCTCGCCAGCGTCGAGCTTCGTTTCCAGCAGAATCCCGGCGAAATCGCTGCGATCATCCTCGAACCGATCATGATGAATGTCGGCCTGTGCATGCCGCAGCCCGGATTCCTTGAAGGCTTGCGCGAAATCGCAACCAAGAACGGCGCGCTGCTGATCTTCGACGAAGTAAAAACGGGAGCAAAACTTGGCTGGGGCGGAGCCTCAGAATACTTCGGTGTGAAGCCCGACATGATCTGCCTCGCCAAATCAATTGGAGGCGGATTGCCGCTCGCCGCATTCGGCACCCACAAGTCCGTCATGAATCTGATCTCGGAGCACAAGGTCTTTCACGGCGGCACCTACAACACGAATCCGGTCTCGATGGCCGCCGGTCTGGCAACCTTCCGTGAAGTCCTCACGCGTGAAAATTATGCCCACGTGGACAAGCTCAGCCAGAAGCTAGCGGCAGGCTATCGAAAGACCGTCGCGAAGGTGGGTTTGCAAGCGTACATCGCCAGCGCGGGTGTCAACGGAGCTCTTATGCTCTATCCCAAAGAGATTCGTAATTACCGCGATTGGACCGCGATCGACATCGATCTCTGGCGCCACTATTGGTTCGCCATGGTGAACCGTGGCGTGATGCCGCAACCTTACTGGTGGGATGAGCAGTGGACGATTTCAGTGCAGCACACCGACGCCGATATCGACAAACATCTCGCAGCCTTCGAAGAGGTGGCGCCAGTACTGGCCAAGGCACAACAAGAACGCACAGCAGAAATAGTGGCCCACTAATTAAGGGCGGTCAGGACTCACGTAGAGACAGCCGCCCTCGGCTGTCCCGCGGAGCGAAGCCCCCAGACGGTTTTCGTATCAGGGCCTCAGCGACAATAGGGCAAGTGACGACGGGGAAGGATAGGGGCCAAGGAGTGCGCTTTTGTCAGCCGATACCCAAGACGCCAACCAGCCGCACTTAAAGCGTGTCCTCGGCCGCTTCGATCTTGTCCTGCTCTTCGTGGTAGCCGTCTTCAATCTGAACGTAGTCCCATCGATTGCGGCCAACGGCGGGGTTACCGTCTGGCTGTGGATCATTGCCTTGCTGTTTTTTTTCTGGCCCCAGGGCATCGCCGTCCTCGAACTGGCTCACCGCTATCCCGGTGAAGGAGGCGTTTACCTCTGGGCCAAAGAAGTCTTCGGTGACTTCCACGGCTTCCTCTCCGGTTGGTGCTATTGGACGAATAACATGCTGTACGTCCCCACCGTGATGTTGTACTTCGTTGGAGTTTCCGTATTCGTCCTCGGTCCTGGCCACGCCGCACTTGGTGACGACAAGAACTTCGCTATGGTCGCATCGATAGCACTGCTGGCATTTCTCACCGTGCTCAACATCGTCGGCCTCAGTGTAGGCAAGTGGCTGAACAACCTTGGCGGCATCGGCACTTTTGTTGCGGCGGCCGTGCTCATTGGGTTGGGTGTGACCGTCTGGGCGCGCTTTGGAACCCCAGTTAGAGCAGCTGATTTCAGAATTCCCGCGGACCCGAAGTTTGTTCTGAACTCGTTCGGCGTGATTTGCTTTGGCCTGGTCGGACTGGAACTCGCCTCGGTGATGGGCGATGAAATCCGCGATCCCCAGAAAACCTTGCCCGGAGCGGTCGCCTGGGGAGGCGTGATCTCCGGCGCTCTTTACCTGGGCGCAACTCTCACGCTCCTGGTTGCCATCGGAAAAAACGACATCAATGTACTGCAGGGAATCGTGCAGGCGGTAAGCCACATGGCTGACAAGGTTGGGGTCGCCTGGATCATCGCACCCTTCGCGGTCATGTTGAGCTTGTCCATCGCCGGAATCGGTTCCGCATGGATGGGCGGTTCAGCCCGCATCCCGTTCGTTGCCGGTCTTGATTCCTACATGCCAGCGGCGATGGGAAAAGTTCATCCTAGGTACGCCACCCCTTATGTCGCCCTGATGGTGCAAGGGTTAGTTTCGCTCGTCCTGATCGTCCTCAATTTCAAACTTTCCGGGGGCGTTCAGGAAGCCTTTCAGAAAATGTTGTCAGCCGCGGTCGTGCTGCAGTTGGTTCCATTTCTCTACGTCTTCGCTGCCTTGATCAAGTTTGCGACGCGTGGCTCCCTCCAAGGTGGAAGGTATGGCAAAGGCACGCTGATCTTTGCCGGTGTAGCCGGATTAGTCACCACATCGCTGGCGATCGTAGTGGCCTTTTTCCCGGCCAAACAAATTACGTCATTGTGGAAATACGAAGTGAGTATGTTTGGCATCACTCTGGGGTTTATCGCATTGGCAGTGTTTTTCTTCTTCGGATACAATCGGCTGAAAACGCCGGAAACCGTTCCGATTGGAGCAGGCGAGCGAACTTAATCACTATTGAATTACGTGGGGACAGCCGCCCTCGGCTGTCCGGTCGAGCGAAGCTCGACTGATCGGAGGAGGAATTATGCCAGGTGGAGTAAAAGCTGACGTTCGCACCTATCAGATGTACGTGAACGGTGAGTGGGTCGACAGCAAGTCGAACAAAACTTTCCCGGTTTACGACCCGGCCACGGAAGAAGTGATCGCCCAGGTTCCCGACGCAAATGCCGACGACGTTAACCGCGCCGTTGCCGCCGCGAAATCTGCTTTCGAAAACGGCCCCTGGGCATCGACGACCGCGCAAGAGCGCGGACGCGTCCTGTTCCGCTTGGCTGAAAACATCCGCCGGAACACACCGATGCTGGCAGAACTAGAATCTCGCAACACCGGCAAACCCATCGTCGAAGCAGAATTCGACATCGCCGACGTGGCTACTTGCTTCGAGTATTATGGTGGCCTCGCCACGAAAATTCTGGGATACGTGAACCCGGTTCCAGACAATGCCGTGAGCCTCACGCTGAAAGAACCGATCGGCGTTGCCGGACAGATTATCCCGTGGAACTATCCGCTCTTGATGGCAGCGTGGAAGCTCGCGCCGGCTCTGGCTGCGGGCTGCACCTGCGTGCTGAAGCCCGCTGAACAAACTCCCATCACCGCGCTCGAAATGGCCAATTGGCTCGCCGACGTCGGCTTGCCGCCGGGCGTGGTCAACGTCATCACCGGATTCGGCGAAAGCTGTGGCGCGCCCCTGGTGCAACATCCTGACGTGAACAAAATCGCCTTCACCGGCAGCGCCGCCGTCGGCAAAATCATCGTTAAACAGGCTGCCGATACCGTGAAGCGAGTCACGCTCGAGCTCGGCGGTAAATCGCCCAACATTTTTTTCGCCGACGCTGACTTCGAAGCCGCCATCGACGGCGCGCTCTTCGGCGTATTCATCAACCAGGGCGAAGTCTGCTCCGCCGGCAGCCGCATCCTGGTGCAGAAACCCATCTACAAGAAGTTTGTGGACGCGATGACCGAGAAAGCAAAGAAGATCAAGCTGGGCGCGCCTCTTGATCGTGACACCAAAATGGGCCCGGTGGTCAGCAAAGACCAATATGACCGGGTCCGGTCGTATCAGGAACTCGGGAAGAAAGAAGCCAAGCTGGCCACGGGCGGCGGACGGGCCGAGAAGTTCGCCAAGGGTTACTACATCGAACCAACGATCTTCTACGATGTGACCAACAACGATCGCATCGCTCGCGAAGAAATTTTTGGCCCGGTCGCCGCCGTGATTCCGTTCGAAGACGAGAAGGACGCACTCAAGATTGCAAACGATTCACCATACGGTCTTGCCGCCGCCGTTTGGACGCGCGACATTTTCAAAGCATTCCGCATCGTGAAGTCTTTGCGCGCGGGAATCGTCTGGGTCAACCACATGCAACCGACCTACGTCGAAGCGCCCTGGGGAGGTTACAAGCAATCCGGCTTTGGCCGCGAGCTAGGCCCATGGGGGATCGAAGAATATCTCGAAACCAAACAAGTACACATCAATCTAAACGAAGCCCCAATCGGCTGGTACTGAGCAACATGACTTTGCCGTACTGTCATCCTGAGCGAAGTGCGGTCTTCGCGCAAAGCGCGAAAGCCGCCGAGTCGAACGATCGCTACCCGCATAGTCGGCGATCACTATTGCGGGGAATTCGCACAGAAACTTAGGAAGCATCATCATGAGCACGATTCGACTCAAAACTCAAATCCCGGGACCAAAATCCAAGGCGCTAGCGGAACGCCGAAACGCAGCCGTGCCGCGAGGGCTCTCGCACGGAACACCGGTATATGTGGCCAAAGCCGAAGGCGCCTGGCTCCAAGATGTAGACGGGAACCGCTACATCGATTTCGCCGGGGGCATCGGCTGCCTCAACATTGGACATCGCCGAGAGCCCGTGATAGCCGCCGTACAAGAGCAGCTCGAAAACTTTCTGCACACTTGCGTGCAGGTTACGCCGTACGAAAACTACATCCGGCTCGCTGAGCGGATGAACCAGATCACCCCCGGCAACTTCCCCAAGAAAACGTTATTCGTGAACAGCGGCGCTGAAGCGGTAGAGAATGCAGTGAAGATCGCGCGCGCTCACACCGGACGCTCGGGCATCATCGCCTTCGAAGATGCGTTTCACGGGCGCACCATGATGACCCTGGCACTCACCAGCAAGACCCATCCCTACAAAGCAGGATTCGCGCCATTTCCCGGCGATGTTTACCGCATTCCATTCGCTTACTGTTATCGCTGTTCCTATTCGCTGAAATACCCATCGTGCGACCTTTTCTGTGCGCGCCATCTCGAAGACACATTCAAACGTGTAGTCGCATCCGAAGACGTGGCTGCCGTCATTGCCGAGCCGGTCTTGGGCGAAGGAGGATTTGTCGTCCCTCCGCCCGACTTCTTTCGTGTGCTAATCGAGATCTGCCGCAAGCACGGCGTTCTGTTCATCGCAGACGAAGTTCAGAGCGGTTTTGGCAGAACGGGCACTCTGTTTGCCAGCGAGCACTACGGCATCGAGCCCGACATCCTGGTCACGGCCAAATCCCTCGGCGGCGGTTTGCCCCTGGCCGCGATCACCGGCCGCGCCGAAATCATGGATGCGCCGGGCCCCGGAGGCCTCGGCGGAACGTTTGCTGGCAATCCGCTTTCCTGCGCGGCGGCACTGGCTGTGCTGGACATCTTCGACCGTGAAAATCTATTGACTCGCGCCAACGAAATTGGAACTAAATTCCAGAAGCGCGCCAAAGAATGGCAGAAGCGCTGGCCGATTATCGGCGACGTACGCGGCCTGGGTGGAATGCAAGCGATCGAACTTGTGAAATCCTCCGACAAGCGTGAACCAGCCGCAGACGAGACCAAAGAAGTAACAACATACTGTTACGAACACGGATTAATTACAATTACAGCAGGCTCGTATTCCAATGTGATCCGCGTTCTGGTTCCGCTGGTCGTGACCGACGAGCAAATGGAGGAAGCACTCGACGTTCTGGAATCCGCGCTGCAAGCGGTGTCAGAGAAAAAAGACGTCGCGACCATGATCACGTAGGGGCGGACGCCCTCGTCCGCCCGGCCGAGCGAAGCTTGCAGTATTCGAAACGTAGCAAAGCTACGTTTCTACAGATAACATGCACGCTGTACAGACGTTGCTTGCAACGTCTTGTATTAGCGAAACTCTCGACATCGCGATAGAAGAGGTAACGCAAATGACCACCGCAGCACCACCTCTCACCAAAGTTCCCAACTATGTTAACGGCCAATGGGTCGAATCCGCTGCGACGGAATGGTTCGACGTCACCAATCCCGCGACCGGTGAAACGATCGCCAAAGCCCCACTTTCCGATGCCGCCGAAGTTGCAGCAGCCGTCGAAGCCGCGGCAGTTGCTTATCCTGAGTGGCGGCGTACGCCTCCCGAAGATCGCATCCAGCCGCTATTCAAACTGAAGCAGCTGCTCGAAGATCACATTGACGAGTTGAGCCGCATCATCACCCAGGAAAACGGCAAGACGTTCACCGAAGCCAGGGCCGAGTGGCGGCGCGCCATCGAGAACGTCGAAGTCGCATGCGGCATTCCAATGATGATGCAGGGCTACAACCTCGAAGACGTTGCCCGGGGCATCGACGAGATGATGATCCGCCAACCGCTCGGCGTAGTGGCGGCGATCACGCCATTCAATTTCCCTGGCATGGTGCCTTTCTGGTTTCTGCCCTACGCCATCGCCTGCGGCGACACCTTCATCCTTAAACCCTCGGAGCGTGTTCCGTTAACCATCCAGCGGACCTACGAGTTGCTCGCTCAGACCGGGCTGCCCAAGGGCGTAGTCAACCTCGTCAATGGAGGAAAGACTGTCGTCAACGCGTTGCTCGATCATCCCAAAGTGCGCGCCATCAGCTTCGTCGGTTCAACTCCAGTCGCGAAGTACGTCTATGAACGAGCCGGCGCCAACGGAAAACGCGCGCAGTGTCAAGGCGGCGCCAAGAATCACGTCATCGTCTTGCCCGACGCCGACATGAAGATGGCGACCCAGATCATCAGCGACAGCGCCTTCGGCTGCGCCGGACAGCGCTGTCTCGCAGTCTCGGTCGCAGTCACAATCGGCGAAGCGCAACAGACATTCCGCGACGCAATCGCCGAGTCCGCAGCGAACCTGCGTGTGGGCAACGGTCTCGACGAAGGCGTGCAGATGGGACCTGTGATCACGGCGCAGAGCAAGTCGAGAATCGAATCTCTGATCGTAGCCGGGGAGAAGCAAGGCGCGAAAGTTCTGCTCGACGGACGCAATCCGAAGATCTCAAAGTATGAAGCGGGAAACTTCGTGAAGCCGACGATTCTCGACGATGTGTCGCCCACGAGCGACGTAGCCGACACGGAAATCTTCGGTCCGGTCCTCAGCCTGATTCATGCTCGCGACCTCGACGAAGCCCTGGCATTTCTAGAACACAGCAAGTACGGCAATCAGGCTTCGTTGTTCACCTCGAGCGGCGCGGCGGCGCGGCGATTCCGTTACGAAGCGCCGGCCGGAAATATCGGGATCAACATCGGTGTAGCCGCGCCCATGGCCTATTTTCCATTCAGCGGCTGGAAGGACAGCTTCTTCGGCATCCTGCATGGACAGGGTCGCGACGCCGTCGAGTTCTACACCGAGAAGAAAGTAGTGGTAGAACGTTGGGCCAAAGAACACTCACGCAAGTTCTAACCTGGCGTTTTCCTTTGTGAACCTTTGTGTCCTTCGTGGTGATGCCTTTGAGGATGTCTGAGGCGGAAGGGAACCAATGTCCGACGCTATCCAAAAATACAAAGACTATGTAATGACCGGTTTCATGAAGCAGGTCGTTCCCATCGTGATTGACCGAGCCAACGGTGCAACCGTAACCGACGAGAACGGTCGCGAGTATCTCGACTGCTTCGCCGGCATCTCAGTCGTGAATGCTGGACACTGTAATCCGCAAGTAATCTCCGCCGCCAAGGCCCAGATGGAAAAGCTGGTCCACTGTTCGTCCTACATTTATCACGTGCAGCCGGTAGGCGACCTAGCCGAAAAGCTCGCGCAAATCGCGCCGAGCGGCCTAACCAAAACTTTCTTCGGCAACGGCGGCGCTGAAGCCATCGAGGGCGCGATGAAGCTGGCTCGCCTGTACACCGGCAAGCACGAATACATCTCGCTCCACGCCAGTTTCCACGGACGCAGCTGGGGCACCCTTAGCGTCACTGGCAACCTGGGCCGCAAGAAACGCGGAGGCCCATACGCCCCAGGCGTAGCCTTCGCTGCCGCACCCTACGCCTATCGTTCTCAATGGCGCAACGACCCCGAAGAATGCGGACGGCAGTGCGCCAAAGCCATCGACGACGTGATCCGTTTCGCCACGTCCGGCGACGTAGCCGCGTTCATTGCGGAGCCAGTCATGGGCGAAGGCGGCATCATTGTGCCACCACCGAACTATTTCAAAGAGGTCAAGAAAGTCCTCGACCAGCACGGCATCCTTTTCATCGCCGACGAAGTCCAATCCGGCTTCGCCCGCACCGGCAAAATGTTCGCCATCGAGCATTACGGGGTTGTCCCCGACATCCTGGTTACCGCCAAGGGCATCGCCGACGGATTCCCGCTCAGCGCATTTACCTCCCGCCCCGAAATTGCCGCCGCCTTCAAACCCGGCGACCATCTTTCCACCTTCGGAGGCAATCCCATCTCCTGCGCCGCCGCCCTCGCCAACATCAATTTCATGGAAAAAGAAAATCTCCCAGCCCGCGCCACCGAAACCGGCAACTACGCCATGACCAAACTCCGCGCCCTGCAAAAGCACCACCCAATCATAGGAGACGTCCGCGGCCTGGGCCTGATGATCGGCGTAGAACTGGTGAAAGACGCAAAGCTCACCCCAGCCACCACCGAAGCCGAAGCCATCCGTGACGCCCTGCTACGCAGCGGCGTACTGGTCGGCGTAGGAGGCGTCTACGGCAACGTGATTCGCTTCCAGCCGCCGCTGATCATTACGCGTATGCAGATCGATCAAGCCATCGACGCCTTCGCAGCAGCCTTGCAGGAAGTGGCGCAGCCAGCCGCAGTTTAAGCGCTTCGGCGATGATATATATACCATCACCGACGAAAAGAGCTACAGCGTGAGTTAAGTGCTGTCTATTCAATGTAGTCCTCCGTAATCTCGCGAATTAAGCGCCTCTCGACCGTGGACACGCGTCGTCCCGATCTGATTGAGGCATGGGTTGCGATAGTGAGGTGCATAAAACTCGCGGATCTGAGGACTCTGATGCAAAGTTCTAACCGGGCAGGAACTCGCAGAGCTGTTACCGGACGAGCTCTAGGATTTCTTGGATCGCAAGTACGGGATTGTCCTCCTGGCCGTTCTCCGAGCCCGTCCGGACCCGACCTCAAATAGCCGGTTGCTCCCACACGCCAGACGGTACATCGTCGTCACTGTCAGTAACACGATTAAAGCAGTGACGTTCGGTTATAGCAGCCGGTCCACGATTTCCCTTTGACTGGGGAGCAAATGCGGCCGAACGTCGGTGAATGGCAACCAGCTCGGAGAACCTTCCCAGGAATCCCTCAACTCGCCCTCGGCTTCTACCGCGAACACAGCGAGTATCACCGGAACATCGGCTGAGCTACGATATTCGAAGAGCTGTGCGGAATGCGTGACGGCCAAGCCTGTCTCTTCTAAAAATTCCCTCTTCATCGCCTGTTCAGCCGTCTCCCATGGCATAGCGAGACCGCCCGGAAACGACAAGCCTCGCCCGTCGCTTCGATCAATCACCAGGACCAATTGACCTTTTCGAATCACTCCGACAGAAGCGTGTAGCCAGCCGAAGAGCGGAAGCCGGGAATAGGCGGCAAGCGCGCTCCGGGATAGGATCCAAAAACATCGACGTTTGATTAGCTGGAACGCGGTAGCACGCCTGATTCGAAACTTATGATGGACCAGGTTGGGCCGTTTAGCAATATAGGTGGATATCACTCCTTCGTTTTTCGACTGAATGAAGCCATCGGTCCGGACGCACTACAACCGGAAAAAGGGGCCGCTCCTCAATTACGTTTACGTGTCGTTCGTTCACTACGCCCGACCGCGGATCGTGAAGCTGAACCGGTTGCGCAGCGCGCTCATCGATCCCAAGACGCTAGAGAAGTTCGAGGCTCCTCTCCAGAATTCGCACGGGAAACTGGAGCTGCAGCAATGGACGGAAGCGATCCACAGCCTTCCGGAGCGGGAACGGCAATTCTTGCAACGGTATCTGCATGGAAGCCGGGGGTCGGAGCGGAATCTGGCGACGGCCACCGGCCTTTCCCGCTATGCGGTACGAGAACAACTGGTTCGTGTTACCGGGAAAGTGATTGCGGGCTTCGGTCAACCGCCAAGGGGTGAGTATGCGGACTGGAGGGTGGCCGAAGCCATCTTGTTGGGTGATCGAACGATAGATGAAACGGCCGCCCTGCTGAGACTAACAGCCGAGGCAGTAAAGCGCGCCCGAGCCCGCAATGTTGAAAAGATTGTCGAAGCGTTGCGACGCTTCGAATCAAAGCGTGGAGGTGGTGTTATGGCAAGCACCGTAGGTGGAAATGCTCCAATCGCAGTTGAGACTCTGCTTTATCGGGCGTTGACAACACGATCGCCATCTAGCGCATGTTTGCCATGGAAATGGGGGGCATCGATGCTAACTCTTTTATTATGAGCATTGATTGTTGTCGCGGGCGAAAAATGTAGTGCCAAAGTATTTTGCTGTTGTGCTCAGTTTTCTATTGAACATGCCCACTAGACCGCGCTATATGTAGTGTCTCTGGAGGGCTTGGCTTGTTCCTTCGCTCTGTTAAGGCACCCAATGGTCGCCACGAGTATCTCCGGCTGGTCGAGTCGTTTCGCGAAGGCGACAAGGTCAAGCAACGCATCGTCGCTCATCTGGGGCGGAAGGATCTTCTGGCTCCTCACCTGGACACCTTGGTGCGGTTGCTGCAGGCTGAGACCGCAGCTCCGCGCTGGGTTTCCGCCGACCAGATCACCACGCCCCGTGCTTCCACCTGGGGACCGATTTTGGTAGCCCGGCACCTATTCGACCAACTCTCTCTGGGATCGATACTGGACGCGGGCCAAGCGCCGCTGCGCCACCGTCAGCCGCTATCGGAGCGAATCTTTCCTCTGCTCGCCAATCGGCTCAGCTGTCCGGGTAGCGAACATGCCTTGGCGCAATGGCTGGAAGATTTTTATGTGTGCAATGCTGCGGGCCAACGCTGGGTGCCGGTGTGGAAGCAATCCCGCCGAGTCAAGGTGGGCTTCGATCAGTTGAAGCTTTGGTATCAGAGCTTGGATGATCTGTTGGCCGAGAAAAAGCGCATGGAGAAAGCCGTCTACTTAGAGGTGCGGAATCTGTTCAGCCTGCAGCCCGACCTGGCGTTCTATGACATCACCTCCACCTACTTCGAAGGGGCGGGCCCGGCCGAGCTGGGACGTTTCGGCTACAGCCGAGATGGCAAACCCCGGAATCGTCAGATCGTGATCGGGGTGGTGATGATGGAAGGCTGGCCGATCGCCCACCATGTGTTCGCCGGCAATCGTCTCGATCAGACCACGGTGCGGGAAGTGGTGGAGGACTTGAACCAGCGGTTTGAGTTGAACCGAGTGGTGTTCGTGGGGGACCGCGGCATGATGACCATCGGCAATGTGCAGCAGCTGCGGAAGATGAACCAAGGCTACTTGGTAGGATTGCAACGGCGCAATCGCAAAGACACATTTGAGTATATCCAGCAAGCCGAGGCGCGCACCGACTGGCAAGAATGTGCGGTGGGGATAGCAGCGGCCGAGAAGGCGGTGACGCCCAAGACCAGTGTGGTCGAAGTGGCGGGGAAAGAAGCTGGGGTGCGGGTGTTCGTAGTGCACAGCGAAGAACGCGAAGTGTATGAGCGCAGCCTGCGGGTATTAGCGATGGAGCGGGCTCGCAAAGAGCTGGAAGCATTAAGCGCGCAGGTAGAAAAAGGCGAGTTAAAAGAGCCGGACAAGATTGGGGCTGCGGCCGCCACGCGTCTGCGCCGCCATCATGGTCATCGTTATTTTGCCTGGGAGCTGCGGAAGGGGAAGTTTCGTTTTTTTGAGCATCCCCTCAACTTGGTGCGGGAGAAGGCGCTGGAAGGCAAATACGTCATTCAGACCGAGGAACGGAATCTGTCGGCCGCCGAGGCGGTAAGCGCCTATAAGCAGCTGAACGAAGTCGAGCGCGGCTTCTCTCATCTGAAAGATCTGCTGGAGCTACGCCCGGTGTACCACCACAGCGACGAGCGTGTGCAGGCCCACGTGTTCGTGGCCGCACTCGCGCTGTTACTGGATCGCGCTCTGGAAAAGAGTCTGCGCCGCGCCGGTAGCCAGTTGTCCTCGCCGTTTGCTTGGCAAGCGCTGGAGACGATCCGCTGTGTCGAAGTCGATCTCGGTCAGCGCCGCAAGACTTGTGTGACCCGCGGCAACCAACACGCCGCCGAAGTGCTGCGCATTCTCGGAATTACTCAGCTGGATCCGCCCACACCCGAGGAGGGACGAGAATGGCTCATGTAGTGACCAAACTCAAAAATCGCTCTTGCTTTTTCTTGGGCTTACAGGCCCCCATGGCAAACATGCGCTAGAACTTATCGCCGGCCCACAATGCCCAGAAGTTGAGGTTGCGGCCCGGTTGACTCTCCTTAACGAATTTCCCCGCGTAAGAAATTCGGTAGTTGGCTTGGAACCACAGGTGCCGATTCGCTTGCCACCGCACTTCGAGGGCCCGGACGATGCCCGACGAACCGCGCATTGCTCTTTCCCGCGGGAATAATCAGAAATCCGGGGACGGAATACACTCCGTCTCGCAGATTCTCCCGCCACTGAAATATCCAATCAACGGAGACAGTCCGGCTGTGCGGCATGACGCCGAATGGCTTGGCGAGCTTGCGGGCTTTCTGAAGCAGTTCTTCTTTTGCATCACCGCTCGTTCCATTCCAAGAGAATCCGCTGGGCGATTCCCGATTATGCGGCACAAGAAGGGGCGTGCCGATTCACCACCAACTCAAAGAGCGTACCGAGTGCCCCCAGGCCTCGAGAGCTGTGATAGAACACTCGCAACTTGCTCCCTTGCTCCACAGCCGAAGTCTTTTCAACCAAGCACGATCTGGAGTTGATGTGATTTGGATTGCGCCAAACGATCTTCATAACAGCTACCTTCGTTGAAAGAATTTTGTTGAAACGGCTCGGTGCTCCTTCGCAGAGTGTCAAAACCTGTGTCATTGCCATACAGTCATTTGTCTTTGACCTCGATACTGGCTCGATTCCAGTCACTAGTGCAGCTCGTCATCACTTGCGGCAATGACATCGTCCATGAACTCCGGACCTTGCTCGCATCAATACTCTTTCTCTTGCACTTGAATGTCCATTCGACCTCTAAAACACGCTTCAACGTGTTCTTGTCGTCCATTCACTTTGATGCTTGGTCCCAGAATCAATGTACGGGTGTCCGATTGGACACGATCCGGGACGCACGTGCAACGGCAGTGGCGGCGAGCCGTCGACGTATCGAGACAGTAAATCTGTTGGGTTGTGGTTCGGGGTCGCTGTCTGTTTCCCCTAAGTTCACAATACGGGAACCCGATCACTCGAGCTTTACTGAAATAGGGCTCATCGTCGGGGACCTGTTTGGAGATTCAGTTGCTCTTACTCAGTCTACCTGAGGCGAGGGGCCGTAGCCCCTATCCAGTGAGCGCACTGCCCAAACGCTCCCGCGGCCCCGCGCTTAGGCTTGCGTTCGTTCAGCTTGGAGGAGAGCTCTTGGGCAAAAGAAGCAGATCATGACCACCCTTTCGTTAGTGCCGGGTCCCAACACCGGGTTGATTTCTGCCATACGGAATCTCGTTTGCCCGCTCTGCGGAGGAAGCATGATGGAGTTTCGTTGTCTCGGTGTGTGCCGCCGCGGCGGCGCCAGGAGTGGGAACGGAGATCAGAAAAAGCGAAGAGGACGAGGCCGCTAAACGGACGAAGAACGCGGCCCACGAGAACGCTTATAAGAGAGGAGCAATAAGAGTCTCGGCCCGATTCTGTGCTGATTGAAACCCACGCTGTCTGCTTGTGGAGTGCAACCACGGCTCAGTCCGCTCGACCGAGACGCTTTGTGACGTCCCTTGCCAAGAATATGTCATTCACAGAGTCCTATCGCCGGGGGATTACGTTCGGACCCGTCGTCCAAGCATCCTCTCTCGAGGGCGCTCCCATCCCCGATTCAGTGTCGTGTCCAAAAACAATTCAGGTCTCCAACTCGCGTCCGCGCACGATGTCGCGGGTCGCTCGATTTGCATGGGCGACCCTCGGTTGCAATCTAGCCGTAGTGCTCTGGGGCTTATGTGAGAGCGACGGGTTCCGGTGACGGTTGTAGTAACAGGTGGCCCGTTTGCAACGGCGATGTTCTGGGAGCAAGTGCCAAGGCACCCACCATCGTCGAATTCACTCATCGCATGACCAGTGCCGCCTCATTGCTCATGGTAACTTTTCTGGCGGTCTGGTGCTGGCGAGCAACCAGTAGGCGCGACTGGGGCCCGCTATTCCATCCTGCTCGCCACTGCCTTTCTGGCAAATGAAGCCTTATTGGGAGCCGCTCTCGTGCTGTTAAAGCATGTGGGCCATGACCAATCTGCTGGCCGGAACGTCTTTCTCTGCTTGCACCTCGGCAATACACTCCTTCTGCTCGCGACACTGTTACTTACTGCCGCCTGGTTATCCAATAGCAGCCGAGGGTTCACTTTCATTCGCAAATGGCAAGAGCTAGCTGCAATAGGAGTGGGCCTACTTGCAACGATGATCACAGGGATTTCCGGTGCGGTAACTGCACCTGCGGACACCTTGTTTCCGGCAACATCACTGCGTTCGTCACTATTGTAGGATTTCAGTACAGGCACACCCGCCCTCTTGCGGTTTCGTCTCCTCCATCCCGCTGTAGCCGCGCTCGCGGCATGTTACGTTCTGTGGGTTATTTTGAGAAGCTCAAGCGGGCGAAACCGATTCTCACAACCTGTGGTTGGCTTTATCGCCCTTCTCTTCCTGCAGGTCGGTATTGGCATGATGAATGTACTCCTACTCGTCCCTGTCTGGCTTCAGATTGTCCACCTATTCGTGGCCGATGTGCTCTGGATATTGCTCGTGCTTATGTCTGCCGACCTAGCGCTTGAACCTACTGAGGATTGCTTACCCTCTTCTCTGGCAGGCGGTATTTAGGAGGGTAAAGGAAATGAAATCCAGTACGCGCATTGCCAGCTGTTGTGCAATTTTGGCAGTGACAATGGCCGGCGGACTTTCTGCCGATAGCGTGCGAAGCCCGTATCAGCTCCCTTCGAATTCGCAGGTCATTGGATACCTTTTGCAATCGATCAGCTGATATCGCCATGCGTACGCCGAACGCCAGGTTGCCAATGAACCGGCCGACCTAATCTTTCTCAATGACAATCAAGCGATCGAAGCGCAGATCGTCAAGCTCTCGTTCCAGTTTGGCAAGACGGACGCGGCACTGGCACGAACTACTTCTGTTCCACACAGCTCTTCGGTGACTTCGCCAGGCGCTATCCCTTCCGATCTTGCCCACTTTATCGATTTGAAGAATCGCAACGATCAGGCAAGCCAGCAAGCAATCCAAGATATTGAAAAGCTTAAACAGAGAATTGCCCCAGCTCGCGGGTCCGATCGCAAGAAGCTCGAAGCTGCTCTGGATGACGCGCAAAGCCGACTAGAACTCCTGCATGCAGTATCCCAGGCGGTCAATGATCTGATCGGCTTCGTAGAGAATATTGGAACGGAGGAAGCCCGTACTGCCAAACTAGATTTGACGATTGACGACCTTGCGCAATCCATGCCCGAGCTGAATAACCCGGCAACTCCCTTTTCGTGCTTGCCTGCACAGGACGCGAATTCCAGAACGATCAACGGCTGGCGAGAAAACGGCCTCTTTGGGCTTGCCGCAGAAGTTTCCGCTCTGAACCGTAAGCTGCGCGTGGTCGACGAAAAAATCCGCCTGACTGATGGCTTGGCAGTGTGTACGAAGGACCTGCGGAGCCCAATGAGCGGTTTCATTACTCGGGTTCTTCAGAGCGATGCCACAAGCGAACCGCAGACCAGCGAGCTTTCCTCGTTGCGCGAACAGAAGTCGCAACTCGATGCTCTTACGGTCACGCTCAAAGGGTTTTCTCCGGCCGTCGTGGCACTCGATAAACAAGAAGCCTTACTCGCGGAGTACAAGTCACACTTGGTGCCGTGGTGAACGGCGGTGGCGAGCCAGTACAGGGAGGCATGGAAAAAACTGCTAGTCCGGCTCGGCACCGTTGTGTTGATCATCGGTCTCCTCAACGGAACAGGAGAAATTTCGCGCGGGCTCGCCCTCCGCAAGGTTCAGGATCCAAATCGACATCTGATCATAAGTATGGTCCACCGAGTCGTGACATTAATCTCCATCACTGTCGTCGCACTGTTCGGCGCTTCGTCAGACTTGAAATCGTTGGCCACCTACTTTGGTCTTCTCACTGCCGGGATGGCAGTTGCACTGCAAAACGTCATTGTCGCGAGTCTCGGTTATCTCCTGCTGATTGGGAAATGCGGAATCAAAATTGGAGACCGAGTGCAGGTTGCTGCCATCACAGGCGATGTCATCGACATGGGTCTGCTGCAATTCGAATTGAGGGAATTCGACGTGCTAAAGCAGCAGTTCACGGGTCAGGTAGCAACCTTTTCGAATTCTCTGGTTTTCGTTTCTCCAGCCACTGGTCTGTTGAAGTTCAATTCTGCGGCGGAGAAGGGGGCACATACCGTAGCGGATAGGACGGGAATAGAACCGGATCCGGCGGAGCAGGGCTCACTTCCCTCTGGAGCACACAGCTGAAAGTGAGCTCTTAGCGCCGACGACCTGGACATGCGTGGTCCCGCCGGCCACGCAATTCTGGACGTAAGGCTTCCCGGCATTAGCGGCTTGGATCTTCAGGACGAACTGAAGAGAGAGAGAATAAGTATCCCAATAGTCTTTCTCACAGGGCAAGCAGACGTTCCAATGTCGGTCAAGGCGATGAAGTCTGGCGCTGTCGAGTTTCTCACCAAACCATTCAGACAACAGGATCTACTCAACCCAGTTTAGCGATCGCTGACTCGAGATCGCATCGTCCCGAAAAACAGCGAGACCTTGCTGAACTGCGGCAGTCGGAACAACAAATTGAGCATTCCCGAGCGCGAGGTGATGAACCTGGTCGTTCGCGGCATGCTTAACAAGCAAATTGCGGCGGAAGTCGGTGCCAGCGAAGCCACAGTCAAAAATGCACCGCAGCCAGGTGATGAAAAAGATGCAGGCTGAGTCATTGCCCGATCTCGTCAGAATCGCGGACAGGCTCAAGTCCAAAATGTAATTAGAGTTTTGCCCCGCTCGACGTTCCAGCCAGAGTATCGGTAGTCAGGATCTAATATGCTAAAGTCTAGTTCAGCTAGCCGAAAGTTTGATTGCTCTGATCGGTGCAGTCAGGCTAACCTCGGACCATGCCGGGGAACCAAAAGTCCAAGCTGATTGGCATCATTGATGACGAGCAGTCGCTGCAGGATTCGCTGCAAGATCTAATCGAAGCGGCTGGGCTCGAGGCACGGTGCTTTGGATCCGCGGAAGAATTCCTCGAATCCGGTCTGCATGGTCAAGCTGCGTGCCTGATCGTTGATATTCGTATGCCGAAGATGTCGGGGCTGGACTTGAAGGCCAGGCTTAAAGAAGAAGAATGCAATGTTCCGATCATCTTCATCACTGCCCATGGAGACGCTAGGATGCGGATTCGGGCAATCAGAGAGGGAGCGGTCGAGTTTCTGGCGAAACCATTTGATTATCAACTGTTACTCAAAAGGGTGCGAGCCGCACTTGAGATGTGAGCAGACTCAGGTCATTGCGGTCGCGTGGGGAACCTTAGTTCTGGAGGTTTTCTGTGGGAGACTAGGCAACAGTCACGAGTGCTGGGGCAGATCAGGCCGAACGCACGTTCGAGCGCATCATAGGAAATAGCGCTGCCCTCGAGTCTGTCCTCGACCAAGTGGAGCAGGTTGCTCCCACAGACTCGACTGTCCTCATCGAAGGAGAAACCGGTACCGGGAAAGAGCTCATCGCCCATGCCATTCACAATGCAAGTCAGCGCTGTGGATGCTCATTCATAAAGCTGAATTGCGCAGCGATTCCTCTCGATCTTCTGGAAAGCGAATTTTTCGGTCATGAGAGGGGTGCCTTTACCGGAGCGATCGCGCAGAAGATCGGACGGTTCGAAATGGCCGATAAGGGCACGCTGTTCTTGGACGAAGTGGGCGATATTCCTGCCGCGCTGCAGCCGAAGTTGTTGCGCGTGCTGCAGGAACAGGAATTCGAGCGATTAGGCAGCGGTCGCACCCACAAAGTGGACGTCCGGCTCGTGGCCGCAACGAATCGGGATCTCGACAAGATGGTGGCTCGAGGTCAGTTTCGCAGTGATCTGTACTATCGTCTGAACGTCTTCCCCATCTTGCTGCCTACGCTGCGAGAGCGCCGGGAAGACATTCCCACTCTTGTCGCCCATTTCGCGAACCTATTTAGCCGCCGTATGGGGAAGCAGGTGGACAGCATCCCGCCAGAAACCATGTCTGCATTCCAGTGGCATTCCTGGCCCGGGAACATACGCGAGTTGCAGAACTTGGTAGAGCGCGCAGTTATCCTTTCCCGCGACGGTGTGCTTCCAAACCCGTTGTTTCAGAGGCGAACTGGACCTATCAGCCTCAACATCCATCGAACTCAGGCTTGCCAATTATCGATGACATCGGAAGATTCCGATCGCGCTCTAATCGTGGAAACTCTGGAGCAGGTTGGCTGGGTCGTCGGTGGACCACGCGGTGCTGCGGCGAAACTGGGACTGAAACGAACCACAATGCTGGCCAAAATGAGAAGAATGGAGATTTCGCGACCTATTCCCGGAGACGGAACGGGCGTTCTCGGCATCGCGCGAGAAGAAACCCCGATTTAGAGGCCGGACTGGCTGAAACCAAGTCAGAGGTTAGCACGAAAGGAACACTCGATTCGCACACCGTAATCGATACGATTTCGGCGTTGGGCCTCTGCCTCGAAGTTTGACTGTATCCAAACCCGACTGCACACTGGGGTCGGCCAGTTCTCAAAGCGTGTAATGGCCTGTTAACAACAGTTATCCCTCTAACGCTCAGACCTTCCGCGCCTGACATGTTCCGACCGGCTTGGACATCTTGAGCCTAAGAGCTTGTATCAAAACCTCCAACCGGCAGAAGATGGCGCTGTTTGTTTTTTACACCTCTGCCTCCCGCTTTTTTGGGTTGACAATCTCTGGACCACAGCATAACGTCCTAAGCAATTGGGGTTTTCAAATGTCGGTTCGGCTTCGGGCGGCTTTGTTCGTGATCATTGCAGTTGTTGCGGTGTCGGCCCTGCCGAAGATCGATCTCCCTGAAACAGCATTCGACGAGACAGACGCCCCGACCATTCAAGCGGTTGTCATGACCGAGACTGCTTCTTCGAAGTGCATTTCATCCGCGGCAGTATCCGCGCGTACACCCTTTGCGCGAACGTGCAACGCTCAGGTACGCGTCATGTTTCCGTACACAAATCAGTCGAGCGACTCACGTCAGTTGCGAGAACCCCTCAGTACCCTCCGCTGTTAATCCGTATCCAATAGCCAGTCGCACCTTTTTCCCATAATCAGCAGTCGGCGGTGCTGCCGATGGATCGGCGATGCGGCTGCGCATAGCGCCGATAGACTCAGAACCAAGACCGAAATGCCAAGGCGAGGTTTTGCTCAGCAAAGCAAGCCAGACATGCAATGAAGGTCAGTACAAAATGAACTATGAACGCGTTCTTGAAGTCAAAAAGGAGGAGTTCCAATGAGAAGCACCTGCTGCATCGCAAAGTGTTTATTCTTGATTGGCCTTGTCGCGTTGGCTCTTTCGCCCGTGGTACTCGCGCAATCGTCGAACGTGTCGGTTTTCGCCACAGGCTTCAACAATCCCCGTGGTCTGAAGTTCGGTCCGGACGGCAATCTCTATGTTGCGGAGGGCGGCGCGGGGGGAACGTTGTCCAGCGTCGGAAAGTGCAAACAGGTAGTTGCTCCCATCGGTCCCTACACCGGCGGGTTTACCGCACGGATTTCGAAGGTCACACCGAAGGGCACCGTGACAACCGTCGCAGATCACCTTCCGTCGGACCAAACATCAGCCGCCCAAGGCAGTCTGGTGAGCGGAGTTGCCGACGTGGCATTCATCGGCCATACGCTATATGCGCTGCTGGCGGGAGCGGGATGTTCTCATGGACTAGCCGGAACCAATAACGGCGTACTCCGCGTAAATCCGGATGGCAGCACTACGATGGTTAACAATCTCTCGCGATTCCAGAAAAACAACCCTGTCGCCAACCCTAACCCAGGCGATTTTGAGCCCGATGGCACGTGGTACAGCATGGTCGAGGCATATGGAGTACTGTTCGCGATCGAACCGAATCATGGCGAACTCGATGCCATCTGGCCGGGTGCATTCATCCAGAGAATCGCTGACATCTCGCGAATCCAAGGCCACATCGTGCCTACTGCACTGGCTTTCCATGATGGAGACTTTTTCGTCGGAAACCTGGACACGTTCCCCATCAAAGATGGCTCGTCAAAAGTCATGAAGATCACGCCTCTGGGTGAGCTCACTACGGTCTTCATCAACCTCAGCGACATCCTGGGGCTGGCCTTTGATAAAAAAGGGCGCCTCTATGTGCTCGAGAACACGACCGGGAACCCTTTCCCGACGCCGAAGACGGGAAAGATCTTGCGAGTCGATGGCAAGAACAAATACAGGGAGATTGCGACCGGCTTGTCGCTGCCCACCGCCATGACATTCGGTCCGGATGGAAACCTGTATGTGTCGAATCTCGGGTTCGGTCTGCCTCCGGATGGGGAGGGACAAGTGCTGAAAGTGACAGTACCGTAGAATTGAGCTTGGGGTGAAACCGTGGACGCTCGCTCGCGAAGGAGCGTCCGCAGTTCTGCCTTGTGTTTCCGCCATTAAACGCGTACGAAGGATTTGGCCGCAGGAAAAGCGCGAAACGTGACCGCCTACTGACCACCCCGTGGATTGTTGTCGATCGCGGTAGGGATACCAGTCTGCCTGGTACGCCGAGTAGGCCCGGGGAATTTCACCCCGAGCCCCTCACAGATCCGGACATGAAACTCTCGCCTCATCCGGCTCGTGCCACCCCAAGGAAGCCCTGCCGGGCTTCCGCCAAGACAGGAGTTCCTCCGGTTGCCCGTTGACTCCATCTTGACGTGGATGACCTGCCCCCTTTGCTCCGCGGGCATTACCCCGCTTCATCGCTCTTACGAGGCAGTGCGCCCCTGATCGGTGCATCCGTACTTTCGGCCTCGTGGGTCGTCCACTTGCGCCTTTTCCTTTAGCATCACCGACCCGGTTCTCAAGTTCCGTACGAAAGCCCGGATAAGAGTCATGCCGCCTGAACGCCGGACCTCGCATGGACAGTAAGTAGGTTCCTTCCATGCTGCTCCCAGGACACGGGGGAGACCCTGGTTTTGGTGTCGTCATAGATCTGTTTCGACGCTTCGTCAGCGGATCGTTTGCACTCATCTCTCTTATCCATACATGACGTGATCTTATGCCACGCCTTTTAACCCTAACGTTCACCACCGCGGCCTTTAAAACCGCAGCAGCTTAGGGCAGTTTGAAGCCTCCTCCTACAAGGCGACTTCGGAGGGCCTACCTCCATCTTTCATACAGCACGACGATTTCTCGTCTTCTTGACACAACCCCCGCACAGATCCGGACGGGCGCTCATTAGCGCATCCGGTTCTTATCTCGGATGAGTAGCGGCAAAGCGAGCATCGGGGAAAGGATGGAGCACAGCCGGTTGGGGAAGCCAGCGCTTCGCCAGGGTGAGCGTCCGCGTCCAGTTGATTCGGTGTTTCTGGCTCCGGCGGCGAATACTATGCCACCAGCAGACCAGCACCCGATGCCGGAACAGGGATAGGCTAGCGTTGTTTCCCGGTACCGCGTAGTAGTTGAAGTGCCCCTGCACGACCGACCGGAGCCATTGGCCGGTTTGGCCCACGGGATCGTGCATACGCTTGCGGAGCTCCGGTTTTATTTGCCGCAGCTTGGCCCGCATGCGTTTTGCGAATCGTCGTGCGCCGTACCATGAATCGCCCCAAACTATTCTTCCCGCTAATGTGCGTGAAGCCTAGAAAGTCGAACGTCTCGGGTTTTCCTTCCCTTCTACGTCTCCGGTTCTCTTCGGCAAATCTGCCGAACTCGATCCGGCGCGTCTTATCTGGGTGCAGTTCCAGTCCAAACATGGCCAGTCTTTCCCGTAGATTCTCCAGGAAACGATCAGCGTCTGTCCGATGCTGAAATCCCAGGATGACGTCGTCCGCATAGCGGACGGCCACCACCTCGCCTTGCGCCCACTTATTGCGCCAGACGTTCACCCAAAGATCGAAAACGTAGTGTAGGTACACGTTGGCGAGCAACGGTGAAATCACCGAACCCTGCGGCGTACCGGTCTTCGGTTCCGACCATTTGCCTTCCTCCATCACTCCGGCCTTCAGCCATTTCTGGATCAGCCGCAGTATGCGAGGATCGGCGACGCGATGCTCTATGAACCTGATCATCCAGCCTTTGTCGAGATTGTCGAAAAAGCTGCGGACATCAGCGTCCAAAATGTAGTTCACCTTCTTCTTCAGGAGCGCGTACGACAACGCATCCAGCGCGTCATGCTGGCCGCGCCCCGGGCGAAAGCCATACGAGAATCCGAGAAAGTCCTCTTCATAGATCTGATTGAGGATCGTGGTCACGGCGTACTGGACAAGCTTGTCTTCCAGGGCCGCGACGGTTGCTTCATAATGCACCTCCTCAATCGCGTTTCAGGATGCCGTTTTAATTTTGTGTGAACTGCGTATCCAGTCTCGCAATTTCTGCTCATCTCCTTCACGCACTGTAATCCAGTACGGCGCTCCAGAGTTAAGCCGACGGGCCAGGATCACACCGTGCTCGATCCAGTAATAGACCACATTGGGATTGACTGCGAAACGCTCCGCTAGCTGGTGGACCGTCAACTCATCCGGACGCTTCAGCTGGGCTGCAGGGATCTTGTAGGCACGGCGGATCCACTTGATCATAGAAACCGTGAAAGGTTCGCCTACCGCACTGACCAGCGCTGCCTGATTGAGTTGATCGGCGATTTGTGCATCGCTCAAGCTCTGAGCTAACTCGCGGACTCGATCAACCAACGCTGCGGGATAGCGCATGCGGTCGGCCATGTTGGGTAGGAGCTGCACACGAAGATCGCCAGACGTGCCGCCCTGCCAACGGATATGAATCAATAGCTGCTTTTGCTGGGGTGACTTCTCGACCGTGATGTCTTTGATGAGCAGTCGCAACATCCGCTTGCGATCTTTGGCCTGCGTGGTGGGCGCGTGCCATACACGCGGCAAGTCTCGGGCGAGAGCCAGTATTTTTTCCCTTTGTTCGGGAGTGGCAACGTGAGCTTCTTGACGCTGAAACTCCGCCGCTTGCTTCTGAGTTCCTCTAACTGAACCAGCGTATCGTTCCAGCGACGTTCCAGAGTGCCGGCCACCAAGCGATTCGAAGGATCGACTTCCTGATACCTCCGCTCGGCCAACGCGGCTTCGTACTCGGCGCGTTGCAACCGCATTTGCCACTGGTGCATGATCGCCCCGTCGCGCCTTTCCAACTCTTGTACGGCAGCCAACGCATCGAAAGTTTAGACAGTTCTTGGTAGCCTGTCCTTCGCGACGCAACCCGTTGCATTCATAGATGGGATAAATGCCCCCGTTGCCTCGGTAGCGCACGGTAAGAGCTCGCCCACAGTAACCACACAGCAGCAACCCTTGCAGTAAGGCCAACCCCTCGCGTGCCGGTCCACTCAGAACCGTGGCTTCGCCATTGGTTCGGTTTTTCTCCAAGCGCTCTTGGTTCGTCAAGAATTCCTCGAACGGGATGTATCCTGCGTGATGCTCGGACAAGCGGACTGTCCACTCGGGCATCGCCACGGCCTGTACATGCTTCTCAATTTCGCCTTCCGCGGTGATCTTCCGTCGATACTGATAACGCCCATAGACGTACATCCCTGCATACGTAGGGTTCTTGAGTATGCTCAGCACTCGGGAATACGTCAGGCGGCCCCTTTGTTGCAAAAGCTGGGACGAGGGACGGTTTCCAAGATCCTGTCGGCACATCCAGTGAAGCCGCACAAGATCCAGTATTATCTGGAGCGGCGCGATCCGGAGTTTAAAGCCAAGATGATTGAAGTGTTGCACGTTTACCGGGACGTCGAGTTGTGGCGCAAGGTGGGCTTGCCTTCCGAAGTCGTGGGAGTGCTGAGCTATGACGAGAAGCCGGGCATTCAGGCCATCGGCAATACCGCGCCGGATCTGCCGCCGGTACCGGGTCGGCACAGCAGCGTGGGACGAGATCATGAGTACAAGCGGCACGGCACAGTATCGCTGTTGGCCGGCATTGAACTGCTTAGCGGGGAAGTGTTGGGCTTGGTTCGGGAGCGCCACCGGAGTGCGGAATTTATCGAGTTTCTCCAGTTGGCGGATCAACATTATACGGCGGGACTTCGCATTCGCATCGTGCTGGATAATCATTCCGCTCACATTTCCAAACAGACGCGAGCGTACTTAGCGAGTGTGCCGAACCGCTTTGAATTCATCTTCACGCCGAAACACGGCTCGTGGTTGAATCTAATCGAATCCTTCTTCGGCAAACTGGCCCGGACGTTATTGCGGGGGATACGAGTCAGTTCGAAGGCCGAGTTGAAAGCACGCATCGAACTGTACCTGAAAGAAGTGAATGAAGAGCCGGTGGTGTTCAAGTGGAAGTACAAGCTGGCGACGCTCGAGACAGAGTCAGTAGCGACCTGACCGCGTTCTATTGCTATGTTATTTAGGAATCACAATACTAGCTTGCCGCCCCAAGCCCCACCATAGGCGCGCTTGGGAAAATGCAACCCACGTTGGCTGAACCCTTGCACTACTGCATATGCGCTGCCGGTTTCCCGAAACAAGCGAAACACCAGATCCACGGCGCCCCGCACTTCTTCATCGGGATCGGGGAAAATGCGACCTTCCTCGCCATAGCAATAACCGACGGCCAGCGGAAAACGCAACTCGCCCTTTTTCGCTTTGTTCAGCTTACCGCCTTGTAAGCGCTGGTGCAGAAAATGCAGCTCTGCTTGGGCCATGGTCCCCTTTAAACCCAGAACAGACAGCACCGTATGTTGCATTTTGCCGATGTGCGGTCACGATTGTGTCTGAACGCAGTTCCTGCTGCGGTCAGTCTGGACGCGTGTGTCGTGTCTTCTGGCGACCTGAACCCTGGGTACTGGTCCGGCTCCGCAGTGGGGGATTGTTGGCTCTTCCGTGGAAGTGGACGAATCTTCCCACGCCGCCGGAAGTCCCGTCATCTTCTGGCCGTTTCCTGGTGTCCCTCCTTTCCCCTTCTGCCTTGCAGGATCTCGTTCGATTCCTACGCAGCCACGAAGAGCGACGTGCTGGATCGAGGGAGCTGTGATCACTCAGTTTGTTATTAACGATCTGGTGACCTGGGGAGGGGAAAAGATGCTTCTGGTTCCGAGTCCGACCGTATGCTCGAAGGCACGGGACCTATTCAAGATTTGGTCGCTCTGGGCGGGACTACCCACGGATCTCGAGCCACGCTCCGCAGGCGATGTCGCCCTTGCAACCGTACTGACCACAGGCGAGGGGATGGTCGCCATGGTGTCCGTCCTGGACACGGCCGCGTCGTCGAAGCTTCCGCAGTGGGTCGCGGAAGCGAGCAAACCGGCCGACGAACTCCTCTACGATAACGCCTTTCCTGTCTCAGCCAACCACCGGAACTCGCAAACCCTGCGGTCGTCTGTGCGTAAAAATGCGCTGAGTGAGGCAGACGGGGAACAACTCGGCAACCATGCGAATCGTCGGCAGTTTCAGGGAGCACTGCTGGAAAATTGCAGTTTCGTGGCTGCCCTCATGCTGCGCCAGGTTCGTACCGGAGGTACTCCGTCGCGTGAGTTATTAGAACGAGATTCGTCTCGGGAGAAATTGAACGTGGTCCGGGTCGCCCCCACGCCACATGGGTCAAAGGCTAATGTCGTGGCGGGACAACGGCCGGAGGAGCCAGCTCCAGCCGAGACGCCTTCCTTTCTTCTGCCCACCCTGTGGGTCGAGGTAGGCTGCCGCCACGCGCAGACGCTCGTTTGCGAAAAGGAGCGCCCATGAATACGGGGAAGATTCAAAGCCTGCACTATGAACGCATGGCCTACGTCTATGTACGTCAATCCACTCCCTGGCAGGTGAAGGAAAATCGAGAAAGCACCGAGCGGCAGTATCATCTGCACGAGCGAGCCCTACAGTTGGGCTGGGCCGCGAGTCATGTCGAGGTCATTGATGAAGACCAAGGTCGAACCGGCACCTTCGCGACCCATCGCAGCGGTTTTCAACGTTTGGTGACCGAGGTGGGCTTGGGCAAAGTGGGGATCGTATTGATGCTGGAAGCGTCGCGCTTGGCCCGTAACAACAGTGACTGGTATCGGCTGATTGAGATCTGTGGATTAACCCGTACCCTGATTGGGGATGAATATGCGATCTACAATCCACGGGAACCGAACGATCGATTATTGCTGGGGGTAAAAGGGACTTTGTCGGAAGCAGAACTGTTTACGCTGCGCACGCGCTTGTACGAGGGCCGCTGGAATAAGGCACGCAAGGGACAACTGCAGTTTATGCTGCCCACCGGCTTCGTGCGCGGAGCGGATGGGAATTGGGAACTGGATCCCGACGCGCAGGTGCGCGAGCGGCTGGCGTACCTATTCGACTCCTTTCGTCGCCATGGGGTGGCGCGGCGTGTGGTGCGCGATCTAAAACAACAAGCCTTGGATCTGCCGACCCGAGTGGCCACGCGGGAGGGTTACGGCTCCCTGATCTGGAAAACGCCCAGCTTGAGCACCGTGGTTCGCATCCTGCGCAACCCGGCCTATGCCGGAGTGTACGTATTCGGTCGCTCGGAGTACTCGGGCGATCGCCGTTCGGCGAAGACGGGCAAGGTACTCCCTCATCAGGTTCCCGTGGCACAATGGCCGGTGAAGATCGATGCTCACCACGCGGCCTATCTCAGTTGGGAGGAGTATGTGAAAAACTGTGAGCGATTGCACCAGAATTGGAGTTGTGAGGAAACACAGGGTGTGGCTCGAGAAGGGAGCGCCTTGTTGCAGGGCATCGCGTATTGTGGGATATGCGGCCGCAAGATGGCCGTACAAAACCACGTGCAGAGGGAGAATCGATCGCCCACGTACATTTGTCAATCCAGCTTCAAGAACGGAGAGTCCGACACCATTTGCCAAATCATGAGCTCGCGTCCCGTGGATGGAGCGATCGTGGAAGCTTTTTTGGAATCTGTTTCGCCGATGAGCTTAGAAGTGGGACTTCGGATCCTGGACCAACTGGAGCAGGACTTAGCCGCCCAACGCCGACAACGGGAACTGCAACTGGAGCAGGCGCGCTACGAAGCGCGCTTGGCGCAGCGGCAATATGACGCGGTGGATCCGGACAACCGGCTGGTAGCATCGGAACTCGAGCGTCGATGGAACGAGAAGTTGGAGAGAGTAACCCACCTGGAGCAAGCCTATGCCCAGGCAGAACACGAAGGCGAATGGATTCTCACCCCAGAAGAACGCCGGGCGATCCAGGAGCTTTCCCAGAATCTGCCTCGACTGTGGGGAGCCCCGAGCACCACCAATCAGGAGCGCAAGCGTCTACTGCGCATGGCCATTGAATCAGTACAACTGGATGGTATGAGCAAGCCCGGGGAAATCGACGTGCAGATTCGGTGGCGCTCGGGTGTGCTAACCAATTTCTCCGTCCACCGTACTGCGCCGGGGGATCGGTCTCTCAAGACGCCCGAGGAGGCTGTGGCCAAGATTCACGAAATGGCCGGCCAGTACACTTACAACGATATTGCCGATCGTCTGAATGCCGCGGGTTACCGGACGGCATTCGGGCGACTTTTTACACACCTGCATGTGGGCTATATCTGCAGACGTGATGGGAGTGGCAGTGGAGCGGGAGCGACACCCAAGGCCAAAACGGGTCCCCCCGACAACGTAGTTTGATTTGCTAGACTTCCGGAATGTGGAACAAGAGGTGCTTTATGAATCGAGTCTTTTCAACCCCAACAGAAGACCGTCGTTAAAATCGCCGGGGTCGTAGCAACCATCTTCGTCGATCACCAGCGTTTGCGTGAGGGCACACCACTCCAGCAGTCGATGCCAGTCGAGATTAGAGCGGGCCAGCCGCGAGGCTTCCAGGGCAAATACGGCACCCACCTGCCCCATCGAGACATCCGCCACCAAGGTCTTGAAGTCTTCTCTCCCCGCCATCTGCGCACCCGAGATTCCCAGGTCGTGGTCGAGGACGTGGATCGCAGCTTGGTTCCAGCCCAACTCCTGGGCTTTCTCGCGCAGAGCATATTGCCGCTCCGTGCTCTCGCGATGGTGCCGCACTTGGCCGGGGGTCGATTGGCGCAGGTACAGGTACGCCGGCTTGTGGCGGTGTTGTTCTGTAATCTTGGGGTTCATAAGCGGCCTCCGCCCTGGACGAGAATCCTGGGCCGTTCTTCAGCCAATCTGCCAGCATATTGGCCAGCAGCCGGCCGCCCATTTGCGTGTCCCTCGGAACGGAGAACGAAGCCTGGGGATTGTGCATGGCCATCTTTCAGATTGCCTCGCGCCGTCGTAGCAGCTATTGTTCTCGCAGATCTCCTCCAAGATCTCGCGGACCTGATGGTGACGGGCTAGACACTCGGTGATCTGGGCGTGATGCTCCTGGGGCACGTAATCCATTTGCGGCCTTTGGCCGGTATAGCTCACGGAGAGGTAATACTTGGGGCCATGACCGCGACCGCGGGCGCATTTGCATCCCGGCTTGCCACACGGCTTGTAGCGCTCGATGAGTGAACCGCGCAGCAGATGATCGAGTGGCGGCAACTGGCGTAACAGCTGCTGCCTTCGCTTTCGCAAGGCGGACGAAGTCTGTTTGCGCGATATGTGGCGCATAGTTGTCAGACCACGTATATAACTGGTCTGCTTGTGACTCCAATAAATTCATTTGTCAATGTCCTTGCAGTGACTACTGTGGTGCCGGTTGGGCCGCGCGAGTTGCTCCAGCAACTTCGTCAACTCCAAAAGCAAGGTGCCATTAAATCGACACGGCGGCAAACCCAATGCCTGGTAGGGACAGGCATCGGCACGATCGGTCCACTCCCGTGCGACGCTAAAGCTGCCGCGGCCTAACCCGCCCAACTCACGGAGGACAAGAGTATCGACGCCAGCAACACGGCGTTCTTTGAGTATGGGGAAGCTTTGACCTCTAAGTGGATGAAAAGGATGACGGATCTCTGCCCATCCCAAAGGTGAGCTGTCCAGTTGTGCAGTTAGCGCTGACCGTGGCGACTCCGAGTGGACGTTGCCGTCCCGAGTGGGCGTTGCCGTCCATCTTCTTTCTTTATGTACACTCTTCTCGAAGGCAGCGCTCGATACGCTCCGCGATGAACCCGGCCATGGAGATCAACCAACCGATCTTCCAGTCCGGTCTCATACTCCTGCCAGGTGACCCCGTCCACTCCGGGTGCGGCTTTCCTCTTTAGTGAGTAAAAGCTTTCCCGCAGCAGGTCGACGGTCAGATGGTGGAGCAGAGCGGTGAACTTCATCTCCTTATTTTCCCGTGCTGCTTTCCGCACGCCTGCCAACCCCTGGGACACGCCCTTCCCGCTCTGAGTCGGGTACGTGTGAGGTTGACCTGCGTTCTCCTTGATCGATGGCCTTCCCTCCTCACTCTCCGCCAACGATCTTTTGTCTTTGTTCGAATGATTCATCGGTACTATACCGTCGTGTGACTCCTCGGGGACGTACATGCGGACCGTGCGGCTATTGCCTTCGCCCACCGTCCTGCTGCCTGGTTTGGCCGCAGGTGTCTCCGAGGTCTCCCGGTTCTCGTGCATGAAGTTTCTAGGCGTGCCTGGGGTCTTCGACTACGCCGGACTGAACAGGAACTCGCGCTAACGCTCCTGCTCATGTTGCCTACCGCGCATTTTGAAGACGGCGGCGTCCGGATTGTATCTTTTCGGAGCTGGATACCCACCTCGCCTAGCCCCTGTCTACGCTTCACTGAGTCCCTCGCAGTATCAGCGCAAGACTCGGGGCCGAGCAGATCGCTAGTCTTTACTCGTAAGGCTCTTTCATCCTCTACTTCATGCCGGTTAATCCCGGCGCACTAACATCTCTATTACGCTCAGAACCCCCAATTCACGAGTCAATGAGCGCTAAGGCCTGGTTTCGTCAACGATTCCTTACGTCAGTTCGCTCCAGCTCTGGCCACTGAGAGCGGAATATCCAGCTCTTAAATCACTTCGACCACGGCGGCACAACGCCTGTCATCCTCGCGTACGCAACTAGTTGGCCCATGTGCTCGTTGTTATGAACGATGATTCGCAGGAAGATGCTGTCCACTGTCGTGTCTGTATTGAAGAATTTCGTTTTTCGCTGCAGATCCGCGGGCGTTTCAGCGGCGCGAGCCTCTTTCACCGCCTCCAACGAGCGCTTCAGCCAGCGAATCACGTCGGCCTTGGAAGTCACCGTCGTTCCCATGTCATCCTTAAGGTCAGTGGGCATCTTGGGCCCGATCGCGTTCAGCATCAAGAAATTTGCTCGCACGATGTGCATATACACTTCGCTAGTGGAGCGAACTCCGCTCGCCGGCCGCCACGCGAATTTTTCGGGCGGCGTCGCTTCGGCCAGAGAGATTAATTGCTCGGACACGTGATTCCACTCGCCCTCGTATCCCTGAAACAGATCAGGCGCTTCCTGAGCGAATGACATCGAAGCGTTCATTAATAACCACAGCAACACGGCTCCTACCAACTTTGTTTTCACAGGGGTAGTTCCTCCCAGGCGATCATTGCTCTCCGCTGCTTATTGCGAGCAAGCGTCGGGCCGGCAATTCAGCCTGATCTCAGCCCGTTTAGACGGCTGTCCGCTGCAAACGTTAGACGGATCGGGGACGTTTCTGTACACTTCGCGCCGCAATGCCATGGTGTCAAGGAGCGTGATCCCAAGGAGTAGAATGAGCCCTATGTATTCGTCCCGCCTGCCTCCAATCGTCCGGGCCTACTTGATGTCGATTGCTTTTTGGTATGGCCTCGCGGTTCTGATGGGGCTGCAGTATAGCCCCCTGGATCGAAATCATCTTGGGTTCTCGTTCCTCGGATTATTGGTACAGGCAGCGGCTCACGCCTTCGCGTTAGCTTTGTGGACACCACCTATCTTCTTCTTGGTGAAAAAATATCTTCATTTTTCGACGAACCGTGTGCGATACGCGCTGTTGTGGGGACTTGGAGCGGTGCCGTTTGTGTTACTCCATACCGCAATAGCGTGGCTAGTGATTCCACCCTACGTTTCACGTTCTCTCCAGTCATGGCTTGAAATTGTTCGATCCGCGTTTGCCGACGACACATTCGTATATATTGCAATCGTTGTGGCGGCACACGGTTATGAATACTTGAAATGTTTGCGCAAAGAAGAGCGGGAGAGATTCGAGTACCAGCAGGCGCTTGCTGCGAGTGAATTACAAGCGTTGAAGATGCAACTCCATCCCCATTTTCTGTTCAATACCTTGCATGGGATTGCCACACTGATTGAGACTGACGCCCGCAGCGCCAAGGCCATGATCATCAGGCTATCCAACCTCCTGTGCACCGCACTGGACCGTGGCAGCTCAGATCTGATCCCTCTGGAGAGTGAACTGAAGTTCGCCAGAGAATATCTCGATCTCGAGAAGATGCGCTTTGGGAGCCGGCTTAAGGTGGACTGGCTGGTCGTTCCGGAAACACTTCGCTTTCTTGTGCCGCAAATGATTCTCCAGCCGCTGGTGGAAAATGCCGTTCGTCACGGAATCGCGTCGTCCCGCGAGCCGGGTTGGATCGAAGTTGCGGCTACGGTAAGCGACGTGCGGCTTAAGGTTGAGGTGCGCAACAGCGCCGGCAGCAAGACATCCAACGGAACCGGCGTGGGACTGCCAAATGTAGAAGCTCGCCTCAAGTATCTCTATTCGGGCGATGCCAGCCTGCACTTTAATATGGCTGATAACTGCATGGCAACTGCGACTTTGACGTTTCCGGCTTTGAATTCTCAGCCGGCCGGCGTGCAGGTTCAGCAACTGCAATCGGTCCTCGAGGAGAACGACGATGCGCGTTCTCATCGTTGATGACGAGCCTCTTGCCCGCACCGCCCTTGCCCAGATTCTGGCCAGCCGCCCCGATGTGGAGCGTTTCGATTCCGCCTGTGACGCCATCGAAGCTCAGGAATATCTCTCCAAAGACGGCTACGACGTCTTGCTGCTCGACATCAGCATGCCGGAGCTGTCGGGACTTGAATTATTAGATCGCCTGCAGAAATCCCAGCGCCCGCTCCCTTCAGTGGTTCTCGTGACCGCTTATGCGCAGCATGCCCTGGCGGCGTTCGAAAAACATGCCGTCGATTACGTGCTGAAGCCGTTTTCCAGTGAGCGTGTGAACCAGGCGGTGGACTTCGCCCTTCGACGGTCGGCCGGCGAGCGGGCGGCGAGATTAATCGAGCTGATCCCTCATCTGAAGACACTGACCCAGCCGAGTTCATCCAAGATCGCGATCAAGACCAATGGCAGGATTGTCTTCATCGACCCCTATGATCTGATCGCCGTCCAGGCCGAGCGCAATTATGTATTGCTGCAGCAGGAGGCTGGTTCGTATCTGCTGCGGGAGTCGATCTCAACCGTTGCCGAGAAGCTCAAGCCATATGGATTCGTTCGCATTCATCGATCGGTGCTGGTGAATTCTGCTTTCGTGCAGGAAATCCGCCCCTGCGCGACCGGAGAGTACGAACTTCGGGTAAAGGGCGGCAAAGAGTACACTGTCACTCGCACCTATAAGAACAATCTCAAGTCGCTGGCACGGTTCTGGGTGGGAACAGGCACCGCTCTCACCGACTGAGTTCCGCGGTTCCCGCGTTTTTTATCGGCTTTGAGCGCTGCTAACGACGAGCCATAAGCTCACACTTGATTGCCAGCTGGCGCAAACCCTTTACGCATGGCAAGGGCTCGCGCCAGCAGGTTTGTTGCTAGCGGCCCCTCGGACTTCGCAGGAAGCCGTGATACACGCCGCCCGAATCAATCTCGTATCCGGTGATCGCCCCCTCGGGATTGTTCAGCAGCGGAAATGTGCCCTGACCGGCGCTGGTCCCCGCTCCCGGCGCGTCAAAGGTCGTAATGGTGCCGCGTGGAGAGCGCACAAAACCGTGGCTTACGCTGTTTGAGTCATTGTAGTTCCCGGTGACGGCCCCTTCCGCATTCAGCCCCTGCGGATTCGTGCCTTGGCCAGCCCCGGTGCCCGCACCGGGAGCGTCGAACGCGGTGAAAGTTCCGTCCAGGGCGCGCACGTACCCGTGCTCCACATTGTTTGAGTCAAAGTAAGGCCCAGGAATTATGCCGGCGAAATTGAGCCCGTCCGTATCAGTGCCCTGGCCGGGACCATTGCCCGCGCCTGGAGCATCGATCGAAGTGATGGTGCCGTCCGGAGCTCGAACGTAGCCATGCAGCGTGTTACCGGAATCAATGTAGGCTCCTGTGATTGTTCCATCCGGGTTTAACCCGATGGTTGATGCGGTGCCTGTGCCCTGACCGGCGCCGGTCCCCGCTCCTGGAGCTTCGTAGGTAACGAAGGAACCATCCCGAGAGCGCACAAAAGCATGCGCCACGCCGCCGGAATCAAAGTCGTATCCGGCGACTGTGCCTTCCGGATTGATGTTGAGAGACAAAGTGCCTTGTCCGGCCCCGTTCCCCGCGCCGGGTGCATCGAAGGTGGTGAAGTTGCCGAAGAAATTCCGCAGGTAACCGTGCATGGTGCCATTTCCGTCGATGTAGTATCCCGTAATGGTGCCTTCGGGATTCAGGCTGGAAGCAAACGTACCCTGTCCCGCTCCGGTGCCCGCCCCGGGCGCGCTGAAGGTTACGAAATAACCGTTCCAGACCCGGAGGAAACCATGCGCCACGCTGCTTCCATCGATGTAATAGCCGAAGGTTGTACCCAGGAAATCGATGCCCTGCGCAAGCGTGCCTTGTCCCGCTGCCGTGCCCGCGCCGGGGGCCTCGAAAGTGATCGTGTTTTGCGCGGCTGCCAGGCCAGCGGCCAGAAGCAGCACGCTCACCAGTCTGCAAAATTGCTGTAGCCTCATAACGTTCTCCTCCGTTGATTTAAATTCGTCGCTGTGTAGCTTTCGTTTGACCCGCTCCAGTTTGGGATCTCGAGCTCTCGCCCGAAAGACTCCTGCGTTTCAGAAAAAGCGCACGGTCCGAGAACCACATCTCACTGACACTGTGAGTGCATGAAACCTGCCATCAACAAGACGGGATTTGCGAGTTTTGTGAATAAGTACGAAATCGGGGAGATCAGGTTCGACCTTACAATGGTGGGTAACAGCCCTACGCGAACTCAGGAAGCTCCTTTGGGTCAGCCTGTTTTCTCAGGCTCGCACCTTGGCCGTTCCCTATGACAATTGGAAAGTTTGTGAAATGAGGGATTCCGAAAACCATAGGCGGCAGCGCCTATGCTCGGGAATGTTCGCCCATGCGTTGGCCACACATTCAAGCAACATCGGCGAGGGAAATCCCATAGTATTGAAGGGAACCACGGGAATCTGTGGTCGCTGCATGCGCAAGAAACTTATGGCTAAGAAGTATGATTTCGTCGGCGGTATCATTAGCCAGCCAATTCTTCAACTCATGAAAGACACTTTCCCTGATGCGATCAAAGCGCGTTTGCGGTCGGTCGGAGAAATGCCCGATAGCATCAGCTCTACGATGCACTACTGTATCGATGTCGGATGCAGAAGCGTCCAGAGAGGCAATCAATAAATCAATACGCTGATGAAGTTAAAGTGACAGAATTGCACCAGTAACTCTAAATGAGTGTAATGGCCTGTTTAAGACAGTTACTTCCTAGTAGCCGGTCACCCAGGAGCACGAACGAGTGCGCGACCACCCCAGTACCTTTGTGACACCTCAGAAAGAAACTGCGTCATTCATTGCTTGCAACACCTGAGGCACAAAGAAGCAGTGTCCAGTCTCGGACAGGTTCTTCTCGAATACGGACACCTTACGCGACCCCCCGCCCCTTTCGTCCTTTAGGATCATGAGGGAACAATTACTTAGCCCAGCAGGCGTTTGGGCCCCCAGATGCTGTCCCGTCGATAAGGAGTTGGCGCAGATGCCTTTTCTTGACTTGCGAATCGCAATTCGCTATCTGCTTAAAACGCCTGGCTTTACCACCGTGGCCCTGCTTATGCTCGCGCTTGGAATCGGTGCCACGACCGCCATCTTCTCCATCGTCGAAGGCGTATTGTTGCGCCCGCTGCCATTCCCGCATCCCGAGAAGCTGGTGACGGTCGCAGACATTATTCAAGGTGCGGAGATCGGAGGCAATGGCGAGGCTGGGGTCACGGCTCCGGACATACAGGCCTACACCCGCGATACCCGGAGCTTCGAGAGTCTTGGCGGGTATACGCAAACCAGCTATGAGCTGTCAGGTATTGGCGAGCCGAGGCAGGTGAATGCGACCAGACTAACGGGCGGGGTGTTCGCGGCCCTCGGGGTTACGCCTCTAACGGGCCGATCCCTTACCCAGCAGGAGGATGATCAAAAGGTGCAAGTAGCAGTGATCAGTTACTCGCTCTGGCAAAGCCGCCTGCACGGCGACCCGGGCGTGCTGGGAAGCAAGCTTCTGCTGGACCGCAAGCCTTATGTGGTGATCGGCGTAATGCCGCGTAATTTTGAATTCCCGCTGGTGCCGGGACACCTGAACAACAGCGAGCTATGGGTTCCGATGAGCTTCACTGAAGGGGAAACGGGTGAGAAGGGAGCGGCCGGGTGGAACTTCAGCATGGTAGGACGGCTCAAGCCGGGGATCACGCAGGCGCAGGCGGAGAGCGATGTGGAGCGCGTGGCACAGGAGACGATGCGCAACTATCCTGCCTTCATGTCGAGTCTGCACATACGCGCCGTGGTGCGCTCGCTGCACGAGGAAACGGTTGAGCAAGCTCGTTCACTGCTGCGTATTTTGTTCTTGGGTATCGTGGTTGTGCAGCTGATCGCCTGCGCCAATCTGGCTGGGTTGCTGCTAGTCCGTGCCATCCGCCGCCGCCGCGAAATCGCGGTGCGTCTGGCACTGGGTGCGCCCGCTGGTGTACTGCTGCGTCAGACCATTCTGGAGAGCCTGGTGTTGAGCGTGACCGGAGGCGCGCTCGGTCTGGCTCTGGCTGGGATGGCGTTACGCGTGGGTGTGAGCTGGCTGCCCGAGACGCTGCCCCGTATTCACGAAATCGACCTCGACTGGCACGTAGTGTTGTTCGCGATCGTCCTCGCCGTGCTGACTGGCTTGGTTTGCGGACTGGCTCCGGCTTTTGCCTCCCTGCGGACAAGCGTAAATGAGACTCTCAAGGAAGGTGGACGCACCGGCACGGCCGGCGGCGCTCACGCCCGGCTACGCTCCGCGTTGGTGGTTGGCGAGATCGCCATCGCGTTAGTCCTGCTTGCCGCCTCTGGTTTGTTGCTGCGGAGTTTTGAAAAGATGCGTGCTGTCGATCTTGGCTTCCGTGCGGACCATGTGCTAACGGCCTCCTACTCACTGCCACAGCAGCAATACCCAACCCAAGTGGCGGTGGACGGATTCAACGACCAATTGATTCGCCGCCTGCAACAACTTCCCGGCGTGAAGTCCGTAGGACTTACGAACTTTCTGCCAGCTTCCGGCAACAGCGGCAACACGACATTGGTCGCCGAAGGTTACGTTCCGCCCCAGGGCGCGAACATGAACCTCGCCACGCCGGTGTCGCTGCAAGGCGATTACCTGCAGTCCATGGGAATCCCGTTGCTGGGCGGCCGCTTCTTCACCCAGGCGGACACTGCAAACACGCAACTAGTCGCGATCGTCAACCACAAGCTCGCCGAGCACTACTGGGCCGGTTCGGATCCTATTGGGAAGCGCCTTCGCATAGGTACGCCGGAGACACAAACGCCCTGGATGACCGTTGTGGGAGAAGTCGCCGACGTAAAAGAAGACTCGCCCGATACCCCTGACAAGGAACAGTACTATCAGCCGGTCGAACAGTTTGAAAAGTCGCTGGGCTCCATGGCGTCGCCTGCAGATCCTCCGAGAGGCAACGGAGGCTACATCGCTCTCCGCACCGCGATGGAGCCCGAGCAGATGGCAAATGTTCTGCGCGCCACAGTCCGCACCATCGATCCCCAACTGCCGCTCGACCAAGTCCAGAGCATGGAGCACACGGTCTCAGACAGTGAAGCCCCGCGCCGTTTCAACACGGCGCTCATCTCCGCGTTCGCTCTTGCGGCGGTGCTGCTGGCGGCGCTTGGGATCTATAGCGTCATTGCGTTCTCGGCTGCTCTGCGAACCCAAGAGATGGCAATCCGCATTGCCTTGGGCTCGCAACGCTCAGGGATTCTGCGCCTGGTCTTTACGTCCGCGGCCAAACTTGCAATTGCCGGTTGCGCCATGGGAATGCTGGCCGCCTCGGTGGCCTCGCATTTACTGGAGTCGCTGCTGTTCGGTGTCGGCCCGTTTGATCCGCTGGTGCTCACGCTGGCTGCTGTCTTCGTGCTGATGCTCGCTTTGACGGCTTCGCTCTTGCCCGCGCGGCGGGCTGCGTCGATCGACCCCATGCAGTCTCTGCGGGCCGATTGATTCTAGAAGGCAGCCAGCCGTCTAGACAATGCAGTTGGGCCGACCAAAGAGCGAGTTCGTCCACTCCTGAACGTCGTCGAGCCGGAAACGAAGCCTTTGTTGTCGATCGCCATAACGCTCATGATTTAAGCCTTAGGAGACAAAAGCTCGCAAATGATGCGCGGTTGTGGTCTGATACGTGGCAGCTCAGTCCAAGTCGTGCGCACTCCACAGATTCAGAGTGCGCTGCTGGAATTTCAGCTTCCACTGGCCGGCTTGCTTCCCCCATATATCGCTCAAGTGTTGATAGTGCTCTAGTTGGCTGCCAGGAAACACGGCCTGATAGGTCACGATGGCGCAATCTTCATCCAGTTTTACGACGTTGAAATCGTACAGAATCGGCGACGGCCCCGGATGCTCAGGCGGGTGAACATCGCGCACGAATTCCTTTTTCCCGGTGCTGTTACCGTTGGTCTCGACCGACATGAAGTCGTCGGACACTGCATTTTTGACGTATTCCGTGTCGCCACGTTCCTGCGCAGCCTGAAACGCTTTCTGTATATTGATCAATTCCTGCTGAAACGAAGACACGTTCGAGTGGTGCGGTGTGATGGAATTGGCTTCTGCTGCGCACTCAACTACGGACAGCAGGAGGGCCAGGCAGATCGAAACCGTAGTCATTCGTCGGATCTTCATGGGACGCTCCTCGCTTCTTTGAGATTCGGCATTATCTCGCACGAAGGCGATTGAAACGAATCAATAAAACGATATTATCTAAAGTCAATGACCACCCGCCAAGGACCACCCAGATCGCGCAGCCCGTCATGCCGTGCAACCTCCATCTTGGCACATCGACGGTTCTTTGCTTGAAAGGGATTCATACAATGAAGATTCGAGGCTTTGCTTCTCTCTCTATGCTCGTAGCCGTTCATCTTCTTTCCGCGGCTGTAGTTTTCGCCGAGACCCACCAAACTTTAACTCGTGAACCGGCGACGCTGCGTCTGACTGATGGATGGAATCTCCAGTCCTCCGGCAAAATCGCTGAAGCCGGCGACGTGATTTCCACCTCGGCCTATCAGCCGAAAGCGTGGTACTCGGTGACAGTACCCACGACTGTGGTGGCGGCCCTGGTAAAGCACAACGTCTATCCCGATCCGACGTTTGGTATGAACTTGCGACAGTTTCCCGGGGTAACGTATCCCGTGGGAGCAAATTTCTCGAATTTCTCAATGGAGCAGGACAGCCCGTTTGCCGTTGCGTGGTGGTATCGCAAAGCCTTCGTGCTCCCGGTCGGTTATCGGGGCAAAACAATCTGGCTAGACTTCAAGGGCATCAACTACCGCGCAAATATCTGGATCAACGGAAAGCAAATCGCCAATCTTCAGCAAGTTGCGGGCGCTTGGCGAACCTACGAAATCGATATCACTCGCGTTGCGCATGCTGGAACAGAGAACGTTGTGGCGGTCCAAGTGTGGGCTCCGGAAAAAGACGATCTGGCCATCACCTTTGTCGACTGGAATCCAGCTCCTCCGGACAAGAACATGGGACTCTGGCGAGAAGTGGATGTAAGAACGAGCGGCCCAGTTGCCTTGCGCTACCCCGCTGTCCTGTCACACCTCAATGCTCCCGCGAACGATAGCGCTCAACTCACCGTGACTGCACAGCTGAAGAATGCAACCGACGAACCCGTGAAGGGCCGGCTGAAAGGCACAATCGAGAAGACCCAGTTCGAAGTGGATATGGAATTGGGGCCACGCGAGGTAAAGGATGTAACCATCGGGCCCAACAAGTTTTCGCAGCTTATGTTGGCCCATCCGCGCCTGTGGTGGCCGGCGCAGATGGGCACTCCAGATTTGTATCTGTTGCATTTAGAATTCGACATTGACGGACAAGTGTCCGACGCATCCGACTCGCACTTCGGCATTCGAGAAATCACTTCGCAGATCAACGACAACAATAAGCGTGTCTTCAGCATAAACGGTACGAAGATTCTGATTCGCGGCGGCGGCTACTCCTCAGACATGATGCTCCGATATGATCCAGCGAATGTTGACGACCAGTTCAGGTACGTGCAGGACATGGGGCTCAACACGGTCCGCCTAGAGGGGAAACTCGAGCCGGATGACTTTTTCGAGCAGGCCGATCGCAAAGGCGTTCTCGTGATGGCGGGATGGTGCTGCTGCGATCACTGGGAGCACTGGTCGAAGTGGTCGGAAGCGGACTACCAGATCGCTAGGGATTCTCTGGTATCGCAGATCCACCGTTTACGTAGCCATCCGAGCTTAATCATGTGGCTGAACGGCAGCGACAACCCACCCCCGCCGGATGTTGAGCAGATGTATCTTGATGTCGAAAAGCAAGCGCTATGGCCGAACCCAATTGTTTCCTCGGCGACCGCCAAGCCCGCAGGATTCTCCGGCCCCAGTGGAGTAAAGATGACCGGCCCTTATGAGTATGTCGCTCCCTCCTACTGGTTGGCCGATTCCCCGAACAATTCCTCATCCACCCAGTGCGGCGAGGGCGGCTGCGGGGGCGCTTACGGGTTTAACACCGAGACCAGCCCCGGCCCCGCGGTCCCGACGCTCGAGAGCCTGGAACGATTCTTGCCAAAGGATCACCTGTGGCCGATCGATGAATATTGGAACTATCACGCTGGTGGCGGTGCTTTTAAAGACATCCACGTTTTCACCGATGCATTGAATGCACGCTACGGCAAGGCTGACACCGTTCAGGACTACGCCATGAAGTCACAGTTAATGACCTACGAGGGGATCCGAGCCATGTACGAGGCTTACAGCCGGAACAAGTACACCTCGACCGGCGTGATTCAATGGATGTTGAACAATGCTTGGCCCTCAATGATTTGGCACCTGTACGACTATTACCTGCGTCCCGGTGGCGGATATTTTGGCGCGAAGACGGCGATGCAACCGCTCGATCCTATGTATGGCTACGACGACCACTCGGTTTGGCTAGTCAGCAGCCAGTACCGGAACGTAAACAATCTCAAGCTTACGGCTAAAGTTTACAACCTGGACATGAGTGAGAAGTTTTCCAAAGACGAGACCGTGAACGCCCCAGCTGACAGCACAAACAAAATATTCGAGCTGCCGCAGATTCACGACCTTAGCTCGACTTACTTCCTGCGTCTCACGATTCAGGATTCGACAGGAAAAACCGTCGGATCGAATTTCTATTGGCTGTCCACGTCTCCCGAGACCCTGGATTGGGAAAAATCGAACTGGTACACGACTCCGACTGCAACCTACGCCGATTTCAGCGCACTCCAGAATTTGCCCAGTGTGAAGCTAAACGTAGCCAGCATCAGCGAAAGAAAGGGCGATGAAGAAGTCACCCATGTGAGGCTACATAACCCGAGCAGGAATCTGGCATTTTTTATCCGCCTGAAGGTTGACAAGGGCAAGGGCGGCGAAGAGATTCTTCCAGTGCTGTGGGAGGACAATTACATCTCGCTGATGCCCGCCGAGAATCGAGAGATCACGGCAACGTATCGCGCCAGCGATCTGGGCACTGCGAAGCCCAGCGTCGAAGTCAGTGGCTGGAATGCGAAGTAGCTATGCTCAGCGAAAAGAAGCATCTTTTGCAGTGTTGATAGAACCTCAGCGGACAACGTTTTCGATCTAGCACCATTTGTCATCCTCCCAGCTAACTTTTCTTCATCCGGTTGCCGCGGCAAACCGTAAGTTCAAGAAGGCGTCGATCGCACTCAGAAAATGCTGCGCCCTGTCCGACAACTGGGCGTTCGTCGGCATCGTCCGCCAAGGTGCGAAGTCCTCGACCAAACAACGGGCGAGTTAGCCGCTCCGCCGCTTGAGTCCAAAGCGTCGGGCATGCATCTACGTAGCATGGCAAGCTTGACCGAATTCGGTTTGGCCGAGACCACCGCAGTTCTCACCCGCACTCCTGCAACCTGAATGCACTATTGCGCGGGCTAGCCGAACATCTGGGTACGCAGCAACGAAGGAAAAGATACTTGGAGCGGGTTCGACATCGTGGGCCATTTGATCCCTTTGACCGCTTCGCGCCAGTAAAAGAGAGTCAAGGCAAGTCGCTGGAGCAGCTCTTGGATGACTTCGCCCGCCTTCGAAGGGAGAATTCTGGCTGAAGCGCGGTTACGAAAAGAACGCCAGGACAGGATCCGATTAAGGGTGGGGGTCGTGTCTACGAATTTTGGCAGAACCCGCCGGTCGCTGACCACTTGTTTGTCAGCGGCGGGAACGCAGTGATCGCTGCGACACTTTCGAGGCCAACAGCTCATCGCCCGCGGCATTTTTTATTGCTTTTTCACCTTGATCACGTTGTCATCGGGGTTGCGATCGATCAGTTTGTCGAGTGGATCAATTCCCGCCTGAGCGGGGAGCTTGTCGACAGCGAATGTGAACTGGGCTTGTTCCTTGTCGATCATCTGCTTCTGCAGATAAAGATACTTCCCGTCAGAGTCTAAGACCCCGATGTCAATCCAGTCATGGATGGAAATCGGGTGCTCCTGGCCTTTTCCATCCGCTCGCAACTTCTTCGCTCCGACAACGAGGTTCACTTGGAATTTGCCGTCGGGTTGCTGGACGTAGTTCGCGGAAATCGTGCGGTTGTCATACAGCGTGATGTTCTCCCAAAGATCATCGTACAGGTACTGATACTCAGGTGGAGTGTACTTTTTCAAATCAGCGATCAGATCGAGAGAGACAGGATAGGGCGGGCCTTTGAACGCATAAGCATTGGTAAAGTCGGCCAGCGCCTGGCTAACTTTATCCTCGCCGATGTAATCCTGGATGGCGTACATCACCAGCGCACCTTTGTTGTAATGGATGTATCCCTGATTTACATCAACCTTGAACAGAGGTTCTTCCTCATTACGCTCCTGGGCGCGGCCGCGCAGATAGCCATCCACTTCGTAGCGCAAAAATTTCCGGATCGACTGCGGACCGTAACGATGCTTCATCACCATGAGCGCGCTGTACTGGGCGAGAGTCTCGACGATGGAGGTAGCTCCCTCGACGTTGGCGCTAATCACCTGGTGCGCCCACCACTGGTGCGCCACCTCATGTGCGGTAACGTAAAAGGGCAGATCGATGGCATCGGCCTTCTTGGGATCAACATAGGTGATGAACCCAATCGCCTCCGAAAATGGAATGGTATTCGCGTAGGATGCGGCGAACGTCTGGTAACGTGGGAACTCGATGATGCGCTCCTGACGAAACTGGAAGGGGCTGAAATTGGTGCTGCAGTACTCGAGGCTCGACTTCATCCCGTCCATCATGCGATCGAGATCGAACTCATGTCCCGGGTGATAGTAAATCTCCAGATTGACATCCCTCCACTTGTCCCGGCGAACCGAGTAACGGCCCGAATTGAGTGAGTACAGGTCCAGGATCGGGGCATCCATTTTGTAATGGAAATAGCGGCGGCCGTCCTGCACCCATTCTTTCTGGAGATACCCGGGCAAGATCGCGATCTGGTCAGGGCTGGTGCTGACCGTTCCCTCGAAGTTGATCCAGTCGGCGTCCGTGTTGGCCATGTTCTCGTTGCGCGCGGCAACATCGTCGAGAGTAGGCATGCGTTTGGTGTTTTGTAAGCCATGTTTGTGGCGCGTGCTGTCATCGGTTAGCTCGATATCCGGCGCGTAACCTATAAAGGGAGAGTAACGTTCACCGATATAAGTGCCGTTGTGCGAGAGGTCGGTATTGGGATTGGAATTCTCAAAACCGTAGTTGTCGTACTCCAGAACAAATTCCAAGCGGATGCGGCCATGTGGGGGCAATCGCTTGGGCAAAAGGTAAAGATAGAAGCCGAGTTCCGGATCTTGGATGATGGGCGTTTGACCGTCCGCGAGACGCGGTGCCGCGGCCTTCGGCAAACCCTGAGGGTTGAAGCCGAGAGGCGCATCTTGAATGACTGGCGTTTGGTTATCCGCGAGAGCCAACTCACGAACCTGAATGTGCGGCATCGGCACTGGGATCAGATCCATGGGCCAGACTGTGAGCGCAACTCGATCGATGTCGGAAGAAGTTTTATTTTCCACCATTATCGTGCCTTTGATTACCGCGGACCGCCTCTCGGGATAAAGATCGACCTGGGTGTTCACGTCGGTGATCTTGGGTTGGGGCAGATCTTTGTATTGCCGGTATTTCTTCTCGTACTGGGCGCGAGCGTCGTCGACGCGGAACGTCGTCCGATAAGGATTTAGGACATCGGTGTTGTAAAAAATGTAGGCACCCACGCCCACGAAAAGGAGCAGGCATGCTGTTAGCCCGGCGACTGCGGGCCTTGTCAGGCGGGCCCCGGCCAGTTGTAGCCGTACCCGCCAATTGCCCTCTGTACCTCGCACCCACAGCAAACTGCTGACGATCGCCAGCCCGAGGGCGGCAGTCCCCCAGTAGAACTGGAACCAGAACAGCGGCCGCACAAAAGGACTGAAGCCATTGAAATCAGAGTAGGTGAAGGGAGGGGCCTGCCCGAAACGGTAGAGATAGTGCTGAAAACCCAGCGCAGGCAAGGCAATAGTAGAGACGAAATAAAGCACGACCACAAAATGACCGAGATACTTGTGGTTCACCATGGTCTGTACCAGCAGCGCGAAGGCGCACAGGATCCAGAACTGGATGAGGCGAATGCCGAAGAGTTCCTTGAAATACACGCCAAGTTCGAACTGGTGGTAACCGTGGGCGATCTGGACAGTCAGCCCGGCTGCCCAGATGACCATCACCAGCAAGAACTGGATGAGCATCAATGCCGCCAACTTGGAAGCGAATAGAACCCAGCGCTGCATGGGCAGCGCGTCCACAATCTGGTTGAGCTGCGCATCCCGCTCGCGCCAGGCCAATTCGCCGGCATAAAAGATGATGATGGCAAGCGCGAAAATGAAGAAGCCGCCGCCGCCATCCTCCAGCATCTTTGCCGTCACTGGATAAGTTGGGGTTGCGAGGGGGTTGTTGATGCCGCTGGCGGAGAAGATCGCGAACAAACCGCCGGCAAGCAGCAGCACACCGAAGAAAACATTCTTCACCGTCTCGGTGAATTGAATCTGGGTGAGGGAAACGAACTGGCGCAGGGATGCTCCCGCGGAAAAGACGGGATGCGCAATCGGCAGGGCTCCTTGTAGCGCCGGGACGGCGGCGCTACCGAGATTCGGTGGCGCGACGGCAATTACGTCGTCTTCAGTCACGACTGGCTTTCGCTTTTTCTGACGCTGCTCAAGATATGAGAACTTGAATTTCGCGTAGGTAATGGCGAGGATCGCCGCTCCCAGGCCGAGCCAAAGAAGGCGGTTGAGCAACAGGATTCCAGCGAGCGGAATCAGCCTGGTGTTGCGTTCGAAGGCGGTCCAGTATTGCGTGATGCGTTGGATCGCGTTGGCGCCGAGGGGATCTGCCAAGGCTGCCGGGACACTTACCGTGAGATCGGTGGAAAGCTGCGTTGCTACGAAGTATCCGATCAGCAGGATAGCGCTGGCGGCATAGACCGGAAGCATCTTCCTTCCCAGAGCTCCCAATCCAAAAAAGATGGCGGTGATGAAGATCAAATTGGGAATAACCAAAATGAAGTAGGGCTGGAAATAGGCCGCGATGTTCTGTGGTCCTACGCGCGTCGGGTCGATGGTAGGGAGATGTGTCGCGATCCACGCACCCAGACCGACGCCGGCGAAGATGACAAGCTGGATGGCCAGTGCGCCCAGGTATCGCCCCGCCAGATAGTCAAACTTAGTGATGGGAGCGGTGTAGAAGAAAGAAGTACTGTTGTTGTGTACGTCCTGATAGGTAGCCTGGCCGGCGATGGCGGCGGTGACGATAATGCCGATGAACGTTACAAAGCTGATAATGTTGTTCAGGGCAAAAGGCGAGTTCACCAGAACTTTGCCGCCAGTCCCAAAATCAACGCTGGCCTCCGAAATTGCGCCACCGGCAACGGCGGCGAACAGGCAGCCCAGGCCGGCAAACACCAGGAAATATACATAGGTCGAGAGGCGGCCGAGCCGCTGGCGAAATTCGAAGCTAAGAATATTGAGCACCATATTCATCAGTTCACCGCGGCGGCTGTCGCCGGATGCAAGAATCCACGAATCGTGGCGAAGTAGAGGTCTTCGAGATCGGGAGTAATCGGCTCAAAGCCAGCTTCGGGTCGATCGCTGTTCAGCACGTGGATCAATGTTCGCCCAGCGAACAGGCGCATCGAGATCACATGGAAGCGCTCGCGATAGGTAGAAAGCTCGGACGGCTTAATGATTTTCAGCCAGACCCGACCGTCGAGTTCGGCTACCGACGCGGCCGGTTCGCCAGCTCGCATGACGCGGCCCTGATGAATGATCGCCATGCGGCCGCAAAGATCACTGACGTCCGACACGATGTGGGTGGAAAGAATAACGATGATGTTTTCCCCGATGACGCTCAGCAGGTTGTGAAATCGCACTCGCTCCTCCGGATCGAGGCCGGCGGTGGGTTCGTCGACAATAATCAGGCGAGGATTTCCCAGCAGCGCCTGTGCGATGCCGAAGCGTTGCTTCATGCCTCCAGAGAAACTTCCCAGCGGCTTATTACGATGCTCGAAGAGGTTGGTTTGCTGAAGCAGAGCCTGCACAACCTCACGGCGCTCCTTGGGATTGGCGATTCCCTTCAACACTGCGAAGTGGGAGAGCAGAGTCTGTGCCGACACTTTCGGATATAGACCAAACTCCTGGGGCAGATAGCCAAGGACGCGACGCACCTCGTCCTTTTGCCGCAGGACATCGATGGCGTCGAGCGAGACAGTGCCGCTGTCGGCTTCCTGCAGGGTCGCCAAGGTTCGCATCAGCGTCGATTTTCCCGCGCCGTTCGGGCCCAGCAGTCCGAACATGCCCAGGGAAATGTTGAGGGAAACATCTTGCAAAGCCTGCACGCCATTGGGGTAGCGCTTGCAGAGCCTTTCAATCCGGAGTTCCATTTTGATCCTCGAAGGTTCGGAGCGGTTTTAGACCATGCGTGTCGCTGAGACATGATACGGGACCGCAGGGTCTAGAGTTCAACTTTCATGCTGTGTGGGTTAGTTTGGAGAGTCGGTCTTGGATTTCTTCCGGAGTAATCCCAAGGCAAAGGGTGCCAACAGACCTGCTGTTATTCTAATTTAGCCGCTTCCAAAGCAAGTTCTCTGGGTTCTACACGATCGGGCAGACCTGGGATGGCCTGTGCTTTGATGCGGATGGCCCACCCTTACACCAACACCTTCGAAGCGAATGCTTGAACTTTGATTCGGGGTACCCTCGATAAGAGCGAAGGCCTTTGTCAGGCGAATCGCCAAAGCGTCGGGCGTGGTCCACGTGATGGATGAAGCGGCTACGGATGAGGGAAGCGGCCTCGCACTGTTGGGTCTGCACTTTTGTGGGTCGAGTTTTGAGTTCGCCGATGATTTCCCGGAAATGAGGATTCTCGCGCAGATTCTTCAAATTGTTGTTGGCCATCAAGCCATCGGCATCTTTATATCCACGATTTAGGACTTCACGTAGATATAGAATTGCGTCATCGGTGTGATTGGCAGCGACGGCCACACAGGCGAACGAATACCACACTGAGAGTTGCTCTGCTTTTCGATTTCGTCGCGGAACAGCTTGCTCGCTTCGGGATGACGATGGCTGTTGGCTATCGTTATCCCGAGTTGCTGCAGTGCATCCAAGCTAAAGGGATGCTGCGGGCCCAGATTACGAATGAGGGCGTTGAAAGCCTCCCGAGCATTTTTTCTGCTTCGGCGTAGCGGCCCTCCCTGATCAGTGTTCTGGCAAAATTGGTGTGGGCCTGCAGCGTACCGGGGTGCTCAGGTCCGAGAGTGCGAACCATGGTCTCAAGAGTTTCCCAGTGCAATTTGTCCGCCTCCTGGACATGGCCCTCCTCGAAGAGGACGTCTGCCAGGTTGGCTTTGGACACAACGTGTATGGGTTTTCGGGTCCAAGGACTCGCAACTGAATCGCCAACGTTCCCCCAGTACAGTTTCTCGGCATCGGCCTGGTGGCCCTCTTCAGAGTGGCGGCCCGTGAGAAACTTATCCGCCGTTTCTCGAAGTGTTCCCACGAGAGGGCGAACGGCTTTCACCCACTGAATAGTGATTACTGCGGTGGCGCACCCTGGCGGTCAGAGCCGGCACCGGTGCCGGGGTGACGATCCTGCATCCATTGTTCACGCTTGGCCTGCATTTCGTCCCACTTCTTTTGCTGCGTAGAGTCGAGGAGCGCGCGGATCTGCGCGTCGCTGGTTTTGTGGATCTCCATCATTTTGGCGTGGCGATCCTGCTGAGAGTTAGAAGTATCCTGGCGCAGGCTCTCCACCTGGGAGCGCTCGGATTGAAGTAGGTCCTGCACTTTGGTTTGCTGATCGGAGGTGAGCTTAAGTTGTTTGGTCAGTTCCTGGGTGCGCTGGGCGGGATCGGGCGGCCCGTGGTGCCCGCGACCGTTGTCATGCGAGGGCGGGGATTGTTGGTCATTGGACGGGCTATCCTGAGCCGCCGCGAACGGCGCGGTGATCGAAATGAGTCCGGCCGCGACAAGAACGAGCAGGCACTGCTTGAGCATGGGAATAGATCTCCTTTTCAAAACGATCTGTCTACATCTATGAATGGAATTATGAATCGGAAGTTGCGCAAAAATAAGGATGCCGACAATTCTTTGCACAACTTTACAAAGCTAGCACCGATCCGGGATCTAAGAACAGATCGCCAGCTCCGCGTTTAATCTCGACAAAGCGCTTGCCAGTTTCCAAAGCCGGCATCGAGCAAACGACCCCCGGACTTCCCCGCAGACGGCCACAGCCCCTCCGGTCTCAAGCTCATTGAAAGACGCCACAAAACTTTACAGATGGGCGCGGGGCGGAGGGGTATGATCCGAGCAAGAGAGCAGAGTACGTCCGCGATACTATGAGCAGCTCGAGTCTTAGGGTTCTCGCGATCAAGGGGAGGCTGCGCCCTAAGTTTGTTTTTCAGCTCCTCCTCCTGGTTCAGATCGTCGTGATTCACCCGCGTCTATCGCGGGGGCAGGCGGCTGCGCCAGCCTCTCCACGGCGAATCATTCACGGTGTGGTGAAGTCGGGGAATATGCCGATTCCCGGCGCGACGGTCACAGCCGGGAATAGTCTAACCGGTCAAAAGGTTGCAACTTCGACAGATCTGGATGGCAGTTATTCGCTGCAAGTCACCTCCGACGGCGGCTACTCGGTTCGTGCACAAATGGCAGCTTTTGCGCCCGCGACAAAGGAGGTTGTGGTCAACCCGACAAATGGCACAGTAGAAGTGAATCTCGAACTGCTTCTGCTCTCACGCGTGCAGAAAACAGAACCCGCAGAACCAACTGCACGGCGGCCATCGACGGAGCCCGGCACGGGCCGCGGATTCCAGAACCTCGCCCTGACGCAAAGCGCCGAAGGCCAGGAATTGAATGGCAATGGCACAGGCGACATTGTTCCAGCGGGTATGCCCGTGCCTGGGATCGCCCCCGACAGCGCGACTGAGTCCATCGCCATTTCGGGCAACAACTCCAGCCCTTTTGCCGGAATGAGCAGTACCGATATGCAACAACGATTCAACGATTCCCGCCAGCAGGGAGGCAGCTTTGGCGGCGGGGCCGGGATGGGCGGAGCGGGCGGATTTGGCGGTGGGGGCTTCGGCGGAGGTCCCGTGGTTTTCGGCAGAAGAGGTTTTGACATTAACAAGCCCCACGGCTCGATTTATTACGGGATCGGGGATTCCGGCCTCAATGCCGCTCCTTACTCACTGACCGGCCAACCCGTGATCAAGCCCAGTTACGAACAGAATAGCTTCGGCGGATCCATTGGCGGCCCGCTGAACATTCCAAAGATCTACCATGGCGGAGACAAGACTTTTTTTTTCGTCAACTACAACGGAAAGCGCGGCGAGAATCCATTCGATCAGTTCTCCACCGTGCCGACATTACTTGAGCGCCAGGGCAATTTTTCCCAGACCGTATACACCTCCGGTCCGAATGCCGGACAACCAGTACAAATCTTCAATCCCGCGACCAACACGCAATTTCCGAACAATACGATTCCACGGATTAATCCTGCGGCCGCCGGGTTACTGCCTTACATTCCTCTGCCCAACCTGCCGGGGGACTCTCAGAATTTCCGCTTCATCACTTCAGCTAACAGCAGCAGTGACGACCTGAACATCCGCATAAATCATAGTTTCGGTGCCGCATTGCGTGGCCGGCGTCAGGGTGGGCGCAGGGGCCCGCAGAACAATCTCACGTTTGGATTTCACTACCACGGATCAAGCGCGCAGCTAACCAATCCGTTCCCCAGCGTCGGAGGTCACACTGACGTGCGCAGTTTCGATGTACCGATTTCGTATGTTCGCAGCTTTGGAAAGTTAACCAACATCGCCCGCTTTGACTTCAACCGAAGCCGTATCCGTACCCAGAACCTCTACGCATTTGTGGACGATATCACCGGGACCCTGGGAATCAATGGCGTCTCGCAGAATCCGTTCGATTGGGGATTGCCAAGTCTTTCGTTCACAAATTTCGGCGGTTTGCAGGACATCAATCCTCAGCTGCTGCGCAACCAGACTTTTACGTATTCCGACAACATGATTTGGAATCACGGGAAGCACACCTGGCGCTGGGGCGGAGACTTCCGCCGGATTCAGCTCAACACGGAAACCGACAGCAACGCCCGCGGCAGTTTCATATTTACAGGACTGAATACCTCCGAAATGGTAGGTGGGCAGCCCGTTGCGAACACGGGTCTTGACTTCGCTGATTTTCTGCTTGGCTTGCCCCAGCAGACCTCGGCACAATACGGCGTGAACAATTACCACTTCCGGGGAAACTCCTGGGACTTGTACGCACAGGACGAGTGGAAGTTGCGTGGCAATCTCACTCTCAATCTCGGTGTGCGTTACGAATATGTTTCACCCTACACCGAAATCAACAACCGCATCGTGAATCTTGATTTGTCTCCCGGAGTGCTGAGCCTCACTGCCGGACCTCCCGCCGTTGCGGTGGTATTACCTGGTCAGGTGGGCCCCTATAACGGACCTTACCCTGATACCCTGGTGCGGCCCGACCGCAACAACTTTGCGCCGCGTGTGGGTTTTGCCTGGAAGCCGTTGTCCAAAACCGTGGTGCGAGGCGGCTACGGCATCAACTACAACACCGGAGCTTATCAGAGTATCGTTCAGCAACTCGCGTTCCAGCCGCCGTTCTCGTTTACCCAGACCAACGTGCAGTCCAACCCTGGAGACCTCACTTTGCAGAATGGGTTTCCAGCAAGTGAGTCCGCAGGAATCACCAACAACTACAGCGCAAATGTCAACTACCGGCTGGGTTACGTTCAGATCAGGAACCTGGACATCCAGCAGCAAATCAGACCAACAGTACTACTGAACCTCGACTACACCGGAACGAAGGGAACTGACCTGGACATCCTGGAAGCGCCGAATCGTACCGCGACCGGCATCCGCATTCCCGGTGTCCAGGCCTTCAATTTCCAGAACTCGGTTGGCGATTCCGAAGCCAATGCTGGCTCCGTGCGCCTTCGCAAACGGCTATCCCAGGGATTTTCGATCGGCGGTACGTACACGTTCTCTAAGTCACTAGATGACGCATCCACCATTGGAGCGGGAGCGACTTCAGGATCGGGCTCCGCCGGTCTCGGAGCTGGAGGCACTGCCGCCGGAGCTGGCGCCAGCAGCGGATCCTCAAATGCTGGCACGACAAACGTCGCCCAGAACGCTTTCGATCTCTCCGCGGAACGCGGTCTCTCCAGCTTCAATCAAACCCAAAGATTCACTGCAGACTATTTGTGGGAACTGCCCTTCGGTCACGACAAACGCTGGTTGACCGGAAACAGTGTGCCACGTGCCATATTCGGCGATTGGCAGTGGAGCGGCGACTGGACCATCGCTTCTGGGCTGCCGTTCACTCCTCGACTCCTCGGCGACTTCTCCGATGTAGAGCGTGGCACGAATGGCACTCTGCGCCCGAATCTTGTTATAGGGGAATCAATTTCGATTCCGAATCCGTCCCTTGCGCAGTGGTTCAATACCGCGGCATTTGTTGCGCCACCTGTCGGTCAGTACGGAGACGCACGCCGCAATAGCATTATCGGTCCCCCAACCAAGGTTTTCGATATGGCATTCACCAAGATCTTTCCTTTGAAGGAATCCCGCGTCTTGGAATTTCGCGCGCAAGCAACCAATATCTTCAACATTCCGCAGTACACCGCTATTGACACACAGGTAAATTCTCCGACCTTTGGCAGAGTTACTGCGGTCGGAGCCATGCGGGCCATACAGCTCACGTCCAGGTTCCGGTTCTAAGAACTTCATGATTACCTCCAAGCCAACCCGCGAACCCCATGTGCACAAGTTGTTCGCTCTACTCCTAGTCCTGGTTTTCCTGGGTTCCTATCTGCCGTCGCAGACGGATTACACCTTCCACGCAGAAACCGAGCTAGTTCTGGTGAATGTCACGGTGCGTGACAAGACCGGTAAATTTGTCCGCGACATGAAACCCGAAGACTTTCAGGTCAAGGAAGACGGCAAACCCCAGCAAATCGTCTCCTTCGACATCGAGAATACCGACGCGGTCCCAACGCTCGATGTGACTCAGGCAAAGCCGTTTGACAGTGCACCATCGCCGGCTCCGAACGCCGTGGGCCCGCGGCCCGCGGCAAACAGTGAATTCAAGGATCACCGCTTGATCGTTTTGTTCTTCGATCTTTCCGGGATGGAACCCGATGAAATCGACCACTCGGTCACGGCCGCCCAGAACTATGTGGACAAGCAGATGGCGCCGGCCGACCTGATTTCGATTGTTTCGCTGGGAAGTTCGCTGCAGGTCAGCCAAGATTTCACTTCCGATCCCGCATTGCTGAAGAAAGCGTTGCAGACTTTGAACCCCACCGCCGGGCAAGGTTTCGAAGAGGGATCCACCGGCACCACCGAGGGCACACCCGACACCGGCGGATCGTTCACTGCCGACGACACCGAGTACAACATCTTCAACACCGATCGCCGGCTGGAAGCGTTACGTTCCGTCGCCGAGCGGCTTTCCCACGTTCAGCAGAAGAAGTCCCTGATCTATTTCTCCAGCGGCATCGATCGCACTGGTATCGAGAACCAGTCCGAGCTGCGGGCCGCGACCAACGCCGCGGTTCGCGCCAACGTCGCCTTTTACACCATGGACATTCGTGGATTGCAGGCCCTGGTGGCTGGCGGAGAAGCACAAAACGCCAGCCTTCGAGGCACGTCTCCATACTCCGGACAGTCAACGCTCAACGCTTTGAACTCAAATTTCACCACTCAAGAAACTCTGGTGACCCTGGCTGCTGACACCGGCGGCCGTGCCTTCCTCGATTCCAATGACTTCAGCAAAGTGTTCAAGGGCGTGCAGGAAGATACTTCGACCTATTACGTTCTCGGATACCACAGTACCAATCCAGCGCGTGACGGACGATACCGGCGCATTACTATAAGCCTGAATCGGCCGGGTATGAAAATTGAATTCCGCCGCGGATATTATGCTCCTGCCGATTACCAGCATTCCACCCGGGAAGACCGCGAGCGGCAGCTCGAAGAGGAACTGAATTCCGAATTGCCCGCTACGGATCTGCCGCTTTACCTTGCCGCCGGCTATTTCCGCATCGGCGACAACAAATTCTTTGTCCCCATCTCGCTGGCCGTGCCGGGATCGCAGATCCCCTTCACCAGCAGCAGCAACCAGGACAAAGCGACCCTGGACGTCATCGGAATGGCGCTCGACAGCAATAAGCGGCAAGTGGGTGATATGCGCGATACGGTGAAGCTTGCCGTGAACACGTCAGCGGAGGTGCGACGTAAGAACCTCCAGTACGACAGCGGATTTATTTTAATCGCCGGCAAATACCACCTCAAATTTGTGGTGCGTGAAAACCAGACCGGTCGCATGGGCTCATTTGAAACCGACGTAGAAATCCCCGACCTGAAAACCCAGCCTCTGAAAATGAGCTCAGTCGTGCTGGCCAATCAGATCCAACCGTCCAAAAGTACCCGCAACAACAGCAATCCTTTAATCCGGGATGGCTCGGAAATCATTCCGAGCGTGACTCACGTCTTCACTACGGGACAGCACCTCTATCTTTATTACGAGGTCTACGATCCAGGACACGAAAGCCGAGGAAACGACAAGCCCAAAGGCAGTAACGAATCGGGCATCCGACTTTTGACTAATATAGCGTTCTTCCAAGGTAAGGTTAAGGCGTACGAGAGCCCGTTGCAGGAAGTGAAAGAACTAAATGCACGAGATCGAGGGGCTGCCGTTTTCCAATTGGATGTACCGTTGACACAGTTCAAACCCGGCTTTTACACCTGCCAAGTGAATGTGGTGGATGACGCGGCGGGACGGTTTACTTTCCCTCGACTTGCGTTGTTGGTGCGCCAGTAGCGCCGCGCATTTACCTGAATGGCCTCGAGCCGTGCTGCATGGTCATTGACTGGTTGACATGGTTCTTGGCCTGGCGATTTGTTCACCAGCGATCGAGAACCAAATATAGACAGCTAGCGACAACTAAAAAGGCACGAGTGGACACCCCACGAGGCCAAAAGTACCGATGCACCGTTCAGGGGCGCACTGCTTCGTAGTAGCGAGGAAGCGGGGTAATTCCCGTGGAGCGAAGGGGGCAGGCCACCCACGTCGGGGTGGAGTCAACGGGAAACCGGAGGAACTCCTTGTCTTGATGGAAGGCGGCAGCCTTCTTTGGGTGGCACGAGCCGGATGAATCGCGAGGTTCACGTCCGGATCTGTGGGCAGCTCGGGGCGAAATTCCCCGGGCCGACCCGGCAATTCCCCGGGCCTACTCGGCCTGAGTTCCTGACCTGGAAAACGATTACGAGCCAGCCTACGATTGGAAAGGCCAAACCATCAACGAGAGCGAAGTGGCTGCCATACAAAACCCTCAAAGTGCCTGGGCTCAACTTAGAACGGAAACTCCAGGTCGCGTGCCGGCAGATGGCGGGGAGGGATCGGATGCTCCCCCCCTTTGCCTACCTCGATGGCGCCCGCAGGCTGTACGAATAACGCCGGATCAGGGATTGGGTCGAGGGAAAGCTCGACCACTTTTCCTTCCAGCTTTCGATGCCCTTCCTGCAAACACCGTAGGTCACGAGGGAAGAAGTACTCCCAAAATTTCTGATAGTTGCCGTACAGGCAAGAGTAGTCCCCCAAACGGTTGCCAATTCTCTTTGGCATGGTCGTTTGCATCAGGAGTCCGCTCTCCTTGTAAAAACAAAGTGCGTATCTTTCGCCGGTTTCCTCCGTCAACGTGATGACACATCGAATCGCGATACCATTTACCTCATGGTCCGTGATCGGTTGGAACGTGAATTCCTGCCACCACGAAGGGCTGATCTCGAGGAGACTGGAAAACCGTCGGACTTCGTCTGGAAGCGGAGGCCCACTATCCAGCAACCAGTGCCCGGTCGCCCCGCCGACTTCAACACGCCGCGAGGCCCCCACCACCGTCTCCCGCCGCCATTGCGTGTTCGATACCCAGGTCTCTGTGTAAGTGCCTTCTAAGGTGGCGAGATCCCGCGTGATTGCAGTGAAGGTAGCTTTTAGTCGGAAAGCAGGCGCGCTCGGAGAACGTATGTCAGACAGATTCCGTGCCCGTTCCAGCAATCCCTGGGCCTTCGACTGCTCGTCTTCCGCGAACGAGCCGGCGCTCAGCAAAGTCACGACTGCGGTCAGTAGAAATGCGGCGCAAACCTTCATCGCCGAGAGTCCTTTTATCTAAGCGTAGCTCAATCGCGCAAGTCTTAGCCACGGAGGGACATCCCCCTACACCCCGCGACGCGAGTCTCTACTCTTTATTCTTTGGAGCCAGCCTGGTTCCAATCGATAATGTTGACTAGCTTCCAGGGATTCTTGTTGAGCTGAAACTCAAGCTGGCCATCCTTGTTGATGATCAGCTGCGACGCTGGGTAGAGAACGCCCGCGCTCTTGCTCTTGTCGGAATCGTTTAAGTCTAATTCGCCGGCGGTCAAGTTGTAGGCGATGGTTCTGGAGTTACTATAAGCTTCTCCGAATCGAATCAGGCGGTTCGTAGCGAAGCGAATCTTGCGCCCGGTGTCGGTGCGGACCAAGCGAATGTAAGCGACGTCAGAACCGACTGTGCCGGTGATCGCAATGCGGCCAACCGGCTTCATCTTCGATAACGCGTCGACCAAGCCCTGATTCTGGCCCTTCTTAAAGGCATCGACGAGGACGGCTCGGTCTTCCTCCGTGGAGAACTGGGAGATAATCAGTTTGACGCTGACCGTCTTGCCCAACTGCGTGCTTGTTCCCATCGCGGTTGCGTCAATCGTCTCTATTTTCCTTTCGTCCTGGGAATTGGCGAGGGTGACCGCTGTCAGCAGCAGAGTAGCGAGTACAAGACTGCTATATCCGAATTTGCGAATTGTGAAATTGGAATCCTTGCTGTGTGTCAATGTAATGTCCTTTCAGAAGGAACGTCGTGGATGCCCTGCGCATCTGGTTTTAGTGGTACATAACAATATAATCACTCCATCGGACTTACTCAATTTCAAAGTCACCGATGGAAATACAAGCTGCATTTCATGCGGGGGGCAATACGCTCCGGTGAAACTCAAGAACCAGGATCATTGTCCTGGGTGTGCCTGGCGATTGTCCCGGGGGTTCATTGCCCGAATCTCGGATGCCGAGCACGTAAGAAAACGTCGGGATGACTCGCATGAGGCCTTGCAGGACAGATCACTCACTGTCTCAATAGCCTGGCCAACTTCCATCGCGAGATGGAAACAGAGGTCCATAATCAGGGGGCAGCACCGGCTGAAACGAGAACACCCAACTTGCACCGAGCGAAGAAGTCGCTCGGTGAAGAGTGCGGAGGGAAGGGTGGCGACAGCGTTGGTTTGGGTGCACAGAAAGAACAGAGGGAAGGCCGAAAATGCAGAGCGTCTCCGCCTTCCTAGCGGAATGGTGGAAGAGCGGTCCTCGCCATGAAGGGTCCGCTGGCGACGCAATGAACGCGCTCTTGACGGCTCTGAACACCTCTCCGCCAGGAAGAAAGGCGGACTTAGGAACGGCAAAAAAATCGGACTTGACGGCGACCGGCCTTCTCATGGAAGGCCATAGCACTCACGTAAATTTAATTGAAAATGTAGTTGTTCTGGTCCATAGTACCAGCCCAGACTCGCACTCTCGCTCATCCCTGTGAGGCCGCGGTCGCTGGTTTTTCTCGTTCGTATGGTGCCTCTCTTAACGCCTTCTTTTGCGGGTTCCTCCGCGGAGGACAAGAATATGAAAGCATCAAGAGCGTTCGGCATCCTGTTGGTTGTCTTGATGGGATGGCGTGGTATTGTCTTCTTGCAAAAGTGGCGAGCCCTAACTAGCCAAGGGCTTCGCCCTTGATATCCCGTTGAATTCCAACGGATGCAGCAACTTGACGTTACAACGAGAACAAAATTCTCGTTGTAACGTGCATAATCGACTAATCAACCCAGCTTTGGTGCCGCTCTCCCGCTGTTGCTCACCAATGGCGACGTCCTGGTACAGGAAGATAACCCCGGTAATTGGTCGCGCCTAACCCCGGACCGGTTTGGCAGTTACGTCAACGGGACCTGGAAGCGGGCAGCTTCACTGCCGCCTGGATACGGCCCTTCCGCTTACGCTTCCGCCGTACTACCGGATGGCCGTGTCATCGTCGAGGGGGGAGAATATAACCTGGGTCAATTGGAGTGGACGAACCTGGGCGCGATCTACGATCCGAAGGAGGACGTCTGGGCGCCTGTGAACCCTCCTCCGGGATGGACCGTCATTGGTGATGCGCAAAGTGTTGTACTGCCCGCTGGAACCTTCATGGTGGCAAATTGCTGTGCTTTTCCGTTCACGGCCGCGCTGTTAGACGCGAAGTCCGTGACATGGACCTTTACCGGCGAAAACAAGCAAGATTTGTACGACGAGGAGGGTTGGACTCTCCTGCCCGATGGCACGGTGTTGACGGTTGATACGGAAAACGCCGCCCGCCCCAAACACGCCGAGAAGTACATCCCTAACTTGGGAAAGTGGATCAGTGCCGGAAGCACGATCGTTCTTCTGAGCGATCCCCCTACCGCCGAGATCGGCCCGGCCGTGTTGCGGCCGGACGGCACCGTGTTCACCACCGCAGCCAATTCCAATAAAACTAAGGCTGGGCACACCTCGATCTATCATCCTCCGACCGATCGCATGAAGCCGGGAACCTGGGTGCCTGGTCCGGATATTCCGGATGAGAATGATATGGGCGATGCTCCCGCAGCGTTATTGCCGGATGGCAATGTGCTGTGCGATACCAATCACGGTATCAACAATCCACCTACTACCTTATACGAGTTCGACGGGACCAAGTTCATCAAAGTGCCGGGCCCGCCCAATGCCGGGAAGGATGCAACCGAGCAGGGAAGTATGCTGGTTTTACCGACGGGGCAGATCTTCTTCACCGATGGCTCGTCCGACGTGGAGATCTACACAGCGAAGGGGAAACCCGATCCGTCATGGGCACCGGTTATCACTTCTTATCCGGGCAACGTTACTCGCGGAAAGACCTATGTAATTTCGGGCATTCAGTTCAACGGCCTCTCGCAGGGAGCCATGTATGGCGATGATGCGCAGATGGCCACGAACTACCCGCTGATTCGTATCACCAACAACGCGTCGCACCATATTTTCTACGCGAGGACGTATGACCCTAGCACCATGGCTGTGGCGACGGGTAAGAGCAAGGTCTCTACTCATTTTGAGGCACTGACCGATATGGAAACGGGCGCAAGTAAGCTTGTCGTGGTCGCGAACGGGATTGCTTCCAAGCCAGTGACTGTTACCGTGCACTAGCCTTGCACGCCAGGTGCACGTTCGTAATGAAAAGGAGAACTATTGTGGCGAGCATAGTACAAAAGCGGAACGGGAATTCGGCGGAACGTCGGCGGGTGGAGAATGCGGGTCTGAAGCTTTGTGTTCTGTTGCTGAGCGCGTTTGCTGCGAGTTTCTCACAAGCGCAGACTTTCACGACCCTCTACTCATTTAATGGTGCTGCCGGGGCATATCCCGTCGCAGGATTGATCCTTGATGCAGCGGGAAATCTGTACGGGACCACACAACAGGGCGGCAGCCACGCCGGCAATGAGGAACCACATAGTCAGTCGCAAAGGTAATTGGACTCTCTCAGTCTCTCGCGGCTTCAGACATTCGCTGCGAAGAAGGTTCCAATCGAAAGCCATTCGAGTGCTAGAATCTCCGGTAATCCCGTAACCTGCGAGATTAAGGCAATTTTGACTGGATGCTCCATATAACCAGCAGCACAGTTGTGAACGTGCTCACAAAAACGGCTGGCGCAAAGTTGCTGGCTTCCTTATGTGTCGCCCTGCTCCTGGTCGCCACGGTGGCGCAGGTAGCCCATTTCTGCGGTTTCCAATCGTTCGACCTGCGAGACGGGACGCAGTTGCGTGTGGATTCACCTAGCACCACGCTATGCCTGACTTGCTTGATGGCGCAGTCGGTCGCGGCCATCGTGCTGTCCATTGCGTTCTCCTCCTTCTTCCGGCGTCGCCTCCGGATCTCACCGCCGCAGATGTATCCGCGGTCCTTTCTCGAGTCCTTTCAGTTGTACGTACGTCCTCCTCCTGCTCGCTAGCGCTTTCTGTGCTCTCCTTTCTCGGTATTCCCGAAAAGTGATCGGAGTTTTTCACTACGTCTTAGTGGCAGTAAAGGACTGCTGGTTAGCCAGACTTGATCGCTTTCCTTGAGTGCTGGCGTCCAAAAGATGTTGTACGGAGAATTTGGAAATCGAATTGACCTTACCACGCTTCAAAGCGCCTTCGCTTCGCGGGCATCCACCGGTCGGAATCGATCGCTTTGGTGTGATACTGGTGGGCTTCCAACAATTTCTCGCATTCGCCACTGTGACGGTCTTCGTGTTCATGGCGGTGCAGGAGAGTGCGGCGCAAGCGTCGACCCTGATTGGTCTGGATCAGGCCATTGATTTGGCCTTGGCCCACAACCATGCGCTCAAAGCCACGCGCACTCTGATCTTCCAAAACCAGGCGCAGGAGATTACGGCGGACCTGCGTCCCAATCCTGTCCTCGGAGGCGATGCTCAATTCATCCCCATCTTTACTCCCAGTGATTTCTCCACTGAAGATCTGGATTTGGCCCAGCAGTTCGACCTCGGCCTCTCGTATCTCTTCGAACGCGGCCACAAACGGCAGAGCCGGCTGCAAGCCGCGCAGGATCAGACTGCGGTGACCCGTGCTCAAGTCACCGACGCCGAGCGCACGCTCGCCTTTAACGTGGGACAGCAGTTCGTCAGTGTTTTGCTGGCCGAATCAACGCTGGCGTTCGCGCTGGAGGATCTAAAGAGCTTCCAAACGACGGTCGATATTGCCGAAGTGCAGCTCAAGGACGGCGCCATTAGTGAAGGTGACTACCTCAAAATCAAGCTTCAGCTCCTGCAGTTTCAAACCGATGTGTCCTCTGCCCGCCTCGCGAAGGCGCAGGCACTGGTCGGCCTGAGGCAGTTCCTTGGCTACGACGCGGTGCCGGCCAACTACGACGTCATTGGTGACTTGGCCTATCAACCGCTGAAAGCGAACCTTGAGGATTTGCAGGCCAAGGCGCTTAAAGCGCGTCCCGATTTCCAGGCTGCGCTGCTTGGGGTAACCGCTGCCCAGAGCCAGATTCGGCTAGCGAAGGCCAACGGCAAAGTCGATGTGAACGGTACTTTCGACTTTACCCACACTTCAGGACAGAATACGGCTTCAATCTTCGCCAGTTTTGAGCTGCCCATTTTCAATCGCAATCAAGGCGAGATCGCCCGTACCGGTTACGCGCTCACGCAGGCACAACAACAACAGCAAGCAGCTAGCGATACGGTTCTCTCCGATGTTGCCAATGCCTATGAGGCTTTGAAGAGCAATGACGAAGTGGTGCAACTCTATGCTGCCGGTTATCTTAAGCAGGCGAAGGACTCGCGCGACATCAGCGAATATGCCTACAAACGCGGGGCCGCGAGCCTGTTGGATTTTCTCGACGCCGAGCGCAGCTACCGCTCCGTCCAGCTGGCCTATCGCCAAGCCCTGGCCTCCTATATGACCGCGTTGGAGCAGTTGAAGGAAGCTGTGGGGACGAGGAACCTGCCATGAACTTTCGCAAGCGGCTTTGGTGGCGGTTGGCTGCATTGGCCGCCGTGTCGGCGATCACGATGGTGCTCAGCAGCTGTCAGGGGTCAGAGTCAAATGCCGCCAACTCGACTAAGAACTCAGACCACCCGGAACTGTTTACCATTCCGCCGGAACAGATGTCGCACGTTCGGGTGCTAACCGTTCAAACCACGACGTTGACACGAACCCTCCGGCTAACGGGGGCTGTAGCTTACAACAGTTTTCGCACCACCCCAGTCATCACGCAGGTGAGCGGACCAATCAGCCGAGTCGTGGTGGTTCCCGGTCAGAACGTACATCAGGGCGAACCCATGCTGTACGTCGCGAGTCCAGATTATTCGCAGCTCCGTACCAACTATCTGAAGGCCAAGGATGCTTATGCCCTTGCACAAAAGGCCAACGCCCGAGCTCAGGACTTGTACCAGCACCACGCGATCGCGGAACAGAATGTGGAACAGGCACAATCGGCCGAGGTGCAGGCGGGCGGCGACCTGGTTGCGGCGCAAGCGGCATTGAAAGTCATGGGAATCACTGATCCTGACGCCCTTGTGAAAGCCCCGCCCTCTTTTGAGGTTCCGCTAAAAGCGCCGGTCAGCGGTCTGGTCGTCGAGCAGGATGTGTCTGTGGGACAACTGATTCAACCAGGCGCCACCCAATGTTTCATGATTTCCGACATCAGCACCGTCTGGGTGCTGGTCAATGTCTATCAGAAGGATTTGCCATACGTGCGCGTAGGAGACGAGGCCACAATTCAGACGGACACTTATCCTGAGGCGTTCCACGGGCGCATTTCCTACGTGGCTGCTTCCTTGGATCCGAGCACACGCACCCTTCCGGCGCGCGTCGAGACGAACAATCCGGGCGAAAAACTGAAGAAAGATATGTACGTCGTTGCAACGGTAAACGCCGGCACGATCCCCAACGCCATTGCGCTCCCGGATGCCGCCGTACTGCGCGATAGCGAGAATCAGCCTTTCGTCTATGCCGCGGCATCCGCGAACCAGTTTGGCAGACGCTCGGTGACGCTCGGAGAGAGTTTGAACGGAAAAACGGAGATTACCAGCGGCTTGAAAGCTGGCGATCGGGTCATCGGAGATGGCAGTTTGTTCCTGCAGTTTGCGAACTCGCTGCAGCGCTAGCCGATCGCGGCGCACTTGGGACAAACGTCCCAAGAATTCTGGCAAGGATTTGTCTATCACAACTGAATGATTCACCGAATAGTCCAAGCGGCACTGCGGCAAAGATTTTTGGTGCTCATGCTGACCGCTTTCATCACGGTCGGGGGAATCCTGTCTTTTCAGCGGATGCCCGTCGACGCCTATCCTGATCTCTCGCCTCCACAGGTCGAAATCATCACCCAGTGGCCAGACCATGCTGCAGAGGAAGTCGAGAGGCTGGTCACGCTTCCACTTGAACTCCAGATGAACGGCGTCCCTCACATGCTGGTGATGCGTTCCATCTCGCTCTACGGGTTGTCCGATGTAATCCTCACCTTCGAAGAAAGCACAGACAGCTATTTTGCACGGCAAATCGTTTTTGAGCGGCTCGCTCAAGCCACGCTGCCAACCGGCGTGACTCCGAGCCTCGCGCCACTCTTCAGCCCGAGCGGCCTGGTGTATCGCTATGTGCTGGAGAGTTCCGACCGCAGCCCTCAGGAACTAAAAACGATTGAGGACTGGGTGATTGAGAGAGCTTATCGATCGGTTCACGGTGTGGCTGACGACTCAGGCTTCGGCGGAACCGTGATGCAATATCAGGTCCTGCTCGACCCGGCGCGCATCTACGGGTATCACTTGACCATTCCTCAAGTAACCGCTGCTCTAGCGGCCAACAACTCGAATGCGGGCGGCGGCTTTTATTCTCAAGGCGGGCAGTTCTACTACGTTCGCGGGATTGGGCTGGTCCGGAACACAGACGACATCGGGAACATCGTAGTTGGCGCCAACAAAGGCGTTCCTATCCGAGTGCGCGATGTAGGAGATGTAACTATTGGGCACGCTCCGCGCCTGGGAGAATTCGGCTTCCAGAAAAATGACGATGCGGTTGAGGGCGTCATTCTCATGCTGCGCGGAGAGCAGACGCAGAATGTGCTGAAAGGAGTCGAAGCAAAAACCAACGAACTGAACCACCAGATCCTGCCGCCTGACGTCAGAATTCATCCTTATTATGACCGCAGCGAATTGGTAGATCTCACTACGGACACAGTGGAAGCGAACCTGCTTCGCGGCATGGTGCTGGTTTTAGTGGTGCTGATTTTCTTCCTGGTCAGCTTTCGCGCCGCCGTGATTGTTGCCCTCACCATTCCGCTCTCGCTTTTGTTTGCCTTCATCGTGCTCCACGCGCACGACGTCGCTGCGAATTTGCTTTCCATCGGAGCGATTGATTTCGGAATCGTCATCGATGGCGCAGTGGTGATGATCGAGAATATCTACCGCGAGCTGGCGCTGCGGGAAGGACAGCAATACAACCTGAATGAAGTCATTCTTGCCGCAGCAAAAGATGTGGATCGCCCGATCTTCTATTCGGTCGCTGTCATCCTCGCTGGTTATTTGCCGATTTACGCGCTGACCGGGCCTTCGGGCAAGCTGTTCCACCCTATGGCTGAGACGATGTCTTTTGCCCTGGTCGGCGCACTCATCTTGACGCTCACGCTGATTCCTGTGCTCGCTTCCTACTGGTTCAAGAAAGGCGTGCGGGAGAAACGCAATCCCGCGTTTGAGTGGATGAAACGGAAATACGCAGTTCCGCTGGATTGGGCACTCAACCGGCCCAGGACCACCATCGTAATTGCAACCCTGATTTTCGGAGTGACTCTTCTGCTGGTGCCTTTCATCGGCGGCGAGTTCATGCCCCACCTCGACGAAGGTGCGCTCTGGGTGCGAGCTACGATGCCCTATACCATTTCTTTCGAAGAGGCTGGCAAGATCGCTCCTCAGATACGGGACATCCTGATGTCGTATCCGCAGGTTACGGTGGTGGGTTCAGAATTGGGGCGACCCGATGATGGAACCGATCCTACAGGCTTTTTTAACTGCGAGTTCTACGTCGGTCTGAAGCCTTACAAGGACGAAGCATGGACCGGGGAGATCAGCGAGAAAAAACAGCTCATCGAATCAATCAACAAGAAACTCACGGCCTTCCCAGGGATCATTTTCAACTACACCCAGCCGGCGGAAGATGCCGTGGACGAGGCGCTAACCGGTCTCAAAAGTTCTTTGGCAGTCAAAGTATATGGCGACGATCTGAACATACTTCAAGACAAAGCGATACAGATCAAAAACACGCTCTCCAAGGTGCCCGGGTTCACCGATCTCACCGTTGTGCGCGAACTTGGCCAGCCCAGCCTGCTGATCGACGTCGATCGGGACAAGATTGCACGATATGGGATCAACGTTGCGGACGTAGAAGCCGTGATTTCAGCGGCTGTCGGTGGCCAGGCGGTGACGCAAGTCATTCAAGGAGAGAAGCTGTTCGATCTTGTTGTCCGTATGCAACCTCAGTTCCGCAGTAGCGCACATGAAATCGGAAATCTGTTGGTAGGCACACCAGACGGGCAGCAGATCCCACTCAGCCAACTGGCCAATATTACTCAGGGAAACGGTGCGTCCTTTATCTATCGTGAAAATAACTCCCGGTATATTGGGGTCCAGTACAGCATTGAGGGGCGCGATTTGGAGCGGGCTGTACGGGACGGTCAAGCAGAAGTGAAGAAGACTGTGACGCTACCGCAAGGTTATTGGATGGCATGGGGCGGCGAATACAGCCAGTTTCTCGAAGCCAGGTCGCAGATGTATTTTATCGGTCCACTTGCCGTAGTGCTGATTTTCATGATCTTGTTTGCCCTCTACGGAAATTTCAAATTCCCGGTCACTATTGCCCTGGGTGTGATCATGACCGAGCCCGTCGGTGCACTGGTTGCGCTGAAACTCACCCATACTCCCTTCAGCGTTTCCTCGGTCTTGGGCCTTCTGGCGTTGCTCGGGGTTTCAGTGGAAACTGCCGTCATTCTCGTCTCCTACATCAACAAGCTGCGACAGGAGGGAATGGATATCCACACGGCCACACGCGAGGCTTCGCTGCTGCGACTCCGTCCGATCATGATGACGGCTCTCGTGGCCTGCCTCGGATTGCTACCAGCCGCTCTTTCCACTGGCATCGGATCGGATACTCAAAGGCCGTTCGCCATAGTCATTGTGGCCGGTCTCATTTCACGCCTCTTCATCGGATTTTTCGTCAATCCTGTGTTGTACGAGATGGTTGCCCGCGACGGCGATGTGCTGCAGGTCTAGACGAAAATCGTCGTAAAGCCGGAACCCTCATCGAATGCGTCGTGCCGGGTACGGACAATCTTGCAGGCCGATTGTATCCAAATCGATGACGTGGAACCAGACATCAAAAACGTGTGGAGGCCGAGGGGTTCATTTCCGGTCCTGCGAGAGGCTCGTGGTGCTTGTGTCAAGAAGACGAACAATCGTCATGCTGTACGAAAGATGAAGGTGGGTCCTTGGAGCAGCCGACAAGGCCGCAAATCTGGAAAGGTGAAAGTCCTTTCTCTGTCAATTGCCTGTATCAGACGGATAGCATATCCGGTGCGTGCAGAGGTAACGAAGCACGTTCTGCCCGGAAGTAGAAGTCTCAGCTGCCCTGCAAAATTTGCAGCGGTGGGAGCGATCTGGGAGACGAGCAAACTCGGAGGCTTGAACGAAAGAATTGTCCGATGACAACCTCGAAACTTCACCGCGGAAAATCGTGTTCGCGGATAACAACGGTAAGCCGACTTGAGAAGGGTCTAGGGAAGGCCGATGACACCGGGGAAGAAACAGGCAAGTGCACTCGGTGGGACCGTCGGGGTTGAGGACCAGGCATCTGGGGAAAGAATTGCGGAGACAACGGGAAGAACCGGTTCCCAGCAGGGGCTCGCAGCAACCTGCAAGGACCGCCGGACTAAGTGTGGATACACCAATTCGGAGGAGGGAACAGGTTTGGCGCATGAGCTCGTATGAGCGAAGAAGAACGCGGTAATGCCCTTCGAGGTGGTGCTGGACACCACCCTGACACCCGTAACGCTGGTGGCAGGCAAAGGAGCTCTGGGCACTTGGCGGTCCCAGTATGGTCAACGACGGAAGTCGGATGAGCCATGATTTTAGGGACGAGCTGCGAGGTAAACCGAAGCGGGTGGGGGTGTATGCGAGCGAGCGCTTAAGCTTCGCCGACTCGGAAAGACCTCTCGGGGATAGCCAAGGTCAAAACCGGAATCGGGAAATCCGACCTTCCGGGATTGCAGGGGGGCCCGAGGAAATGTGACTTTGACTTTTCTGCCAAGGTGCGCACGCCTCGGCTCTATCCCGACCGGAGCCGCCTTGTAGGAGGAGGCGGTTAAACGGCGTGGCGCTAGATCACGTCATGTGTGGATAAGAGAGATGAGGGCTTGCTGCGAAGCTAGTTGGCAATGCTAGCGGGAGAAAGTCCCGCCGGTGGAGCTTTCCCAGTTGCCACCGTAGTTATATTCGGCAGCGGTGCGAGTGATCAATCCGCTGGAAGCCCGAAAGTAAAAGTCCTCGTTGGCTGAGTGAGAACTTGGTCAGCTCCGACAAGGAGGGCGAGCAAATCGGCAGGGTGCGCCGGCACAAACCGGCGAGGTGCAGTGAATGAAAGAGTCACACGGTGAAGGATTAGCTACACCGGAGGAACTCCAAAGGGCCTAAGATGTAGTTCTAAATCATCGAGAGCAACGACTCCCTTACAGTCGGGTAGCGAGCGCCGCTTTCACGCGATCGGGCGTAAACGGAACTTCGCGAATTCGTGCACCGGTCGCATCGAAAACCGCGTTGCCGATCGCTGCCGCGGCGAGCGTGATCGCCGCCTCTCCCGCGCCCATCGCTTTCGCTGCTGGACGGTCGATGAGAATGCAGTCGATGTTTGGCACTTGGATTCCCAGTGGAAGCGTAGTGTAACTCTGCCAGTCGATCGAAGTCACCTTACGATCGTCCCAGGTGATTTCCTCTCCGAGCACGCGGCTCGTTCCCTGCAATACTCCGCCCTCGATCTGATTACGCAATCCATCGGGGTTCGAAATCGGCCCACAATCGAGTGCGACGACAAACCTCCTGGGCTGCACTCTGCCGCTTTGCTGATCGACTTCCACTTCTGCAACGAGCGCAGCGTATCCATTGTCGCCTTCATAGGCGACACAAGCGATGCCGCGTCCCGTAGCGATTCCAGTGCTCGGAGTGCCGTATTTGGGTGATGGACGGGCATCCCAGTTAGCGGCCTTCGCTGCCGCCTTCACGACGTCAATGATCCGCCTCTCTCTCAGGTGCTGTAAACGATAGGCGACCGGATCGGCCTTAATGTGCGCACCGATCTCATCCATAAAGCATTCGTGCGCGAAAGTGTTTTGCAAGCGCAATGGCGATCGCAGCGGTCCTGTAAAGAAAGGCGATTTCACCGCATGCGTCAGTACTCGTTCACTGCGGATCGTACCTGTTCCGCCACACTTGCCGTCGACGCAGCCCATTACATACGACGGGACCGCGTTGCTGCCGTTACGCAGCTCCCCCGTAGGCTCGACAGCTGTCTGTGGAGTGATCTCGTCCATATCAAAGCCGGCCAGCATTCCGGTGATTACGTTCCCGGTTTTTTCATATCCTGGTCTCCCGCCGAGCGACGCCGACCATGTCTCACAGTCCCACACGTCAATCATGCCGCTCGCATCGAGCACAGCCTGCTGCTCGATTGCGCACGCGGCGCCATAGTTCTCGGAAATGAACTCGTCCTGTCGTGTGAGTTGCACCCGAACCGGTTTGTGCACGGCCTGTGACAGCAGCGCTGCATCAAAGGAGACCGTGTCCGCGGCATTCAGTCCGTAACATCCCGAGCCGCGAACGAAGATCACGCGCACTTTGTCGAGGGGCAAGGCCGTGAGCGCTGATACGCCGTGCTGCGTCGGATACACGGACTGTGTTGCCGACCAGACCGTGGCTTGATGCTCCTGCACATCGGCCACTGCGCATGATGAACCAATCGAACCGTGCGCTTGGAAGGAATGCGAATACGTGGCTTTCAAGACTCGCGAAGCTGACTTCAGTTTGTTATCCACGTCCTTGGAGTCCACGAGCATTACGTCTCGTGATGGCTGCTTCCGCAGGTAGTCGTAGAAGTCCCTTTGCGCCGGCAGCCCTGGACCGGGTTTCCAGGTGACTTTCAGACCCTTGGCCGCTTGTGCTGCCTGCCACTGCTTCTCCGCCACCACGCCGACGAAGTTGTTCCGCACAACCACCTTGATCAGTCCAGGAACGTGCTGCACCGATTTCTCGTCCACGCTCGAAACCGTTGCTCCAATCTCTGGCGGACGCACGACTCGAGCGTGAACCATCCCCGGCACGTGCACATTGTGAACGAATTCGAACGTGCCGGTTGCAAGCGCAACTCTGTCCATCGACCGAACTGGTTTTCCGAGCACCTTCCATTCGCTCGGGGATATGCGTTTCGCCGCAGAGCTCACGGTGATATTGAAATGCTTGCCTCCAATCAGCTCGCTATAGCTGATATGGCGTCCGCTCTTCGCGCTGACGATTCCATTCTCGACCGTAAGTTGATCCGCAGATACGCCTAGTCTCTGCGCTGCCTTTCCGACTAGGGCCTCGCGCGCGGTCGCCGCGGCCTGCGCCAGATTCTCCATATTGAAATTGGTCGGTGTGGACTGACTTCCGGACGTCGTTCCCTGATCCGGGGTCACGGACGTATCGCACTGAACCAGTTTCACCTTATTAATCGATACGCACAGTTCTTCGGCGACCAACTGTGTCTGCACGGTATACATGCCTTGCCCGAAGTCGCATTTTCCCGTGTACGCGGTCACTGTACCATCGGATGCGACCGCGAGCCAGGAGTCCAGCTTCTCCGGATCAACATGCGATGGATGCGTGTCGAAAGGCCCTTGTGCCAGGGCGAATGGCTCTATTAATGATGCTGTGCCGAAACACACTACCAGCGCGCCGGAAGCCTTAACAAAGTCGCGGCGGGAGATTTTTTTCATGCGCGCATCCTCTGGTAGCGTTTGATTGCGCGCATCATCCTTGTATGCGTAAAACACCGGCATAACACATTCGACATTGCCTCACGGATCTCCTCGTCTGAGGCCTTCGGATTTTCGTCCAGCAGTGCCTTGGCCGTAAGGATCACCCCACTGAGGCAGAACCCGCATTGGGTCGCGCCCTCATCGATAAACACCAGCTGAATCGCATGCGGATTTTCCGGAGTTCCCAAGCCTTCTAGCGTCGTGACCTCTTCTTGTTTCACCGCGCTGACTGGTATCACGCAGGAGCGTACCGCCCGTCCTCGTAGAAGGACTGTGCAAGCTCCGCACTGCGCCAAGCCGCAGCCAAACTTGGGTCCACGTAATTGAAGATCGTCACTGAGCACATACAGCAGCGGAGTTTGGGGATCGACGTCCACCGCGTGAACGTAGCCGTTTACCTTCAGAGAAATAGCTGTCATCCTCTTCCCCCCACTTCGTCAAATTACAAAAGCTTACAACGGATTCCTGTCCGGTAGCTGACGTGGCGCGGATTTTGGCGCTCGTCGCCTTACTCCGGCGAGCGGCTCGCCTGCACGATTTCCAGGCTCTTAGGTTGATGGCAAAGAAGCGTAATGCGACGACAAGTCCAGGTTGTCCGAGCTGCCATAGAGGCGAAATTCAGCTTGTATTCTTGCCCACCCGCAGTCGATTCGGAGTAGAATCCTCCTGCCTTAGCGGCGGTGAGCCGACCCCGAAATGAGGTATTCCATGAAGGGAACAATGATGCAGTTTCCCCTTACCCTAAGGCCGCTCCTGGAGCGGGCGGCAAAACTTTTTCCGAACGTCGAGATTATCTCCAGCCGCCCCGACAACTCGATTCACCGTTACACCTACGGGGAAATGTCCCAGCGTGCACGATCCCTTGCCGCAGTTCTCCAGGCGGCGGGTCTTGAGCCTGGAGACCGGGTCGCAAGCCTTATGTGGAACCACTATGCCCACCTGGAAGCCTACTTCGGCGTCCCCTGCGCAGGTGGCGTGCTGCACACCCTGAACCTTCGGCTCCATCCCGACGAACTGGCGTACATCATCAACCACGCCCATGACCGCTTCCTGATTGTAGACGACGTGCTCTTGCAGCTCTTTGAAAAGTTCAAGGACAAAGTGAAGTTCGAGCGTGTCTTCGTGGTTCCGTTCTGTGGCGAGGCCGTGCCCGCAGCTTTCGAGAACTACGAAACCTTGCTGCGTGACAACCTCAGTACTCCGGTCTATCCGGATCTGGACGAGGACGATGCGGCCGCCATGTGCTATACCTCCGGGACAACGGGAAAGCCTAAGGGGGTGGCCTACTCTCATCGAGCGATCGTCCTCCATGCTTATTCCATCTCGCTGCCGGACAATTTTTCCCTCTCCCGACTCGATTGCATCTTGCCGGCAATGTCCATGTTTCACGCCAATGCCTGGGGATTACCTCACGCGGCGGTCATGAATGGCAGCAGATTAGTGTTACCCGGACCCAATCTTCAGCCGGAAAGATTATTGGATCTCTTGTCTCGCGAACACGTGACCTTCACCGGTGCGGTGCCCACCGTTTGGCTCCCTGTCCTCGACACTCTGGAACGCCAACCCGGGCGTTGGAAACTCACTCCCGGCATGCGAGTTGTGGTCGCCGGTTCGGCAACACCGGAAACTTTGTTCCGCCGCTTCGAGAAGTTCGGGGTGCGCGTGATTCAGCCTTGGGGGATGACCGAGACCACGCCGATTGCTACCGTGTGCACCCTCAAGCCAGAGATGCAAAACTGGCCGGAGGATCGGCAGTTCGAGCTCCGCGCCAAGCAAGGGCTACCTTCTCCGTTTGTTGAAATCCGAGCCGTGGGAGATCGCGGCGAAGTAGCCTGGGACGGCGAAACTCCGGGCGAACTCGAAATCCGCGGCCCCTTCGTCGCTGCCAGCTATTACAACCTGCCCCAGGAATGCAACCGTTGGACGAACGACGGCTGGTTCCGCACCGGCGACGTCGTCACCATCGACATCGAGGGTTACATGAAGATCACGGACCGCACCAAGGATCTGATCAAGTCTGGAGGGGAATGGATCAGCTCCGTGGATGTAGAGAATGCTCTTGTGGCCCACTCGGCTGTGAAAGAAGCAGCGGTCGTTGCGGCCCCGCATCCCAAGTGGCAGGAAAGGCCGCTCGCGGCTGTCGTCCTTAAAGATGGTTGCCGGGTCACCGCCGAGGAACTACGCTCATTCTTGGCATGCAAGTTCGCTAAGTGGCAGGTGCCGGATGAGTTCATCTTTGTCCCCAGCTTGCCCCATACCTCGACTGGCAAGCTGCTGAAATCTGAATTGCGGAAGCAATTCCAGCATTGGGAGTGGTCTTCAGGAACGGCGGATTGAGTGATTCCTGCTTGAAAGTTTTGATCGCCGCATAGCCGAGGGATCCTCTACGCTCGAGTACTATCGGACGCTGCCCAAAGTCCCCTCCCTGTTCGAAATTAAAGGGTAAACGGGTCATCCGTTGGAACTCCGGTCGAAGGACACCAGAAGTCGGCGTGCGGGGCGTTTGCAAGCTCCTTTATGTAGGGTTGCAGCGATTGGGAACTAGTCACGTTAGTGCTTTATCGGAGGCGCGCCCTGACAAGAAGCTTGTAGAGAAACAGAGGGTTGGAGCGCGCGTTCGATAAAGCACTAACCTGACCTAGGACTTATCCCCAATCTGATCGGCTAAAACTTAGCTCTGACACGCAGATGGCGTCTCTGCCGGCGACAAACTCGGTCCGTGTGAAACTGTTGCGCCTATTGGTAAAGGCAGCACGGGGGTCGCGATGCGCCCCCGCGAGCCAGGAAAAGCGACGACTTCAGTTTGGCCGATCCAAACAACAGCAACAGCGCGAAGTTGAAGGCTTTCCTTTTCGCCAAACTCAGGCAAGGTCGTAGCGATCCAGGTTCATTACCTTGTTCCACGCAGCCGCGAAGTCCTTCACAAACGCCTCCTTCGAGTCGTCACACGCATAGACTTCTGCGATTGCTCGGAGCTGGGAGTTCGAACCGAAGAGGAGATCGACGCGCGTGCCGGTCCACTTGATTTTGTCTGTCGCCCGGTCGCGTCCCTCAAACACGCCATCGGATGTAGAGGAGGCCTGCCACTTCGTATTCATGTCGAGCAGGTTAACGAAGAAATCATTCGTCAGCGTCTCGGGCCGGCTGGTGAAGACGCCGTGTTTGGCCTGCCCGAAGTTCGCATTCAGGGCGCGCATGCCGCCGACGAGAACCGTCATCTCGGGGGCAGTCAGTGTCAGCAACTGCGCCCGATCCACCAGCAACTCCTCCGCCGACAGGGGCTGTCCGCTTCGGAGATAGTTGCGGAACCCGTCAGCGATCGGCTCCATTACGGCGAATGAGTGCACGTCGGTCTGCTCCTGCGAAGCATCCGTGCGGCCCGGCAAGAAAGCAATCTTCACCTCGTGCCCGGTCCGTTTCGCAGCTTCCTCGACGGCTGCGCAGCCGCCCAGAACGATCAGGTCAGCAAGCGAGACCTTCTTCCCTTGGTTCCCATTGGACTGCGAGCTGTTGAAATCCTTTTGGATCGTCTCCAGGGTCTCGATGACCTTCGTCAGTCCGGCCGACTGGTTGACTTCCCAATCTTTTTGTGGCGCGTGGCGAATGCGCGCCCCGTTCGCCCCACCGCGCTTGTCGGAGCCGCGGAACGACGCCGCCGATGCCCAGGCAGTTGTGACTAGTTGGGAGATCGACAGTCCGGATTTGAGAATCTTCGCCTTGAGAGCAGCAATGTCCTGCTCCCCGATCAATTTATGATCCACGGCGGGAACCGGGTCTTGCCACACCAGAGACTCCTTCGGAACGAGGGGGCCAAGGTACCGCGAGATCGGCCCCATGTCGCGGTGCGTCAGCTTGAACCATGCCCGCGCAAACGCGTCTGCGAACTGATCCGGATGCTCGTAGAAGCGCCGCGAAATCTTTTCGTAAGCAGGGTCGAGCCGCAAGGCGAGGTCCGTGGTCAGCATGGATGGCGCGTGGCGTTTTGAGGGATCGTGCGCATCCGGCACTGTACCGTTGCCTGCGCCATTTTTCGGTGTCCACTGATGCGCACCGGCCGGGCTCTTCGTCAGTTCCCATTCGTAGCTGAACAGGTTCGTGAAGAAGTTGTTGCTCCACTTCGTAGGTGACGTGGTCCAAATGACTTCCAGGCCGCTGCCGATCGCGTCACCGCCTTTGCCCGTCTTGAATTTGCTCTTCCAGCCGAGGCCCTGCTCCTCGATGCTGGCCGCTTCGGGCGCTGCGCCGACGAGTGCCGCATCGCCGGCGCCGTGAGTCTTGCCGAAGCTGTGACCGCCGGCAATGAGCGCAACGGTCTCCTCGTCATTCATCGCCATGCGGGCGAAAGTCTCTCGGATATCCCGTGCCGCGGCAAGAGGATCCGGCTTTCCATTCGGCCCTTCCGGATTCACATAGATCAGACCCATTTGCACGGCAGCGAGCGGATTCTGAAGATCACGGTCGCCGCTGTAGCGCTCGTCCGCCAGCCACTTGCCCTCAGACCCCCAGAAAATGTCCTCTTCGGGCTCCCACACGTCCTCGCGCCCGCCGCCAAAACCGAACGTCTTAAAGCCCATCGATTCGAGGGCGACGTTGCCGGCGAGAATCATGAGGTCGGCCCAGGAGATTTTCCGCCCATACTTCTGCTTGATCGGCCAAAGCAGCCGCCGTGCCTTGTCCAGGTTCACGTTGTCCGGCCAACTATTGAGCGGCGCGAAGCGCTGCTGACCGGCCCCAGCCCCACCGCGGCCGTCGCCGATGCGGTACGTGCCCGCGCTGTGCCATGCCATACGAATGAAGAGCGGCCCATAGTGGCCAAAGTCGGCCGGCCACCAATCCTGCGAGTCCGTCATCAAGGCATGCAGCTCCTTGACCACGGCATTCAGGTCGAGCGTCTTGAACTCTTCCGCGTAATTGAACTCCTTGCCCATCGGATCGGACAGGGGGGAATGCTGGTGCAGGACCTTCAGGTTCACCTGATTCGGCCACCAATCAACATTCGTGTAGGGTTTGCGAGCGCCGTGCGCTACTGGGCACTTCGACTCGGTTGCGGTGTTTTTTTCCTTAGCTTCGGGGGCAACACTCCCCGATGAGGTCGCGAGTGTATTTTTCATATCTTTTTGTCCTTCGAATTTTGATTGAGTACTGCGTGAAAAAAATTATTTTTTGGCGCTGCAGCGGCGGCAGAGGCCAAAGACCTCGACCAACGGCTGCGTCAGATCAAAGCCGTCCGGCAGATGCCGGGATAATCGTTTGAAATCGATGAACTCTCCTTCGATGTCCTGCACCGATTTGCAGCGGGAGCAGACCAGGTGGTGATGAGGTTTGAGATTGCCGTCCACACGCACCGTGGACGCATGAGGAGTGACCTCTCGCAGCAACCCGCACTCGATGAAAAGCCGCAGATTCTTGTAGATCGTGGCCAGAGAAATGGATGGAATGCGACGTCGGACCGCGGCGTAGACGTCCTCCGGGGAATAGTGTCCGTGCGCAGCGACGACGGCCTCATAGACCACCTGACGCTGGTGCGTGACCGGCAAACCGTGCTTCGCGGCCAGCTCACGGAACTGTTCATGGGTGAGGCGCATGATTATCGGATAAGAATAATTATAAAACGACCGGGAGCAGTGTCAACCGAAATCTTTCCTGTGACCTTGAAGAGCGCGGGCGCAAGACCAGACTGTGGCTCGCAACCACGACGGCATCGGGACTCGCTTTTGGATGGATCGTCGGCAAAGAGGAAGTGATCGGATGCCAGCGTACCGCGATTGTAATAATAAGTCTTAGGGCTGTATCGGGAGCGCCCATTTCACGACAGGCGTCATGGGCCTCCGGCGCATCACGTAGCATGAAAATAGCAAGCGCTCATCAGTCATTGATTTCTCGTGTACAGGCCCGCCATCATGGCAGGTAGTCGAATCGAGGAGCTCTGGAGGGGCGCTTCAGATACAGCGACTTCAAGGAAGCCGCCCTTCGCGGGAGTCTATGGGTTTTGTATATGGTTGAGCAGGTTTTGATGAGTTGCGAAGTTGCCGTTGGCGGCTGTGCGCGGCAGTTGCAAGGCGAGATTGTATTCTTTGCGGCTGCCTGGCAGAGGCTGGAGAGAAGACTAGCAGGGCATTGTGGGCCAGATGAGACGCAGAGATTCTGTAGGCGCCGGAACCCGAGGATGATTGGATGCTGGGGTTGCGGGTTCATGCGGCGTACTCGTGGAGAGGCGGGGAGCGAAACAGGAGTTGAGCCGCGGAGAGCCGTGCGACGACATGCATGGTTCCGCCAGCCCCACACTCGATGCTCCGCCCCCTGATTCTCTCCCTTCAATGCCACCGTCCATTTCGCAGGCCACGCAAACCTGGCGGTCTACAAACAGAGAGGTCCAGTTGCTTACGAACCTTTACTTTCCGTTACTGAATCTTTACGATCTCAGGGGTCGAAACGGTTATCTCTATCAAAAGAGCAATTTGACCAGGAGCAATTTGACCAGTCTTGGACAACGAGAGCTCAAGGATTGCATCAAAATGGGTCAGGGTTGGGAAGAAGTCTTACCAGGTGGCCGTGTTAGAAACGGATCGCCATAAGGCTGAGAAAGTTGATCGCGATAACGGTGCTCCGCCAGGGTTAGCACGTTCTCCACCTGAACAGAGTAGCGAGAGGGAACGCAAGCAAGAATGCCTTGCGGACTCCGCAACTGACTCTGCATACGATAGTCGGGTCGAGTTTCGGATTCCGGTTTGATGGTCCAGAAATCGCTCACGGCCGGAATACGAAATGGGCTGGCAGTTGTGTCTCGAATCGCAGGCATAGCTCGGAGATGAGCACTGTGCTTTCCCCGTTGCGATTCTCGATAGCTCTCTGGTGCCAACATCCGGAGACCCTTGTTTTTGGCCAGCCGGGCTATTCGGGCGATCATCTTCAGCGGACCATTGGCCGACTCTTATAAAATAACGCTGCTTTGGCAGGCTAGAATGCTACATCGACTTATGCAAGAAGAAAGCTACATCGACTGATGCAAGAAGATCGGATGGAAACCAAGCCTCCTGCTTCGCCCATTGAATCCGAGCACCAGCGGTTATCTACGAGTGACCATCCCAAATCAAGGTGGCAGCGGATCTTCGTGTGGGCCGCGCTCCTGCTGGCTTTCGGTGTCATTTTTATGCTGGTGATCCGTCGTCGTGAAGATACCCAGAGCGCTCCGTCATCACGACGCGGGGTGACCGGGCCGGTGACGGTTACGATCGCGGTCGCGCAAAAGGGAAACATCGGGGTATATCTCGACGCGATTGGGACCGTCACTCCGACTTATACCGACTCGATTACCAGCCAAGTCACGGGAATGGTGAGCCAGGTCCATTACCAGGAAGGACAACTGGTCCACAAAGGGCAAGCGTTGATCGATATCGATCCGCGACCCTATGAGGCCCAGCTTTTGCAGGCCCAAGGCGCGCTAGAGCGCGACACCCATGTACTCGAGCAGGCAAAGATGGACCTGCAGCGTTATCGCGATGCGTGGTCGCGGAACGGCATTCCCAAGCAGACGCTCGACGATCAGGAAAAGATCGTGCTGCAGGACGAAGGCACGGTAAAGAATGACCAGGGCACGGTGCAGTTAAACCAGGTCCAAGTGGGCTGGTGCCATATCACAGCGCCGATCACGGGACGGGTAGGCCTGCGGTTGGTGGATCCGGGGAATGTTGTCCAATCGACGGGCGCAACGGTGCTGGTGGTGATCGCCGAACTGCAGCCGATCACCGTGATATTTACCATCGCCGAAGACAACCTGCCTCACGTGCAGGCCGAGACGCGCCACGGAAAAGGGTTGGACGTTGAGGCTTACGATCGAACCCAGCAAACCAAAATTGCCACGGGAAGGCTCCTGACCTTTGATAACCAGATCGATACCACTACGGGCACGGTAAAGCTGCGGGCACTCTTCGATAACAAAGACGACTCTCTGTTCCCCAACCAGTTCGTAAACACCAAGCTGTTAGTGAACACGCTGCAGGGGGCCACGTTGATTCCGACCTCCGCGATTCAACACAATGGCCAAACTGCGTTCGTCTATCTCATCCAGAATGACACAGCGCAGATCCACAACATCAAGCCCGGCGTGGCGGACGCCGGCCAGACGGCTGTCGAGGGGATCAATCCGGGGGACGTGGTCGCCAACAGCAGCTTTGACAAGCTGCAAAATAACTCGAAGATCGTAGTTTCCAAAAAGCCTCTTCCTGCTGGTTCGAGTGAGACTCAAGCCCCGTGAGCCCGTCTCGCCCATTCATCGTGCGACCCGTCGCCACCGCGCTGCTGATGGCGGCGATCTTACTCGTCGGTATCGTTGCCTACATTCAGTTGCCGGTTTCGGCACTGCCCGAGGTAGATTACCCGACCATCCAAGTCGTTACCTTCTATCCAGGCGCCAGCCCGATCGTGATGGCGACTACCGTGACCGCGCCGCTCGAGCGGCAGTTCGGCCAGCTTCAGGGGCTCAGCCAGATGACCTCCACCAGTTCGGGAGGCACGTCGGTCATTGTGCTGCAGTTCAATTTGAGCCTCAACATCGACGTCGCCGAAGAGGAGGTGCAGTCGGCGATCAACGCGTCCCAAAGTTTTCTGCCCTCCAACCTACCCGCGCCACCGGTCTATAGCAAGACGAACCCCGCAGACGCACCCGTGCTCACGCTCGCCATCACCTCCGATTCCGTGCCGTTGTCTCAGGTGGAAGACTTGGTGGATACGCGGCTGGCTCCCAAGCTCTCGCAGCTGAGTGGAGTCGGCTTGGTGAGTATCAGCGGCGGTCAGAAGCCCGCCGTGCGCATTCGCGCGAACCCGGTAGCGCTCTCTTCCTACGGAATCAATCTGGAGGACCTGCGCACAGCGCTCGTGCAGGCGAGCGTTAACGCCGCGAAGGGCAACTTTGATGGACCGCGGCAGGATTACCAGGTCGATGCCAACGACCAACTCGTCAGTAGTGCTGATTATCGAAGTGTGGTGGTCGCGTACCGCAATGGCGGACCCGTGATGCTTACGGATGTAGCAGAAGTCGTCGATGGCGTCGAAAATAATAAGCAAGCGGCATGGATGAATCAGACTCCCGCCGTCATCTTGAACGTCCAGCGCCAGCCCGGCGCGAATACCATCAGCGTGGTGAAGAGCATCAAGCGACTTTTGCCGCAGCTCGAAGCCAATCTTCCGGCCTCGGTTCAGGTCACCACGCTTACCGATCTGACCACCTCAATCCAGGCTTCCGTATCCGACGTCGAGTTCGAACTGATGTTGACGATTGGACTGGTGGTGATGGTGATCTTTCTTTTTCTGCGAAGTCTCTACGCCACCATCATTCCCAGCGTGGCGGTGCCGCTGTCGCTGGTGGGAACTTTCGCAGCCATGTACGCGCTCGGCTATAGCCTGGACAACCTCTCCCTAATGGCTCTTACCATTTCCACCGGATTTGTAGTCGATGACGCCATCGTAATGATCGAAAACATCTCGCGCTACATCGAGGAAGGCGAAGCACCGATGGAAGCGGCCTTGAAGGGCGCAGAACAGATCGGCTTCACCATCGTGTCGTTGACCGTTTCCTTGATTGCCGTGCTGATCCCGCTGCTATTCATGGGAGACGTAGTGGGCCGGCTTTTCCGCGAGTTCGCCGTAACCCTCGCGGTCACTATCGTCATTTCCGCCGTGGTATCGCTGACCCTGACTCCGATGATGTCCGCGCGCATTTTGCGGCACGAGCCTAAGGAGCAACAGGGGCGCTTTTACCGGGCCTCGGAGCGCGTATTCGAACGCATGATCGCTTTCTACGGGCGGACTTTGAAGTTCGTACTGCGCTATCAAACCATCACCCTTCTGGTAGCCCTCGGCACCCTTGTACTCACCGTGTTTCTGTACATCATTATTCCCAAGGGATTTTTCCCGGTGCAGGATACCGGCGTCATTCAGGGCATTTCGCAGGCTCCGGAGACCATTTCCTTTAACGCAATGTCGCAGAAGCAGCAGGAACTCGCCAAGGTCATCCTTCAGGACCCGGCGGTCCAGAGTCTTTCTTCGTTCATCGGGGCGGATGGCACCAATACAACCCTCAACAGCGGCCGCATGTCGATCAACTTGAAGCCGCTCGAGAACCGCGACCTCAGCGCCTCCGATGTTATCCGCAGACTCCAGTCCAGCTTGAAGAACGTTCAAGGAATCGCGCTCTACATGCAGCCGGTGCAAAACATCACTGTGGATGATCGCGTGAGCCGAACCCAGTATCAATACACGCTCGAAGATCCGGACGCGAACGAACTGAACGACTGGACCAATCGCTTTGTCACGAAACTGAAAGCGCTGCCTCAGCTTGAAGATGTCGCCACCGACCAGCAGACCGGCGGTTTGGCGGTCTCGCTGGTCATTGATCGTGTCACCGCCTCGCGGCTCGGCATCGCTCCCGCTACCATCGACAACACGCTCTATGACGCCTTAGGACAGCGCCAGATTAGTACGATGTATACCCAGCTCAATCAGTACCATGTGATCCTGGAGGCCCAGCCGCAGTTCCAGCGGGATCCCAGCAAGCTGGGAGATTTGTATATACAAGCCAACACCTCGTCCGGAACCTCGGGGCCAGGAGCTTCAAACTCGTTTGCCTCCTCCGGATCTTCGTCCGCCGGATCAAATGCGACGACTACCCCGGTACTCTACACGCCGTCTTCCGGCGTACTCTCTGCTCCCGCCAACGCTTTGTCGCCTACGAATACCTCGTCTGGCTCAAGCTTCGGGAATACCACCAGCAGCTCGCAGATGAGCAATGCTGTTCCCCTCGGTGCATTCAGTCACTTCCAGCGCGGAACCGAAGCACTGTCGCTCAATCATCAGGGACAATTCCCCTCGGTCACTGTCTCCTTCAACCTGGCGCCCAACGCCGCCTTGGGCAGCGCTATTACCGCCATCGACAAGGTGCAGCGAGACATGAACATGCCGCCCAGCCTGCAGGCGGATTTCCAGGGCACGGCCGCTTCGTTCAAGAACTCGCTTTCTAACGAAGCCCTGTTGATTTTGGCAGCCCTGGTGACGGTGTACATCGTGCTGGGCGTGTTGTATGAGAGCTTTATCCACCCCGTCACCATCCTTTCCACTCTTCCCTCAGCCGGAGTGGGCGCGCTGCTGGCGCTCATGCTGTTCCGCCAGGATTTAAGCGTGGTTGCGATTATCGGCATTATCTTGCTGATCGGAATTGTGAAGAAAAACGGAATCATGATGGTGGATTTCGCGCTCGAAGGAGAGCGCCAGCACGGCAAGAACGCGAGCGATGCAATCTACGAAGCCAGTCTGCTGCGCTTTCGTCCGATCATGATGACCACCATGGCCGCGCTGCTGGGAGGTATCCCTCTGGCTCTAGGAACCGGGATCGGCTCGGAGATTCGTCGCCCCCTGGGAATTGCCATGGTGGGCGGACTTTTATTGAGCCAAGCGCTCACCTTGTATACCACGCCGGTGATTTACATTTTCTTTGACAGCTTGGGAGAAAGATTCTCTAAGTGGCGTGGTCGCGAGAGGCCAGGAGGCACAGCGCAACCGGAAGCACAGGTATGAATCCTTCTGAACTCTTTATTCGGCGGCCTGTGGCGACGACCTTGTTGACCATCGCCATCGCGATCGCAGGAGCGATCGCGTTTACGGTGCTGCCGGTTTCCCCATTGCCTCAAGTCGACTTTCCGACCATCTCCGTCTCTGCTCAATTACCGGGAGCAAGCGCGGAAATCATGGCGTCCTCGGTGGCCACTCCGCTCGAGCGGCAGTTTGGGCACATCGCGGGGGTCTCGGAAATGACCTCCGCCAGTTCGTTGGGGAGCACATCGATCACGATTCAGTTCGACCTAAGCCGCAATATCGACGGGGCAGCGCGCGATGTCGAGGCTGCTATCAGCGCCGCCCGCACGTATCTGCCGGCAAATCTTCCCGCCAATCCCACCTATCGGAAAGTGAACCCCGCCGACTCCCCGATCATGATCATTGGACTGACCTCCAGCAAATACGATCGGGGCAAATTGTACGACGAAGCGTCCACCGTGATGTCGCAGAAGCTTTCTCAGATCCAGGGTGTGGGGCAGGTGTCTGTGGGTGGTAGTTCGCTGCCTTCCGTGCGCGTTGATGCCAATCCCACCCAACTAAGCAACTATGGCCTGACCCTGGCCAACGTTCAGTCCGTGTTGAGCATTCAGAACGCCGACCTGGCCAAAGGTCAGGTGTCGGATGGAACGGTGACGGCCGACATTATTGCCAACGACCAGATCTCAACCGCCGCCGACTACAAACCGCTGATCATCGGCTCCCACAACGGAACCGCGGTCCGGCTCTCTGACGTGGCCGATGTGACCGACGATGTCCAGAACATTCGTTCCGCCGGTTATCTGAACGGCATACCTTCGGTCACGATGATTATCTTCCGTCAGCCGGGCGCGAACATCATCCAGACCGTCGATAATATTCGAACCCAGTTGCCCTTCTTGAAGGCTTCGATTCCGCAAGGCATCGACACCACCATCGTTCTCGACCGAACCACCACCATTCGCGCTTCGGTGAACGATGTGGAACGCACGTTGCTGATCTCCGTGGCACTGGTCATTCTGGTGGTCTTCATTTTCCTGCGTAACCCGCGCGCCACAATGATTCCGAGCGTTGCCGTTCCCGTATCCCTGATCGGCACCTTCGCTGTGATGTATCTGTTCGGGTACAGCATCGACAACCTTTCGCTAATGGCGCTTACCATCTCGACCGGGTTCGTAGTGGATGACGCGATCGTGGTGATGGAAAACATTTCGCGGCACCTGGAACTGGGAATGCAACCCTTTGCGGCGGCGCTGAAGGGCGCACAAGAGATTGGGTTCACCGTGTTCTCCATCAGTGTTTCTCTGGTCGCGGTTTTCATTCCCATCCTTATGATGGGAGGCATTGTCGGCCGTCTTTTCCGTGAGTTCGCCATTACGCTTTCCACTGCAATCGTTGTGTCCATGGTAGTTTCTTTGACGACCACCCCAGCGATGTGTGCCTACCTGTTAAAAGAGGAGAAGCAAGAAAAACACGGCAGGATTTATCAGGCGAGCGAGAAGTTCTTCGCCTGGATGCTCGAGACCTACCGTCACACATTGCTCTGGGCGCTCGACAACTCCGGGCTGATGCTGGTGGTATTGCTGCTCACGATCCTGTTGAATGTCGTACTCATTGTCAAGCTTCCCAAAGGATTCTTTCCGCAGCAGGATACGGGAGCGATCGTGGGAGGCGTGCAAGGTCCACAGGATTCATCGTTTCCCGCCATGGACGATTCGGTCCGCCAGTTAGTTGGGGTGATCAAGAGCGACCCCGCGGTCGCCAATGTGACCGCCTACACCGGCGGCAACGGTTCCACCAATACGGGGTTCATCTACATCGCTCTCAAACCGCTCAACGAGCGCAAGATCGGCGCCCCCGAGATCATCAACCGGTTGCGGCCCAAGTTAAATCGTTTGCCTGTAGCTTCCGCGTTTTTGCAGGCGTCCCAGGACCTGCGAATCGGAGGCAGGTCGAGCAATGCGCTTTATCAGTACACCATCCAGTGCGACAACGTTCAGGATCTGTCGAAATGGGGGCCCATCCTTTTTGCCGAGATGAAGAAGATTCCCGGCCTCCAGGACGTCAACTCCGACCAGCAAAACGGTGGATTGGAACAGCTGCTGACCTACGACCGTACCACCGCCGCCAAGCTGGGTATCACCACACAGTCTCTTGATTCAGCACTCTATAGCGCCTTCGGCCAATCCGAAGTCTCGATTATTTATACGCAGCTGAATCAGTACTATGTGGTTCTCGAGGTCGCCCCGCAGTATTGGCAAACGCCGCAAGGCCTGAAGGACATCTACCTGAGCTCGGTGACTGGCTCGATTGCATCGAGCAGCGGTAATGTGCCCGGCAGTACCAACGTTCCGCTCGCCGCGGTCGCACACTCGGCGTCCGGCACCACGCCGCTCGCTGTAAACCATACTGGCTTGTTTCCATCGGTCACGGTTTCTTTTAATCTGGCGCCAGGAGTTTCTTTAAGCGATGCCACGCAGCGCATTGCGCTGATGCAGCAGAAGCTCGGAACGCCTTCGACGATTCGGGGCTTCTTCGCCGGTACGCTGCTGGCTTACCAGCAGTCGCTGAGTACCGAACCGATGCTGGTGGTGACGGCGCTGCTGGCGGTCTACATCGTGCTGGGCATCCTGTATGAGAGTCTGGTGCATCCTCTGACCATTATCTCGACGCTGCCCTCAGCCAGTGTAGGCGCGATGCTGGCGCTGATGTTATTCAAGATCGATTTGAATGTGATTTCCATCATCGGAATTGTTCTGCTGATCGGCATCGTGAAGAAGAATGCCATCATGATGATCGATTTCGCGCTGGTCGCGGAACGGCAGGAAGGTAAGAGCACCGCGGACTCGATCTTCGAAGCCTGCATGTTGCGCTTCCGTCCGATCCTGATGACGACCATGGCCGCGCTGTTCGGGGCGCTGCCACTCGCGTTCGGCACCGGCACCGGTTCGGAGCTGCGAAAGCCGCTCGGGATTACCATTGTAGGTGGATTGATCGTGAGCCAAATGCTCACGCTCTACACCACTCCGGTGGTGTATTTGTTCCTTGATCGCATGCGGCTTCGCTTCCAAAGCAAGCCGCAGGGTGCGCTTCCGTCTCCCGCTCCGGAGGCCAGTTAGCGAGGATTAAGATGAACCGTGGGTTACGCAGAAACGTTATGACGATCGTCCGGCGAAAACCAGTGAACTGCGCGATTCGGGTGTGTGCGGCTGCGCTCTTGCTAATGTTATCGAGCTGCGCAGTCGGACCAAAATATCATCCACCCGCTCCCCAGGCGCCGGCGGCCGTCTACAAGGAATCTCCGACCCAGTTCAAGGAAAATGAAGGCTGGACGGTGGCGCAGCCCGCGGATTCCAAGCTCCGCGGCAAGTGGTGGGAGATCTTCAACGATCCCGAACTGAACGCTCTCGAGGAACAGCTGGATATAAACAACCAGAACATCAAGGAATTCTTCGAGAACTTCATGGAAGCTCGGGCAATCGTGCGCCAAGCGCGCTCGCAATACTTCCCGACACTCGCGGTCGCGCCCTCATTCAGCCGCTCGCGAACCTCGGGGACGCTGAGTTCTACACCCGTCAACACCAGTGGCACAGGCACCACTCCGAGAGCGCAATTGCAAAGCACGGTCTATTCGTTACCCCTCGAAGCGTCCTGGGAGCCCGATCTCTGGGGCAAGGTCCGCAACACTGTGCGCCAATCCCAATACGCCGCCCAAGTCAGCGCGGCAGATCTCGAGAACGAGCGTCTGACCGAACAGGCCAGCTTGGCAGAGTTCTTTTTCGAGATTCGTGGTCAGGATCAACTGCAAAAGATTTTCAACGATACCGTGGAAGCGGACCAGAGAGCGCTCGATCTGACCCGCACTCTTTATGAAACCGGCATCGACGACCAGATCTCGGTGGTCGAGGCCGAAACTACGCTGCAAAACGCGCAGGCAGGAGCAACCAATGTCGGAATTGCGCGCGCCCAGTTTGAGCATGCGATCGCCGTGCTGGTGGGCAAAGCAGCCACGAATTTCTCCATCCCTGTGAAGCCAATGACCGTTGCTCCACCTCCAATCCCGGTTGGGATACCCTCGGAACTGCTTGAGCGCCGGCCGGACGTCGCCGCCGCTGAGCGCACCATGGCTGAAGCCAACGCGACCATCGGCATCGCTTACGCGGCTTATTATCCGAACCTGACCTTGAGCGCGGAAGGGGGCTTTCAGACTGCAAGCTTCACGAGTTGGCTCTCCTGGCCGAGCCGCTTCTGGTCCGTCGGCACGGCGCTCTCGGAAACGATCTTCGACGCCGGCCTGCGCCGCGCAACCGTCCAACAATTCGTCGCAACCTACAACGCGGATCTCGCCGGTTACCGTCAGACGGTCCTCACCGCATTCCAACAGGTTGAGGATGGTCTGGCGGAGGTTCGCATCTTGTCGAAGGAGATTCAGCAACAACAACAGGCGGTGAATTCCGCACAGACTTTTCTCAAACTCGAACAGGGCCGATATGAGACTGGCATTGATCCCTACATTGATGTACTGATTGCTCAGACCACGCTGCTGTCAAACCAGCAGACTCTGAATAATATTCAGGTGCAACAGATGACCTCTGCCGTGGCGTTGGTGGAGGCGCTGGGCGGCGGGTGGGATCGTTCGCAATTGCCAACCCCGCAGCAGGTGACACAGAAGCCGGCCAAGTCGGAAACGACCATCGAGCACTAAGGCTCGACGGTGGATTCGCTCGAGGCCTCACGCCCTCGAGGCAGTCGAAATGCGATTGAGCCATTCCGGGTTCCCCCCTTCCGGCATAGGCAGACGCACATGGGCATATATCTTTACACGGGCTCGATCGCCGGCCCACAGAACCGTTCACTCCCACTGCGATTTGTGGCGTTCCAACCACCAGCAAGCAGGATTCCCCTTTTGTGGAAAGATCGACCGACTGCACGTCTCCTGGACCGCGCCGACCAGATCATATTCAACTTTATTGCCCTTCAGCGGCGTGGCTAGAAACTGGTTGACCTCCACAACGCCATATGCCGTTCCGTGGGTGATACGAACCTGCAGAACGACCCAGTCGCCTACGTATAATATTCCCAGCAGGACAACCATCACGATTGCAAGTTGGCCCAGTCGTTGCCGCCAGCCTCCCGTCATGCGAAACACTCCGGATACGCACAGGTTCCGAGTTGGTCGTTGCAGGCCGCACACCACGACGCATGGTCTGACTCTTCACGGCTCACGATCACTCCTTGCCACGGCGTCAAGGTGAGAACGCAAAAAATAAGCTTGAATGCAATAGCCGAGCATTTCTTCATAAAGCACCGGGAGTTTCGCTGGCTGGTGAATTAGAAGCGTACATCCCGATAGAAGACGCAGTAGGTTTCCAAGTACCAGGAAACGACGAACAGAACGAGCATGGTACCCGAAACCCAGCAGAACATTTGAACTGGGAGCGTTGCGGTGAGCCGCGCTCTACCGGCGTATGGCTCTTGCGTCGCGTCGCGAAAAATCAACCCGCTTATCAGGGAGATTACGGCTGCCAATGCCAGCCGGATGAGAGATTCACAGATCTTTTCACGCATATCCATTGATACCGCCAGGAAAGCAGCATTGAACACGGCGTACAAAGAAAGAATGCACAAAACCAGGGTAACCGGCTTGGCGACCTCCGCAAACATACTTCGAGCCTCGCAGGATAAACCCAGTCTAGCGCCATTCGAGGTTTTCTGGGAATTGGAAATTAGGACGACGAGCGCAGGAAAGACTGGCGTTAGCTTCTCGCGTAGGGAGTCTTCAGAATTCTGCGAACTTTGCGCAACAGGATCAAGCACGCAGAGCTTTGTCATGCCCACGTCGCTCGAAACAGTTGGCCCTCAGTGGTCACCCCAAAACCGGCCAACGGTGGTCAGGGCAAAACCGGCCAACGGGAAGAGGCCGGGGACTCAGTTGTTTTACCCTGCCGCCTCCTGTGGTGGCAAGTCTATTTTCGTTCGCCAACTCCGAGGACCACATTTGAGTACATGACCATGATGGAGAAGGCGATCGAGCATGGCGGTGACAGCAGCGCTATCTCCCAGTAGCTTGCCCCAGTCTTCCACGGGTCGATTTGAAGTGAGCAGAGTGCTGGTGCGCTCATAACGTCGCATCACGATCTCCAACAGTTCCTCGGCGGCGGTGACGGGGAGCTTGCGCATGCCCAGATCATCGATGATAAGGAGCGGAACCGAAGCTAACAGCTCCATGTGCTCCTTGCGAGTTCCATCGATGGTGGCCTCGGCGAGATCGTCAAGCAGTTTGTGGGTTTCGCGATACAAGACGCGATAGCCCTGTTGAATGGCGGCTTGGCCGATGGCCTGGGCCAGATGACTTTTCCCGGTGCCGGGCGGACCTAAAAACAAAGCATCTTCGTGACGGGCGATGAAGGCGCCGGTGGCCAGGTCGAAGACCAGACTGCGATTCATCTTCTTGTTGAAGTTGAAGTCGAAGTTGTCGAGGCTCCTCTGTGGGTCGCGAAACTCGGCCTGCTTGGTCCTGCGCTCCAGCAGACGATCGCCGCGACGAGTGAGCTCGTCCGCGACCAAGCAGGAGAGAAAGTCGATGGGGGGCATGGCCTCGACTTGAGCTTGGTGGAGACGGGTTTCCAGTACGGCGGCAATGCCGCCCAGCCGTAGTTGTCGTAAGGCACGATTCAACTCAATGAGATTCATTCTTTTGGCTCCTGGGTTCTGAGGTTGATGAGATCGCGATATTGCACCAACTCGCGAATGAGGGGATCGACTTGCCGTAAGGTCAGTTGGGGGCCACGTTCGAGATAACGACGAACGAAGCGGTACTCATGCACGCCCATTTCGAGGGCCACCGTGCAGGCATCATCGACTGCGGCCGTGCCGAACTTTTTGGCCAGCGAGAGCACGCCCAAGACGCGGCGGACACCCGGTTCGCCGAGTTGGTTATAAATAAGGTTGCAGAGTGTGCCGATGTGAGTGCCGGCGCGGCCAGCGCGCCACAGTAACTGAGAAACACGCAGCGGTCTTTGTTTCGGGTGGTCTTCTTCTTTGATGCGATACCAGCCGCGTTTCTGGCGCACATGTTCCCGTAGCAGCAGACCGTTATTGGGATCGAGGATGCGAACGTAGAGTTCGTCCCACTGCACTCGGACCAAGCGTCCGATCCAGCCCGGGGGTAGGCCGTAGTAGGCGGCCTCGACTTCGACACAACCGTCCAGATGCACCACGCGCTGACCATGTTGGTAGTAACGGAAAGGTTCTAGCGGCAGTGGGAGCAAGGAAGGTTTTTCTTCCGCAAACATGGCGGCAACTTGCCGCTTGGTGGTGCCGTGGATGCGGGTATCGGCGCAGCTGGTTTCCCAACGGTCGAGATACGCTTGCCCTTCTTCCAGGCTCTCGAAGCGTTTTCCCTTGAGGGGTGTGTTCTTGGCGTGTCCGACGCCGCGCTCAACTTTTCCTTTGCGATCGGGATCTTGGATGCGGCACGGTAGAGCGACACAGCCATAGTGCGTCAGCACGTCGCGATAGAGGGGATTCAGAGCGGGATCGTAGATATCGGGGACAAGTACGCCTTCCTTCAAATTATCGAGCACCACGATGCGGGTATTGCCGCCGAGTCGACGAAAAGCTTTCTCGTGCAGCTCCGCCCAGATGCGAGAGCTGGAATGGAAAGTCAGCAAGCGCACGGCCTTGCGGCTGTAGCCGAGCGTCAGCACGAACAACCGTGTGCGTCGATATTTGCCGGTTTGCGGATTACGGACCATGGGGCCGGTGCCGTAATCGACTTGGGCCTCTTCTCCCGGTGCGGTGAGAATCACTGCGCGCGCCTGCGGGGGTTGGTTTCCGCGAAGCTTGCGCACGAAACGTTTGACAGTCTGATAGCCGCCACGGAATCCGCTCTCGGACACGAGGTCCTGCCAGATCGCCATGGCATTGCGACCCTGGCTCAGACCGAGTTCGACCGCATCACGGAACGGTTCGCACAAACTGGTGGACGGAACGGGCTGGGGAGGTTGCTGTTCTGAGGCGTTCAACTCCACGCCAAACCCGGTGGTCACCTCATCGGGATTGGCCGGTTTTGCAGTTGCTTTTGCTTTTCCCTTCGAAGGAAGGTTTTCGGGGTTGGGGTTGGGGTTGGGGTTGGGGTTGCAGTCGAGGTGGACCGTGTTGACTGGTTTTGCCGCGTCGGACCCGGTGGTCACCTCGGTCTCGTTGGCCGCTTTTGCCGGTGCTCGCCGTCCCCATGCCCCCGGCGGACGCACTCCGATCCCGGCCGCTTTCAGATAGGCGCCGGCGGTCTCCCGACGCACCCCGGTCTCTTGCTCGATGCGCCGCAATGGCCATCCGAGCCGTCCCAGGGCAATCACTTGTTGTTTTTTCGCTTCGCTCAAGACGTTGCTCATATCGACGAAGGCTACCGTGCCTTGCGTCGCATTCAACGTCCCCGAGCCTCATTCTCGTTGGCCGGTTTTCAGGTGACCTTCATTGGCCGGTTTTGGGTGACCGCTGAGGTTGGCCGAAGAACCTTTACCGATGCTTACACTTATTTACGTTCCACCCTTAAACGGATTGCATCGAACTTGGTGAGCGACGGAATCGTGCGGAGATCTCAGTGAAACGAATACCCTTGCTTGCGCTGTTTTTTGTCTCGGTCGTGGAGTACGCCATCGAGCATGCGCGGATAGATCTCGTGCTTATGAGTGCGGCGCTCGCGATCTTGCTATGGGGCGGTTTACACTCTCCGCGCCGCACGCATTCCGCCTTAAGACAACCCGGCCGTGATACCTCGAAGGCAAGGAAATAACGTTTCGCTTCGCCCCGCCGGTCTACGGCAAGTGTTACGTTTGATGATTCTTCTCCGGACACCGACTTCGTGTTCCGGAGCGTCGGGCAAGAAGCCGCTTTCCCACGGGCATCCACCACCTCGGAGATTTCCGAATTCAAGAATTAGTTCGCGTAATCCAAGTGCCTATGGTGCGGCATCGAATGTCTAACTCAGGCGGTAGATGCGTGAGGAGGATATTCGATTGACGAAGGTGGAATCTTTCTCATCTTTCTCATCCACTCGGCTGCTTTTTGTTCGGCCTCAAGGAGTTACTCTATGGTCATGGACTGGTGGAGGTGGTTCTTAGCCTGGGTGATCGGTTCACTGGCGATCAGGAACTTGTGGCCAATAAACCGCTCCCCAAACTGCACCAGCTCTCCAGCTGCCCTTGTCATATCCGGGCGCAACGGCGGACGCAGGCCGCGCCCGGCCGAGCTCTCTGCGACCGACCAGGAACTGCATCCCGGAGATCGCGTCGAGGTTTTGGGCAACTTCGGAAAGCCGACCGGAGAATTTGGTACGGTTGAGCAAGCGAACGAAGATGACGTGATCGTCAACTGGGATGATGACGGTCGTATGGGACTCTACCAACCATGGCTCAAGAAGGTGTAGACCCACGAAGTCGCTGCACGAATCCGATGAGCGTCTGAAAGTGGATACGGCCCTTCGACCCAACCCATGCCTGCTCGGTTTGGTCAGCTTAGGAAGGTTCCCGTTCCAATCCAGAAGGCCGCCAGGCACCTAAGATTTTCCCTATAAGTGCGTGTGACGGTATATTCTCGTCCGTTTCTCAGTCGAAGCTCGTACTCGCCCGTTGGACACGGACGGACATCTTGTACGAAGGAGGTGTTCACCAACACGGACCGGTGAATTCGAATAAATCCGTATGGCTTTAGCTTCTCCGCGATCGTAGAAATCGACTCTCGCAGCAGGTCGGACCCCTTATCCCGCTGGAGTAAGACATAATTTCCCTCCGCCTCCACCACAGCTACATCACGAGGGTCAATGAAAAGAATTCGCCCGTTGCTTTTGATTCCGATCTTGGACGAGCCCTGTTGCGTCATTCCTTTTAGGTGGGGTATGAACTCAATCAATCTTGCCGCGCGCTCACTGGCGGTCCGACGGGACGCAAAATCCAGGGCCAGGTTCACGCGTTCCTCTGAGAAAGGTTTAACAATGTAGTCGACGGCATGCCTTTCGAAAGCAGCTAGAGCATACTGTGCGTATGCCGTGACGAAGACGACAGAGGGCAACGGTCGCTCATAGTGTTGCAGACGAGCCAGAAACTCAAGTCCAGAGAGCTCGGGCATGCTTACGTCGAGCAGCATCACATCATAGTTGTCTCTGCCCAGAAGCTCTTGAGCTTCGATCGCATCGTTAGCGGCATGGAAGCTCTCCACATCGGCCCTCGCAGTCAAGATCTGCGCTAGAGCAATGCGGGCTAGTGGTTCGTCGTCGACGATGAGGACGCGCATATGGGATTCTCCCGCTTGAGGACAGTTTGGACCGGGCTACCCTCAACGCCGACTTGAGGCGAGTTCAACGCAGGCAAGGTCAGGAATACAGTAGCGACGTGGTCCTCCGAAATCTCGAAACGGAGACTCGCATCATCGAAATAGAGATATTTCAGGCGGGCTTCAGCATTGCGCAGCCCCACTCCCGTTCCGTTGGATGTGCTGCCACCAACGCTATTACGCAATCTTATGGTGAGGATACCCTTGCTTGCATTTGCCGCAAGTTCTATCCATCCGCCCTCGCGAGACGAACTGACACCGTGGCGAACGGCATTTTCCATGAGGGGTTGGAGGATCATCTGGGGTACCAGCAACCGGAAGGTCTCTGGAGCCACCGGCCATGTGACCTTGAGCCTGCGACCCAGGCGCATTTTTTCGAGATCGAGGTACTCGCTCAGGAACTTCAATTCGTCTTCGAGTGGAATCAGATCCGCGCCATTAAAATCCAGAGTCTTTCTGAGCAAACTCGACAACTTGATGATCATGGATTTCGCACTCTTGGCGTCTGTGTCAGCGAGCGTTGCGATTCCGTGGAGAGTATTAAAAAGAAAGTGGGGATGGATCTGCGTCTTGAGACCTTGCAGTTGACTTGCGGCGAGCGCCTGCTGGTACTCGTATCGTTCGCGCTCCTCTCTTCGCAAGCGTTTGAGGTAGTTGTAAGCATGGGCCGCCACAACAATAGCAATGTATATGAAGATCTGATCGGCAAATCCGTTCCTAATCATCTCAACCCACGACTCAAAGGAGCGTGGCAGATATCTCTGCAAACTGTCGTCATAAGGCGGGACGAGTATCCACAGGATGCTCGTGTCGAGTAGAACAAAAGGCGCCGCTCCCAGGCTCCAGAGCAAGACATAACGAATACGACGGTTGGAAGAATCAAGATACTTCCCGACAAGAAAAAAAATGGGAGGGGTCCAAAAGGCTAAGGCGAAACCTCGAAGGGCCACCTCGACCAGCAAGTCGACCAACGACGACCAAAGATGTTGCCGATTAAGAGGCCTGTACTGCACGCCCATGAGCAGCGCGAACCCGCACCAAAACGCGATCGACATGATGTAGGCGCGGGCGATTACGCGGGGAGGCGGGCATTTCATCGGGTTATTCTACTTCGCTAAGAGAAAGAGTTCTATATTCCAGGTACGAAGATACGGATTTTACGCTCCGACCTACATTATTGCGTTAGCAACAGCACGCCAGGGGTCGGAAGCGTTGGTCAACGCTGCTGCCGCGAGACTGCAGAACGACTGTCCGGGGCGGTGCGACCTGTGATCTTCGAGGACGCAACCAGATGCACTGTGGTGAGCGAGGCCTAGAAAAGGTGCGCGCCACCCGGACAGAACGTTCTATGTTTGCTTACCGGGAACGAATGAAGCCGTGAGCCACCCCACTCGCATCAACAAAGTAGCCCGTGATCGCCCCTGAAGGGTTGTTCGTTAACGGGAAGGTGCCCTGGCCGCTACCTGTGCCCGCGTGCGCAGCGTTGAGCTGCAGGTCGGACGCACGGGTGGGTGAAGCCAGAGTACGCGAAACTGCAATACCCAGCAGGATTAGAAAAGCCGCGACGCAGGCATCCCATGGCGACCGTGCGTGGAACTTGCTTTAAGTAATCCCAACTGGTGAATCACGGGGTAACCAGCAGTAATCCGCCTTGGACAAAGGAACGAAGACTTGCCGCCTGAGAATTTGCTGATCAAGTGGCGAAGTCACGCTGGCTGCGGATTCTAATGTGTCAACCATGTGGTTGCTCTTACACTTACTGTTGACCGGATATGTGCCTACAACAATGTTGTGGTGACAATTGAAACATTCAACTCCGTAGCATTTGCTGAAGGCCGGTGACGGAAAGTTGATCCCCCAGAAATTCTTTTTTACAGCGTCGGCGTCGAGAAACTAGACCCCATAAGTGTAGACACCCTGAAGTCCGCTCACCTGTGTGACCACTCGGGCCGACGCTTGAGGGTGGCGATTGTTTTGTAACACGATTGTTGAACTCCACTCGCAACATGTCTCCAAGCCGGCCCTCGCGCGCAGCCAAGCTGTTTGTCCTAAAGAATCTGGCAGCGCACAGCCACTTGTCCAATCCTAACGCCAGCCATGATCAGGGAAAGGAGTCTGCGCGGCGCGCTGGGCGGCGGCAATCTCGAAACCGCGTCGTCAGCGTTCGGTTCGACATCAATGCTTCGATGTTGAACGAATTATTGCCGACACGCAAGCTGTACATTTCCAAGCATAAGTAAGAGCGAGTTCTCAGCCGGGCGAACAGCTCGCCGCGGAGCCATTGGATCGGCACGACGATTTGCGCCTTGTTGACATTCGGGGTTGCGATGTCCGCGGGAGTGCCAACAAATGCGAATGCGGCACTATATTTACCCTCCACATTTTCCAGGCAGAACCGCGGCTCGCAGCAGGTCTACCGCAAGTGTTGAGCGCACAAAACGAAATGCGATTTGAGAAAGCGTGAGGCGCAATATGCGAAGAGGTTGCATGACGTTTCTACTGCCGGTTGTCGCGGTGGTTTTGGTGCCTGCAGGTGCACGAGCACAGTGGAAGACGCATTGGACCTACGAAGGGCCAACCGGGGCCGAACATTGGAGCCAGCTGGATCCGGACTACGCTCCCTGCAATCTCGGGAAAGAACAGTCTCCGATCAACATTAAGAAAACGAAGAAAGCTGAACTTCCCGCGCTCCGATTCGAGTCCAAAAGCGCCCCGCTGAAATATTTGCAGAACAACGGCTACACCATCCGAGTGAACTACCACGACGCCCCGGGAACGGGAAACTTTCTGATTGTGGGAGACAAGCGCTATCAACTAACGCAATTCCATTTTCACCGCCCCAGCGAAGAGTTAATTCACGGTAAGCCATACGATATGGTGGCCCACTTGATGTACAAAGCCAGCGACGGGAAGGTTGCCGGAGTCGCAGTCCTTCTGAGGGCGGGCAGAGCGAACGCCACCATTCAGCAGATTTGGGACCATATGCCAAAGACCGAGGGCAAGGTGTTGTCTGATTTCTCACATGCAGAGGAAGAGATTCCGGGAGTCGAGATTAATCCTGCTGGCCTGCTGCCCCACGCCGCCGCCTATTACACGTACATCGGTTCGGTAACGGCTCCGCCCTGCACTGAAGACGTCACATGGTATGTGCTGAAGATTCCGGTGGAGATCTCGGCAGAGCAGATCCACGCGTTCGCCGAGCTTTATCCGCACGATGTCCGGCCCATTCAGCCGCTCAATGGACGCATCGTGAAGGAAAGTCAATAACGCGAAAATCCTCGATAACCACTCTACGGAGGTGCCTATGTGGTTTCGTTTCGTTGGCCGGATTCTCTTCGTGCTTCCTTTCGCCGCAGAGGTCGCTGCGCAAACACGCGAACCGGAATTTACCGTCCTTTCCGACGTTCAATACTGTACTGGGGGAGGAAGACCGTTGCTGATGGATGTTTTCATCCCGAAGCACCGAAATAGGACGCCGACACCGGCGGTGCTGTGGATTCACGGCGGAGGTTGGGAGCGCGGCGATAAGACGGGCAATTCCGGCGCGCAGTTCTTGGCTAACGAAGGATTCGTGACTGCAAGCCTTTCCTACCGTCTCAGCGGCGATTCACCTTTTCCGGCTGGCGTCGAGGATTGCAAGTGTGCGATTCGCTTCCTGCGTGCCAGCGCATCCAAGTACAGCATTGATCCTGACCGAATAGGTGTGGCTGGATCGTCCGCGGGAGGACATCTTGCTGAACTGGTCGTAACCGCGGATCAAAGCATAGGACTGGAAGGGGATGGCGGTTGGCAAAACGTCTCCAGCAAAGTGCAGGCGGCAGCAGCTTACTACGGAGTATCGGATCTCACCGTGCAGTTCCCGCAGGACACCGTCCGGGTCATTGTGAAGTTTTTTCGAGGCACCGAGAAGGAAAGGCCGGAGTTATATCGCAAGGCCAGTCCCATGAGTTATGTCTCGAAGGATGATCCGCCACTGTTGCTTGCCCACGGTGAAAACGACGACGGAGTTCCGTTTGACCAGTCCGTCCGCATGGCTGAGGCCTACCGCCGGCTCGGGCTGTCGTTCGAGTTTATTCCAGTGAAAAACGCAGGACGCGATTTTCAGCACATAGGGGATTCTCCTCACGTTCGGTGGAGATTATCCATCACAGGACGGTTGACTTCTTCAATCGTTACCTGGTTTCTGCTCCCTTTAGACGAACTGAACGTTAGGTCACTTTTTCCGCGAGCCTGCAAGGAAAAAGCCGCGGAGCTACAGCCGGGTTGATCATTCTGGCCTCGATGCAACATGGGGGACGAAAAATAACGTGGTCGTGCGCCAGGGAAGCACAATGACGCTTCGCCAATCAGCGGTGCCGGAATTGCCCGGCGACTTGAAACAACTTGTTGGGGACGAGAAGAAGCATAAGAAAAATAGCGGAGGAGCGATGGTGGAAGCAATCTTCGAGGTGTTCCGAGGAGATCGCCAAGGTGGTCCACCGGCCATGTACCGCGTCCCGATTGCCCCGGGGATGGTCGTGCTGGACGCGCTCCACCATATTCAAACGCACCAGGCGCCCGATTTGGCGGTGCGCTGGAATTGCGAAGGCCGGCAAGTGCGGCTCGTGCTCGACGGAGGTCAATGGCCCGGCCGCGGCTCACGTGCAAGACCTGCATGGACGCACTTCCCCTGGACAAGCCCATAACAGTTCAGCCCATGAAAGGCGTTTCCCGTGATCAAAGATCTGGTTATCGACGTTTCCTGGAATTACCGCGTCAACAAGAAAATTCCGCCATTCGAGCCCCGCTCCGGCACCGATTGGAAAATGTACTAGGAAGATGTAGATCAGATGCAGGAATCTCGGAAGTGTATTGAATGCTTCTTGCGCCAGAATGTGTGCCACGTCCTCCGTGAGCACCAGGAGATGGAGTAGTTCGGAGGACCACGGTTTTTCGTCCGGGTGGCGGGGCTCGAGATGCATCCTCTCGACTCCAAGTAGCGCGCTCGAATGCTCAAGGATGAACTCGGCATCGGTCTGTGCAACATCACGAAGTGCTGCACGGAAGTGTGCCCCGAGGAGATTCACATCACGGATAATGCGATCACCGCGCCATGTCTCTCCTCGTCTCCTTTAGAGACGCCCTGCAACCAGCACGGAGGGATTGAAATCCCATAGTCCACCGCGTCCGCCGCAAACGCCAGCGGCTCAGTTCAAACGACCCTATCGAAACTGCCCCGACCACACGACCTGTGCACCCCCACACTTCTTCTTTCTGGGCAGTCCCCATAAGGCCCTAGCGTTTGTCGGTACGAACCCGAAAACGCAGCCAAGATGTTTGTTGCCCGTCGCTCGGGAGGAATCCCAGCGATTGTCAGCGGCAGACGTGCACAAGCCGACTTGGCCGGGAATGACTTCCGAATTGCTTGTGACACGACCAGAATCCGTGACCTGCTACTCCCCCTCGTGAGTTAGGCGTCCCAGCCTTGGGTTCCCCTCGTCCCCTAAAATGTGTGTAACATCCTTCGATCTGCAGCGTACTGCTTTATGGATGCCAAGAGGAACATGGCGAAAGAACCGCAGCCCCGCGAGGGGGGGACCAGGCAGATGGAGGGGATGGATTTGGAGAGCGTAATCGAGTGCGCACGGGGTCACAATGGGGAGGCCCTGGGGGAGATCTATCGCCGTTATGTCCGGCGCGTATTCGGACTGTGTCGTTACATGCTGGACTCACGGGAGAGCGCAGAAGATGCCACCAGCGAAGTCTTCCTCAAGCTGCAGCGCTCCCTCGAGAGCTACGACCGTTCGATACCGTTCCCTAAGTGGCTGCTACGGATAGCTGGCAACCAATGCATTGACGCTTTGCGGCGCCGGCAGCGTGGGCGGCGGGCGATTGTGGAAGTTGAAGACGGAGCTGCGGTCATCGAAGCACCCAGTTCGGAGCCCTCACCGCTGGGTGTTGTCATCAGCAAGGAAGAGAGGGCGAGGGTGCGGGACACCATCGCACGCCTGCCGGACAATTATCGCGTGCCGCTGGTCCTGCGCTATTACAGCGAACTGAGCTATGACGAAATCGCGCAGCAGTTGGATCTGGAAAGGAACTACGTAGCGGCGCTGATATTTCGGGCAAAGCAGGAGCTGCGCCGGCGGTTGCCCCATAGGAGCAAGTGATCATGGAATGTTATTCGGAACAGACCTGCGCCCTCGCCGTGGACGGCGAACTGGCGGCGGACGAGGTGCAGCGCCTGCGAGACCACCTGACCACGTGCCAGCGCTGCCGGGCGCTGGTGGACGCATTGCGCGCGGAGAACCGCGCACTGAGCGAAAGCCTCAACGAGCTTCCGGAAGAAGCAGCCAGCCCGGCGGGATTCTCCCCTCTGCGCTGGTCCTGGGGGTGGGGCGACCTGGTGATCCTGGCCGTGGTGCTGGTGCTAGGTTCGATCGTTTCCAGTTGGTTCAATGAGCTGGATATTCCGGCAGCACTGGAATGGTTCAATCCCTTCAGCGTAAGCGGCCGCACGAACCTGATCTTCCACTTTTTTTACTACTTTGCACACGGAGGTACTACCATGCTAGCCGATTATGCTGCTGTCGTGGGCTGGATTTGTTTGCTGTTACTGTTGGGCGGCAGCGTATTGCTACTTGGACGTCGAGGGTGGCCACACTACCCTGACTTGCGCCTGCTGATCGTGTTGCTTGCGTTGTCGTTGCCCAGCTTTGCCCTGGAACGGCGTCACGCTGAGTTCGTTACCGTGGCCGCGAACGAGACTGTGGATGACACTCTTGTGGCCGCTGCTAACATGGTGCGCGTGGATGGCGTGGTGAATGGTGACTTGCTCACTTTTGGCCGGACCGTGGAGGTGCGCGGCACGGTGAAGGGCGACCTAATCAGTTTTGCCCAGAGGACCGAGGTCAGCGGAACCGTGGAAGGCCACATCTTCACCGTTTCCCACACGCTCGACCTGGAAGGGCAATTGGGCCACAGCCTCTACGGCCTGGTGCAATCCTTGCATATTGATGACCGTGGCCGTGTGGGTGACGGTATCGTGGTTGCCGTCGGCGACGCCAGCTTCGAGGGCGAGGTGAAGCGCAGTGTGGACATCGTGACCAGTGGCAGTGCCGATGTGAGCGGCAGTATCGGCCGTGATCTGACGATGGTCGGTCGCAGCTTAGCGCTGACGAATACGGCACGGGTCGGCGGCAACCTGAGCGCTCGCGTGCGCCAGTTGAAGGAGGTGCACATCGCCGACGGCGCGACCATTGGGGGCAAACGTGACATCCAGGTGAGGGTGAGGGAGAGCAGCTTCACGCGCCCCAGATTCTATGTTCACCAAGCTGTCTGGTTGGCTGGCGCCATACTGGTGGGATGGCTCGGCATGCTTGTGTTTCCCGGCTTCTTCCAGGCGACGACTCAGCTGGTGGGCTCAGGCTGGCTCAGTCTGGGACTGGGGGTTGGGGTCCTGGCGGGCGTGCCGGTGGCCATCGTCGTCATAGCCATAACGCTGGTTGGCCTCCCGCTCTCGCTAATGTTGCTCGCGCTGTATTTGGCTGCGATCTACCTGGCGAAAATTTGGGTTGGAGCCTTCCTGGGCCGAATACTTCTGAAGCCATCCGGAGCCACAAAGGGCGATTGGTTGCTGGGACTCCTGGTGGGCCTGTTGATCGTCACCATCGTTCGGTTCATCCCATATCTTGGCGGGCTGGTCCACTGGGGTGTGGTTTGCCTGGGTTTGGGAGCGTTTGCCTGTCAGCTTTATCGGGCTTCCCGACCGGTAATGTAATCGGCCATGCAGAATCAATGCCGTCGGGCAGATCGGTAACGGGAAGTGGCGAGTGACGAGCTAGCCGGAAGTTAGGAACGATCTGGATCCTGTTGGGTCAGCTTAATGTAGTGCGAGATCCCCAATGAATCAGGCGGTCGACGCGTTGGGAGGATTTTCGATCGACGAGGGTGGAATCTTTCTCATCTTTCTGATCCACTCGGCGGGTCGTTGTTCGGACTTGAGCAGTTGCTCGATGGTCATATGCACGGCGTGCTTGGCCGCCGAGCTTACTTGTGTGCTTGCGCGGGCTGAAATTGGGAGTTCCCCAATTGCCAGAACAAGAAGGTCACTTCATCAGCCTGCTCGTCGTCGCGTTGTGTTTTGGTCGAGCCCATTCCGTGTCCTGCGTCATAGTCGACGCGCAGGAGCACCGGCTTGCCGCTAGTGGTCGATGCTTGCAGGCGGGCAGCCATCTTGGCTGCCTGCCAGGGCGCCACGCGAGGATCGTTGACACCGGTGGTCAGCAGTACTGCGGGATACTTCATATTTGGCAATACGTGTTGATAGGCATCCATAGCATACAGCGCCTTGAAACCGTCGGGCTCCTTGACCGTGCCAAACTCGGGAATATTAGCGGGCCCGCTGGCCATGAGTTCAGAACGCAGCGAATCGGAATCGCCCACTCGAATCAAGGCCGCACCGAACAGATCAGGACGCTGGGTGATGGCGCCGCCGATCGTGATGCCGCCGGCGCTGGTGCCTTCGCCGGCAAGGTGAACGGGCGAAGTGTATTTGCGTTCGAATAGATACTCGGCCCCAGCCAGCATGTCATCAATCGTGTGTTGCTTGGTCAGTTTCTGGCCAGCGAGATGCCAATCCTCGCCGTATTCCCCGCCGCCGCGGACATGAGCCACGGCGAATACTCCGCCGCGTTCAAAGAATGCCAGCAGCGTGGGACGAAACGCCGGATCGAGAGTGATACCGTATGCACCGTAACCTTCTAGCCATGTGGGATGAGACCCATCCAGCACCATCCCCCGCTTGTGGACAATCGAGAGCGGTACCATGGTGCCGTCTGCGCTTTTCGCCTTGACCTCTTGCGATTCGACTTGCGAATAATCCACAGGAGACGGTGGCACCAGCCCAGTGTCGGTCAGATTGCCGGAAATCGCATCCCGCGCGTACCACAACGGCGATTTTGTCCACGACGTGAGCTCAAGCCAGGCTCCAGATTCGGTCGGATTTGTAACCAGGGACTGAATAGCTCCATCAAACGGAAGCTTCACCGGCTGAATGGTTGCGCCGTCATAGGGCAAACGTCGCAACCGCCCGACGCCGCCATCTAGATCTTGCACATAAAGAGCATCGCAAGCGGCGGAGATGTTGACGACCACCACGTCGCTCGCCGGAACGACCACCGTAGCATGGGCCAAATCAGGATTCGCGAGACTAGTGACCAAAACCTTGTAGCGGGAAGCGTCTTTGTGGGAAAGCAGGAAGAGACTATTCCCGTGCAGGTCGAAACCTGTAACCGCATCAGCTTCATCGGCAACTTTCTTCCACGCCGTCTTCGCGCTGGCATCGTCCTGAAATGCAGACGCGTACAAATCAAGCTCGCGTTTGACCCCGTGAATTACCAGTCCCAAGAGATACTTGGGAGCACCCGGCGAGAAGGCAAGGACAGAAAAATCATCTTCAGTCACCTTCACATTGGGAGACACCTGATATCCAAAAACAGCCGATTCTTTGTCAGGATCAGTGCCCAACACATGGTGATAGGACCGTAATTTTTGATACTTCGCTGTGGGCGGCGCATCAGGTGGCAGCTTCTGCGTACGTGTGTAGAAGAATGAACCATCGGGCAGCCAACTGGGCTGTCCGAACTGGGCGCGATCAATGACGTCGCTCAATACTCTGCCGGTCGTGCTCTCGACTACGTGCAAAACGCTTTCTTCCGACCCACCCGGAGAAATCCCGTAAGCGACATACTTCCCGTCAAGTGACGGCTGAAAGTAATCGATGGAAAAATGCTTGCCATCTGCCGTAGTCAGTTTCTCTGGATCCACCAGCAGTCGCTCGGCTGCATTGACGTTGTCACGCTGGTAAAGCTTGCGATTGTCTGAGCCGGGCTCGGTCTTGAAATAAAAGTAGTGACCACCCCAGACCTGGAGTCCCGAGACTACGCTGCCTGCGTTGTCCAGCGCTTTGATGCGATCCAGCAGTTGGTCACGGCCGGGGATGTTTGCCAATACTGCCCGCGTGTAGTCGTTCTGCGCCTTGATCCAGGCGGCTACCTCGGGATCTTTTGTATTCTCGAGCCACCGGTAGGGATCCGTTACCTTTGTGCCGAAATAGTCGTCCGTCACTTCACGCACGGGCGCATTGGGCAGCTTGGATTGGGCAGCAGCAAGAGCAGAACCGATCACGGCGAGAACGAGCAGGAACTCCATTAAGCGTCGCATGAGAAACCCCTATCCTTTCGCAAGTCTAACCGGCATTTCCTTTGAGACTCGAAAACGGCAGCCATTGTACATCCATTTCATCCGCTCGCGTGGTTGGGAAACTAAGACGATTTGGCCGCCACGGAGTCAGGTAGCGAGGCCACAATTTGGCAATGTGTCGACCGCATCTGGCTAGAGTGAGCGGAGAAAATCGATGATTTCCTGTTGCTCCTGAACGGTCAGTTTATTGAAGTGTTCGATGACTTTATTGGCCTCGCTGCCGTGGCTTTGGTGATCCCTGATAGCGTCAACTAGGTTGGACGTACGCCCATCATGGAGGAAGAAGACGCGTTGTCCGACGCCCCAGAGAGGAGCCGTTCGGAACTCGTCGGGGCCGGCGCCGCCTTGCGTGATGCCGTCGGCCAGGCCTTTGCCCATGTGGTGCACGAGCAGGTCGGAGAAAAGATTCGTAGTTTGATTGGAAAGCGCAGCACTCGGACTAGTCGCGGAGCCGCTCGCGATCATCGCTCCTGTGGTAAACGAGGGTGTATGGCAGTGCACACACCCAACCTTCGCGAACAAGTCGCGTCCCTTTTTGCTGGACGGTGTGGGGGGAGCGGGCGTGGGTGGAGCGAGCAACCGCATGAAGTTGGCAAATGCTTCGATGTCCGAGATGACCGCGGGGTTCGAAATGCCGCTCGAATTGCCGGTGGTCGGGGGAGTGGTTGTGAAGTTAAGGGTGTCGTTGGGAGTGGGACTAAAGATACAGCCGGGTGTTTCATCGCGTTCTTGCGGGAATAGCTGGTTCGAGATTCCCATCTCGACGTTGTAGGCCTCGCCCGCGAACATGAGAACGGATTTGTTCTGCGCCTTCCACCCGAAACGGGTGATAGTTCCATCGTTGGCACTGAGATTCACGTTGCCGCTGAGGTGCGCGTTCGCGTGTCCGTGAATACCCAGCTCCGACTTCGCCGATGCGTTGGCCTGCTGGTTGGCAAGGATAGCCGAATCGGAAATCCCTTCAATCAGCCCTGCGCCAAAGACAGGAGTCGGGATTCTGAAAATAATGTTTCGATTCCCGCCTTGGCCCGTAAGCGGATTTCCCGCGGGCAGAAAATCGAATTGGGCGATATTGCAGCCGGGCGCGTCAGCTCGCCCCGTGATCACGAAGAGGTCATGCACTTCGCCATCCGCGTTGCCGCTGCTCTTCTTAAACCGGGCTTCGCGGATGGGTCCGTTTGGCACGATGAACCATGGCACCGCGTTCTTGGCTCCATCCAAGGCGGCAACTTCCGGCAGGGGATTTTTCGCCGGGCTGGTTCCGCCCATATTGGGCTGCGAGTGGCAGGAGAAACACTGATTTGAGTTAAAGCGCGGACCAAGGCCGTTGTTCGCGCCCTTGTTTACAACCTCGATTTCAGCGAACCTCGCCTGCCCATTCAGGAAGAACGCCGTCTCGTCCGCTGTAAGACCCTGCAGCGGACCACCCGCACCCGCCGCGCCACCGCGCACGCCCGGGTCTACCGGAGCTGATCTGGTTTGTCCCAAGGTGTAGCCACGTGTGATCAAAGCCACGGTCAATATTCCGCAGAGACTCTTAGGCCTAATTTTCCCCAGTATCGTCATCACATCACCTCATGAGCCAGGAATGCCGGTATTGTAAACGAGTCTCATACTTGTTTTTGACTCGGGAGAGGGCACCTATTCAAAGAACGGCACTTTCTAGAATCGAAAACGTCTAGGCCTAGCCTCTCATTGATTGACCTCGCGGACCAGCGGCCTTCCGGGCCACAACGGTTCGCGAGTTACGGGCAAGCCTTACTTTGTAAGGATTCGGTAAGGTTTGACGACGACACGACCAGAATCGTCGCGGCTGGCTGCGGAAGTGGAACACTTGTCGCCGCGGCATTTGGCAGAGGCTCGTGCTGAGACCACGCTGTGGTGCGGATGCGTCTTGTGAGACAACGCCGTTGGGAGGAGCCACGACTGAACGCGTGCGGGTTAATTCAGCGTGACGGAATCACCACGACGGACCCTGCCACCTTGCACTACGGAGGCGTAGACCCCAACGTTAGCCCGGTTGTGCTGGGCTGCTGTACGTAGAACACCGTTATCCTTTGGGAGGTCGCCCTGTGGGAGTGTTGTCATCACGCAGCGCGAACAGGGACCAGTAATACTGAGGCGAACGGCATCCCCGATTGCGAGCAGGTGCCCGATCCAGGCATTCTCCACGAAATCCCGGTCTCCGCTCGCGGTCTCGACAACAATATTTGGGCGAAACCGTCGGACCTCGAAGCGCCCCTCTGGATACAGAGACCGCAGCCGATCGATGGTGGCCGTGGTCAACACATGTACAAGGGCACAATCGAAAAAAGTACCTTCGGGAAGACCGAAGTCGATGACGGTATCCCGGTGATCGAGCCCTTCGACATCCGGCCAGTACTCCTCAGCGGTCGCGGTGCGCATCTCCGGGAATGCGCATCCAAGTTTCACCTCACGGTGGACGACGTTCGAGAAGATCCGGTCGATGTCGGGCTGGTCACTATCGACAATGGTGCCATCTGGCAAAGTGATGCGAACCGGCGGCACCTGCACCCCGGTTCTTGGAACGTCGGACAGTGTGGCGCGGCAGTCGAACATCTGCGGCCACTTCCGCGGATTCTTGGCGCTTACGACCTTTCCGTCGGTTCTATCCACGAACGCGTATGCGCGATCTCCTAGCAGCCCGCGTTTGGTGACTTCAGCTGCATTCAGCTCTTCTCCCATCATGGATTTGACTGGGTATCGCCAGAGAGAAACGATCGAACCAAGAACTGCCTGCGTCATGGAGGAACCTCCGCCCCGCTGTCGGGTAGAGTCTAGGCGACCGCTGCGTCGGGGGTGCCGACGATATCCGATCGGGTGCTGTTGACGATCGCCTTCAGTTCGGCTTGTTCTTCTGCGGGAACCACGAACTTATCCAGCGTCTGCTGAAAGTCGTCCAGGAACGCCTCCCACTCTTCGGCGGTAATCTTCAAATGGGCATGAGAGTCCGCCATCGACTTGCCGCTGTATCTTTGTGGGCCGCCTGTGGCCCAGCAGACCATCTCGGTCACCAGGTACTTGAATCCGGCAGGCGGAACACGATGATGGGCTTCAGCCACCAGAGGGTTGGCGTTTAGTTTGGGGTCGACCATGATTCGGTCGATAAAGTCATCAACCACGGTAGCGATGCTATAAACGCCACCAAGCCGATCGTACAGAGAGGGCTTTTCCGGCGACTGCATAGTGAATCCCTGATACAACACTGTACCAGAACGGTATGAGAGTCAAGTGTGTATTGCGCGATCCCTTAAGGAGACGGGCACTCCAGAAGAACGAGAAGTCCCGAACTGGGAAGAGACAATTTTGGTTGCGTTACCGGGCCCAAAGGGGTCGGATCACGAGCAACCCCGGAAGCTATCGGTCTAAAGATGAACGGAAGATCCCGGCGTTGTCGGCAAGAGATCTCCCGCCGTGCGCTTTTGTTTGAGCAGTTTTACGCATACACCGCCAGGCTGCTGCTGTTCGCATGTTCCTGAGCTTCTTCCGACTCAGCGTCCTTGCCATTCCTCCCAAGATGGAAGAAAGTATACAAATCGAGCCTGAAGACTCCTTTCATCTTGTGTGTACCTGATGACGAGACTCTTTTGCTTAATCCTTGAGGATCGTCAGATCGAGTCGGCTTAGACGATCCGGATCACGGAGCACATCTATCTCGACGATTCTGTTGCCTCGGATGGTAAATCCCATCACGGAAAACGGGCGCTGCAGGAATCATTTCATGGCGTCCTGGCGGACAGCCCCGTTTACGAGCACCGGCTGTACAGACTCGGCGAGCCGTGAGAACATGAGCGCTTGCTCGGCGACGGTCTGCGACAGATCCAGGCCTTGCTCTCAAGCGACGTCGCGCCGTCTTTTGGTGGCTCGCTACAACGCGCCGCCGCTGCGGTACACGCTCAGTCGCTCGTTATCGTGAATAGGGAAGACCATCTTGTAAACCCGCTCCCGGCGTCCGCGTTTGCCAATCTGCTTCACGCACAATTGATCGAACTGGACAGCACCTGCGGACATCGCGTGCATGGTTGCGAGATGCAGAGAATTGGCCAGGAAGTTGGTACGTTCCCGGACAAATGAAACCAATCGCGTCCCGCAAGCAGTCGCAGTTTCGAGCCACTTTGGAGCGTTTAGGAACGGCTGGCTGCGTAACTATTGGCGACCATTAAGCGGCAAACGTAGCAGTGCCCGTTCTGCCCGGCACATTCCGGGCGGATTGTCGGCAAACCTCACCTTACCGGATTGCGGAAGGGTTGCCCGTCATCCCGTCATCCGCCAACAATTGGGAGCATCCGTAGAACTTCTTGCGTCACAGCCAGTAAACGGAAAGATTTGGAATGACTGTTTCCTGCCATCGAGAGCTATTGCAGCTTTGCGTACTCCACCTGGGCTCGCTTCAGGATGGGGGTGTCGGGGTCGGCGTCTTTCCAGATGGCGAGGAAATTTTGGTAGGCGGTGCGGGCCATGTCCTTGTCGCCTAAAAGGACGTAGGCGCGTCCAAGTTGCAAGTGCGCCAGCACGCCGATGGGATCGCTGACCACGATCCCGCGGTGATTAAGGACTTTCTGGAATTCCGCGACGGCTTCGGTGCCCTGGTGCAGTGCCAGATACACCTCGCCACGCACATAGATGGGGTATGCGCTCCCGAAGAACCCATAAAACGTGCTGGGCGGCGAGCCCAACTCATAAGGCGAGGCGATCTGTAGCAGTTCGATCGCCTTTGCGGGCTCGTTCTGCTTCAGGGCAAGAAGTCCCCGAAGCGCTGGTAGGTAATTGGATCGTACCGCCGTATCCTCCAGGAAACGTCGTTCCAGATCATCTGCGAATGTTTGAGGCCGGGAAGAATTCCCGGAGAGGGCCAGTGCAAAGGCGGCGCCATACTCGACATCCCGGCCCTTTGACACCTTAAGCGCTGCACTCGCCCTCTGCCTCGCCGCCGGTAGGTTTCCGAAAAAAGCTTCCCGCAATGCTGCTCCGGTCTCGAAGAGAGCCGACCTTTCCAGTTCGGCCGATTGCTGCGCTAGATCGACCGCACGCTGTGACGCCCTCCTTGCCTGTCGCAAGTGACCGGAATACGCCAGAGCAAAAGCCTTCTGGTTAGAGATCACGTCCTCTGTCCCTGATTTCCCCTGACCTGCAGCCGCCACACGATCCATTGCCCCTGGTCACCTTTTAGAAAGGCGATCTGGTATCGGTCAACCAATAAGTCGGGGATTTCCAGTTTGCGATCGGACGCTTGTTGAAGGGTGTTCTCGGCCTCTCCCAGTTGGTCAAGTGCTTGATAGCTGAGGGCAAGAACGTTATAGGCGAGGCCAAAATCAGGATCGAGTTCGATCGCCTTCTTGCCTTCTTCGACCGCGCTTTCATATCTGCCGAGCACCGGGTGAATAGCCCCGGACAAAAGTCCGTGAGGTGGCATCTCGCGAGGATAAATTTGCGCCCACGTCTCACAAGTCTGTTTGCGCCCTTTCCATGTTTCCCGTCACGTCCAGATGGTAGTGAACCGTAATAAAGAACTTCTCCGCATCACTAGCGCGATCCCGCAGCTGATAGGCTTTCCTAGTGCTCTCCACAGAGAGGTCAGTCTCCCCAATGTTGGCGTACATGTTTCCCAGATTTGAATAAGCCATCGCGAATTGGGGGTCGATCTCTGTGGCGCGCTTGAAATGGGGCAGAGCAGCGGCAGGACCAGTTGAGGAGAGGACCTTCCAGCCTTCGCTGTATGCTTTCAAGGCTTCAAGGGAAGGCGTCGTCGCCTCGGCGAGAGGAGTGTCATACTTTTGCACAGTCGTGAGTGATTCACCAATTCGGCTTCTGAATTTCCTCGCGACTTCACCCAAAGCTTTCAGTACGTCTTCTTTTCGTGTCGCTTGTGCCTGCTCGTCAGCAAGAACGTCGCCGGTACTACAGGCCGTTGCGCGCAGCCCCAATACGTACTGGCTTCCGAGACTTGCGATCGAGCCGTCCAGAACGGCAACGCTCGCGGTTCGCTCGCAAATTTCCCGAGCAATCTCTGGGGTCAGTCGTGCATCGACTGGCTGGCCCATCAATCGCAGTGCCTGCTGGATGCGATCCTCAGAAATAAGGCTCAAGTACGGCGACTGCTCAAGCTGCACTGCCATACCTTGCCGCAGTGTTCCATCAAATACCGAGTCACCGGTGGAATTGGCAAAATCGGCAAGCACAACGGTGTCTTTTTCAGTGAGAACAGTAGAGCCGTGGTGGCGTAAAAACCACGTTGTGCCGGCAGCGACGACAAGCAGGAAGATCCCAGCCAGTGCGATCCATCTCCGAGGTTTCGCTTCCGCGACCTGCACCTTCACCGTGGAATGGCTGGCCGCGACAATGTTGAGCTCGTGCTCCGGCACCAAGCGCACATTCTCTGCAAGGCGATACCCTCGGCCGGGCACGGTAAGGATGTAGCGATGGTCCTGGGGAGTCTCGCCCAGCGCCTTTCGCAGCATGAAGATGTTGCGGCTGAGGTTGGCCTCTTCCACAAAAGTATCCGGCCAAACCGCCTTCATTAAGTCGTCTTTGGTGACTACCTCTTTACTATGGCGGACCAGGATCAAGAGGATTTGAAACGTCTTCGGCGTCAGCGGGATAGGGTCGCCGGCACGCAACAAAATTTCCTTTTCAGAATCGACGCAAAAGGGCCCAAATTCATAGAGTTCTCTTACCCGCTGGCCTTCGCTTGCTGACATTAGGAGCACCCACCCAAGGCTGGAGGAGCGAATTTTGGCACGATTCCGAGTCTAAAGCAGGACGCTCGCTGCTCACCCACACTCTATGAAGTGCCCTGTTTCCTGGCTGTTATCCGGATGCGAGAAATTATCAGAAACTTTCAGACGTTTGTAAGGACTTCTTCACCGCGTCTCGGGCAAGCTGCACTCGTTTCAGCACGCTGCCGGTTTTAGAAAGCAGGTCCTTATGGCGAAGCAGACGAAGATCACGATCGAAACCGATTCTTTGTTGATTCTGCGAAGCCGGAATTCGAGACGTGGATGGTGTCCGCTCTGCGCGGCCGAAGGCGAGATGATCGCGATGGAAAGCGTCGGAGTTGTCTCGAACCTGGAACAACCTGCACTAGAGGAATGGCTCAACTCAGGGAAGCTTCATCGGTCGCAGGCAACAGATGGCTCGGCACTGGTTTGCCTTAATTCACTGCTGGCTCGCGTACAGAACACAAAAATCACCTAACCGCCACGGTTGAAATACACAGAAAAGGAGACGGTATGAAATCCAGATTGCTGCTTACCATTTCATCTTTGACCTTGCTGAGTCTTGTGGCAATGCCGGTTCGGGGCGCGCAGGAAGAGCAACAACAGCGAGCAGAGGATCTTCAGCGCTACAGCGTCACTGACCTTGGGCCGGCGGGCAACCCGTTTAGCCAGGCGACTTACGTCAACAATCCTGGCTTGGTAACTGGTCTAGACGCCGCCCCTGACGGCTCACAGCACGCCGTCCTCTGGTACGAAGGACTGTTCACGGACATCGGCACACCCGGACTCGGAGGGCCGAACAGCGGAGCGGGCGGCGTCAACGAATTCGGCCAGGTCATCGGTGGGGCCGAAACTTCCAATACGGATCCAAACAATGAAAACTTCTGTGGTTACGGCACCGGTCTTCAATGTCTGGCGTTCCTATGGCAAAACGGTGTGATGACTCCGCTCCCGACGCTGGGAGGTACCAACGGTGGTTGGGGCGCAATCAACAATCGGGGTGAAGTGGCCGGCTATGCGGAGGAAGACAAGGTGGATCCAGACTGCCCAGGCAAAGTGGCAGTCAACGGCACCGGACCTCAAGTTCTCTATTTTGAACCCGTGATCTGGGGACCAAGGCTGGCCGAAATTCGGAAGCTGCGTCCGCTCCAAGGAGACTCCGTCGGAGTCGCCTTCTGGATCAACGACAACGGACGAACGGTTGGGATGTCAGGCTCGTGCGCGAACACCGTACTTCCTGCGCCCTCAGCTGCACCGCACGCCGTGCTTTGGGAAAGGGGCGGCTCGGTCCATGACCTCGGCAACCTCGGCGGGACGGTGAATACGTCTGTGTTGGGTGTCGGAAATGTCGCCTTCTCTATCAATAACCGAGGTCAAGTAGCTGGTGTCTCGGCCCTACCCGGCAACGCAACGTTTCACCCCTTTTTGTGGACGAGCGAGACAGGTATGCAGGACCTCGGCGTGCTTCCTGGAGACCTTGTTGGCGCCAGCCTGGGCATGAACAACGAAGGAGACGTGGTGGGCGCGTCAATCAGCGCGCCCGGAATTGCGAGCGGGAACCCACGCGCGTTTCTCCGGCACAACGCCGTAATGAGCGACCTCAACGCCCTCGTCTCGGCGAACTCGCCGTTGTATCTGCTGATTGCCTACGGTATCAATGACTCTGGAGAGATCGCAGGATTTGGCGTGGACAACAATGGCGACATTCACGCTTTCCTCGCCACGCCATGCGACCGCAATCACGTTGACTCAGACCGGTGCAAGGATGCCGCAGACGGTGCAGCCGCCAAAGCAGACAAGACCGTCGAAAGGCGGACGGTAGTACTATCGGAAGATGCCCGCAAGCTGCTTCAGCAGCGACTTCGGTTCAACCGATTCGGAGTTGGGTTCACGGCAACTCAGTGACCGTGTGCGAAGACGGCAATCGCCGATGTACGATGAGCTGAAAACTCAAGAAATGGGGAGCAGGGGAATCTCCTGCTCTCTCCCTTTTTCTGTCCGCGCGGGAACCGGAAACTCGTTGTTGGAAGCGGCAGACGAGGCTCTGGGCGGATTGTCGGCAAACCTTCCTTCACAGAGATTAGGGAAAACGTTGCCCGTTATCCAGGAGTGGCAGGGATCGATTCCCAGGAGCCGACTTTTCATTCCGTGCTTCCGGGTTCGTTCTGAGGATTAGGAGCCGGATTGAGCACCAAGATTGGCACCGCACTAATGTAAGATTCAGCCAGTCTTGACCGACCGGGCGATCCGGATCATCGCTTCTACACTGCGCTCGACATCGCGGTCCGTCGTAGCCCAGCAGGAAACCGAAATCCGCATGGCCGCGTGCCCTTGCCACTGCGTACCTCCACACCAGCAAGTTCCGTCGGCCTGAATCTCAGCAATGACACGCTGAGTCTCCTCCGCACTCCCAAATGAAACCAGTACCTGGTTTAACACCACGTCGTTCAGCACGTTAAAACCTGCGGCTCGCAGCCGATCAGCAAACAACCGGGCCTGGCGGCAATTTCTCTCGATCATCTCGCGCAATCCGCTCCGTCCCAGCGAACGAATCGCCGCCCATAGCTCAACTCCACGTGCTCGCCGCGAGGCTTCTGGAGTGTAATGCCACGGCTCGCGCCCAGCGCTTTGAGTTAAGTACGCCGCGCTTCCCGCAGACAATGCCCGCCGCAAATGCTCCGGCTCGCGCACTACCACCATGCCCGAATCATAGGGAACGTTCAGCCACTTATGGCAATCAATCGCCCAGGAGTCGGCGTCCGCAACGCCATCGAGCAGCGGCGCAGAGAGCGGCGAGACTGCGCCCCACAACCCAAATGCTCCGTCCACATGAACCCACGCCCCAGCGTCCCGCGCCCGCGTGCAAATCTCCTTTGCGGGATCGAAGGCTCCCGTGTTCACGTTGCCCGCCTGAATGCAAACCACTGTGTGCGCGTCGAGCTCCGGCAAAGCTTCGGCGCGCATGCGCCCCTGGCCGTCCGCCGGAACCCTGATCAGGCGTGATCGGCCAAGGCCCAGCATCGTGAGCGCCTTCAAAACCGAGACGTGAACTTCCTCACCGACCACGACCCGAATCGCCGGCGCGCCGAACATCCCGTCTTCTTCGACGTTCCAGCCCGAGTGCTGCAGGATCGCTGACCGAGCCGCAGCCAGCCCAGAGAAATTTGCAGTGGTCGTGCCGGTGACGAAACCAATTCCGCAGTTTGCTGGCAAGACCAGCAGTTCCAAAACCCACGCTTGCACGATTTCTTCGATTTTCGTCGTGACCGGCGACATAATCCGAAGAGACGCGTTCTGGTCCCAAGCACCGGCAAGCCAGTTCGCCGCCAGCGAAGCGGGAAGCGTTCCGCCGATTACAAAACCGAAGTAACGGCCGCTCGTTGTAGCCACGGTTGCAGGCGATCCAACTTCATCGAGAAGCCCCAACAACTCCGCAGGATCCGAAGGACCTTCGGGCAGTGGCCCTCCCAATGTGCGCAAGCGGGCGATCGTTTCCGCGCGGGGCGCAACAGGACGGTTATCAATCTCAGCTATGTAGCGCGCGGCTCGCGCTGCGGTTTCTGCCAGCAAATCTTTCACGGTGACCTCCCGGAATAGAATGAGTTTACACAGCCGAGGGCTGCCCCGCGGCGACGTATTGCTGCCTTCCTTTCTTCTTCGGCCTTGCGGCAGCACGATGAAGCGGTGAGTTTTTCCGACCTAAAGGAAGCCAAAGCTGAGTACGCGAAGCTGCAGTGACGTTTTCTGGAACGCTGCTTCTTCTTGCCTATGGAAGGTTTTGTTAGGCGCTCCTAGGCGATCATCATGTTTAAGTGTTGCGACGACCCCTTGTTAGGATGAGTGCGAGCGTGTTTTTGCCTTATAAGCCGTTCAATAAATGGCAGCATCGATTCTCCGACTGAACCCCAACCGGCACTGAGCAGTTCCCAGAAGCCGACCCGTGGCTCGCTCCGATCCGAAATCACCTTCTACAGCATATGGCAATTCCGCTGGTTTCTGTCATACGGCAATCCCCAGCTGCATCAGAAAGTAAAGCGGAGATCGCTATCTCGACACGGTGGCTGTCTGCTGTCATTGATCGTTGCCGCCACCCAGCAGAGCCTCCGGCCTGATTCACGGCCCGCAAAGGAATACGCCCTTAAGTTAGCGCTTATGGGGGGTATGCCCTCATGGCAAGCAGTATGCGTCCGAGACAATAGCGGCATCGTGATTGGCTCGCGTAGGTCGCTCGTAATCGACGCGGGAATTAACGGTAAGATGGCGCGGCAAATTCAGCAGCGGGTTCGAGAGCTCACAGACAAGCCGCTGCTTTATCTGTTTAGCACCAACTATCACGGTGACCATACATTCGGAAACTATGCGTTTCCGCGTCCGGCGTCGCGAGTTAACCCTCTGCTGCAAAACTTTCATCGATTGAACGTGCTTTCGACGTACCGCGCTTTGATCAAAGAGCGAGGAATCTCCTCAGAGCTCAACGAGGCAGCCTGAGGGCTGCAAGAAAGCTTCAAATTTCAAATGAAGGATCTTACTATTGCGCTGAAGAATCGTCCCAGAGCCCTGGCACAGATGGGAGAAGCTCTGGCATATCGCTGGATGAGCATCGAAGGCCGGCGGCGTATTCGTCACTGGACGCGGCCGCCGGCCTCGCTCTCGTGTTCGTTGTGCGTAATGACGGCATGGCGTTCTGGTGGTCGTTATTGGCGTTCGTCGTAGTTCTCGCCATGCACGCAGTCTTCCGGTTTGTCACTCAGCCGACCAATCGACATTGGCGGAAGAGTCAGCGACTGGATGGCGTTGGCGGTTCCCTTAATCGTCCCTGCAATTCGCTTCAGGAAGTTTCAATTCGAACTGGGAACAGCTCAGAACAGACGACCCAACGTTACCTTGGCTGCAAGCAGCGGACTTCGATCAGCCGTTAATGATCGTATTGGCATCGAGCCCAACCCTTGAGCTGGGTGCGCGGTTGTGGAAGGTTGGCCGACAAACCATCCAAGACTGTTGAATTTGGCTCGGAGGTCGCTCCTGTACGACTATAATCACTCGCGCCTATAGTTCTCTCTTCTGGCACGAAATCTGTACCCGCCCCGCTCTCTCCAACGCGTCCAAAAGGACATCTGCTGCGCATTGTCGGCGTCGGCTTTGGAATCGCGGTTATTGTCGGAGGCACCGTCGGCTCCGGAATCCTGCGCACCCCTGGCGAAATTGCCGCTCGCTTGCAAAGCTCGGGACTCGTGATAGCGGCTTGGCTTTGGGGGGGCGTTTACGCTTTCTTCTGCACTCTCTCCGTCACGGAACTTGGAACCATGCTTCCGCGCGCGGGAGGATGGTACGTCTATTCTCGACGAGCGTTTGGCGAGTACAGCGGATTCCTGGTGGGATGCTGCGATTGGATTGTGCAGTCCGCGGCGCTGGCGTATTTGGCGATTGCTTTCGGTGAGTTTGCCGCTGCACTTCAACCTGCGTTCCGTGGAGATGTCAAACTGATTGCCGTTGCCAGCTTGTGCGTTCTCACGCTTTTGAATTGGCTCGGCCTGCGTTCGGGCAGCCGCACGCAGGAACTTACCAGCCTTGCCAAGGCCCTTGGGCTGGTGTTATTTGTGGCCGCGTGTTTCGCAATTTCTCCGGGTGGCGGACTCGCCGCTTCCGCCGCGCCCACGACTTTAGCGTTGCCGCGGGGTGGACTTCTCCTCGCTCTTCTCGTGGCTCTGCAGCCAATCATTGTTACTTACGACGGATGGTATGGAGCGATCTATTTCATGGAGGAGGATCAGGATCCGGCCCGGAATCTGCCGCGCTCATCGATCGGTGGAGTGCTGGCTTGTATCGGGATCTTTCTGCTGGTCAATGCTGCCCTGCTTCACGTTCTGCCCATGGCGCGACTGGCAGCTTCACAGATGCCGGCCGCCGATGCCGCCATGGCAATTTTCGGCTCTCGCGGCCAACTTCTCATCCTGATTGTCTCGCTCGTTGCCGCCGTCAGCACGATCAATGCGGTGATGCTATTGATGCCGCGAATTCTTTTCGCCATGAGCCGTGACGGCTTGCTTCCGCGGGCAGTAGCATCAGTCAACCCGGGGGGAACTCCCACGATAGCCCTGTTGCTCGGCACGCTCGCGGCCATCACGCTGGTCCTCAGCGGCGGTTTTGAAAAGCTGGTTGCCATGGCTTCATTTCTCTTCGTGACGGTGTATTTGTCAGGGTTTTGCGCCTTATTCGTGCTGAGAGCACGCGAGCCCGACCTTCCGAGACCTTTCAAGATGTGGGGCTATCCATGGACGAATGGGGGCGTTCTGCTGGCTTCGGCAGCGTTTCTCGTCGCATCCATTGTCGGCGATCTGAAAAACGCTCTTTTCACCTTGATCCTGATTGCGCTCAGCTATCCTATTTATCATCTTCTGGTGAAGAAAAACCCGCGTCCGCCATCTACCGAAGACGCTGTCCCAGTCCCGGCAGATTGACGGGCAAGCAGGAAGTAATCCCAAGGTAAGGTTTGCCGACAATCTGCTCGCAATCCTGCAAGAATAATGGACTACTTGTTTGGGCTAACTGCCAAACTGTCGCGGGAGATTGGCCTTCCATGAACCCAAACTGTGACGATGCGGTCGTAGGCATCCACGCTTTCCAACGGCGATTTTCTTAGCAGAACGAGATTGGCGATCTTGCCAGGTTCAATGCTTCCCACCTGTGAGTCGAGCTTGAACTCGCGGGCATTGTTGATGGTTGCGGCTTTGAAGATCTGCTCGAGCGACAACCCCGCTTCATGCAGTTGCTGCATCTCCAGATAGCCGTTCAGGCCGGGCAGATTCCCGTAGGTAGGAGCAGAGGGCGTGTCGGTGCCAAAGAGGAAGTTGGCGTTCCTGGCTGCGAGATAGCCGACCACCTGGCGTACACGGCGGATCGGACCGCGGTCGATTCCCTCGCGCACCTCAGCGTCGGGCGTGTTGTCCTCGTCAAGTTCTTTTCTGAACCACTTGCCTTCAGGCGAGTTGAACCAGGCGAGCAGTGGCGCAGGAATGATCTGGGGAATCTCCGGCATCTTCAAATATTCGGGATCGAAGTAAGTCCGCAGTCCTCGCATCACTTGAATCGTCGCTTGATATCCCGTTCTCTTTTGCACAATGCGGTCGAGCAGGGTTTTGATCTCCGGTGGAAGTTCGGGCTGCTTATCGAGCGCTCCCCAATTCCACATGCCGTGCGCGATGACGTCCACATCCGCGTTAACGGCGAACTGCTGGGCTTCGAAAGAATTGGCATGCATCATCATCACCAGACCGTTTGCGGTCGCGGCGTTGCGCACTCCTGCCGCCATGGCAGGCGTGATGACCGGCAGATTCCTGTCCTTGCCGAAGCCGTGCTCGAAGTAGGTCTTGACGCAAATGGCGCCGGCGCGCTTGTCGGCGGCGACGGCTGCCGCGGGAGTGTGATCCTGCGGCTTGTACTCGGCGGGAATATTAGCGGACTGCGCCAGGTCGTAAAGGAAATTCGGAAAGAGTTGGAATCGCAGCACCGGAGGCGGAAAGGACATGGGATAGCCGTTCGCTAGCGGCAGGGATGGGCCGCAGTCATAGAGGTCGGGATGAAGCGGAGCGCGGCGGAAGTCGTCCAGAACCTCGCGTTTGACGACGGCCAGGTCAATGAGCGTGGTGTAGCCGAAGTACAGATAGGAACGCGGCAGCTGCTTGTAGTAGTCCGCTAGCATCATTGCGTGGGCCGCGTCAGAATTCAACATGAGCTCGAGAGTAACCCCAGGAATTGACGCGAGATGGACGTGCGAATCAATGAGGCCGGGGATGAGAAAGCCTCCTTCGCCCGACACAACGGTGGCGCGGGCGGGCGGCTTGGCGCTCGCTTTCCTCTCAACGCGCGCAATGCGTTCGTTCTCAATCAGCACGCTGCCCTTGGCGAGATCAGCGAGATTTTCCGGTGAGACGATGGTCACGTCAGTTATCCAGATTCGGCTCGGCTCCGGCTCGTTTGAAGCAGGACGCGCAAAGGCCGCCACGGGGAGAAGCAACGCAAGCACCAGTGGCAAAAACTTCATATCAACTCCTCGTCAGAGTCGTTCCGACGCAGAAATCCTTCTGCTGGATTGTTATGGGCAGACACTTCAGTCCCTCGAACTCGTCGCTAACGCAAGCCATCGTAACCGAACACCCTGTGCAAGAAATACGAGTTGGCAGGAGAAGAAGTTCCGAGAGGCGCACGTTGGTCGAGTGACGGGCCAACCGGAAATTATTGGGAACGCATTGGCAGTTTCTTGTTTGCTAAAAATAACCGGTCCAAATCTGTTTGGACCTTATTTCAGCGTAAGCTCGTTAATAATCAAACAGTTTGGCCGGTTAAGCCGACCAACCATCCAGAACCCTTGCATCGGCAGCAACTCGTTGCTCAGCTATAATTGCGCGCTGAATGGCTCTTACCGCAGGCAA